>DASSGF010000033.1:0-1387 GCA_035693565.1 Rhizomicrobium sp. | reverse complement strand
CTGAACGGATCGTCCTTCCAACCACGCCACGGACATCAAAGGCAACTCTGCCTTTGTCAGCGTCGACACTGGCGGCGGTAATCTAATCGGCCGGCAATTTAGTGACGATGTGAGGCTTCTCGGTTCGGCCAGGGGACGTGTCGGCTGGGCTCCCAGCTCCGATTGGCTGCTATATGCATAACCGCCATGTCCTCCGATATAGAACCCGGCCCATGACAGGACCGGCGGCGGTGCTAAAGCGGGATGAGACTAGGTTTGGTCATAGCCGGCGTTAACGAAGTAGTTTGCACATTCGGCGGCTGAGACGGTGTCGAGGATTGGACCGATAGCATTGTAGACGGCCTCTGTAGTTCGCCTTGCGGCCTTGCGCAGCCAATGTTTGAACTTGGCGAAGAACTGTTCGATCGGGTTCAGATCGGGTGAGTATTTCGGCAAGTAGAAGAGCCGGGCGCCGGCGGCACGAATGGCGCGGCGCACAGCCTTGCCCTTGTGCGAGCCAAGATTGTCCATGATCACGATGTCGCCGGGCCGCAAGGTCGGAACTAAAACCTTCTCGACGTAGAGTTGGAAGGTCTCGCCATTGATCGGCCCCTCGATGAGCCAGGGAGCAGTGATGCGATCGTGGCGCAATGCGGCCAGGAAGGTCATGGTCTGCCAATGACCATGTGGCACCTTGGCTTTGATCCGCTGGCCGCGCGGCGCCCAGCCCCGCAGCGGTGCCATGTTGGTTTTGGTCCAGGTCTCGTCAATGAACACCAGGCGGGAGGGATCGATCCGCTGCCGATACTTGGTCCATTGTGCACGGCGGCGAGCAACGTCGGGGCGGTCCTGCTCGGTGGCTATCAGCGTCTTTTTTTATGACTGAGCTTCTCGGCGTGAACAAACTCCCACACCGTGCGGTAATCGACCTTCAGGCCCCGCTCGGCGAGTTCCGCCACCAGCCCGCGCAAGGTGAAATCTGCCTTCCGGCACCGTTGCAGCAGCCAATCGCGGTGCGGCCCCGCAATCTTCTTCGGCCTATAGCCGCCGACTTGGTCCGGTTCGACGCTGCCAGTCTCGCGAAAGCGGCGAACCCAGTTGATAGCCGTACTGATGGCCACGCCAAATTGGGCTGCGGCCTGATGGCGCGATAAGCCACCCTTCACCACAGCCCTTACCACCCGCTCACGAAGGTCAAGCGAATACGGTCGCCCCATCCATGCTGGCCTCCCTCCCAGCCAGCATGTTGAATCAGAACTAATCTGATTTGGGAATCCTCAAACGATTCAATCTAGCCTCATCCCGCTCTAGCTCTTGTGCTCAAGCGCGCAGATCACCGTATAGACCACGCCGCGAGGCAGAAAATCGACGGTGGCTTCGCCGTCGAGTTGATCGCGCGCGCTGCGCT
>DASSGF010000032.1:0-1061 GCA_035693565.1 Rhizomicrobium sp. | reverse complement strand
CAGAGCCTCATAGCGTTTGGCTTCCGCTGCATGACGGTCCTTAAGGGTTTCATCGGCCCTCAGGCTTGCGGCAAGCGAAAACACGGCTAAGAGGCTCAGGCCGGCGAAAGACACGACCTTTTTCATGATTTCCTCGGCGAGATAGTTGTGAATGATTGCCTTTTGGCGTCTAACGGCCGGATTCCAGCAGATCCGCCGTCCTGTCCGCCAGTTCTCCGGCTAGGGCCAGCTTGGCGTCTTCCTGGCTTTGCTCACGCACGCCATGCAAGGCGGTATTGGCCGGCACCCTGAAGTCCGCTGACCCTTTGCGCGCCTTGCGCACGGAAGCGGCTGCATGGTGCAGTTTTGCGGCGCGTACTGCGACAGCGCCGCTTTTCGACTTCAGGCCGCTTAGATCCGCCCTGGCGTCGCTAAGCGTTCCGGCGTGAGGGCAGTTGTCCAAGGAACAGCCAGTGACCCATTTCGAGGTCGCGCTGGCCGCCCCTTCCTCGGCGATGGCCAGCACCAGGTCGGCGCTGTGCTTTGTGCGGATGCCGATTTGGGACCTTAAGGCCGCTACGATTGGAAGACCCTGGTTCAGGGCGGCAGTGTCTGCGCCCGCCTCTGCGGCAATCCGCCTCACTTTGGAACTGACTTCATCATAAGAAGGCGAAGCGTTGCCCAGGGTCCAGGCGGCGCAAAGCGCCAGCGCGCCGCCAAAGATAATGGCTTTTTTCATGGCATACTCCGGAATATCTGGATGAGTAGAAGCTGCGGCGGGTCCCTGCGGCGTCCGCCGCGATGAGGATCGGCCGCCTAAAGGGCGGGCTTGGTCTCGGGGGGATGCAATATGTTGTTGGCGAAAATATCCGTCATGCCGGGCGGGCAGGCCGGTGTTTCGGCCGGGGCAGGATCGCAGGCCTGGCAGGCCGGAACCTGGAGCGCCGCCGGATTGTCCGCAACGCACGCGCAGCGCGGGCAGGAGCTCATGTCCGACGCTGCCGCAGGACCTGATTTCCCGTTTCGCCGGCAAGCCTTGGGCAGGCTCTTCATCGCGGCGGCCCGGTTCCCGTGCTCGCAGC
>DASSGF010000031.1:0-3112 GCA_035693565.1 Rhizomicrobium sp. | reverse complement strand
AAATCTGCAGCTAAACTCTCTTTCTGATTGTAGCTCTTCGGCCCAACCACACGCCATAGAACAAAAGCCCACGCGCATCCGCGTCCACTGGTTTAGAACTCCCAAAGGGGGTCGGAGCATGCCATGCGAATTCGGCAATTTTGGGACCTTGGGAGCAAACGGCGCCCGGTAAATGTTAAGGGTTTTCGGACGCCTGCCAGGCGCAGGCGCGAGAGGATGCACGGAGGCAGGCGTCCGAAAAGCCTCGAGGGAGGAAACCGCGGGGGGAGTTCGCACCGGCGGTGGTGTCAGGCTATGGAGATTTGGTGCCGGTGGTTGATCTGATTTTTCACTTTCGAACGGGAACGGTGGCTGAGCGAGTGCCGCGACCGTGGTTTTGAGCACCGCGGGTGCAACCGAAACGGTGCTGTCGCACCGAGTGATCTGCGCTTTGGCGGTGGAAGGCGGCGTTGACGATTGCCGTTGACCGCGCGTTGGCGTCGCCGGTGAGATGTGGGCGTCGGAGCGGTGCAGTGATAGGGGATGGCGACAGGGGCGGATTGGTCACGAGCTGTCGAGCCCAATTGATGGGAAGGGCCAAAGCTGCGGCTGGCAGCCGGGTTCAAAGGTCTCGACGATGATCATACGCCCGCCGCAGCAAGGACAAGTGTTTCGCTCTGCGTCTTCGTGAGCACCCGTGGCGCCATCACTCTCGCTGCTCGATGGGGCCGGGTCGGGTTCGCCAAGGAGCCGGCGGGCCAGTGCGATATTGGCGGCCCGGTTGGCGTTGGCGAAGAGGCCGTAGTGGCGGATGCGGTGGAACCCGTCGGGCAGCACATGGATCAGGAAGCGGCGGATGAACTCGTCGACCTCGAGCGTCATAAGCTTGTAGCGGGCCTCGCGCTTGGCCCGGTAATCCTTGCATTGGAAAGTCACGCGCTCGCCGTCGAACGCGAGGAGCCGGCTGTTGGCAATGGCGATCCGGTGCGTGTAGCGAGACAGGTAGGCGAGCACCGCGTCGGGTCCGCCAAAAGGCGGCTTGGCATAGACCACCCATTCGACCTTTCGCAGTGCGCCGAGGTGAGCTTTGAAGACTGGTGGCTCGGCCAGCGCGGCTTGGTCGGCGAAGAACGCCAGTCGCCCGGCTTGATACGCGGCGGTCAGCCTTTCCAGGAACAGGCGACGGAAGAGGCGTGAGAGCACTCGGGCGGAAAGGAAGAAGCCGGGCCGGCAGGCAATCCAGTGCTGGCCGTCGGGCGACAAGCCGCCGCCCGGTACGATGATATGGGCGTGCGGATGGTGGGTCAGTGCTGATCCCCAGGTGTGGAGTACGGCGGTGAGCCCGATGCGGGCGCCGAGGTGCTTGGGGTCTGCTGCGATGGTGATCAGGGTCTCGGCGGCAACTTTGAGCAACAGGTCATAGACGACCGCCCTGTTCTGATAGGCAATGTCGGCGATCGCTCCCGGCAGAGTAAAGACGACATGGAAATAGGGCACGGGCAAGAGTTCGGCCCGGCGGTCGGCCAGCCACTCTTTGGCAGCAGCGGCCTGGCACTTGGGACAGTGCCGGTTGCGGCAGGAGTTGTAAGAGATGCGCAGATGGGCGCAGGCCTCGCAGCGTTCGACATGCCCGCCCAACGCCGCCGTTCGGCAGTGCTCGATTGCCGACATGACCTTCAGTTGGCCGAGGCTCACATGGCCGGCATGGGACGCACGCCACGCCGGTCCGCGGTGGCGGAAGATGTCCGCCACCTCGACCGCCGGCCGCGGCACCGGCCGCGCGTCAGCCAGGCATCTTTAACAGAAAGTCGAGCGGGCTCGTCACCTCGCCGAGCGCGCTGATGGCGACGCGGGTGTAAAGCGCCGTCGTGTCGAGCTTCTTGTGTCCCAGTAGAACCTGGATGATCCGGATATCGGTCTTTTGCTCCAATAGATGGGTGGCAAAACTGTGCCGCAGCGTATGGACACCGACACGCTTGGCAATGCCGGCGCGTGCCGCTGCCATGCGAACGAGCCGGTGGAGCTGGCGGGCACTCATGTGCTGCCCGCGGTAGCCGGGAAACAGCCAGGGCTGGCCGGGAGCCATCCATCCCTTCTTGCGCGCCACGCGCCACCATTCGCGCAACAGCTCGAGAAGGTTCGGCGAGAGAATGACATACCGGTCCTTCTTGCCCTTGCCCTGCTCGACCCGGATGACCATGCGGTCGCTGTCGATATCGGTGAGCTTTAGCGATATGACCTCCGATGCTCGCAGGCCGGTGGCATAAGTCAGGCTGAGAGCCGCCTTGTGCTTGATGTTCGCCGTCGACGCGAGAAGCCGACCGACCTCTTCCGGGCTGAGAACGACGGGGAGGCGGCGCGGCGCGCGCACCGACACGACTGCGTCGGCAAGATCGCGGCGCTTCAGCGTGACCTTGAAGAAGAACCGCAGGGCAGTGGCACTGACGTTGACGGTCGGTACCGTCGTTCCGATCGACGCCAGCCACAACTGATAGCGGTGGACATCCTCGGCGGTGGCCTTGCCGGCAGACTGGCCCAGGAAATCGGCAAACCTTTTGACGTGGCGGATATAGTGGTGCTGAGTCTTGGGCCCAAGCCGGCGGATCGCCATGTCCTCGATCAGTCGCCGGCGTAGTGGACTGATGGCCTTGTCGGTCATTGGGGCTCCTGTCTTGGGTGAGGTTCTTGGCCCCTCAATCTCAAGACAGGACGCCTGTCCCCCGCTACTTCCCGAGCTCTCTTCTCGCTACAAGTTACCGCGAGAGCGGTTTAGTCCATCGGCGCATCTTGCCCGTTGCGGCGCATTCCGACGATCGTCTCCTTTCTGAACCCACAGCCGGCACTCATCCTTGTCTGCGGGAACCGCTCTTCATGCCCATTGCCGCCATTGCCTAGCGCTGCCGAGGAAATTCAGTAGGTGGAAAGCGGCGGCCTGAGACGTTCCCTGCCCGCTCACGTTCAAAGCGTGTGTCGCCTTAGGCCTTGAGAGCCGCTTAGCTAGTGTCCGTCCATAAACTCTAAGCTTTTGGAATCGTGTAGAGATTCTTGATTTAGTACGGGCAAGGCCCGGCGGTTTCGGGTAGGCTGCGGATGCATGTCATTGAATCCAAAGCACAACCCTGACCGCCGGAGC
>DASSGF010000030.1:0-1743 GCA_035693565.1 Rhizomicrobium sp. | reverse complement strand
GCGCGATCATCAGGCCTGGGCCGCGCCGATCGTTCTGGTGCTGGCATTCGGCGAATCGCTTGCCTTTGTTTCGCTGCTGATCCCGGCCTGGGGTGCGCTGGTCGCAATCGGCGCGATGATCGGCGGAAGCGGGATCAGCTTCTGGCCGGTCTGGATCGCTGGCGCAATGGGTGCTGCGCTGGGCGATTGGCTCTCCTATTGGTTCGGTTACAGGTACAAGGAACAGGTCGCACACATGTGGCCGCTGTCGCGCTATCCCGAAATCCTGCCGCGCGGGAAGGCCTTTGTAGAGAAGTGGGGCGTACCGAGCATTTTCATCGGGCGATTTTTCGGGCCGCTGCGGGCTTCGGTGCCGCTTGCTGCCGGGATCTTCGAGATGGAGTACTGGCACTTTCAAATCGCCAACTTCGTGTCGGCACTGGTCTGGGCGGCGGCACTGCTGCTGTTTGGCGACGTGCTTGCGCAAATCGCCAAATGGATGTGGGGCATCGTATAAGCCGCCAACTCACGTCCGCTGTCCCACCGCACCGCATGAGACAACTTGGCAGGTTGCTTAATTGAAGCAAATTCGCAAATCAATTCGCGTGTCTGCCCGAGTAACCCAGCGATTGTGGGATCGACGCGCAAATGTGATCGCCCGCCCGAGTCTCGTGGCAAGATGCTATCTCGCTCCAAGTCGGGCTCCCGGCCTGTCAAATGACCAGAAACTCCGTTTAGGAAATCGCCTTAGGCTTAGCTAGTCCATTTGGGCGAAATCATCGGGATCAAGAACATGCGCCGTTTCCGCCAACTGTCCCAGCTTGCTGCTTGCCTAATGGTTCTTGTGTCCCCGGTCGCCTCATCGGCTCAAAGCATTATTGACGAATGGTCAGCCGTGAAGGCACCACCAGCGCCAGAACTCAAGGATGTAACAATTGACCCCAGGACGACGGCTCTTTTGATGCTCGATTTTGTCAAGCAAAACTGCAACGAGAAAGTCAGGCCGCGCTGTCTTGCGACGCTGCCCGCCGCCAAGCAATTGCTGGCCGGTGCACGCGCAAACAGCGCTCTTGTCATTTACGGTATTGTCACTGGTAGCGTTATTGGCGATACGCTGGGCGATGTAGCCCCGAATGGTAATGAGCCCGTCGTTCAGTCCGGACCTGACAAGTTTCTCAATACTGACCTTGAGAAAATACTGAAGGATCGCGGCATCAGCACCGTAATCGTGGCCGGTACCGCGGCGAACGGTGCGGTGCTCCATACCGCGTCTGAGGCGGTCTTGCGTGGCTTCAAGGCAGTCGTGCCCGTCGACACGATGTCGGCGGACAATGCCTACATTGAGCAGTACGTCGCTTATCACTTCATCTCTGCCCGCGGCGGCATCGCCGCTGGAACGACGCTGACCCGGGCCGGCATGGTCAAGTACTAGAATAAGACCCGATCTAGATCCTTGACGCCGAAGGACCGCGGCCTTATAGCCCCGCCTATGACCAACGCCGCGACCATCCTCATCGCTCGCCGCCGCCGCAGCATTGCGGTACGGGCGGACGTCTGCGCATAAGATCGTCGCCTCTGCCGCCGGATCCACTCCGCGGCCTCTCCCTCAAGAAACGCGGTCTCGATCTGGCGGCTCCTACGTCAAGCAGGAGTTTGAAAATGTATACGCCTCCCATGTTCAAGCCCGATCGCGCCGCCAGCCTTGGCTTTGCGGCAGCTCGCGGATTCGGCACAGTCTGCGCATGGGACGGCGTCAAGCCGATC
>DASSGF010000029.1:0-443973 GCA_035693565.1 Rhizomicrobium sp. | reverse complement strand
GTATTCAAGGAAACCGGTGATCTTGCCCATGCGTTACTCGGCCGCCTGCATCGTGCGCGCCTTCTCCAGTTCGGCGAGCGCGCGGCGGTATTCGAGCGGCATCACCTTGCGGAACATCGGCCAGTAGCGGTCCCACTCGGCCAGGATCTTGGTGGCTCGGGTCGAGCCGGTCAGCCGTGCATGCCGCGAGATCAGGAGATGCAGCCGCTCCTTGTCGTAGCGGCTCATGTCCTCGAGCACCTCGACGCGGCCATGCGATTCGAGGTCGTGCGCATGATGATAGATGCGCTCGCTCACCTCTTCCTCGTCCGGGATCGGCTCGAGCTCGACCATGGCGAGGTTGCAGCGCGTCTTGAAGCTGCCGTCCTCATCGAGCACGTAGGCGATGCCGCCGGACATGCCGGCCGCGAAGTTGCGGCCGGTCTTGCCGAGCACGACGACGATGCCGCCGGTCATGTATTCGCAGCAGTGGTCGCCGGCGCCCTCGATCACCGCAATGGCGCCGGAATTGCGCACCGCGAAGCGCTCGCCGGCGACGCCGCGGAAGTAGCATTCGCCCTCGACGGCGCCGTAGAGCACGGTGTTGCCGACGATGATCGATTCCTCCGGCACGATGCCGGCGTCGGCGGTCGGACGAATGATGATGCGGCCGCCCGAGAGGCCCTTGCCGACATAGTCGTTGGCGTCGCCTTCGAGCTCGAAGGTCACGCCGCGCGCGAGCCAGGCGCCGAAACTCTGGCCGGCAGTGCCCGTGAACTTCACGTTGATGGTGTCGTCGGGCAGCCCTTCGTGGCCATAACGCTTAGCAATTTCGCCCGAGAGCATGGCGCCTACGGCGCGGTCGGTGTTCTTGATGGGGGTCACGATCCGCAGCGGTGCGCCGCGATCGAGCGCGATCTGCGCCTGCGCGATCAGCTTGCGGTCGAGAATGGTGTGGATCTTGTGATCCTGCGGCTCGCAATTGTAGATCGCCACTCCCGGCGCCGCGTCCGGCTTGAAGAATAGCCTGGAGAAGTCGAGCCCCTTGGCTTTCCAGTGCTCGACTACCTGGCGCTTGTCGAGCATCTGCATCTGCCCGATCATTTCGTCGAACGTCCGATAGCCCAATTCGGCCATCAACTCGCGCACTTCGTCGGCGACGTAGAAGAAATAATTGATGACGTGCTCGGGCGTGCCCTTGAAGCGCTTGCGCAGCACCGGGTCCTGGGTCGCCACGCCCACGGGGCAGGTGTTGAGGTGGCATACCCGCATCATGATGCAGCCCGCCGCGATCAGCGGCGCAGTCGAGAAGCCGAACTCGTCGGCGCCGAGCAACGCGCCGACCACGACATCGCGGCCGGTGCGCATGCCGCCGTCAACCTGCACCGAGATGCGTCCGCGCAGCCGGTTGGCGACCAGCGTCTGGTGGGTCTCGGCGAGGCCGATCTCCCAGGGCGAACCGGCGTGCTTGATGGAGGTGAGGGGAGAGGCGCCGGTGCCGCCTTCGAAGCCGGCGATGGTCACGTGGTCGGCGCGCGCCTTGGAGACGCCGGCCGCGACCGTGCCGACGCCGACCTCGGAGACGAGCTTCACCGACACCAATCCGTCGGGATTGACGTTCTTGAGGTCGAAGATCAGCTGCGCCAAGTCCTCGATCGAATAGATGTCGTGGTGCGGCGGCGGCGAGATCAGCCCGACTCCGGGCGTCGAATGGCGCACCTTGGCGATGATCTTATCGACCTTGTGTCCGGGGAGCTGGCCGCCTTCGCCAGGCTTGGCGCCCTGCGCCATCTTGATCTGCATCATGTCGGAGTTGACGAGATATTCCGTCGTCACGCCGAAGCGGCCGGAGGCGACTTGCTTGATCGCCGAGCGCATGGAATCGCCGTTGGGCAAGGGCTTGAAACGGTCCGGCTCCTCGCCGCCTTCGCCGGTGTTGGAACGGCCGCCAATGCGGTTCATGGCGATGGCGAGATTGGTATGGGCCTCGCGACTGATGGAGCCGAAGCTCATCGCGCCGGTGGAGAAGCGCTTGACGATCTCGGACGCCGGTTCGACCGCGTCCAAAGGCACGTTTTCGCCTGTCTTGAACTGCATCAGGCCGCGCAGGGTGAGCAGGCGCTCATTCTGGTCGTTGATGGTCTTGGCGAAGAGCTGGTACTCGGCCGGATTGTTGCCGCGCACCGCATGCTGCAGGCGTGACACCGATTCCGGCGTCCAGGCATGATCCTCGCCGCGCAGGCGGAAGGCGTAATCGCCGCCCACGTCCAACGCATTGCGATAGATGGGATTGTCGCCGAACGCATTCTTGTGGCGGCGGACGCATTCCTCGGCGATCTCTTTCAGCCCGATGCCTTCGATGGTGGAGGCGGTGCCGGTGAAATATTTCTGGATCAGGTCGGTGGAGAGGCCGACGGCGTCGAAAATCTGGGCGCCGCAATAGGACTGGTAGGTGGAAATGCCCATCTTGGACATCACCTTGAGCACACCCTTGCCCACCGCCTTGATGTAGTTCTTCTGCACTTCATAGGGCTTGAGCGACAGGCCCTGACGCACCCGGATCTGCTCCAGGGTCTCGAACGCCAGATAGGGATTGATCGCTTCCGCGCCATAACCGGCCAGCACGCAGAAGTGGTGCACTTCGCGGGCTTCGCCGGTTTCCACCACCAGCCCGGTTTGCATCCGCAGGCCCTGGCGGATCAGGTGATGATGCACCGCCGCTATCGCCAGCAAGGCCGGCACGGCGATACGCTCCGCGCTCACCGCGCGGTCGGACAAGATCAGAATATTGTTGTCGGCCAGCACCGCATCGGTGGCGTTGAGGCAGATGCGCTGGATGGCATTGGACAAGCCTTCAGCGCCTTCGGCGGCCGGCCAGGTGCAGTCGATGGTGGCGGTGCGGAAGGCGCCATCCACCAGGGTGGAGATGGAGCGGATTTTCTCCACATCGGCATTGGTCAGGACCGGCTGGCTGACTTCCAGGCGCTTGTGCACGCCGGCATCGCGGCCGAGCAGATTCGGCCGCGGTCCGATCATCGAGACCAGGCTCATCACCAGCTCTTCGCGGATCGGATCGATCGGCGGATTGGTGACCTGGGCGAAGTTCTGCTTGAAATAATTGTAGAGCAGCTTCGGCTTGTTGGAGAGCACCGCCAAGGGCGTGTCGGTGCCCATCGAGCCCACCGGATCGTCGCCGGCGGTCGCCATCGGCTCCAGGAAGAATTGCAGGTCTTCCTGGGTGTAGCCGAACGCCTGCTGGGCATCGAGCAGCAGCGAGGGATCATTGGCTTTGGCGCGATGATCTTCCGGCAGGTCGGGCAGGTCTTCCAGCTTGTACTGGGCGGATTTCAGCCATTCCTCATAAGGCTCGGCTTCGGAGAATTTCTTCTTGATCTCCTCATCCTCGACGATGCGGCCTTCCTCGAAATCGATCAGCAGCATCTTGCCGGGCTGCAAGCGCCATTTGCGCTTGATCTTGTCTTCGGGGAGCGGGATCACGCCGGATTCCGAGGCCATGATCACCAGGTCATCCTCGGTGACGATGTAACGCGCGGGGCGCAAGCCGTTGCGGTCGAGGGTGGCGCCGATCTGGCGGCCGTCGGTGAAGGCGATCGCGGCGGGACCGTCCCACGGCTCCATCAGCGCGGCATGATATTCGTAGAAAGCCTTGCGCGTGGCATCCATGCTCTTGTTGCCGGCCCAGGCTTCCGGAATCAGCATCATCACCGCATGCGCCAGCGGATAGCCGCCGGCCACCAGCAGTTCCAGGGCATTGTCCAGGCAGGCGGTGTCGGACTGGCCGTGCGGGATCAGCGGCCACATCTTGTCCAGGTCCGGCCCCAGCAATTCCGATTCCATGCTGCGACGGCGCGCATTCATCCAGTTGACGTTGCCGCGCACGGTGTTGATCTCGCCGTTATGGGCGATGAAGCGATAGGGATGCGCCAGCTTCCAGGAGGGGAATGTGTTGGTGGAGAAACGCTGATGCACCAGCGCCACCGCCGACACCGTCAAGGGGTTCTGCAGGTCGCGATAGAAGCGGCCCACATCATGGGCCAGCAGCAATCCCTTATAGACCACGGTGCGGGTGGAAAGGCTGGGCATGTAAAGCTGCTGGATGGCCGGCAGCTTGTGCTTCTTGGCCAGTTCGGCCAGCGGATTCTGCGCCTGCTTTCTGATGGTCAGCAGTTTGCGCTCAAACTGATCCTGGTCCTTGATGTGCGGGCCCGCGGCGATGATCGCCTGGCGGATCAGCGGCATGCCGTCCAGCACGGTCTTGCCCAGACCGGCGGGGTCGGTGGGGACATCGCGCCAGCCCAGCAGCTTCTGGCCTTCCACCTTGATGAAATGCTCGAACTGCTTGACCACGATCTCGCGCGCCTTGGCTTCGCGCGGCAGGAAACACATGGCGACGGCATATTGGCCGGGCGGCGGCAGGGTGACGCCGGTCTCTTTCGCCCATTCGCGGAACAAGGGATCGGGAATCTGGATCAGGATGCCGGCGCCATCGCCCACCAGGGGATCGGCGCCCACCGCGCCGCGATGGTCCAGGTTGATCAGAAGCTGCAGGCCAAGTCCGATGATCTCATGCGACTTGGCGCCCTTGATGTTGGCGACAAAACCAACACCGCAGGCGTCATGCTCATTGATCGGGTCGTAAAGACCCTGTTTCGGAGGCAAACCCATCAAACCCAACCCATACACTCAGGCGCACGTTCCCCGCCCTCCCGCGAAAGTAAATTGGGAAGGCCAGGGAAACACGCGTTTATTAGAATTACCCAGCATGTGAACATGCCGCCAGTTGCGGCGCAACATGTCAGATGTGCGTCAATTTACGGAGCACCCATGCGCCTTGAGAATGATTCCCAAAAAACAGGTTCCAATTGACTCCAAACCGGCTTGGAGCATTATAGAACATATCATGAACAAAAGCGCAAAAATCGCGGAGTTGCGCCATTCCCTGGCGCGCTACGGCCTACCCCCCGACCGGGTGCCCATCGCTTTGGGTCATCCACAGGCGGATACGGTTCTGGGCGGAGGGCTGCGTCCGGGTTCCCTGCATGAAGTGTTCGCGCAAGGCTGGTGCGCGGGCGGCTTCGCGGCGCTGTTGGCCTTGCTGGCGGCCGGCAAAAAAACGCTCTTCTGGGTGCGGCCCGATTACGAAGCGCTGGAATATGGCGCGCTGTCGCCCAATGGACTGCTGGAATTGGGGGCCGAGCCGCGGCAGTTGATCCAGGTCCGCACCCGCAATGCCGCCGATGCCTTGGCGGCGGCGCATGACATTCTGGCATGTCCGCATGTGGGCGCCGTGCTGCTGGACGTGGAAGGCATGCCCAAATGTCTGGATCTGGTGGCCAGCCGTCGGCTGGCTTTGGCGGCGGGCGAAAGCGGCGTCACGCTTCTGCTGTTACGCAATGGCGCGCAGGCCGAGCCCAGCGCGGCGCTGACCCGTTGGCAAGTGATGAGCGCGCCCTCTCATCCCAATGATGACGATTGGGGTAATCCGATCTTTGACGTCCATCTCACCCGCCATCGTGCAGGCGGCCTGGGAATCTTTTACATGAAATGGAATCTGCAAGATGCCTGCTTTGAAGCGGCGGATACTGGCGCTGTGGTTCGCGCGCCTGCCAACCGACCGGCTTTTGAGAAAATCGCAGGCTGATTTTTCTCTTGGCGCGCCGCTGATCATCAGCCACAAGGTCAACAACGCGCTTACTGTCTATGCTTTGGACGCGCGGGCGCAGAAATCGGGCCTTTATAAAGGCCAGCCCTTGGCCAATGCGCGCGCCATGGTGCAGCCGCTTGCCATCATGCCGGCTGACGACCGCGCCGATGCCGCATTGCTGGATGCAATCGCCGACTGGTGCGACCGCTTCACCCCGCTGGTCAGCCTGGATGCGCCCGACGGCCTGTTCCTGGACATCACCGGCGCCGCGCATCTGTTCGGCGGAGAAGCCGCCATGCTGGCGCTGGTGAAGCAGAAGATCGGGAGCTGCGGTTTTGCCGTGCAAAGCGCCATTGCCGGCACATCGCTGGCGGCAAGAGCCTTGGCGCGGTTTGCCCCCGGCAGCGTTGTTCCTGCTGGTGGTGAAATGGAAAAGATCGCGCCGCTTCCCATCACCGCATTGGATTGCGGCGACAAGATTTTACGCGCCTTGCGCCATGCCGGGCTGAAAACGGTCGGCCAGGTCGCGGAACGCTTGCACAGCGAATTGTCGGAGCGGCTGGGCAGGAATTTTGTCACCCGGCTGCGCGTGATGCTGGGCGCGGAAGAACAGCCTTTGCAACCCCGCCGGCCCCTGCCCGACCTGATGGCGGAGCAGCGTTTTGCCGAGCCGGTGGTGACCGAGGAGATCATCACCGCTTCGCTTTTGAGCCTGGCGGAAGCCTTGAGCGGCATCCTGGAACGCGAAGGGCGCGGCGCGCGCGTCCTGCAAGCCGCTTTCTTCCGCGCCGACGGCAAGGTTGAGCGCATCACCATCAAGATGGGCGAGCCGCTGCGCGACCCCAAAGTGATGCTGCGGCTGTTGCGGCAGAAGCTGGATGCCCTGGCCGATCCGCTGGATCCGGGCTTTGGTTTCGACCTGATCCGGCTGGAAGCATTGCTGGCGGAAGAGACCAAGTCCGCCACCGTCAGTTTCGACAGCGATGAAAATGCCCGCCAACAGGTTCGCTTCTTGATTGACCGGCTGTCGATACGGTTCGGCGAGCACCGGGTGCAACGCTTTGTGCCGCAGGACACCCATATACCCGAAGCGTGCGGCGTGGCGGTGCCGGCGCAGGACGGCGAGTTCACCGGACAAAATTGGACCTTGAAACGCCGGCCCGGCGACCCGCCGCGCCGCCCCTTGCGGCTGCTGGAAAAGCCGGAGGAAATTTCTTCGGTGGCGGCCGCTGTGCCCGACGGACCGCCCAGCCGTTTCCGTTGGCGGCAATGCCTACATGACGTCGTCCGCGCCGAAGGCCCCGAACGCATTGCGATGGAGTGGTGGAGAAATCCCGGGTTTACGCGCGATTATTTCCGCATCGAAACTCGCGAAGGCCAGCGTTTCTGGCTCTATCGCGACGGGCTTTATCAACAGCAAGGCTTTGCCCCGCGCTGGTATCTGCAAGGCCTGTTCGCATGAGTTACGTCGAACTTGCCGTCACCACCAACTTCTCGTTCCTGCGCGGCGCCTCGCATCCGGCGGAGTTTGTCGAGCAGGCCGCGCTTTTGGGTCATGCCGCCATCGGCATCGCCGACCGCAACACATTGGCGGGCGTGGTTCGTGCTTATGAGCAATGGAAGAAATTGGAAAATCCGCCGAAACTTCTGGTGGGCGCGCGGCTGGTGTTCCGCGACGGCACGCCGGACATTTTGGCCTATCCCAAAAATCGCAAAGCCTATGGCTGGCTGTGCCGGCTGCTCTCCATCGGCAAGCTGCGCGCCGAGAAAGGCGAATGCCTGCTGGACCTCAAGGACCTGATGGAGAAGCGGCGCGGCCTGCTGCTGATTGTGATGCCGGATTCTGTTTACCCCCCTCTGTCCGCCACGCGGGCAAGCCCGCTAGCGGACATCTCCCCCCGTCCAGCGCATGCGCGCGACGGGGGGAGAAAGCCTGAGCTGGCTGAAATATTAACTGCGCTAAAACACGATGTCTGGCTGGCGGCGTCCATGCTCTATACCGGCGAGGACCGCCGCCGGTTGCGCGATCTTAAACGGATCGCTCAAAGCGCGCAGGTGCCGCTGATCGCGGTCAATGACGCGCTCTATCATCATCCCGAGCGGCGCGACTTGCAGGATGTGGTCACCTGCATCCGCGAGCATGTCACCCTGAAAGAAGCCGGCATCCGGTTGGAAGCCAATGCCGAGCGCCACCTCAAACCGGCGCAAGAGATGGCGCATCTGTTCCGCGCCTGTCCGGAAGCCGTGGCTGAAACCGTGCGCTTTGCGCGGCTGATCAGCTTTACCCTGGCCGAACTGGGCCAGCGCTATCCCAATGAACCGGTGCCGCGCGGCAGGACCGCCGACCAGCATCTGCGCGATCTGACCGAAGCCGGATTGCAATGGCGTTATCCCGGCGGCGCGCCGCCGCATGTGACGGAGCTGGCGGAAAAAGAACTGCGCTTCATCGCCGACAGCCAGATCGCGCATTACTTCCTCACCGTTCACGACATTGTGAAGTTCGCCCGCGGCCAAGGGATTCTTTGCCAGGGGCGCGGCTCGGCCGCCAATTCGGTGGTCTGTTATGCCTTGGGCGTGACTTCGGTCGATCCGATGGAGATCGATGTCTTGTTCGAGCGCTTCCTCAATACCGAACGGCGCGAGCCGCCCGACATTGACGTGGATTTCGAGCATGAGCGGCGCGAGGAAGTCATCCAGTATATCTACAAACGTTACGGCCATCGCCGCGCCGCCTTGACCGCCACCGTGATTCATTACCGGCCGCGCAGCGCCATCCGCGAAGTGGGCAAGGTGTTCGGCCTCACCGAAGACGTCACCGGCAAGCTGGCGGATGCGGTATGGGGCCATCATGGCGACGAACTGGAAGAGCATCAGGTGCGGCAGGGTGAATGCGATCCGGCCAATGCCGAAGTGGAACGGGCCGTGGCTTTCGCCAACCGGCTGATGGGCTTTCCCCGCCATCTGTCCCAGCATGTCGGCGGCTTTGTGCTGGCGCGCTACAAGCTGGACTGGACCGTGCCCATCGGCCCCGCCGCCATGGATGACCGCTACTTCATCGAATGGGACAAGGACGATCTCGACACTTTGGCGATCATGAAAGTCGATGTGCTGGCGCTGGGGATGCTGACCTGCATCCGCAAGGCGTTCGACCTGATTCACGCCCATGCCAAAAGCGGCAAGGAACAGAAGCTCCTGCTGGCCACCGTGCCGCAAAAGGATCCTTTGGTTTACGACATGCTCTGCAATGCCGACGCCATCGGCGTGTTCCAGGTGGAAAGCCGCGCCCAGATGAACATGCTGCCGCGGCTGCGCCCCCGCACCTTCTACGATCTGGTGGTGGAAGTGGCGATTGTGCGCCCCGGACCTATCCAGGGCGGCATGGTGCATCCCTATCTCAAGCGCCGCGCCAATCCGTCCCTGATCAAATTCCCCTCGCCCCATCCCGATCACGGACCCGCCAATGAGCTGTATGAGTTGCTCAAGAAAACCAAGGGCGTGCCGCTGTTCCAGGAACAGGCGATGCGCCTGGCCATTGTCGCGGCCAAGTTCACGCCCGACGAGGCCAACGGCCTGCGCCGCGCCATGGCGACCTTCCGCCATGTCGGCACCATCGGGTCTTTCCAGGAAAAATTCATCACCCGCATGACGGCGCGCGGCTATGAAAAAAGCTTTGCGGAGGCCTGTTTCGAGCAGATCAAGGGTTTCGGCTCCTATGGTTTTCCCGAAAGTCATGCCGCCAGCTTTGCCTTGCTGGTTTATGTGTCCGCCTGGATCAAGCGCCATCATCCCGCCGCCTTTGCCGCCGCCCTGCTCAATTCCCAGCCCATGGGTTTTTATGCCCCGGCCGAGATCGTGCGCTGCGCCCGCGAGCATGGCGTGCCGGTGCTGAGCCCGGATGCCAATTTCAGCCGCTGGGACTGCACCCTGGAACGCAATGAAAAAGGCGCGCTTGCCTTAAGGCTGGGCTTGCGCCAGATCGACGGTTTCCGCGAAGACGATGCGCATACCATCATGAACGAACGCGGCCATGGCTATCGCGGCTTTGCCGATTTCGCCCGCCGCACCGGACTGTCCAAACGCGCCCTGGTCATCCTGGCGGAAGCCGACGCGTTGCGCGGCTTCGGCCTGGACCGGCGCGAAGGGTTGTGGGCGGTGCGCCGGTTGCCCGACGATGAGCCGCTCCCCCTCTTCGCGCCTCGCGCCACACCAGAATTGGGCGCGGAAAATATCGCGGCCCTGCCGCCAATGCCGCTCAGCGAGCATGTGCTGGCGGACTATCAGACCACGCGGCTGTCGCTCAAAGGCTATCCCACCCAGTTCCTGCGCGGGCTTTTTGACGGGGAAGGCCTCGCCTCCTGCAAAGGCGTGGGCGAGCTGAAGGATGGGGCGCGCGTACGCTGCGCCGGCATCGTCCTGGTGCGCCAGCGGCCGGGTGAAGGCACCGCCATCTTCATCACCCTCAGTGATGAAACCGGCGTCTGCAATGTGGTGGTGTGGGAATCGACCTTCAAACTGTTCCGCAAGGAAGTGATGGGCGCGCGCCTGCTATTGGCCGAAGGCAAGGTGCAGAAAAGCCCGGAAGGGGTGGTGCATCTGATGGCCGAAAAACTGATCGATCGCAGCGCCGATCTGCGCTTGCTGGCCGGCGCCCCCTTGCCGGCGCGCAAGCCCGTCCACCATCACCCGCGCGATGTGCGGATTTTACCCCCCTCCAGGGATTTTCATTGAAAATCGCGACTGGGCGGCGCAGGCGGCGGCACCGGCGCCTCGCCTACCGCCAGCCAACGCCAGGCTAAGAGCAAGCAAATCCGCCGCATGGATAGAAGTGACCAAAGCGAGTCGTTTCCCCTATTATCTGCCGGGGCGAAACGGGAGCAAAGATGGAGGGGCGGGGTCAGGAACCGTACCGTACGCCACGGCATTGGACCGGGCTTACCCTGATCGCCGCCTCGCTGATTCTGGCCACACCCTTGTGGAACGTCTGGGCGCCCGCCATGCCCGACTACCCCGCGCATCTGGCGAGCTTCGCGCTGATCGAGCGGAGTCTGTTCCATCACGGCGCGCCCGCCCATGCCTTCTATCATTTGCAATGGAGCTTTGTGCCCAACCTGGCGTCGGAGATCATTGTGCCGCTGCTGGCGCGGCTGACCGGCGTGGTGACGGCAACCAAGCTGTTTCTCACCGTGGCGCTGTTCTTGTGGATCCTGGGGCCGGGCGCCATTCATCGCGCGCTTTATGGCCGCATCGGCATCGCGCCGTTGTTCGGCAGTTTCTTCGCCTACAATGCCAACTTCATCTGGGGTTTCTTCAACTATTATTTTGCCTCTGGCCTCAGCTTCGCGATTTTCGCGGCCTGGATCGCGACCGGCAACCGCAACGGCTGGACGCGGCTCGCGGGCTTCACCCTGGCCGTCACCGCGCTTTATTTCTGCCACATCTTCGCCGCCGCCAGTCTTCTGTTGATACTGGCGGGCTTCGAGGCGGCGCAGAATTTCCGCCTCGAGAATCGCGATGCCGCGCTTTTTGCGCGGCGCATGGCGCGCCTCGCAATCCTGTATGTTCCCGCCGCCTTGGCTTTTTTGCTGCTGCGGCCGCGCGGCAACAGCGACAGTGATGTCGAATTCAACCTGGCCGACACCATGCTGGACCGCTTTCAGAGCCTGGTGCAGCACGCCTTCGACGGCAGCGATTACGTGTTGCTGATCTTGCTGTTCGGCGGCCTGGGTCTGGCGCTGGCATGGCGAAAGGCGCGCCTGCATCCCGCCATGTGGGGCGCCTTGGCCCTGCTGTTGATCGGAGCGCTGGCGGCGCCGGAATGGGCGCTGGGCGGCTGGGCGGTGCATCTGCGTCTGCCGGCGGTGTTCGGCGCGCTGCTGTTTGCCGCCGCCGAGATCCGCATTGCGCCGGTGGCGCGCGCCAGCCTGGCGGTGTTCGCCCTGACCATGATCGCGGGCAATTCCATCCTGCTCACCCAGAACTGGCTGGCCTATGACCGGCAATACCGCGAATTCCAGGGGGTGCTGGAGGAGATTCCGCGCGGCTCGCGGCTGCTGACGGTGCTGGACGGCAATGCCATCGGCGAGAGGGCCGACCAGCCCTATTGGCACATGGCCGAATTCGCCATTCCGGATCGCGGCGTGTTCACCCCGCTTCTGTTCACCACCAAGGGCCAGCATGTGGTGCAATGGAACGAGCCTTATGCCCGTTATGCCGCCCAAACCGCGCAGCAAGGCTCGCCACCAGATGTGGATGAGCTGCAATATCTGGCGCGGGGGGATTTGGACGCCGATGCGGAAATGCGCGAGAGCGTGCCTTACCTTGACCATTTTCAATGCCATTTCGACATTGCGGTGGTGGTGCATCTGGGCGGCAAGCGCACCCCGGTGCCGGCCATGCTGAAGCTGCGCCGGCAAGGCAGCTTTTTCTCTTTGTATAATGTGATCCCGGATGGGAGTTGCGCGGCGTGAGCAGGACACTTTCTTGGAGCGCGGCGGCGGTTTTGGGCATCGCCGTGCTTTTTCTCCTGGTCCGCAACAGCCTGGCGATTCCGGTCTTGGTGCCGCTGGACCCCAATGAAGGCTGGAACGCGGCCCATGCCCTGGCGCTCCGCGCCGGGCATGGGCTTTACCCGTCGCCGCAAAGCCTGATGGTCAACAACTATCCGCCGCTGTCCTTTTATCCGGTGGCGTTTTTGACCGGATGGACCGGAGACGCCGTCATTGCCGGGCGCGCGCTTGCGCTGCTGTCCTTCCTGGCGGATTGTGCGCTTATCGCCGCGCTGACGCGCCGGATGGGCGCCGGAATGCCCGGCCGGATTTTGGCGCCGCTGTTTTTCGCTGGGATCCTGCTGATTGCCAGCGACTATGTGGGCATGAACGACCCCCAGCTGCTGGGGCATGCGCTGCAACTCGCCGCCCTGCTGCTGCTGTTGCGCGAAAGGGTGATCGCCGCCGCCCTGATCTTCGCCGCCAGCCTTTTCATCAAGCACAATCTGCTGGCCTTGCCCGCGGCGGCGGCGATTTTTCTATGGCAACAGGACCGGCGCGCCGGTTTGCGCTTTACCGCCTGCGGCTTGGTTGCGGGCGGCGTGGGACTGCTGCTGTTTCAGCAATTCTATGGCTTCAGCCTGTGGACCGTGCTTTCGACCCCGCGCCAGGCCTCTTGGGACAATCTGCGCCATGGCGTGGCCAATCTATGGTGGGCGCTGCTGCCCATGGGGGTGCTGATCGGCATGCGCGGCCCGTGGAAGCGATTCTGCCTTATCTATGCCCTTGTGGCGCTGGCGTTCGGGCTGGCTTTTTCCGCCGGCGATGGCGTGGATGCCAATGCCTTCTTTGACCTGGCGATTGCCTTGTCCCTGGCACTGGGTTTGGCCGCCGAGTCGAAGGCGGTCCTGGCCCCGCTATCCGCCGTTGCGCTGCTGGGATTTTTGGCGCTCAATTTCCATGACAATAATTTCTACTATACCAGGGACATCGCCGCCCAATCGGCGCGCGACATCGCCTTTCTCAAATCCCGCCCCGGCCCGGTTCTATGCGACCAGCTCTCGTTGTGCCTGTGGGCCGGCAAGGGCGCGGAGGTGGATGCGTTCAATATCGGCGAACAGATCAAGACGGGCAACCGTTCCCCCGCCGGGCTTGTGGACATGATCGCCGCGCATCATTTCGCGGTGGTGCAATTGCAAGACCTGGACTCCCTGGGACCATCCGTACGGGCGGCGCTGACCAAAAATTATCGCCTTGAGCGCAATGACGATGACGGCGCCTTTTTTACGCCCGCGCTTTAACGGTGCCGTGGCGTTCCAACTTGCCCCAGCCCACAAAGGGTCCGCGCAACGCCGTCCATAATGAGCGCAGCACCACATAATACATGATCTGGCGATAGCCGAAGCGCTGCAGCGGCAGCCACCAGAGCAGCCGCCAATCCTCGCCCCTTTCCATCAAAAAGCCCACCATCGCCGCCAGCAGGTCGACCACAATGAAGACCACATAATAGATGCCCACGATCCGGACATTGTCGCCGGTGTAAGTCCCGACATGCTGGCTGTAGTTGATATATTCCCCGATCAATTGCCACAGCAGCAACAGGTCTGCGACCGGCGCCAGGGTGGTGAGCAAAATCTGGAACAGCCAGACCTGCGGCAGCGCCACCAGGCCCAGCTCTTCATAGGCCGGATTGAAGGTGATGGCGCGATACTTCCACAAACACTGCAAGGTGCCATAGGCCCAGCGGAAGCGCTGCTTGGCCAGCGCTTTCACGGTATCGGGCGCTTCCGTCCAGGCTATTGCCGTGGAATCGAAATGCACCCGGTAGCCCTTGGTCTGGATGGCGATGGTGAGATCCTGGTCCTCGGCCAAGGTATCGGCGGGAAAGCCGCCGATTTCGCGCAACACATCGCGCCGCCACGCGCCCACCGCGCCCGGGACCACGGTCAGCGTGTCCAGCGCCGACAGCGCCCGGCGCTCCAGATTCTGCGCCACGATATATTCCAGCGCCTGCCAGCGGGTGATCATGTTGATGCGGTTGCCCACCTTGGCATTGCCCGCCACCGCGCCAATGGCCGGATCGGTGAACCAGCGCACCAGCCGGGAGATGGTGGTGCGCTCGAACTGGGTATCGGCGTCCAGCGCAACCACCACTTCGCCGCGGGCATTGGCCAGTCCTACATTCAAGGCGTTTGCCTTGCCGCCATTGGGAATGGAGATCACGCCGACGCGGGGCTCGTTCATGAAATGCGAGCGCACGATATAGGCGGTATGGTCCTTGGAGCCGTCATCGATCATCAGCACTTCCAGATTGGGATAGTCGCTGGCCAGGATGCGGTCGATGGTGGTGACGATCACCTTCTCTTCATTGAAGGCGGGAATCAGCACGGTGACTTGCTGTGGCTCGCCGCGGGCGGGCAAGGGGACGCCGGCGCCCCTCGTTCGCTTCCATAGCGCCAGTCCCGCCAGCACGAACAATCGCGCCACCCCCAGCACAATGGCGCCCAGGAAACAGTAATAGAGGAACTGCGCCAGATAGCTGAGGGTGAGGAACACCGCCCGGTCGGTATAAAGCGACATGTCCAGTGGCAGCTTCGGCATCACATCATCGCGCTTGAACCCGCCCAGCTCGGACAGCGGCACGAAGCTATAGCCTTTGGCGCGCAGGGTATCGATCAAGACCGGCAACAGCGCCACGGTCTGGGAACGGTCGCCGCCGGAATCGTGCAGCAGGATCACATTGCCGCGGAATTCGACGCGCGGGTCTTCCACCTCCCGAACCACGTCCTTGGTCATTTGCGGCACCGAAGGCATCATCCAGTCCAGCGGATCGACATGGGTGCCCAGCGTGATGTAGCCCAGGCTCTGCGCGATCTCGACCGGCACGATCTCGTCGGCGTCGCTGGGTTCGGCGTCGCCCAGATAGGGCGGACGGAACAGCCGCATGGAACGTCCGGTCAGGGCCTGGAACAGCCGCTGGGTGGCGTTCAATTCCAGCCGGACCGCGGCGGCCGGGGTGTCGGCCAGGTTGGGATGCGTATAGGTGTGATTGCCGATCTCATGGCCATCGGCCAGCACCTGCTGCACCAAGCCGGGATGAGCCTCCATCGCCGAACCGATCATGAAGAAGGCGGCGGGGACTTTCTTCGCCTTCAGGATGGCCAGGATCTGCGGCGTCCATTCCGCATCGGGACCGTCGTCAAAAGTCAGCGCCAGTTTCTTGGGGAGCGCCCCCCAGCGGCGGATCACATAGCTGGTGGGCAGGCTGTCATAGCGTTCATCCACCACGTCGCCGGTTGCGGCCTCCACCGTGATGGAGCGGGCGCCGACCGCCGGGTCGGCCTCCACGCGCAGGAATTCACCCTCGCCGTCATAATCCACATCCTCGATATTGTTGGCGATGTGCTTGATGCTCTCCGGCACGCCCGCGTCATAGACCCGTCCCATCAAGGGCAGGATGCTGGGATCTTCCAACCCCAATTTCCACAGGGCATAGCCGGCCGGACGATAGGGATCGGCGGCATGAATCTGGTTGAAGGCGGTGACGCCGTCCAGGAACCAGACATTGTGCTTGGTGCCGTCATTCTCGTCATAACTGAAATGGGGATTGTTGCTGGCGGGATCGAACAGCACCGTGGCGCCGTTATCGCGCGCCGCCGCCATGGCATATTCGAAGCTCAACACCTGGGCGGGATTCTTGTCCGCCCAGTCATAGGCCCAGGAGCCGATAGTGACGATGGTGGAGTCCGCCGGCAGCTGATGCATGCGCTTGTCCAGCGTCTTTTCATACCAGTCCTGGCCGGCGATGGAGCCGGCGGGACCTTGCTCATCGACCTGGTCGTAGGCCATCAGCATGGTGTAGTCGACGATGTCGGCATAGGTCTGATAGGGCCAATCATCGTCATCAAAGGGCGCGGCCTGGGCGATGATCCAGTCATGCGGCGCAAAGGCGGCCGACATGCGGGAGAGAAAATCCTCCAGGTCCTTATGGGCGCTTTTGGGGACGTCCTCGAAATCCACCGTCACGCCTTGCAGCTTGTTGGCGGCGACGAATTGCACAATCTGACCCAGCAGCCGGTCCGAGCGGGCGCGGTCGGCCAGAAGATTCGCCAGGCCCGTTCCGTCCCATTTGCCCAGGGTGGCATTTTGGATCATGGGCAGGATGGCGACGCCCGGCTTGGTGGCGCGGATAAGGTCCAAGGCGCGCCGGTCCAGCTGGGTCTTGAACTGAAGATCGGAACCTTCCAGCGACATCCAACCGGGCACCACCCAGTCCAGATATCTGAGGGAGCGTTTCAGCGACGGCCAGCTGGGATCGTCCTTGCCGCCCCAGTTGGTATAAAAGCCGATGGCCAATGGCCGGCCGCTTTGCGGTTTCAGGATCGCGGGCAAGGCGCGGCTGGGCAGCGCGCTCTGATTGTGCCGCAGGCGGGCGATATCCTCCAGCCGGCGTTTGCGCGCCGCCGCGCCCAGGCGCTCGGCCCGGCCCAAAAGACCCGGCTTTTCCGCGCGCTTGGCCACTTGCGGATTGGCGGCCACGCGCCCGCCCGGGGGATCGAGGCCGACGACTGGAGGCGACAAAGCCAGGCTGGCGGCAAAGCCCACCGAGATGACCAGGATGGCAATGCCCACCGCCCAGGCCAGAATCTTGATACGGGCGGCGCGGCGTCCGGAGGCGTCAAAAAAGATTGGCTTGTTGGCCATGGCCTTTTGATACAACCCATGCCCGGACTTGCAAGGGGCGCGCAACCGGGTGCGCGTCACGGCGTCGCCATGGCCGGGAGCGACATGGCGACTTCAAACGTTCATGCTAACAGAAGCTTTGCAGCGGATTTCAGGCGGTTCCAGGTGGTTGCTTATAATTGTGCGAAATGTCCGGGCTATTGCTGCTCCTATCCCCTGATACCCCTCAAGAAACGCGACGTGGAACGGCTGGCCGACCATTTCGGCCTGAGCTTTGACGCCGCCGCCAAGAAGTTCACCAAGGTGGACGGCGAGGAGCCCTATGCCATGCGGCGTAAGGCTGACCATCATTTCGGCAAGATCTGCCGTTTCTTCGACACTGAGAAAAGATGCTGCACCATCTATGCCGCCCGCCCCACTATCTGCCGCGAATATCCCGGTGGCGGTTGCGGCTATTACACCTTCCTGATGGCGGAGCGTAATTCCCAGGAAGACCCTGAGCATGTCGCCTCGACCTGGAACGTCTAGGCCGCTCCTTTTGTGACAGCAACCGGCGTCAAATGGTGCAGCGCACCGTTTTAAATGCCTTGGCCGCCACGATTTTTTTTGATTTAACGGTCTCAACGAAAATGGGGCGAGGGGGTAAGCGGGGGCATCCGAAACCGGATTCTCATACAGATTCGGCCTCCTTTCCCGGCACAAATCCCAACTTCGAACCGGCCGTCGGGCCGGTAGTGCAACCGGCGCGGCATCGCGCCGGTACGCGGGTGGAAAAAGGCGCGAACAGCGCCAGGAGAGGAGACACGAAATGTTTCATCAACTGCTGACCCCGGTGGGCGACAGCCTGGCCATGTCCTTTGCGGTCGCGGCCATCCCGATCGTGGTGGTGCTGTTGATGCTGGGGGTGCTGAAGCGGCCCGCCTGGCAATCCTCTTTCGCAGGCCTTGCCAGCGCGCTGGTGATCGCGCTGGCCGTCTGGCAATTCCCGCTGAAACTCGCTTTTGCCGCCACCGCGGATGGCGTCGCCTTTGCCCTGTGGCCGATCATGTGGATCGTGCTGGCCGCGCTCACTCTCTATAATGTCGCGGTACAATCCGGCCGCTTTGATGCCTTCCGGCGCTGGGTCCTGACCCACCTTCCCAACGACCGCCGCATCGTTCTGATCGTGATCGGCTATGGTTTCGGCTCCTTGCTGGAAGGGGTGACCGGCTTCGGCGCTCCCGTGGCGATCTCGGCCTCGCTTCTGATCATGCTGGGTTTCAAGGCCATCGACGCGGTGGTCTATGCCCTGTTGTTCAACACTGCCCCGGTCGCCTTCGGCTCCCTGGGCATTCCCATTACCACCTTGGCCGGCGTCACCGCCCTGCCCGCCGATGCGCTGGGCGCCATGGTGGGCCGCCAGCTTCCCATTTTTGCTTTCTTCCTGCCCTTCTATGTCATTGCCCTTTATGGCGGGCTGAAGTCTGTGAAGGCGGTATTTCCGGCCCTGCTGGTGGCGGGCGGCGCCTTTGGCGGCGTGCAGTTCATCACCTCCAACTATGTGAACTATGTGCTGACCGACGTGCTGTCGGCCTTGAGCGCGCTGCTGCTCACCGTGCTGTTCCTGAAAGTCTGGCAGCCCAAGCCTGACCCGGAATATGCGCTGAACGTGGGGCCCGGCAACGAAATCCACACCGATCATGGCGCCATTCCCACCTGGCAAGGCTGGCTGCCCTGGCTGATCATGTCGGCGGTGGTGATCCTATGGACCGTCTTCAAGGTGGCTCCAATGGGTCAGCAGAACGTCCAGTGGCCCGGCCTGCACAATCAGGTTTTCATCACCCTGTATAACAAGCCTTATGCCGCGATCTGGGCCTATCAGCCCCTGGCTACCGGCACGGCGGTGCTGGTGACCGCGATCCTGACGGCACTGGCGGTCGGCATGGGCCCCAAGGGCTTCATCCTCGCCTTCACCACCGCTTGCAAACAAACGGCGCTGCCCGCGCTGACGGTGGTGGCGATTGTGGGCCTGGCCTTCCTGATGAACTATTCCGGCATGGCCTATACGCTGGGCCTGGGCGTCGCTTCGGCGGGGGTGCTGTTTCCCTTGGTGTCGGCCTTCCTGGGCTGGCTGGCGGTGTTCCTCTCCGGCAGCGATTCCAGCGGCAACGCCTTGTTCGGCAACCTGCAAGTGGTCGCCGCCAACCGGTTGCATTTCGATCCTGTCCTGATGGCTGCCACCAATTCCTCGGGCGGCGTTTTCGCCAAGATGATCTCGCCGCAGAATATCGCCACCGGCGCGGCCATCAGCGACCTGAGAGGGCATGAAGGCAATATCTTCGCCCGTACCTTCATGCACAGCATCCTGCTCACCGTGCTGCTGGGCGTGCTGGTGTTCCTGCAGCAGCATGTGTGGCCTTGGATGATCCCGCCGCACTGAGCCGCTCCGCTATGCGTGACAAAAAGGCCGTACCGCAAGGTGCGGCCTTTTCGTTTGAAACCGGGAGCTTTAGGCTCAAGCCGCCGGTCATTCAAAGAAGAGGGTCATGGCGGATAGAGTCACGGTTCACGGCCTTGCGGTCGCGCGCGCCTTGCATGATTTCATTGTCAACGAAGCCCTGCCCGGCAGCGGGGTAGAAGCGGACAAATTCTGGGCAGGCTTTGCCGCCCTCAGCGGCCGTCTGATGCCGCAAAACAAGGCGTTGCTGGCCGAACGTGACCGGTTGCAGGCGGCAATCGATGGCTGGCACAAGGCCCATCCCGCCAAGCCGGTCGACACCGCCGCTTACACCGCTTTCCTGAAAGAGATCGGCTACCTGCAAGCCGAAGGACCGGATTTCCAGATCGGCACCCAAAATGTCGATCCCGAAATCGCCAGCATCGCCGGCCCGCAACTGGTGGTGCCGCTGACCAATGCCCGTTTCGCCTTGAACGCGCTGAATGCCCGCTGGGGCAGCCTGTATGACGCGCTTTACGGCACCGACGCGATTTCGCAGGCGGGCGAACTGGCGCCGGGCAAAGGCTACAACCAGAAGCGCGGCGACGCGGTCATCGCCTTCGCGCGGGATGTGCTGGACAAGGCTGCGCCGCTGGCAAGCGGATCCTGGGCGGAGGTTTCCGGGCTTTCGGTGGCCAATGGCGCACTCCATCCGGCGCTGAAGGATCCCTCGCAATTCAAAGGCTATGCCGGAGACCCGGCCGCGCCGTCGTTGATCTTGCTGGGACATAACGGGCTGCATATCGAAGTCCATGTCGACCGCAGCCACCCCATCGGCAAGACCGACAAAGCGGGCATCAGCGATGTGGTGCTGGAATCCGCCATCACCACCATCATGGACTGCGAAGACTCCATCGCCGCGGTGGATGCGCAGGACAAGGTGGGCGCTTATCGCAACTGGCTGGGGCTTTTGAACGGAAGCCTGACGGCCAGGTTTGAAAAAGGCGGCAAGGTGCTGGAGCGCGCCGCCAACCCGGACCGCGACTACACAGCACCGGATGGCGGGCGCGTCACCCTGCCGGGCCGCAGCCTGTTGTTCATCCGCAATGTCGGGCATCTGATGACCAGCGACGCCATTCTGTTGCCGGATGGCAGCGAGATCGGCGAAGGCGTGATGGATGGCGTGGTCACCTCCCTGATCGCGCTGCATGACATCAAGGGCAAACGCCGCAACAGCCGCAAAGGCAGCATCTACATCGTCAAACCCAAGATGCATGGGCCCGCCGAAGTCGCCTTCACCAGCGCCCTGTTCGACAGTGTGGAAGACATGCTCGGCCTGGAGCGCAACACCATCAAGATGGGCGTGATGGATGAGGAGCGCCGCACCTCCACCAATCTCAAGGAATGCATCCGCGCGGCGCGCGATCGCATCGTCTTCATCAATACCGGCTTTCTGGATCGCACCGGCGATGAGATGCACACCTCCATGGTTGCCGGCGCCATGGTGCGCAAGGGCGACATGAAGACGTCGAAATGGCTGGCGGCTTACGAAGACCAGAATGTCGATATCGGCCTGGCCTGCGGTTTCCAGGGCAAGGCGCAGATCGGCAAGGGCATGTGGGCGATGCCCGACAAAATGGCCGACATGCTGAAAACCAAGATCGGCCATCCCAATGCCGGCGCCAGTTGCGCCTGGGTGCCCTCGCCCACCGCCGCCACCTTGCACGCTCTGCATTATCACCAGGTCAATGTGAAGGCGCGGCAGAATGAGCTGAAATCACGCCCCCGCGCCAAGCTCTCCGACATTCTCACCATTCCCCTGGCCGACCGGCCCAACTGGAGCCCGGAAGAAGTGCAGCAGGAGTTGGACAATAACGCCCAGGGCATATTGGGCTATGTGGTGCGCTGGGTGGACCAGGGGGTTGGCTGTTCCAAGGTGCCCGACATCCATAATGTGGGATTGATGGAAGACCGCGCCACCTTGCGCATTTCCAGCCAGCATATCGCCAATTGGCTGGAGCATGGCATCTGCGGCCGCGACCAAGTGTTGGAAACCCTCAGGCGCATGGCAAGGATCGTGGACCAGCAGAATGCGGGTGATCCCCTCTACACGCCAATGGCGCCCGCCTATGACGGCATCGCCTTCCAGGCGGCCTGCGATCTGGTGTTCAAGGGCAAGGAGCAGCCGTCCGGCTATACCGAGCCGCTGCTGCACCGGGCGCGGCGGAATCTCAAAAACGATTGACGGTTAATGCGTCAGTCCCGCCGCGATCAACTCGCTGCGGGCTTCCAGGAAAGCGGCATGGAAGCGGGGCTGCTTCAGCATCGCCTCCGCCAGCACCGTGCCGAACTTCTCGCCGGCGGTGACATCGCTGCGGAAATGAAAACCGCACAGGATGCGGTTCTCGCCATAGAGTTTCGCCCGCGCCAGAATGGCTTGCGATTTTTCCGGGATCAGTGCGGCGATCACCACCCCAATTTCATAGCCCAGCATGGCATGGCCGCTGGGATAGGAGTTCAATTGCGGCCCATCGGGATGGGGTGCACAAGTCTGGATCTTCGGATCGGCCATCCACGGCCTGGGGCGGTGAAAGATCTTCTTCGCCTTCCCGGACTCGATGCGATCAACCTTGCCGATCTCACCCATCAGAAACCGGGTCTTGGGCAGCTTGGACATATCCCATCCGGAACCGATGACGTCTTTGAAGATGCTGGGATTTTCGATGTCATTGTCGCGCCCGGCGAGTTCTTTGGCGGCAGGCGCAGCGGCTGCCTGAACCCGGTAAATCTCGGCGATCTCATTCTGTTCGATGCGCGATCCCTGCGCCGGTGGCGGAGGCACTATGCGTTCCACATCGACGCGGTTGATCCAGCCGTCATCCTCGGCCGCGGAAACAGCGGCCGCGCAAAACAGCAGCGCTCCGAGCGCACCCGCCATGACGAGTCTCATGGAGACCATCCGTTGTAACAGCAGGTGAGCTTATCCCGGGCTGCCGCGCTCAGGCCAGCTTATCCAACGCCTTCAAGATGGCGTCCGTCATGCCGGCTGTGCCGACCTTGGTCATCCCCTGCTGCATGATGTCGCCGGTGCGGAACCCTTCCGCCAGCACCTTGTCCACCGCCTTTTCCAGCCGCGCCGATTCGTCCTTCAGGCCGAATGAATAACGCAGGCACATGGCGAAGGAGAGAATGGTGGCGATGGGGTTGGCCAGGCCCTTGCCCGCGATATCGGGCGCGCTGCCGTGAATGGGTTCATAGAGCGCCGACGGCAGGCCATTGGATTTTTTGTCGCCCAGCGAGGCGGACGGCAGCATGCCGATGGAGCCGGTCAATTGCGCCGCCTCATCCGACAGGACATCGCCGAACAGATTGTCGGTCACCAGCACGTCGAACTGCTTGGGATTGCGCACCAGCTGCATGGCGGCGTTGTCGGCCAGGATGTGATGCAGCTCGACATCGGGATATTCGCGCGCATGCAGCGCGGTGATGACTTCCTTCCACAGCACGCCGGTGACCATCACATTGGATTTTTCCGCGCTATGCACCTTGTTGCCGCGCAGCCGCGCCATGTCGAAGGCGACCCGGCACACCCGCTCGATTTCGCTGGTGGTATAGACGCCGGTATCCACTGCCCGCTTCTGGCCGTCGGCCAAGGCGGTGGTTTGCTTGGGCTCGCCGAAATAGACCCCGCCCATCAGCTCGCGCACGATCAGGATGTCGAGACCCGAGACGATTTCCGGCTTCAGGGTGGAGGCGTCCTTCAGTGCGTCAAAACACAAGGCCGGACGCAGATTGGCATAAACCCCCATATCCTTGCGGATACGCAGCAGCCCGCGCTCGGCGCGCTTTTCAAACGGCAAGCCGTCCCATTTGGGACCACCCACCGAGCCCATCAGCACCGCATCGGACGCGTTGGCCTTGACGAAAGTTTCATCCGGATCGGGCCGGCCCACCGTATCGATGGCGACCCCGCCCAACAGGGCTTCCTCGGTCTTGTAGGCCAGGCCCTTCTGCCCGAACCAGCCCACCACCCGCATGGTGGCATCCATCACTTCGGGGCCGATACCGTCCCCCGGGACCAGGAGCAGTTTGTATTCGTTCATCGTCGTCCAATCCTGAATTTTTCGATTGTCGTTCCGGCTTACGCCTGCACTCTTTTGATGGTCGCTCGCCGATACGCTGTCGCTATCGGCCTCGCCTACGCTCCTAAAGCCAGGGCGCCTGGGTGTGCTGCTGCTGCTCGAAGGCGGCGATCTTGTCTTCCGCGCGCATGGTCAGCCCGATGTCATCCCAGCCGTTCAGCAGGCATTGCTTGCGGAATTCATCCACCTCGAACTTGATCATGCCGCCATCGGGACCGCGGATTTCCTGTTTCTCCAGATCGATGGAGATCACGGCATTGGCGCCGCGCTCGGCATCGTCCATCAGCTTGTCCACCTCGGCCTGGGGCAGCTTGATGGGCAGAATGCCGTTCTTGAAGCAGTTGCCATAAAAGATGTCGGCGAAGCTGGGCGCGATGACGCAGCGGATGCCGAAATCCAGCAGCGCCCAGGGCGCATGCTCGCGCGACGAGCCGCAGCCGAAATTATCGCCCGCCACCAGGATCTGGGCCTTGCGATAGGCAGGCTTGTTGAGCACGAAGTCCGGTTTCTCGCTGCCGTCATTGTTGTAACGCATCTCATCGAACAGGGCCTTGCCCAGACCGGTGCGATGGATAGTCTTGAGATATTGCTTGGGGATGATCATGTCGGTGTCGACATTGATCATGTTCAGGGGGGCGGCAACGCCCTCGAGCGTCTTGAAAGGTTCCATGGGGCGGGGACCATAGCCAATTTCGCGGAAAAGTGAACCCCGCAAAAAAGCCGCGCCGGATGAGCCCTTTTCCCGCGTTGGCGAGGCTTTTCAGACCACCGGACTGGTGCTTTCGGGGGCCAGTTTCCGGCCCGCATCGATCTGGGTGAACAGAAGCGCACCCAGCACTGCCAATCCCGCCACCACATAGAAGGCGGCGTTCCAGCCATAGGCCTTGACGATAAAGCCGGTGGCGGTGGCGACAATAGCGCCGCCGACATTGCCGGCAGTGTTCATCACCGCCGAGCAGGAGCCGGCGAAACTGCCGCCGATATCCAAGGTCACCGCCCAGGCATTGCCCACCACCAATTCCATTCCGAACACCGCCACGCCGAACAGGGCGGCCGTGGCATAAGGGCTTTCCGCCGCGCAGCCCAGCGGAATGAAGGCCGCCGCGATCAGGAAGCCGGTAATGGCGACGCTCTGCCGGGCAAATTTGATGCGCCCGGTTCTATGAATGATCGCATCCGAAAACACGCCGCCGCAAATATCGCCTATCACCCCCGCCGCCAGCGTCAGGCTGGTGAACAGGCCCATCTCGGCCAGGGTGTAATGGCGCGCGGCGTTGAGATATTTGGGGAACCACACCAGGAAGATGTTGAGGCAATAGCCGTAGCAGAAATACATGGCGGCGATGACCCACATCTGCCGGCTGCCCAGGATCATGCCCCAGGGGATCGGCTGACGCGCCTTGGGCATGCCCAGCGCGGCTTCGATCTTTTCCCGCTCCGCCGCATTGACGGCGGCATGCTCGCGCGGCGCATCGCGGTAGAAGAAAAGCCAGGCAGCGGCCCAGACAATGCCGACCAGACCAAACACGAAGAACGGGACGTGCCAGCTATAGGCCCCGATCAGGAATGCCACCAGCACGGGCGTCAGCGTCGAGGCCAGCCGGGAGCCCGCATGGGTCGCGCCTTGGGCGAAGCCGCGCTCGCCCGGCAGCATCCAGCGCGACAGCGCGCGATTGGCGATGGGGAAGGCTCCCGCCTCGCCCATGCCGATCAGGAACAGGCAGACCATCAGCATGGGAACCGAGAAGGACAGGCCGGTGATGAAGGTCAGGGCCGACCACCAGATCACCACGCTGGCCAGCGCGACGCGCGGACCGGCGCGATCGCCGAACCAGCCGCCGGGAATCTGGAACAGGGCATAGGCCCATTGATAGCAGCCCGTGATCACGCCCAGCATTTCGGTGGAGAACAGGAACTGCTTCTGGATGACGGGCATCGCATTGGACAGCAGCACCCGGTCCAGATAGGTGATGAAATACACCAGGATGACCATGCCGAGAACAGCGTGGCGTACCCGTGTCGACTCGGCGCTGGACATGGCGTTTCCCTTCAATGACGCGGGCCGCGGAAAGCCTTTGCTTTCCGCGCCCGACGCCTGGTTGCCATCACGAAAGGCGTTTTCGTGATCAATCAATAAGGCATATGCGGCGCGTCGGTGGACTTGCCGGTGCAGGCATTGGCGGCGCGGTCGCGGCAGGTCTGCCACACGGTCGGCACGGCATTGCCCGCCACATAAACCTGGGAGACCATTTGCGTGTTGCGAATGTCATCCAGCGGGTTCTTTTCCAGCACCACCAGATCGGCCCATTTGCCTTGTTCGATGCTGCCGATGGTCTTGTCGCCCAGCCAGCGGGCATTGTCGCTGGTGGCGGACTTGATCGCTTCCATCGGGGTGCGCCCGGCCAGCACCACTTCCATCTGCATTTCCTCGTGCGCGTTGAAGCCGGGGAAACGGCCGTTGGGGCCGCTGTCGGTGCCCATGCCGGTGTTGACGCCCGCCTTCACCATCGCCTGATAATTTTCCACCGCCTGGGACAGGGTGCGGTCCATGTCGGAGAATACTTTCTTCTCATAAGGAAGGCCGGGGAAACGGGTGGGGCCTGTCACGATCGCCTTTTCGCGGGCCGGGCTGCGCAACGCATCCAGGGTGCCCGGCGTGACGCCGCGGGTGAAGAAAGGATCCTGCAGCCAGGGCATGATCGCCAGGCTGTAAGCCATCTCCCGGCTCAAGGTGGCGGAGACCATCCACACGCCCTTGGCCTTCATCATGTTCAGCAATTCATTGTCCACCGGCTGGTCGCGCACCATATGGGCAAAGCCGCTGATGCCTTCGCGCACCAGCTCCTTGGCGTCGGCCAGGTAAAAGACATGCGCAACGGCCCTGAGATTTTTCTTGTGCGCCTCGTCGATGATGGCCTTGGAAATCTCGTAGGTCATCTTGACGGGGATGGTCTTGCGCTCGTCATCCATCCAAAGCTTGATGAAGTCCACGCCCTTGGCGGCCTGCGCGTCCACCAGCTTGCGCGCTTCTTCCGGAGTGGCGATGGGATTGGTCACGCCCACCAGCCCGCCATAACCGCCCTTCATCACCGCGCCCTGACCCGCGCTGAAAATCCGCGCCATGGCCGGGCGGCCCTTGCGCTGCTTGTTGCGCATGTCGATGACAAAGTCCTTGTCGGTGCCCAGCACCTGAACGGCGGTGACGCCATAAGCGGCATAGGTCTTCAGATCGGCTTCGACATTCTCGGGCGTTTCGTATTTTTCGTCCTGGGTGACGTCATGCATCATGCCGAGATGGACATGGCTGTCGATCAGGCCGGGAATCACGAACTTGCCCGACAGGTCCACGACTTTGGCGCCTTGCGGAGCCTTCAGGTTCGCCACCGGGCCAACATAAGCGATCTTGCCGTCGGTCATCACGATGGCGGAGCCCGGCTTGGCGGCGGCGCCGGTGCCGTCGATGACCGTGACATTTTTCAGCACGGTGGTTTCGGCAAAAGCCGGAGCGCTGAGCGCAAACAGCGCCGCGATCGTCGCGCCCAGTTTCAAACCATGCATGCTTCTTCTCCCCAAAAAGATTTTTTCATCTCGACGTGTCCGCGTTCTTACGGCAGAGGCTCACGAAAAAAAACAGCAAAGAGTTACGCTGCACTGCGGTATCGATTGCCGCAGGACTGCGACAAAAAATAATGCCGCCTTCCGGCAGGAAGGCGGCACCAACATGCGGGTTGATCCCGCTTCTTCTGCTTGTCCCCAACCGGCATTTCAGGCTTAAGCCCGATGGGCCGCTGCGGCATCTCGCCGATAACGTCTTGATTCTTGTTGTTTCCTCGACCCCGGCCGACGGTCTTCAGCCGCCTTCGCCAAGCGCGGCTCCCTTGTGGCGGGGCCGCTTGCGGCAAGCCTATGTCAGGAGCGCCGCGAAAACAAACAGAAGAGGAAAAATCGTCTCGCGGAATGAAAACTTGCTGCGCTGCGGTTTTGCGCGCGCCTCAAAACGCGCATATTTTCCGCTACCAACAATGGGGAGGAACGCCATGGAATTTTCGCGCCGTGATGTGATGGTGGCAATGACAGCGGCCGGCGTTCTGGCGCCGGGGACGGCCTTCGCCACCGATCCCGTGATCCCCCAGGCCACCCTGGATGCGCGCAAGAACGCGCCCGTCATCGCCAAAAAAGTGAACCGCCTCTACAATCTGGCGCCCGCCGTCAGGGCGCCGAATGACATGCAGTTCGGCCCCAACGGGGAATTGTGGATCCTGGACCAGATCGATCCCAACCAGGTCTTCACCATCGATGCCAAGACAGGCAAGGTCCTGGCCAGCGTCACCACCGAATGCATCCATGGCAGCGGCATCACCTATGGCGACGGCGCCTGGTTCCTGACCTCGACCAAGGTGATCAGCGGCAATCCCTCCACCCTGAAAGTCGATCCCAAGACCGGCAAGACCCTGAAGAAATGGGAGACGCCGGGCTGGGGCATCTATGGCGTCTATACCCAGCGCGCGCCCAAGCCGGGCGACTTGCCGCTGGCTTCGGGCGGCCATGGCGTGAAATGGGCGGGCACCGACAAATACTGGATGGCGGTGCCGGCCAGCGGCAAGCTCTATCTGATGAACGCCGAGGAAGGCACGGTGGCGCGCAGCATCCAGGCGCCAACCGTGCGCACCCACGGCATCGCGCTGGAGGGCGATCACATCTGGTGCGTGGGCAGCGACGAGGGGGAAATCTACAAGCTGCAGATGTCGGACGGCGCCATTGTCGCCAAGATCGTGCTGGACAAGGCCGCTGATCCCTCCCTGCACGGGCTGGACATCAAGGACGGCGTCTTGTGGTATTGTGACGCCAACAAGGGTTGGGTCTGCAATCTGACGTAAAAACCCCGCCTGAAGAACAACGCTAAAAAAGTCTAGGGGACAATCATGGATCGCCGCACTTTGCTGACCGCGATGCTGGGCACGGCTGCTTCGGCCTTGTGGACGCCACCGGATGCCTTCGCGCTGGGCCTGCCCAAGGACAAGATCAAGCGCATCCGCTATTACAAGACGCCGACCGATGCGGCGGGGCGGCCCAATATCCACCAGCCTACCTTCAACCAGTCCACCAACATCGTCACCATCGAGACCGAAAGCGGATTGATGGGGGTGGGCGAAGGCGGCGAACCCTCCACCATGGAGCAATGCGCCGGGCTGTTGATCGGCGAGGACCCGTTCCGCATCCAGCATCTGTGGCAGGTGATGGAGCGCGGTTATTTCTATCCGTCGGGCCGTGAAAAGACCCATTCGCTGGGCGCGCTGGATGTGGCGCTGTGGGACTTGAAAGGCAAGGCGCTGGGCGTGCCGGTATGGCAGCTTTTGGGCGGCAAGAGCCGCGACCATGTGGAATGCTACGCCACCTCATACCCCACGCCCAAGGGCGGCACCTTGGAAGACGCGGCGCGCGCCTGTGTCGCGGAAGGTTTCCGCGCCTATCGCACCGGCGTGCGGGAAAGTCAGACTTTCGACCGTTTCGATGCCGTCCGCCAGACGGTCGAGGACTGTCAGCTGATCCGCAAGGGCGTGGGCAAGGACGGCGCCTGGGCGATCGATTTCCACGGCACTATGGACCCGGAAGACGCCATCACCCTGGCCACCGAACTGGAGCCGCTGCATCCCTTCTTCTGCGAGGACCTGATCCGGGGCGAGAATATCGACATTTACAAGGTGCTGCGGCCGCGCCTGCGGGTACCGGTGGCGGTGGGCGAAATCTACGGCGTCAAATGGGAAATCAGCCCGCTGATCGAGCAGAACCTGATCGATTTCGCGCGCTGCACCGTGCCCAATGTGGGCGGCATCACCGAATATATGAAAATCGCCGCCCTGTGCGAGACGCATTATTGCGGCATGATCCCGCATTTCACCGGCCCGATCGGCGAAACCGCCCTGGTGCATTGCCTGACCGCGACCTCGGTGATCGCGTTGATGGAAATGACCAGCGCCGGCCGCCAGCCCTGGCCCTATCTGCCGCAGGCTTATGACTTCCATAACGGCAAGCTATGGCCCAATGAGCGGCCCGGCCTGGGCGTCACGCTCGATACCAGCAAGCTGCAGATGGTGGGCGACTGGACGGAGCATTATGCGCCGATCCAGATCAATCATAGGCCTGACGGCAGTTATACCAACTGGTGAATTCCAATTTGTCATTCCCGCGAAAGCGGGAATCCAAATTGGTCAAGCGCCACTGCTCGTAAAAAAGTTGGATGCCCGCTTGCGCGGGCATGACAAGTAGGGGTCTCTAACCAGCGTCCTTGAACGCCGCCACGCACAGCCGCGCGCGCGCCGCAATCTCGTCGTCCGTAAACTCCGGCTTGAACAATTCCGAGCCCAGGCCGAAACCTGCCGCGCCCGCCCGGCGCCACTCCTTCATATTGCCGGCGCCGACCCCGCCCACGGCATAGACCGGCACATGTTTGGGCAGGACCGCCAGCATGGCCTTCAAATGCGCCACGCCGCCGGTGGAAGCGGGGAACAGCTTGAGGGTGCGGGCGCCTGCTTCTATCGCGGCAAAAGCTTCACTGGGAGTGTAGAAGCCGGGCATCACGGTGAGGCCGCGATTGACGGCACGCGCGATCACCTTGGGGTTGGTGTTGGGCGTCACCACAAGCTTGCCGCCGGCATCGGCCACCCGGTCCGCCTCGTCCTCGCTCAACACCGTGCCCGCGCCGGTAAGACAGCGATCGCCAAACAGCCGCGCCAGAAGTTCGATACTCTTGAACGGTTCCGGCGAATTCAGCGGCACCTCGATGGCGCGGATGCCGGCGCCGAACAAGGCCTCGGCGACGCCTTGGATGCGCTGTGGCGTGACACCGCGCAGGATGGCGACCAGGGGAAGTTCAGCAAGCAGGTTCATGAGAAGATTTCCGAATGGGCGTGGACCAATCCCGCCAGGGCGGCGCGGTCGCCGTCAATGGCGCTGCTTTTGACATCATGCGCCGCCAGCGCCTTGCCATAAAGCCCCGCCAGCGCCGGGGTGCAGATCAATTGCACCGGGCCGTCGAGGTCAAACAGCGCCAGCGCGGTGGCGATATCCTTCCCCAATATCACCCCCGACAGATAAGAGGCGGCGTCGGGCGCGGCCATCTCGCCGGTGACAACCCGGCTGCGGGCGCTGAACAAAAGATGCAACAGGTCCGCCTTGCGGTTCTGGCGGGCGAATTCCAGCCCCAGGGCAAAAGCCGGACCCTGCGCGTTCACTTCACTGCTGTCGCGCGCCAGGACGCTGTGACGGCGCAACAGTTCGAACAATTCCCCGGACAAAGCCGTCTGAAATTGGATCACCGCGCCGTCGCGCACCGCCGCCCATTTGGTATGGGTGCCGGGCAGACAGAAAATGTGGTTGCCCTTGGCCAGATGGGAATAGAGGCGCAACGCCCCCAATATCTGGGTCTCTTCGCCGCGCATCACATCCGGCGCGCCGGTTTTGCCATTGCAGCAAAGCCCGGGCAGAATGGCGACGGCGCGCCCGTCCTGTTCCAGGTGCAGCGCCGCAGCGGCAATCGCCGCCGGCTTGGCCGGGCATTTCAGATAGGGCACTTCGCGCCAGCCGATGGTGGAGCCCACCATGCCGCTGAGCACCGCCGGCAAAACGCCATGCGCCCGGTCCCAGGACGCCACGGCAGCGGCAAAGCGGGCGGCGCAATCGGGCGCCGAAGCCCCTTCGCCTTCGCCCCGCGCCAGCACATTGCCGCTCGCGTCACACAAATAAAGCCGCAGCCGGCTGGTGCCCCAGTCACCGGCAATGAAAGCCGCCTCGCTCATGGCGGTCTTCTACAAGCTGGCCCAATCCTTGTCGAACCGCGTCCGGAGCTCGTCGCCCGCGCATGACGCGGGCGGACCATTTTCTTTCAGCCGCCAGTTCAGGTCCTTTTGACGCTCACGGAATCGAGCCGGTGCAGTTGGACCGGCATGCCGGCAGGCTCGAATTCGCCTTGGACCACAGCCAGCCTCTTGCCCGTCAGAATATCCTGATAGAAATCGCGGTCCTGGCTTATCACCCGGATGGTCACCAAGGTACCGCCGCGCCGGACCCCCTCGGCATAACCAGCCGCCTCGTCTTCATTGACCCCGGCTTCGATCAAGGCACCCACCACGCCGCCGGCCGCGCCGCCCGCCACCGCGCCCGCCAGGGCGCTGGCCAGCCAGCCCGCCGCCACGACCGCGCCGATGCCGGGCAGGACAAAAGCGCCCAATCCCGCCAGCAGCCCGGCGGCCCCGCCCAGCGCCGCGCCGATGCCGGCGCCACGATTGATCATCTGGCCGCGATCGTCATCGTCGCGATCGGTCTTGTCGCCGCTGTCCTTTAGATCGGCATTCTGCATCGCGCGGGTGCAGGACGGTCCGATGATGCCGATATCGTCCTCCGGAAGGCCCGAAGCCTTGAGCTCATCCACCACGCTGCGGGCCAACACACCATCATGATAGAGACGGGACAGTGTAATCATCATGATGGGAACTCCAAAGCTGAAAGGACGCAATGACAACACCCGGACATCGGCGCTGTTCCGCCATGGAACGGAAATTTGTTTCGCCGGTTAAATTTCCCATTCGACCAGTCCCAGGGACCCGTCATGGCAAGGAAATATTCCAAGGGTGCAGCGCGAAAAGTCGAGAAGGCGATGCATGAGCGCAAGGAAGGCACGCTGAAAAGCGGGCGCTCGGGCAAGAAGGTGAAAAGCAGGAAGCAGGCCATCGCCATCGGCCTTTCGGAGGCGCGCCGCGCCGGCAACAAGGTACCCAAGAGGAAAGCGTCCAAACGGGCGAAGAAAAGCTAGGCGGTCAGCTCCACCGCCAGGGCGCAAAGCCGTTCCAGGTTGAACGGCTTGTGCAGGATCTGGATTTCGCACGACTCGAGCAGTTGCGGCGGCGGTTCCTGGGAATAGCCGGTCATCAACAGGATCTTGAGATTGGGCCGGACGGACAGTCCCGCTTCCACCAAGGCATAGCCATCCATCCGGGGCATCTTGATGTCGGAGACCAGCAGCGCAATCTCGGGATTGGCCCGAAGCAATTCCAGCGCCTCGGCCCCGTCGCCCGCCTCGAAGACTTCAAAGCCGGCATCCTGCAGCATTTCCACCGCGATAACCCGCAGCATCGCCTCATCCTCGGCCACCAGAATGGGGGGCTTGCCGTTCATATCGTCTCCTGGTCAGCGTTTTCCCGGTCCCGGGGCATCAGCACGGTGACGGCCGCACCCCGGCCTGGCGCGCTGTCGATCATCAAATGTCCGCCGGACTGGCGCACAAAGCCGAAGGTCATGGACAGGCCAAGCCCGGTGCCTTTGCCTTGCGGCTTGGTGGTGAAAAAAGGATCCACGGCGCGCAGGCGCACCTCCTCGGACATGCCGCTGCCGGTGTCGATCACCGTCAGGCTGGCATAGTCTCCCGGCACGAAATTCTGTCTATCCAGCGCGGCCGGTGGCGCCTCAAAGTGCATGTCGCGGGTTTCCAGGATCAGGCGGCCGCCTTGGGGCATGGCATCGCGCGCATTGATCGCCAGATTGAGAATCACATTCTCCATCTGGTTGATATCGCAGCGCGTAGGCCAGCTGCCGTTCAGGCGCAGCACAACTTCCACCTTCTCCCCCACAGAATGGCGCAAAAGCTCCAGCAGGCCTTGAGCCAGGATGCTGAGATTGACTTGTTGCGGTGTCAATGGCTGGCGGCGGGAAAAAGCCAGAATGCGCTGGGTGAGATGGGCGGCCCGGTCCAACGCTTCGTCGGCGGCGGTAATATAAGTGGTGGCTGGGCCCTCTTCCTCGTTCAACCGGCGTTTGAGGAGCCTGAGATTGCCTTTGACGATCATGATCAAATTGTTGAAGTCATGGGCGATGCCGCCCGAGAGCTGACCGATAGCCTCCATCTTGTGGCTTTGGCGCAAGGCCTCCTCGGTCTTGTGCCGCTCCTCCATTTCCTCCTGCAGCCTGGCATTGACATCAACAAGCTGTTTGGCGCGGCGTGACAGTTGGACCTGGGTGAGACTTAAGACCCCGATCACCAGAACCCCCATGCCCACAAGCAGGATCACGCCGGCATAGCGGGCAAAGCGGCCCTCTGCGGGCTCGGTAAGCGCGCGCAGCAGGATAACGCCCACCTGGGCGCCGGACTGGCGGGCCGGCACGGCGATGTCGATATAACCGGGACCGGTTGCGCTTTGCGGCTTGCTCAGCATCGCCGGCAATAGCGAGGACCGCGCAAAGCCCGCCATCATGCCGCCATTGCCACCATAGATCGCCGCGCCCAGCAGATCCGGATTGGCGCGCAACGCATCGACATATTCGCGGGTCGCTGCCCGGTCGTCGAACAAAATGGCGGCGGCGGTGTTGGCGGCGAGAATCTCGGCCTGCGCGCGCACATTCCTGGTCTGCTGATCGCGGTACAGCCGTTCCTGATAAAGTGCCATCAGCACGCCTGCCGCCACCAGCACCGCCGCCGCCGCCAGGGCGGCGATGATCGAAAGGCTCCAGTCGTTGCGCGCCCTCATGGCCGGTTCTAGAGCTTCACGGCGCGCGCCGGCCGCTTGGAGCTGGCCCGCATCCGCCGCCACGGCATCGTCGAGGTGCATGCGCGTCATGGACTTTTGCGCTCCAGCAAGGCGCACGGTGAAGACGCAAACATGCAGCCCAAGGAATCGCCCGCCCCAAATGAACGCTGGGACAGTGGCCCCCAGCCTTCAAGGAGAATATCGGACAGGACCTGTCCAGGTCCAACCACCAACCATCGCCTCCCCCAAGAATCGCCGCGTCAGTCTAGCCCTTCGATGGGCCTGAACGGTGCCATAATGGGACGATCGCGAAAGAGTTCCGTATACGGCAATTTATCATCACGGCGACGGCGCCTTTGGCGGCGTCAGGCCGCGATGCTCCAGCATGGGACCGATATCGGGGTCCTTGCCATAGAAGGCGCGAAACATCGGGCCATAGTCCAGGGTGTGGCCGCGCGACAGGATCAGGTCGCGGAAGCGCTGGCCGTTGGCGCGCGTCAGCCCGCCATGGGCGGCGAACCAGGCATAGGCATCGTCATCCAGCATCACCGTCCATTGATAGGCATAATAACCGGAGGCGTAGCCGTTGGCCCAGATATGCAGGAAGTAGCTGGAACGGTAACGCGTGGGCACATTGGGAAAATCGGTGCCGGTCTTTTTCAGCGCCTCAACCTCAAACTTGTCCACGTCTTGTTTGGGAGTGCCCGGTGCCAGCGTATGCCATTGCATATCCAGTTGTGACGCCGCCAGAAGCTCGCCCAGGGCGTAGCCCTGGCCCCATTGGTCCGCCGCCCTGATCCTGTCGACCAATGGTTGCGGGATGGGAGCGCCGGTCTGGTAGTTCACCGCGTAATGCTTGAGTACGTCAGGATAAAGCGCCCAATGCTCGTTGAATTGGGAGGGAAATTCGACAAAATCGCGCGCCACATTGGTGCCCGAGACCAAAGGATAGGTCTGGCTGGCGAACAGCCCATGCAAGGCATGACCGAATTCATGGAACATGGTGGTGACGTCGTCATAGCTCAGCAAGGCAGGCTGGCCGGGCGCGGGCTTGGTGAAATTGGCCACGTTGTAGATCACCGGCTTGGTGCCGAGCAGCTTGGACTGGCCGACGAAATTGCTCATCCAGGCGCCGCCATTTTTGTTGTCGCGCTTGAAATAGTCGAAATACATCAGCCCCAGCGGCGTGCCGTTCTGCTCGAACACTTCGTAGACCATCACATCGGGCTGATAGACCGGGATGTCCTTGCGCGGCTTGAAGGTGAGGCCATAGAGCCGGTTGGCGGCATAGAACACGCCGTCGTTCAGCACCTTGTTGAGTTCGAAATAGGGTTTGAGCGTGTTTTCATCCAGATCGTAACGCTCCTTGCGCACCCTTTCGGCATAACGCTGCCAGTCATAAGGCTGAAGCTCGAAATGCTTGCCGTCCTTGTCGATCGCGGCCTGGATCAGCTTGGCTTCGTCCGCCGCCTTGGCGCGGGTCGGCCCCACCAATTGGGTGAGGAACTTGTCCACCGCCTGCGGTGTCTCGGCCATCTGGTCATAGAGGACATAGGCCGCATAGTTGGGATAGCCCAGCAACTTGGCCTTTTCGGCGCGCAAGACCGCCAATTCGGAAATGACGGCGCGGGTGTCATTGGCGTCGCCTTTTTCGGCGCGGGTCCAGCTTGACTCAAACAGCTTCTGGCGCACATCGCGATCGGCGAGCGAGGTCAGCAAAGGCTGTTGGGTGGTGTTCTGCAAGGGGATGACATATTTGCCGGCAAGCCCGCGGCTTTTGGCGGCCTGGGCGGCGGCGGCGATTTCCGCGTCACTCAAACCCGCGAGATCTTTCTTGTCGCTCACCACCAGACCGCCTTTCTTGGCGGCCGCCACCAGCTTTTGCTGGAACTCGGTTTCCAGGCTGGCGTCGCGCTTGTTGATCTCTTTCAGCCGCGTCTTGTCTTTTGGCGACAGATTGGCGCCGGCATGGACGAACTGGCGATAATAGAGAGTCAGGACCTGCAGCGCTTCCGGATCCAGCTTGAGCTGGGCACGGCGGTCATAGAGCGCCTTCACCCGCGCGAACAGCTTGTCATCGAGAAAGATGGCATCGTTGTGCGCCGCCAGTTTGGGCGCTTCCACCGTCTGCACCTTGTCCAGGGCAGGATTGGTGTTGGCCTGCACCACGCCGAAGAAGGTGTTGTTGACCCGATCCAGCATGCGCCCCGAGCGTTCCAGCGCCACGATGGTGTTGTCGAAGCTGGGCTCGGCCTCGTTGCCGGCAATGGCTTTGATCTCGGCGAGCTGCTGGCGCATGCCTTGCTCGAAGGCCGGCTGGTAATCACTGTCCTTGATCAGGTCGAAACGCGGCGCCTGATAGGGCAGCGAACTGGCTTGATCGAATGGACCGGCGGCGCGCGCCGGAGCCGCCAGGACAAAAGTGTGGGGCGCCGCCCCGATCAGTGCCAGTCCGGTGACAAGGAGAAGTTTGCGCATAACCGCCCTCACAGGTGTGACGCCGTATTTTACCCGGCGGGCGCGGCGATGCTAGCTCGCATTGATCGCGGCCTGGATTGTGGCGGTGGCGACCGTGACGTCCTCCCGGACAGCCCGTTGCTTGTACTTACCCAAGGTCAGAACCGTCTTGACGGTCCAGTCATATTCGCCGGGCCGGGCAGCACGGATGCTCGTGACCTGGCTGGGATCGATCTTTACGGCGGCGCCGTCCGGCTGGGTCAGCTTGACAAAATTGGCCTTTACCGGATCGAGGCCGGTCTTGCCGGTTTGCAGCTTCAAGGTTTTGGCGATGTTACCGACATAGGCCCGGGTTTCGGCTGGCAGGCTCGCACCATGTTCCAGATGGTCTTTCAGCCGGCCAGGCCCGGCATTGTAGGCGGCGAACATGGCGGGATAGCCGTATTTTTGATACAGCCGGTTGAGATAAGCGGCGCCCGCCATGATGTTGTCGCGAGCGTCGAAGGGATTGGCGCCCAGCTTATGCTCCGCCGCCATCGCCTGATAGGTCCGGGGCACAAGCTGCATCAGTCCCACCGCGCCGGCGCGGCTGACAATCGGCCGGCCTTCGCGCCGCATGGTGCGGCCGCCGCTTTCCTGGCGCATCACCGCGCGAATCCAGTCCTTGGGAATATGAAACCGCGTGGAGGCTTCGGTGACGAACGCATCCCAACGGTTGATCAACTGCGACGAGCTCATGCCGGATTCGGCGTCATAAGCCGAAGGTTCAACCGGCGCCGGCGCCGGCGCCATCAAACGCACCGGTGCCGTGATCAACCGCAACGGATTGGGGCGGTGAGAGACGGCATCATGGCGCGTCATGCCGGGCTGCATGACCTGCGTGGCCGTGACGAGGAGCGAACCCAGCAGCAGGGAGTTGAGGAAGGTACGCGCGGAAATTTTGGCAACAGCAACAGACTTGGAGTTGGACACAATCTCTCCTGTGTACACAAAGCGACGGATGGAACCTGGTGGACCTGGCGGTCGGAGATGCTAAATATCTAGGGCGGCGCGGAACCAAATCCGTCGCACGCGAACGCGCACCTCACAGGCGGCGAGATAGCGTCATGGTGCGCGCAATTCAAGTCGCAACTTCCGGAACACGAGGTTCCGTACTCTTTAGCGCGATGGAAGTGCGCGCAGTTGCGCCGTTAGCGCTTTGATATCGCCCTTGTTCACGGCCAACGTTGCCAAAAATTGATCACGTTGGGCCAGCGCCAGCCAGACGCCCGAAACCGCGACATCCACCAGCATCGGCTTGGCGCCATCGGTGCGGACGCGGAAATCGATCTCCATCGGTGCGCCGCCCGCCATATTGGTGGTCACGATGAAATCGCCGGGGGCGCGTTCGCGCGAAGAAACCACTTTCAAACTCTGACCGGCATAGAGCTGGAAATAGGTGCGGTAGATCGACAGCGCATAATCCTGATAGGCCGCGACATAGGCATCGAGATCGGCGGCGGAAGCATCCGCCGCATAGCGGCCCAGCAGAAACAACGCTACCCGCCGGACATCGGTCAGGCCCAGCAGCAAATCGGCGAAGCGCTGTTGGCGCGCGCTCGCGCCGACCGCGCGATCGTTGAGGATGTCGAACCCAGCTTGGATATTGGTGGCGACAAAATCTTCGGCCGCATTGGCGGCCTGGTTGGCTTGGGCCAGGGACGTGAAGGCCAGTGTCAGCGCGCCCGCGCTGAGCAAGACATGTCTGCGATGCATGCGATGATCCTTCGCCTAACCGCGCGAGCGGCCACTGGTACCCCAGCGCATTGTTTAGCGCGGAAACCGGCCTGAAATAAGGCGCTGCTTTTTCATCAAAAGCACGCTGTGCTGCGCTGCGCCATGCAGGGATCTGAGAGAATTCGCGACAATCTCAGCGCTAACGCGGCTTTGCGCCGCTGGCCCCGTTGTGGCCCCGCTGCTAATCTTGGCGCACGAAAAAAGCCCGGAACGGGCCCCCTAAAAAAGGGGTAATAGGGGAGGATTTCATGACATTCATCAGATGGGCGGCCGTGGCCGCCTTGGCGCTGGCTGCGGGCTCCGATGCCTTGTCCGATGCTCGGGCCCAAACCCAGGCACAAGCCACCGCGCCCGCCTCGAAAGCAACCATCGCCTGGGCCGCCAAGCCCGCGAAGCTGCCGCCCTTCACCGGTCACAACAAATTGGTTTACCGCCTGGCCGATGTGCTGGCGGCCCATAAGGGCAAGCAGAGCTGGTCGCAGACCGTGTTTGATAGCCGCGATTTCACCGGCGAATGGATTTCCATGGCGCCGGGCGAGAAAACCAAGACTCAATTCTATGCCGATGACCGCGTCTTTTGGGTGGTGCAATCCGGCCAGATGAAAGTCACCATCGAAGGCCAGGAGCCGTTTATCGCCTCCAAGCACTTTTTGATCCAGGTGCCCAAGCGCCTGCAATACAGCATGGAGACGGTGGGCAACGAACCGGTATTGCGTTTCCAGATGAAGCCCGCGGGCGAGGCGCCGGATTATCCGCTGAGCGAAACGCCCACACCGGTGAAGGGCGTGCAATATATACAGGCCGCTTATTCCGGCCATGGCGACTATGACGGCAAGCCCAACGTCCCCGCGATCGATTTCGAAAAGCAGATCGTGCAGAACGGCGAGAAGCGCGGCGTATGGATCCGCGATGATCACACCTATGTCACCATCCTGCGTTCGCAGAAGGGCGTGCCCACGCCGCCCGACAATGTCTGGGGCCATTTTCACGCCAACTTTCCGGAGATCTGGCTGATCATCGAAGGCACCCAGCAATTCCTGGTGGAAGGCGAAAAGCTGGTTACCGTCAGCGATGGCGATCTGGTGGCCGCGCCCACCGGCCGCTGGCACCGCGCCATGCCTTTCAGCGAAGGGCCGTCAACGCGCCTTGCCTATATTCCCCGTCCCGACAATCTGCACTGGTACCAGCCGGAGCAGGCCAATGGCGGCGGCAACTGAGGAGTCTTCCGAGCGTGTCTAAAAAACTGTTCCTGATGCTGGCCCTCGCTGCCAGCGTCACACAAGCCTTCGCGGCCGATTATCAGACCAATCTCGGGCCCATGCCCTTGGACGACGAAACCAAGCTGGTGATCGGCGGCCGCGGCGAGGCCACCGCCAGTTCCGACGGCAAGACCATGACGGTGAAAGGCAGCTTTCACGGCTTGCTGTCCAATGCTACCGAGGCTCACATCTTCATCAGTCCCGTTTGCGGTGTGCCGGGCAAATCGATCTTTGACCTGGATGTCACCAAAGCCACCAGCGGCACCATCTCCGGCAATTTCAAGCTGAGCAGCGCGCAAGCCGCTGCCCTGCGCACCGGAAAGCTTTATATCCAGATCAACAGCGAGAAAGCGCCCGAGGTTTATCCTTGGGGACCCAAAGGCACGCTGTGGGGCTGGCTGTTCCCCGCCCATGAAACGGCAAGCGCGGACGTGCCGCAACAAGACCACTGGTTCATTCCCCAGCTCGACACATCGTGCGCTAAAAAGGACGCCGAAAATGCGTAACAAGACCATTCTGCTTCTGGGCGCCGCGATCGCGCTGGGTGCGTTGGGGACCACCGTGCTGGGTCCGGTTGCCTTTGGACAAGGTGCCAGCGGTCCGTTCACGCAAGCACAGGTGGCCAGCGGCCAGCAGGCATTTGAAGCCAATTGCGCGCCCTGCCACTTGGCCGACCTGTCGGGAACCAATGATGCGCCGGCGTTGGCCGGCACGCCCTTCATGGGCGCCTGGGGCAAGCGCAGCACGACCCAGCTTTACAGCAAGATCTCGACCACCATGCCCTTGGGCCAGGGCGGCAGCTTGAGTGAAAAGCAGTACACCGACATCGTCGCCTATATCCTTACCCGCAATGGCGCACGCGCTGGCAACGCCGCTTTCACGCCCACCAGCGCGGTGCAGATTGATACGATCGCCAATGGCCGCGCTCCGGCGGCAAGCGCAACGGTGGCGCAGAATAGCGGCCGCCAGGAATCGGCGCCCGCTATGGGTCAAGGCAACGCACCGGCACAAAGTAACTTCGCCCGCGCCATGGCCGGCCAACGCGTCTCCGATCCCGGCGCTTTCGGCCTGCCCAACAAGTTCGGCCTGACTCTGGAAGGCAATATCCAGAATTATGTGCCGGTCACCGAAGCGATGATGAACAATCCGCCAGACGGCGACTGGCTGATGTTCCGCCGCAATTATCAAGGCTGGAGCTATAGCCCGCTCAACCAGATCAACGCCGGCAATGTCGGCGCGCTGCAACTCAAATGGATGTGGTCGATGCCGGAAAACGGCACCATGGAGATCACGCCCATCGTGCATAACGGCGTCATGTTCGTCTGGGGCACCGGCAACACCATTCAGGCGCTGAATGCCTCGACCGGCGAATTGTTGTGGGAGAACCGCCTGGGCCCGGCGCCACGCCGGCCCGGTCCCGGCCCCTCGACGGAGGAAACCCGCAGCCTGGGTCTGTGGGGCAACAATGTCTATGTCAACACGCCCTATGGCTATGTCTATGCGTTGGACGCGCGCACCGGCAAGGAAGTGTGGAAGACCCACATCACCGACGAGCTCAAGATTCCCAGCGGCAACGGCACCATGTTCGGCGGCTCCACCGGCGGCGTGATCATCATCAAAGGCCGCGTGCTGGTCGGCATGACCAATTGCGGCCGCAATGGCGACGACAATCACTGCTATATCAGCGCCTATGACGCAGCCACCGGCAAGCGCGACTGGAAGTTCGTCACCACCGCGCTGACCGGCCAGCCGGGCGGCGACAGCTGGGGCAAGCTGCCCGACAATATGCGCAAAGGCGCGGAAACCTGGATCGCCGGCACCTATGATCCCGAACTCAACACCACCTATTGGGGCACCGCCCAGGCCAAGCCTTGGCGGCGCGATCTGCGCGGTTCGGGCGACGGGGCGACGAACTATGCCAACTCCACCCTGGCGCTGGATCCGGAAACCGGAAAGCTGAAATGGTGGTATCAGCATGCGCCGGGCGAGTCGCTCGACCTGGATGAAGTCTTTGAACGGGTGTTGGTGGATCATGGCGCGGAGAAGTCGCTGCTGACCATCGGCAAGCCCGGCATTCTGTGGAAGCTGGACCGGGTGACCGGCAAGTACATTGCCGCCACGCCCACCGTCTTCAACAATGTCTATGAGAATTTCGATCCGAAGACCGGCAAGGTGGTCTACCGCAAGGATATCCGCGACCAGAAGGTGGATCAGTGGCTGTCCTCCTGCCCCGGCCCGGAAGGCGGTCATGACTGGCCGGCGACCAGCTATCACCAGCCCAGCGACACGCTGATCATTCCTTTGTCGCAAAGCTGCGTCTTCATGCTGGGCAACGGCTCGCAGACCTATTTCGAGATGCCAGGCAGCGACGGCAATATGGGGCGGCTGTCGGCCTATCGCACCTCCGACCTCAAGCCGCGCTGGTCGTTCCAGCAGCGCGCGCCTTTCCTCACCGGCGTGATCTCGACCGCGGGGAATGTGGCGTTTGTCGGCGACTTCGATCGCGTGTTCCGCGCGGTGGACACCGGCACTGGCAAGACCTTGTGGAAGACAAGGCTGGGCACCACGGTCCAGGGTTATCCCGTCACCTTCAGTGCCGGCGGCAAGCAATATGTCGCCGTGACCACCGGACTGGGCGGCGGCAGCCCCGAAGCCAAACCGGGCACCATGCTGCGGGAAGTTCACCGCCCGCCCAGCGGCTATGCGGTTTTTGTCTTCGGCCTGCCGGATGACAAATAGCTGACAGGGCCTGCGAATTGTGACAGTGGCGCCGGTGCTACGGCGCCACTAATCATTTGTATTCATTGGTTTATTTGAATGTCCGGCGGCCCCTTGACGGCAAGGGGCCGCCATAGCAAGCAGTGGCGCGAAAACGGGGGCCCGATGCTGCGCTTTTTCCAGGCATTGATGCCGCGAGAAGAAAAATTCTTCGAGCAGTTCAACAACCATGCCCGCACCCTGGTCGACGGGGCCGTTGCGTTGCGCGATCTGCTGGAAGGCGGCCCCGACGTGGCGGAAGCCTGCCGGCGCATTGTCGCGCACGAGAATGCAGCCGATATCATCGCCCGCGATGTGCTTGTGGGCGTGCGCCGCAGCTTCATCACCCCCTTCGACCGGGGCGACATCAAGGATCTGATCGGCCAGCTGGATGACACTATCGATCAGATGCAGAAGACCGCCAAGGCGATCACCCTGTTCGAGGTGACCAGTTTCGAGCTGCCGATGCGGCAGATGGCCGACATCATCTTGCGCTGCGCCGAACTGACGGTGGAGGCGGTGGGCCTTTTGGGCAACATGCGCGACAGCCAGGCCCGCATCAACACCATCGCCGAGGAGATCACCCGGCTGGAGGAACAGGCCGACGACCTCAACGACCAGGGCATCAAGGCCTTGTACCTCAAGCACAAGGGCGGCGACGCCATGGGCTTTATCGTCGGCAATGAGATCTACGACCATCTGGAAAAAGTGGTCGACCGCTTCGAGGACGTGGCCAACCGCATCAGCGGCATCGTCATCGAGCAGGTCTAAATGTTGCTCATCGCCGTCCTGATCGCCGTCGCACTGATCTTCGACTTTCTCAACGGCTTGCACGACGCCGCCAATTCCATCGCCACCATCGTTTCCACCCGTGTCCTGTCGCCCCGCTATGCCGTGGCCTGGGCGGCCTTCTTCAACTTCATCGCCTTCGCGGTGTTCGGACTGCATGTCGCCGCCACCATCGGCACCGGCATTGTTTCGCCGTCGGTGATTGATGATTCCGTGATCTTCGGCGCGCTGATGGGCGCCATTGTCTGGAATGTGGTGACCTGGCTGGCGGGCATCCCCTCCTCTTCCTCGCATGCCCTGATCGGCGGGCTGGTGGGCGCCGGCCTGTGCAAGAGCGGCTGGAAAGCGGTGGTCTGGTCGGGCTTGAGCAAGACCGCCGCCGCCATCGTCTTGTCGCCGCTCACCGGCTTTATCGTGGCGCTGCTGCTGGTGCTGTTCGTGTCCTGGACATTTCTCAAGGCCAGTCCGTATTGGGTGGACAAGCTCTTTCGCCATGTCCAGTTCCTGTCCGCCAGCGCCTACAGCCTGGGCCATGGCGGCAATGACGCGCAAAAGACCATGGGCATTATCGCGGCCTTGTTGTTCGCTCACGGCCTGGAGGGCGGCAGCTTCCATGTCCCCTTCTGGGTGGTAATGGCCTGCCAGGCGGCAATGGCGCTGGGAACCCTGTTCGGCGGCTGGCGCATTGTGCGCACCATGGGCTCGCGCATCACCCATCTCACCCCCATGCAGGGCGTATGCGCCGAGACCGCCGGGGCCCTGACCCTGTTCGGCGCCACCTATCTGGGCGTGCCGGTCTCCACCACCCATACCATCACCGGCGCCATTGTGGGCGTCGGCGCGGCGCGGCGGGCCTCGGCGGTGCGCTGGAATGTGGCCAAGGACATCGTCGTCGCCTGGATTGTGACAATGCCGGCGGCGGGGCTGATCGGCGCGGTGTTCTATCTGATGGCGGCCCACTTCATATAGAGGGCGGCAAGCAGGCAACAACCTGGCCATACAAAAACGGCGCCCCGAGGGCGCCGCATCTGTGTTTCGAGTTGGGTGCTCTAAATCCAGAGCAACGAACCGTATTAAACGGCGGCAACCTTCTTGCGGCGGCGCATCGCGCCGATACCGGCAAGACCGGCCCCAAACAGGGTGAGCGTCAGCGGCTCCGGTACGTCCCGGGTGGGGATGTTCTGCAAGATGGTCTCGCGGATCGCCCAGGCCTGGGCGCCCGTGGTCTCATGGTTTGTCAGATCGGCCGAGAAGTAGTAGCCGTTGGTATTGGCGATGAAATCATCAGTGCTAAGGCCGCCCACGCGGGAGAGGGTGAAAACCAGGTCGCCATAAAAGGCGCGCGACGATCCGTTGTCCGCAGAGTCGTCGAGGGCGATGCCGAAGGTGCCGAATGGGGTGTTGTCGCCGCCGGCCGTGTTCAGGCTGAAGGAGCCCCAGGAATAACTGCCATTCACAGGCGCGGTGAAGTCGATGCTCAAGGCGCCGGAGCCGGCGAGGTTGAAGGCGAAGGGCGTGTGCGGGCCGCCAGTATTGAGAAAGCCGTAGGTCGGATTGGTCAGGTCAACCTTCACATCCACCGCATTGGCGCCATTCTGGGTGAGGGTGATGACGCCGGCATCGGAAGGCTGTTTGCCCGTACTAGTATTGAACGTGTAAATCGGGCCGGCCAGCGCGGCGGTGGACAGTGTTGCCGTGAAGGCCATGGCGGATAGTATGAGACTGGCGCGTTTCATTTTGAATCAACCGTTCCGATAGTCTGCGAAAAATCCCCTGCGCCCATTTGTGCACTCTGCTGGCAGAGACACGGAACGTCTGTGACTTGCGCCGAATATGGTCACCGGGTGAAACTGCGATCAACCGCAGCCACCGGGCCTGCGGCGCCAAAAAACGTGCAGAGGGTGCCAGAGTTCGAACCTGCGGAACTTTCCCGGCCGCAGGCGAAGCAGCGGCGTCACGACGAGCAGTGTGGCCGCCCGCAAGGCGCGCCTCTATATTATCAGCTGTTGGCCGCCTTCCCGTAAGGCGTGAGCCTCACAGGCCAATATGGAGCGCTGCGAACGCGGGCCCTTTTTCGTCATGGTCAAGTCTGCTGTTGGGCCGTAGGCGGATGAATCGTAAGATGGCTGCGGCGAATCATGCGGGGCATGGGTCGATGCGGGGTGAGGCTCTCTTTCGCGAGCATGGCAAGCAGGTGGCCGCACTATGCTGGCGGCTATCGCCCAAGCGTGGTTCCCAGCTGGAAGTCCTGCTGATCACGTCCCTCAACAGCAAGCGCTGGATCATGCCCAAGGGCTGGCCCGAGCCGGACCTGAGCGGGAGCGAAAATGCCGCCCGGGAAGCATTCGAGGAGGCCGGCGTCACTGGCAAGATCAGTCCCCAGCCCGTCGGTACCTACCATTATCTCAAGGAACGCAAGGATGGCGGCGGCGTGCCCTGCCGCGTCGAGGTCTTTGTGCTGGCCGTCACCAAGCAATCGGACGACTGGCCGGAAAAAGGCGTGCGTGAACTGGCCTGGGTGCCGGTGGACCAGGCGGTGACGCGGATCGCCGAGCCGGGATTGCGCCAGGTGCTGAAGGAATTCCGCAAGCAGCATGTGCCGCAAAAAGCGCGGCGCGCCGGCTAGCCTGCCACCCTAGTCGTTCACCAGATCCAGGGGATAGAAAGGCCGCGTCACCTTGGTGAAAGGGATGCGCCGCATGTTCAGGCAAGTCGGTCCCGGCGTATCGGCCAGGAAGATGCGGGCCGCGATCGGCGCATAAGACGCCCGGAAATGCGACGGCGAGCGCACGAACACCAGACCGGCCCGGGCCGGGTCGAGCCCCACACTCTTGTGTATCCCCAGGTCCCATTCGAAATGGGGAATGGACCGCAGATTGAGACGGATGGCGCCGATGGCCAAAACCACCGTCAATCCCATCTCGCCCACCATGCCGTTGCCGCCGGGACCTTCCAGAACATACCGGCCGTCGCTGATCACCTTCACCGTGCCGGTGACGGGAAGTGGGTCCCCCAGGCCGGAGCGCTTGTGGCCCACCTGCAATGTCAGGGTCTTGCCCACCCCCGCTTTGGCGGCCTCGGCCGCGCTTTCCGCGTCACAGATGGTGCAGATGGTCATGCGGTCGCTGCGGTCGGCGCCCGCGCGCAACAGGGCCGCCAGAACCGCGGTGGAATCCGCCGCGCCGCCGCCCGACGGCGCATCGCCCGCATCGCTGGCCACGGTGAGGCCGGGTTGTGTGAGTCCGATGCGGATGATCTCATCCAGGGGCGTGACATCCGGCTCGAATTCGGCCCGCCGGTCCCAGGCCATTTTCGCCAGCCGGTCGGCGGCGGCCTGTGCCGCCTGGCGGTCTTGCGCGCAGACCAGCGCGGCGAATCCCAAGTCCGGCGTGTCGATCCAGGGCTGGACCGGAAACAGCGAGACATGCAGCACCTCGCCCCGCGCTTCCATGGCCCTGCCTTCCGCCACGATGTCGCTGAGCGGCGGCACTCCGGTGCGGGCGGAATCGGGACTGAACACCATGTGACGCTTGGAAAGCGCCATCACCGGCTTCACCTTGCCGTTGACCCAGTCGATCAGCAGTTTGGCGGCGCGGTGGCCGGTTTCATACATGTCGATATGGGGAAATTCGCGATAGCCGATATAGGCGACATCGGGCTGGATCATCGCACTTGTGATATGGCCATGCAGGTCCAGTGACACGGCGATGGGCGTGCCCGCTTTCAGAATGCTGCGCACCCGGCGCACGATCTCGGACTCCGCGTCGGGCTCATCCTCGATGATCATGGCGCCATGCAGGGCCAGGAACACGCCGTCCACCGGGCCGTCCTCAGCCTGGGCGGTTTTCAGCCGCTGCTCGATCTCCCCCATGATGATATCGAAGCTCTTGCGTTCCACCGTGCCCGACGCCATCGCCATGGTGGCCAGCAGCGGCACCGGCGTCGCGCCAACTTCCTTCAACGCATCCAGCGCGCCGGGAATTTCCAACCGCGCCTTGCCGAAGGCGGTGAGGATTTCCGCGCCGCGATGAAAATATTGTTCTTCAAAAGTCTTCACCGTGGTGGTGAAGGGCACGAAACTGTTGGTCTCCTGCATGAAGCCGGCAATGGCGATGCGCATGGCGCTCTCCTTACTATGGTATCGGTCGGTTGCTGGTTCGGCCACGCCCGGGAATCGCCGCCAGCAGGGCTTTGGTATACTCGCTTGCGGGCGCGGCGAAGATATCGCGGGTTGGACCTTCCTCCACCACCTTGCCCTGCCGCATCACCATCACCCGGTGGCACACTTCCGCCGCCACCCGCATGTCATGGGTGATGAACAGCATGGCCAGATTCATCTGCCGGCGCACATCGTCCAGCAGTTTCAAGACCTGCGCCTGCACCGTCACATCCAGCGCCGACACCGGCTCATCGGCAATCAGCACATCGGGCCTGAGCATAAGGGCGCGCGCCAGGCCGATGCGCTGGCGCTGGCCGCCGGAAAATTCATGGGGAAAGCGGTCCATGGTTTGCGGGTTCAATCCCACCAGGCTGAGAATGTCGGTGGCCCGCGCCCGGGCCTGCCTGGCGTCCTCACCCAGGATTCGCGGGCCCGCGGTGATGATGTCGCCCACCGTCTGACGCGGATTGAGCGAGGAAAACGGGTCCTGGAACACCATCTGGATGCGGCGGCGCAAGGGCCTCAAAGCCCGCTCTTTCAAATGGGCGATGTCGACGCCGTCCAGCAACACCTCGCCCGCATCGGGGTCCAACAGCCGGATGACACAGCGCGCCAGGGTGGATTTGCCGCTGCCGGACTCTCCCACCACACCCAAAGTCTCGCCACGCTTGAGGGTCAGTGCCACTTGATCCACCGCCGTGACCGCGGGCGGCCGCGAAAAAAGTCCGCCACGGCGGAACCGCTTGGTCAGACCTGACACCCGCACCAGCGCCTCACTATCGGGCGGCGGCGGCAAATGGCTTTCGCCGCGCGGCACCGCCGCCAACAGGGCACGGGTATAGGAATGGGAGGGATTGCCCAACACATCCCGGGTCGCGCCGCTTTCCACGATCCGGCCGTGGCGCATCACCGCCACCTGGTCGGCCATGTCGGCCACCACGCCAAAATCATGGCTGATGAACAGCACGCTCATCTCCCGCTCGGCCTGGAGGCGCTTGATCAGTTTTAAAATCTGGGCCTGGGTGGTGACGTCCAGGGCGGTGGTAGGCTCGTCGGCAATCAGCAGCTTGGGTGACAGTGACAGCGCCATGGCGATCATCACCCGCTGGCGCTGGCCGCCCGACAATTGATGCGGATAGGCCTTGAGCAAGCGGCCCGCGTCCTTCAGGCCCATCTGCTCCAGCAGCTCTTGCGCCTGTTTCAGAGCCGGATGTTCGGAGATCGCGCGATGGGCGCGAATCTGCTCCGCCACCTGATGACCCACCGTCATCACCGGATTGAGCGCCGCCATGGGATCCTGGAATATCATGGCGATGTCGGGGCCTCGCCGCCGGCGCATCGCATCGGCCGATTCCTTCAGAAGATCGATGTCTTGGAACAAAATGTGGCCGCCGGTGATGGTGACGCCGCGCGGCAGAAGGCCCATCACCGCATGGGCAGTCAAGGATTTGCCCGAGCCGGATTCCCCGACAATACAGGCGATCTCATTACGGCCGATCTGAAGGCTGACATCGTCCACCGCCAACGGCCGGTCGGCATGCGGCGGCAGCGCGATGGTGAGGTTCTGGAGCGCAAGCAGCGGCATCAACCTCTCCGCCGGGGATTGAGGGCGTCGTTCAAGCCGTCGCCGATGAAATTCAGCGCCAGCACCGTCACCACAATGCAAAGCCCCGGCAGCACCGTGGTCCACCAGGCCACCCACATCGCCACCCGCGAGCCGCCGATCATGCTGCCCCAGCTCATCAGATTGGGGTCGCCCAGGCCCAGAAAGCTCAGCGCCGACTCGGTGAGAATGGCATTGCCCACCATCATGGAACTCACCACCACGATCGGCGGCAAGGCATTGGGCAGGATCTGGGTGAAAATGATCTGCGCATCACCCATGCCGATCACCCGGGCGGCTTCGACAAACTCCCGGCTGCGCAGGGAGAGAAACTGCCCCCGCACCACCCGCGCCACTTGCGGCCAGGTGATCAAGGCGATGCCGATCACGGCGGAGGTCAGGCTGGGCTGAAGAAACGCCACCAGCACCATCAGCAGCACAAAGGCGGGAATGATCTGAAAAAATTCCGTCACCCGCATCAGCAGGTCATCCACCACCCCGCCATAATAACCGGCGATGGCGCCCAGCAGCACCCCGATGCCCACCGCGCAGCAGGTCGATGCGATGCCCACCAGGAGCGAAATGCGCGCGCCATAGGCCAGGCCCACCGCCATGTCGCGGCCGATCACATCACTGCCGGCCAGCAGGCCGGGCGAGCCTGGCGGCAACAGCGGCATGCCGATAATGCTCAAGGGCCCACGCGCGAACAGCAGCGGCGCCGCCAAGGCGATGAGGACGATGACCAGGAACACTGCAAAGCCGAACACTGCGGTGGGCCGGGCAAAGAAACGGCGGGCGAAATTCATTGGCCTAGCTCCACCCGGGGATCGACGACGGAATAGGCGATGTCGGTGAGCAGATTGAACAGACTGACCAGGATGGCGGTGATAATGAAGATGCCGAGCAGCAAGGGATTGTCGCGCGCCTGCACCGCCTGGAACGCCAAGGTGCCGATGCCGGGCCAACTGAAGACATTTTCCACCAGCACGCTGCCGCCCACCAGGATGGAGGCCTGCAAGCCCGCATAGGTCACCAGCGGGATCAGCGCATTGCGCAGGATATGGCGGCGCGCCACCTGGCGCTCGGTAAGGCCTTTGGCCCGCGCCGTCTTCACGAAATCCTGATCCGCGACGTCGATCATGGCGGCACGGGTCAGCCGCGCGTAACTGGCCAGGAAATACAAAGCCAGGGTCATGCCCGGCAATATCATATGCTGGGCCACATCACCGAGCCGCGCCAAGCCCGTGAAATCGGCGCCCATGGTCTCGATGCCGAAGGGCGGCAGCAGATGCAGCCACCCCGCAAACACCAGCACCATCATCATGCCCAGCCAGAATTGCGGCACGGCATAGAACAGCATGGCCAGCACCGTCACCGCGCTGTCGCCGGCCGAACCGGGATGCCGCGCCGCCATGCCGCCCAGCCAGATGCCGCCCGCCGCCGCCACCAGCAGGGCAAAGGCATCCAGCAGCAGAGTGTTGGGCAGCCGCTCCAGGATTATTTCCGCCACCGGCTGGCGCCGCACATAGGAAATACCCAGATCGCCCTGCGCCACCTTTTCGACATAGCGCCACAACTGCACCGGCATGGGCTGGTCCAGGCCATATTCGGCGCGCAGGCTTTGCATATAGGCTTCGTCGCCATAGCCTGTCTGTCCCGCCATCACGGTGGCGGCATCGCCCGGCGCCAGGCGGATCAGGAAAAAGCTCAACAGCACCACGGCGACGGTGACCAGCACCGTCTTGACCAGGCGCATGGCGATATAACTGAACTTCATGCCAGCTCGGCCGCGCCAAAGCCGTCGGACGGCCCGTTAGGACCCATCACCACATTCTTGAGCCGCTTGTTATGGATAAATACCGGCTTGCGCTCATACAGCCACAGCATGGCGACGTCATGGGTGAGTATCTGCTGCAACCGGCTATAGCATCCTTGCGCTTCGGAACGGCTCACCGCCACCGCCGCCTGATTGAACAGCCGGTCCACTTCCGGATTCACATAACCCTGCAGATTGGTCAGCGGCACACCCTTGCGGATGTTGCTGGACAGGTAAAAGCGCGACGTGCCGATGGCGGGGTCGCCATATTCGCCATAGGAATTGCAGTCGCAGTCAAATTCCCAATTGCCGCTGCGGCGCAACTGGGTGGGCCAGTCGACGGCTTCCAGCTCGGCGTCCAATCCCACTTGCGCCAGCGCCTGCTTGATATATTGCGCGCCGCGAGTCCAATAGCCGCCGCCATCCGGGATCATCATGATGCCGAAGCGGTGCCGCACTCCGCCCAGCTTGGGCTTGCAACCCATCTCATCCAGCAAAGCGCGGGCGCGCGCGGGATCGTAAGGATATTTGGTGAGGACCTTGTCGTCATAAAAAGGCGCGGTGGAGGGAATCGGGCTGTGCGCCACCTTTCCCATGCCGAAATTGATCGCCTTGACCAGGAATTCACGGTCCACCGCATGCAGGAAGGCGGCGCGGAAGCGGCGGTCGCTGAATGGCCAGCGCCGCATATTGAGTTCCATGATGGCGATCTCGCCGGTGCCGTTATAGGCGTCGGTGCGGGTCACCAGATTGGGGTTGGCCACCAACCGCGAGGTGACGATGGTGTCAATGTCATCGGCCATGGCGATGTCCACGGCGCCGGTTTCCATCGCCACCAGCCTTTGTTCGGGGGTGGGGCAGACGCGATAATACATTTCGTCCATGCCGGGCCGGCCGGGCCGCCAATAGCGCTCGTTGCGGGTGAGATGGATATACTGGGCGCGTTTCCAGTCCGCGAATTTGAACGGCCCGGTGCCGACAGGCTTGAGATTGTAGGGATTGGTGCGGAAGTCGGTGCCTTCATAGATATGCGCCGGCATCATCGGCGCGCTGGAGGCCATGAAGGAGAGAAGGAACGCATTGAACGGCTGGCTGAGCTGAAATTCCACCGTGTAAGGATCAGGCGTCTTGATGCTGGCGATATGGCCGAAGGCGGCGCGGCTGCGGGGATTGAGCTCGGGCAGCATCACCCCGCAACTGAAAGCCACATCCCTGGCGGTAAAGGGCGCACCGTCATGCCACAACACATCACGGCGCAGGTGAAAGACATACCGCAATCCATCCGGTGACATCTCGAACGAGTCGGCCAGATTGGGTTGCGGCCGGAACTGCCAGTCGAACAAGAGCAGGGATTCGTTGATATTGCCGCAAATCTCTTGCATGATTCTGGTGTTGGCCAGGGGATAGCAAAGCGCCGACGGCTCCTCAAACATCATGGCGTTGATGATGCGGCGGCCTTTGGCGGCCTTGGGCGCCGCCCAGGCTTGCGCGGGATGGACTATGAGACCCGCCGCTCCCAGCACGGCACGGCGGTCCAGCATTCAGACCTCCAGCATATCCAGCGGAAACACCGGGCGGCGCAGCTTGGTGTAAGGCAGGCGGGTAAGGTCCGAGGTGCAGGGCCCGGAGGTGTTGACGGTGAATTCCGCCGCCGCGATCTTGCCATAGGCGACGCGATGACCCACCGCCGCCTTGACCCCGATCATGCTGAGTTCTTCGGGATTGATGCCTTGGCTGCGCCATTGCCCCAGGTCGAAAGGCGGCAGCTTCTTGCTGGTGAGCAAAATAGTGAGGCCGCGATGCCTGACCACGGCGCAAGGTCCCATGCGGATGATCTTGCCCAGCGAGCCCACCAGATGGGAATGTTCGTCTTCCAGTTCGAACACGCCGTCGCTGCGCGAGATCAATTCCACGTCCAGGGTCACCGGCCCGGGATCCAGCGGACTGCCCTTGCCGCCGATGGGCAAGGTGATCTTGCCGCCAATCGGCACATCCTGAAGCGCCGCCACGCTTTGCGCATCGGCGATAGCGACGCCCGCGCCCTGGATATCGTATTTCAGCAGCGCCCGCATCACGTCGGTGCCGTCGCCCGGCGCGCCGCCGCCGATATTGTCTGCGGGCTCCACCAGCAGCACTGGGCCATTTCCGCCCGGCTCGAAATTGCGCACCACCGTTTCCAGGTCATGCTGCTTGGGAATGCCGCCTTCGCGCTTTTCCCAGGCGATATTCGCCAGTTCGCGCAAGGCGCCCTGAGCCGTCTTTTCGTCGCCTTCGGTGATGATGCTGAGCGCGACGCCGGCATAGGGCACGTTGGAAAAGGCGTAGCCGCCCACCACATTCACCGCCAGCGTGCCCGCGACCTCCTTCTCGATCCGCCGCGCGGCGTCTTCCAGCGCCCGCATCGGCCCGTCGCGGGTGCCGGTGCCGGTGGGCGGCCATACGATCGGCGTCACCAGCACGAAATGTTTCGGTTTCACGCCGGTCTTGAGACGGCGCGCCAACAGATCGGCCGACAGCACCGCGCTGTCAAAGGCATCGGTGTGCGGACATTCGCGATAGAAGATCATGCAATCGCAGAGATCGCCCATCTTGGGAGTCAGAGTGGCGTGAAGATCGCCCACGCAATAGACCGGCAATTTTTCCGCCCCCGGCACGCTGCGAATACGCGCCATCAACTCGCCTTCGGGATCGTCGCACTGGCTGGTGACCATGGCGCCATGCAGCGACAGATGGATGGCGTCCAGCCCTTGCGCCAGCGCCTGTTCCAGCGCCGGTTTCACTTCATTCCAGAACGCCTCGAACACCGCGTGATCGACGGTGCCCGACGCCCCGCCGGTATAGATGGCGCTGGGCACCACCTCCCAGCCTTCGCGTTCAGCCACCGACAGGAAGCCGTCCACCTGCGAAGCATCGCCGCGCCGGTCCAATATCTGCGGGCCGCGATGGATGACAAAGCCGTCCAGCCCCGTGATGTCGCCGGAAAAGGAGTGGGTTTCGTGAAAAATACCGGCGACAAAAACCCTGGTCATGACCACACCTTCCCCGGACAAACTTTCGGTGGTTTTTTGGAGCTCTGCAAGCGCTGCCGCGCCGCACCATTGGCGGCGCGACTTTTTCCCGGCACGATGTTGTGAGCGGGGAACTGATTTGCTGATCCTGAAACTCACCATTGTGCCGCTGGCGCTGCTGGTGTTCGGCATTGTCGAGCGGTTGCACGGCCCGCGCGTGGCGGGCTGGCTGTCCGGCTTCCCCATTGTGGGTGGGCCGCTGCTGCTTTTCGTGACCCTGGATCATGGCTCCGCATTCGGCAGCCAGGCGGCGCTGGGCGCTTATTTCGGGTTAGTGCCCTGGCTGGCCTTTACCATGAGCTACGCTTTCTGCTCCCGCAGCCTGGGCTGGTTGTGGTGCAGCCTGATCGGTTTTGCGCTCTGGACGGCAGTGGCGGTGGCCGCGGTGGCGTGGCAGGGCGCGTCGCCCTGGCTGGAACTGCTGCCCTTTGCCGCCTTCATCGCCGCCTTGTTCGTCTATCCGCGCGGCGAACCTTCGGATGAAGAGCGCGAACATGTCTGGTGGGGCCTGCCCGCGCGCATGATCGCGGGGGCGGCGCTGACCCTGGTGATCACCCAATTCGCCGGCATGATGGGCAGCAAATGGTCAGGCCTGTTTTCCACCTTTCCGGTGATGGGCTCGATCATCTGCATCTCCAGCCAGCTGCAATATGGCCGCCATGCCGTGCAGGAAGCGGTGGCCGGCATGTCAATGGGCCTGGCCTCGGTGGGGACCTTCTGCTTCGTCCTCTATATTCTTCTGAGCATGATGGGGGTATGGCCGGCCTTCGGTCTCTCGCTGGTGGCGTCGTCCAGCGCCCATGCTCTAACTTGGCTGTTGTTTAAAAATCCAAAGCGCTAAGCGATCTCTTTTGCCGCGCCGCGCACCGCCTCCAGGGTGGCGTCAATCACATCATCCTTGTGTTCGAAAGAAACAAACCAGGCGCCGCGTTCCAGCACCCGCACCCCGCGCTTGAGCAAGGCATGGGCGAATTTCACATACAGCGCCTTGTCGCATTTGAGCAGGTCGCGATAGTTGCGCGCGGGCGCCTCCAGCCCGAAGCCGACGTGGAACATCAATTCAAAGCCGGTGACCTGGGCTTTCAATCCCGCATCTTTCAGAATATCGCGAATGCCGTCGCGCAGCCGCACCCCGCATTTTGAGGCCGTTTCATAGCCTTGCTGTGTCAGCGCCTGTTGCGCCGCCACCATCGCCGCCATGGTGACGGGCTGGGCGTTGAAGGTGCCGCCATGCAACACCCCGCCCTTGACGAACATGTCCAACAGATCGGCGCGGCCCACAATCGCCGCCACCGGAAAACCATTGGCCATCGCCTTGGCGAAGATGGAAATATCGGGTGTCACGCCAAAGCGCGCCTGCGCGCCGGAGCGCCCCAGCCGAAAGCCGGTGATCACTTCGTCAAAGATCAGCAGGGCGCCATGCTTGCGGCAGGCCGCCAGCGCGCCTTCGAGATAACCGGCGGCGGGCACGATGGCGCCTTGATTGCACATGGCGGGTTCCATGATCACACACGCGACATCGCCTTTGGCGAGCCTTGCCTCCAGGCGCTCCAAATTGTTCCAGCCGATCACGTCCAGGCCGCCTGTCGCATCCTGGCCGGCGCTGCCCGGCACCAGAACCGGCGCGTCTTCCGGCCCCGCCGCATTTTGCGCCGGCGCGGTAGACCACAGGATATTGTCGAACCAGCCGTGATAATGGCCTTCGAATTTCAGGACGACGCGCTTGGCCGTCGCCGCGCGCGCCAGGCGGAAGGCGGCTTGCGCCACTTCCGAGCCGGACGAGCCGAAGCGGATCCGCTGGGCAGACGGGATGCGTTCGCACAGAATTTTCGCGGCTTGGAATTCGATCTCCGACTGACCGGCATAAAGAATGCCTTTGTCGACCTGATCCTTGACCGCCTGCTGCACGCTCTTGGGCGTGTGCCCAAGGATCATGGCGCCCATGCCGCAGTAATAGTCGATCAGCCGGTTGCCATCGGCATCGATCAGATAAGGGCCGTCGCCGCGCTCAAACACCAGCGGCCCGCCCGCCATGCCGATACGGAAATTGCTGTTGACCCCGCCCGCGATATTGTTGGCGGCATCGGCGATCAGGCGCGCCGAGCGGTCGAAAGACAAAGACATGAACGATCCCTTGCTTCTTTTTGTTATGGGATAGTCATAACTTATTCCGGCAGGCTTGTATTCCCCTCCACCGTGAACGTGCCTTGCACCACCGCCGCGCCGGTGCCCGGTTGACCTTCGCCGATGCTGATCTTGTAGACGCCCGCCGAGACCACACGATCACCGGATTGCGTCACACTGGAGAGATCGCGCGGCGACAAGGTGAAATGCACCACTTGTGACGCGCCCGCTTGCAACGGCAGGCGGTAAAAACCACGCAAGGCGCGCAGCGGCATGCCGGGCGCATCCGGGAAGCTCAAATAAAGTTGCGGCACCGCATCGCCATAGCGGCTGCCCACATTGCGGACGGTGACGTCCAGCTTCAGCTCTTCGCCCGCTTTCAACTTGGGCGCGACTTTCAAGCCGCTATAGGCGAACCTGGTGTAGCTGAGCCCATGACCGAAAGGATAAAGCGGTTTGCCGGTGAAATAGCGATAGGTGCGGCCTTTCATGCTGTAGTCTTCAAAGGGCGGAAGCTGATCCACGCCCGTATAGAAAGTCACCGGCAGATGGCCCGAAGGATTGTTGGCGCCCGATAAGGTCTGGGCGATAGCGGTGCCGCCTTCCTCGCCGGGATACCAGGCATCGACGATCGCATCGGCATTCTTCGCCGCCCAGTTCACTGACAGGGCCGAACCGTTGGTCAGCACCACCACCAGCTTCTTGCCGGCGGCTTTGACCGCCTTCAGCAACTCCTCTTCTTCCTTGGGCATGTCCAGGCTGGTGCGGTCACCGCCGGCAAAGCCAGGCACTTGGACCGGCATCTCCTCGCCTTCCAGCGCCGAGGAAATGCCGGTGACGGCAATCACCAGATCGGCCGATTTGGCGGCGGCGATGGCCCGGTTCAAGGGATCATCGAGCACCCGGGTCCAGACGAATTTCAGCAGGGGGCCGCGCGCCGGCGTCTGCTCGATCTTGACCGCGTATTTGCGCCCCTTTTCAAAGCTGGATTCTTCCATCAAGGCGCCGCGCTGGCCGGGGCCGGCCTCTACCACCAGCTTGCCGTCGATCCACAATTTGGCGCTGGTGCCAGCCAGGCCGATGCGATAGCGGCCGCTTTCCGGCACCGTGACAAAGCCGGTCCAACGCGCCGAGAGCGGGCCCGCATCGGGCATCACTGGCGCCATATTGTCGAAATCATAATTCAGCAGGGCATCCGTCCGGGTCAGGGCCGGATTGCCGGGAAAGCCCGCGCCCCGCCAATACTCCGCCTTGAGACCCGCCTGACCGTCCTCGGTGGAGAGCGCGGATGAGGGAACGGTCAAGGCGGCGCGCAAAAAGTTGGTGCCAGGCTCGAACACGATTTGGGCATCTGGAAATTCCTTGCGGATGCCTTCCAGCGCGGTCACCGGATTTTTTGGCGTGCCGTTGTAGTTGCCCAACAGCACATCGACCTGGTCGGCCAAAGGCCCCACCACCGCGATCCGCTTGAACTTGGCGCGATCCAGGGGCAGCACGCCGTTGTTCTTCAACAGCACCAGGGATTCCCGCGCCAATTTCAGCGAGGTGGCGCGATGCTGCGGCGACATCAGTTCGGCATTCGCCACCGCGGCATACGGCACCATGGAGGGCGGATCGAACAGCCCCAGCTTGATGCGGGCGGTGAACAACCGGCGCAAGGATGCGTCCATCACCGTTTCCGGCACCAGGCCTTGCTTCACCGCATCGGCGTAGCGGTCGTAATCCGAACTATCCATGGTGGGCACGCGGAAATCGGCGCAGTCATCGTCCACGCCCAATTTCATCGAGACGGCGGCGGCTTCCGCCAGGGTCTTGGTATAATGGTGGCCGCGCTGGATATCGGCGATGGCGTCGCAATCCGACACCACATAGCCCTGAAAACCCCACTTGTTCTTGAGCTGATCGCCCAACAGAAAATCGCTGGCGCAGCCGGGCTGGCCGTTGACCCGGTTGTAGACGCACATCACCGAGCCCGCCTTGGCGGCCGTCACCAGCTCGCGAAAAGCCGGCAGGTAGGTGTCCATCTGGTCATGCTTGCTGACCTGTACATCCACACTGTGCCGCGTGGCCTCGGGTCCGGAATGCACCGCATAATGCTTGGCGGTGGCGATGGTGCGGTAATATTTGGGATCGTCGCCCTGCATGCCCTGCACAAAGGCCGCGCCCATTTTCGCGGTCAGGAACGGATCCTCTCCATAGGTCTCCTGGCCGCGTCCCCAGCGCGGATCACGGAAGATGTTGATATTGGGCGACCAGAAATCCAGGCCCTGATAGATCCCGTGATCGTCACGCGGCCCGCCCGCCAGGTTGAATTTGACCCGCGCTTCGGTGCCGATGGCGATGCCCATCTCCTTGATCAGCGCCGGATCGAAGGTGGCCGCCAGACCGATAGGCTCAGGAAAAACCGTGGCATTGCCATTGCGCGCCACGCCATGCAGCGCCTCGCTCCACCAATTGTAAGCCGGCAGACCCAGGCGCGGGACGGCGCGCGCCTGGTTGACCATTTGTGTGGCTTTTTCCGTCAGGGTCATTTGCGCGATCAAGGCATTGACGCGCTGCTCGGTGGGCAGAGTGGGGTCAAACCAGGGTTGTTGGCCAACGGGCTGAACTTGCGCCGAAGTGGATAGCGGCATCGCCAGAACCATGGCTAAAAGCCCGGCACTCCATCCTTTGCGCATACCCCACCCCCCGATTTTGTTAGCGTTATCATAAGGATAGTTCCCGGCGGCGCATCCTGCAAGAGCGCGGTTTGACAGACCCCGGTTTGACAAGGGGCCGGCCGTGCCTCGAAGCTTTGCCGAAAAGAGCGAGAGGGCGAGCAAGATCGCTCCAAAAAGGGGGATGCCATGAGATATTTGCCAAGCCGTTTGCTGGTGGCGCTGGTCAGCGCCACGTTGATTTCCTCCGCTTCCGCCGCCGATTATTTCCCACCCAAGGGCGAAAGCTGGGCCACTCATACGCCCGAGCAGGAAAAGCTTGACGCCGCAAAACTGAAAGCGGCGATCGATTACGCCATCTCCGCCGAACTCACCTATCCGCCCGATTTGGCCAAGGTCGCCGACATTCGCGATCTGCGCATTTCGATCCCCCTGAAATATGCGGGAGAAGCTTTCTCGACCCCGATCGGGCCGCTTAAGGCGCATGCGCCCGCCAACGGCATCATCATCCGTCACGGCTACATTGTCGCGGAATGGGGCCAGACCCATGACGTGGACATGACGTTCTCGGTCACCAAGACCTTCCTGTCTTCAGTGGCGGGCGTGGCCTTCGATCACGGCATGATCAAGAACATCAACGACCGTGTGATCGATTATGTGCAGCCGACCCCGGACTTCATGCTGCCGCACAACCAGCCCATCACCTGGAACGACATGCTGCGCCAGCAATCCGGCTGGATCGGCACCATGTGGGGCAAACCCTGGTGGGCGGACAGGCCGGAGGCCGGCAAGCCGTGGAGCGAATTGGCCAAGGGCCCGCCGCCGGTGGGCACCGCCTGGAAATACAATGACGTGCGGGTGAATGCGCTGGCCTTGGCGCTGACGCATCTCTGGAAGCGGCCGCTGCCCGAGGTGCTCAAGCAATATGTCGCCGATCCCATCGGCATGTCGGATCAATGGCATTGGGAAGGCTATGACAATTCCTATACCGAGGTGGACGGCAAACGCATCCATGTGGTGAGCGGCGGCGGCCATTGGGGCGGCGGCATGTTCATTTCGGCGCGTGACCAGGCGCGGCTGGGGTTGCTTGGCCTCAACAAGGGCAAATGGGACGGAAAAATCATTCTTTCCGACAAATGGGTGGCGATGGCGCGCACACCGACAGTGCCCAATCCCGGTTACGGCTTCTGCAACTGGTATCTCAACACCGGCAAGAAGGCCTATCCGGCGGCGCGCGAAGACAGCCTGTCCTACAATGGCGACGGCGCCAACATCATCTTTGTCGACTACCAGCACGACATCGTGGCGGTGGTGCGCTGGATCGACGGCAATAAGATGAAAGAGTTCGTGCGGCTGCTGATTGAGGCGACCGGCGAACCGGCGCCCTAAGCCAGGCCGGTCTTGTAAAGCTGACCGAGCGCGGTCCAGGCCCGTTCCGCTTCCGCCTCGTTATAGGCCGCTCCGCCTTTCACGCACCAGCCGTGATTGGCCTGATAGACTTCCACCGTTGCCGCATGCTTGGCGGCGACAAAGGCGGCCTTGAGATCGTCCTTCATCTGGGGATTCTGCGCATCGTCATTCTGCGCCTGGCAGACCAGAAAAGCGGCACTGGTCTTGGCGATCAGAAGATGCGGGCTGTTGGGGTCCTTGGTCACCAAACCGTTGCCGCCATGAAAACTGCCCACCGCCGCGATGCGGCCGGGCACCGCCGCGGCGGTGCGGAAGGACAGCGATCCGCCCATGCAATAGCCTTGCACGCCGGCCTTGTGCGCCTTGCTGGTCTGCGGCTGGGCATCCAGGAAAGCGAGATAGGCCTGGGCGTCGCGATCGACACCGTCATCGCTCATGGCGCCGCGATAGCCCATCAGCCGGGCGCGCTGTTCGGGATTGCTGAAATCGAAATTGTCGCCGATCACCGGCGCCTTGGCCGAGCGGTAGAAGGGATTGGGCACCAGCACGACATAGCCTTGCCCCGCCAGACGGCGGCCCATGTCGCGGAAGGCGGGTCTCAGGCCCATAATGTCGGGCCAGATCAGCACCGCCGGCCAGCTTCCCTGGCCCGCCGGGTGAAACAGCACGGCATCGCAATTGCCGTCGGCGGTTTTCACCATGACGTCTTTTTCCGCCACATTGGACTGCGCCAAGGCGGGCGCGCTGGCGACACCGGCCGCCGCCGCCGTCATCAAGCCAAAGCTGCGCCGTGAAAGCCGGGGATCGCTGACCAGGCCGGGGTGAATGAATTCATCGCACATGCTGAGCCTCCCTTTTCGCCGGGGAAGCAAAGGATCGGCGGCGAAGGGAGTCAAGCGCCCCGTGTTCGGACGGTGCGAAGCGGCGGCTCAGGGCAGCAAATCGGCCATCTCGTACAGCGGACGGATTTCGATTTCGCTGGGGTGAGGAGCGATGGGCCGAAGGCCCACGAAACGGTCCAGTGGACCGTTTCGAGCGACGAACGCGCCGAGCACAAGCGAGGCGCCGGGCAGGCAACAAGCGAAAAGCCTCATGTCTCGCACCCGGTCACGGCATCAAATCGGCCATCTCGTACAGCGGCCGGATTTCGATTTCGCTCGGTCCCGGCATTGGATTGGGGCAGCGCTTTACCCAGGCGACGGCCTCGTCCATGTCCTTGACTTCCCAGAGCCAGTAGCCGGCGACCAGTTCCTTGGTCTCGGCAAAGGGCCCGTCAATGACCATGCGGCGGGGGCCATTGAAGGCAACGCGCTTGCCCTGTGAGGACGGCTTGAGGCCATCGCCGGCCTTCAAAATGCCGGCCTTGCTCAGCTCGTCGTTGAATTTGCCCATCGCCTCGAGCAAGGCGGCGGTCTCGGGCGTGTGAGCGATGCCCTTTTCGCTGTCTTCCGTAGCCTTTACCAACACCATCACACGCATCACGCATCTCCTTGGTTTGGGGCGGTCTCATCTGTTTTGTGGCCGGCCCGACGTCAATACGACGAACCGGATTTCGGGGAACCGACATTTTTGCCGGGCAATATTTCAGTTTTTGGGGACGTGTGGAACTTTCGGGGCGCCCGTGACGGAGCGCTGTTCGCGCTGGTGCCAGCGCCGCCCATAGGCGTTTGCCTGCGCCATTTATTTGACCCGCAACGCGGCTGGAAAATTGTCGCAAACCGGCGCGGGGTTTCCCGGGCGCGCCCGCCCTCAAGTCGCTGTCGCGCGGGCGGGCTTGCCTGCGCCATTTCGTTCGCATTGCGGCATAAAACCTGTCCCTTTGTGCGGGACTTCCCGGGCTGCGCGCCCATAACGGCGGCGCGCTACGCTGTCGCTAGCGCCGCCTATGGGCGCTTGCCTGCGCCATTCCATTGTCCGCGATGCGGACAATGGAATGGCGCACCCGAAAGGATTCGAACCTCTGACCCCCAGATTCGTAGTCTGGTGCTCTATCCAGCTGAGCTACGGGTGCGTTTTGAGGGCGCGAACCTATTGGGGAGGCTCCCCAAAGGCAAGCTCAACCCGTGCCGGCTTGGGACATCTGCGCCCGGACCGCGCGATTCCCAGCAAGTATCAGTGGAAACGTGTCAATTTCCTCCCAGCGCGGCCTTCTGGTCCCTTGTCCCCTCCCGCCCTGCTGGTTAAGACTGCTGCCCAGGGTCCGCCCAAGCCAACTGCGGCGGACGGGGTTGGGGTGGGCGCCAAATCGCTTTGCAACGGCCGGCGGGAAACGGCCAGTGGGGGCCGGGCAGTGGCGCCGGGCAGCGGAGAACATGATGAGGGGAATTCCAGCAAGGCATAGGCTCCAGAAGGGCCTGTTTCTGGCTTTTGCGCTGACGGCCGGCCTGAGTCTGGCTGCCTGTTCCGACATCGACAGCCTGTTTGGCGGCGACGAGGAGGCCTCCACCGAGGCCGCGCCCTCCGCCGAAGGCGCCGGCGCGCCGCCCAGCGCCGCGCCCGTTGCTTCAGCTCCCCTTGCCCAACCCTTGAGTTCCGGCGCCGCCCCGGTCGCCACCATCACCCCGGTCACCATTGACGCAGGTCCCGACACCGGCACCGCCGTCAACAAAACCATCCAGTCCCTGCGCGCCCAGGTGATGGGCTTGCAGCAGAAGCTGGCGGGCAATTCCGGGCGGCTGGTGGAACTGCGCAATCAAGGCGCGGGTTCGGCCAGCGCCTATCAGGAGGCCAAGGCCCATATCACCACCCGGCTGCAGGTCGGCACCACAAGGGGCAATCCCGAACTGGTGGCGGAATGGAATGTCGCCCAGGGCCAGCTCGACGCCTTGTCGGCGAATGTGAATGCGCTGAATGCGCTAGGCACCGATGTCACCAATGACAGTTCCGCGGCCCATTATGCCCTGGACCAGATCAGCGCCACTTTCAGCGTCTCGGGCGCGGTGGATGAAGATCATCGCCAGCTGCAACTGCTGGAAGACCAGACCAGCCAGACCATTGTGATGATCGACCGGCTGCTCAAGGAAACTTCCGACGCGATTCAGCGCCAGACCGCCTATCTGGCCAATGAGCGCGCCAACCTCACCACCCTGGCCGGCGCCATCAAGAGCGGCGATTTCTATGGCGGCGGCGTGACCTCTTCCCTGGGCGGTATCCCCGCCGTTGCCGCGGTGGGCGCTCCCCTTGTGGTGGTCAGGTTCGACCGGCCCAATGTCGATTATCAGCAGGTTCTTTATGCCGCCTTGAACCAGGCGCTGCAGAATCGTCCCGGCGCCAATTTCCAGGTGGTGGCGGTGTCTCCCACCCGCGGCACTGCCGCCTCGGTGCAGATCGCCCAGTCCACCGCCCGCCGCCATGCCCAGGATGTCATGCGTTCCATGACCGATATGGGTGTGCCGGCCACCCGGCTGAATGTGGCCTCGACCACCGATCCCAACGCGACCTCCAGCGAAGTGCGCGTCTTCGTCCGCTGATTGCCCGGCAAATTATTGGAAAAGCCTCGCCGCAACGCTGCCGCGAGGCTTTTTCATTTGTGGCCCGCGCAAAAAGCCCCTTACCATCCGCAGCGCGACTGCTCCCCGGGATTGTCATGACGCTGCAGAATAGAAGTCTTAAGGCGCTTTCTATTGCGGCGCTGATCGTCACCGCGCTCCCGGCGAGCGCCCCGCAGGCGCAAGTCACCGAGACGGTCGCCAGGCATCACATGATCGCCGCCGCCAATCCCCATGCCGCGCAGGCCGGGCTGGAGATGATGCGGGCCGGCGGCAGCGCGGTGGACGCCGCCATCGCCACCCAGATGGTGCTGGGCCTGGTGGAACCGGAATCCTCCGGCATCGGCGGCGGCGCATTCATGCTGGTCTATGACGCCAAGACCAAGCGCACCATCAGCTTTGACGGCCGCGAGATGGCGCCGGCCTCGGCCACGCCCACCATGTTCCTGGATGCCAATGGTCAGCCACGCAACAAGGGCGAAGCCATTCCCGGCGGCCTGTCGGTGGGCATACCCGGCGTGGTCAAGATGCTTTGGCTGGCGCACCAGAAATACGGCAGGCTGCCTTGGGCCAAACTGTTCGAGCCCGCCATCAAGCTTTCGGAGGACGGTTTCCCTGTCGGCCCCAAGCTGGCGCGCACCATCCGCAATTTCGGCCGCGGCGCCAACATGCCCGATATCAAGGGACATTTTTATCACCCCGACGGCACGCCCCTGGCGGAGGGCGAGACCTACAAGAATCCCGACTATGCCGCGACCTTGCGCAAGATCGCCAAGCAGGGGCCGGATGGATTTTACAAAGGCGAGATCGCGCAAGCCATTGTCGATATCGTGCAGCACGCGCCGCGCCAGCAAGGCGGCATGACGCTCGCCGACCTGGAAAATTATCAGGCGAAGGAACGCGAGCCCGTGTGCGGCGATTACCGCGAATATCATCTTTGCTCGATGGGGCCGCCTTCCTCCGGCGGCATCGCGGTGCTGCAGATACTAGGCATGCTGCAACGTTTCACCCCGGCTGAACTCACGCCCAATACCGTCAGCGGCGCGCATCTCTTCGCCGAAGCCAGCCGCTTGGCCTATGCCGACCGCGCCCAATATCTGGCCGATCCCGCCTTTGTCGCCGTGCCGGTCAAAGGCTTGACCGACAAGACCTACATTGCCGGGCGCGCCGCGCTGATCGATCCGGCCAAAGACATGGGCACGGCGGTCGCCGGCAATCCGCCGGAAAAACATGCCGCCCTGGCGCCGCAAGTTTCGCCGGTGCTGCATGGCACCAGCCACATGACCATTGTCGATGACACAGGCCAGGTGGTGGCGATGACCACCTCGGTGGAGTCGGTGTTCGGCGCCAATATCATGGCCAAGGGCTTCATGCTCAACAACACGCTCACCGATTTCTCCTTTCAGCCGGTGCGCGACGGCAAGCCGGTGGCCAATGCGCCCGCGCCGGGCAAGCTGCCGCTGTCGGCCATGTCGCCAACCATCGTGTTCGACAAGAACAACAACTTCCTGGTGTCAGTGGGTTCGCCCGGCGGGCCCGCCATCATCGACTATGTGTCGCAGATCCTGATCGGCATTCTGGACGCCAAGATGTCGCCCAAGGACGCCATCGCCATGCCGCATGAAGTCAATATGAATGGCAGCACGCTGCTGGAGCGCTCGCCCAATTCCGACGCCCTGGCCGCCCAGCTCACCGCCATGGGCCACACGGTCCAGGTGCCGCAAGTGGAGGGCAGCGGGTTGCACGGCATCCAGAAGGTCAAGGACGGCTATATCGGCGCCGCCGATCCCCGGCGCGACGGCATCGCGCTGGGAGACTAACGGCCGACCGCCACGGCAAACAGGCGCTGAAATGGAAACAGCGTCTTGCCGTCGGCGCGGCGCGGATAGGCTTCAGCCAGCAGCGCCTTATACGCCGCGATGAAGTCATCGCGGTCCTGGCCCGAAAGCGCCTCCAGAAATGGCCGCAAGCCGGTTGCGGAAACAAAACGATAGACCGGATCATCGCCTTCCAGCACCTGCAGATAGTCCGTCTGCCAGATGTCCAGCGACGCGGCATGCGCCGCCAGCATGTCGTAATAGCCTTGCGCCGAACCGGGCACGATGTTGCGCACGTTTTTCAATCGTTCGGCCCAGCGCGGCTGACGCGCCAATTCGCGCATCAGGACATGGCTGGGCGCATGGAAATTGGCGGGCACTTGAAAAGCAAATACCCCTCCGGGCGACAGATGCTGCATCAGCCGCGGCAGCAGCACCTCCTGGCCTTCCAGCCATTGAAAGGTGGCGTTGGAGAAAATCACGTCATAGGGCGCCTCCGGCGACCAGGCCGTGATGTCCGTCTCGATCCATTGCGCCGGGATCCCGCTGGCGCGGGCCTCGTTGAGCATGGCGGCGGAATTATCGATCCCCTCCAACCGGGCTTGGGGCCAGCGCGCCGCCAGCAAAGCGGTGGAATTGCCCGGTCCGCACCCCAGATCCACCACCCGGCCGGGCGCCGGTGCGACGATCCGCGCCAGCAGCTCTGCGGCGGGGCGGGTGCGTTCCCCGGCAAAAGAGAGATAAAGCGCGGGATTCCAGCTCGCCATGGCCAGGTGTTTAGCGCCAAGGCCTGTCCGATGCAGCTTGAAATATTATTGCGCGGAGGCGGTTGACAGGCAGGGGGCAGCCCCCTAAAAACCGCGCTCTTTTTGGCCCTGTTTTCCCTTTTGGGGGCGGGCCTTTTCGGAGCCTTGAGAGCCATGAAGCGCACCTATCAGCCCAGCAAACTGGTCCGTAAGCGTCGTCATGGCTTCCGTTCCCGCATGGCCACCGCCGGCGGGCGCAAGGTCCTGAACCGCCGCCGCGCCAGCGGCCGCAAGAAGCTTTCGGCCTGATCCCGGCTGACTCAAAAACGGTTGGCGGGCCCCAGCTTGTCGTGGAACGCCTGAAAAAGCGTGCCGATTTCCTGCGGGCGGCGCGGGGCGTGCGCCGTGTCGAAGGTGCCATCACCCTGGAAACCTGCCCCGCCCCGGAACCCGTCGGCGGGCATCTGCGCGTGGGCTTCACCGCCAGCAAAAAGATCGGCAATGCCGTGATCCGCAACCGCGCCAAGCGCCGCTTGCGCGCCGCTGCGTCGCAATTGCTGCCCCTTTTGGGACGCCCCGGCCATGACTATGTTCTGGTCGCCCGCGGCACCACCGTGGCGCGCCCCTTTCCGGCCCTTTTGACCGATATCACCACGGCCCTGAAGGCGGCGCACAAAAAGCTGGACGCGAAAGCGGGAGACATGAAAGCGGAAGATGGGCATGCGTAGGTTCCTGGTGGCGCTGTTGTGTGCGCCGATCCGTGCCTACCGCCTGGTGGTTTCGCCCCTGATGCCGTCAAGCTGCCGTTTCACCCCCAGTTGCTCCCACTATGCCCTGGACGCCCTCCACCAGCATGGACCCGTCACGGGAGTGTGGTTGACCTTGAAGCGGCTTGCGCGCTGCCACCCCATCACCTGGCTGGGCGGTTCGTCAGGCTTTGACCCGGTTCCTCTTTCCAAGCGTCCGATCCAATCATGAACAACAACAAGAATGTCCTTCTGGCCATCGCCCTCGCGGCAGCGGTGCTGTTCCTGTGGCAATATTTTGTCGCCCTGCCGGCGCAAAAAGTGGAACAGGCCCGCCAGGCAGCGCTGTCGCATCAGGAGAAGGCCAGGCCTGGGGCTCCCGCATCCGCCGCGCCTTCCCTTCCCGGCATCGGCGCGGGCGCGGCCCATGTCAGCCGCGAGGCGGCCTTGAAGGCCGGCGGCGCGCGTGTCGCCATCGACACCCCGATGGTGGACGGCTCCATCCTGCTCAAAGGCGCGCGGCTGGATGACCTTCGCTTAAAGAAATATCGCGAGACGGTGGACTCCAAATCGCCGGAGATCGTGCTGCTGGCGCCCAAGTCCACCGACTATCCCTATTACGCCACCTTCGGCTGGGTGGGCGGCAATGCCATGCCCGACGATACCAGCGACTGGCGCCAGACCAATGGCGGCACGCTCGCCCCCGGCCATCCGGTGACGCTGAGTTGGGACAATGGCCATGGCCTGGTCTTCACCCGCGTCATCGCCGTCGATGACAAATACATGTTCACCGTCACCGACAGTGTCGCCAATCGCGGCGGCGCGCCGGTCGCGCTGTTTCCTTATGGCACGGTGGAACGCCAATCGGTCCCCAAGAGCACCGCCACCTGGTCCTTGCATGAAGGTTTTGTCGGCGTCGCCAATGGCAGCGAAGTCGATGCCAGCTATAGCGACTTCAAGGATCCCGGCACGCCGCCCAAGACCTTCGCCTCGACCGGCGGCTGGGTCGGCATCACCGACAAATATTGGATGGCGGCGGTCATTCCGCCCCAGAACGAAAATTACAATGGCGCCTATCTGGGCGCCAAGACGCCCAGCGGCACCGACGCCTACCAGTCCAACTACCGGCTGGAGGCGCGCCGCATCGCGCCGGGCGGCACGGCCAGCGTGACCCACAAGCTGTTTGCCGGCGCCAAGGTGGTGGACATTCTGCGCTCCTATCAGGATGGCCAGGGCATCAGCCATTTCGATCAGGCGGTGGATTGGGGCTGGTTCTGGTTTCTCACCAAGCCCTTCTTCTGGCTGTTGGACAATCTCTACAAATATCTGGGCAATTTCGGCCTGGCGATATTGGGCCTCACCGTGATCGTGCGGCTGGTGTTCTTTCCCCTGCAAAGCGCGTCTTTCCGCTCCATGAGCAAGATGAAGAAGCTGCAGCCGCAGATGGAGGCGATCAAAGCCCAGCACAAGGAAGACCCGCAGAAGATGCAGATGGCGATGATGGATCTGTACAAGCGGGAGAAGGCCAATCCGCTGTCGGGCTGCCTGCCGATCCTGCTCACCATTCCGGTGTTCTTCTCGCTCTACAAGGTGCTCTACGTCACCATCGAGATGCGGCACGCGCCTTTCTTCGGCTGGATTCAGGACTTGTCGGCGCAAGACCCCACCTCCATCCTCAACCTGTTCGGGCTGATCCCCTATAATCCGCACGCCGTTCTGCCGGCCTTCTTTTCGTATGTTTCCATCGGCGTATGGCCGATCCTGTACGGCATCACCCAATGGGTGCAGACGAAATTGAATCCGCCGCCGCCCGATCCGGTGCAGGCCAAGATGTTTTCCTTCATGCCGGTGATTTTCACCTTCATGTTCGCCACCTTCCCGGTCGGGCTGGTGATCTATTACGCCTGGAGCAATCTTCTGGGCGTGATCCAGCAGACCTACATCATGAAGCGCGAAGGCGTGGAAATAAGCCTGTTCAACAACATCAAGGGCAAGAAGCTCAAAGCGGCCAATGACTGAGGCCGGGGCTGACGCAACCGAGGCCGCGCGCAAGCTGTTCGCGGGCGCTTGCGATTTTGTGTGGGGCGCAACCTCGGCGGAAAATCTGCCGCCGGAGAGTTTGAGCGAAGTGGCGTTCGTCGGCCGCTCCAATGCCGGCAAGTCCAGCCTGGTCAACGCGCTCACCGGCCGCAAAAGCTTGGCGCGGGTTTCCCAGACCCCCGGCGCCACCCGCCAGATCAATTTCTTCAACCTGGGCGGAAGGCTGATGCTGGTGGACCTGCCCGGTTACGGTTTCGCCAAGCGCTCCAAGAGCGAAGCCGAAAGCTGGCAGGAGATGATCTTCGCCTATCTGCGCCGCCGCGCGCGGCTGCGCCGCGTGCTGCTTTTGGTCGATGCCCGGCGCGGGGTGATGGACAGCGACAGCCAAGTGATGACGCTGCTGGATCAGGCGGCGGTCTCCTACGGCCTGGTTTTAACCAAGGGCGACGAACTGAAACCCGCCGAGCGCGCTCCGGCGCTGCAAGCCGCGGCACAGGAAGCCACAAAGCACACCGCCGCGCTGGCCGAGGTGCAGATCACCTCCGCCCTAGACGGCGCCGGTATTCCGGAATTGCGCACCCATTTGGCGGCTTTAATTTGACCCCCATCCTTTAACTTGACCCCCATCCGTCGCAACTCGGGTTTGCGTACCGCAAACACCTCGTTGCGACACCTTCCCCCTCCAACGGCTGCGCCGCGAGGGGGAAGGAAGCTGGCGGATGCCGCGGGTCGCCCGGCGGAATGCCTCGCTCGAGATTTCCGGATTGACGCCCTCGGTGCTTGGATCGACGGTCTTGCCGCGCTATAAGGCCCCACTTTTTGTTTTTCCAAGGGCATCCTCATGGCCGGATCCTCTGACGAGCCTGAAGACCGCAACCTGCGCACCCTGGCGCGCTGGCGCCAGACGGGGCGCGTGCTGGTCGAGGCACTGCCTTTCATCCTCAAATATGACCAGAAAACCATTGTGGTGAAGTATGGCGGCAACGCCATGACCGGCTCCAGCGCCCATGACTTCGCCCAGGATATTGTGCTGATGAAGCAGACCGGCATCGATCCGGTGGTGGTGCATGGCGGCGGCCCCCAGATCGGCGCCATGCTCAAAAAGCTCAATATCGAATCCACCTTCATCGACGGTTTGCGCGTCACCGATGAGGCGGCGGTGGAAGTGGTGGAGATGGTGCTGACCGGCTCCATCAACAAGCAGATCGTCACCGGCATCAATGCCGCCGGCGGCAGGGCCGTCGGCCTGTCGGGCAAGGACGGCAATCTGGTGATCGCCCGCAAGGTGGCGATGACACAGACCGATCCCAAGACCGGCGAAAAAGTGCCGGTGGATCTGGGTTTTGTCGGCGAGCCCGATACGGTCAATCCGGGAGTGCTGCACTCCATCATGAAGTCGGAGACCATTCCGGTAATCGCGCCCATCGGCGTGGGCCGCAAGGGCGAGACCTACAACATCAATGCCGATACGGTGGCGGGCGCGGTCAGTTGCGCCTTGAAGGCCGAGCGGCTGATGCTGTTGACCGATGTCGAAGGCGTGCTGGACCAGGACAAGAAGCTGATCCCCCGACTGTCGGTGCGCGAGGCGCGCGCCCTGATCGCCGACGGCACCATCTCGGGCGGCATGATTCCCAAGATCCAGACCGCGATCGACGCAGTGGAAGGCGGGGTCAATGCCGCGGTGATCCTGGACGGGCGCATTCCCCATGTGCTGTTGCTCGAACTTTTCACCGAGCATGGCGCGGGCACGCTGATCACAAACGAATGACCGGCGCATGAGCTTGCGGCGGGCGCTGCTGCCTTTGGCGCTGCTGGCGGTTTGTCTGATGGCCAAGCCGGCACAAGCCGCGCTCACCCTGTGCAACCGCACCAGCTATATCCTTTATGCCGCCACATCGGCGATCCACCCGCCCGGCAACGACACGCCCGGTAGTGACACGCAGGGCTGGACCCGCATCGTACCAGGCGATTGCCAAGTCGCACGCCAGGAGCCGCTGACGGCGGAAAGCTATCTGGTCCATGCCCGCAGCGGCATCGCCCATTCCGGGCCGGCGCGCGCCTGGGGCGGCGCCACCTCCGTCTGCGTCAAGGACGGCGACTTTTCGCTCAAGCAATCGGCGATCCAGCCTTACTGCACCGCCGAGGACACCTTCGCCCTGCCCTTCGCCGCGATCAACACCGGCGGCAAGCGCGCCTGGACGATGAATTTCGATGAAGCCCCGGCGATGAGTTTGAGCGAGGCGCAGCTGGCGGGGGTCAAGCGCCTGCTCAAGGACAATGGCTATAAAATCTCTCGCATCGACGGCAAGCCGGACAAGACGACCGGCGCGGCGTTGACGGATTTCCGCGCCCGCATGCATTTCACTTCCAATGCCGGCAATGCCGAACTGTTCAACGCCCTGGAACAGGAGGCGGCCAAGAAGATCGCGCCTTCCGGCTATACCGTCTGCAATGACGCGGCCGACGTGCTGCTGGTGGCGCTGGGCCAGATCGAGCATGGCAAGCCGGTATCACGCGGCTGGTGGACGGTGGAGCCCAAGGCCTGCGCCAAGGCGCTGACCACGCCGCTGAAGACCGATACCGTCTATCTCCTGGCGCAGCGCAAGAACGGCGCAACGCTGGTGGGAGGTACGCGGAAATTCTGCGTCACGCCCGTGATTTTCGAGATTGAAGGGGCGCAGAACTGCTTAGGCCGCGGGCTTGTCGAAGCAGGCTTCGCCGCCACGCCGACCAAGGGAAAAGCCGGCTATGTCACCCATATCGGGCCGAATGGGTTGGTGGGCCGCTAGGCTGGAATGTTGAAATAATTGAGATGCCAGCGCATCTCTTCCTTGCTGAGCGGAAAGCCCACGCCGCCGCGCGCCGGCAAGACATCGCGCGTCGGCAATTTCATGATGAAGGTCTGGATCTTGAACGCCACCCGCATGGACAGATGGGTGTGCCACACCAAAGCCACCAGCGGCTTGGCGCTGCCCGCCATCAGCATTTTTTTCACGGTCTGCTCGCTGACATTGGCCAGTTGCGCCAGGGCCAGGATCACGACATCGCGCTGGCCGCTTTGCGCCGCATGTTCGACAAAGCCGCTATCCAGCCGGCCTTCCCTTGTGGCCGTGGCCACGGTCTCGGCGGCCGTAATCCCGTCGGCCTCCACGGGCGCTTCCGCCAGCCGGATCCGAAGCTCGCGGTTCAGATGCGCGCGGGTGCCGTCGGACAAATCGCTGCGCGCCGCCAATCGCTCAAGGATCGAGGCCCCCACCAGGCCACCGATACGCCGGATAGCCCGCGCCGACAGATCGGCACGCAGCGCCAGGGGCAGTTGCCAGGCGCTGACCTCTTCGATCTGGTCGATGATCCGGTCCATGGTCTGCTTGCGGATGCGGGCATCGGGATTGACCAGCAGCGCCGCTACCGCCGGCACATTCAAGGACTGCACCAGCACATCGCTGACCGGTTCGCTGACCGGCTTGCGCTTGGCGATGGCGGTGAGCACCTCCTGCACCTGGCCGCAGGCGATGATCTCCATCAGATCAGCGTCGGACAGAAGCGGGGAATATTCCAGGATGGGCGCCGCCACCGCGCTTTCCACATCCTTGGCCAGGCGCAGCGCAATGTCCTTGGGAATGCAGTTCAGATATTTGATTTCTTCCGCCAGGATGGCGCGCACCCGCACGGTGGCGTCGCGCGCCAGGGTTTCCAGCGTCTCGATGGTCAAGGCCACGACATGCGAGCTTTCGCGCTCCGACAGGCCCGGCATCAGGCGGGCGATCTTGGCCGCCAGTTCGGCGCGCACATCTTCGCATTCGTCCTCGGCCAGCAGGCGGTTGGTAAGCGCCGGCGTCGCCACATTGGCGGCAACCGCCTGGCGGGTGGCCGGCGCGCCATGGCTGGCGAGATAATGCAGCACATCGGCGCCGGCATCGGTACGGCTGGCAAGTTCATTGGCGCCGCCGGGCTTGGCCGAACGGATATCCAGAATATCCAGCGCGTCGCGGGGGTCGAGACCCGATTTTGCGCCCGGCTTGGCGCCGGCGGATGATCTCTGATCCATGTCACTTGCCTTCGGCCCGCTCTGGCCGTGCATATTGGCTTGCGGGGTTTTAACAGCCTTTAAACAGGCTTGGTGGATGTCCGTTAACGGTGCTTGCGCCGGCCCCCCGCCCAAGCCATGTTCAGCCCATGGCCAGCGCCCCGATCGTGAAAAACCAGGTCCCGCAGGCGGATACCGCCCGCGATGTCCCGCCGGGCCTTCGCCAGGGTCCGGATTTTCGGCATGTGAAAGACTGGATTTTCGACCTGGATAATACCCTCTACTGCGCCGACAACGGCATTTTCGCGCAGATCGAAAGCCGCATGACCGACTATGTCGAGCGGTTCTTGAATCTGCCGCGCGAGGCGGCGCGGGGCGTGCAAAAAGACCTCTACCGCCAGTACGGCACCACCTTGAACGGGCTGATGCGCGAGCACGACTGCGATGCCGAGGAGTATCTGCATTTCGTGCATGATATCGACCTGGGCGATCTGGCGCCGGACATGGAATTGAACACGGCCTTGGCGCGGCTTCAGGGACGGCGCTTTGTCTTCACCAATGGCTGCGCCCGTCACGCCGCGCGCATCCTGGAGCGGATCGGCCTGGGCGGTGTCTTCGACGCGGTATGGGATATCCGCAGCATGAAGTTCATGCCCAAACCCATGCCGGAAGCCTATGGCCATGTGATGGCTCTGGGCGGGGTGGACGGGCGCAGCGCCGCCATGTTTGACGATATTCCCCGCAACCTGGTGCCGGCCGCGCGCCTGGGCATGACGACGGTATGGTTGAAAAATGACGTGCATTGGGGCAAGCACGGCCCGGTAGTGGAGGTCGCCGACAGCGACATCCATCATCAGACCGCCAATCTCGCCCGCTTTCTCCACAGTATCAGGATTTGACCATGAGTGACTTGAGTGCCGCCATCAATGCCGCCTGGGAGAAGCGCGATCAGCTTGGCGTGACAAGCAAGGGCGTGGAGCGCGACGCGGTGGAAGCGGCGCTGGAGGGGCTGGACAATGGCTCGCTGCGGGTGGCGGAAAAGACCGGCGGCCAATGGGTGGTGCATGAGTGGCTGAAGAAGGCGGTGCTGCTGTCCTTCCGCCTGAACGACATGAAACTGATCTCCGGCGCGCCGGGCGAAGCGGTGTGGTGGGACAAGGTGGATTCCAAATTTCTGGGCTGGGACGAAGCCAAATTCCGCGCCGCCGGCTTCCGCGCCGTGCCGGGCGCGGTGGTGCGCCGCTCCGCCTTCATCGCCAAGGGCGCGGTGCTGTTGCCTTGCTTTGTCAATGTGGGCGCGCGGGTCGGTGAAGGCACCATGATCGACACCTGGGCCACGGTGGGAAGTTGCGCGCAAGTGGGCGCGCATTGCCATATTTCCGGCGGGGCGGGACTTGGCGGGGTGCTGGAGCCGCTTCAGGCTTCGCCCACCATCATCGAGGACAATTGCTTCATCGGCGCCCGCGCCGAGGTGGCCGAAGGGGTGATTGTGGGCGAAGGCAGCGTGCTGTCGATGGGCGTCTATCTGTCGGCTTCGACCAAGATCATCGACCGCGCCACCGGCGAAGTGCATCTGGGCAAGGTGCCGCCTTATTCGGTGGTGGTATCCGGCTCTCTGCCAAGCGACAAGGGCCCCAATCTCTATTGTGCCGTCATCGTCAAGCGGGTGGACGAGAAGACCCGCGCCAAGACTTCGATCAATGAATTGCTGCGGGATTGATGAGCATTGAGATAGACGCCCTCGCCTTGGCCCAGGCCCTGATCCGCCGTCCGTCGGTGACGCCGAAGGATGCCGGCGCCCTGGATATTCTGGAACGGGTGCTGAAAGAACTGGGCTTTGTCACCCATCGCCTGCCGTTCGGCGATGTCGACAATCTCTATGCCCGGCTGGGAACCGAAGCGCCGCATTTCTGCTTTGCCGGGCACACCGATGTCGTGCCGGTGGGCGAAGGCTGGAGCGCCGATCCCTTTGCCGCCGAGGTGCGCGACGGCATGCTCTATGGCCGGGGCGCCGCCGACATGAAATCGGCCATCGCCGCCTTTGTTGTGGCGGCGGCGAGGACTGGAAGGCCACCGGAAAAATTCAAAGGCTCGATCAGCCTGCTCATCACAGGCGACGAGGAGGGCGCCGCCGTCAACGGCACCGTCAAGATGCTGGAATGGCTGACCGCGCGTGGCGAAAAGATCAATCATTGCATGGTGGGAGAGCCCACCTCGGTGGGCCATGCCGGCGATACGCTGAAGATCGGGCGGCGCGGTTCGATCAATTTCAAGCTGAAAGTCACCGGCGCGCAAGGCCATGTCGGCTATCCGCAAAAAGCGAAAAATCCCATTCCGCCGCTGGCCGAGTTGATCACCCAACTCGCCGTTCACAGGCTGGACAAGGGCAGCGAGCATTTCGATGCTTCGACCTTGGCCTTTACCAGCGTGGATGTGGGCAACGGCGCCACCAATGTGATTCCGGCCGAAGCGCGGGCAGCCTTCAACATCCGCTTCAATGACAAGCACACCCCGGACAGCCTGACCAACTGGGTCAAGGACCGCGCCTCCATCATCGCCGAACAGTCCGGTTGCGAGATCGAGGTGACGTCCCGGACCAGCGGGGTTTCCTTTCTCACCACGCCGGGCAAATTCACCCAGCTGATCAGCGACACGGTGGCCGGCATCACCGGCCAGGCGCCGTTCTTCTCCACCAGCGGCGGCACCTCGGACGCCCGCTTCATCAAGGATGTTTGTCCGGTGGTGGAGTTGGGGCTGGCGGGCGCCACCATGCACAAGGCCGATGAATGCGTGCCGGTGGCGGAGATCGCGGCCTTGACCGACATCTATGCCGCGCTGCTGGCGGCCTATTTCGCGAAACCGCCGCTTTGAACCCTATCGGTATTTTCGATTCCGGGATGGGCGGTTTGACGGTGATGCGCGCCCTGAAAGCGCGACTTCCGGGCGAATCCTTTGTCTATCTGGGCGATACGGCGCGATTGCCTTACGGCACCAAAAGCGCCGACACGGTGACGCGTTATGCGGTGCAGGCGTCCGCCGCGCTGATGAAATACGGCATCAAACTGCTGGTGGTGGCTTGCAATACCGCCAGCGCCGCGGCCTTGCCGGCGCTCGCCGAAAGCCTGGCCCCGCTCCCCGTTGTGGGCGTGATCGCGCCCGGCGCCGAAGCCGCCGTGGTGGCGGCGCCCGTTGGCCCCATCGCCGTGATCGCCACCGAGGGCACGGTCAAAGGTGGCGCCTATGTCCGCGCCATCCAGGCCTTGGCGCCGCAGATGCCGGTGGTGCAGCAGGCCTGTCCCCTGTTCGTGAGCCTGGCGGAAGAAGGTTTGCGCGACGGCGCCATCGCCGAACTGGTGGCGCATCGCTATCTCGATCCTCTGCTCGCCACCATGCCGCGTCCGCGCGGTTTGGTGCTGGGCTGCACCCATTTTCCGGTGCTGAAACAGACCATCGCCAAGGTCGCGGGCCCGGATGTGGCCTTGATCGACAGCGCCGAAACCACGGCGGCGGCGGTGGAGAAAATCTTGACGGAGAAATCGCTGTTGCAGACCGGCGGCGCGGCGAATCCGCTTTTCCTGGCCACCGATGCGCCCGGGCGGTTCGCCCATCTGGGCGAAATTTTCCTGGGCGAACCGATTGATCCCGGCGCGGTGACGCTGGTGGATCTGTAGAGTACCGGCCTCAACGCTCTATTGATTGCTCGCCTGCTTGTTGCGCTCGCGCTCCAGGCGCGCTTCGGTGGCCTTGGCATCGCCAATGGCGAACTGGTTGCTGGTCTCTACCAGCTTGCCGTCGCGGAATGTCATGGCCAGCACCTTTTCCATGGCGTGGATGGGCCGGCCGTATTCGTCTTTCAGGGTGGCGATCACCCGGTGCGCCCGCACATCAATGACACTGCCGTCTCCCACAAAGGCGGTCTTGCCGTCATTGGTCATCGAAATCCAGCTGGAGTCGATGCCGGCCTGGATAGGCACGGTCTTGGACGGGTTATAAACCGGATTGCGCCCGTCACCGGGATTGTCCCAGATCTGCCAGGCGCTGTTGGCGGCGTCCGTCACCCAGATTTCGCTTTCGTCCGGCGTCATGCCGATGCCGTGACTGGGCAGGCCGTGGCCGAAATGCTGGTGATTGGGATCGGCCCATTTGGCCTTCCACATCTCGCCCGGCAGTTCGACGCGCTTGATCATCTTGCCGGTTTTGGTGTCGCCGATCTCGAACCCGTCAAGATTGTTGACATTGGCATAGACCAGGCTGCCGTCATGATTGATGGTGATGGGGCGCACGTCGTCGCTGAATGTAATGTAGCGCAGCACATTTTTGTTGGGCAGGTCCACCACGGCGACGCCAGCGGCACCCTCCTTGGGCCCGGAGATGCTGGCCAGGACGGCAAGCTTGCCGTCGGCGGTGACCGCCACATTGTGGGTGTGCGGCGTCTCAGGCGTGTCAATACGGCCCAGCTTCTTGCCGGTTTCCGCGTCGATCAGATACCACCAATTGTTATAGGCGGAAGCGACCAGGAGCGTCTTGCCGCCGGCCAAGGTATAGGGTCGCTCGCAGCAACCGTCCGCCGCCGCGCCGCGCCGCTGAAGCTTCACCGGCCCCTTTTCGCCCTTGAAGGTCCAGGCGATCTTGTCGGTCTTGAGATCGAAGGCGATCATGCTGCCGCCATCGGTGGTGACATAGATTTTGTTGGCGGGAATGCTGGAGGTCATGCCGGAGATTTTTGGCCCGGGCAATTCGCTGGCCGCCAGTCCATAAGGAATGCGCTTCACAAAACGATAGTCATGGTCGGCGTCCAGCACGATGACGCCCGACTGATCGTCGGCGCCTTCATCGCCCGGCGTGGCGATGTAGATCAGATGCCTGGGCCGGCTTTGATAGGGAAGGAGGCCGGCAGTTGCGGTGGCCGCCGCCGGGGCGGCAGCGCGCGGGGCTTTCTCCTGGGCGGAGGCGGCGACGCAGGCCATGATGGCCAGGCTTGCAGTTGTCAGAAGCGCTTTGCGCGTTTGCATGGTCTTCTCCCTGGTTTTTTATTGGGGAACGAAGCGACCGTGCCGCGTCCCGGTCGCGGCAATTCCCGAACTTTACTGGTCCTCCGCCGGAGGGTCAAACAATAGGCGAGGCCGGATGTCCTCGATCCGGTTTCTGTCCACGCCCGGCACGGCCTCCAGCTCGGCCGCGGTCTTGAACCGCTGATCCGTGCGGCGTTGCACAATGGCGATGGCGGTTTTTTCGTCCACGCCAAGAACCGCGGACAGTTCGTCTTCGTCGGCATGGTTGACGTCGATCCGGGTCAGGCTGTGCTGGAAATATCTGTAAATATGTTCCCACTGCTCGCTGGAGCCGGCGGCGCCATAGCCTTTCATCTGGTTGAAGATGTCCTGCCACCCAGACCAGCTGCGGGAATGCAGGAACATTTCGGGCGAGTGACAGCGGGTGCAGACCGGCTGCACGAACCGGTAATCCTGTGCGTCCAGCGCCGATGCCTTGGCGTTCAGCGCGGCAAGCTCAAGATCCGGCGTCTGGGCGCAGGCGGCTCTCGACAGGCCGGCGGCGAGAAGAACGCTCGCCGCGACGGTGACCGCCTGCAGCGCGCGTGCCAGACCTGAAGTTTTGCGTCTCATGTCGGTTGAGGGTGACCCAAAGCCCGAGCCTTTGGCAATGAATTCTCTTATAGTGCGGCCGACCATGTCCCATTTCCCGCCATCCCATGGGGCGGCGCTCGGAGACGCGCTGGCCAATCACCGCGCCGGACGCCTGGCTGCGGCCGAAGCGGCCTATCGATCTCTGCTCCAGGCCGAGCCCAATCATGCCGGCGCCAATCATCATCTTGGCGTTCTTCTGATTCAGACGGGCCGCGTCAATGAGGGCCTCGCGCATCTGAAATCGGCGCTGAACGCCAACCCGGCGGAACCGCTTTACTATTTCTCCCTCGCCAAAGGCTTGCTTGCGGCGGAGAACCCGGCGGAGGCGGGCGCGGTCCTGAAGCAGGCGGCGCAACGCGGTTTGGCGGATGAAAGATTTAAGCCGCTCAAATCCCAGATAGGGGACGCATCGGTGGCGGCGTGCCGGCAGGCACTGGCCTCGCGCCGCAACGATGCGGCGCTGTTGGACAATCTGGGCAGCGCTCTGTTGATGCAGGGCAAAACGCAGGAGGCTATCGCCTGTTATCGCTCCGCGCTGGCCCAAAACCCCGATTTCGCGGAAGCGCATTTTCATCTGGGCGCGGTGCTGTCCCAGAATGGCCAGGTTGCCGAAGGTTTCGAACATTATATGCGCCGCGCGGCGCTGGTGTATGGCCGGGGAAAGGCGCCGCCTTCCGAATCTCCCGCGCACAAGCTCAAGCATGATCGCGCCCAGCGTGATTATCTCTGGGACGGTCAAGCGCCGGCGGAAGCGCCTGAGGTCGCGGACATGTTTCAGCTGGCGGAGGGAAGCCGGCTGCCGGGTCCCGCCATCAATCCCGGTCATTGCACGCCGCAACTGCTCGATGCATGGCACAAGAGCCGGCCCCAGATGGTGGTGGTTGATGATTTCCTCACCGGCGCGGCGCTAGAGAGGCTTCGCCTCTATTGCGCGGGATCGACGGTGTGGCGGAAGGTCTATCCGGCCGGGTATCTGGGCGCCGCTCCCGAGGACGGATTTGCCTGTCCCTTGCTGGCGCAGATTGTCGAGGAAATCCCCCTGGTATATGGCGCACTATTGTCGGGGGAAGCGTTTCGCTATCTGGGCGCGTTCAAGTATGACAGCGAACTTTCCACCGGCACCAATACCCATGCCGACAATTCCACGATCAACGTGAATCTGTACATCACGGATGACAGCGCGAACCTGGATCCCGGCAGCGGCGGAATGGAAATCTGGGACGCGGCCGCCCCCGATATCCAGACCATGCGCAAACTGAATAGCAGCGAGGAGATGGTGCACGAATTCCTGCGGCGCGCCGGCGCCAAGCGTTACACCATTGCGCACCGCGCCAACCGGGCGATCATTTTCAAATCAACCCAATTCCACAAGACGGACACATTCCGGTTTCGGAGTGACTACCTGTCACAGCGGATCAATATATCCCTGCTGTTTGGCCAATTCGGCGAGGATGACTGACCGGCACGCGCCGATGACGCCAGCCCCTAATAATCCACCCGCACCAGATACAGCCCGTCCGGCGGCGAAACCGGGCCGCAACGCGCGCGATCCTTCGCCGCCAGCGCCTGGGCGACATCGCGCGCGCTCCATTTGCCTTCGCCCACCAGTTTCAAGGTCCCGGCGAAAGAGCGAATCTGGTGATGCAAAAAAGACCGCGCCGACGCCTCGATATGGATTTCATCGGCGCGGCGGCTCACATCCAGCCGGTCCAAGGTCTTGACCGGCGATTGCGCCTGGCATTCGGCGGCGCGAAAAGTGGTGAAATCATGTTGGCCCACCAGCACTTGCGCTGCCGCATGCATGGCTTCGGCGTCCAGCTTGGGTGAGACGTGCCAAACCTTGCCCGTCTCCAGCGCCGGCGGGCTGCGGCGGTTCAGGATGCGGAACAGATAGTGCCGGGCGCGGGCGCTAAAACGGGCATGGAAGTCCACCTCTGCGGCCGCCGCGTCCAGCACCACCACGGGATTGGGCCGCAGATAATGATTCAAGGCATCGCGCACCTTGCCGGGCTCGAACAGTTTTTCCAGATCGAAATGCGCCACCTGGCCCAGGGCATGCACACCCGCATCGGTGCGCCCCGAGCCCGTCACCGTCACCCGTTCGCCGGACAGTTTCTCGATCGCCTCTTCCAGCGCGGCTTGCACCGAAGGGCCATTGTCCTGGCGCTGCCAGCCGACAAAGGGCGAGCCGTCATATTCCAAAGTGAGACGGAAGCGCGTCATCAGCTAAAGCTTGGTGCCGGGCGGCAGCGAAAAGCCTTTGAGCAATTCCCCCGCTTCCATCACGCCCTTGCCGGCGCGCTGGACTTTCAACAGTTTCAAGGCGCCTTCGCCACAGGCCACCGTGAGATCATCGGTGATGACTTCGCCTGCCTCACCGCGATCCTTCACCGGCATGGCGTAGAGAATTTTCAGCCGCTCGCCTTTGACTTCGGTGAAAGCGCCGGGCGCGGGTGACAGCCCCCGGATCAGGCAGTCAATTTCCGCAGCGCTTTTCGACCAGTCGATGCGGGCCTCATCCTTGGAAATCTTCTTGGCATAGATGACGCCGTCTTCGGACTGCGGCTGCGGCGTGACCGCGCCGCGCTCCAAGGCTCCCAGCGCCCGCATCATCAGATCGGCGCCAAGACGCGACAATTCGGCCGCCAGTTCGCCGGAGGTTTTGCGCGCCACCGGCACCCGTTCGGCCATCAGCACCGGGCCGGTATCCAGCCCCTCTTCCATCCGCATCACCATCACGCCGGTCTCGGCGTCGCCCGCCATCACCGCCCGCTGGATGGGAGCGGCGCCGCGCCAGCGCGGCAACAGCGAGCCATGCAGATTGAAACAGCCCAGCCGGGGGGCGTCCAAAACCGGCTTGGGCAGCAGCAGGCCATAGGCGACCACAATGGCGGCATCCAGATTCAGCGCCGCAAAGGCCGCCTGTTCGTCGGCCGCCTTAAGCGACAGTGGCGTGCGCACCGGCAGTTTGGCGCGTTCGGCAAAGGCATGGACGGGGCCCGGCTCCAGCGCCATGCCGCGACCCTTGGGCCGCGGCGGCTGGGAATAGACGGCGGCAATGTCGTGACCCTGGGCGATCAGCTCGGCAAGGGTGGGCACCGCGAAATCGGGGGTGCCCATAAAGGCTAATCGCAAAGTCATCAACTTCCCCCGGCCGCTCGCCCTAGCTCGCGGCGTTCGTCGCTCGAAATGGTCCACTGGACCATTTCGTTCGCTAACGCGAAACGCTCCTCACCCATGCGATCAGGCAGTCTCTTTGAGCTTTTTGGCCTTGGTGAGCTTCTTGATCGCCATCGAGCGCTTCAGCCGCGACAGGTGATCGATGAACAAGACCCCGTTCAAATGGTCCATCTCATGCTGCAAACAGGTGGCCAGCATGCCCTCGGCTTCCAGCGTCTGCTTGTTGCCGTCGCGGTCCAGATATTCCGCCTTGATGCGGGCGGGGCGTTCGACATCGTCCCAGATTTCCGGCACCGACAGGCAGCCTTCCTCGAACACCGCCATCTCCTCCGAGGCCCAGGTGATCTTGGGATTGATGAAGGCGCGCGGGTTCTTCTTGCCCTCTTTCTGGTCCAGATCGATCACGATCACCCGCTTGGCCACCCCGATCTGCACCGCCGCCAGGCCGATGCCGTCGGCGGCGTACATGCTTTCGGCCATGTCGTCGACCAGCTTGCGGATGGCGTCGTCCACCTTCTCCACATCCATGGAGACGGCTTGGAGACGCGGATCGGGGGCGGTTATGATGGGGCGCACGGTCATGGGCTGGAGATAGGCTTTCAAGCCTTTTGGGTCAAGGATTCATGGAATTAGCATTGATGGCGCTGGCGGCGGCGGTGGTTGTGGGCGCGCTGATTCTGGCCTTTGCCCGGCCCAAGACCAAGGCCCAGGAACCGCCCGATCCGCGGCTGGATGAGGTGATCCGCGGCCAGGGCGCCATTGCCGAGCAGTTCCGCCAGACTTCGGTTCAGGTCGAGGCCTTGAAACAGCGGCTGGGAGATAGCCTGAGCGAGAATGCCACCAAAACCGCCGAGACCTTGGGCGGAATTGGCGCCCGGCTGACGGTGATCGACGAAGCCCAGAAGAATATCTCCGCCTTGTCGGGCCAGGTGGTTTCCTTGCAGCAGGTGCTGAGCAACAAGCAATCGCGCGGCGCCTTCGGCCAGGCCCAGATGGAAGAGATCGTGCGCGATGGCCTGCCGCCGTCGCTTTACGATTTCCAGTTCACTCTTTCCAACCGCAACCGGCCCGACTGCGTGATCCGCATTCCCGGCAACAAGGCGCTGCTGGTGATCGATTCCAAATTTCCCCTGGAAGGCTTCGACCTGTTGCGCAACGCCGCCAATGACGAGGAGCGCAAATCCGCCCAGGCGCAGGTGCGCGCCACGGTCAGCAAGCATGTCGGCGACATCGCGGAAAAATACCTGATCCCCGGCGAGGTCCAGACCCCCGCCATCATGTTCGTGCCGTCGGAATCGCTCTATGCCGACTTACATGACGGTTTCGCCGATGTGATCCAGAAGGCCCATCGCGCCAATGTGGTCGTGGTGTCGCCCAATATCCTGATGCTGGCGATCAGCACCATCCAGACGGTGATGAAGGACGCGCGCATGCGCGAGCAGGCCGATTTGATCAAGAAGGAAGTCGGCACCCTGCTCAATGACGTGCGGCTGCTGGCGGAGCGGGTGGGCAAGCTGCAAACCCATTTCACCCAGGCCGATGCCGACATCAAGAACATCCTGATTTCCACCGGCAAAATCACGCTACGGGCCGAGAAGATCGAAAAAGTGGAACTGGCCCCGCCGGACGGCGGCAAAAGCCTTACTTAAGCTGCAGTTTGGGGCCGCATCCAGGAGCCCGGTCCGCGGCCAATAAGGTCAAGAAAGGGCATCCTCATGGACCATGATTTCTATTGGTTTTTCCCCCGCTTCTGGTGGCTGATCTTCCCCTTGTTCTGGATGATCTGCGCACTGGCCTGGGGCTGGTCGCGGCATTCCCGCGCCAACCGGGCGCTGGACATCATCAAGAGCTATGCCGACCAGGGCAAAGACCCACCGCCGGAACTGGTCAAAAGCCTGCAGGCCGGTATGGAGGGGGGATGCGGTCGCTATGGCTGGCGTCATTCGCCGGAGCGCCGCCTGCACCGGGCCATCCTTTTTACCGTCCTGGCCATTGCCTTCGGGGCGATGAGTTTCTGGCACATGGACGATGGCGATCGCTGGCATCACCATCCGTTCGGCCTGTTCGTGCCGATGATCATTTTCGCCGCCCTGGCCTTCAGCAATTTCCTCTCTTTGCTGTTCATGTCGCGCGGCTGGCCACCCGATGACAAGGACAAAAGGTGACGCAAGACAGCGCCGAACCGGCCCTGGTGGCACGCGCCAGGGCCGGTTCGGCCGACGCTTTCGGGCGTCTGGTCCATATGCATCAGCAGGGATTGCGCGCCTTCCTGAAACGGCTGGGCGCGCGCGATGCCGACGATATCGCCCAGGAGGCTTTCGTCTTTGCCTGGGAAAATATCGCGCGCTTCGATCCGGCGCGGCCGTTCCGGCCCTGGCTGTTCGGCATCGCCTGGCACAAATTCCGCGAAGGCAAGCGCAGCTTCCTGCGGCGGCTGATGCGCCAGGGCCGCGCCGCCGATACGGAAATTGTGATCCGGCCCGATCCGGGCTTGAAACTCGACTTGGCCAAGGCTCTGGCGGAACTTCCGCCGGAGCAAAGGGCCACCTTGCTGCTTTGTCTGGGATGCGAATTCACCCATGCGGAGGCTGCGGAGGCCTTGGCGATGCCGCTGGGTACGGTAAAATCCCATGTGGCGCGGGGGCGCGAAAAGCTGGCTGCCGCGTTAGGAGAGCGTGATGGATGACGCCACCCTGAAAATTCTGATGGCCGGCGATGCGCCGGCTGCCGATCCGCACTTTGCCTTTGCGGTGATGAAACGCATCGAGCAACGCCGGTTCCGGCGCGAGCTGGCGCAGGTGACGGGCTTGGCGGCCGCAGCAGCGGTGTTGCTGTGGTTGCTGGCGCCGGTGATCGAAACCGCCTGGCAGGAGAGCTATGCGCCCTATGCCAGCAATCTGGTGATCCTGCTGGTGCTGATGGCGGTCAGCCTGGTGGTGCCGTATTTTCTTCCAGCACGCGAATAGCAGGGCGCGAGGAATTTTGTGGACTGAGCAGGAGCGAGGAGCGACGTGTACAAATAGTACATGAGCGACGAGCGACGAACTCAGGACACAAAAGAACCGCGCCCTAAAGCGAGCGCCTGGCCTTGAAGGCAGCACTCAACGTACCTTCATCCAGATAATCCAGTTCGCCGCCCACTGGCACGCCATGCGCCAGGCGGGTGACTTTCCGGTCGCCCAGCAAATCCATCAGATAATGCGCCGTGGTCTGGCCTTCGACGGTGGCGTTCATCGCCAGGATCACCTCGTCCACGCCCTGCCCGCCACTATTGGAAACGCGCTCCAGCAGCTTGGCCACATTCAGCCGCTCCGGCGTCACGCCATCCAAGGCCGACAGCGCCCCGCCCAGCACATGATAGCGGCCCCGGAACACGCCCGCCCGCTCCAACGCCCAAAGATCGGCGACATCCTCCACCACGCACAGGATATGCGGATCGCGGCGGGTGTCGCTGCAAATGGCGCAAGGCGACTGGGTATCGAGATTGCCGCAGACTTCGCAGGAAAGGATCGCATCGGCGGCTTCGCGCAGGCTGTCGGCCAAGGGCTCCAGCAAGGTATCGCGCTTTTTCAACAAGGCCAGCGCGGCGCGGCGGGCCGAACGCGGCCCCAGGCCGGGCAATTTGGCCAGCAACTGAATCAGCCGCTCAATTTCAGACCCGATGGCCGCCATCAGGAGTCGGAGTCGTTTTCCGGCATGGGCGCGGCAACGTCCGGTGCAACCGTGTCCCGCACCGCCACGATTTCCGCGCCCGGAAAGCGGTCCAGCACGGCGCGCACCATGGGCTCCTGCGCCACTGCCTCGAAGCGGGCGCTTTTTGCCGCCTGTTTCTGTTCCGCCAAGGTGGCCGCGCCGCCCTGGCTGGCGATGGAAACCGTCCAGCGTTCGCCGGTCAGGGCGCGCAGCTTGGTCTGAAGATCATTGGCCAGGGTGCGCGGGGCGCGCGGCGTGGGGCGTATTTCGATGCGGCCCGGCTCCAGATGCACCAGATGGACATTGTGCTCCAGATTGACCCTGAGTTCCGAGCGCGGCTCGCACAAGGCGACGATATCTTCCAGATTGCGGATGGAGGCGGTGGGGGCGCCTTCAGGCAGCGGCGCGCGGGCGGGCATGGCGGAGCCGGTAGCAACCGGGGCGCGCGGAGATGATGACGGCGCAGACGCGCTGCCGCGTGGCGCCGCAACCGCGCCGCCGTCGAGCAGATCCTTCACCAGCTTGTCGGTGGGCGGAAGTTCAGCGGCATAGGCCAGCCGGATCAGCGCCATTTCGCAGGCGGAAATGGGCCGCGTGGCGTCGCGCACCTCGAACAGGCCCTTGAGCAGAATCTGCCAGGCCCGCGTCAGCGAGGGCACCGACAGTTTGGCGGCCAGGGCGGCGGCGCGCTTGGCTTCGCCCGAGCCGCCATCAAAAAAGCCTTGCGCGCTGGGGGCCACTTTCACCCGGGTGAGGAAATGGGTGGTTTCCAGCAAATCCTGCATCACCGCCAGCGGATCGGCGCCGGCGTCATACAGGCCTTTCAGGTCGGTCAGCGCCGCGGCGATCTCGCCGCCCATCAGCTTTTCGAAAATATCCAGCACCCGGCCGCGATCGGCCAGGCCCAGCATCTGGCGCACCGTTTCCGCGGTGATGGCTTCGCCTTCGCCATGCGCGATGGCCTGGTCGAGCAGGGACAAGGCATCGCGCGCCGAACCTTCGGCGGCGCGGGCGATCAAAGCCAGCCCATCCGGTTCGATCTTGACCTTTTCCTTTTCCGCCAAAGTCGCCAGATAGGCGGCCAGCTCGGCGCTGTCGATGCGGCGCAGATCAAAGCGCTGGCAGCGCGACAACACCGTCACAGGCACCTTGCGGATCTCGGTGGTGGCGAAGACAAATTTCACATGCGGCGGCGGTTCTTCCAGGGTCTTCAGCAAGCCGTTGAACGCCTGTTTGGACAGCATATGGACTTCGTCGATGATATAGACCTTGTAACACGCCGCCACCGGGGCATAGCGCACCCCTTCGATGATCTCGCGAATGTCATCGATGCCGGTGCGGCTGGCGGCGTCCATCTCCTGCACATCGACATTGCGGGATTCCGAAATCGAGACACAGGGCTCGCACATCCCGCAGGGATGGATGGTGGGCTCGGTGCGCTTGCCGTCAGGACCGATGCAGTTGAGCGCGCGGGCGATGATGCGGGCGGTGGTGGTCTTTCCCACCCCGCGCACCCCCGTCAGCATGAAGGCATGGGCGATGCGACCGGTGGCAAAGGCATTGGACAGGGTGCGCACCAGGGCTTCCTGGCCGATCAGCCCGGTGAAGTCGCTGGGACGGTATTTGCGCGCCAGAACGCGATAGGGCTGGGCGGAGGTCTTGGCCATGGGCGGACTATAGCAAGGGCTGGGAACAGGCCTATGCGGATTTCAGTTGTTGTTGTGGAAAGGTGGAAGCCGGCGACCCGCAGCAGATTCGGTATGGCTGCTCCGTTCCCGGCCTGACCAGGTTAGCGAGAGCTGCGCCCGCCGACTTCCAGGCGGGATATAGGCTTTTGACCCGGAAATTGCCAGTCCGCGTAAAGTCCGCGCCAAGCCTGGGCCAAAGTCCGGCGTCAGGCGGCGGCGATCGCCTGGGACTGTGGCACCAGCCGGTCCGGCGGTAGGATCACCGTCACGGTGGTTCCCACGCCCGCCTCGCTTTCCAGCGCCAGGGAGCCGCCATGCAACTCCATCAGCTGCTTGGATAGCGGCAGCCCCAGGCCGGTGCCTTCATATTTGCGCGCCAGCGACGAATCGACCTGTCCGAACCGCTCCAACGCCTTGGGAATGTCCTGCGGCGCGATGCCGATGCCGGTGTCCGCCACGGCTATCGCCAGGCCGCCCTCCGCCAGATGGACGGAAACCTTCACCTGGCCGCCCGCCGGGGTGAATTTCACCGCATTGGACAAGAGATTGATCAAAACCTGCTTGATACGCCGCTGATCGGCCCGCAGCGCGGGCAAAGCCGGCGCAACCTCGGCGGAAAGCGCGATGTCGCACTTTTCCGCATGACCCGCGACCATGCGCAAGCATTGCGCGATCAGCGGGGCCAGTTCGAAAACCTCCTCCTGCAGCTCGCTCTCGTTGCTATCAAAGCGGGCGATATCGAGAATATCGTTGATCAGCGACAAAAGATGAGCGCCGCTTTCATGGATGCTGGTCAGATATTCCTTGTAACGCGGCGCGCCCAGGGGACCGAAAGCCTCGTACAACATGGTCTCGGAAAAACCCAGGACCGCATTCAGCGGCGTGCGTAATTCATGGCTCATCGAAGCCAGGAAGGCGGATTTGGATTTGCTGGCGGCTTGCGCCGCTTCCAGCGCCACCGACAGGTCCTGCGAGGTTTTTGTCAGCGCCTGCTGGGCGGCTTCCAGTTGCGCGATATGGTCACGCATGCGCTGGGCTTCGCCTTTGGCGCGAGCTTCCAAATGCCTGTCGACCACCGCCACGATCAGCGCCTGAGCCACGATAAAGGCGGCGCCCGCGGCCACCACCACCGCCAGGGCAAAAGGGTTCATCGGCGTGCCCGAAAAGGCGTGATTGCCGTCGGGCACATAGCGCACCGCCGTCATGGCCGTGAAATGCAGTCCCACAATGGCGGCCAGAAACAGGCCCGCGCCCAGCACATAGTCCCGGCGGCTCTTGCGCCGCACGGCATAGTGCAACGCCAGACCCGACAGGGATACGCCGATCAAGACCGACGCGATGACGTAGTTCACATCCCATACGGCATAGGCCGGGATTTCCACCGCCGCCATGCCGGTATAGTGCATGGCGGAAATGGCGATGCCGGTGATCATTCCCCCCAGCACGCCGTTGACAAAGAGCGCGGTGGCAAAACCGGCGCCGCACAGGCTCATGGCGATAACAGCGGACAGGATGGTCAGGCCCGGCGCGAAAGCGATCGGCAGGCCCGCGTGATAGGCCAGCATGGCGACAAAATGCGTGCCCCAGATGCCGCAACCGGCGACCGCGCCGGCTCCCGCCAGCCAGGTCAGCCGGGTGCGGCCGGCATCGGCGGCGCGGGCGCGCGCGATCATGGAAAGCGCGGTGGCACAGGCCAGCATGCACAAAATCGCCGCGACCACGACAAGCCGCAAGTCGTGTTGCTGGAAAATGCAGCCCAAGACGTTGAACATGTCCAAGTTTATGGCAGCGGCTGTGTAAAATTCGGCTTAAGGAAGCTGTGCCGGAATAGGAATTGCCCTGTTTCTACGGCATAAAACCGCACCATGAGTCCCCTTCCCTTTGCCGGCAATCCCCTGGAACGCGCCAGCTATCGCCGCGCCGATTCCGCCTGGCTTGAGGCGCAGAAGCCGGCGGGCCTGTTCCTGCCTTTCTGGCAGAACCGCCCCTTGGTGGCGGAAAACCGGGCGCTTTTTCTGCCCTGGCGGGAGGACTGGCGGGAACTGGCTTGCGTCTTTCTGGGCCTGGATGGCGACCGGGCGTTTTTTGCCATCGAGTTGGGCGGCGATCATGAGCCGCAGCTGGGCGAAGGCGGCTTCCAGGAGATGCGCGCCAGCGCCTTTGTCCTGCCAGGCCGTGACATCGCAATCGCCGGCCAGGCCAAGGCGCTGCTGGACTGGCACAAGCGTCACGGCTTCTGTCCCAATTGCGGAGTGGCGACCCAAATGCGCGACGGCGGTTATCGCCGCTTGTGCCCGAATTGCAACGCCGAGCATTTTCCCCGCACCGATCCGGTGGTGATCATGTTGCCGATTTTTGGCGATCAATGCCTGATCGGCCGCAACAAACGCTTTCCGCTGCCGCTCTATTCCGCCTTTGCCGGTTTTGTCGAACCCGGCGAGAGCATGGAGGAAGCGGTGCGGCGGGAATTGCGGGAGGAAGTCAATCTGGAAGTCGGCGCCGTCAGCTATCACGCCAGCCAGCCCTGGCCCTTTCCCTCATCCCTGATGCTGGGATGTTATGCCCAGGCCTTGAGCCTCGACTTTGAGATCGACGAACATGAGATCCAGGAGGCGCGCTGGCTGAGCAAGGAGGAAGCGCGGTCGCGGCTGGCCAACCAGATCGAAGACAAGGTGCGGCTGCCCGCCACCATCGCTATCGCCCACTACCTGATTAAGGACTGGGCCGAACGCTAAGGCATATCCTCTCGATATGGATGAGCAGGATACACTCCCATGATCGTGTGGCGCGCGGTGTGAAACGCCAGTTCTTCCAGCGCCCGCGCCACATGCGGCTCACCGGGGTGACCCTGGATGTCGGCATAGAATTGGGTGGCGTTGAAGGAGCCGCCCAGCTGATAGCTTTCCAGCTTGGTCATGTTGACACCATTGGTGGCGAAACCGCCCATCGCCTTGTACAGCGCTGCGGGAATATTCTTCACCTGGAAGACGAAACTGGTCACCACCTTGCCGCCCTTTGGCGCGCGCTCATCCTGTGGCGACATGATCAGAAAGCGGGTGGCATTGTGATGCTCGTCCTCGACATCGGATTTGAGCACCGCAAGGCCATAGAACTCCGCCGCCAGGGTGGAAGCGATGGCCGCCACGCTTTTGTCGCCCAGCTCCGCCACATGCTTGGCCGAGCCCGCCGTGTCGTACCAGTTATGGCTCACCAGTTTCATGTCCCGCAGCAGGCTGCGGCACTGGGCCAGGGCGGGCGCCTGGCTATAGACGGTCTTGACGTCGGAAAGTCGCGCGTCCTTCAGCCCCAACAGCTGGTGGCGGATGGGCAGGAAATGCTCGCCCACGATATGCAGGCCGGAATCCGGCAACAGGTGATGGATGTCGGCGATGCGCCCGATCAGGGAATTCTCCACCGGGATAATGCAAAGATCGCAGTCGCCGCTTTTCGCCGCCTCGATCGCATCCTCGAAGGTGGGCTTGGGAATGGCGGTGGCATGGGGAATGGCTTCCCGCGCCGCCAGGTTGGCATACGCCCCCGGCTCGCCTTGGAAAGCGACGCGCTTGGCACCCTCAATTGCTTTGATGGCTTGGATCACGACAACAGTTTCCGGGCTTTCTCCAGGTCGGCGGGAGTATCGACAGACAAAGGCGCTTCGTCCACACGCGCCACCGCAATGCTCATGCCCGCTTCCAGCGCCCGGAGCTGCTCCAGCTTTTCGCGCTCCTCCAGGGGCGAAGGCGGCAGGGCGACAAAATTTTCCAAGGCCTGGCGGCGATAGGCGTAGAGCCCGACATGGTGATACAGGGTCCCCTCGCCCGTGGGCGCGGTGGCGCGGGTGAAATACAGCGCCCGGCCCAGCCGCTCCTGCGCGTCCCAGGCCACCACGGCTTTGACCACCGCCGGATTGACCGCGTCGGCCTGATTGTCGATGGGCGCGGCCAGGGTGGCGATATCGGCGCCCGACCTGGCGAGCGCGGCCACCACCGTCTTGAGCTGTTCGGGGTCCAGCGCCGGCAAATCGCCTTGCAGATTGACCACCACGTCATGGCGCCCGCCCGGATCGGCCGCCTGCAACGCCGCCCAGATACGGTCAGAGCCCGAAGGTAGCGTCGGGTCGGTGAGCACGGCCTTGCCGCCTGCCTTCTCCACCGCCGCCACAATCGCACTTTCGCCTGCCGCCACCACCACCGGCCCAAGCCCGGCGGCAACCGCGCGGGCCCAGACCCTCACGATCATGGGCACGCCGCCAATGGTGGCCAGCGGCTTGTCGGGCAGCCGGGTGGACGCCATGCGCGCGGGGATCAGGAGGATAGGATTCATGCAGGGTTCCTGGGTGCGCCTGTGTAGGCCGGGATTGGCGCTAAAACCAGATGCCGCCTGCAATTTATGCGACGCTTCGCCGCAATGACGCGCAGGCCGCGGCGGGTAATGTCGCCCCGTATTTTTGCCGGGGACTTGCCCCGGCTTTGGCCCGGCACGAGGAGAGCCATGGATTCCTTTGAGTGGAACAAGATCATCGGTGCGGTCCTCGGCACGGCGATTTTCATTTTTGTCGTCCGCCTGGTGGCCGAGAAGATCTATGAGCCCGAACAGCCGGCAAAGCCCGGCTATGTGGTGGAAGGCGTGGCCGAGGCCCCGGCCGGGGGCGGCGCCGCGGCTCCCGCCGAAGAAGCCATGCCCGACTGGGGCACGGTGCTGGCCTCCGCCGATGTCGCCGGTGGCAAGACGATCTCCACCAAGTGCGAGCAGTGCCACGATCTGAGCAAGGGCGGCCCCAACAAGATCGGCCCCAACCTGTTCGGCGTGGTGGACCGGCCGCGCGCCTCTCATGAGGGCTTCTCTTATTCGTCCGCCATGAAGGGCAAGCCGGGCAACTGGACCTATGACGAGCTGTTCAAGTTCATCAAGGCGCCCGGCGTCGACATTCCCGGCACCAAGATGAGCTTCGCCGGCCTGCGCAGCGAGAAGGACCGCATCAACCTGATCGCCTTCTTGCGCAGCAATGCGGATTCGCCTTCGCCAATCCCAGCGCCCGCGCCCAAAGCCGCCGAAAAGCCCGCCGAAGCGGCTGCCGCGCCCGCGGCCGGCGCTGCGGCAAATCCCAAGGGCGGTGCGCCCGTGCAGGCGGCGCCCAAACCCAACTGAGATCGCTGACGCCTATCGCGGGCGTCGCGGTTTTTTGGATTGCGTGACCCGCAAGGCTATAGGCCATGGCGAAGCTGGCGACACGGATCAAGGACTGGGCGGCGGAGCTTTTCATCCGCGCCGAGCGGCGCGGCCGTTTCCGCAAGCTGCCGGCCTTTGAGCGCGACTTGCGCGAATATCCCGAACTCGCGGTCTTGGCGGCGAACTATCCGGTGATCCGCGCCGAGTGCGAAGGCCTGATCCGCGGCCAGTTGCGCATCCCCGGCATGGAGGAACTGACCAGCTATACCTCCGGCGGCATCCACCAGATCGCCTGGAAAAGCTTCATGTTCAAATCCGGCGAATTCATCGAGGAGAATTGCGCCCTGGCGCCCAGGACGGCGGCGCTGCTGCGCGGCATTCCTGGCATCTACACCGCCTTCTTTTCGGTGCTGGAGCCCAACCAGCACATCAAGGCGCATTGGGGCTATTGGAAAGGCTTTGTGCGCTATCACCTGGGCGTGCTGATCCCGGACAACAATCGCGACCGGAAATGCTGGATCAGGATCAACCCGGACGCGCAAGCCCGCACCGGCGACCGCGCCGCCATCGAACAGGGCGAACGCTATTACTGGCATGACGGCGAGGCGGTGCTGTTTGACGACACCTTCCTGCATGACGCCGCCAATGAAAGCGATTCCGTGCGGGTGGTGCTGTTCCTGGATGTGGCGCGCAAGATGACTTGGCGGCTTGCGATGCTGAACCGCTTTTTCCTCTGGATCGCGCACCAGGACAAATCGGTGCGGGAGATCCGCGCCAATGCCAAGATCACAATCGCTTAACCGAGGTCACCGGCCCGGCAACTTTTTCGATCCGCGCTATCGCCTCGGCCAGTGGTTCGATGGCAACTTCCATATGAAACGCGTTGGCATGCAGCAGAGATTGTCTATCCAGCATCACACCCATATGCCCTTTCCAGAATATCAGGTCACCACGTCGCACGTCCGAAAGCGCCACGGCGTCGCCCAGCGCTTTTTCCATCATGTCGGTGTCGCGGGGCGCAGCTTTGCCCACCGCCTGAAGCGCGGTCTGGACCAAGCCGGAACAGTCCAGTCCGGCTGCCGTCTTACCGCCCCAGACATAAGGCGCACCCAGAAAGCGTTCCGCCACGGCGACAAAATCTTTTTCGCTTTCCGCCGCGAGATGCCGTTGATGCAGATAACGGCCATCGGCGATTTTCACATAGTCGCCCTCCCGCGCCAGCACCGCCACGGCGGCGTTCATCGGCAACAGATCGCGCACCGGCGTCTTGAGGTCGGCGGCGGAAAAAACCGGCGCCAGCAAGGCGCTGACCCTGGCTTGCGCGAGGAAGTGCGCGCCCAAGGCATCGTCGCGGACATAGCCGACATACAGATCATCAGCCGCTTGGCCCCAGGCCCAGCCGTTGCCGCGATCATAGACGGTAAAGACTTCGCCAAACAGCAATTCGCTGTCCTGGGCCGCGTCATCGGATGGGCGCACCCGCAAGCCGGTGCGGCCCACGGCCACGCAAAATTTTTCGCCTTCGGCATAGCGCGGCGCATCCACCATGCCCTTCAAATGAGACGCGGCAAGATCGGGTCGCACCGGCGTGACTCTCCGGTCTGGTTTCATTGACCCCCTCCGCCCTTCGCAGCGCGAGCGCTGCTACGGGCACCTCCCCCTCTTAGCGCTTCGCGCCAAGGGGGAGGCGGGCCATAGCGTTCCTTCAGCAACGCATACAGCGCCCGCGCCGCATTGGCCTCGCCGCCGATGGGCCGGCCCGGCTTGGCGCGGTCGATCCAGGCTGGAATATCCAGATGTGCCCAGCTTTTGGTGTTGGCGACAAACCGGTTGAGGAACAGGGCGGCGGTGATGGCGCCGGCATAGCCATAATTGGGATTGTTGTTGAGATCGGCCACGCGGCTCGTCAGCGTGTCCTCATAGCCGCGCCACAAGGGCAGCCGCCAGAGCGGGTCCTGCACCGCCGTTCCGATACGGGCCAAATCCCCGGCGAGTTTTTCGTCATCGGTGAAGAAAGGGGGGACCTCCATCCCGGTGGCGGCGCGCGCCGCGCCGGTCAGGGTGGCGACATCGATCAGCAGATCCGGCTTCTGCGCATCGGCATCCGCCAAGGCATCGGCCAGGATCAAGCGGCCTTCCGCATCGGTATTGCCGATTTCCACCGTCAGCCCCTTGCGGCTGGTGAAGACATCGCCCGGCCGCATGGCGGCGCCCGACACCGAATTCTCCACCGCCGGGATCAGGACGCGCAGACGCAGATTGAGCCCGGCGCCCATCACCATGCCCGCCACCGCCAATACGCAGGCTGCTCCGCCCATGTCTTTTTTCATGGTCAGCATCGCCGATGACGGTTTCAAATCCAGCCCGCCGGAATCAAAACACACACCCTTCCCGACCAGGGTGACGAGCGGGCCGCTTTTTTTGCCCGCCGGGCCCCAATTCAGTTCGATCAGCCGGGGGGCGCGCGGCGAGCCCGCGCCCACGGCTGCGACCAACGGATAGTTTTTGGCCAGCGCCGCGCCGCTGACGACCGAGAATTTGGCGCCATGCTGCTTGGCCAGGGCGCGGGCCGCCGCCTCCAGCTCGGCAGGGCCCATGTCATTGGCCGGGGTGTTCACCAGATCGCGCGCCAGGAACAGGCTCCCGGCGATGCGGGAAATTTCTTCCCCATCCACGCCTTGGGGCACCGCCAGCCGCGCCTTGCTTGTGTTTTTTTTCTTGTAGCGGTTGAAGCCATAGCCGCCCAACAGCCAGGCCAGCGCCGCTTGCGCCCCGCCGCAAAATTCCGGCACCTCTCCCAAACGATAGAGGCCGGCGGGCAATTTCTCGGCCGCCGCCGCCAGGGCAAACGCGTCCTTGCTGTCGCCCAGACCCAGCACCCAGGCGGCGATGCCGCCTTTGGCATCGGGGAGCGCCGCCAGGGCGCCAAAGGCCCCCGCAAAGCCTGCGGCCGTCACCAGCCCGGAACGCTTCTGCCGGGCCAGCCAGGCCTTGGCGTCCTTGGCCGCGACCGCATGCAGCGGAAGGGCATTTTTGGCACTGTTTTTGGCATTGGCCGCAAGGCTGGGATGCATGATGGGCTCTTATCCTTTTCAGCAAGGGACTTTAAGAATCGCCCATCCCAAGGACAAGCACCATGCCCCGCTACACCCTGATTGTCGGAACCCGCAACTGGTCAAGCTGGAGCCTGAGGCCTTATATGGCGCTCAGGGCCACCGGTATCCCCTTCGAAACCGTGGACATCCGTCTGCGCGAGACCCAACACCCCACCACCCGCGAGCAGATTCTCAAATATTCGCCGGCAGGCAAGGTCCCGGTGCTGAAGATCGAGGACGGGGGAAAACTGCTCACCGTATGGGACAGCCTGGCGATCTGCGAAACCGTCGCCGACCGCCATCCCGAAGCCGGGCTGTGGCCCAAGGACTCGGCGGCGCGGGCCATCGCGCGCTCCTATGCCTGCGAGATGCATTCCGGTTTTCCGGACCTGCGCGATCAACTGACCATGGACTTCGCCCGCAAGAAAGAACTGCCGGAATTGCGCGACGAGACCAAGCTCCAGATCGCGCGCATTCTTTCGGCCTGGGAAGAGGCGCTGGGCGAACATGGCGGCGAATATCTGTTCGGAAAATTCTCGGTAGCCGATTGCATGTATGCGCCGGTGGTGTCGCGCTTCTTCACCTATGGGGTGGAGACGTCAAAGCCGGTGCGGGCCTATATGGACCGCATCATGGCGCTGCCGGCGATGCAGGAGTGGATGAAAGTGGCGCGGGCGGAAGTGGAAGCCGGCTTGGGGCAGTATTAGCCCGCGGCGTTCAGCTTACCTTTTTCGCGATAGAAACGCGCCGCCCCCGGATGAACCGGTGCGGGCGGGTTCACTGCCGCGCTGTCCAAGGTAATGCCGCGGGCGCTGGGATGGCTGGTGACCAAGGCGTCGTGATTGGCCGGATTGAACAGCGCTCTTGTCATGCCATAGATCAAGGGATCGGCCTCGCTGTCACGCGTCACCCACCAGGCGCGGGTGGAGACAGTTTCCACCGCGCCGGTGCCGGGATAGGCGCCCGCGGCGATGGTGGCGGCGGACAGCTGCGGCACCATCTGGAGCAGCCTGTCGCGGCCTTCGCCGTCGATGGGCACCAGCCGCGCCAGTTGATGCGCCACAAGCTCCCTGATCGAATCCAGCGGCACGCCGGCCACCGCGACATAGGCGTCGATCTTGCCATCCTTCAGCATCTGGTCCGGCGGGTCGGAGGAAACCACTTCCCGGGCGCGCACCCGATAGGCGGTGAGAATGGCGCGCGTGCGCACCAAGGTGCCGCTGCCCGGCTGGCCGATCCACACCCGCTTGCCATGCAGGTCGGCCACCGTGTGAATATCGGACTTGGCGGACGCCACCAGATGCGCCTCTTCCGGGAACAAGGCGGCGATGACGCGCAGATGCCGCGCCGGACGGCGGAACGCGCCCTCGCCCTTGAAGGCATCGGCGATCACATCCCCGTCGGCAAAGCCGGAATCCACCAGCCCCTGATTGACCGAACGCAGATTGTCGGTGGTGCCTTCGCTGGTGCGGGCCGACAGGATCACGCCGGCGGGTCCGCATACGGTTGCGGTATCGCAGCGCCCCACGCCCAAAGGATGGCTGATCAGCCCCGCCATGGCTTGGCCCACGGGAAAATAAACCCCTTCGGTGGAACCCGTGGCGATCTGGAAGGAGACGCGTACCGGCCCGGAATCGGCCATGCCCAGATTGCCGCCGGTGATCAGCGCGCCAATCACCAGCGCCACAAAGGCGAGCAAGGCGATCAGGGCAAGCACACGCTGGGATATCACGGGAAAAAGTTAATCCTTCATTGCGTCAGGAGTTGGGCGTTAACCGGAAGTTATAGCGGCACAAACTGGCGGCGGAAGCGGGCGATGACCGAATCCCGACTGCTTCTATATGCGCCGATATACTTAAGGGTTTGTTGAGTGGACCAGAGGCACAGTCACGGCAGCGTTTTAAAGGCTGTCCCCCCAATGGCTAACATGGCTTTGTCCGCGTTTCGTAAGGCCCCTCTGGCTGTCGTCCTGATGCTCGGCTGCGCTGTCCCCGCGCAGGCCGGATGGTTCAGCTCCGATCCCAAGCCGGCCAAGGAAGCGCCGAAGGCGCAAGCCGCTGCAACACCGGCGCCCGCCGCGCCGACGCCCGCCGCCACCCTGGAAGACAGCCTGCGCGAGGCGCAGATGTTGCGGCTGGCCGGCCAGTATCCGGAAGCGGTCAAGCATCTTTCCCAGATGATGATGGTGGCCGCCGATGACGGCCGCGTGATCGGCGAATATGGCAAGACGTTGGCCGCGATGGGCCGCGCTTCCGATGCGGTGAACTTCCTCACCCGCGCCCAGCAGTTGCTGCCGGGCGACTGGACCATCTATTCGGCGCTTGGCGTCGCCTATGACCAGACCGGCGACCAGAGAAGCGCGCAAGCCGCCTATGAGACTGCCCTCAAGATCAAGCCGGAAGAACCCAGCGTGCTGAATAACTATGCCTTGTCGCGCATGCTGGCCAAGGATCCGGAGAACGCGCGCAGGTTGGCGGCCCGCGCCGAGACCGCGGGCGGCATGAGCGATGACAAGATCGCGCGCAATATCTCCATGATCCGTTCCATGGCGCCCGAGGCCGCACTGGCCAGCAACCCGGCGCCGGTTGCGCCGGTGGCGGCCAACACCGTTCCCCATCCCCAGGCTTCCGCCGCGCCAATCGCCGCCGCCAAGCCCGACAACAAAGTGGTGATGCAGCGCGTGCCGGTGGATCCGTTGGCCGGTCCCGTCCAAAAAACCGCCGCGCCCGCCAAGCCTGCCCAGCCCGCATCGGTTGCCACCGCCGCGCCGGCATCCAATCCGGCGCCCGTCAAGGCGGCCGAGGTCAAGGCGCCCGCTCCTGTCACAGCCGCCACCGGCGCGCCGCGTCCGCTGCTGCCCGCCACTGCCGCCCCCTCTACTGTTGCTCAGGCGCCTCAAACCAAGCCGGTTGCGCCCACGGTCTCGATGGCGCCTCTCCCCGCGCCCGTGAAAGCCGCGGAAGCCGCCAAGCCCGCGCCTGCCGCTGCTGCTGCTGCCACGCCGGTCAAACCGGTCGATTCCAAGCCGGCCTTTGTGGCCAAGGCCGCAACGCCGGAAGCCAAGCCGGACGCGGTGAAGGCCGCCGAAGCCGTCAAACCGGCGCCCGCCAAGGCGCCTGTGGCTTCAGCGCCGGTGAAAGTGGCCACGCCTGTTTCCACGCCCGCCAAGACGGCGGAAGCCGACAAGACCGCGCCGTCCGTCAGCCTGACGATGGCGCCGGTCAAGGCCGCCGATGCCGGAAAGCCCGCGGCTGCGCCCAAGGTGCTGCCCGCCAAGGCCGAGGTGAAAACCGCCGAGACCGCGCCCAAGAGCAAGGACGCGATCCCCGGCCTGCGCATGAGCGCCAACGCCTACTAACGAGCCTGCGGCGCGCGAAGAGCTATTTCTCTTCCACAAGCTCGATGGCCTCATGGCTGGGGCCTTGGATCATCACCGCGCGCGCATTGCCGATGCGGTAAGTCTGCCGGAGGAAAACGACACCCTCGCCTTTCAGCTTGGCAATCCAGGCATCCAGGCCGCTCACGCTCAGGCTCACATGATCCATCAGATGGCCGATGGTCGGAGCCAGCGGCTTATCCGTCTGGTTCATGTACCAGTTCATCGCCACATCATCGAAGCTGACGCCGCCGGTGGGAAAGCGGTAAGTGCCATTGCGATTCAGGGACGGCCAGGAGGGATCGGCGCCGCGCGGCAGCTTGCAGTTTTCCTGGGTTACCGGCGCTGGCGGCCCGCGGCGCGGCGTGGCCAGCAGGTGGCTGACATACCAGAGCTGGGCGCAGAGCGGATCGTCCTGCCACATATGAACATGATCGAAACGCTCCGGTGAATTGCCGGTGAATTCGATGATTGCCGCGTCGGGGCCGAAGATATAGCCGTTGCCGCCGGTCCGGCGGGGTTCAAGATTTTGGGCGACGGCTTCGGCGATCTGAGCCTTGGTGCGGCCCGGCACGCCGGGAGGATAGGGATAGGTGTCGCTGCTGATGCCGACATAATTGCCCTGGTCATCGGTATAGAAGGGCGCCAGAAGATTCTGGGCACGGAAAATTTCCAGCGACTTGCGGGAATCGGCGGCGGTCCAGCCGAAATGCCAATAGGCCGTGACGTCAGGATCGGCGGGCGGCGGCGCGGCGACCTTCTGGAACACGATCATCACATGGGTCGGCGACACCAGTGCCGGCAGGCCCTGCCAGTCCGTGCGGGCGGTGGACGGAAATTCCTTCAAGTAAAAGGCGATCGCGGCTTCAGGGTCGGTGGAATTGAGCGCCAGGTGATGAAAATGCGGCGGCGGCAACACCGTCTGGCCTGTTGCGTGGGACACAGGAATGGCCAGAAACGCTGCAAGCAGGAAATACCTTGCTTTCATTGCCTGCCCCTCTCGCAAACCGACTAGGACTATAAGCGCTCAAGGCGTGGCAGGACAGCCGCTCCCCACATGGCCGTGTCTCACTCCTGCCGGTATAACTTCGCCCAAATCAACAACAGCGAAACTCCGGAAGCTGTATGAGCTTAACACCGACCCGGTTTCTATCTCTTCGCCTGGGCGCACACCATAAGCCCACCGAAGGCGCACGCGGTCTGGTGCTTGAGCGCTTAGATGGCCAGTGGGTTTTGTATTATCTAGACAGTCAAGACGGGATCACCGGTCACCGTTTCGTCGACACGCTCGATGACGGCATGGACTATGCAGCACAGGAATTTGGTGTCCGCCGTGATGAATGGATGGAAAATTCCGACAACTAGACGTGCAACTCTAGGTCAAACTGTACCAGCGCCGCCGGATGTTCCGGCACAGACGTCCAGCGCGAGAGATTTTGCGGATTGAGCAGGAGCGAGGAGCGATAGCAGCGCTTCTTTAGGCAGAACGTCGCGCGGCATTTTGGTCGCCGGGCAGGAGCGCCGAGCTACTTTGCGCGATGCGCCGGCGCGAGAGATTCTGTGGCGTGAGCAGGAGCGCCTAGCGACGTGTACAAGACGTACACGAGCGACGGCGCGACGCACTCACGACGCAGAAGATCCGCGCCGGCTAGTGCATCATGTGTTTGATGGTGATAATCGCCGGCCCCATGATCACCACGAACAGGCACGGCAGGAAGAATATAATCATCGGCACGGTCAGCTTGGCAGGCAGCGAGGCAGCCTTGCGTTCGGCCTCCTGCATGCGCATTTCGCGGTTTTCGTTGGCGGTGACACGCAGCGCCGCGCCCAGGGGCGTACCGTATTTCTCCGCCTGGTTCAGCGCGGTGGCAACCGCCTTGACGCCGGCATGGCCGCAGCGCTTGGCCAGATTGTCGAACGCCTGGCGGCGGTCGGGCAGATAGCTGAGCTCGGCGGTGGTAAGCGCCAGTTCCTCGGCCAGTTCGGCGGATTGCGAGCCGATCTCGCTGGCCACCCGGGTGAAGGCGCTTTCGATCGACATGCCTGATTCCACGCAGATCAGCATCAAGTCCAGGGCGTCGGGAAAGGCGCGCATGATGGATTGCTGGCGGCGCTGGATCATGTTGTTGACGAACATGTCGGGGGCATAGAAACCCAGCAGGGCGCCGACAAAGGCGGCGCCGAACTTGCCCAGCGGCGGCCAGCTCAGATGCAGCACCACAAACAGATAGAACAGGGTCACCGCGAACAGGATGAACGGCATCACAAAACGGAAGAACATGAAGGTGATCAGCGGCGCCTGGCCGCGATAGCCGGCGCTGGCCAGCTTTTCCCGGCTGTTCTCGCTTTCCAGCACATTGCCCAGCTTGAACCTGTCGAGCGTCGCCTTCATGTAGGAGGTGGGCTCGATCCTGAGCGTGCCGCGCTTGGCGTTCAAGGCGGCGTGATGCTTGGCGCGCAATTCCTCGCGGCGCTTGGCCACGGTTTTCAGCCGGTCGTCCAGTCCGGCGCGCTCCAGATAGGGCACGCCCAGGGTAACCACGGTGGCGAAGGCCATGATCCCGACAAAAGTGGTAATCAGGAAGTCCTTGTCGAACAGGAGGTTCATGATGTGATCCATGGCGCCCTCCCCTCTAATGCTTGAAGTTGATCATCTTGCGCATCACCATGATGCCCATGCTCATCCAGAACACGCAGAAGGCCAGCATCAGATTGCCGGACCGCTCGGTGAACAGCTTGCCGATATAGGCCGGGGTGGTGAGGTAGACGATCCCCATCACGCCCGGCGGCAGGGAACCGATGATCATGGCCGAGGCCTTGGCTTCCGAGGACATCGCCTTGATCTTGCCCTGGAGCCGCTTTCTGTCGCGCAGCACGAAGGCCAGGTTGCCCAGCGCTTCCGACAGATTGCCGCCCGACTTGCTCTGGATGGTCATCACGATGGCGAAGAAGCCCACTTCCGCCGTGGGCATGGAATCCATCATCCGCTTCATCGCCTGTTCCAGGGTGACGCCCACCTTCAGGCTTTCCACCATATTGTGGAATTCGCTGCCCACCGGATCGGGCATCTCGCGCGCCACGATGCGCAGCGCCTCGTTGGTGGGAAGGCCGGACTTGACCGAGCGCACGATCACGTCGATGGCGGTGGCGAAATTCTCGGTGAACTTCTTCTTGCGGCGGGCGGTCAGGAAACTCAGCACCCAGCGCGGCAGGCCCAGCCCCACCACGAACACCGCCAGCACGATGACCAGCGGCGGCTGACGGGTGAGGATGCAGAAGCCGGCGGCGACGCAGGCCGCGATGCCGCAAAGCATCCAGAAATTGCGCGGCTCCGCCTTGGGAAATCCGGCCTGCTCCAGCCGGCGGCGCATGGTGGGCCGTTCTTTCTTGGCGGCGCGGCTTTTTTCTATCTCCTTGAGCTGGGTGGCGACATTCTTGCGCTTCTGGGCGGGATCGAGCGGATTGCCGCCCGTGCGGCGGGCGGCGGCCGCGGGCTTGGCCACGGCGGCGACGCGCTTCTCGGTCAGTTCATTGCCACCGGTAAAAGCGAAAGCCGCGCCGCCAAGCGCGAGCGCGAACAGGATACCGAGCACAAAGATCATTGGTTGACCTTATCCAGGGCGTCCGCCAGCTCGCGCTCCAGATTGTAATAGCGGGCGCGTTCCCAGAAATTGGGCCGCACGATGCCGGTACCGACATGCTTGCCCTTGAGCCGGCCGGTTTCGTCTTCGCCCAGGATCTCATAGGAAACCAGGTCCTGGGTAATCACGACATCGCCTTCGGTGCCGATCACCTCGGTGACCTTGGTGATGCGGCGCGAGCCGTCGCGCATGCGTTCGGCCTGGATGATGACGTCGATCGAGCCCACGATCATTTCGCGGATGGTCTTCATCGGCAGGGAGAAGCCGCCCATGGTGATCATGGATTCCAGGCGCGACATGGCTTCGCGCGGGCTGTTGGCGTGGAGCGTGCCCATGGAGCCGTCATGGCCGGTGTTCATGGCCTGCAGCAAGTCGAAGGCTTCGGGTCCGCGCACTTCGCCCACGATGATGCGTTCGGGGCGCATACGCAGACAGTTTCTCACCAGGTCGCGCATGGCGATCTGGCCCTGGCCTTCCAGGTTGGGCGGACGGGTTTCCAGCCGCACGACATGCGGCTGCTGCAGCTGAAGTTCGGCGGCGTCTTCGCAGGTGATGACGCGTTCTTCGGCGTCGATATAGGCGGTCATACAGTTGAGCAGGGTGGTTTTGCCCGAGCCGGTACCGCCGGAAATCAGGATGTTGCAGCGGCAGCGGCCGATCACCTGCAGCACCCGCGCCGCGTCCGGGCTGATGGAGCCGAAGCGGACCAGATCCTCCAGCTTCAGCTTGTCCTTCTTGAACTTACGGATGGTGAGGGTGGGCCCGTCCAGCGCCAAAGGCGGGGCGATCACGTTGACACGGGAACCGTCCAGCAGGCGCGCGTCGCAAATGGGCGAGGATTCGTCCACCCGGCGGCCGACCTGGCTGACGATGCGCTGACAGATGTTCATCAGCTGGGAATTGTCGCGGAACCGGATGTTGGTGAGCTGCACCTTGCCCTGGACTTCGATGAACACCCGGTTGGCGCCATTGACCATGATATCGGCGATGTCGTCGCGGGCGAGCAGCGGCTCCAAGGGACCATAGCCCAGAACGTCGTTGCAGATGTCCTGCAGCAGATGTTCCTGCTCGGCGATGGACATCACCACCGCCTTGATCGAAATGATCTCGTTGACGATGTCGCGGATTTCCTCGCGCGCCGAATCCGGATCGAGCTGCGCCAGCTGCGCCAGATCGATGGTGTCGATCAGGGCGTTAAAGATGGTGGACTTGATCTGGTAATAGTCTTCCGAGCGGTTGTCGGTCAGCGCCTTGACCGCGGGCGCGGACGGAGAGGGAGCCGTCTGCTGCGCCGGAGCCGACGCGGCGCGCTGGGGCGCCGGTTCGCGCGGAGCCGGGGCGGGTTTGCCGAAAGCAGGTTCAGCGCCACTGCGTTTGCCGAAATGCGACAAGTTTTATGCCCGCTTCTTGCCCTTGAGGAAGGAAAGGATGGAAACCGTATTCTTGGCCTGCGCGCCCTGCAGGGTGCGCCCGGTCAGGACGCGGCTGAGCTGGCGGATGGCCTGGGTCACTTCGGCCTTGGGCGCCACTTCCATCACCATCTGGCCGTTGTTGGCGGCCTGGCCGAACAGGGCCGGGTCGAAGCCGATGGTGGCGGCGGGCTCCAGGCCCATGGTTTCGGCGAAATCCTTGGCGGGAATTTCCGGACGCTTGGGCATGCCCACCTGATTGATCACCAGGCGCGGCGGCACATCATTGGGACGCGCCGCCTTGACCAGATCGATGATGTTCTTGGCGTTGCGCAGGCTGGTGAGATCCGGCGTCGCCACGATCACCACATCGTCGGCGGACAGCAGCGCCGCCTTGATCCAGGGCTGCCAGCCATGAGGAATGTCCAGCAGCACGCAAGGCGTGGTTTGGCGCACCGCTTCCACCACCGCCTCATAGGATTCCGTGGCGGTGTCGCCGTCGCGCTCCAAAGTGGCGGGGGCGGTGAACAGCGAGAGATGATCGCCGCGCTTGAGCAGCAGGCGGTCGAGCAGCACATCGTCCAGCCGTTCCGGCGCGCTCAACGCATCAGCCACGCCCTGGCTGGACTCGTCGTTGAAATCCAGGCCTACCGTGCCGAAGGCCAAATCCAGATCGACAATGGTGGTGTTGATGTTCAGTTCTTCGGCGATGCACCAGCCGATATTGTGGCACAGGGTCGAAGACCCGACGCCGCCGCGCGCGCCCACCATCGCCACCACGCGGCCGATCGGATTGGCGCCCGGATCGAGATAGAGTCCGGAAATCACTTCGATCAGCTGCAACGGCGACAAGGGCGCCACCAGATATTCGCTGGCGCCGCGGCGCATCAGTTCGCGATAGAGCTCGACATCGTTGCTGCGGCCCACCACCACGACCTTGGTGGCCGGATCGCAGACTTCCGCCAGCTTGTCCAATTCGGCCAGCGCGTCCGGGCCATGCAGCTTGGTTTCCACCACCAGCAGGTTGGGCGTGACCTGGCCGCGATAATGCTCGACCGCGGCATCGATGCCGCCCAGTTGCACCGTGAGATGGGCCTTGGCCAGGCGGCGGTCGGATGCCGCGCGCTGCAGCGAAGCGCCCGTGTCGGGCAATTCGCAAAAAGCGTGAATGGAGATGCGCGGCACGGGACGTTCATGCGGCGCCGCGCCAAAAGCTTCGACTTGCGGTGGCTTGCTCATGTGACGTTCCGTTTCATGTTACTGGCCAACTGTCGAGGCGCCGGCGGACTGTTCGATGCCCTTGTCGGCGGTATGCTTGTCGGCCTGGCTGGGTTCGCCCTTTTCGTAATGATCCATCACGATAGCGCGGCGCGTGGTGTCGACCGGCCCCATGCCGCCAGGCCCCATCAGGTCGCGGGGATCCGCCACCATGGCGGCGATATTGTGCTGCACCGAGCAGCCGAAATTCTTGGGCGTGAGATTGTCGCCGCTGAAGGCCAGGTTTTCCGACCAGTCGTCGCCGCAGGATTCGGCATGGGCGGTGTAGCTGATATAGCTGACCGCGACCTTTTGATCGCCATTGGCGGCGTCATGGGTGGAAACCAGGATCTTGTCCCGGCTGATGCCGGTGGAGGCGGCGCGCTCGGCGAAGAAGGTGATCTCGGCGCGGCTCTGGACGCCATTGGGCACGCTGATGCCGAGAGCGCCATTGCCATGGGTGCGATAGTCGGTCAGGAACGAGTCGAACTTGGCCGCGTCCTCGGCGCTGATTCCGTCCGCGCCGCCGGCATATTGCAATTTGATCTCGCGGAAGGTGGGTTCCACCGTGATGGGATGATTGCGGGCGCCGTCTTCGGAGATCATGTTGCCGTCATTGGTGACGGAGCAGCTGCCCGCGACCAGGATGGAGGCAACGGCCGCGGCACGAAGCAGATAATCCAGTTTCATGGCATCCTCCTAGCGCACGACAAAGCCGACCGGCGCCGAGGCTTGCGCCGCGACCGGCTTGTCGCCCTTCTTGGTGTAGACCGCGTTGAGACGGCCCAAGAGCAGGGTTTCGGGATCGGTGGGAGCGACAAAGCCGTCGGTGGGCGCGCTGAAGGCGCTCTCGGTATTGGGCTCGACCAGATAAGCGCTGATCAGCACCACCAGCTCGGTCTGATCGTCGGCGAAGTCGCGGCTGCGGAACAAGGCGCCCAGCACCGGCAGATCCTTCACGCCGGGAAAGCCGTCGATCACCTGCTTGGTGTTGTGCTGCATCAGCCCGGCGACCGCGAAGCTGCCGCCCGAGGGCAATTCCACGGTGGTCTGGGTGCGGCGCACGCTGAGGGCGGGAATGGTCAGGCCGTTGACCGCGCTGCCCACCGAGAAGGCGCCGGTATTGGTCAGTTCGCTGACTTCGCTGGAAAGCTGCAAGGAGATGCGGCCGGGCGCCACCACCACGGGGGTGAAGGACAGGCCCACGCCGAACTGCTTGAACTGCACGGTGATATTGCCGTCGCGGTCGCGGCTGACCGGCACCGGGAATTCGCCGCCGGCCAGGAAGCGGGCGGTTTCGCCGCTGACGGCGGTGAGGTTGGGTTCAGCCAGCATATGCACCAGGCCGACCTGCTCCAGCGCGTTGAGCATGCCTTGCGCATTGTTGGGGCAGATGGGATTGCCGCTGGAACTGATGGTGTTGCTCAAACTCGTTCCGTTGCTGACGGTGTTACCCAGCGAGTCGGTGGCGCTACGGCCCGTTAAGAGCCAAATAGGCGTGCCGGTGACGCTATTGCCGTTTGGCGCGACGGCCAGCGCCGTGCCGGGATTGATGGGGATCACATGGCCGGTACTGTCGGTGAGGAGCTGTGTCGCAAAGCCGGTGGTGGCGCTGTTGGCGACGCTGCCCGTCATGCCATTGACGATGCTGGAGGTGACGTTGGGGAAGAATTGCCCGGAACAGGCCTGGCCGACCTGGCCGCCGGACAAGTCGCTCAGCGCCTTGCCCATCAGGCCATAGGGATTGGAGGTGCCGACCATCATCGGCACGCCCGCGATCTTGCCCGCCGAGGCGAGATTGACGCCGAACTGCTTGGCGATATTGCGGCTCATTTCCGCGATGCGCACTTTCAGCATCACCTGCTGGCCGCCGGCGACGCTGATCATATTGACGACTTTCTTGGGATCGCCGGTGAACCGGGCGGCCAGGTCGGCGGCGCGGGTCGATTCCAGCGCGCTGGCCACCGAGCCGGTGAGCACCACGCTGTCATTCATGGCCTGAACCTGGATGGCGGAATTGGGCAGGCTTTGCTTCATAAGGCTGCCCAGATCCACCACGTCCTTCTCGACGCGGATGTCCAGCGCCAGGATTTGCTTGCCCTCGCCGTCAAAGAAGAAGGCGTTGGTCTGGCCCACCTTGGTGGCGAGCAGGAAGATGCGGCGCGGGGTGCGCACCACCGCGTCCACCAGGTCGGGATTGGACACCAGCACGTCGCGCGCATCCTGGTCGAGCTGCACCACCGCCGCCTTATCAAGGGGCAGCGTGATGCGCTGATGGACGGCGCCGCTCTTGGTGGAGATGGTCATCACCCGGGCATTGGTTTCATCGACCGGCGGATGGACGGGAGCGGCAAAGGTGGCGGTGGACGCCATCAGCGCCAAAACAAAAGCAGTGGTGCGGATGCGCATTACTGGCCCTCCCCCCGGTTGGATGCGGACAGGCCATAACGGATCACGGCGACATAGCCTTCGTTGCCGGCATTGCTGGCGGTACGCTTCTTATTATGCGCCGGATCGTTCGGCTTGGCGGCGGCGGCGGCATCGTTCAGCGGCCTGAGCGACAGCGACAACAGCCCCGACTGGGAGCCGGCGGCGATCACTTCGGCTTGCTCCGGCGACACTTCCACAGTGGCGGTCTTGCCGATGACGGTGCGGGTATCTTTTTCCTGGCGGAAGGTCTGGTCGACCGCCAGCACGCGCAGGTCGGTCAGAATGGTTCTGGCGCTGCTGCGATTGTTCTCACCCCTGCGGGTCAGGATCACGTCGACACGGTCATTGGGCAGGATGAAACCGCCGGCGCCGGAATCGGTGGAGATGGCGATGGAGATGGCGCGCATGCCGTCGCCCAACGTCGCGGCCATGAAGCCCGAAGCATCGCCATGCACCAGCGCGGTGCGGGTGATCGGCTGGCCCGGCAAGATCATGGCGCGCACCACCGTGCCTTTCACGATCTGATCTTCGCTGGTGGCCGGCTCATGGGTGATGAAGGAAGGGTCGACCGCGGAGGCTGGCCATTTTTCCCAGCGCACCTGTTCGGTGGTGAGCGCCTGGCCGGGAGAAAGATTGGTGCTGGCGACCAGTACTTCGCTCATGGCGACCTGGGGCGCGACTTTGGCTTGCACCTGTTGGGTGCCGCCGCCCAGCATTCCGCGCACCAAAAGCGCGGCGCCACCGGCGGCTACCAAAGCAATGCCAAGAACGATAATGCGCTGAGTGTTCATGGGGGGCCGCTCCTTTGATGACAATTCACCATGCAACCCTTTAGAAATTGCTTAATCGGGGCGTTACAATTGCCGCGGCCGGCCAGTTCTTTCGCGTCCAACTTGTTTAAAATCCGAGCGAAAAGTTCCCGCGCCCGATTAGCGATTGGTTAAAGAGCAGGTTAAGGCGGGATTGCTCTAGACCGCGGCGGCGAGACGGAAGATCTCGGTGGAGGGCAAAAGGATGAAAGCCCCCGCCACCAGCGCCACGCCATAAGGAATGCCCGATTTGGAATCGTGCAGTTTCACGATCCAGTCCCGCCGCAGGAGAAAGCCCGGCAGCGGCCATTGGCGCAAAAGCATCAGGCCCAGCGCCAATGCGCCGCCCAGCACGCTGGCCACCAGCGCGTAGGGCAGGAATTCCTTAAGACCCAGCCACAGCACCACCGCGGCGAACAGCTTGGCGTCGCCGCCGCCGATATGGCCCAACGCGAAAAGCGTGAAACCGATGAAAAGCCCCAGCAAGCCCGCCACCAGGTGCCAGCCGATAAGGGGAATGGAAAGCCCGGCAACGGCGGCAAAAAGCGCGAAAAGGGCCAGCAGCGTCAGCGGAAGAAAATTGGGAATGGTGAAGCTGGCAATGTCCCAGCCCGCGGCCGCGGCCAGCAGAAGGGGCAAAGCGCCAAGAACCAGGATTTCCGCGAACATGTCAGCTTCCCGAAAAAGAAACGGCCGTCTTCTTTTTCAAGAAGACGGCCGCCATGGCATAACTGCCGAAACCTTTATTTCAGGTTGCTCGACAGGTTGTTGAAGGTCGTCGACAGGTGCGTACCGACAGCGGTCACGCCCGTGATGATGACGACGGCGATGAGCGCGGCGATCAGACCATACTCGATGGCGGTGGCGCCCGATTCATCGCGAACAAAACGCGAGATGAGGTTCATTTCAGTCTCCAACTTTAGAAACACCCTAGGATGCCCAACCCCGGACGAACTCTTTTCGCTCGTAGCGGACATGCGCAACACTAAGGGGCCCGATTTAATTTGAGCTTAAGGTTGAGGGCGGAACTTTCATCAAACTTTGCGTGTAACGAGCGCCGCAGCTAGCGTTTCTGCGCCTGTTGAGGGTCTGTTTACCATGCCCGTCATTTTTGCCGCCGGCATGCGCGCCAGAAAGAGCGCCAGGACCGTTACCGGAAGGGCGGCCAGCACATCCACCAGATGATGGCCGCCTTGAATCGGCGTTGCCGCGATCACCGCCAGATTGAATATCGCGGCCGGTCCGCGCAGAAATCTCACATCGCGCAAATGCCAAGCCACCAGCAGCGCCAGCACCGCATGATAGGAGGGAAACCCGATCAGCCCCTTGGCGTCGCGCGGCGAGATCAGGCCCGGACCTTCCCGCAGCAGCCGCACCAGATCTTCCGCATATGTGGAATCCAGCGCCAGCGTCATCGGCGCATCGGGCAACGGATACACCGAAAAAGCCCCAAAAGACGGGACGAAAGCCCATATCGCAATACAAATAAGCGCCGACAGCGCCACGGCGAGGCAGAAACGCGCAACGCGTTCGGGCGCCACGCTGGCCAGCACGACGGTCAAAAGCGCGACTTGCGGCAGCATCGAGGAATAAATCCACAAAGCCGCGATATTCAAGCGCGGATGTCGCGCCATCCAGCGCATCGCCTGCGGCCAATCGAAACCCATGGCGCGATCGGCTGCCGCCAGCGCGGAATCAATGCGCAGGCCGGTATGCGGCAACAACAGATAATTGAGGATGCTGGCCAAGGGCGAAAAGGCGCATAGAAAAGCGGTGCCCGACAGCATGGCGGCGAGCCGCGGGTCGGGCCGCACACGCTGATAGAACTGCGCCCCCGTCATCAGGGCGGCCGCCAGCAGTCCCAATTCCAGACAGGCGGGAACATCCAGGCGGGAATGGCTGACCGCCAGCAACACGCCGTCCAGCATGGCAAGACCGGCCACCAAGGCGAGTATTGTGCGCTGGAGAGTGACGGTCATGAGGCCTCGACAGTCCTTGAATTCATCCACTTAGCAACTTTTGCTTAAGGCTTCTTTTACAGCGGCGTTCTAGTGTGGCAGGTGAATTATGCCGGAGTCCGCCATGCGCTGCGCCCTGCTTGCCGCCCTTCTCGCCGCCACCTGTTTCACCGGCACCGCTGTTGCCGCCAGCAAGGAAGATGTCCGCAAGAAGGAAGAAGCGCGCAAGAATGACTATGTCGCGCTGGGGCTGGATGAGGTCCATACCCTGACCTTCCGCGGGCCGGTCTCCACCGTCTATGTCGGCAATCCGGCCATCGCCGATGTCACCATGATCGATGCCCGTCACGCCTTCATCCAGGGCAAAGGCTATGGCCGCACCAATGTCATGGCGCTCAATCGCGACAATGTGATGGTGTTCAACACCCACATCACCGTGACCGGGACCGATAGCGGCGGCACGGTGACCCTCAACCGCGGTGCCCATCGCGTGACCCTGAGCTGTGCCGGCGGCCGGTGCGAGCCTACCGCGACGCCTGGCGACGCCAAAGATTCCTATGACTCCGTCAACAACCAGGTCTCGACGCACCAGACCGTGGCGCGCACCCTGGCCGCCAGCGAAGTCAAGAACTAAGCATCGTTCCGATATAGATAGAAAAGGCCCGGATCTTTTTCGGGCCTTTTTTATTTTGTTACCCCCATCCGTCACGGATGCTGGTACTCGCTCCGCGCAATGCGTCGCTCGAGATTCCTGGATATTGCAGTTCAAGTACGAGCCGGGAGGGTATGTCGTGCGGCCGTTTCCCGTTGCAGCAGCGGATAGACCAGCTGGGGCACCAGGCCCTCCGGCATCTCCTTGTCGGCGATGCCGTAATCCCGGGGCAATTCCCCCGCCGGCATGTGGAAGGTGCCGAACATCACATCCCAGATCGCGAAGGTGCTGGCGAAATTCTTGTCGGTGACGGCAAGCGCATGATGCCAGCGGTGGAAGACCGGACTGGCGAAGACAAAGCGCAGCGGCCCGAAAGTCCAGTTCAGATTCGCATGCACCATGCAGGAGGTGATGATGTTGAACGGGCCCACCGTCAGGAAAATGTCCGGCGAAATGCCGCCTAGCAGCGCGACAATGTCCACCAGGCAGGTGCCCAAGAGCAGATTGACGGGATGAAAGCGCGCCGCGCTGATCCAATCCAGATCCTCGGAGGCGTGATGCACCGCATGGTATTTCCACAGGAAGCCGCCATGGAAGCCGCGATGAATCCAGTAGAGCACGAAATCGGTGGCGACCAGGTAGCCGATCGCCTGCAGCCATAGCGGCAGGCGCGACAAGGTCCCATGGCCGTGCAGGTAGAAGTCGGCGATCTGCATGCCGTCGCTGATATGAAACAGCCAGATGGTGGCGAACACCGTCACCCAAATGCGCATGAAGCGGCTGAACAGCGGCGCGAAGATCCAATAGAGGAAATCCGTGGCCAGCCCGCGCTTCTCCCACCAGGGCTTGCCCTGGTTGCAGGGCGACCATCGCGACAGGACAGCGAACACCACGCCCAGGCCGGCCAGCCAGGGAAAGGTGTGCCACAGCGTGACCAGCATCTGGTTCAGGATGTCGAGAGCGAGGTTCATTATTTCACGACTCGTACGTTTGTGATCTGCTGGGCGATCTGGTTGAAGGTGCTGACCACGGTGCTGGTCGAGGTCAGGTCGAAATATTTGCTGCTGTCGGTGGCGCAATTTCTCAGCGGCGCCGAAGAGCCGTGCGCATTACCGATATCCAGGAAAATCGTGTAGATGATCACCCCGTCATGCTTGGCGGCGTCACAGGTGTCGTTTTCCCGCGTGTCGATATCGGCGTCCTGCTGCGTGCCCTCGGTCGAGCCGTCGCCCCACCAACGGTCCTGGGTGTTCAAGCCGTCGCTGAGCAGAATCAGATAGCGCGCGGTGTTGGTCGGCACGGCAGGGGTGGCATAGGGATCGCCGGGGGTCAGCATCTGCCAGCCATGCGCCACGCCGATCGCCTGGTTGGTCGAGCCGCCGGGATTCATCGCGGTGATCTGGCTGTTGAGCGTGGCCCAGTTATATCCCAGCGGCGTCACTGATGCCGCGACACAGGACGTCGGATTGGCGGCGGTAATGCCGCTCGCGTTCCCCGATGGCTGGGTGTTCTGGATGTCGTAATCCTGGGTGCGGTCGGTGACGCAGCCGCTCCAGCTATTGTGGTTGTTGGGCACCCAGACATGAGTCCATTTCTGGGTGGTGCAGACATTGTTGTTGCAGGAACAGTTGCTGTTGGAGAAGCCGCCGCAGGTCGCATTGGCGCCGGAACTGACCTGGATGGTGGAGCCGGCGACCGCGGTGCTGGACCAGCAGCCGTTATAGTAGCGCGCCAGATGGTCATTCCCGAAAGCCGCCGAGTTGGCGGTCGGGCAAATCAGCCCGCTGGGCGGTATCGGCGACTTGCCGTTGTTCGCGGCGACATTGCCGGAATTGTTGTTGGGATTTTTCTGGCAATCGAAGCCGAACGGCGAATCCTCGGCGACGGTCGTCTTGTTGTTTTTGGTGGTGGTGGTGACGAAGGGACAATCGTCCTTCGGGCCATAGGCGGAAAAGGGCAGACTGCTTTTGGGAATGACATAGGCGTCAGTGATGGTGACGCCGCTGGAATCCTTGGGCGCGGCGTCCCAGTCCGACCAGTCCAGCCAGGAGGCGGCGACATTGCCGGCGCCCACCTTCACCACATTGGTGAAAGGCACGATCCCCGCCTGGACATCGCCCGGATTGCGGGCGGCGTTCTGCAACACCGTCAAAAGCTGAGCCGAGGCGCTTTTCAGCGCCGCCATCTTGGTGCCGTTGGCGTCGCCCTGGGACATGGAGCCGGAATTGTCCAGCACCAGCGCCACCCATAATTTGCTCTGGCCCCACACCACATTCGAAGAGGCGGTAACCGGCAGCGAGGTGATGCCGGCGATCTTCATCAGGACCGTCGGCATGGTGTCGGAGGCGGTGATGACCACCGAGCCGTTGCCGTTATAGCCGGTCGGCGGGATGGAAATGCTGGGCGAGCCATACTGGCCCTTGTCGACGCTGTAATTGGCGTCGAAATATCTCTGCGCCAATGTCTGGGCCGAAGTCTGGTTGAGGCCGGTGGTGGAGCCCACCGCCAGCGCCGCGGCATCCAGCGCCTCAGTCATTTGCTGGCGCACCAGCATGGCGCGCGCGAAGTCCAGACCGGCGCCCGCTCCGATCATCAGCGGGATCAGCGCCACCGCGAACATTATCGCGACGTTGCCACGTTCGGATTGCAGAAACCGGCGCCAATAGGCTGCGAGAGATTTGATCCTGATGCTCATGTCGGCCCGCCATCGCTGCAGTTTCTGCCAGCAAGCATGAATATGCGGTTGATTACCCCGGGTCGGGTAAGGCGAGCGTTAAGAAAATCCCTCGAAGTCTTAATAGGTCTGAACGACCGGTAAACATCGCTGGCAATCTAACGAGACCGTAAAGAAGAGCTTAACTCCTGCCCGAGCAGGATGGCGGCACCGGCTTCCTGGCGAGGCCGGTTGGCAAAAACTGGGCGAATGCCGTGAACATCAAAGCGCGCTTCCGAAACCTGATGCGGCGCATGCGCACCGACGGCAGCCGCGGCTCGGCGGCGGTGGAATTCGCCATGGTGGCGCCGATCTTTTTCCTATTCCTGATGGCCACGATCGAAGTCGGCGTGATCTTCTTCGCCCAATCGGCCTTGCAGAACGCGGTGAACGACGCCGCCCGGCTGGTGAAAACCGGCCAGAACACCTGCTTCACCACCGACGCCAACGGAAATTGCCAGACGATGACCCAGGCGCAGTTCCGCACCCAGGTCTGCAATGAGGTGGGCGCGCTGCTGCAGCATTGCGCCATCGACGCCCAAGGCAATACCGACATGCAATTCGACATCAGGTCCTATCCGGCGGGCTTTGGCGGCGCCTCCAATTCGTCACCGCTCGATACCGGCAACAACCTGCCGAATCTCAACACCTTCGCGCCCGGTAATCCCTGCGACGTGGTGCTGGTGCGGGCCTTCTACAAATGGCATTTGTTCACGCCGGGCCTGACGTTCCTGCTGGCCAACATGGCGGGAGCCTATCACCTGATCGCGACCGCGGCGGCGTTCCGCAATGAACCTTACACCAACAATGTCGCGGGCTGCTGATGATGCCGGGCGCGCTTCAAAAGCAGGAAAATTGGAAACGGCGCTTGCGGACAGCGTGCCGCAACAGCGACGGCCTGGCGGCAGTGGAATTCGCCATGCTGCTGCCGATCCTGATTGTCCTGTTTTTCGGGGTGGTGGAAACCTCGCTGGCGCTTTTGTGCCGGGCCGACGTCTCGATCATGGCGAGCACGGCGGCGGACCTGATTTCCCAGGCCAACACCATCAGCACCGCCGATCTGCAAAATGTCTACAGCGCGGCGGGCACGGTCCTGTATCCTTACTATGATCCCTCAACCGGTTCGTCTCCCCCCACCATCCGCCTGACCAGCGTGATCGATGACGGCACCGGCATCGGCACCCAGGGCAAAGTGGCCTGGACCTGCACCCAGGCGGGGTCCGGCAACTTGAGCCCGGCGACGCGATCGGTGGGCTCGACCGCCACCCTGCCCCAGGCTCTGATGACCACCAATGGCAGCGTGATCATCGCCGAGATCGCCTACAACTATACCTCACCCACCACCAAGGTGATTGCTGCCCCGATCAATTTCACCAACAACTGGTACACCAAGCCCAGGCGCGTGCCGCAAATCGCCGCGCCCAATGGCGGTTGCCCATAGCCGTCACCGCGGCCGGATAAGACCTTCCTGGGCCACTGACGCAACCAACACCCCATCTCGCCGATAGATCGCACCGCGATTGAAGCCGCGCGCGCCCGAGGCGGAAGGGCTGTCCTGGACATACAGCAGCCATTCGTCGGCGCGGAACGGATGGTGGAACCACATGGCATGGTCAAGGCTTGCCACCTGCACATCGGAGAAGATGCTTTTGCCATGGGGCAAAAGCGCGGTGTCCAGCAGCGACATGTCGGAGACGAAGGCCAGCAAAGCGCGATGTATGTCAGCGTCGTCCGGCAAGGGACCGCGGGTCTTCAACCAGATATGATCCACCGGCGCCCGCGCCGGCCGGTCTCCCAATCCGCGCCCCAGCACCGAGCGTGTCTCAAAAGGGCGTTCGCGCGCCACCCAGGCCCGCGCCTCTGGCCGTAAGCCGGGATCGCGCAGCAGCACCTGCTGCTCGTCTTCCAGGCTTTCCGGGTCGGGCACCACCGGCATCTGAGACTGATGCTCGAAACCCTTCTCGATTTTCTGGAAGGAGGCCGCCAGGGTGAAGATCTGGACCCCATGCTGGACGGCGACCACCCGCCGCGCGGTGAAGCTGCCGCCATCGCGGGAGCGGTCCACCTCATAGAGAATGGGGACTTTGGGGTCGCCCGGGCGTAGGAAATAGGCGTGAAAGGAATGACAGGGCCGCTCCACCGGGACGGTCCGGGTGGCGGCCACCAGAGCCTGAGCCAGGACTTGGCCGCCGAACACCCGCTGCACCCGTTCGGGCGGCGATAGACCGCGAAAAACATTCTCTTCGATCTTTTCCAGATCGAGCAGCGTCAATAGTTGCGCCAAGGCAGTGGCGGACATTTTTGACCCCGGATTTTCGATATCACATTGATATAATTAGAAAAAATACGACGCATGCAAGGCTGGCTGCTGGCGGGGGACACTGCCCTGAAAATTTGTCAGCAGTATACGATGGTAATAGCGGACGGCTTTTCTTTTGCTGTTGCGGTAGTGACACAGGGGACGGAGAAAACCCTGGAATTAGAACGCTTATCTGCCGCAAGGCAGCATTTGGCATGGAGACATTTTCGGGCAGCACCGTTATAAACGGTGCATTGGTTTTGACGAAATTGGCGGGGGCACCTGCCAGTCGGTATTTTTAGCGAGGGTTAAAAAATGAAACTTCGTTTCCTCGCCATGGCGACGGTTGCCGCTGTGGCTCTCAGCACGCCCGCTTTGGCCGGCGATGGCTGGTATCTGGGTCTTGGCGGTGGTTGGGATGGCCAGACCGGCTATCGCGTGACCTCGACGCTCAATTCCGCCGTTAACGGCAAGACGAGCAGCAACGACAACTTCATCGGCGCCATCTCGATTGGCTACAAATGGGCGGAAGGCTGGCGTCTGGAGAACGAACTCGCCTTTACCCAGCACGATATTTCGACCAATGGCGGCGGCGCCTTCACCGCCACCGGCGGCAACCAGATCACCTCCGACATGGTCAACCTGACCTATGACATTCCGCTGGGTGAAAGCTGGAAAGTGACGCTGGGCGGTGGTCTTGGCATCGGCGGCTTCCGCGGTGCGCTGCGCACCACCGGCACCAGCTTCGACCTCTTCCGCGGCGGCCATAGCGGCTTCCAGTGGCAGTTGATCGCCGGCTTGGCCGTCAGCGTCGCCCCGGATGTCGACCTGTTCGGCGAGTATCGCTATCGGGAAAATGACCTCGATAACAACTTCGCCTCCTCCTATACGGCCTTGGGCCAGGCTCACATCTCCTCGATTCAGGAGAATGTGGCGATGTTCGGCTTGCGTTGGTTCCTGACACCGCCGCCGCCGCCTCCCCCGCCGCCTCCGCCTCCGCCTCCGCCTCCGCCGCCTCCGCCTCCGCCGCCTCCCCCGCCGCCGCCTCCGCCTCCGGCGAAGACGTACATCGTCTTCTTCGACTTCGATAAGTCGAACCTCACGGCCGAAGCGCAGAGCACGGTCACTGAGGCTGTCTCGGCGGCCAAGACGCTGGGTTCAGTGCGCATCATGGTCACCGGTCACACCGACACGGTCGGCTCGGATCGCTACAACCAGGCGCTCTCGATCCGCCGCGCCAATTCCGTGAAGGACGAAATGGTCCGTCAGGGTCTGGCCTCGGACTCGATCGCGATCGAGGGCAAGAGCTTCCACGACCCGCTGGTTCCGACCGGTCCGGGCGTGCGCGAGCCCAAGAACCGCCGCGCGGTTATCGATTTGGGCGGCTGATCAGCCCAAGATTGAATCAGAAAGGGCGGACCTCACGGTCCGCCCTTTTTGTTTGTGGGGCCGTTTTATTTTTGAACCCCCTCCGGCCTCGACTAGCACGCCGCCTTACGGCGGCGCCCGTCTCGGCCACCTCCCCCTTGGGCGTGCTACCGCACGCGAAGGTGGAGGCGGGTCATGGCCCTAGCGGATGGTCGCCGCGCGAAATGCGCGGCTCGAGATCATTTAAGTGTCCAGGACTCTCGAGCGAGGCATTCCGCCGAGCGACCAGCCGCATCCGACAGCTCCCTTCCCCCTTCGGCGCGCAGCGCCATAGAAGGGGGAAGGTGTCGCAGCGAGGTGTTTGCGTCTTCGCAAACCCGAGCTGCGACGGATGGGGGTTCAAAAATAAAAGAACCCCGCCCGGCGCAATCTCTACCGGGAAACAGCAGGGATATTCTGCCCGTCGCCAGGAAGGTCTGGCCGGGGCGTCGGCACGATATCCGGCCCCGCCTGAACGCCCTGCAGCGAGACCGCCACCTTGATCTCGCAGCTATCCACGGGGTTGGCCTCGTTCACCGGCACGCCGGAGACGAAATCCTCCAGCACCGGCTTGTCCGGCGCCAGCGCCGCGGCAAACACCACATCGGCGGTCTTGCAGAAATTGGCATGCGCGCCGGGCTTGGTGCGGCGCTGCTCGGCATGGGCGATGGCGCGTGTCTTGAAGGAGTCATAGGCCGCATTGCCGCCGGCATTGCCGTTCAGCCGCTTGAACATGCGCATCATGGTGGCGTCGGAGCGGCGCAGTTCCATGCTGAAGGTCTTCTGGAAGCGGTTGAACAGGGCCACTTCATTGGGGCCGCAGGCCAGCGCCGCATCGGTCAATTCCTGCTGCACCGCCGCCACCTGGATGGCGGAAATTTCCGCCGCGCTGGCGCAGGCCGATGACACCGCCCGTGCTTCGGCCACCGAAATATTGCCCAAGGCGATGGCCGCCACGGAAGCGCACACTTTCGTCCACTGCATTGCACAAACCTCTTCGACTGTCCCAGCTTTGTCCGGCTGGTCAAGCTTAACGCCATCGCCGCGCCCCCGCCAAGGCTTTGGAAAAGGGGAACTTTCCAATCTGCTGTTGGTCTTTATGAACCCGGAACAGCTTTTGCACGTTTTGAGTCACATGCGCTGTTTCGGCACCTTCGCTTTGGCCTTCGCGGCTTTGGCCGCGGGGTCGCAAGCGGCCTGGGCTTTCCGCTTGCCGGACCCCAATGCGATGCCGCTGACCGAACATCAGCTCCAATTGCGCAGCGCCGAAAACACACCCCAGCCCTATGCCATGAACTATACCGATGAGGCGGCCCGCAGCCTTGGGGTCCAGAACGGCAAATGGGAGGCCTTTTCCACCCAATCCCACAATCCGCTGATGCCCAGCTTCAGGGGCGGCATTGACGGAGGCCGCGCCATGATCGGATTGCAGTGGCGTCGCTAGCATAGCACCGCGCATTTTAGTATTGCTGCGCCCGAACTTTGTTCGATGGCGCGCTTTGGGCGCGTCTTGGGTGCTACGGGTGACGCATGGCTTATAAAATCGCGGTGATCGGGGCGACCGGCAATGTCGGCCGGGAAATGCTCAATGTCCTGGTGCAGCGCCAGTTTCCCATCAGCGAAGTGGTGGCGCTGGCGTCCACCCGCTCGGTGGGAACCGAAGTCTCCTTCGGAGACGGCGTCCTGAAAGTGAAGGCGCTGGACTATTACGACTTCAAGGGCACCGATATCGCGCTGATGAGCGCCGGCGGCGCAATCGCCAAGGAATGGGCGCCCAAGATCGCCGCCCAGGGCTGCATGGTGATCGACAATTCCAGCCAATGGCGGATGGACCGGCAGGTGCCGCTGGTGGTCCCAGAAGTGAATGCCGACGCGCTCAATGACATTCCCAAGGGCATCATCGCCAATCCCAATTGCTCCACCGCCCAGCTTGTGGTGGCGCTGAAACCGCTGCACGACCTGTTCACCATCAAGCGGGTGGTGGTTTCCACCTATCAGTCGGTGTCCGGCGCCGGCAAAGAGGCGATGGACGAACTGTTCCGCCAGACCCGCGCGGTGTTCGTGGCCGATCCCGTCGAAGTCGGCGAGTTCACCAAGCAGATCGCCTTCAATGTGATTCCCCATATCGACGTCTTCTTGGACTCCGGCATCACCAAGGAGGAATGGAAGATGGCGGTGGAGACCCAGAAGATCCTGGACCCCGACATTCAGGTGACGGCGACCTGCGTGCGGGTGCCGGTGTTCGTGGGCCATAGTGAATCCGTCAATATCGAGTTCGAAAAGCCGGTGACGGCGGAAAAAGCGCGCGCCGCCTTGCGCGCCGCCCCCGGCCTGCTGGTGGTGGATAAGCGCGAGGATGGCGGCTATGTCACCCCCATCGAATGCGCCGGCGAAGACGCCACCTTTGTCAGCCGCATCCGCAAGGATCCCACGGTGGAAAACGGCCTCAATCTCTGGATCGTGTCGGACAATCTGCGCAAAGGCGCGGCACTGAACGCGGTGCAGATCGCTGAATCTTTAATCAACCGCAACTTGTTGAGGGCTGCATAGATGGCAAAAACCTATTGGATTGCCCGGGTCGATCTGACTGGCGACGCGGAGACCTACAAGAAATATGTCGAAACAGCCACGCCAGCTTTTCAGCGTCACAAGGCGAAATTCCTTGCCCGCGGCGGCAAGACCGAAGTGCTGGAAGGCAAGGCGCGCGCCCGCAATGTGATCATCGAATTTCCGTCCATGGAAGAAGCGCTGGCCTGCTACAATTCGCCGGAATACACCGCCGCCCGCGCCATTCGCCAGACGGTGAGCCAGGGCGAATTCGTCCTGGTCGAAGGCGTGGAATAAGGCGCGGCTTTTTTGCAGAAGCCTCGCCGCTCAGTCCTTTTTGTGCCCGGCTCCAGCGCAAAGATGTTGGAGAAGGCGCGCAGCCTTCCCTGCGATGTGGTGGTGCTGGACCTTGAGGATTCGGTGGCGCCCGAATGCAAGGAACAGGCGCGGGATGCGGTCTGCGCCGCCGTCAAACACTATGGCGGGCGCGAAACGGTGGTGCGGATCAATCCACTCACCAGCCCCTGGGGTCCCGCCGATCTGGAAGCCATGCAGGCCGCGCGCCCCGGCGCCATTCTGTTGCCGAAGGTCGAGAGCGCCGCGGACATAGCAGCGGTCAAAGCAAGTGTGCCGCTATGGGCGATGATCGAGACACCGGCGGCGGTTCTCAACGCCGCCGCCATCGCCGCCAGCGGCGTGGATTGCCTGGCGATGGGCACCAATGATTTGCTGACGGCGATACATGGCCAGCCTTTGCCCGACCGGCGCAATCTGTGGTGGGCGATGTCCCAGACAGTGACGGCGGCGCGCGCCCATGGCCTGGCGGTTCTGGATGGCACCTATAACGACATCAACGATCTGCAAGGCTTTGCCGAAGCCTGCGCCCAAGGCCGCGCTTTTGGGTTTGACGGCAAGGCCCTGATCCATCCGCTGCAGATTGTGCCCTGCAATTGCGCCTTTTCGCCCGCGCCGGCGGAAATCGCCCAGGCCCGCCGCATCCTGGCCGCCTTTGCCGCCAATCCCGGCAAAGGCGCCATCGCACTGGATGGACGCATGATTGAAGAGCTGCATGCGGAGGAAGCCCGGCGCCTGCTGGCCCTGGCAGAAGCGATTGAAGGCCGCGCCTGATGCTGCTCAACGCCTACCGCGCGGCGATCGCCAAAGGCCAGCTGCGCGCCGATGCGGCTCAGGAAAAAGCGATGCTCAAGCTCAATGCCCTGGCGCGGGCTTTAAGGCAAAAGCGCGGCTTCTCGTTTTTCCGCAAGCCAACGCCGCTGCCAAAAGGCCTGTATATCTGGGGCGATGTGGGGCGCGGCAAGACGCTGCTGATGGACTTCTTTTTTGAAGAAGCGATGATCGCCAAAAAGCGCCGCGCCCACTTCAACCGCTTTATGATGGACGTGCATGCCCGCATCCATGCCGAGCGTCAGCGCGAAGGCAGCAGCGATCCCATTCCGGTGGTCGCCAAAGCCTTGGCTGAGGAGGCGCGGCTGCTGTGCTTTGACGAATTCCAGGTCAGCGATGTCGCCGACGCCATGATCCTGGGACGGCTGTTCGACCGGCTGTTCGCCGAAGGCGTGATCATTGTCGCCACCAGCAATACCCCGCCTGACCGGCTGTATGAAGGCGGGTTGAACCGCCAACTGTTCCTGCCCTTTATCGAGGAGATCAAGCAGCGGCTGGAGGTGGTGGAATTGAACGGGCCCACCGACTACCGGCTGCAGCGCCTGTCAGGCGTGAAGGCCTATCTCACCCCGCTCGGCTGGGATGCCGATGCCGCCATGAACGAGGCTTGGCAGCGGCTGACCGATACCAAATATGGCAAGGCCGTCAATCTGACCGTACTGGGCCGCAAGCTTTTCGTGCCCCTGGCGGCGCGCGGGGTGGCGAGGTTCACCTTCGACGATTTGTGCGCCAAACCGCTGGCGGCGCCGGACTATCTGGCCATCGCGGCGGAATTCCACACCCTGCTGGTGGATCATATCCCGCTATTGACGCCGGACATGCGCAACGAGGCCCGCCGCTTCATTCTGCTGATCGACACGCTTTATGATGAAGGCGTCAAGCTGATCTGTTCCGCCGCCGCAGCCCCGGAAGCGCTGTATCCCGAAGGCGATGGGGCGGAGGCTTTCCGCCGCACCGCCTCGCGCCTTGCCGAAATGCAAAGCGAGGATTATCTCAAGCGCGGTCACGGCATTCACGGATTGGTGCAATGACGAATGTTCTTTGGTCCTGTGTTTTCGTTTTGGCCTGCATCGCCTTCTACCGCTACGGCCTGCCCTGGCTGAGGCGATTTGACCAGGCCAATGTGGCGCGCATCGCCCAGCAGGCGCGCGACAAGGCCGACGCCAATGCCCATATCCGCCACGCCCTGGAAGTGGCGGAGGAGCAGGTCGAGGAGATTCAAGAAGTGAAAGTGGGCGACATCACCCACTATCTGTTCGAGGCCCAGGCCTTTACCACCCGCGAGGAAGCCGAAGACATGCGTGCCCGCCGGGTGGGGGTGATCGCGCGGCGTTTCTACGAAGAACTGCCCGCCGCCCTGATGGGGCGCGAGCCGCCGCAGAATCTGTCAGCGCGTGAACGGGCGAGCCAGCGGTGGAAGCGGACGATCCACTAGGCGGCTTCGCCTTTCATAAGCCTGGGTAGTTTTCCGATATCACCCCCCGCGTGGCGCATGAAGAAGCGCCGTGCCGGCGCAATGGAATCCACGATGCCCAAACCCAAATCGCGCAGATGGCGCAAGGGCGCGATGTCATTGGAGAACAGGCGATTGAGCGCATCGGTGGACGCCGCCAAGGCAAAGGAATCAAACCGCCGCCAGCGTTCATAGCGCTTTAAGGTATCCAGGGCGCCGATATCGCGGCCCAACCGTGCGGCATCCAACAAGACTTCTGCCAGCGCCGCGGCGTCCTTCAAGCCAAGGTTCAAACCTTGCCCCGCGATGGGATGAATGCCATGGGCGGCGTCACCGGCCAGCGCAAAACGCGGGCGGACAAAATCCCGCGCCAGATGAAAGGACAAAGGATAAGACCAGCGCGGTCCCGCGGATTTTGTCTTGCCCAGATGCGCGCCGAAGCGTTGCGCCAGTTCGGCATTGAAGCCTTGCTCATCCAACGCCAGCAGCGCGGGCGCCAATTCCTTGCGCTCCGTCCACACCAGCGAAGACCGGTTTCCGGTCATCGGCAAAATCGCGAACGGCCCCGACGGCAGGAAATGCTCATAGGCGACGCCCTTGTGCGGCTTTTCATGCTCCACGGTGGCGACAATGCCGGTCTGGGGATAGGACCAGCCGATCACCCCAATGCCTGTCTGCGCGCGCAGCGCCGACTCGCGCCCATCGGCGGCGATCACCAGGGCGGCGGAAATCTCTTCGCCGTTTTTGAGCCGGACAACGGCCTGTCCCGATTCCACCGTCAGCGATGACACCGAGGCCGGAGCCGCCAATTCCAGATTGGGCGCAGCCTCCACCGCCTGGTACAGCGCGGCGCGGATATGGCGGTTCTCGGCGATATGGCCCAGCGCCGCCGCGCCCACCTCTTGGGCATCGAAATGCAGGGAGAAAGGCGAGGCCGGCTTGCCCGCCTGTCCGTCGGTCACCAGGATTTCGTGGATCGGTTGGGCATCGGGCGCCAGGCTGTCCCACACCCCCAGCGCCTTCAGCATCCGCACACTGGCATAGGCCAGCGCCGATACCCGGCCGTCAAAAGTGGGCTCCAGCACCTTGGCGGGCGGGGCGGCATCGGCCACCAAAGCCTTGAGCCCGCCCTGCGCCAGAGCCAGGCCCAAAGGCAGCCCGACCATGCCGCCGCCACTGATCAGAACATCGACACGCCGCACATCTTCTCCTGCCTAAAAAGCATGCAAAACGCGAATTTTGCATAATTTACAGGCAATATGCCCTGCCTGTTTTTGAGTCATCGCACTGGCAATTTTTGCCAAAAACCCTTCTTTCCCAATCTCTTAGCCGGACGCCCAATACTTGGCCCGCTTCTTGATAATTCGTTAAAGCCGGACCTTCGTCCGGTGAGGGCAATAACACGGAAGGACGGCAGATGAAGCTTATCACGGCGATCATCAAACCCTTCAAGCTCGACGAAGTGCGCGAATCTCTTTCCGCGCTCGGCGTCCAGGGCATGACGGTGACTGAGGTCAAAGGCTATGGGCGGCAAAAGGGGCATACGGAAATCTATCGCGGCGCGGAATACGCCGTGAGCTTCCTGCCCAAGCTCAAAATCGAAGTGGCGGTGAAGAGCGAGATGCTCGACGCGGTGATCGACGCGATCACCTCGAAGGCAAAGACCGGCCAGATCGGCGACGGAAAGATTTTCGTCACGCCGCTTGAGCAGGTCGTGCGTATCCGCACCGGCGAAACGGATGGTGACGCGCTGTAAGGCCGTGAGGCTGAAGGCCGTCCAAAAGGGGAATGACATGATGAAAATTGAACATTTGAAGAAAGCGGGAATCGCCACGCTTGCCAGCCTTGGCACGCTCGCGCTGACCGTTGGCGGCGCTTATGCCGCCACCAAGGATCCGTTGAATTCCGGCGATACCGCCTGGATGATCACCTCCTCGGCCCTGGTGCTGCTGATGACCATTCCGGGCCTTGCCCTGTTCTATGGCGGCATGGTTCGCAAGAAGAATGTGCTGGCGACGCTGGCGCAAAGCTTCGGCGCCACCTGCATCATCACCGTATTGTGGATGATCATCGGCTATTCCATCGCCTTCACCAACAATCCCAGCGCGTCCACCAACGCCTGGATCGGCGGCTTCAGCTACCTGTTCCTGGCGCCGATGGGGCTGAATGCGGTGTCCAGCCTGGCGGGCACGATTCCGGAATCGGTCTACATGTTCTTCCAGATGACCTTCGCCATCATCACCCCGGCGCTGATCGCCGGTTCGCTGGCGGACCGCATGAAGTTCTCCGCTTTCATGTGGTTCATGGGTCTGTGGCTGCTGATCGTCTATTGCCCAATCGCCCACTGGGTGTGGGGCGGCGGCTGGCTGGGCACGATGGGCGCGCTGGACTATGCCGGCGGCACCGTGGTGCATCTGAATGCCGGTACCGCGGCCCTTGTCACCTGCCTGGTGCTGGGCAAGCGCATCGGTCTGGGCCACGAGAACATGTCGCCGCACAATCTGGTGCTGTCGGTGATCGGCGCTTCGCTGCTGTGGGTCGGCTGGTTCGGCTTCAATGCCGGTTCCGCCGTCACCGCCGGCTATAATGCCGGCATGGCCGCGGCCGCCACCCAGATCGCCACCGCCGCCGCGGCGCTGGCCTGGATGTTCGCCGAATGGATCGTCGCCAAGAAGCCTTCCGTCCTGGCCATGATCTCCGGCGCCGTCGCGGGCCTGGTGGCCATCACTCCGGCGTCGGGCTTTGTCGATCCGGTGGGCGCGCTGATCATCGGCATCGCCGCGGGCGTGGTCTGCTACATCTCCTCGGTGTGGGTGAAGAAGGCCATCGGCTATGACGACAGCTTGGACGCCTGGGGCGTGCACGGTGTGGGTGGCGCGCTCGGCGCCATGATGACCGGCATGTTCGCCAAGAACGCGATCAACAGCCTGGGCAAGGGCTGGCTGACGGACGGCAACGGCCATCAGATGCTGATCCAGTTCTATGACGTCGCCGCGGTGTTCGTGTATTGCGGCATCATGACCTTCATCATCCTGAAGGCCATCGACATCGTCATCGGCCTGCGCGTCTCGCCGGAAGTGGAAGTCGAGGGTCTCGACATCAACTTGCACGGCGAAACAGTTCACGACTGAGTGATTTTTCCCTGAAGGAACTCGGGGGCGCTCCGAAAGGAGCGCCCCCTTTTTCTTTGTGTTGCCGTTTTCATTTTTGATCCCCCTCCGTTCCGGCCTGCGCGCCTTCGGCGCTTGGCGTTCGGTTGGCTTGGCCGCCAACCTCACCCTCGACTATCACGCAGTCGCTTCGCTCCTGCGCCCGTCTCGGCCACCCTGGCTCGCGCGGCTCACTGCGCTGTCGCGCGCCGCGCTACGCCGCTTCGCCCCCTTGGGCGTGCTACCGCACGCGAAGGGGGGTGAGCATGGCGCCCAGCCATGCGAACGGTCATGGCCCTAGCGGATGGTCGCCGTGCGAAATGCACGGCTCGAGATATCTGGAACTGCTCACACCGGACCTTTATGGTCCCCGCCATGTCGAATCTCCCTCGCATGGCTGCTCTTCCTCCCGGGCCTTTTGCTCGCCTGGCGACGCTTTTGGGCGATATCAAGCCGGGGAAGGAGCCGATCAGCCTGGCGGTGGGCGATCCGTCCGGTCAGGTGCCGGAATTCGTGAAAGAGGCGCTGGCCAAGGGCGCTGCCGGCTTCGGCAAATATCCCGCCATCACCGGCACCGAAGACTGGCGCCAGGCGGCGGCCGGATGGCTGAACCGGCGCTTTGGGCTGAACGGCGCGATCGATCCGGAGAAAAATCTCCTGCCGCTGAATGGCACGCGCGAAGGCCTGTTCTCGGTGCTGTTTCCTTTAATGCCGGAAACCAAGGCGGGCCAGCGCCCCCTCGTCGCCATGCCCAATCCTTTCTATCAATGCTATGCGGCGGCGGCATTGGGATCGGGCGCGGAGCCGCTTTATCTGCCGTCCGAGAAAGACAACGGCTTTCTGCCCGATTTCGCCGGCCTGCCCCAAACGGCACTGGAACGGCTGGCGGCGGTCTATATCTGCTCGCCCTCCAACCCTGAAGGCGCGGTGGCCGGCGATGCCTATTGGCGCACGCTCTTTCAGTTGGCCGAGCGTCATGACTTCCTCGTGCTGGCGGATGAATGTTACGCCGACATCTGGTTCGACCGTGAACCCGCCAGCGCTTTGTCGACGCGCTTCCAGCAATGCGGCGGGTTCGACCGGCTGCTGAGTTTTCATTCCCTGTCCAAGCGGTCCGGATTGCCCGGCCTGCGTTCCGGACTGGTGGCGGGCGATGCCGGGAAAATCGAAAAATTCCGCGCCTTCCGCAATGTCGCCGGTCCCACCGTGCCCACCCCGCTTCTGGCCGCCAGCGCGGCCTGCTGGCGGGATGAGGATCACGTGATTGCCAATCGAATCGCCTATCAGGAAAAGATGGCGGCGGCTGAAAAGATTTTGGGCAACCGGATGATCCGGCCGGCAGGCGGATTCTTCCTCTGGCTTCAGGTCGGCAATGGCGAGGAATTCGCCCGCCGGGCATGGGGCGAACAGGGGGTCCGGCTGCTGCCCGGCGCCTATATGGGGCGGGAAATTTTGCCTGGAAAAACCCAGTCAAATCCTGGCTTTTCCTATGTCCGGGTGGCGCTTGTTAACGACTTGTCAACCATTATGACCGCACTCGAAAGACTGCGGGAAATTCTCTAGCGGTGGCTCGAATCCGCTTCTGTGGGAGCGGTGGCCGCGAGGGGTGCAAAATGGCTCAAAGCAGAATGATCGGCGGCGTCTATCATCCCCGCGCCAAAGGCGGCGCGATAAGCGACGCCCTGGCTGATGCCAAATATGCCCTGAACCGCCTGATGCGGATCGCGGCGTTGCGCGGCGCCGGCCTGGTGCTGGTCTTGGCGGCGGCGGCAGCGCTGCTGGCGCTGCTCAGCTATTCCTCCGATGACGCCAGCCTCAACAATGCCAATCTGCGCCAGGCGGGCAATTGGCTCGGACCCATCGGCGCGGTGGCCGCCGACTTGATGCTGCAACTGTTCGGCTGGGCGGCGCTGGCGTTCCTGGCGCCGCTGTTTGTGTGGGGTGCGCGCGCGCTGCGCGGCAAGGCGATCCGGCACGCCATGTGGCGCCTGGTGGCCTGGCCGCTGGGCACGCTGACCGTGGCGGCGGGACTGGGTTTGGTGCCACCCCTGGCCACGCTTCCCGCCGGCGCCGGAGGCATGATCGGCATTGCGGCGCACGGCCTGTCCGGCCATGCCGCGCAAGTGTGGCAGACGCCGGCGCTGGCCTGGGCCTTGCCGCTGGGTCTGTTGCTGGTGGGCCTGCCGCTGGCTTTCCTGGCCACCGGCTTGCGCTTCATGCCCATCGTTCAGGGAATCATGAACATTCCTTCGGGCGCCAGATGGCTGAAGGGCCTGGTGAAACGGCCCCAGATCCATCTCGGCCATGACGAGGAAGGCGAGCACGAATACCAAGACGATGAGGAAGGCGCCTATCATCTGGACGAGGATGAGCCGGATACCCGCGAACCCATCGCCGCCGCCCGGCTGGCCGAGCGTCAGAAAAGCCGGGTGCGGCGCGATCCCCGCATGCCCGCAGCCAAGCGCGCCGACAAGCAGCCGGCGCTGAATCTGACCTCCGGTGAATATCAGCTTCCCGCCTTGGGTCTTCTGACGGAGCCGGCGCCGGTCAAGGACACCCACACTTTGTCCGACGAGGCGCTGGAGGAAAATGCCCGCATGCTGGAAGCGGTGCTGACCGATTTCGGGGTCAAGGGCCGCATCACCGCCGTGCGTCCGGGACCTGTGGTCACGCTGTATGAATTCGAACCCGCCGCCGGGGTGAAATCCTCGCGCGTGATTTCACTCTCCGACGATGTGGCGCGTTCCATGAGCGCGGTGGCGGCGCGCATCGCCACCATTTCGGGCCGCAATGTGATCGGCATCGAGCTGCCCAACCAGTTCCGCGAGACGGTTTACCTGCGCGAGATGTTCGCCAGCGGCGACTATGAAAAGGCCCGCGCGCCGCTGACGCTTGCCTTGGGCAAGACCATCGGCGGCGAGCCGGTGATGGCGGACCTGGCCAAGATGCCCCACTTGCTGGTGGCGGGCACCACCGGCTCAGGCAAGTCGGTGGGCCTGAACACCATGATCCTGTCGCTTTTGTACCGCATGTCGCCGCAGCAGTGCCGGCTGATCATGATCGATCCCAAGATGCTGGAATTGTCGGTCTATGACGGCATTCCGCATCTGCTGTCGCCGGTGGTGACCGATCCGCGCAAGGCGGTGGTGGCGCTGAAATGGGCGGTGCGGGAAATGGAAGACCGCTACCGCAAAATGTCCAAGATGGGCGTGCGCGGGGTGGAAGCCTTCAACGAGCGCGTCCGCAAAGCCAAGGACAAGGGCGAAGTCCTGAAGCGCACGGTGCAGACCGGCTTCGACCGTGAGACCGGAAAGCCGGTCTATGAGGACGAGAATCTGGAATTTGAGGCCATGCCCTATATCGTGGTGGTGGTGGACGAGGTTGCCGACCTGATGATGATCTCGGGCAAGGAGATCGAAGGCGCGGTCCAGCGCCTGGCCCAGATGGCGCGCGCGGCAGGCATCCATCTGATTGCCGCCACGCAGCGCCCGTCGGTGGACGTGATCACCGGCACCATCAAGGCCAATTTCCCCACCCGTATCTCTTTCCAGGTGACATCGAAGATCGACAGCCGCACCATTCTGGGCGAACAGGGCGCCGAGCAGCTTCTGGGCCAGGGCGACATGCTCTATATGGCGGCAGGCGGGCGCATCAAGCGCATCCATGGGCCGTTCGTGTCGGATCACGAAGTGGAAGACGTGGTGCGTTTCCTGAAATCCCAGGGCACGCCGGAATATCTCGACGCCGTCACCGAAGAGCCCGATGAGGAGAGCGACGATCCCTATGCCCTGCTGGGCGGGGGCAACCGGGAATCCGGCGATGATCTGTACGATAAGGCGCTTGCCGTGGTGGCGCGGGACAAAAAGGCCTCGACCTCTTACATCCAGCGGCGGCTGCAGATCGGTTACAACCGCGCCGCCAGCCTGATCGAGCGCATGGAACAGGAAGGCGTGGTCTCCGCCCCGAACCATAAGGGCGTGCGGGAAGTGCTGCTCCCCGACCACGAACGCTAGAGCCCGCTAGGCCGGGGGCGCAAAATCGCCTAAGACTCTCCCCAGCGAAAAGGGGGCCGGCATGTCCTATATTCAGCGATCGCTGGGCGATGGCGAGAGAGTCGTCACCTATGCCCGCTTCCATCCGCTTTATTCCCTGGCCGCCTGGCTGGCTCTGATCCTGCCGCTGCTGCTGTTTCTGGGCGCCCTGGTTGAGACCGACAGCGGGACCAGTCCCTATGTGTTGGGGTTTGCCCTTCTGGCCCTGTTGGGGCTGGTATTTTTCCTCAAGGTGATGATCCGGCTATGGTCCACCGAGATCGGCGTCACCAGCCACCGCTTTGTGGAAAAGCACGGGCTTCTGTCCATGCATACCAATGAGATCGCCCTGCCCAATATCGAAGGGATCCGAGTGAACCAGTCCATGCTGGGGCGGATGTTCGGCTTCGGCACGGTCCGGATCGAAGGCACCGGGGTGGATTCAGTGACCACGCCCGCGATCGCCGACCCGGTGGGTTTTGTACGCGCCATCCAGACCGCCAAGGAATTGATGAGCCGGCGCTAAAGCAGGCTTCAAACCGCTTCCAGCAGTTCTTGGGCGGCGGCGCGCGGAAAAGCCACCATGACGCGCGTGCCCTTGCCACGGGCGCTGTCGATGGTGATCGAGCCCTGGTGCAACTCCACCAGCACCTTGGTCAGAGGCAGGCCCAGGCCGGTGCCCTCATAGCGCCGCTCCAGCCGGTTATCCACCTGGCCGAAGGGCTGAAAGGCGATCTCCACATCTTCGGGGTTCATGCCGATGCCGGTATCGGCCACAGTGACGGAAATCCGCTCGCCATCGGCATCCGCGATCAAGGAGACGGTGCCGCCTTCCTCGGTGAACTTGATGGCGTTGGACAGCAGGTTGAGAAAAATCTGGCGCAGCTTGGCGGGATCGCCGTTCATCGGCAGGGGCTGCTCCATTCCGGTCACCGTCAGGCCGAGGCCCGCATGGCTGCATTGTTCGCGCACCATGGCGATGCAGTCGGTGAGCACGTCACGCATGTCGGTCTCGCGCAGCTTCAGCACCATCTTGCCGGCTTCACTTTTGGAGAGATCCAGCACGTCATTGATCACCGCCAACAGATGGCGGCCGCTGCGCAGGATATCCCGGGAATAGTCGAGATAGCGGCTGTTGCCGACATCGCCGAACAATTCGCCGGAGATGATTTCGGAAAAGCCGATAATGGCGTTCAGCGGCGTGCGCAATTCATGGCTCATATTGGCCAGGAAGCGGGTCTTGGAGGCATTGGCGGCTTCGGCCTCGCCCTTGGCGCGGCGCAAGCTTTCCTCGCGTTCCTTGATGGCGGTGAAATCGGACAGGAAGATGATGGAGCCGCCTTCGGAGGTGGCGCTGCCGGTCATGCGCAGCCAGCGGCCGTCGGCCAGTTCCAGCTCGGCATGGCCGCTGACATCGATGTCCAGGCTGGGCGCTTGGGTGGGCCTGAGCTGGCCCTGGATCAGTTCCAGCGCACGATCGAACTTCAGGCCCGGCATCAGGTCCCGGGCGATGGCCGGGAAGAAACCTCTCAGCGTGCTGTTGGACATCACGATCTTGCCGTCGGACGCCACCAGCATGACGCCCTCGCGGCTGGTCTCCAGCGCGTCCACCAGGCGGTTTTCGGCGGAGCGGCGCAGCGCCTTTTCCCGGCTCATCGCCTCGCGGATATTGTCCTGCATCACCGTCATGGATTTCAGCAGGGCGCCGGTTTCGTCCAGGCCGGCCGGCGGAATGGGTGTCTGGAGTTCGCCCTTGGCGATGCGGTCGGCGACCGTGGCCGCCGCCCGCAACGGGCGCACGATGCGGCTGCGCAACAGCAGGGTGATGCCGCCCGCCAGCAGCAGGGCGAAGATGGTGATCGCCATGCTGGCATATTTGTAGTTGGCGATATTGCCGACGGTCTGGCGCTGCCGGATGAAACTGTGATCGGTATGGAATTCGATCAACAGATCGAATTTCTCGTCGATCTGCCGGTCCAGCCGTTCCAGTTCGGGCGTATCGCTCCTGGCGCGCGCCTCGCGCCAGCGCGCCACCAAGGGCCTGATCTGGGCGATCATCCGCTGCTCGTCGGCGGCCAAGCTGCGCTGGGCGGCGACATCCAGATCGGCGGCAAAGGTGTCGGCGCGTTCGGCGATGTCGGCGGCGATGGCTTTGCGCTCGAGCGGCGTGGCGTGCTCGAAGCGCAGTTCGGCAAGCTGCATTTCCGTGAAGTCGGTCTGCGCCGCCCGGGCGTAATTGATCGCCATCAAGGGACCGTCGAAGATGGTGACCGCGATCCCGCCGGCGGCGGACAAGATGCCATAGCCGGCCAGGCCCGTGAGCCCGATCAGAAGGCTCATGGCGGCAAAGGCGCCAAAAATCTTTGCGCCAATGGTGTGCTTTGCCAAGGGCATGGGCGCGGGCGGACAGCCTTAAAATAAACGCGAGGATTGTCGCCGAATGGCGGTTTATGGCGGCTTAAAGGAAACGCCCATGCAGGCGGAGTTCGGCGGTTTTCCGCCTATTTCACATGCACCGTCATGCGCATGGTGGGATGGATGTGACAGCGCACCGGGAAGGTGCCGCTTCTGGGAAAGGTTTCGTTAAGATTCTCGCCCGGCGACTTTTCCTCGGAATCGAACAAGCCGTCGACATAGATCTGATGAATGAAACTGTCCTCATTGGTGAAGGTGAGGCTTTCACCCCGGTTGATGGTCACCTCGATGGGATGGAAGGCCCTGCCCTTTTGCGACACGGTGTGAACGGCATCGGCCGCCATGGCGGAGGCGGGAAGGAGGAGGAACAGGAGTAGAAGAAATCCGCGCATGGCTCCGTCCGATGGACCCAACAGCCACCCTCTTAAACCGGGAGAGGTTAAATCGGCCTGAAACCGGTCCCAACCCCCGGAAAATAGGGCCAAAAAGCAGGACTGGACAGGGGGATAGGCATGGCCTATATCCGCCCACCTCCCGGACATATCACCGTCCAATGACGCGGGGTGGAGCAGCCCGGTAGCTCGTCAGGCTCATAACCTGAAGGTCATAGGTTCAAATCCTATCCCCGCAACCATCAAAGAAACCCGGCCAATTCTTTGGCCGGGTTTTTTGATGCCCAGCCGGCAGGCGACTCATCGAAAAGACCGAGGCGCGTCCAGCGCCGAGGACCAACCCGGGCTGCGGGAGCAGCCCGTTCGATGGGGCTGGCCGCCCCATCTCACCTCATCAGGCTCATAACCTGAAGGTCATAGGTTCAAATCCTATCCCCGCAACCATCAACAAAAGCCCGGCCGGTTCGGCCGGGCTTTTTTGATGCCAAGGCGCGGCTAGCGTCAGCGTAGTGCCGCGCCGCGGCAGTGACTGGGCTGCGGGAGCAGCCTGTTCGATGCGGCCGACAGCCCGTTCGGTTCGCTTGGCCGCGCACTCTCGTCAGGCCCATAACCTGGAACTCATAGGTTCAAATCAGCGGCTTCAAAAAAGTGCGAGACCCGGCCAAGGGCCGAGCTCCGATTCCTTGTTCAAATTCTCAGTGGACGGGTTCCTGGCCGTAGTTGTTACCGGCCTGTTGCGCCATATGGCCGATCTGTTCGCCGGCCTGCTGCATCGCCTGCTGGCCGCGCTGCATGGCGTCGCCGGCTTCGTTCTGCATCCGGTCGATATTTTCCGATGCCGTTTCCACCGCCGACGTCATCACATTCTGGGTCAGGCCGCGCATGGCGCCGATCAGACGCATGCTCTGGCTGGCATAGTCCTGCAAAAGATCGCGCAGCCATTCCTGCTGCACCCCGATCAAGCCGGGGAGACCGTGGCAGCTCTGCAGCCTGTCCAGCGCCTGGCCGTTGCGCTCCAGGCGCAGGTCCATGAAACGCAGGCTTTCGTCCTTGGCGAAGGCGCTCATTTCCTGGGCCAACAGGCGGTGGCATTCCGCGGTCTGGGCCAGGGAGTCGCCGAGCTGGGAAACGGCCTGGGCGGATTCGGCATGATCGGTCATGGGGGGCTCCTTATGTTGTGCGGTGCGAAATAAAATGGGCGGTACGAACGAAAGCCGTCCGGCGCTCCTGAGTTTCCCGGCAGGGCAAAAACTTTTTGTGACGCGCGGATAGTGAGTTGCGGACAGTTTTGCGACCGTCTCTCAACCCGTGCGGCCACAAACAGGCCAAAAGACTGGGTTTTTGGGGTTCGATGCCTGTTTTCTGTGCGCCTCTTACCAGGCCGCGCAATTCCATTTGCGGGGGTTTGGGCCCGCCGCTATAACCCCGGCCCTCGGGCGGGTTTTTTGGTTGAGTCTCCGCCTGGTGTGCAAAGGGAGTGTGCATGGGAAACCAGGTCTCCGCCGACTATCGCCCGACGGAAAACGAACCCTTTATGAATGAGCGCCAGCGCGAATATTTCCGCCGCAAGCTCAATCTCTGGAAAGACGAAATCCTCAAGGAAAGCCGCGAAACCATCCAGAACCTTCAGGCCGAGACGGTTCCGCATGCCGACCTTGCCGACCGCGCCTCCACCGAGGCCGAGCGTCAGCTGGAACTTCGCACCCGCGACCGCCAGCGCAAGCTGATCGCCAAGATCGACGCGGCGCTGCGCCGGATCGAGGATGGTTCCTATGGTTTCTGCGAGGAAACCGGCGAGCCGATTTCGCTCAAGCGGCTGGATGCCAGGCCGATTGCGACGCTTTCCATCGAGGCGCAAGAGCGCCACGAACGGCGCGAGAAAGTTTACCGGGACGATTAGCTTCTACCGAGATCGTAAAAAAGAAAGAGCCCGGTCGGTGACCGGGCGGGAGCGTCCGCGGTCCCTAGCGACAGCGTAGGGACGGAGCGACCATTAAAAAAGAGAGCCCGGCCAACGGCCGGGCTCTTTTGTTTTTCACGCGTGATGGATCACCAGGGCATGACGATGTCGAACAGCTGGCTGCCATAGCGCGGCTGCTGCACGTCGCTCATGGTGCCCTGGCCGCCATAAATCACGCGCGCCTCGGCGATCTGGGACAGGTTGACGGTATTGTCCTGGGTGATGTCCTCGCGCCGCACGATGCCCGACAGGCGCATGTCGCGCAGTTCGTTGTTCACCCGCACCTGCTGATGGCCGTCGATCACCAGATTGCCGTTGGGCAAGACCTGGGCGACCAGGGCCGCCAGGGTCATGCTGATATTTTCCTGGCGCTGGATGGAACCGGCGCCGACATTGGAATTGTCCGAGCCCATCTTGACCAGGCTGGTGGGATCCATCGCCGGCGGCAGAACCTTCTCCAGGCCGAACAAATTGGTGGCGTTGGCGTTTTCGGAGTTGGTGCGGCTGCGCGACGTGGTGTTCTGCATCTTGGCGGTATCGGCCACCGAAACATTGACCGTGATCACATCGCCTACATGCATGGCGCGGGGATCGTGAAAAAAGCTCTGGGCGCCGGGCTGCCACAGCGAATTATTGTCATGGCTGATCGGCACCGGGCGCGGAATTTCGGCCACGATCTTGGTCCCGGCCGGATTTCCCACCGCCGCCAGCTTGGGGGCTTCGCCGATATTCTCGATGCGGTCGAGCGCCGAACAGGCCGACAGGGAAACACCGGCCAACAGGGCGGCGGAGAGTTTCAAGAACAGCTTAGGCATGGCGGATCCTTATCGACGGGCGACGGTGTTGCTGATGGGGCCGGTGGCGCGCACCGTGCCGGGCGCGGTGACGATGCCGGAGATCATGCGGTAAGAGGCGATATTCTGGATGGTGACGGTGTCGCCGACCCCGCCTTCGCTCATGGCGCGGCCCATGGCAGTCAGTTCGACCCCGGGAACCATGAACTGCATGGTCACGGTCTCGCCTTTGGAGATGACAATGGGGCGGCGCAGATCTTCGCCGCGGAAAGGCTGGCCGGACGACAGCATGCGGCGGGCCTGCATGCCTTTGACTTCCTCGATCTTGGTGGGAACGCCCGACATCAGGGCGGCGCCATCCACGGTCGTATAGGTGAGATCGCTGTCGGCGATGACGTCGCCGCGGGCGATGTCATGCACCGGCACCACGATCCGCACGGTACCGGCAAAGGCGGATCCGGCAGCCAGGAGCAGCCCTGGCACCAGGGCGAAAAACCAGAAGGCAAAGAGGATTTTGCGGTTCATGTTATGCCTCACGATCCCAAGCGAGCCGTGTCTTGCAGCATCTGGTCCGCCGCGGTGATCACCTTGGAATTCATTTCATAGGCGCGCTGGGCGGTGATCAGCGAGGTGATCTCGTCCACCGAATTGACATTGGAGGTTTCCAGAAAGCCCTGCTGAATGGTGCCGTAGCCGGTCGAGCCGGGGACGCCGGCCTGCGGACTGCCGGAGCCGGGCGTCTCCAGATAGAGATTGTCGCCGATGGCATTGAGTCCGGCCTCATTGGGGAAGCGCGTCAGTTCCAGCTGGCCCACGGTCTGGGGCGTGGATTGGCCCGCCACGGTGGCATTGACCTGGCCCTGGGAATTGATGGTGACCGAGATGGTGTTCTGCGGAATGGCGATGCCGGGTTGAACCACCAGCCCGTCTTGGGTGACCAGCTGGCCCTGGGGCGAGAGCGAGAAATTGCCCGAGCGGGTATAGGCGTCGGTGCCGTCGGCCTGCTGCACCCGGAAGAAGCCGGCGCCCTGGATGGCGACATCGTAGGGATTGCCGGTGGATTTGAGATCGCCCTGGGTCAGGATGCGATAGACGGCAGCGGTGCGCACGCCGGCGCCCAGCTGGATGCCGTTGGGCGCGTAGGTGCCCTGATCGGAGGTCTGCGAGCCCGGCGTCTGGATGTTCTGGTAGAGCAGATCGGCGAACTCCGCCCGCTGCTGCTTGAAAGCGGTGGTGTTCATGTTCGCCAGGTTGTTGGCGATGACTTCGACATTGGTCTGCTGGGCCAGCATGCCGGTCGAGGCAATGGAAAGAGCGCGCATTATCGTGACTCCTTAACTGGGCATTTGGCCAAGCTGATTGATCGCCTGGCGCATGAGATCTTCCTGGGACTTGCTCAAACTGGCGGTCGCCTCATAGGCGCGCATCACCTCGATCATGTGACTGATCTCGATCACCGGCTGGACATTGGAGGCTTCCACGGCGCCCTGCCGGACATTGGCGGTGGCGACGGTGTTGGGTGTCTGGGTGGTGGAATAGAGATTGGAACCCTGCTTGGTCAGCGAGCCGTTGTCGGCAAAATTCACGATCTTGAACTTGCCCAGCAGATTGGTGACGCCATTGAGCACACTGGAGATGGTGCCGTCAGGGGCGACGACCACCTGCCCGTCAGTGGGCGCAATGGTGATGGCGCCGCCATCGCCCTGCACCTGGTAGCCCTGGCTGGTGACCAGATTGCCGTTATTGTCCAGCGAGAAATGGCCGTCGCGGGTGTAGCGCATGCCGGTGGGGGTCTGGACCTGGAAGAAACCGTCTCCGGCGATGGCGACGTCATAAGTGGCGCCGGTCTGCTCGATATTGCCTTGGCTGGCATCGCGCATCACCCCCGCATCCTTGACGAAGCTGACCGGCTGAAGCCCGGTCTGGCCCTCGGCGGGGCGCATCATGGTGATGAACTCCTCGAACTTCGCGGCCTCGCGCTTGAAGCCCGGCGTGGAGACATTGGCGATATTATTGGCGATCACATCCATCGCGCGATAAGCGGCGAGCTGATGCGAAAGACTAACAAGAAGTGAATTATCCATCGGCCACGGATCCCTTCTGGTCCGTCGGGCCAATGCAGTGCAGCCGCCGTGCCAGCGGAAAAATCTCGCTTTTATTGGGTTTTTCGTGTCTCCCGCGGGGCGACGCGGAAAAACTTGCCGGGGCAGGTGACGCCCACCCGGCAATTTGAACCACTCCTTAACCACGTTTGCATAGGGTGAAGCTCACGAAACGCGAAAGCCGGACCATTCATGGCGAAGAAAGACAAAGAGCCCGAAGCCGAGGCCGAAGGCGAAAAGCCGGAAGGCGAAGGCGCCGATGCCGCGCCGAAGAAAGGTCTTGGCAAGATTCTCGGCAAGCTCAAGAACAAGAAAGTGCTGATGATCGCCATTCCCGTCCTGCTGCTGGTGCTGGGCGGCGGCGGCGCCGGGGCTTATTTCTTCCTGTTCAAGAAAAGCGAGACCCAGGAAGCCAAGGCCGAGGAAGTGCCGCTGACCCCGCCCAAGGTGGCGTTCAGCGACATGCAGGACATTCTGGTCAATATTCAATCCAATGACGGCACACCGGCCTATTTGAAGCTGGGCGTTTCGCTGGAGCTGGAAGACGAAGCCCAGAAAACCGCGCTGGAGCCGCTGATGCCGCGCATCACCGACCAGTTCCAGGCTTATTTGCGCGAACTCAGACTCGACGACCTCAAGGGTTCGGCCGGCGTGCTGCGCCTGAAAGAAGAGCTGCTGCGCCGGGTGAATGTGGCAGCCGCGCCGTACAAGGTGCGCGACGTGCTGCTCAAGGAAATGATCGTTCAGTAGCTTTTAGCGATCCGGGACCGACAAAATGGCCGATGAAACTCCCCCCACCGAGGAAGCCGCCCCTGGCGCGGCCGCGACCTTCGAGACCGCGCCGGACACCTCCGGCAGCGCCGAACGGGTGCTGAACCAGGAAGAAATCGATTCTCTTCTGGGTTTTGACGTCAATTCCGAACAGGTGCAGGACAAATCCGGCGTCCGCGCCATCATCAATTCGGCGCTGGTGTCCTATGAACGCCTGCCGATGCTGGAAATCGTCTTCGACCGCCTGGTGCGGCTGATGACCACCAGCTTGCGTAATTTCACCAGCGACAATGTCGAAGTCAGCCTGGATTCCATCACCTCCATCCGCTTCGGCGACTATCTCAACTCCATTCCCCTGCCCGCCATCCTGGCGGTGTTTCATGCCGAAGAGCTCGACAATTACGGGCTTTTCACGGTGGACTCCAACCTGATCTATTCGATCGTGGACGTGCTGCTGGGCGGGCGCCGCGGTTCATCCGCCATGCGGATCGAAGGCCGCCCCTACACAACCATCGAACGCACCCTGGTCCAGCGCATGATCGAAGTGATCATGCAGGACATGTGCGCCGCCTTCGAACCCTTGGCGCCGGTCAATTTCACCCTGGACCGGTTGGAGACCAATCCCCGCTTCGCGGCCATTGCGCGCCCCGCCAACGCCGCCATCCTGGTCAAGCTGCGCATCGACATGGAAGATCGCGGCGGGCGCACCGAATTGCTGTTGCCCTATGCCACGCTCGAGCCCATCCGCAAACTGCTGTTGCAGCAGTTCATGGGCGAGAAATTCGGCCGCGACTCGATCTGGGAAAGCCATCTGGCCACCGAATTGTGGTCCACCAAGATCGACATCGAAGCCATTCTGGACGAGCAGACCATGCCGCTGAAACAGGTGATGAACCTGGAAGTGGGCCAGACCTTGATGCTCAGCGCCGGGCCGGATTCCAAGATCGAGTTGCGCTGCCGGGGCGTGCCGCTTTTGACCGGCCGCATGGGACGGGTGGGTTCCTCTGTCGCCGTGCGGGTGGATGACGCCATTGAACGCACGGATGCTTCGCGGGCCCTGTGAGCCCCAGGGGCGCGCGCCGTAACTGCAAAGAGAGATCGCTATGACCGCCAATCTGACTTTCTATCTGGAACTTGGGCTTGATGCGCTTCTGGCCTGCACGCTGATCTATTGCGTGATCCTGGAGCGCCGGCTGGCCGCGGTCCGCAAGGGCCAGGAAGGCCTTTCCCGCCTGGTGGGCGAACTCAATATGGCGATTTCCGGCGCCGGCGCCTCCTTAAGGGCGCTGAAGGCGGCGGCGGGCGAAGCCGCCCAGACCCTGGATCAGCGTCTCAAGCGCGCCCAACTGCATATCGACGAACTTTCCGTCCTGACCGCGTCCGGCGAACGCATCGCAAGCCGCATGGAAGGCGCCGCCGCGAATCCCCGCGTGGCCAAGGAAATTCCCGACATGCCGCTGCCCTCCACCTCCATTCTCAGCCGCCTGGAAAGGGCCGTGCAATGACCGGTTTGACGGCCAGGAAAAAGCCGCGCCTCATCCGCCTGCTACCCGGCGTGGTCGCCATCGGCGCGGCGGTGTTTGCGCTGAAGACCACCGATCTGGTGCACACCGCTTACGCCCAGGCCGAAGCGCGGGTTTCCGCCCTGACCAACGATCCGGTGCCGGCCAACAAGGATTTCGCCGGCGGCGAGGATGACCAGGTCGCCAGCGCCAGCGAAGTGGATGTGATGAACAGCCTCTCCAAGCGCCGCCGCGAACTGGATGCGCGCGACACCCAGCTCACCACCCAGGCCAATATGATCGCCGCCGCGGAAGCCCGTGTCGATGCCAAGATCAACCAGCTCAAACAGCTCCAGGCCCAGATCAACGCCCTGATGGTCCAGCGCGACGATGCGCAGAAACAGCAGATCGTCTCGCTGGTGAAAACCTATTCCACCATGAAGCCCAAGGAAGCGGCGCGCATCTTCAACAGTCTGCCGGACGAAGTGCTGGTGCCGGTGGCGCATGACATGAAGCCCGACGTCCTGGCTCTGGTGCTGGCCAATATGAATTCCGAGAGCGCCAAGGCGCTGACCATGAAGCTGGCCGACCGGCTCACCATGCCGCAAACCACGCCGCCAGCCCCTGTGGCTCCCGTGGCGCCGGCGGCTGAAGCACCCGCGCCAGCGGCGCCGGCCGCTGCGGCACAAACCCCGGCTTCTTCAGATAACCAAGCAAAACCAAAGGGATAGTTAAAAACCCGCGCGGACAAATACGCTTAACCACAGGTTAACGCCACCCCGCCAATATGACGCCAGAAGGGGTCAAGCCTTGAACAACCGCGCGATCCATACCGCTTGCATGACATTGGCCCTGCTGGCCAGCGTCCCGGCTTGGGCGGCGGACAGCGTGAGCGGTTCGGTCCAGGACGGTTATGGCCGTCTTTCCTTCACCACTGATTCCAAAATCAGCGCCGCCACCACCAGTGGTGTGCTGGCCATCACCTTCAGCGCCAAGACCACGCTTGAGCCCGCGCAGGTCGCCGCCGCCATGCCGCGCATCCTGTCGGGCGGACGCGCCGACAGCGACGGCAAGACCTTGCGCTTCACCTTGAGCCAGCCGGTCAAGCTGCATGTCAGCCAGCTCGGCAATCGCGCCGTGGTCGACATCGCCGACAGCAATTTCGCCGGCGCCATGCCCGATCTGGTGCCGCCGCCCAAAGTGGTGGCCAAGCCGGTGGACGTGGCCGCCTTGCCGGAGATCAAGCTGCGCGCGGGCGCCTATGAGAAATTCACCCGGCTGGTGTTCGACTGGCCCAAGGACGTGTCCTATCAGGTTTATCCCGGCGCGGGAAAAATGACGGTGCGGTTTGCCGCGCCCATTCGCGTCGATGTTTCGGCGCTGGCCAAATTCGCGCCGCCTTGGGTCAAGAACGCCTCCTGGCGGGTCGAAGGCAATTCCACCGTGGTGGAATTCGAAACCGATTCCGATTCCGGCTATCACGATTTCAAGGACGGCAGTCATGTGGTGCTGGACGTTCTAGCGCCCAAGACCGATGGCGCGGCCTATACCCCGCCCGGCATCGCCAAACCGACGGTCACCAAGATCGACCCAAAAACCGGCGTCACCACGGCCCAGGCCCAGGCCATCGCGCAGACCGCCGCCAAGCTTCAGCCGCAGCCAGCGGAAAAGAAGCCCGATGTCAAACCGGCCGACGCCAAGCCGGAGGCCAAGCCTGAAACCAAAGTCGCGGAGACAAAGCCCGCCGAAACAAAAGCCACGGCGTCGCCTGCTGCCGCGCCCATCGCCACATCAGCGATGCAACCGGCGGCTGACATCATCCCGGTGGCGGACGGCAAGCGCACCCATGACGGCGCCCTGATCACCTTCAAGGGCGCGGGCGGCCGCGCCAGCGCGGTATTTGTGCGCGGGCTCACCGCCTGGGTGGTGCTGGAAAACGCGCCCAATTTCGACGCCCGCAATCTCAAGGCCGCGCTGGGCGATTTCGCCGCCGGACTGGAAGCGGTGTCCAGCAATGGCCTGGGCATCCTGCGCATTACCCTTAAAGCGCCCGCCGAAATCGCGGCGCGCGGACTGGGCCCCGACCTGGAAGTGGAGATCGCTCCCAGCGTGGCGCCGGCGCCGGTGGTGATCGGCTTTGCCCGCAACCAATCCGATCCCAGGCGGGCCTCGCTGTCCACCTTGCTGCCCGCCGCCGACCATGCCTTCCAGTTACTGGATCCGGCAGGCGGCGATCTTCTCACCATCATTCCGGCACAGGCCGGACGCGGCGTGCCGTCCTTGCGCAGCTTCGCCGATTTCGCCGCCCTTCCCACCGCCAGCGGGTTGGTGATCACCTCTTTTGTCGACGACCTGCAGGTGAGTGTCGATACCTCGCGGGTTTCCATTTCACGGCCTTTGGGTCTTTCCCTCACCCCGCCGCAAATGCCGGTGGCGCAAAGCCCATCGGCCCTGGCCCATTCCGGCGACGGCCCCTCCTATATGAATTTCAGCCATTGGGGTCAGGAGAGCGCCGGCAGCTTCCTGGCCACCGAGCGCAAGCTCACCCAGGACGTCGCGCATGCCGACCGGCAGAAATCCGGCGCGGCGCAACTCATTCTGGCGCGCTTCTATCTGGCCAATGGCTTCGCGGCGGAATCCCTTGGCTTGCTCAATCTGATGCAGGCCCGCGATCCGGCTTTGGCCGGCGATGCCCAGCTCACCACCATGCGGGCGGTGGCCGAATATATGATGGGCCGCTATCGCGACGCGCATAACGATATGGGTGGCGCCAATTTCGATGCCGACCGTCACGCCGCCTTCTGGCGCGGCCTGATCGAGGCGCGCATGGAAAACTGGAAGGACGCGCATGCCCATCTGGAGCAGGCCGGTCCGGTGATGGGCCGTTATTCGGCAAGCTGGCAGGCCAATGCCGTGCTGGCCGACGCCGATGCGGCGCTGGGACTGGGACGCCTGGACTTGGCGGATGCCGCTCTCAACCGCATGCCCAGGGAGCTGGACGAGAAACAGGCGCTGGCGGCCGAGTTGGCGCAAGCGCGCGTGCTGGCGGGCGAAAACCGCTATGGCGCCGCCGTCACGCACTTTGCCGCGGTGGAAAAGGGCGGTGACGAACGGCTGGCCTCGCAGGCGATTTTCTATCACGCCGGCGCGGCGCTGAATGCCGGCGCCATCACCCCGGCCCAGGCCATTGAACAGCTGGAAAGGCTGCGCTTCCGCTGGCGCGGCGACGGTTTGGAGCTGAAAACCCTGCGCAAATTGGCGTCGCTCTATTTCGGCAACGGCAAATGGCGCGAGGGCCTCAAGACCTTGCGCGTGGCGACCCAGGGCTTCCGCGGCGAGGACCCGGCGCGGGTGGCGCAGGACGATATGCGCGGCGCCTTCGTCAACCTGTTTCTCAAAGGCGGCGCCGACAAGATGAAGCCGGTGGATGCGCTGGCCCTGTTCTACGACAATCTGGATTTGACGCCCATCGGGCCCGATGGCGATGAAATGATCCGCCGCATGGCCGACCGGCTGGTGGCGGTGGATCTGCTGGGGCCGGCGGCGAATCTGTTGGCCTATCAGGTGGACAAGCGCCTGGATGGCGTCGCCAAGGCGCAAGTCGCCACCCGGCTGGCGGCGGTCTATCTGATGGACCACAAGGCCGACAAGGCGGTGGCCGCCATTCGCGATTCCCAGATTTCCGGTCTGCCCGATTCCGAGATGCATGAACGCATGCTGCTGGAAGCGCGCGCCTTTGCCGCCTTGAAGCAATGGGACAATGCGCTCGACCTGGTGGCGGTGGACCAGTCCGACGATACAAGGCGGCTGCGGGCCGACATCTATTGGGAAAGCGGCAACTGGGCGCTGGCCGGACAGAAAACGGAAGAATTGCTCAGCGCCCGCTGGAGCGATCCCGCGCCCTTGAGCGACGCCGAGCGCGGCCAGTTGCTGCGCATGGCGGTGGCTTATTCCCTGGCCAATGACGAGGCTTCCCTGGCGCGCATCCGCGACCATTTCTCCGCCAAGATGAAAGCCACACCCGACTCCAATCTGTTCCAGGTGCTGTCGTCTGACATTGACCAGCACGGCCTGGCCTTCCGCGATGCCGCCGCCCGCATCGCCTCGGTGGATACGCTGGAAGCCTTCATGAAGGACTTCACCAAGCGCAAGTCGGACGCCAAGAGCTAGGCCTCTTGCCTCACGGATAGTAGACCGCCCTGAGATAGAAATCCCCGATCAGGCGCCGGACTCCGACGCTGAATTTCCGGTCGGAGTCCGTCTCCAGCTCCGTCTCGCTCATGACCTTTCCGGAAGGATCATGGACCAGGAAATAGTCGGTGCTGCCATAACCGGGAAAGCCGTCGTTTCCCCAATCGACCGACAGGCGATTGCCATGGGCGGCGCGGACCTGATCGGAAAGCTGGGAATAGACCATCGCCAGATGGACATAGTCGCCCGCCTTCATCACCGGACGCGCCAAAAGGAGGGTGAGCGCGATGACGGCGATCAGGGGCAAGGCGCTGGGCCATCCTTGTTCCGCGGTCCGCGCCGCGATCCGGCTTCCCAGGACGAACAGCCAAACCGCCAGCAGCAGGGCGGCGGCGGTAAAATACAAGACATCCGAATTGCGGAAGAACGAACAAAGCGTTGCGCCGGTCAAGATGATGGCCAGCGGGACAATGAGCTCACGCGCGATACGCCACAGAATCGCAAGGCCCCACGCCATATGGGCTTCCCCTTCGACCTTTCCGGCGCTTGCTCCACAGGAGCCCGGGCCGGACGGCCATCCCGCCGCAATTACAATCCCAGTTGCGCCAGCCATTCAAGCGAGCGCGTGGCCAGCCGCTCCCAGCCCGGCTCGCCAATTAACCAGTGCCCCATGCCTTCCAGCACCTCATGGGTGGCGCGGTCCTTATACAGGGCGGCGACACGCCCGACCGTGGAAGGCGGGTTGATGCGGTCTTCGCTGCCGGTCAAAAACAGCAGCGGCGCGCTGACGGCATCGGCATCCACCTCGCTGGCGCGGTTCAGGTCCAGGCCCCAGCTCATGATCTCAAAGGTGGCGCGGCCGGATTCCGGCACAAAACGGGTGAATACCTCATCGCGCATATGCCGGGGCAGCTTGTCCAGGGAGTGGGCCAGGGCGACATCACGGCTGGGCTCCAGCACCATGTTCCAGTAGCCGGGCTGAAGATGCATGGCCTGGGCGGCGCCGATCTCGAACAGGGTGGTGGGCGGCACGCCCCAAGGCGGCGAAGGCGCCAGTAAAATAAGCGCGGCGGTCTTGATCCGCGACGCCAGTTGCAGGGCGAGCAGCCCGCCCATGGAATGGCCCACCAGGACGGGAGCTTGATCCAGCGCCTTGATCTCTTCCTCCAGATCGGCGGCATAGTCGGCAAGGCCGGTGGTGCCCAGCGCGGCGGGCGGGCGCGCTTCATCGTGAAACCGCAGCGCCGGCGCCTTGCAGGCATAGCCGGCCGCCTCGAATTTCTGCTGCAAGCCTTCCAAAGACCATGGCCCGCAAAAGGCGCCATGGATCATCAGGACTGGAGGCTTCATGCGCCGGCCAGGGAACGGAACGCCGCGACCACCTGCTTATAGGTCTTGCGCTTGAACGGCACGATCAGGCCCGGCAAGGCTTCCAGGCTCACCCATTGAAAGGCGGAAAATTCCGGTTCATGCGCGGTGAGATTGATGTCGGCGTCGCTGCCGGTGAAGCGCAGGGCGAACCATTTCTGCCGCTGGCCTTTGTATTTGCCGTGAAAAGCCACCCCGATCAGATGCGGCGGCAGGTCGTAAGTGACCCAATCCTCCATCTCGGCGATGATCTCGGCCTTGTCGGTGCCGGTTTCTTCCATCAACTCGCGCAGCGCCGCTTCCTTGGGGCTTTCACCTTTGTCGATGCCCCCTTGCGGCATTTGCCAGCCTTCCACGGTCTGGTCGATGCGCTTGCCGACGAACACCTTGTTCTCCCGGTTGAACAGCATGATGCCGACACAGGGCCGGTATGGCAGATCAGAGGACATGGAAAAGCTGTTACTGCTTCGGTGACGGAGAGATTATGGCCGATACAGGAACCAGAACAAAGCCTCGCGACTGAAGTCCCTTGGCCCAGGCGCTGATACGCGCCACCGTCGCCGGATACAGAAAGGCCGAACCCACCGCGCTGCCATTGGCGCGCGCCTGGGTTTCCAGCTCCGACAGCCGGCGGTCGATTTCCTGAGGAGATTGCACCACATCCAGCGGCGGCCCGCTTTGCGCGGCGGCGATCCCCACCTGGCCCGCCACCATCGGCGCCACCGATTGGCTGGCCGCCCCATTGTCGAAGAAATAAAGCCCGCGGCGATTGAGGTAGGTCAGCACCGGCGTAAGCGCCTCGCTGTCGGTGAGAAAACGCTGGCCCAGAAGATTGCTCACCCCCGCATAGCCGGTAAAGCGCGACATGGCCCAGCTCAGGCGCTGGATATTGGCTTCCTCTTCCTGGCCCGAACGCAAAGTGTGAGGACCGGGATCGCTGTCGGGGAAATCCAGCGGCTCCATGGGAATCTGCAACAGCACTTCATGGCCTTGACCGCGCGCTTGCGCCACCCATTGGCCCACATCGCTGGCATAGGGCGCGAAGCCCAGAGTGACCGCGGCGGGCAGGCTGGCGAGGGCGGTCTTGGTCGCCGCCGCCGATTGGCCCAGCCCATTGACCACGACGGCGATCTTGAATTTGGCATTGGCGGCTGCAGGCGCGGCATAGACCGCCATGGGCTTGCGGCCGTCATCGGCGATGCGCGGCAAAGGGCCGTGAATGGTGTTCTCGACCAGGGCAGGATCGGCCAGCAGTGTGTTGCCGGCATAAAGCGGCTTGGTGACGGGACCCATCAGCGGCGCTTCATCCGCGCTGGAGCGCAGGACCGCGACAGTCTTGGGTTTGGCCGGGCTGAAGTCGGGCAGTTCCAGGCGGACGGCGGAAGGTCCGCCCGGGCGGCCCAAAAGCGTGATGGTCAGGACACCGGCCGCCAGCAGACAGGCCAGGAAGGAACAGCCAAAAGCCAACCCCCGTCCGGCCTTGGACGTGAAGAAGCCTTCTGCGGATTCGGCGGCAGCAGCCATGCCCTCCATTAAGAATTGGGATGGTTACGAGCCGGTTAATTCCTGGACCAGAGCATCCAGGATTCCCTTCCCCAAAAGCCCGCTAGGCATCCCACAGGCCGCTGGGCGGTTTCCCGCGGCGCATGTCCGCCGCTGCTTTTGCCAGCCGCCGCCATTCCTTGGCGATCTCTTCCCAGCGTCCGCGCTCCCGCGAATCCTGGACCGAATCGGCCATGGCCTCGGCTTCCTGCGCCTTTCGGAGAAATTCCCGCTGGTCCATCGCCGTCCCCTAACAGGGAACTTTCGCGGACGTAAGAACGCGACCGTACAAATTGGCGCGAATCAATCTTTTGGGGCGGGCTTGCCCAATGACTGGTCCCGCGCCCCTGCAAAGGATCGCGCGAAAGCGCGGCGCTACTGCGCGGCGGTGACGGTCTTGTTGTCGGGCGCAGGCGTGGTGGCCGAGGCCACCGTCATCTTGCCGTGCAACAGGTCCAGCGCATAGGAGAGCTGGAAGTCGTCATACTTCTTGCCCGGCGCCGGCTTGATCACAGGCGCGGTGATTTTCTTGGCCGGCCCCGTCTCGCCCGTCAGATGGCCGCGCAAATCGGCTTCGGAGGGACGCGCCAGCTTGGGCACATTGGCCTCGTCACCCTGCGCCACCTGAATGTCGGGAATGATGCCCTGCGCCTGAATGGAGTGGCCGGAAGGGGTGTAATAGCGCGCGGTGGTGAGACGCAACGCGCCGCGCCCTTCGCCCAAGGGAATAATGGTCTGCACCGAACCCTTGCCGAAGCTGGTCAGGCCGATGATGGTGGCGCGCTTGTGGTCCTGCAGCGCGCCGGAAACGATTTCGGAGGCGCTCGCCGTGCCGCCATTGATCAACACCACCACCGGCTTGCCGTCGGTGATGTCGCCGCCCTTGGCGTCATAACGCTGCGTGTCCTCGGCATGACGGCCGCGGGTGGAGACAATCTCGCCGGAATTGAGGAAATCGTCCGACACCTGAATCGCTTGGTCCAGCAGGCCGCCGGGATTGTTGCGAAGATCAAGCACATAGCCTTTGAGGCCGGGGCCAATCTGCTTCTTGAGATCGCGCACCGCCTTTTCCAGTCCCTCGGCGGTCTGTTCGTTGAAGCCGGGCATGCGGATATAGCCGATATCGCCTTCGCGCCGGTATGTGGCGGCATCCACCGAAACAATGGCGCGCACCAGGGTCACGTCGAACGGCTTCTTCTCGCCTTCGCGCACAATGGTGAGGGTGATCTTGCTGCCCGAGGCGCCGCGCATCTTGTCGATCGCCTCGTTGAGCTGCAGGCCGGCAATGGAGGTGCCGTCGATGCCCACGATGCGGTCGCCGGTCTTGATGCCGGCGCGGCTGGCGGGGGTGCCGTCGATGGGCGAGATCACCTTGATGATGCCGTCTTCCTGGGTGACTTCAATGCCGACGCCGCCGAACTGGCCCTTGGTGGTGATCTGCATGTCGCCATACATCTTGGCGTCCATGTAGCTGGAATGGGGATCGAGGTTGGACACCATGCCCTGGATGGCGGCGTCGATCAGTTCGCCGTCCTTGACGGGACGCACATAATTGGCGCGCACCCGCTCGAAGGCGTCGCTGAACAGGTCCAACTGTCCGTAAGCCGACGTATCATTGGCGCCCTTGGCCTCCGGCAAGGCAAACATCGCGGCGGCGAAGCCGCCAACCAATCCCAGGCCGACCAATGCAAACTTTTTCATGTGCCATTCGCCTTTCCAACTTGCGGGCGCGTGTTCAACTTAAGCCATGGCGCCGGAGAGAGACCGCGCCCGCCATGGCGCACTTCAAAATACAACCGGTCGTCGACCGGATCGGGGGGCATGGTGCCCACAGGCTCGCCAGCCAGAAGCTGATCGTTTGGCTTCACCGTCACGCGTCCCAGCCCCGCCAAGACCACATCGTAGCCAGTGGTGATCTCCAGGATCAAGACTTGTCCGTTCTTATGGTAAGGGCCGGCATAAAGAACCTTGCCGTCGGCCGGCGCGATCACCTGCGCCCCCGGCTGCGTGGCGTAAGATAGGCCCGCGCTGCCATTTTCCAAGGCTCCCACAACAGGTTCCAGCAAGGCATTGCGGCCCAGCGCCCCCAGATTGCCGCTGTTCTGGGCGGTTACGGTAACCACACCGGGAGCTTGGCCCGGGGTTCCCTCCCCGCCGTGATCGGCCTTTTGCCGCAGGGCTTTGACCCTGACCAGCAGCGCCTCGAAGTCGGCGGCCTGGCGCGCGATGGTTTCCATCTGATTTTTAAGAGTTCCGTAATTTTGGGCGGCGGCGGCCGCCTCCTTTTCTTTTTGCGCCAAAAGTTCATCCAATTCGCCGCGCGCGGTGGTGAGCCGTGCCGCCGTGTCGGCGGCCTGAGCCTGTTGCTGTTCCAGCGCCTGGCGGGTGCGCTTCAAGGCGTCGATGCGGCGGGACAGACGGGCGGCCTGGGCATAGACCGGCGGCAGCGACGCCCCGATCAGCATGGAGCCGCGCGCCGCGCTCAAGGCATCGTCCGGGCGCATGGCCAAGGCCGGCGGCATGTCATGTTGCAGCCGTTCCAGCACGCCCAGCAATTTTGTCACCGCCACCCGGTCATTGGCGAAGCCGGCGCTGAGCCGGCTGTCCTCCGCCATCAGGCGCCGGATTTCGGCATCGGCTTCCGCCTTGCGGCGCTCCAGGCTTTCGATCCTGGCGGCGGTGGCGATCAGCTTGCGGCGCAGCGCCGCGGTCTGGGCGGCCAGCGCGTCGCTTTTTTCCTTCGCCGATTTCAGTTCGGGCTGACCCTGCTTGAGTTCCGAGGACAGGCTTTTCAGCTGCTGGGCGCTGGAAGGCAGGCTGGCCAGCGCCTTGCCGGGCAGCGCATGGCTCAAATCCATCGCGGGTTCCACGGGCGCGCCGGCGGGAACAGGGCGCGGCGTGGGCACAATGACATCGACGCGCTTGGTCTCCTTCGCTCCAGACTTGGCCCCAGAATTGGCTAAGGCCGGCGCTGCCAGCAGCAATAAAAACAGGGCGGCGCTCTCGCGCCTCACGAGCCTCTCACCAACAAGGACTCTTTTATCAGAAGAGAATGGCCGGTCATCAGCTCCGGTTTTTCCAGTCCCATCAGGTCCAGCAAGGTGGGCGCCACGTCCGCCAGCCGGCCATTTTCCAGCCGCGCGTCTTTGGGCGCGCCCGCTCCAAAAAATACCATGACCGGCACATCCAGGGTGGTGTGGGCGGTGTGCGGCTCATGCGTCTTGGGATCCTTCATCATTTCGATATTGCCATGATCGGCGGTCAACAGCATCAGCCCGCCCGATTTTTCCAGCGCGGCGCGCAAGCGTCCCAGGCATTCGTCAATCGTATCCACCGCTTTGACCGCGGCATCCATCACCCCGGTATGGCCCACCATGTCGGGATTGGCGTAGTTGCAGACGATCAAATCATATTTGCCGGACAGGATCGCCGCTTCCAGTTTGTCCGTGACCTGATAGGCGCTCATTTCCGGCTGGTGGTCATAGGTCGAAACCTTGGGGCTGGGCACCAGGATGCGGTCTTCGCCGGTGAACTGGTCCTCCCGCCCGCCATTCAGGAAAAAGGTGACATGGGCGTATTTTTCCGTCTCGGCGATGCGAAGCTGTTTCATCCCATGTTCGGCAATCACCTCGCCCAGGGTCTGGCGCACATCTTCCGGCGGAAACACCGCGGTCATCAGGGGTCTCAGCGCCTCGGAATATTCGGTGAGGCCGCAGGCCGCGCTGAAATGCGCGATGCGCCGGCGCGTGAAGCCTTCAAAGCCCTGGTCCAGCAAGGCGGTGCAGATTTCCCGCGCCCGATCGGCACGGAAATTGGCGAACAACAGCGCGTCGCCGTCTTCCACCCCGGCATAGTCGCCCAGGATGCAAGGCACCACGAATTCGTCACTGACGTCTTCGGCATAGGAAGTGTCCAACGCCGCCAAGGCATCGTCAAAGCGCCGGCCGGACGCATCGACAATGCCGTGATAGGCTTTCTCCACCCGCTCCCAGCGTTTGTCGCGGTCCATCGCGTAATAGCGCCCCGCGATCGTGGCCAGGCGCGCGCCCGCCAGGCCATCAATGTCGGCGAGAAATTTCTCGACAAAGCCCTTGGCGCTTTTGGGCGGCGTGTCGCGGCCGTCCAGGAAGGCATGCACAAATACCGGCACGCCGGCGCCGCTGAGAATCCGGACCAGGGCAACGATGTGATCCTGGTGGGAATGCACGCCACCCGGCGACATCAATCCCATCACATGCACCGCGCCCTTGGTTTGCTTGGCCTTGGCGATCAGCTCCAGCAGCGCGGGGCGGCGGGCCAGGGAACCATCCTCGATGGCGACGTCGATGCGCGGCAGGTCCTGGGCGACGACGCGGCCCGAGCCGATATTCATGTGGCCCACTTCGGAATTTCCCATCTGGCCCTTGGGCAGGCCCACCGCGCTGCCGGACGTTTGCAACAGGGCATGGGGACATTCCTGCAGCAGCCGCGTGTAGTTGGGGGTGCGCGCGGCGGCGATCGCGTTGTCTTCGGCGTGATCAGGCCGAAACCCCCAGCCGTCGAGAATGCAAAGCAGAGCGGGGCGCGGCGGCATGGGATGATCCTGAAACGAAGCGGTTGAAAAATAGGAGGCCGGAGGGGTGATGTCTAACGGAACTGTGGCCCGGTGATCCAGGCCACCAATGCCTTGCGCGTGCCTTTGATGCAGGGCGTCACCCGATGTAGCACATAAGAAGGAAAAGCGATCACCGAGCCGCGGTCGCGCGGCGCCGTTTCGACCATATTGCCGGCATAAAAGGTCAGGTCGCAGCCGTCATAGTGTGACGGATCGCTGAGCTGCACCGAAATCGAAAGCTTGCGCCGCGTCTGCAAGGGGCCTTGATCGACATGCCAGTCGTAATGGCCGCCTTCGCTGCCGTGATAGATCGAATATTGCAGATGCTCGGAAAAGCCGCTGAGCGCAAACTGGTAGACGCGATCGTTGAGCGCGCGCGCCACCCCCTGGATCCGGTCGTAGATCCATTTGGTTTCGGGGCTCAGGGCCATCCAGGCGGTTCGGGTGACACGGATTTTTTCCCGAACCTCACCGCTTGCATTGTCACTGACCAAGGTGGCCTCATCTGCGCTCAACCGGTCACCCAGCGCCTCAATCTGCGCCAGTTCGGCCGGCGAAAAGGCATTGGCCCAGACGGCGAAGGTGGAGGTGGGATGGAAGTCGAGATCGGACATCGGGCTGGCGTGGAAACGGCAAGGCATGAAACTAGGGCCTGGAACGCCTCGCGTCCATGTGCGGTCCGCTTTGCATAAAATGATGGCCGGGGCGATGGCGGCCGCCCGGCTTTGCCCTGTATAGAAAGAGCATGCAGCGCAGCTTCTTTGGGCGCCATTACGCCCTGGCCGTGGTCGCAATCATCTTCGTGGCGCTGCTGGCGGCGGCCGGGCTGCGCTCGACGCCCGGCGTGCTGATGGTGCCTTGGGGCCAGGCCTTTGGCTGGTCGCGCCAGACCATCAGCTTCGCCGCTGCGGTGGGCATCTTCCTGTTCGGTCTGACCGGCCCCTTTGCCGCCGCCGCCATGCAACGCTTCGGCATCCGCGCCACGGTGATGACCGCGCTGGCGATGATGGCCCTGTCCACCACCGCAAGCCTGTTCATGACCGAGCCCTGGCAGCTGGTGCTGAGCTGGGGCGTGGTGTCTGGCATCGGTTCGGGCTGCATCACCAATGTCCTCTCCGCCGTCATCGTCAATCGCTGGTTCGTCACCAATCGCGGCTTGGTGATGGGATTGTTCGCCGCCTCCACCTCCACCGGCACCCTGATCTTCATTCCGGTCCTGTCCGCCATTTCGCTGGATCACGGCTGGAAACCGGTGGTGGTCTGTGTGGCGCTGGCGATAGCGCTGATGGTGCCGCTGGTGTTCTTCCTGTTGCCGGAAACGCCCGCCGATATCGGCGCGGTGCCGTTCGGCGCCGACAAGGACCATCCGGTCGAAGTCCGCGAGCGCGGCAATCCTTTGAAGTCCGCCTTTTCCGCTCTGGGCGAAGGCATCGGCTCCCGCGATTTCTGGCTCTTGGCGACAACCTTTTTTGTCTGCGGCTTCACCACCAACGGGTTGGTGGGCACTCATATGATCGCTCTGTGCCACGACCATGGCATGGACGCGGTGGCGGCGGGCGGGTTGCTGGCGATCATGGGGCTGTTCGACCTGGTGGGCACCACCGCTTCCGGCTGGCTGACCGACCGGCTTGATCCCCGCAAGTTGCTGTTTGCCTACTATGGCTTGCGCGGCCTGTCGCTGATCTATCTGCCCTTCGCCAATTTCACCTTTTTCGGCCTGTCCCTGTTCGCGGTGTTCTATGGCCTGGATTGGATCGCCACCGTGCCGCCCACCTTGGCCATCGCCAACCGCGCGTTCGGCACCAAGAAAGCGCCCATCCTGTTCGGCTGGATTTCCGCCAGCCATCAGGTGGGAGCGGCGGCGGCGGCGTTCTTTGCCGGCGCCTCGCGCACCGTCACCGGGTCTTATCTGCAGTCCTTTGTCATTGCCGGTTTTGTCGGCGTGGCGGCGGCTTTCCTGGCCCTGGGCATGAAAGGCCCCCGAGCGGCCCAGGCGGCAGTGTAGTCCGGGCAGAATTTGCCCGGGGGCCGGAAAAGCCATTCCGAACACTGTTCATCATATTGATTTTATTGATATAATTTCCAGACCAGCGCGGCACGATTTTGGCAATGGCTTGAGCCGAACACCAAGGCAGAAGCCGTTCATGCGCCGCGCACCCTATTATCTTCGTCTCGCCGCCCTTGTCGTGGGAGCCGCAATCGCGGCGGCTCCCGCTTTTGCTTTCTCCCGGGTCAAGGACCTGGTCGAGGTCCAGGGCATTCGCGACAATATGCTGATCGGCTACGGCCTGGTGGTGGGCCTGAACGGCACCGGCGACAGCCTCAAGAACGCGCCTTTCACCCAGCAAAGCATCCAGACCATGCTGGAACGGCTGGGCACCAACACCAGCGGCAAGACCATGCAGACCAAGAATGTCGCCGCCGTGATGGTGACGGCCAATCTGCCCGCCTTCGCCGGAGCGGGCTCGCGCATCGACGTGTCGGTGTCGGCCATGGGCGACGCCAAGAATTTGCAGGGCGGCACCTTGCTGGTTACCACGCTGTTCGGCGCCGATGGCCAGATCTATGCCCTGGCGCAGGGACCGGTCGCGGTCGGCGGCTTTTCCGCCCAAGGCGATGCCGCCAGCGTGACCCGCGGCGTGCCCACGGCGGGACGCATCTCCAATGGCGCGATTGTGGAAAAAGAAACCGGCTTCAAACTGGCCAGCCTCAGCAATCTCAAACTGTCGCTGCACAATCCCGATCTCACCACCGCCACCCGTATCGCCAAGGCGGTCAACGCCTATCTGGGCGGCGGCGCGGCCCTGGCCACCGATCCCTCCAATGTCGAACTCAGCGTTCCCGCCAACTATCCCGGCGGCGTGATGGCGCTGTTGACCGACATCGAGCAGGTGAAAGTCGATCCTGATCAGGGCGCGCGGGTGGTCATCGACCAGACCAGCGGCGTGATTGTGATGGGCGCGGATGTGCGCATCTCCACTGTCGCCATCGCCCAAGGCAATCTCACCATCAAGGTCACCGAGACGCCGCAGGTCAGCCAGCCCCAGCCATTCTCCCAGACCGGCACCACGGAAGTGGTTCCGCGCACCAATATTCAGATCGATGACAGCAAGGGCAACAAGATCGCCATCATGCAGGATGGCGTTTCCCTGCAGCATCTGGTGGATGGGCTCAATGCGCTGGGCGTGGGCCCGCGCGACATCATCTCCATCCTGCAGGCCATCAAGGCGGCCGGCGCGCTGCAGGCCGATATCCAGGTGATCGGCTGATGGACAGCGCGGTTTCCAGCATGGCTTCCATGGCGTCACAGACGCCAACGGCGCCCGCGCCCAAGCCCACCGGCGACACCGCCAAGGCCGATTGGGCCGCCAAGGAATATGAAACCGTCTTCATCTCGCAATTCCTGGGCAGCATGTTTTCCGGCATCAAGACCGATGGCGTCACCGGCGGCGGCCAGGGCGAGGAAATGTTCCGCTCCTTGATGGTCAATGAATATGCCAAGGGCCTGCAACAGCGCGGCGGCTTCGGCCTGGCGGCGCAGATGAAAGCCCAACTGCTCAAGCATCAGGAAGTGGGCGCGAAATGAACCCGGCCAATCCCGCCGCCAAAATGCCCCCCAAAATGCAAGACACGCCGCGCATCGAGCGGCTGATCGCCTTGGCGGAGCGGCTGGTGGTGGCGCTGGAAAGCGACATCGCGGAATTGAAGGCCGGCCGCGTCATCGCCTTGAGGACCAACGATCCCGAGATCCAGAAGCTGACCGCGCTCTATACCCGCGAAGCCCAGGGTTTTGACCCCCGCATCGCCCAGTCGGCGCCGCCCACCCTGCGCCAGCGTTTCCTGGCCGTCACCGCCAAGTTCCGGGAGGTGCTACAGCTGCACGCCCGCATGATCGCGCGGGTCAAAAATGCCAGCGAAGGCATCATCCGCGCCATCGCCACCGAGGTGGAGCGCATGAACGCGCCGACGCGGACATATGGTCCGCGGCCGGGCGTTGCGCCGAAATCCTCCGGCGCGATGCTGTTCAACAAAGTGGTTTGAATTTCCTTCGCATCGGCGTTGAGCAGGACTGCTCGCCGCTGCGGTGAGCCGTTAAAGCCCGCCCAAGGCACTCAGCAGGCCCGACAGGCCGCCATCACTGCTTTGACCGCCATTGGCGACAATGGCCTGGATATTGGCCACGGCATTGCTGGGATCATTGTTCATCAAGTTAAGCGCCAAACTGTAATTGGCCAGTTGCGAAGTGGTGGCGGCATTGGCGCTGCCGCTGTGATTGCCCGGCGTGGCATGAGCGGGCGGCGGCGCATTGGTGGTCTGATAGGTGCTCTGGATGCTGGACAGAACCTGCAACAGGGTCGAGCGCGCCATGTCGGCGCCCATCTTGCTGGAAATGTCCAGCGGTCCTGTGATGCCGCCGGTCAGGCCCAAGCCATAAGTCGGCGTCACGCCCGCCTGCGTGGTTGTGGTGGTGCTGGCGCTGCCCTTGGCGGGCGCGGTCAGAACGCCGGGAGAAATTCCCAACCGCGACAAGGCATCGAAGTCGCCGGGCCCGGCGACGAGATTGATGGTCTTGCCGGCATTGACCTGGATCTTCAGATTTTCGCCGCCGCCGGTGTAATTGACGCTGGCCTTGCCGATGCCGCCCAGCTGCGCGTTGATCTTGGTCACCAGGGAATCGAACGTCTCGCCCTGATCGATGGTGATGGTGGCGGTGCGCGCGGCGGTGCCTTGGATTTCGATCTTGAAACTGTCTCCCGCCCGCAAGGTGGTCTGGGTGGTCAAATCCACCGACTGGTTGAGCGAGATGGCGCCGCGCGGCAGGCCCAGCGCATCCAGCACGCTTGAGCCTTGCGGATCGATCGCCAGCCCCGCGCCGGTCGAGGTGCCATCGGCGCCGCCATATTGCTGGGTCCATTTGATAGTGCCGTTGCTGTTCAGCGCGGCGGCAAAGGCGTTGTTGACATTCTGCACGCTGCGCTGGGCGCCGGCGAATGTCCCGGTGGTCGAGCCGGTGAGATAGACGGTGCCGTCGGCCGCCACGGTCACCGCCTTGCCGCTGTCGGTGCCGGCGGTGCCGATGTAACTCACCGTGTTGGACGTGACGCTGGCGCCATTGTCGGTGGCGCTGAACACAAAGGCATCGATGCCGCCCGAGGCCGCCGCGGCAATGCTGGCGCCGCCGCCGGCGGTGAGATTGCCGTTGCTGGTGGCGCCGGAAACATAGACCGTGCCGTTGGCCACGGTCAGTCCGCCGATGCTGCCGCCCGCCTGCAGATCACCCAGATCCTGGGTCCAGGCCGGCGCGGCGGTGATGTCGCCATTGGCGTATTTGGCCAGGATGGCATGACCATTCTGCACACTGGCGACATAGAGGCTTCCATCCGCCGCGGTGGCGGTGGCGGCGACGCTGTCATTGCCGCTGGTGCCGAACTGGTTTTCCGCCAGCAATTTTCCCTTGGAATCGAATTTCGCCAGGAAGGCGTCCGCCTTGCCTTGACCGGTCTGCCCCGCCCCGACCACGCCGCCGGAAACACTGCCGCCAATGGTGACATTGCCGCTGGCATCGACGCTGACGGCATTGGCCTGGTTGTTGGCGAGGGTTTGGATCTGCTTGATCCAGGTCTGGGCGCCGTTGGTGTCACAGCGCGCCACAAAAGCATCATTGTTGCCGTCGGCCACCGAGGTGGTGGTGAGATCGGCGGTGGAGGCGCCGGTAACCACCACCCCGCCGGACGGGTCCAATGCCAGGCCATAACCATTGGCGCTGCCGCCGCTGCCTAGCAGATTCTGCCACACCACATTGCCCGCGGAATCATATTTGGTGAGATAGACGTCCTGCGTGCCCTGGTTGAGCTGGCTGCCGAAGTCGCCGGTGGCGGTGCCGATAACATAGATATTGCCGCTGGCATCCACCGCCGTGGCCTGGGCAGACGTGATGCCGTTGGTGGCTTTCTGATTGACGCTGAAGGCGGCGCTTGGGGTGCCGTTGAGGCCCGACAGCTTGGTCAGCCGCGCGCTCTGGTCCGGCGCGGTCGTGGTGACGGCAGACGTCACGGTGTTGGTGGTGGTCTTGGTTTCGGTGGCGAGGCCCGAACTTCCCGCCAGATAGAGCGACGGCGATGACGCCGCGGACAGGCTCACCTGCTCCACGCCGCCCGGCGTGATCTGCAGCCCATAGGTGGCGTTGGTATTGGACGTGGCGGTGCCGCCGGTCTGGGTCTTTTGAAAACGGGTGGAAAAACCCGCCGCCGACAATTGGCCGTTGATATAGCTGACGATGTTGGAAAGGTTCAGCGCGCCCGGCACCTGCGACAGGTCGATCTGCACATTGGTGGTGACGCCGCCCTTCTTGATGCCGATGGTGAAGCTGTCCGAGGCCGAAAGGCCCGGCAGCGCATTGTTGAGATTGGCGTTGGTCACCAGTTGCTTGGTGGCATAGGAGAAGCTCCCGAACGCGATCTTGGCGGTAGAGGTCACCGTGTCGGAAGGCTTGGCCGATTGCAGGTTGAATTTGTTGAAGCTGGTGGTGTCCAGATATTGCTGGACCTGCGCCAGTCCGGTCTGGAAACGGTCATTGAGGCCGGCAAGCTGGCCGCTGGTGGCCGTGCCGCTCTGCGCCATCTTGGCCAGATAGGCCAGGGTATTCACCGCGCTGTAGAGCGAAAAGAGCTTCTGGTTGTCCTGCTCCATCTTGCTGTCGGTGGTGGCGCCCGGACTGAGCGGCACTTTCGAAGTGTCGAGAAAATTGGTGGTGCCCAGGACCTTGGCATCCTGCGCGGCATTGTTGGGGTTGGGCGTGTTCCAGGGCGGATTGTCGGATGCGGTGGCGCCCTTCTTCTGACTGGCGGCGAATTGCTGCTGCTGGGCGCTGGCGGCGGCAATGGAAGACGGGCTGGTGATCAGCTGGGATTGATAGAATCCCAGCAGCACCGAAGGATCGATTCCGCCTATTCCGGACATGGGAGAAAAATCGCATCCGCGGCGTTAAGGGGGACCTAATGACACCGGTTTCATCCCGGGATTCCGCGGGATAAACACGCTTAACGGGACCTTAACGGGGCGCGCGCCATGGTGCGCAGATGAGCGCCGCCTACCAGTCGGGTTTGAAACTGTCGTCGCAGGGACGCCATGCCGAAGCCATCGCCCAGTTCGAGCAGGCGCTGGCGGCACAGCCTGACGACACCCGCGTCCTGTTCGCCTTAGGCAATACCGCCAGCATGCTTGGCTTGGCCGCAGCCGCGGAGCAGTTCTTCCGCCGGGTGCTGGCGCAGGAACCGGCCCGGCTGGAGGCCATCGTCAATCTGGCCAATCTGCTGCGCGCCCAGGGCCAGCCTGATGCCGCCATCGCGCTGTTGGAACCGGCGCTGGCGCGCGACCCGCAAAGCCCGGAACTGCGCCTGACCCTGGGATCGGCTTTCCGGGAAAAAGGCGATTTCGCGCGGGCGGCGCGGGAATATGAGGCGGTGCTGGGCTTTCGTCCCAACTATGCCCCCGCCCTGGCCAATCTGGCCGATATGCGGGCCGATGCCGGCGACCGAGAGGGTGCCCGAACACTGTACGATTCCGCGATTTTGGCCGACCCCAAGAATGCCCAGGCCCGGCTCAACCGCGCCGTGTTGCATCTTCTGAACGGTGATCTGAAGCAAGGATGGCGCGACTATGCGGCGCGAACCGAGCTGGCGGGCAAAGTGCCGGCGATTGCCGGTGAACAGCGTTTGGCGGTCTGGACCGGCGGCTCCTTGAAGCGGACCCGCCTGCTGGTCCGGGCCGAACAGGGCGTGGGCGACCAGCTTCTGTTCGCCAGCCTGATTCCGGAGCTGGCCTCGCGCGCCCAGACCGAGGGCGGCAGCGTGATCCTGGAATGCGAGCCCCGGCTGGCAACGCTGTTTGCGCGCTCGTTTCCGCAAGTCAAAGTTCAGCCCGCCGCGATCAAGACCATCGGCGGGACGGCTGTGGCCGACTATGGCTGGCTGAAAGCGGCGGGCGGCGCCAATGCGTCCGTCTTGATGGGCAGCTTGCCCAAATATCTGCGCGGCAGTTTGGAGTCCTTTCCCAATCCGCATCGTTTTCTGGTCCCCGATTCCCCGGAGCGCGACCGCTGGCGGGCGACGTTCGGCCAGGGCAAGAAAATCATCGGCCTCAGCTGGCGCAGCGGCAAGGCGGTCGGCGGCGAGCGGGGCCTGCAATATGCGCCGCTGGCGCAGTGGGGCGCGTTCCTGCGCGAACGGGATGCGACCTATGTGTCGGCCCAATATGACGGGACGCCCGAGGAGATTTCCGAACTCGAGCAGATCAGCGGCCGCAAGATTCTGGTGCCCGAAGACTTGAACCAGAAAAATGAGCTGGATCGCACCTGCGCCATGCTGTCGGCATTGGATGTGCTGATCAGTGCGCCCACCGCGGTTTCCTGGCTGGGCGCGGGCGCGGGGGTTGCGACCTTCAAAATGCTTTTTGGCCCGGTCTGGACAGCGATGGGTCAGGCGTTCGAGCCTTTTGCGCCCGCCTGCCAGTGTCTCACGCCCGGCACCTATGGCGATTGGCCGGAGGTTTTTCGCAACGCGAAAAACCTAATATTTAATGGTCGCGCAGAACGGGCGCGGAGCGCCCATTAATTTGATAGGCGCGCTTCGCGCGCCGGGCGCTGACGGTCGCGCAAAAATTTGCGCGACCTGCTGGGCTGACGCTCCATTTTCGCAACGCGTCCGAAAAAATTTCCCTATAGCGCGGTCTTCAGCGGCGTCTTCGCGGCCGTGAGCGCATGCGCCAGGTCCTCGGCCACGCGCGCCGCGCCTTCTCCATCCAGGTGGGCAAGACCCTGACGGCGCATCTCCCGCCGCGCCGCAGGCTTGTTCAGCAAGTTCTGCACGGTGCGGGCGATGTCGGTGTCGGAAGCGGTGCCGGCCAGTCCCAGGCTCACGCCCATGCCGGCCTCCACAAAAGCCGAGGCCGAGGCGATATGGTCGGCGGTCAGTCCCAGATAGATGGCGGGAATGCCGCACGCCGCCAGTTCATAAGCGGTGACGCCGAAAGCGCAGACCGCGACATCGGCGCTGGCAAATTCGACGGCCAGATCGTCGGCGCCTTCCACCGTCTCGTAATTGTTCTTCAACGCCACCAGGCCGCGCGCCACCTGTTCGGCATTGCTGGTGCCGGTGCCGACGACAAAACGGACCCGATAGGCCGCGTCCAGAATGGTGAGCGCCTTGGCCATCCGCAAGGTCAGGCCCTGTGGATCGCTGCCGCCCATCGCCACCAGCACGGTGGGACGCGCCGCCGGCCGTCGCTGGCGCGCGGCATTGGGATTGATGCCCAGGATTGCCCACTCCCAGCCAACGCGCGGCAAGGTATGGGCGCCGGTCCAGTCCAGCGCCAGCGCTCCGGGCACCGGCGGGTAATAGGCATAGTCACAGGCCAGCCGGCGCTCATGGCCATCGTCGATCACCGCGGTCACCGCCACGCCTTGCTTCAGCTTTTCCAGCGCGGCGCGGCTGGGACCATCGCGGCCATCCAGCAGCAAAAGATCCGGCCGGTGGCTATCGATCAGCGCCTGCAGGCCGGCAGCGCCTTCCAACATGGTCACTTCAAATCCGGCGCGGCGGATGGGAGCAGCCGCATCTTCGCTGCCGTTCAAGGCGAACACCACGCCGATCCCTTCACGGTCACGCAGGGCTCGCGCCAACGCCACCATGCGCTTGACATGGCCATAGCCGTAACGCCCGCCCCCGTCACAGCGGATCAAGGCCAACTGGCCCTGGCGCCCGCTTTCCGCCTGCGCCTGTTGGGCCTTGGTCTTGCGCAATTCCGGCTCGCGCTCCAACAGCAGCAGCAGGTCCGCCAGCGACGCTTCTCCCGCCTTGGCGTCCAGCCGCGCATGCACCGCCTCGACAAAGGCCAGGTCATCGGGCGTATCCACGGTGAAGCGGCCGCTCTTGCGCGCCAAAGGCGCATAAGGTTTGGCGCGCACCACCTTGACGAATTCCGGATGCAACTTGAAATAGAAGCTGACATGTTCGCGCGCCGCCGGGTCGTTGGCGGCATCCATCATCAAGCGGTCCAGGGCGCGGCGGCTGAAGGCGTCCACACCTTCATGGGCGCACTCACTGCCGTCTTCCAGCAGCACATAATCGCCGTCCTGTTCGATCAAGGTGGCCACCAGATGATCGACAAAACCGGCATCCAGGAAGGGCGCGTCCGAGGACGCCCGCACGATGATATCGGCATCCAGTTTTTCGGCGGCCCCGGCATAGCGCGCCAGCACATCCTCTTCGGGCCCGCGCATCACGGTGACGCCTTGCCTGTTGCACCATTCCACAATCGCCTCATCGGCGGGATTGGTGCTGGTGGCGACGGCGATCTCTTCCACAAGCCGGCAGGATTTCAGCCGGTGGACGATGTGCCACAACAAAGGTTCCCCGGCGACAGGCCTCAGCACCTTGCCGGGCAGCCGGGTCGAGCCCATGCGCGCCTGGATGACGGCGACGACGCGAATATGCTCGCGCTCGCTGCCGGCGCGGTCCTTGTCGCGGGAATCGGAATCGGCGGCCATTAACGAAATCTAAAGAGCGTCTGGCTAAGAAGCGGTTAACGCCATGGAACCCGCCTCAAGCGCGACACCGGCATGAGCAAGACGCTGCTGATCATTTCCGGCGGCGCGGCGGACATCGCACAAGCCGTGCGCGAAGGCGGCCACACGGTGGTGGTTTCAGACGCCGACCCGCAGGCGCCCGCTTTTGCCTTTGCCGATTCCTGCCTGATCGCCGATGTGCATGGCGCAGCGGAAACCGCAGCCGCGGCGGAACGCTACAGCCGCAAAATCCGCAAGATCGATGGCGTGCTCTGCGCCGCCGATGCCGCCCTCACCGCCGCGACTGTGACCAATCGTCTGCGGCTGCCCGGCATGCCGCTGCATGTCGGCGAGTTGCTGGACGACCGTCTTCAGATGCGGCGCGCCTTTGCCTCCGCCGGCATTCCCACGCCCTGGCATATGGAAATTGTCACGCCCCAGGATCTGCAGCGGGTGATGATCGCCAAGGGCAATGACCTGATCGTCAAGCCGGTGGAGAACCGGGGCTCTCTTGGCGTCACAAGGCTGACGGCGGCGGGAGATTTCGCGGCGGCATTCCAGGAGGCGCGTTCCCACTCGCCCAGCGAGCGGGTGATGGTGGAGCAAGTCCTGGAGGGCGAGCGGCTTTGCCTCGCGGGGATGATGCGCGCCGGACAATGCCAGGTGGCGGACGCAACGCAAGCGGCGGTGGCGGAACTGATCGGCCGGGCGGCTTCGGCCCTAGGCGTCAGTGATGGGCCGGTGGTGGGTGAGACCGTCGCGCATCAAGGCACGGTCTATGTCACGGACTTCTCGGCCCGGCTGGGCGATTGCGCCTTGGTGGCCGACGCGGCGCGGCTGGCGCTGGGCGAATAACGCGACCAAATAAAAAGACGAAGAGCGAGGTGCCCTCCGGCTCCAGGAGCGTCGGCCCAGCGAAGCGCCCGGCGCGCATAGCGCGCCTATTATTTAAAAGGGGCGCGACGCGCCCCGGGGTCGCGCGACCAAATAAAAAGGACAAAGGACGGAGCGCCCCCCGGCTCTCCGTCCTTCGCTTGCCCACCAGATAAAACTTTTCCCTACGCCCCGGGGCGGGCGCCGCATTTTTGCGGCCGCCCGGCTTCGGTTGGCGGTGGGCGAGCCCCCTCTTCCTATTGAAGAAGTTGCTCGCCCATGCCGTGGCTTAGCGGAACAGCGACAGGATGGTCTGCGGCGCCTGATTGGCGATCGACAGAGCCTGAACGCCCAGCTGCTGCTTGACCTGCAAGGACTGCAACATCGCGCTTTCCTGCGCCATGTTGGCGTCCACCAGGTTGCCGATGCCGGTCGTCAGCGTGTCAGACAACTTCTGCGAGAAGCTGGCCTGGATCGAGAACTTCGCAGCGCCCGACGACAGCTTGGCGAGAGCCGAGTTGACGTTGGTCAGCGAGGACTGGATCGTGGCCACCAAGGTGGAAGCCTTGGCCTGGGTCGAAATCGTGGCCGTGGACTTCAGGGTCACGATGGTGCCCGACAGCTTCAGGTTCTGAGCCGCAGTGGTAATACGGCGGCTGCCGTCGGCAGACGCCAGAGCGGTGATCTGGTTGGTCGAACCGTCAACCAGGTTGAAGCCGTTGAACACCGCGTTCTTCACGATCGTGGTGATCTGATCGCGCAGAGCGGTGAAGTTGGCGTTCAAAGCCTGACGGCTGGCGGTATCCAGCGAGGAGTCAGCCGCGGCAAGCGCCTTACCCTTAAGCTGGATCAGCAAGTCCGAAATCGACTGGCCCGCGGAAAGGGCGACGTCGATCGAGGAGGTGCCGTTGTTGATCGAGTTGACCACAGCAGCATAACCAGCAACCGACGCGCGCTGATTCTGGGCGATCGCGTAGATCGCGCCGTCGTCACGGGCGGTGGCAACTTTCAAGCCGCTGTTGATGTGGGACTGGGTCTGGTTCAACTGGCCCTGAGTCTGGGACAGGTACTGCAAGGCGATAAGTGCGCCGCCATTGGTGTTGACGCTAAAAGACATAGTGGTCTCTCCGTTCTGGTTGTCGAGCTGAAGGCTCTCCGGGCGTTTTGCCCGCATGAGCATTGGCAAGCTCCGTGCCGAACGGCCGTAAGTTTTGGTTAAACATCGATTTTGCGCGCGCTAGGTAAATCGGTCCCGGCGCAAATTGCCCAGTGGTCCTCGAACCCGGCAGAAATTTCCCATCCCCGGCAAATTCTGCCGGGCGTGGTGGGCAAATACTTCCAGTTTTCAGAAAAGTTCCCCGCAAAAAATCCAGTAAATCCAAGGGAATAACGCTTCACCCCGGGACAGCCCAGGGTAAATGAAGGTTACCGGCTTGGACTTGAATCTGTGCCGGAATGCGCCGGGTGGGCACACAAGCGCCGGAACTTCCAAGAAAAGATCGAAGAGAAAAAGCGCGGCGCGCCGGGTGAAGGCGGCGCGGAATTTTCGTCTCAAAAAAGGAAAGCCGCGATTTTTCCGCTGGCCGGTGAGTGTGCCTTAAGAAAAAGACGGGCCCGCATTTTCGCGAGGCAGGCGCATAAAAAAGGGGCGGCGCGCGAGCGCCGCCCCTCCAGTTCCCCTGGAAGATTGCTTACTTGAACAGTGCCAGGATGGTCTGCGGCGCCTGGTTGGCGATCGACAGAGCCTGGATGCCCAGCTGCTGCTTGACTTGCAGCGACTGCAGCCTGGCGCTTTCCTGGGCCATGTTGGCGTCCACCAGATTGCCGATGCCCGCGGTCAGGGTGTCGGACAGTTTCTGGGTGAAGGTGGCCTGGATCGAGAACTTCGCCGCGCCCGACGACAGCTTGGCCAAGGCCGAGTTGACGTTGGTGAGCGAGGTTTGCAGCACCCCGATCAGGGCCGAAGCCTTGGTCTGGGTGGAAACCGTGGCGGTGGACTTCAAGGTCACGATGGCGCCCGACAGTTTCAGATTCTGGGCCTGGGCGGTGATGCGGCGGGTGCCGTCGGAGGAGGCCAGAGCCTGCACCTGATTGGTCGAGCCATCCACCATGTTGAAGTTGTTGAACACGGCGTTCTTGACGATGGTGGTGATCTGATCGCGCAAGGCGGTGAAGTTGGCGTTCAGCGCCTGACGGCTGGCGGTATCCAGCGAGGGGTCGGCGGCGGCAAGCGCCTTGGTCTTCAACTGGATCAGCAGATCCGAGATCGACTGGCCGGCGGACAAGGCGACATCGATCGCGGAAGACCCGTTGTTGAGACTGTTGATGACGGACTGGAAGCCGGCCACGGAGCCGCGCTGGTTCTGGGCAATAGCGTAGATCGCGCCATCATCCTTCGCCGTCGCAACCCTAAGACCGCTGTTGATCGCGCTCTGGGTCTGGTCGAGCTGACCCTGAGTGGCATTCAGATACTGCAGCGCGACTTGTGCGCCGGTATTGGTGTTGACGCTGAAAGACATGGCTACTCTCCAAGTTTATCTGGTGGCGAACGCGTTCTGCGGACCTGGGCAAGGCCCGCGGGAGGTTTTGCAACCCCCGTGCCATGCGATTAACCGGATAAGTGCTTGATTTTATTTGAAGAAGTTCCCTAATTGGCATTAACCATTAGGCATGATCTGCCGTGTCCGGAATTTCTTGCCCAGCACTGGATGGGAAATTTAGTCGAGCGCGAGCGCCGCATTCCGCAGCAGGCCGAGACGGATGAACCAACCAGGAATCTCGAGCCCGGCAGCGGAGCCGCCGGGCGACCAGCAGCATCCGAAAGATCCCTTCCCCCTTCGGCGCGAAGCGCCAGAAAGGGGGAAGGTGTCGCAGCGAAGTGTCGGCGGAGCCGACCTGAGCTGCGACGGATGGGGGTTCAATAAAACAAAGGGGTCAAACAAAAAAAGCCAGCGCTTGGCGCTGGCTTTTTCAATTCAAACTCTTTGACAGGTTAGCTGGCCTGAAGTCCCTGCATGATCGTTCTATTGATCTCAATAAGCGGGTCTAGGGGAGCTTTCTCCCTGGTCACACTTCGGGAATATTTCGCCACCCACAGGGACAGCGAGATGATCTTGGCGCGCACATCGTGGGTCAGGGAATTGCGGTCGTCCATGCAATCGGCGGCGAGCGTGCGCCACAGCCGGCGGTTCCAGTCCACCGCTTCCACCAGGGGCGTGCCTACGGCATTGTTTTGCTTGGCGTTGAGGAGCGCGCCTGTGACCTGGCCGAACAGCCGGTATTCGGTCACGCGGGGGTCTTCGGTGGCGGCCTGGGCGGCCTTGTAGGCTTTAAGGCTCATAGTTCAAACGCTCCTGTTCCAATTCGAAAAGCTTGCGGCAGGCGATCAGCGCCTTGTAGTACGAGCCTTGCGCCACATCGCGGCTGATATCGACGCACAGCGTCAGGATCGAGGGGGTGCGGATGGCGCCCATGAATTCGGTCATGCGCAGGGCGAATTCGTTATAGGGTTCTTCGCTGGCCTCGCCGTCCAGATACATCATCATGATGGCGAGATAGATGCGCCGCGACGGCGTGTTGGCGTCTTCCGGCTGCATGATGTCTTTTTCACGCAGCACACAGGCCTTGTTCTGAATCACCAGGCTGGTGCGCTTGTCGCCATTGGCCAAAACCGCGCCATTCAGCACGAACTTTTCACCAGGCTTTAACGACAATTTTAGCGGCATAGCGCCCTTTCCCTTTCGGACGGGAGCACGATACGCCTGCTTCTCTTAATAAAAGCCTGATGAATTGATGAGCAATCCTTTACGAGGCGTTAAGCAAGTCGCCCCCTCCGGCCTTCGCACCTGATCGGTGCTACGGCCACCTCCCCCATGCAAGCGCGCTGACGCGCGCGCTAGGGGGAGGTGAGCCAGTCAGAGCTGGAAATGAAAAGGACGGCCTCGCGACTTGGGATTCCAGCCGGCCTCCATGGCGCGGCGGATATCCTGTCCCAGCCGGTCGCGGTCGACCTCAGGACGCGCGATCCGGCTTCCTTCCTGGAAGGGGTATTCCAGGACAAGCTCGCGATGGGCCTCGTCTTCACGCTCCACCGACAGGCGCAGGCCGATATGATCACCTGTGGGACTCCAAATCTGTTCACTTTTCAGGAACCAGCGCAGCGGATAGCCCTCGACCACCAGCGATCCACTCAATTCCCTCTTTTTACGTTTCGTCATGCCAAATTCCATAGCGCGAGAGATTTCGTGGCCTGGGCAGGAGCGCCTAGCGATGTGTACGAACAGTACATGAGCGACGGCGCGACGAACCCAGGACGCGAAAGATCCGCGCTATTATTGTTGTTGCTGTTGCTGCTGGTGATAGAGCCGCTCCGGCATCGAGGGCGTCGGCGATGGTGTAGACATCGGCCGGGCCACCTTAAGAAAGTCTTCATGGCGCACCGGCGCCTGGGTGGGTTCCAGCGACACCGCGATGGACAGTTCGCTGTCGGCGCCGCCTTTATAAGTGCCCCTGGTGGGCGGCACATCGGCATAGTCGCGGCCCACCGCGGCCCGGACATGACGCTCGCCGGCCATGATATTGTTGGTGGGATCGAACCCCACCCAGCCCAAGGACGGCAGATAGGCTTCCACCCAGGCGTGGGTGGCGTTGGCGGCGGAACGGTCGCGGCTGCCCTTGTGATAGAGATAGCCCGAGACATAGCGGCAGGGGATGCCCCAACCCCGCGCGATGGCGGTCATGATGTGGGCGAAGTCCTGGCAGACGCCCCGGCGCTGTTCCAGCGCCACTTCGATGGGGGAATTTACTTCCGTGACGCCGGGCTCATATTCAAAGGAATCGTAAATGCCCCGCTGCAGGGTACGAAGCGCGGTCAGGGGATCGCCGGCAGGTTTCTCAAGGTCGGCGATCGTGATGAAGCTTTCCAGTTCGCGCGAGGGCCTGGCAAAAAGCGACGGCTCCAGCATGTCGAAATGATCGTCGCTGAGATTGAAGGCGTTGTAGCGGCTCCATTCCAGGGGATCGAGGGTTTGCGGCCAGGTCTGGATCTGGGTGATTTCCACCGTGGCCTGGGCCTCGATGCGAAGCTCCTCATGTTCGCGCAGCAAATTGAAGTGATAGACCGCATTGCCCAGGTGATCGGTATAGGCATAGAGCTGGGCGCGGGGATTGGTGGAAATCTGGAACGAGCGCAAGGTCTGCGGCCCTTCCGAGCGCGGCTGCATCCGCAACTCCATCACGGATTCGCGGACCGGGGCAGAATAACGAAAGCGCGTTACATGGCGGATGGAATAAAACATCAGAGTACCGTTTCCGCGCCGTAGGTTATGTAAGACGAATACAATGCCTTGTGAATCTGCTCGCATTGCTTGGTGATGTCGGCGATGAAGGCCGCCACGCCGCCCGACATCAATTCATCCACCTGGCCGAAATCCACCGCCGCTTTCAGCCGTCCGGCCAGCCGTTCCACCGCGGCGCGCCGCGCCGGCGGCGCGCCGGGCGCAACCCGGGCCAGGGCTTCGGTCATGCGGTCGACGGAAAAACAGATGGAGTGGGGAAATTCGGAATCGAACAGCAGGAATTCGGCGATCTTTTGCGGCCGGATCGAAGCGGTATATTGCTTGGTGTAAGGCTCGAAGGCGGTGCAGAATTTCAGCAGCACCAGCCAGTCGAAATATTTCGGGCCGCCGCCGCCCTGGGCGTCGCTGAAATGGATGTCCAACAGCCGGCCCAACTGCTGCACCCGCTCGATATGGCGGCCCAGCTCCAGAAAATACCAGCCTTCGCCATGGCTCAGGGTGGAATAGGTCACGCCTTCCAGCGTGTGCATCTCTTCCAGCGCCTCGCGGAACAGCCGCCCGGGCGTGTGCACCCAGATGGAATCCATGGTCACCGGCACCAGCCGTAAATAAAGCCGGTTGAGATTCTCCCACACTTCGTTGGAGAGCGCCTCGCGCACCTGGCGGGCATTGTCGCGCGCCAGGGCCAGGGAAATGATCATGGAACTGTCATTGTCGCGGTCGAAAGCCAGCTTCCGGGTGATGGCGAAAGCGTCGGAATGCAGTGGCGCCGCTTTTTCGCCGGTCAGGGCCTGAATCACCCGCGCCCAGCTGGCGGCGGCGTCTTCCGGGGTCTGCTCCACCATGGAATCCAGCTTCACCGCGATCAGCCGCGCGGTGTGTTCCGCCCGCTCGATATAGCGGCTCATCCAGTAGAGAGAGTCTGCGACCCGGCTCAGCATGTTATTGCACCGGCTTTTGATTTGCCGAAATAGCGAACGGCGCAATTCGATCCCGGCCTGCCGAGGCAAATCGAAAGCCAATCATTGAGAGAGCACCCAGGTATCTTTCGATCCGCCGCCTTGGGAGGAATTCACCACCAGGCTGCCGCGCTTAAGCGCCACCCGGGTAAGCGCCCCGGGCACCAGCTTGGTTTCCGCGCCATGCAGGATGAAGGGGCGCAGGTCCACATGCCGCGCCTCGATGCCATTGCCGACAAAGGTGGGGGCGGTGGAAAGCTGGATGGTGGGCTGGGCGATGTAATTTTCCGGATCGGCTTTGATTTTTTCGGCGAATTCCTCGCGTTCCTTTTGCGAGGCATGCGGACCCACCAGCATGCCATAGCCGCCGGATTCCCCCACCGCCTTGACCACCAGTCTGTCCAGATTGGCCAATACATGGTTCAGCGATTTTTCCTCGCGGCAGAGGAAGGTTTCGACATTGTCCAGGATCGGCTCTTCCGCCAGATAATAGCGGATCAGGCGCGGCACATAGGCATAGACCGCCTTGTCATCGGCCACCCCGGTGCCCAGCGCATTGGCGATGGTGACATTGCCGGCGCGATAGGCGTTGAACAGGCCGGGCACGCCCAGGGATGAATCCGGACGGAAGATCAGGGGATCGATGAAATCGTCATCGATGCGGCGATAGATCACGTCGATACGCTTCAATCCCGAGGTGGTGCGGGTATAGACGACATTGTCGTTCACCAGCAGGTCGCGGCCTTCCACCAGTTCCACGCCCATCTGGCGGGCGAGGAAGGCGTGCTCGAAATAGGCGGAATTGAACACGCCCGGGGTCAGGACCGCGATGGAGACGTCTTCGTGAAACGGGGTCAGCGAACGCAAGGTCGCCAGCAGTTCCAGCGGATAATGCTCGATCGGACGCACGCCCATGGAACGAAACACCGCCGGGAAAGCGCGCCGCGCCACATCGCGATTGGCCAGCATGTAGCTGACGCCGGACGGCACGCGCAGATTGTCTTCCAGCACGACAAAGTCGCCGGCCTCATTGCGGATCAGATCGCTGCCGCAGATATTGACATAGGCGCCATGGGCCACCGGCAGCCCGCGCATCTCGCGGCGGTAATGTTTGGAGCCAAAGATCATGCTCCGGGGCAGCACGCCGTCCTTCAGCACCCGCCCATCGGTATAGATGTCGCGCAAGAACAGGTTGAGGGCATGAATCCGCTGGGTAAGGCCGCGCTCGATGCGGTCCCATTCCTTGGCGGTGACGATGCGGGGCAGAAGATCGGTGGGGATGATCCGCTCGGTGGCGCGGTTGTCGTTATAGACGGTGAAGGTGATGCCCTGATGCAGGAAGCTTTGCTCGCAAGCCTGCTGGCGGCGGTTCAACTCTTCCAGCGGCAGGGTGGAGAGCCGCGCATCCATCGCCGCATAAGGCAGCCGCGCCTTGCCCTCGCGGCTGAACATCTCGTCATAAGGCTTGCCGAGTTCGTAATTGATGTATGGCGCGTCCACGCCGGGACGCGAAACCCGCCCCGGGCCGGCGACAATGTCAGGTCCCCCAAAATCTTCTGTGTTGGCAAAAACCTCATGTTGCATACGCGAAGTCTGCTAGAGGGCAACGCTTCCTGCAAGCACTGCTTTTGCCGGATGCTGTCAGCCTAAGAAATAAGCGCCAGCATGGCCGCCTGATTGGGCCTGGCGGCCACCGCCACGCGGGCAAGGGCCATCGGTTTAAGCGCTTCTGCCGTTGCCGCGCTGATGCAAAACGCCGTCAACCCGTTGGTGGGCAGACCTTCCGCCAGGCTGCGAAACAATTGGGCGGTGCGAGGCGAAAAAAGCATCACCGCGTCCAATGCTCCGTCCTGCAACGCGGTCTTGGCCTCGTCCGGCAAATGGCTGGCCGGTTCGACGGCATAAAGGGGGAGCTTGCGCACCATAAAACCGCTTTGGCCCAACGCCTCGGCCAGATGGCCAGGCGCGTCCTGGGCACAGACATGCAACAGCCGGGCGCCGGGCGCGGCCCAGCCGCCGGTGGCTGCGGCCAGGGCGTTGGCATCGCCATCGGCGCTTTTCACCTCTTTAAAGCCTGCCCGGCTCGCTTCCTCAGCCGTTTGGGGGCCAACCGCGAAAATCGGAATGTCGCGCCGGGCTGTACGCCGGCCAAGCGCCCGCACGCCATTGGCGCTGGTGGCAAGCACCGCCTGGATGTCATCCAGCAGCCCCTGCTCTTCCAGCGCCGGACCCGGATGAAACCGCGGTTCCAGCAGCGGGGCCAGCATGGCGTGATGGCCGCGCGCGGCCAGCAGGGCGGCGATTTCGCGGCCATCTTCCAACGGTCTGGTCACAAGGATGCGCATGGCTCAAACACTTTGTCTCAGTGTGATTTGGCGGTAAAGCAGCGGCCCATGACAGTCAAACCGCTCACGATCCTGGGCATCGAGACAAGCTGCGACGAAACCGCGGCGGCGGTGGTGCGCGGCCACGCGCCCGGACCAGGCGAGATCCTGTCCAATATCGTGTTCAGCCAGACCGAGGCCCATGCCCCCTATGGCGGTGTTGTGCCGGAGATCGCATCCCGCGCCCATCTGGAGATATTGGACGGCATCATCCAGCGCGCGCTGGAGGAAGCCAAAGTGGGTATGGCCGATCTGGACGGCGTCGCCGCAACCGCAGGTCCCGGGCTGATCGGCGGCGTCATGGTGGGACTGACCACAGCCAAGGCGCTGGCGCTGGGCGCGGGCAAGCCGCTGGTCGCGGTCAATCACCTGATGGGCCATGCCCTGACGGCGCGTTTGACCCATGGCGTGGCGTTTCCTTTTCTGCTGTTGCTGGTGTCGGGCGGCCATTGCCAGCTTCTGGGCGTTGGCGGAGCCGATGATTTTCGCCTTTATGGCAGAACCATTGACGATGCGGTGGGGGAAGCTTTCGACAAGACCGCCAAGATTCTGGGCCTTCCCTATCCCGGCGGCCCGGCGGTGGAAGAAGCCGCCGGCCATGGCAACGCCAGGGCCCATGATTTGCCGCGCCCCCTGCTGAATCGCAGGGATGGCGCGGATTTTTCCTTTTCCGGCTTGAAGACGGCGGTACGGCAGTTGGCGCAAGGTCCTGTCAGGACCGAAGACGTTTGCGCCAGTTTCCAGAGGGCGGTGATTGAGATTCTCTGCGATCGCAGCCGCTTGGCGATGGAGATGTTCCGCCGCGATTTTCCGGATGCCAACAAGGGTGGCGACACATTCGTGATGGCCGGCGGCGTTGCCGCCAATCAGGCCATCGGCGCGGCGCTTCAAACGCTTTGTACGGAAACGGGCTTTGTCACCCGCATTCCGCCGCCGGGGCTTTGCACCGACAATGCGGCGATGATCGCCTGGGCGGGGATTGAGCGGCTGACCGACAATGCAGGGGGAGATGCATTGTCGGTCTCGCCGCGGGCCCGGTGGCCTTTGGCCACCGGCCCTAGTGTCTAAGGGCGGTTCACCGCCGGGATGCGCGGGCCGTTGGGGAGCCGGCCGGCGCGGGCTGAGCAAAGCCCTTAGATGGTGGCGGCCAGGGTCAGGATGCCGACGACGCCTATCAGGGCGATGGTGGCGGCATTGAAAGCCTCGGCGATAAAGTTGCTGACGTTGTTCTCAGGCGCGTGCTGGATACGGAAGTTGGTCATGGGGTTACTCCTGTCAAAATCATCTCGGAGACACTTGTACTACAAGCTACCATGTAGCGCAAGGTACCTTGCAGTATATTCTAGCGGCTCCGAGCTACTCTTTGCTGCAGTGCGATATAGACCTCTGAGAGTTGCATATCAATGAATGCTAGCCATGCGTTTGTAGAAGGTTTTGTGTCAAAACCCATCCGTAACACCTTGAAGTCATTGAATCGGAAGAAAATTACCCACAAATGTTATCGTTGTGCAGTCGCAGCATGGAAGGAATGCAAAAGTTGAAAATCGCCACCTGGAATGTGAATTCGGTGCGCCACCGGTTGTCCCTGGTGACCCGCTTTTTGCGGGACGAGCAGCCCGATGTGCTGTGCCTGCAGGAGACCAAGGTGGAGAACGGGCTATTTCCCGGCGCCGCCTTCCACAGGCTGGGCTACACCCATCAGGCGATCCACGGCCAAAAGGCCTATCACGGCGTGGCGGTGCTGGCGAAAAACCCGTTCCGCGAGACCGGCGTTCAGGATTTCTGCCGCGAAGGTCACGCCCGTCATATGGGCGTAACCCTGGAGAACGGGGTGGAGCTGCACAATTTCTATGTGCCGGCGGGCGGCGACATTCCCGATCCCAAGCTCAACGACAAATTCGCCCACAAGCTGCATTTCCTGCGCGAGATGGAAAAATTCTTCGCCGGCCGCAAAGCCAAGCGCAAAGACCCGGTGATCCTGGTGGGCGATCTGAATGTGGCGCCGCTGGAGAATGACGTGTGGAGTCACAAGCAGCTGCTCAACATCGTCAGTCACACGCCGGTGGAGACCGGTCTTCTCAACGCCGCCCAGGCGGCTTTCGATTGGGTCGATTCCACACGCCACTTCATTCCGGCGGAAGAAAAAATCTATAGCTGGTGGAGCTATCGCGCCCAGGATTGGGAAGCGTCGGACCGGGGCCGAAGGCTGGATCATGTCTGGGCAAGTCCGGGACTCAAAGGCGCCTTGAAGGCCCACAAGATCGTCAAGAAAATGCGCGGCTGGCAGAAGGCCAGCGACCATGTCCCCGTGGTGGTGGAGTTCGACGTCTGAGATGAAACTCGCGCTGCTGCGCCATGGTCCCACCGAATGGAACGCCCTGGGCAAGATTCAGGGTCAAGTCGACATTGGGCTCAGCGATGCGGGCCTGGCGCAGATGGCAGCGTTGCGCCTGCCTTTTGCGGCGCCGCGCCTCTATGCCAGTCCCATGCTGCGCGCCCGCCAGACGGCGGCAGCATTGGAATTGAAAAACCCGGCGCTGGATGCGCGCTTGATGGAGCAGAATTGGGGCGTCTGGGAAGGACTGACGCGCGACGAAATCCTGGCCCGGCACGGCGCGGACGCTTTTGTCAAAGCCGGATTGGGTGAAGCCTTCTGTCCCGGCGGCGGCGAATCCACCGGCGAAGTGCATGCGCGGGTGGTGTCATTCCTGAAAGATGTGGCGCGGGAAGACGGCGACGCCATCGCGGTGGCGCATCTGGGTGTGCTGCGTGCCGCCTATACGCTGGCCACCGGCTGGGACATGGCCACGCCCATGCCGGCGGAATTGGATGTGTCGAAGATATTGCTGCTATCACTGGATAGAAGCGGCATGCCGAAGATCGAGGGATTGAATCTCGAATTCCTGGCCTCATAAACCACCTTGTCATTCCAGCGTAAGCGGGAATCCAACTTCAGGCAGTTGTTGATGTCCAAGAAAGTTGGATGCCCGCTTTCGCGGGCATGACAATAGTTTTTAAAACTGTTCCACTACCGCCAATACGGCTTGACCCGCTTGAACTTCTTGTAGCGCCTCAAGGCCTGCTTGATGGCGCTGGGGACCTGGGCGCCATACCAGGCCACCATGGCCCCCGCCGCATAGCGCATATTGCCTTCGCTGTCCTTGCGGCTTCTTTCCTTGATCAGATGGCCCACCACACTGCGGACATTGGCGGCGTCGTTGACATCGCCCAGATGGTTCTGCAACCCGCGCAGCTTTTTCAGATAGCGCGTGACCTTTTTGCGGGGATAAAGCGGCGCAAAAAATTCCGCCGTGTAACGTAGCTTCTTGAGCGCGATGCGCAGGCGATGCATGTCGCCTTCCTCCCGGCTCTTGGCCACCTTTGCGCGCCTGCTCACCCGCTTGACCTGGCGATCCAGGATGCGTTCCGCCGTGCGGGGCAGCCGCCGGTTGCGGCTCAAGGGCAGTTGGGATGAAGCCAGCGCCGCCACGTCGTCGGCGAACATGTCGAAATCAGCGCTGGTGATGCATTGGCTCACCGCCGCCCAGGCGGCGTTGCGCGCGCTGTCCGCGCGGGCGCGCAATTGCGGCAGGCCGTCCCGCACCCCCGATTTGGGCGGATCGGCCAAAAGCTTGCCGACAAACACGTCCAGGTCGCGGGCCGGCGACAGCCGCCCCAGCAGAATCTTGGCGCGGCCGCGCAATTCGTCCAGCCAGTCCTGGCGGAATTCCTTGCCAAAGGCGCCCAACGCCACTTCCAGCCGGCGGAACGCCACCCTGAGTTGATGCAGCCCTTCCGCCGAGCGCGTGTCCCTCAAGTCCTGGGGGCGCAAAGCGGCGGCATTGGCGGTGATCTGGGCCAGGCAGTCCAAGAGCGTGGCGCGGAACGCTTCTTCGGGGCGCATCTTTTTGGCGATGGGTGCGGGCGCCGCCTTGGCCGGTTTGCCGAAAACAATTTTATCCGCGCTCAGATTGCGGCGGGTCAGGGAATGTACGGCGGCGCGGGGATCGTCCATGGGCCGCAACCCTAGCGTCCCTGATCGACGCCTTTCAATCGTGTTCGCTCACCGGGCGCGTCGGCAGCCCCGCGGCCGCCAGCGCGGATTTCGCTTCCGCGATAGTGACTTCGCCGAAATGGAAGATGGAAGCCGCCAATACCGCGCTGGCATGGCCTTTTGTCACACCGTCCACCAGATCCTGGACTTTGCCCACCCCGCCCGAGGCGATCACCGGCACCGCCACCGCATCGGATACCGCCCGGGTCAATTCCAGGTCATAGCCGGATTTCACCCCGTCGCGGTCCATGGAGGTGAGCAGGATTTCGCCCGCGCCATAACCCACCAGCTTTTTGGCATGTTCCACCGCATCGATCCCGGTCGCTTTGCGGCCGCCATGGGTGAAAATCTCGTAGTTTCCTTTTTCGCCTTTCTTGGCGTCGATGGCGGCGACAATGCACTGGCTGCCGAATTTTTCCGCCGCCTCTTTGACAAATTCCGGGCGGCTGACCGCTGCGGTATTGATGGAAACCTTGTCGGCGCCCGCCAATAACAGCGCGCGGATATCATCCAAGGTCCGCACCCCGCCGCCCACGGTCAGGGGCATGAAACAGACTTCGGCGGTGCGGCGCACCACATCCAGCAGGGTGCCGCGATTTTCGTGGCTGGCGGTGATGTCCAGGAAGCAGAGCTCATCGGCGCCCGCCTTGTCATAAATGACAGCCTGCTCCACCGGATCGCCGGCATCGCGCAGGCCCTCGAAATTCACGCCCTTGACGACGCGGCCGTCTTTCACGTCCAGGCAGGGAATGACACGGACTTTCAGCATGGGGACCTTGGGAGCATCACATTCTGCCTTTGGCCATGGCGGCGATATTCATCAGGGCGCGGCCTGTCACCGCTTCCGCCGGAACGGCGGTGGTGCGGGTCAAGACTTCGGCTTCCAGCAGCATGTCCAGCGCCTCGCCCAGCCGGTCGCTGTTCCAGCGTTGCGCCTGGTTCTTGAAAGACGTGGCGCGGGAGAAATGCACCGGAGGCCTGAGCCGCTTCATCACCATGTCGATGGCTTCGCCGCGCGCCGCGCTCTCGCGCGCCTGCAGCAGTTTCTGGAAATGGCCCATGGCGCTGCGCAACACTTGCGCCGGTTGGGTATCAGAGGCCCATAGTCTTTCAAGCTCGCGGTCCAGCGCCGCCAGATCGCCGCTGCCGGCCGCGTCGCAGGCACTTTCACTGCGTGCCTCCGCCTCATCGCCCATGATGGCGCGGACATCCTCCAGGCTGACCTGCTTTTGGCCGTGCATATAGAGCACCAGTTTTTCGATCTCGCGCCTGGTGACGCCGCGGTCGGAGCCCAGCCGCGACACCGCGTCTTCCAGCGCATCGGGGGCGATCGCAATTCCCTGGCTGCGAAGCGCGTCGCGCACCACATCGGAAAGATCGCGCGCCGAATCCGGATAGCACTGGATCGCCGCCGCGGTCTTGTGGTCGTCGAACAGCTTGCGCAGGGCGCCGGTCTTGGCCAGGTCGGCCGCCTCGATGACCACCAGGGCGTCGCCCTTCGAGTCATCGAGAAAGGACTCCAGCAAATCCGCCAGGTCATTGCCGGCGCCGCGCACCCTGACCACCCGCCGCCCGCCCATCATGGAAATGGCGGCGGCTTCATCGGCCAGCCGCGCCGGGTCTTCCAGCAGCACAGCCTCGGAGAGATCGGAAACATTGAAGGGATCGGTGAGGTCGGGGGCCACGCTTTTCAGCAGCTTCTCGGCGCGTTCCTGCACCAGGCCGGCATCGGGACCATAGACCAGCGCGATCGTCAAACCCTTGGGCGGATTTGAGACATAGCGGTCGGCTTCATGGCTTTTGACGATTGTCATTTCTTATGCTGCCGAAACCAGATGCCCAACTCCAGGTGAATGCGCTCGGCCACATCCTGGGCGGCGCGCTTGCTGGCATCCAGCCGCGCCGTCAGCGTGGCATAGGGCGATTGCACCACATTGTAGGCGGACAGTTCGGTCTGGATGCCGCTGGTCAGCACATTGCCCCGCATGTCGCTTAAGGTGTAGTGCGCCTCCAAATTGGTGTTGTAGCGGGTGATGGTGGCGTCGTTCTGCAGCGCGATCCCCTGGCTGGATTCATTCAGCACGATCTTGAGGCTGTAGAGCTTGCCCGCCTTGTCGCCGTCGGATTGCAGGGCATCGATCAGGCTGGTGCGGAGCTCATAGCCGTCGCGTTCGGCAATCGGCTCGACATAGACGGTGGAAAGCTGCGGCGCGAGATTGCTGCCATACAGGGGATGGAAACCGCAGGCGCCAAGCAGCGAACACGCGGCAAGGACAGCGATCTTTCTCATACGACGATATTGACGATCCGGTTGGGGACCACAATGACTTTTTTGGGCGGCTTGCCGTCCAGGGCGCGTTTGACGCCTTCGTCCGCCAGGGCGGCGGCCTCGACATCCTTGTTGTCGGCATTCTTGGCCATGGTGATCTCGCCCCGGCGCTTGCCATTGACCTGAATGGCGATGGTGACGCTGTCGGACGCGGTCAGGGCCGGATCAAATTTCGGCCAGGGCGTTTCGGCCGCCAGCCTGTCATGGCCCAGCGCCTGCCAGCAGGATTCCGCCAGATGCGGCATCATCGGCGCCGACAGCAGCACCAGGGCTTCCAGGGCTTCGCGCCGCGCCGCGGGATTGGCCTTGTCCGAGGCCCCAATCGTGTTCGACAGCGTGTAAAGCTGCGCCACCGCGCTGTTGAAGCGCAGATGTTCCAGATGCTCGGTCACCGCGGCAATCGCCTTGTGCGTGGCCTGGCGCAACGCCTTGGAAACATCATCGTCCGCGCTGACCGGGGTACCGGGCGCGGCGAGCCCGGCGGCTTCGGTGCAAAGCCGCCAGACGCGCTGAACAAAGCGCCAGCAGCCTTCCGCCCCCGCATCGGTCCATTCAATGTCGCGCTCGGGCGGCGTGTCGGACAGCATGAACCAGCGGATGGTGTCGGCGCCGTACTCCGCGATAATGGTTTCCGGCGCGATGGTGTTCTTCTTGGACTTGGACATCTTTTCCGATGCCCCGATCGTCACTTCCTGGCCGGTATCGCGCAGGAAAGCTTTGCCGTCTCGTTTCTCGATCTCCTCCGGCGACACCCAGTTGCCGGCATCGTCCTTGTAGGTTTCGTGGCAGACCATGCCTTGGGTGAACAGACCGGCAAAGGGCTCGCTCACTTTGACCATGCCCAGCTTGGCGGTGCCGCGGGTGAAATAGCGGGCATAGAGCAGATGCAGAATGGCATGCTCGATGCCGCCGATATATTGGTCCACCGGCAGCCAATAATCCGCCGCCGCCTTGTTTACCGGCTCATCGAAATCCGGCGCCGTGAAGCGCGTGAAATACCAGGACGAGTCCGCGAACGTGTCCAACGTGTCGGTGTCGCGTACCGCATGGCCCTTGCAGGCAGGGCAGGTGGCGGTCTTCCACGCCGTATCGGCATCCAAGGGATTGCCCTTGACGTTGAAATTGATCACCTCCGGCAATTTCACCGGCAGTTGGTCTTTGGGCACCGGCACCACGCCGCATTTTTCGCAATGGATCATGGGAATGGGGCAGCCCCAGGGCCGCTGGCGTGACACCAGCCAATCGCGCAGGCGATAATTGACGGTGCGTTCGCCGATGCCGGCCTTCTCCAGCCGCGCCGCCACTTCCGCCTTGGCCTGTTCCACCGTCATGCCGTCCAGGAAGCGCGAGTTCGCCAGCTTGCCGGGGCCGGTATAGGCCTCTTTGCCCACGTCAAATGTCTTGGGATCGGCATCGGACGGCACCACCACCGGTGTCACCGAAAGCTTGTATTTGCGGGCGAAATCCAGGTCGCGCTGGTCATGTGCCGGACAGCCGAAAATGGCGCCGGTGCCGTAACCCATCAGCACGAAATTGGCCACCATCACCTTAAGCTGCCAATCGGGATCGAAAGGATGCGCCGCGGTGAGGCCGGTGTCATAGCCCAGCTTCTCGGCTTTCTCGATTTCGGCTTCCGCCGTGCCGGTCTTGCGGCATTCCGCGATAAAGGCTTCCAGCTTGGCATCCTTCTTCGCCAGTTCCTGGGTCAAAGGATGATCTGGTGACAGGGCCACAAAGCTGGCGCCAAACAAAGTATCGGGGCGGGTGGTGAAGACATCCAGCTTTTCGCCATTCGACAGGCTGAACTGGAAACGCAGGCCTTCGCTCTTGCCGATCCAGTTCTTCTGCATCAGCCGGACTTTTTCCGGCCAGCGCTCCAGCGTGTCCAGCGCGGCCAGCAATTCATCGGCAAAGGCCGTGATCTTGAAGAACCATTGACTGAGCTTGCGCCGCTCCACCACCGCGCCGGAACGCCAGCCGCGGCCGTCGATCACCTGCTCATTGGCCAGCACGGTCATGTCGACCGGATCCCAATTCACATCGGCTTCGCTGCGATAGACAAAGCCGGCCTTGTAGAAATCCAGGAACAGCTTCTGCTGCTGGTGATAATATTCCACATCGCAGGTGGCGAACTCGCGGCTCCAATCCAGCGACAGGCCCATCATCTTGAGCTGCTCGCGCATGGCGGCGATGTTTTCGTAAGTCCAGTCGCGCGGAGAAACGCCCTTGTCGCGCGCCGCATTTTCCGCCGGCAAGCCGAAGGCGTCCCAGCCCATCGGATGCAGTACGTTAAAGCCCTGCGCGCGGCGGAAGCGGGCGATCACATCGCCCATGGTGTAGTTGCGCACATGGCCCATATGGATGCGCCCCGACGGATAGGGGAACATCTCCAGCACATAGCATTTGGGCTTGTCCGAATGACCGGGCGTGGCGAACAGGGCGCGCGTTTCCCACTCCGCCTGCCAGTGCTTTTCGGATTCTTTGGCGTTGTAACGCGCCATCACTCGCAGGTCCTCAGCCGACTTGGCCGAGCGTGGCGAGCCTGAGTTCGCGTGCGCGGGTAAGGATGGAATCTTCCAGCTTGTGCGCCGTGTCCGGGCTGGGCTGGGCATCCTGCCAGGCCGCGCCATTGCGGGTCTGGTGGAACACCACCACCTTCAAACCGTCGGCGCGCAAGGAGCGGTCCATGATGTAGACGGTCACCTTCAGCCGCTCATTGGGGCTGGTGGGGGCGACATACCATTCTGAAATAATCACCCCGCCAAAGGGATCGGCTGACACCAGCGGCAGGAAGGACAGCGTGTCCAGCGAGGCGTGCCAGAGATAGGAGTTCACCCCCAGGGTGACGCGGCTGGAACCGCTGGCAATAGCGCTGGTGCCGGTGTCCATTTCCCTTGTGCCGTCATTGCCGCCGCAACCGGCCAGGACCAGGGCACACAGCAAAGCAGGCAGAACGCGCATCGACTCTCTTTTCCTTTGGGGCTGGGCGCACGCCAGCGCCGCAGTAGGGCTTATAGCGGTGGGGGGGCTTGGGCGCAACGGTATGCGCCTTGCGTCAAGGCGGCCGGTTTGGCTTATTCTGGAAGGACTTAGAGGGGGTCCCCATTGCGGTTCAGTAATCTCGCCTGGTTAGCCGCGCTGGTTTTTGCCGTGCTGGTTTTTGCCGGGCGGGCCATACAGGCCCAGGAATTGGCCCTGCCGGACGTCCAATGGCCGGTCGGCAATGCCAATTTGCGCCTGGCGGGTGCGGCTGACGGTTCCGTCTTCGATTCCAGCCAAGCCAATGGCGCCCATGTCAGCGGCGCGCTGGCGCTGGATCCCACCTTGTCGCGGCTCTATGACAGCGGCCTGGCGCTGGCCTTGGCGGGCCGCTTTGTCGCCGCCGACCCTCTGTCGCGCGGGCGCTATGACGGCGACGCCATCGAGTATCTGGCCGCATCGGCCCATAGCGGTTTGGGCAAGCTGGAAATCGGCCTGACCGACGGGGCAGCCTATCAGCTGGCCATGTTTGCGCAGACCGACCCCAAAGCCGATGCGGCGGTGGCCTTGGAAGACCCACGCACCAGCTTCTTTCGTGACCCCAGCGGCCGGGCAGTGATCAATAGGTTTGCGCTGCGCAGCGTGGTGGGGGTGTCCAGCAACTACGCCAAATTCGTCTATATGAGCCCGGATCTGTTCGGCGCACGGCTGGCGGTGTCCTTCACCCCCACCGAAGGCAAGCAGCTTCCCTTCCTGAATGCGGGCCCGCATTTGCCCGGCCGCCAGACGGACATCTGGGAGGCGGCGCTGAAATACCAGGATGATGTGGGACCGGTGTCGCTGACGGGCTTTGGCGCCATTGCGGAAGGGCGCGGCGAACACAAGCTGCCGGGGCAGGAAGGTGTCAGCGACCTGAGCGCGGGCTTGCGCGCGGACTATCCCCTTGCTGAAGACACCACCGTGTCGCTGGGAGGCTCCTTCCGGCAAAGCAACGCTTATGGCTTTGACATCAACCAGACCTGGCAGGCGGGCGTCACCCGTGTCGGCCATGTTTCAGGCATGATCGCCTACGGCGCCTGGCGCGCCAGCCTGGAATACGGCACCGGCACCGCCGATGCGGTGGCGGCTTTGCCGCGGCTTGGGCTCATGGGTTGGGAAGCCGCGCTGGGCCGCGACATCTTTCCCAACCTGGCCGTGAGTGCCGGTTGGCAGAAACTGAACTACAGCCGCGGCAATGGCCTGTTCTTTAATGGCGCGCCGCAATTGAAGATGGATGCGGTGTTTCTGCATCTCAAACTAAACACGTCAGAGGAATGACCCGATCGCCGCGATGCCGCTAAAGGCGGGCGCCAGCAGCGCCGCATTGCGGGGCGTGACGCCGCCCAGCGCATAGACCGGCACCGGCGACAAGGCCGCGATAAAAGCGGCACGGACAGGGGTAAGCGGCCGCGCGCTCTTGTGACTGGCGGTGGCAAAGACCGGCGACAGAAACACGGCATCCAGGGGATGTGCCCGCATCAGCGCGTTGAGGGAATGCGCCGAGGAAGTGATGATCCAATCGGGAAAACGGGCGCGCCAATGCGCCGCCTCGCGCATGCGCGCTTCCGGCAGATGAAGGCCCGCCGCCCCGATCGCCGCCGCCAACGCGGGATCATCCGCCACCAGCAACCGCGCCAGGCCATCCAATTGCTCCGCCAATCGCCGCCGCCTGGCCGCGTCGCGCGAACGCACCACCACCACACTGTCCGGCGGCAAGCGCCGCGCCGCGCCCGCCCAATCGGCGGCGCGGTCATCGGTCATCATCACCAGCGGCATGTCTGGATTGAGGCGCGCCTGATGGATTGATAGGTTCCTGGTCATGACTGTTTCACAGAATCTCGCCGGCATTCTGGCGCGCATCGAGGCGGCGCGGAAGGCCGCCATCAAGCCCGCGCCCTCAACCCAACTCGTGGCGGTGTCCAAGACCGTGCCGGAAGCGGGCATCCGCGAGGCTTTGGCTGCCGGACAGCGCTTGTTCGGCGAAAACCGGGTCCAGGAAGCGCAAACCAAATTTCCTGCGCTGAAAAGCGAATTTCCCGATCTGGAATTGCATCTGATCGGGCCTTTGCAGACCAACAAGGTCAAGGATGCGGTGGCGCTGTTTGATTGTGTCCAGACCCTGGACCGGGCGAAGCTGGCCGACGCGCTGGCGGCGGAGCGGGACAAGTCGGGCCGCTGCCCGCGCCTGTTCCTGCAGGTCAATACCGGCGAGGAGCCGCAGAAGGCGGGAGTCCTGCCGCGCGAGTCGGCTTCGCTGATCGCCTATGTCCGCGAGCGCAAGCTGCCGCTGGAAGGCTTGATGTGCATTCCTCCCGCCGAAGACGATGCCGCGCCGCATTTCGCATTCCTGGCCAAGCTGGCCCGCGATCATGGGCTTTTTGAGCTCAGTATGGGCATGAGCGGAGATTTCGAACTGGCGGTGAAGTTCGGTGCCACCCATGTGAGAGTGGGAACGGCTATTTTCGGCGCCAGAGCTCAGACGATTTCGACTTGATCTCCGGGCTGCAACTGCGCGAGCGCCGCAAGCAAATCCTGACAGGCCAGCGCCACGCAGCCTTGGGTGGGCGAATAATCGGGCCTGGCGACATGCAGGAAAATCGCGCTGCCCTTGCCGGCCACCACCGGAGCATCATTGTAGCCCAGCACCGCCACCAGGTCGTAGAGATGATCGTCGCGCCACATATTTTCGGCGCTGGCCGGATAGGGCAGCTTCACGTGCCGGTTGTAGTTGGGATCGTCCGGCGCATCGCACCAGCCGTCGTTATTCTCGATCACCCGCAACGGCAAAGACGTGAGCGGCGCCGGCAGGCGATCGGCACGATAAAAGATTTCGCGTATGGCAAAGCGACCGCGCGGGGTGATGCCGTCGCCCTCACCGCCTTTGACGGCAATGCCGGCAGGACCGATGGCGGCGCGCCTTTGGCCCGCGCCCCAATCCAGCCATGCGCCATTGGGCGTGGAGGTGACGATCAAATCCATAAAGAACATATAGAGCAGGCTGAAGGCAGAATGAATTGCTGAGTTGCGTTCCGGCGAGGTGATCCGCCAGGAGCCGCGCGAGGAGCGTATAGGTAATACGGTCGAGCGCGGCGACGCCGCGGGCGCCCGCCGCAACGCAACTCAGTGCACGCTGGCGAGAACCGGCAAGGGCGCGGCAATCCCCATCGACCGGCGATAGGCGTAAAGCGCGCGGGTGGCGGTGTCGCCATCCACATTCCTGGCGGACAAGGCGCTGGTCAGGGCCGCGATGTCCGGGCCGTCGGGAAGATTGGCCGCAACCACGCTGGCGGAGGGCAGCGCGGGGAGATCGGACGACGGCAAGGACGGGTTGGCGGTGATGGCGGGCGCGGTGACCTTGGCGCTTGCCACTCTGGTGCCGCCGTCGCCCTTGAACAAAGCCAGGGCGGTATCCTCGAAGCTCTTGCCGGTGATGCCTTCGAACGCCACATCGGCGATCGAGGAAACCGCGCCCCAGATGCCGCCATACAGCGTGTCGCCCGCGATCTTTTCCACCGGCCCGATATGCTCGCCGGTGATGGCGCGATAGATGGTTCCAATGATGGGCAGATGCTGCAGCGGATTGATCACATCCAGCAGATGATGAAAGAAGCTTTCATGGGGTTGAGCCGGCTGGGCGTCACTGGATGACACCGCGTTGGGCGTGGCGGAACCGGGATTGACGGACGGCGTCTTCCCGCCAGCCGGTCCAGGCGAGAGCAGCATGGCATGATATTCAGGGCTGTAGACGCTCATCCGGCCAAGAGCAAAGCAAGCCCCAGGCCAAGAATTTTCCGGGTTTTTCCGCGCTATTGCTGGAATTTTGTCCGCCGGCGGCGCATGCAACCGGCAAGATTTGCCGCCTTGCCGCGCTTTCCGCTAGTCTTTGCCACCCCAAACCGCACAGCCGGATCAATGCCGACGCGAATTCTTTTGGCCGAAAGTGATGATGTGTTGCGCGCCAGCCTTGCGGAGCAGCTGGAACGTGAAGGCTATGAGGTGGCCGCGGCCGCGAGCGCCGAGGAAGCCGGCGCGGCCGCGCGGGAACAGCCGGGCTTTGCCATTGTCGGGCTTTCCGGCGGCGAGCGGGTGGCGGAGATGCTGCGCGGCCAGGGCCTCAGCTGCCCCATTGTCCTGATCGTCGATGGCGACGCCTCGCCGACTGAGGAAAGCCTGACCAGGCCGTTCCGTTTTTCGGCCCTGCTGGCCAAGCTCCATGTCCTCAACAATCACCATGCTCCGGCGGATGATGCGGCCGCGGTGCGGATAGGTCCCTACACCTTCCATCCCTCCGCCAAGCTGTTGCAGGCCGATGGCCGCAAGGTGCGGCTGACGGAAAAGGAAACCAATATCCTCAAGTTCCTTCATGCCAGCGCGGGAACCGTGCCGCGCGATATCCTGCTGCATGAGGTGTGGGGCTATAGTCCGGCGGTGGCCACTCACACCCTGGAAACCCACATCTACCGCCTGCGCAAGAAGATCGAACAGGATCCCGCCAAAGCGCAGATCCTGCTGACCGAAGGCGGCGGCTACCGGCTATGTGCATAAGCGCACATCGGCCATCCGTTAACGGGGCTCCCAGCAATTAAGAACTTGTTTAACGCGCGTTAACCATGCCAACCTAAAACAGGGGCATGGCGAAAAAGCCTGGCAAACCCGTGATCATTCGAAGCAAGCGCGCAGCCGGCACAGGCCGCGCACCGGCTTCACCGCCGCAGCCAAAGCGCAAGCCGCGTTCCACCTGGCCCTATGTATTGCTGATGCTGGCCGGCTGGGCGCTGATCTTCGGCGGCATCTTTGTTTCGCATTTCCTGAGAAGCCTGCCCGACGTCCGCAACCTGATGATCAGCGGCCCGTCTCAGGACGTCACCATCCTGGATGACCGCGGCCGGTTGATCGCGCGGCGCGGCCTCACCCAGGGCATGATGGTCAAGGCGCAAGACCTGCCCGATTATGTCCCCAACGCCTTTATCGCCATCGAGGACCGCCGCTTCCGTTCCCATATCGGCGTCGATCCGATCGGGCTGATGCGCGCCGCCTTCCACAACATGATGAGCGGCCATGTGGTGCAAGGCGGCTCGACCCTGACCCAGCAATTGGCCAAGAATCTTTTCTTGAGTTCCGGCCGCACCTTCGACCGCAAGCTGCAAGAGGCCGCGCTGGCCTTGTATCTGGAGGCCCATTACAGCAAGGACCAGATTCTCACTTTGTATCTCAACCGGGTTTACTTCGGCGCCGGCGTCTATGGCATCGAGGCGGCGGCGGAGAAATTCTTCGGCAAGCATGCCAGCGAGTTGGGCCTGACTGAGGCGGCGGTGATCGCCGGCAGCGTCAAGGCGCCGGCCCGGTACAATCCGCTGTCGGATACCGATGCCGGCTTGGCGCGCGCGGGCCTGGTGCTGCATGCGATGCGCGAGGCCGGCTTCATCGATGAGAACACCCGCGCACTGGCGCAAGCGACCCGGCCGCGCATCGTCCGCGCCAACGGCACGCCGGGTTCCGGCTGGTTTGCCGACTGGGTGATGGCGCATCTGCAGGAGATGGTGGGCGCGGTGGGCGAGCCGGTGATTGTGGAAACCAGTTTCGACCTGGAAACACAGACCTTGGCGGAGCGCGCGGTGGCGCAAGGATTGGCGGCGGAAGGCGGGCAATTTCATGCCAGCCAGGCGGCGCTGGTGGCGATGACCCCGGACGGCGCCATCCGCGCCATGGTGGGCGGCAGGAACTATGGAAGCTCCGGTTTCAATCGTGCCACCGATGCGGTGCGCCAGCCGGGCAGCGCCTTCAAGCCGTTCGTCTATCTCACCGCCCTGGAGCATGGGCATGTGCCCGACGAGACCGTCCATGACGGTCCGGTGGATATCCATGGCTGGAAACCGGAAGATTTCGAAGGCCATTTCCGGGGCGACATTCCCCTGATCCAGGCGTTTGCGGAGTCTTCCAATTCGGTGGCGGCGCAATTGACCGCCGAGGCGGGGCCCGCGGAAGTGGCGCGCACCGCCCACCGGCTGGGCATCGCCTCGCCGCTTGCCGAAGTGTCATCCCTGGCGCTGGGCACCTCCGGCGTCACGCCACTGGAATTGACCGGCGCCTATGCGCCGTTCGCCAATGGCGGCAATGGCGTGAAGCCTTTCGCCATTCTGCGGATCAAGACCCGATCGAGAAAAATCCTTTATGCGCGCAAGCCCTCGCCGCCTGAAGGCGTGATCGGCGGGGTGATGAGCGCCAACGACAATATGCAGATGACCCGCATGATGCTGGAAGTGACCGCCACCGGGACCGGCAAGGCGGCGCGGCTGGAAGACCGCCCCACCGCGGGCAAGACCGGCACCACCCAGGATTTCCGCGACGCCTGGTTTGTCGGCTTTACCGCCGATCTGGTGTGCGGGGTGTGGATCGGCAATGACAACAATGCCCCCATGTTGAAGGCGACCGGCGGCACCCTTCCCGCTCATATTTTTCGCGCCTTCATGAGCGATGCGGAACAGGGCCTGCCGGTGAGGCCCTTGGCCGGCTCCAGCCTGGTGGCCTCGGCGGATGATGCGCCCGCGGCGGAAGTCCCCGCCCAGAGCGAAGAAAAAACCGATGACCGGAAACCCGACACCTTCCAGAAATTGCTGAACGGCTTGTTTGGCGGGACTTAGTCTAATGACCCCCATCCGTCACAGCTCAGGTCGGCTCTGCCGACACTTCGCTGTGACACCTTCCCCCTCCAGCGGCTTCGCCGCGAGGGGGGAGGAAGCTGGCGGATGCTGCGGGTCGCTCGGCGGAATGCCTCGCTCGAGCGCCCGCTCAACTAAGCCTTGATTCCATACCGCTGCAATTCGCGGCCGTTGGCCCTGAGCCAGTTCTGCGCCAGCGACCTGTCGGCGACCAGGCTTTTGACATGCGCCCAGAAACGCGGGCTGTGGTTCATTTCCTTGAGATGGGCCACTTCATGCGCCACCACATAATCCAGCACGAAATCCGGCGCCAAAATCAGCCGCCAGGAAAAAGACAGCGACCGCGCCGTGGAACAGGAGCCCCAGCGGCTGGCGGTGTCGCGGACGGTGATGCGCGACGGCTTGACCCCCAATTTTTCGGCATGATGCATGGCGCGCGTCTCGAATGTCTTGCGCGCTTCGCCTTTGAGGAAATCCAAAACCCGGCGGGGCACATGCGCCTCGCGGCCACTGGCCCAAATCACCCCGTCCTCGATCCAGACTGGCGAAGGCCCGCGCGGCGCGATGCGGATTTCATGCAGCTTGCCGCGGAAGGGGATCTTGCTTCCCGCCGACATCAACACCGCCCCCGGCGCCTTGGCCAGCTGGCCGGCGATCCAGTCCTTTTCACCACGCGCGAAATCCAGGGCATGCGCCACGCCGCGCCGCGACGGGGCCGTGACGCTGATTTCACCGGTGGCGGGATTGACCTTGACGATCATGCGGCGGGCGCGGGGATTGAGGCGCACACGAATTTCCAACAGGCGCCCATCGATCTTGAGAAGCTCGCGGCGGATGGAGGGAGCCGGTTTTTTTCCAAACAACACGTTTTTACCAAACAACAAGGACGGTTTGCCTAAGATGCGCGGATCGGCGATATTTGTAGCGCGGATTTGCCGCCAATCGGAAGAAATTTCGCCGTCATGATTCGTGATGAACAAGTTGCAAGGCTTGCGGGTGGGGGCGCCTTAACACTTTTGCTGGGCGCGCTGGGATTTCAGTATCTCGCCCATCTGGCGCCGTGCGAAATGTGTCATTGGCAGCGCTGGCCGCATATCGCCGCAGCCGTGGCGGGACTGGTGCTTGTCTCGTTCTGGAGAAAACACGCGCGCGAGCTTGCCATATTTACAATTGCGATGGTGGCGCTATCGGGACTGATAGGCGCCTATCAGGCGGGCATGCAATGGGGTATCTTGCCGGGCCCTGGCGCCTGCACGGTCGCCCATCCCTATGTGTTGGGATCGGGCGCGCCGCCGCCGGAAGTCAGCTGCAATGTGGTGACTTGGAGCCTGTTCGGCCTGTCGCTGGCGGTCTACAATGCCCTGTTCTCGTTTCTGATTGCCGCCACCGGCACTTTTCTGCTGAGCCGCAGCCATGCCGAATAATCCTTTCACGCGCAGACAAAGGCCCGCCGCGCCCGGGTCGCCGCCGGATGTCGAAGCCATGATCCGGGTGGATCATGCCGGCGAATATGGCGCGGTGCGCATCTATGAAGGCCAGCTTGCGGTGTTGAAGCGCCGCAAAGGCGCGCAGGCCAGTGTGGAAACCATCCAGCACATGGCCGACCAGGAACAGCGCCATTTGCAGGCATTCGACAGGCTGGTGAACGAGCGCCGGGTGCGCCCCACGGCGCTGGAGCCGGTGTGGCGGGTGGCGGGCTTTGCCTTGGGAGCCGCCACTGCGGCTCTGGGTGAAAAGGCCGCCTTTGCCTGCACGGCCGCGGTGGAAGAAGTGATCGACGAGCATTACGCCTCCCAGATCGCCGCGCTTGAAGACAAAGACCCGGCCTTGAGTGCGGCGGTGAAGGATTTTCGCGCCGATGAGGCGGCCCATCGCGACACCGCTTTGGCGCAAGGCGCGGAACAGGCCCCAGGCTATAGATTGCTGAGCGAAGCGATCAAAACGGGCTGCCGGATTGCGATAAAGCTTTCGGAGAGAATCTAAGCTCGCTGGCGCGCCTGTGGCTTAAGGCTCCAGCTCACTATCCCAATAGAGATAGTCCGCCCAACTTTCGTGCAGATAATTAGGCGGAAACTTGCGCCCATGCTCGCGCAGCTCGATCACCGTAGGCTGATGCGGCCTGGTGCGGGGATGCATCTTGGCCTGGTTGGGCAGCCGCCCGCCTTTGGTCAGATTGCAGGGGCTGCAAGCAGTGACGACATTTTCCCAGGTGGTGCGGCCGCCTTTGCTGCGCGGGACCACGTGATCGAAAGTGAGATCCTTGGGATCGCCGCAATATTGGCATTCGAACTGGTCGCGCAGAAAGACATTGAACCGGGTGAAGGCGGGACGGCGGGCGGGACGGATATAGGTCTTGAGCGACACCACCGATGGCAGCTTCATCTCAAACCGGGCCGAACGCACCACCCGGTCATATTCCTCAAGGATGGTCACCCGCTCCAGGAACACGGCCTTGATGGTGTCCTGCCAGGACCACAAGGATAGCGGGTAATAGCTCAAGGGACGGTGATCGGCGTTCAGCACCAGCGCCGGGCAGTGGCTGGTGGACATGGCCCGGGGGAGGACGGCTGCAGCGGCTAGCACGGATGAGACCCTATGAAAGCAGTTCCCCTAACCTGTTGGCGCGATCAAATTCTAGGGCCTGACCCCGGAATGGCTCAAGAGCTATGGTGTTAAGCCTAGCCGATTCGTTATGACGGTTTATAGACACAGCGGATTTCGCCCGCACTTTTCAACAGTCCCCGCAAGGCAAGATTGAGGAACTGCCCCGCCATGGCCAGTCCGTCCGGGTCGATGCCATGGCCCATGCCGCGGGCCAGATGCCATTGCACCCTGGCGCCCGCCAGCCCCAGCTGATTGGCGGCAAGGAACATGGCCTGGGGCGGGATCAACGTGTCGCTGTCGCCATGGGTGAGCAGGACGGGCGGAACATCGGGCCCGAGGTCGGAGGATGGCGGCGCACCCGCCAACAAGCCGGAGAAACCGACGATGGCCGCAGGCGGCACCTTGCGCCGCAACCCCACATGCAAGGACAACATGGTGCCTTGGGAGAAACCGGCCAGCGCCAACCGTTCCGGCCCCAGTCCCAGCCGCGACAATTCCGTGTCCAGATAGTCGTCCAGCACCGGCCCGGCCACGTCCACGCCCTTGCGCATCTCATGCGGATCGATGCGGGAAATGGGAAACCATTGATAGCCCGGCCCGCCGGGAATGCGCGCAGGCGCATTGGGCGCGGCAAAGGCGACCGTCGGAAGAAGCGCCTGCCAATGGCTGGCCAAACCAATCAGGTCCTGGCCGTCGGCGCCATAGCCATGCACCAGAACGACCAAGTGCGTGGCGGGTCCTTGCGCTGGCGCCAAACTGGGACCGGAAAGTGGCATCTGAATATCTATCGGTTAGAATCTAGTGTCGCGGTTTCGAAGTTCGCCTGGAGTTCGATATGGAAATCATGCGAATTTCGGAATCGGGACATTAGCCTATGATTGTCACAAGGTTCGCGCCCAGTCCAACCGGGCTCTTGCACATGGGGCACGCCTATGCCGCCATCACCGCCTGTGAAAGCGGCGACGATTTCCTGCTGCGGATCGAGGACATCGACAAGGGCCGATCGCGCGACCAATTCATCCAGGCGATTTTTTATGATCTGAAATGGCTGGGACTTTCCTGGGACGAGCCCACCTTGCGCCAATCCACCCGCATGGGCGCCTATGCCCAGGCGCTGGTGACCCTCAAATCGCTGGGCCTGGTCTATCCCTGCTTCTGCACCCGCGCCGAGATCGCCGCCGAGATCGCCCGCATTGGCGAGGCGCAGCACGGGCCCGACGGGCCGATCTATCCCGGCACCTGCCGGGCCTTGTCGCCGCAGGACGGCCAGCAGCGCATCGCGGCGGGAGAATCCTATGCCTTGCGGCTGGACGTGACCAAGGCGGCGGCGGTGACCGGATCGTTGAGTTTTGTCGAGCGGGGGCTGCGCTATGCCGTCAATCCCCAACGCTTTGGCGACATTGTGGTGGCGCGCAAGGATCTTCCCACCTCCTATCACCTGGCGGTGGTGGTGGATGACGCGCATCAGCAGGTCAATCTGGTGACCCGCGGCGAAGACCTGCTGTCGGCCACCCATATTCAGCGGCTGTTGCAGGCTTTGCTCAAGCTGCCCGAGCCCCAGTATCATCATCATCCGCTGGTGCTGGATGAGCAGGGCAGGAAATTCTCCAAGCGCGACGGCGCGGTCACGCTGCAGAGTCTGCGGGATGCGGGCGCGACCCCGGCGGATATTCGGGCGCGGATCGGACTTTAAGCAACGGCCAGGCCATGGCGGCGCCAAAGCTCAATTTTAGCAGGCCGTCGCCCGCCGCGATCGCCGCCAGTGGCAGATGGGCCGCGATCCCCAATCCCAGCCAGGCCAGCACGGCCGCTCCCAGCGCCGCGATCCACGGGCCATGCGACCAACGCATGAGCAGGAAATGGACTCCCACGATGGTCAGCGAAATCGCCCAAATGGTGGACCGGTCCATTTTGGCGAACGCGCCGGAGCGCCCCAGAACACCGAAGATCAGGAATTCCAATCCGATGACGGTTATCAGCACCCGAAGTTGGGTGATCGAGGGACGGCCCCAGACCGGGGCGGCCTTTCTTGCGCCGATACGCGCGGCGATGAATCCCGTGCCCATCCCAATCAGCAAGCCATAGCCGATATTGCCCAGCAGCGCCCCGCCGAGAATTCCGCTGCCCATGCACAGCAGCAGAGGACCGCCGGCATAGCGCAGCGGATAGCCGCGCGTGAAAACAAGCGGGGAGCGATCGCGGTTCACCTTGATGAAAAACCAGATCGCCAAGGCAAGCCAGATCACGGTACTGGCGGTCTGGAATTCGGCTGCCAGCAAGCTGTTTATCGGATTGCGCGCATGCGGCGACAGCGAAAGCGCCAGGCTACGCAATGGCAGGATGCGGACAAAGGCTTCGTTTATAGAGCCGCCGATCAGGATGTAGGTACTCGCCAGCATGGCTTGAGCATGGACATGCGCCCACACGGCACGCCGCTGGCGGCGAGCAGCAAAGATCGCCAGCACGACCAGGCTCAGCATTGCGATGGCGAGCCAATGAAAGATGCCGAAGATGTGCGGCCCCGTATGCAACGGGCGGATGCCGATATCGAAACGATAAACGCCCATGGCGGTGAGCGCCTGCGCCGCGGTGGCCGTTGCATACCACCATCCCAAAAGCCTGTGCCCGCGTGTGCCCTTTTGCGCGGCGAGAACGCAGGCCCCGGTGCAGAGCGCGATCAAACAGGCAATAGTGTGCACCCAGCCCAGCAGCGAAATGCCGGTCAGCAACATGGTCGGTCCTTTCGTGAAACGTCAGCCGGACGGCCCGGCGATCAGATCCTTGAGATAGGCGACATAATCCTCGAAGGCGCGCTGACCCTGGCGGGTGAGCGCGATGCGGGTGCGCGGACGGTTGGCGGCGAAATCCTTTTCCACCGCGACATAGCCGGCCTGTTCCAAGGTCTGGATATGGGCGCCGAGATTGCCTTCGGTGGCCTCGGTCAGCGCCTTGAGCCGGACGAATTCGATCTGGCCGCCGGCAGGCAGCGCCTTGAGCGCCGCCATGATCTTCAACCGCACCGGCTGGTGAATGAGCGTGTCGGGCTGCTCGATCATCAGATGGTCTTCATCCAGAAGCCGCCCAGCAGCAGCGCCCCGCCGCCCACCATCCCCATCCACAGCAGAAAATGGTCCTTGAGGAAAAAGAAGCCTCCCAGGGTCAGGCCGGCAAGGGCGATGCCCATCACCAGAAAGCGCGGGCCTTTCCAGATGCCCATCACCACATAGATCAAGGCCACGATCAGCGGCACGAAGGCCGCCTGCTGGCGGGCTCCGGCATGGCCGAAAATGGCGTAGGTCGCGCCGATAAACATCCAGACGGCGAAGAAGGTGGCGAAGAACCGCAAAGCCGGATGGCGGAGCCATGCTTGCGGCGGACCGGAAAGCGCTTGCCGGCGGCCGATCAACGTATTTCCGGCAACCCCGATCACCAGCAGCCCGAGCCAGAGCCAATTTGCGAGACGCAGGCCGGTGTCGCTGGCGCTATAGCCCACCATCCAGATCACGCCCCACAGCATCAGATAGGGGCTGGTATGGGCATAGCTGTAAGCCGAGGCGCTGCGCCGGCTGGTGCGGTCAATTTCCTTGAGGCTTTCGGCCGCCTGATCCTGGGAAAGGCTCATCGCACCCTTTGCTTTCATCAAAAATCAGGTGGAACAAGGGCTTGTACATACCGCCCAGTCACCCGCGGAAATTACTCTATTGAACAGAGTAATCTGCACAGAGGCATCCTGCAAGCCCAGACAGGCGGATTTTTGGCGGCGTCCGTGCTAGGAGGCCGTCATGAGTATCGACAGGCTTTTCGCAACCATCGCCGCCCGCAAGGGCAGCGATCCGTCCAAGTCCTACACCGCCAAATTGCTGGCGGAGGGCGTGGAAAAATGCGCCAAGAAATTCGGCGAGGAGGCCACCGAGGCGGTGATCGCCGCCATCCAGAAGGATAAGACGGAACTGGCCAAGGAGTCCGCCGATGTTCTCTATCACCTTTTGGTGCTGTGGGCGGCCAGCGGCATCACCCCGCAAGACGTGTACGCCGTTCTGATATCACGCGAAGGACAATCCGGCCTGGACGAGAAGGCGGCCCGCACAAAGGGCTAGGGCCGACCCGGCGCGAGGGATTTTGCGGCCTGAGCAGGAGCGAGGAGCGATGTGGGCAAGAAGCCCATGAGCGACGAGCGACGAACTCAGGACGCAAAAGGACCGCGCCCTAGCCCTTCTGCTCTTCTTCTTCGGCTAGGCTTTTGACCAAATCCAAGACCCGCTTGCGCACTTTCGCGTCCCTGATCTTCATGAAGGCCAGCGACAGCTGCAGCCCTTCGCCGCTGGAAACAAATTCCATCACCGGGGCGCTGTCGCTTTCGGCCATGCCGGGCTGGTCGCTGCTCAAGCCTTCGTAGAAGAATTCCACCGGCACATTGAGAATGCGCGATACTTCGAACAGCCGGCCGGCGCCTATACGGTTAACGCCTTTTTCGTATTTCTGAACCTGCTGGAAGGTGAGGCCCAACAGGTCGCCCAACCGTTCCTGGCTCATGCCGATGAGCATGCGGCGTATGCGGACGCGATTGCCGACCTGGACATCGATGGGATTTGTTTGTTTTTTGGGCACGCGTTTCTCTGAAAAATTGCCGCCGCGAACTTGCCCCATCTCAGGCGTAACGCAAACAACTAATTTCGCGAATCTTCGCGGCGGCGGCAAACAAAAGCGGCGCACGCGCCAATGCCCAAAAACACCAGAAAGACAAGATCGCCAAACCGTGCATATGGCGTTGCTGCAAGCGCGCGCGGCAAAGCGGCGTCCACGATGCCGGTCTTGTTTAATGCCAGCGCGGCGGTGAGCCGCCCCAAGGGATCGATCATCGCGCTGATGCCGGTATTTGCGGCGCGGGCGATTGGTAAACCTTCCTCGATGGCGCGGACCCGGGCGGTCAGCAAATGCTGGCGCGGCCCCGCCCAGGGGCCAAACCAGGAATCGTCGGTGATGTTAACCAGCCAGCCGGGCCGCGGTTCGGCGGGATCGACAACAGCATGCGGGAAAATCACTTCGTAACAGATCAGGGGCGTCAGCGGCGGCGCGGGCGCGGCAGCCAGCACATGCGGATGATCGCCGGCACGGAAGCCGGAGCCGACAGTGAACTGCCGGATGCCGATCGCGCTCAGAAGATCGGCGAAAGGCACATACTCCCCGAACGGCACCAGATGGAATTTATCGTAAATAAGCGGCAGGGCGCCGCCAGGCGGAAACAGGTAAAGACTGTTATAGGCGGCGATGCCTTTGGCATCGCGCAACACCCGGTCGGAGCCGGTGATCAGGGTCTGGCCCCGCGCCGAAAGCAGCGCGACCTGATCCAGGGCGCCTGGGGCGCGCGCAATCGCAAAACCGGTGGCGGCTTCGGGCCAGATGATGTGGGTGGGCCTGCCCAGCCGCCCCGGCGGCGCAAGCGAAAGCTGCCACAGCCGCCGCCAGTTGCGCAGCATCAGGGTGCGGACATACTTCTCCGCCTGCGGGATATCCGGTTGTACCAGTCTTATGGTTACACCTGAGACCGTGTCCACGGGTGTAGCGGCCAGGCGATACACGCCATAGCCAAAAAGACCGGCAAACAACAGCAGCAGCGCCGCCGGGGTGCGCCAGCGCAGATACGCAAACTCCGCCAGCGAGGCCCCTAAAAGGATAGTGAGGAGGGACAGGCCATAGGCTCCCATCAGGCTGGCCGATTGCAGCACCGCCAGGGCGGCGCCCCAGCCATAAGCGGATAAATTCCACGGAAATCCGGTGAACAGGTGACCGCGCAGCCATTCCGACAGCGCCATCATCATGGCGAAAACAAAGATGCGGCCCGGCCCCTTTTGCCAAAACACCATCGCCAGGCTCGCGGTCACGGCGCCGAACAAGGCCACCCCCGCCGGCAGCAGCGCCGCAAAAGGCAATTCCCAGAGATTGAGGTCCGGATAGATCAGGAAGGGATAGACGATCCAATGCCAGCCCAGGAGAAACTGGCCGAAATAGAAGGCCCAGCCCAGCCCAAAGGCGCGGCGCGCCGGGTCTGGTGACGCGGCGGCGCCATCCAACAGCAGAACCAGCACGGCATAGCCCAGCAGCAGGCCGGGAAAAAATTCCAGCGGCGCGAAGGCGGTGGCGGACACCAGCCCGGCGGCAAAGGCCAGCAGCAGGGCGCGCCCAACGGCGAGCTCTCGGATCCAATTGCCCACCCTCATCGCCGGCGTCATTCCGTGGCGGGCGGCTTGGGCAGGGTCACGCGCAATTTGCGCACCCGGCGGGGATCGGCTTCCAGCACCTGGAATTCCGTGCCGTCGGGATGGGTGACGATCTCGCCGCGCTGCGGCACCCGGCCCAGCAGCGACACCACCAGCCCACCCAGACTGTCGATCTCGCGCTCGCCGCCTTCCTCGCCGTCCTCCGGCAAAAGATCATGGCCGGTTTCGCTCTTGAAATCGTCCAAATCCATGCGGGCGTCGGCGATATGGCCGTCGCCATCAGGCCTCAGCGTCGTGGCGACTTCGTCATGCTCATCGGCGATGTCGCCCACAATCTCTTCGATGATGTCCTCGATGGAGACCAGGCCGTCGGTGCCGCCATATTCATCGATCACCAGGGCCAGATGGGTGTGGGTTGCCTGCATTTTGAGCAGCAGGTCCAGCGCCCGCATGGACGGCGGCGCGAACAGGATGGGGCGGCGCAAGGAGGTGATGCGGGCATTGGGCGACAGGCAATAGGCGCCGCCCGCTTCCGGCTGCATCAGCCCCAGCACGTCTTTGACATGAATCAGGCCGGTGGGATCGTCCAGGGTTTCGCGGAACATGGGCAGGCGGGAATGTTGCGCCTCGCGAAACAGCATCAACAGGTCGGCCAGGCCGATGCTTTCGTCCACCGCCACGATTTCGGCCCGCGGCACCATCACATCGCGCACCTTGAGTTCGCCGAAGCGCAGCAGGTTGCCCAGCATCACCCGTTCCTGCGCCGAAAGCGCCGGGGATTCGCGCTCGCTTTCCTCGATCACCTCTTCCAGGCTTTCACGCATGGCGGTGGTTTCGACGTCCTGGCCGGTGATCTTCTGCAGCAGCCGCTTCAAAGGGTGATCGTTCATGGCGCGTGCATCCGATAGGGATCGGCGATGCCCAGCCGGGCCAGGATCCTGGTTTCCAGCGGCTCCATCACCTTGGCGTCCTTGGGCCGCTGGTGATCATAGCCCGCCAGATGCAGCACACCATGCACCACCAGGTGGCTGGCATGATCGGCGAAGCTTTTACCCGCGGTCTTGGCCTCTTTCGCGGTCACGCCATAGGCAATGGCGATGTCTCCGCCATGACCATCACCCGCAGGAAAGGAAAGCACATTGGTCGGCTTGTTCTTGCCGCGAAACTCGTGATTGAGGGCCCGCAGCTTTTTGTCGCCCGCCAGCAGGATGGCGAAACCGCTTTTCATCCGCGCGGCGCGGCGCGCGGCTTGGGCGGCTTTTTTCAGTCGCGCCTGAAGCCCGCGATGAGAAAGCCAGTTGGGGTCTTCGACCAGCAGGGTGATCCCCCTCATGATTTGCCCAAGAATCTATCACCGGATTGATCTTTGCGATTATAGGCATCCACGATGCGCGCGACGAGGGGATGGCGCACCACGTCTTTTTCCCCGAATCGGGCGACGCCTACCCCTTCCACGCCGTCCAGGATGGAAAGCGCCTCATTCAGCCCCAGCGCCAGCCCGCCCGGCAGGTCGCTTTGCGACGGATCGCCGGTGACGACCATGTGACTGTCCTCGCCCAGCCGGGTCAACGCCATCTTGATCTGGGCCTGGGTGGTGTTCTGGGCCTCGTCCAGGATCACAAAGGCGCGGTTCAGGGTGCGGCCGCGCATGAAGGCCAGCGGCGCCACTTCGATGATCCCCTGCTCCATCAGCCGCCCGGCGCCGTCTCCCAGAACGTCGAACAGCGCGTCATAAAGCGGGCGCAGATAAGGATCGATTTTCTCCTTGAGATCGCCCGGCAAGAAACCCAGCCGCTCGCCCGCTTCCAGCGCGGGCCGTGACAGGATCAGCCGTTCCACCCGTTTTTCATGCAGCATATGGGCGGCAAAGGCCGCCGCCAGATAGGTCTTGCCGGTGCCTGCCGGACCGATGCCGAACACCAAGGGACATTGGCGCATCATCTCCAGATAGGCGGCCTGGGCCAGGCTGCGCGGCCTCACCGCGCGCGAGGACGAGGTCTTGATGGCGCCCGGCGCCAGGACGCGGGCCTCATCGGTGAAGCGGATTTCGGCATCCACTTCCGCCATGGTGACGCTTTCTCCCGCCGCCAGCCGCAAATACAGCGCCCGCAAAATCGCGCCGGCGCGTTCGCGGTCCTTGCCTTCCACCGCCACCAGATTGCCGCGCATGTCGATACCCACATTCAGCTTCTGCTCGATCCGGGCGAAATGTTTGGCGTGAGGCCCGCCCAGGGCGCGCAACAGCTTGTTGTCGGGGAATTCCAGAGTGGCGGCCTGGGTCTTCTTGGCGCTCACGCGCGTTGGTCCTGAAGAAGGGCTCCATGCAAACTGTTGGCGGTGCGCTTCTGGATTTTGACATCGGCCATCCGCCCGATCAGCGCGGTATCGCCATGGACATGCACCGGCTGCAGGTAAGGCGTGCGGCCCATCAGCTGACCCGCATCCCGGCCGCGTTTTTCAAACAGCACCGGCACGGTCTTGCCGATCTGGGAATCATCGAAGGCGTATTGCTGCCGCAAGAGCAGCTTCTGCAAGGCATCGAGCCGCGCCGTCTTCACCTCTTCGGGAATCTGCTTGCGCAGGGTGGAGGCGGGCGTGCCCGGACGCTTGGAGTATTTGAACGAAAAGGCCGTGGCATAGCCGATGTCGCGCACCAGTTTCATTGTGGCCTCGAAATCGGCATCGCTTTCGCCGGGAAAACCGACGATGAAATCGGAGGTCAGCGCGATGTCGGGCCGCGCCTTGCGGATGCGGTCGACCAGGCGGCGGTAATCATCGGCGCTGTGCTGGCGGTTCATCGCCTCCAGCACGGCATCCGATCCCGACTGCACCGGCAGATGCAGATAGGGCATCAGCTTGGCATTGTCGCGATGGGCGGCGATCAGCGCGTCATTCATGTCGCGCGGATGGCTGGTGGTGTAGCGGATGCGGTGAATCGGTTCGATATTCTCCAAAGCGGCGCAAAGTTCGGCCAAGCCCCAGCCGTCGCGGCGGTAGGCGTTGACATTCTGGCCCAGCAGCACGATCTCGCGCGCGCCTTTGTCCGCCAACTGGCGCGCTTCGCGCAGAATGGCCTGTGGCGGGCGGGACTGTTCGGCGCCGCGGGTGTAAGGCACCACGCAGAAGGTGCAGAATTTGTCGCAACCTTCCTGCACGGTCAGAAACGCGCTCACCCCGCTGGCGCTGGGCTCCGGCAAGGCATCGAATTTTTCCAGGGCCGGGAATTCGGTTTCCAGCACATGACCGTGCTCGCGCGCGGCGCGCGCGATCATCTCCGGCAGGCGGTGATAGGATTGCGGCCCCACCACCAGATCCACGGCCGGCTGGCGCGCCACGATCTCTTCGCCTTCGGCTTGCGCCACACAGCCCGCCACCGCCACCAGCATGGGCGTGCCTTCGCGCGCTTTGCGGATCTTGAGGCTCTTCAGCTTTCCCAGCTCCGAATAGACTTTCTCCGCCGCTTTTTCCCGGATGTGGCAGGTGTTGAGGATCACCATGTCGGCGGTGTCCGCGCTGTCGGTGGCGGCATAGCCCAGCGGCGCCAGCAGATCCGCCATTTTGGCGGAGTCATAGGCGTTCATCTGGCAGCCATAGGTTTTGACGTATAATTTTTTCACTGGCAGCTTCTTCATGCTGGCCGGGTTATCGGGTTGAGGGGGCGGTTTTGCAAGCTCATGCTCTGCCCGCCAGGGCAAGCGCCTGTCCGTGCTGCACGATCTGGCGGGCCCGGGTGGCCAAGGTCTTGCGGTCCATGCGGTCCAGGCTCAGCGGCTCGTGGAACTGAACCACCACATCCAGCGGCCCGGCGCGGAGCGCCTCCCACAGATGCGGCATCATTTCCATGTCGCCATACCAGGCGAATAAAGGGCGGTTTTCTCGCCCCATTGGCAAGCCATAAAGGCCGGTGAAGGCCACCGAAATGGGCTGCACCTTGACATGGGCGCCGCTGGCCATCCGCGCCTCGGCCGCGCCCAACAGCGCGCTCTTGAACGGCAACACCCGGTTGCCGTCATGGCTGGTGCCTTCGGGAAACAAAAGCAGCGTGTCGCCGGCCAGCAGCCTTTCGCGGATTTCATCGCGGGTCTCGCCGGTGGCGCTGCGCCGCCGGCGTTCGACAAACACGGTGCGTTGCAGCCGGGCCAGGGTGCCGAAGAAGGGCCAGCTTCCCACTTCCGTCTTGGCGACAAAGGAGAGCGGCGCCACCGCCGAAAAGATCACAATGTCGGCCCAGCTGGTGTGATTGGCCACCATCAGCACGCCTTCCCCGGTGACGGGCTTGCCGATTACCCGGATATGGATGCCGAACAGCGCCGCCACCAGACGGTGATAGCGGTAGGGAAAGACGCGCGCCGCCGGCCGGTGCAATCTGAGCAGCAGCCATTGCACAGGCATGCACAACAGCGTGAGCGCGACAAAAGCCGTGATAATGAAAGTGGCGCGCAGCATCAGGCGCGCATCAGAAAGACAGCGCGCTCATGATTGCGGCTTGCGCCCCTTCGGCACGCCATACAATTCCAAGCGGTGGTCGATCAGCTCGAAACCCAGTTCTTCCGCCACCCGGCGCTGGAGTTTTTCGATATCCTCGTTGCGGAATTCGATCACACTGCCGGTCGCCACATCGATCAAATGGTCGTGATGGGATTCCGGCACTTCCTCATAGCGCGAACGGCCGTCGCGGAAATCATGCCGCTCCAGAATGCCGGCATCCTCGAACAGCTTGACGGTGCGATAGACGGTGGCGATGGAGATATGCGGATCGATCGCCGAGGCGCGGCGATAAAGCTCCTCCGCGTCGGGATGGTCGGCGGCGTCCGACAGCACCCGGGCGATCACCCGCCGCTGGTCGGTCATCCTGAGGCCCTTGTCGACGCAGGCTTTTTCGATCCGCGTCACCGCGTACTCCTTGATGCTGGCGAGCCTTGCCGCCTGGCCGGACAGGTTAGGCGAATTTCACCGGCAGCGGAAGCCTGAGCACCAGCGCGTCCGCAGAGCCTGAAGCCGTCACATAATAGCCCTTGCGTGCGCCAACCTTGGCAAAGCCCAATCCGGCATAAAGCGCCAGGGCGCTGGGGTTATCCGCGCCCACTTCCAGGAATAGGGATTGCGCGCCCAGTTCCTGCACCCGCAGGATGGCGGCTTGCAGCAGGGCGCGGCCCAGGCCATGGCCGCGCTTTTGCGGCGCCACCGCCAAGGTGAGTATCTCGGCTTCACCTGCCGCCGCCCGCGCCAGCACAAATCCGTCCGCATTGTGAAAGGCGAAGACGCCGGGCGCCGCCAGCATCGCGGTGATCTCCGCCGCGTCCCAGCTTTTCGCGAAACAGGCAGCGTGCAGCGCTGCCAATGGGGCGGTGTCGGCCGCGGATTCAAAAGCCGAAATGTGATGGCCGGGATTCATGCCGGGATCTTTCCGCCGGGCAGCTTGGCATCCGGCGCGCGCAGATAGAGGGGACCCGGCGCATCCTTTGTTGCGGGCAACGCGCGCGCCAGGCGGGCCACCCAGAGCGCATCGGGTTGGCGCACCGATGACAGCAAAAAATCACCGCCAAGCGCGCTTGCCGCCGTGGTCGCGCCGGTGCCGGCCACGGCACAGGCACCAAAATCGCGAATGCGTTCCACCGCCTGATCAAATGGCATCACCGCGGGCGGCAGGGTGACGGCATCGTCCTGGCGCAACAAAAGATAAGCCTCCTCGCGGCGGGCGTCGTGAATGGCGGCGGCTTTGCCGCGACCGGTCTCGGCAATCGCCGCGACGGCCATTGCTTCCAGCGTCGTCACTCCCGTCAGCGGAATGTGCAGGGCCAGCCGCAATCCGCGCATGAACGCCAGCCCGACGCGCTGGCCGGTGAAGGTGCCCGGACCGGTGGTCACGGCAAGACGGGCGAGCGCGGAGAAATCCACGCCCGCCTGTTTCATCGCCTCGTCCACCATCGGCGCCAGCCTTTCGGCATGGCCGCGATCCATGGGTTCGAAAATATGCGACAGCAGTTTTTCGCCATCGACCAGCGCGACGGAGCAAGCGCCGAGGGCGGTATCAACAGCCAGTATTTTCACTTTTTGCCGGGCGCTCTCGCTCACGCGAACGTGGCCCTAAAGAATCTTGCAGGCTTCGTCGAAGCCAAGACGGGCGGCGCGCGGCCGCACGCTCTGCGCAACGCCATAGCCCAGATTGCAAAGGAAGTAGGACTTGATCTGGGTGCCGGCGAAGAATTCCCGGTCCACGCCGTCCCGGTCGAAACCCGACATCGGGCCGCAATCCAGCCCCAAGGCGCGCGCGGCAATGATGAGATAGCCGCCCTGCATCCCGGCGCTGCGCATCGCCATGAGGCGGGCTCTCTCCGGATCCTGGGCCAGTTTGGCGCTCAGGCTTTCGGCGTTCTTCGGCGCCAGCTTGTGCAAGGCGCGGGCGAAATCCAGGTCATAAGCCACAATGGCGGTGGCGGGCGCGGCCATGGTTTGCTTGCGGTTGCCTTCATCCAGCAGCGGCTCCAGCCGCGCCTTGGCGTCCTTCGACACCACGAAATGAAAGCGCGCCGCGGTGATATTGGATTCGGTGGGCCCCCAGCGCGTCAAATCATAGATCGCCATCAGCAGCGCCGGCGAAACCGGCTTGTCCTGCCATTGGCGCATGGTGCGCGCGGCCCGGAAAATCGTGTCCAGCGCCGCGTCGGAAACGGCGTGATCCGGTTCGGCGAGATAAGCTTCTTCTGAGACGCGCATCAGACGGCCTCTACCGCCGTCACTTCGGGCACGTAGTGGCGCAGCATATTCTCGATGCCGTTCTTCAAGGTGATGGTGGAGGACGGGCAACCGGCGCAGGAGCCTTGCAGATGCAAGGACACCACGCCGCTTTCGCCGTCAAAGCCTTTGAAGATGATGTCGCCGCCATCCGCCGCCACGGCCGGACGCACCCGCGTCTCGATCAGTTCCTTGATCTGCTCCACCACTTCGGCATCGTCTTCGCTGTAGCTTTCGGCTTCTTCCGCTTCCGGAGCGCCGCCTTCGATCAGGGGCAGTCCTTGGGTGAAATGCTCCATGATGGTGCCCAGGATGGCGGGCTTGAGATGTTTCCAATCGCCGTCGCGCTTGGTGACGGAGATGAAATCGGCGCCGAAAAACACCCGGCTGACTTCGGGGATGGCGAACAGCGCCTTGGCCAGGGGTGAGCGCCCGGCCTGCTCGATGCTGGGGAAGTCGGCGACCGCGCCTTCGCCCAGCACGGTACGGCCGGGGACGAATTTCAGGGTGGCGGGATTGGGGGTGGATTCGGTCTGGATGAACATGGCAGCTGGTCCGGATGGCATCCTTTAAATGAACCTTGGCGGCCAAGGCATCAAGGGAAAGCAACGATTTACTTTTACCCGGATGATATTGACGTCATATTTATACCCGGATAAATACTGTCTATGCGCTATTCCGCCTTTGCCGGGTTTGACCATATCGCCACGGGGTCCCTAGCCCAGGTCTATACCGCTTGCGGGCCGGATTCCTTGATTTTTGACCGGGACAGCGGGCGGGTGGTGGATGTCGATCCGCGCTTTCCCCCATCGGAGGATGGCCCCCGGGCCGGACGGCCCAAACTGGGGGTGGTCCCGCGCGAGATCACTTTGCTGCCGCGCCACTGGGATTGGCTGGCCACCCAACCGGGCGGAGCCTCGGTGGCGCTGCGCAAACTGGTGGAGGAAGCCAGCCGCGATCCCAAGTCCCGGCAGCGTCAGCGGCGCGATGCCGCCTACCGCCTGGCCACGGCTTTGGTGGGCAATGCGCCGGGCTATGAGGAAGCCATCCGCGCCCTCTATGCCGGCCAGAAGGAGGAGTTTGCCGCCCATATCGAAGCCTGGCCTCAAGATGTGCGCCAGGTGCTTGAGGAAATGACGGTCGAGGCTTTTTAGCCCGGAGCGGCCATCTAAAAATCAGAAACGATGCCCTTGCGCTCCCAATCGCCATAGCGAGTGGGTTCCGGACCCTTGGGGCCGCCCAATTCCGGCGGCAATTGCTTTTTACTTTCGGTTTCGCGGCGGGCCTGGGCTTCCGCCGTGGCGCGCTTGCCCGCTTCGGCGATGCGGGCGGCGATTGCATCCGGGGTTTCTTGATCGGCCATCCGGCGATCTTACATCTATGCCTTAAGGAGATGAACCATGAATACCCTGCGTACCGGCATCCTGATGGCGGCCTTGACCGGGCTGTTCCTGGCGGTCGGTGGCCTGGTCGGCGGCGGAACCGGCATGGTGATCGCCTTTGGCATGGCGTTGGCGATGAACCTGTTCGCCTATTGGAATTCCGACAAGGTGCTGCTCTCCATGTATGGCGCGCGCCAAGTCGATGCCGCCAGCGCGCCCGAACTTTATGGGCTGGTGGAGCGACTGGCCCGCCAGGCCGGGCTGCCCATGCCCAAGGTCTTCATCACCGAAAATCCTCAGCCCAACGCCTTTGCCACCGGCCGCAATCCCGAACATGCCGCGGTGTGCGTAACCACCGGCCTGCTGGGCCAGGTCAATCAGGAAGAGCTGGCGGGCGTGCTGGCGCATGAGCTGGGCCATGTAAAACACCGCGACACCCTGACCATGACCATCACCGCGGTGATGGCGGGCGCCATTTCCATGCTGGCCAATATGGCCTTCTTCATGGGCGGCAATCGCGACCGCGAAAATCCGCTCGGTCTGGTGGGCATGCTGCTGGTGACCTTGCTGGCGCCGATCGCGGCGGTCCTGGTGCAGGCGGCGATTTCACGTTCCCGCGAATTCGAAGCCGACCGCGCCGGCGCCGAAATCACCGGCCGCCCATTGTGGCTGGCTTCGGCGCTGGGCCAGATCGAACGCGCGGCGGAGCGCATCGAGAATTACCCGGCCGACGCCAATCCCGCCACGGCGCATATGTTCATCATCAATCCCCTGCATGGCGGCATTTCCGGTCTGTTCGCCACCCATCCTTCCACCGAAGAACGCATCGCGCGGCTCAAGGCGATGGCTGGCGCGGATGCCGTGCCTGTAAAGCGTGGGCCGTGGGGGTGAGATTGGCCGCTCGCTAAAGCTCGCGGCGTCCCGGCCTCGCGCCTTCGCTTCGCTCAGGCGCTGCGGCGTTCGTCGCTTTCGCAGGTCCACTGGACCTGCTCACGCGGCTCTGCCGCGCCGCCCCTCACCCTCCTTGCGCCGAATATCCGCCATCCACCACCATGGCTGCGCCGGTGACAAAATCCGACGCCGGGCTGGCCAGGAACACCGCGATGCCCGCCAGATCTTCCGGCTCGCCCCAACGCCCGGCGGGCGTGCGGGCAAGCACTCTCTCATATAGCCCTGTCACCTGCTCGCGCGCGCCTTTGGTGAGATCGGTGTCGATAAAGCCCGGCAACACCGCATTGACCTGGATCTTGTCAGCCGCCCACGCCACCGCCAGCGATTTGGTCAACTGCACCACACCGCCCTTGCTGGCGCTGTAGGGCACGGCGAAAGAGGCGCCGAACAAAGACATGATCGAGCCGATATTGATGATCTTGCCGCCCCGCTGGCGCAAATGGGGATAGGCCGCCTGGCAGCAGGCGAACATGCTGGTGAGGTTCAGGTTCAGCACCTTGTGCCATTCCGCCAGATCATAGTCCTGCGGCGCCTTGCGGATATTGATGCCGGCATTGTTCACCACAATGTCGAGGCGGCCGAACTTTTGCAGGGTCGCGGCCACCGCGCTCTCGCCGCCGCTATCCAGCGCCAGATCCACCGCGATCGCCTCGGCCTTGCCGCCCAAGGCTTGCACCGCGCGCCGGTTCTTTTCCGCGTCGCGCCCCGCCACCATCACGGATGCGCCCGCCTCAGCCAGCCCCTTGGCCATGCCCAAACCGATGCCGCCATTGCCACCCGTCACCAGGGCTGCTTTTCCTGTCAGATCGAATGCCGCCATGCCTGCCTCGGACCATCTTCAAATAACGTTGTCATGCCCGCGAAAGCGGGCATCCAACTTTTTTGTAAATTGTTGGCTCGGTCAAGTTGGATTCCCGCTTACGCGGGAATGACAAGTAGAATACATGAAAGTATGACCCAAACTGGCCTTCCCGCCCGCAAAGCCGCCCTGGCCATGCTGTCCGGCGTGCTGCGTCAGCGGCGGGCGCTGGATTTTCAGCTTGAGGGCCTGAAAACCCTTGCGCCCCGCGATGCGGGCTTTGCCCGGGCGCTGGCCAGTCAGACCTTGCGCCATCTGGGCTTGCTGGATGCGGTGTTGCGGGAGTTCCTGAAAAAGCCGCTACAGCCGCACAAGGCGGGCGCGGCCAGCGAGATTTTGCTGCTGGGGGCGTGCGAGCTGTTGATCCTGAAAGTCGCGCCCCATGCCGCGGTGGACGCGGCCAATCAACTGGCGGCCAAGGACGGCAAGGCGGTCCACTTCAAGCCGCTGATCAACGCGGTGCTGCGGCGGGTGTCGCGGGACGGCGAAAGCGCGATGGCGAAGCTGGATGCGCCGCGGCTGTGCACACCCGATTGGCTGTGGTCGCGCTGGGCCGCACACTTTGGCGCGGACGTCGCGTCAGCGATCGCGCGCGCGCATCTCAACGAAGCGCCGCTGGATATGGTGATGAAAAATGCTGGCGCGATTTCTCCCGAAAGCGAAGCGCTGTTTGCTTCCGTGCGGCGGCTGACGGCGCAAGGTCGCATCGAAGAGCTGCCGGGCTTTGCCGAAGGCGATTGGTGGGTGCAGGACGCCGCCGCCACCTTGCCCGCGCTTCTGCTGGGCGATGTCGCGGGCAAGAAAGTGATCGACCTGTGCGCCGCGCCGGGCGGCAAGACCATGCAGCTTGCGGCGGCAGGCGCCAAAGTGACGGCGGTGGAAATCGATGCGGCACGGGCGGAACGCATCCGGGAAAATCTCACGCGCACCAAGCTCAGTGCCGAAATCGTGCAAGCCGATGCCCGGGATTTTGACGGCAAAGCGCCTTTGGTGCTGATCGATGCCCCCTGCGCCGCCACCGGCACCATCCGCCGCCATCCCGACCTGCCCTGGATCAAAGGCGCGGCGGACGTGACAGTGTCGGCCGCCGCCGCATATGAGATTCTGGAAAGCGGCGCCGCCATGGTCGAACCCGGCGGCATGCTGGTTTTCGCGGTGTGCTCGCTGGAACGCGAGGAGGGCGAAGAGCAGATCGCGGGGTTTCTCTCGGCCCATCCGGAATTCGCGCGTGCGCCCGTGACAGCGGACGAATTGTTTGGCCACAGCGAGTGGATTACGCCGGAGGGCGACCTGCGCACCCTGCCCTGCCATCTGGGCGGCAAAGGCGGCATGGATGGGTTTTATGCGGCGCGGCTCAGGCGCAGTTTCTAATTTTTCTCGGACAACAATCGTTGATGCCAAATGCCAGGAACATCTTCGAGTTGATAGAGAATATCTCCACCGTGATACATGAAAGCTTCAGAGACCTTGGCTATCTGGCCCGCGTACTTCATTTGGTCGGGCTGCAGGGGATGATGCAAATTCCAACTCTGGGCAAAATTTTCGAGTGTGCCCCTATCCGCAATTCTCACGAACGCTCCCACCTGAAACTTATCTAGTCCATAGAATTTTGACATGCATAGCCGATTGGTCGGGATTCAAAGCCGCCCCAGCGCGTAAGCGATCGCCAGATACACTTTGCCGGTATCGGCCGACAAAAGCGTCGATGTCAGCAGCCCGCCGCCATCGCCTTCGCGAGCCCGGGTGAGCAGATTCTCGAACTCCGCCAGATAGGCGTCGGCGGCGTCATGGAACCGTTTGTCGTCGCGATACAGAGTGGTGACGCGGTCCACCGCGGTTTCATCAATCGCATCCGCCAGGCGTCGCGCGAACACGGCGCGGTCGCCCGCCAGATAGCGTTTCCAGTCCTCGTCGCCGGGTTCGGCCGTATCCAGCGCCGTGAGGTCGATCGCCATGTCGGCCAGCGCCAATTGCAACGCGCCCAAGGTTGCGGCGGTGTTCAGCCCCATCTTGTCGGCTTTGCCCGAAGCCGGTCGGATCTCGTCATTTTCTTCCGCCGCCGCCAGCAAGGTTTTCATCTCCCAGGCTTTGGGCTCGTTGGGACGCGGCGCGGCGGGTTTGCGGGAGGTGAGTTTGCGGGCCAGACCTTTCAAGCCTTCCGGTTCCGGTTCGGGGGCCGGCGGCCGCATCGGGCCGCTCGTTTCGGGCGCCGTGATCTTGCCGGTAGAGCGCGCATGAAGCGTGGACATGGTGCGCGCCGACAGGTCGAGCAAAATCTCGGTCTCGCTGGTCATCATCTGGCGCACCCGGCGGGCCTCTTCCTCGGCCAGGCCGGGCAGCCGCGCCAGATGCTTTTCCATATCCTTGGTGGTTTCGCCCAGCATGTTGCGGATCTTGCTGGCCTCCGCGCTCATCTCGCCCGAGGCGCGCAGCAACCGCTCGCATTCCACCATCGCCTCCCCCACCAGCAGGCGGGCATCCTGCTTGGCCTGGGCGGCGGTTTCTCCGATCAGGGTATGGGCGCCGGTGCCGGCATCCTTCAAGGACGCCGCCAGCCGCTCCAAAGTGGCGTTGGCGGTTTCGCTCATCTCCTTCAGCCGCTCGGACTCGCGCAGGAAGGCGCTGGTGAGCTCGGCGGCGTGATTGACGGCGTTGGCCATCATGGTGTCGAGATGCTGTTCGGCTTCGCCGGTGACGCTTTCGAACTTGCGGGTCTCCGCGCCCACCGCCTCGATCGCCTGTTCCATATGCTCGCGCTGCTTGGCCAGCACCGTTTCGAAGGTCTCGCTTTCCTGTTTGAGCTTTTCCACCAGCTCGCTCATCTGGGCGCGATGCTTTTCATGCCGCGCCAGCACGAATTCGGCGCGGCCTATGGCCGTGTCGGAAATTTCCCCGATCCGGATGGCCTGGGTTTCCAATGTCTTGGCGGCTTCCAGCGGCGCTTCGGAGGCCTGGGTGATGGCGGCGCGGAACCCGGCGGCCTGCACATCCAGCGACTGGGTCGCCATCTTCAAAGTGCCTTCGGCGGATTCCATGGTGGCTTTCAATTGCGCGGCGCGGCCCGCAACGCTTTCGCCGGCACGGCCCGCCGCCTCGTTGAGGCTGTCGCCCAACGCTTCGATGCGGGCATTTTCCTGATTCAGCCGCGCGGCGATGGATTCGCTGCGCACCTGGGCGCGCGCCCCGGCATCGTCCAAAGAGGAAATCTGCTTCTCCAGCACCCCTTCCAGAGTGCGCATGCGCTGGAAAGCGACATCCAGGCCGGTGTTGAGGCCGTCCAGCTCGCGCCGCACCACCCTGGCCAGGCGCGCGGCATTGTTGGCGGCGATCTCGTCAGCGGAAAACAACCGGTCGCTGGTGGTGAGCAGCACCCGCACGGCTTCGCCCATGGCGGCGCTGCGGGACAAGGCCGCCGACACGGCCAGGAACAGGAATGGCGGCAACAGCACGCTGGCCGCGGACAGCGCCTTGTGCGCCGGGTCCAGCGCCATCAGGCCCTGCGGCCCGAAATAGCCCCAGAGATAGGCGGCGCCCACCCCGATCCAGAACAGGGCCAGCATGCCGCCGGTGACCCAGGCAAACAGGCCGAAATGATTGGGCCGCATGCGGGGCAGGATGACGGGCTGGGTGGCCGCTGAGCTTGGATTGCCCGGCGGTTCTTTTTCACTGGCCTGCTGGCTTTTCTCCAACGGCACTGCTTGTCCGAATGTCTTGACCATGCCTCAGCCCGTGAACTTGGCCATCCCAGCGGCTACCCCAGATCGCTTGCATTTTAAGCATTATTTTTGGGGTGTGACGAGGGCAACGCGAGGATGGTGGCACGGCGCCATTAACGCCGCCTTAGCCTGGCGCGGGCCAGGATTGCTGGCCTTTTTCGGAAGTTCCCGCATGGCCGACGCCCCGATCGATCTTGCTCATCTCGGCCGCTACACCGGCGGCGACCGGACGCTGAATACCGAGATCCTCAAACTGTTCGACGACCAGGTGAACGGCGTGGTGGAACAGTTGCTGACCGTGCTGGAACAACGCGACACCCGCAAATGGCGCGAAGTCACCCACACCCTGAAAGGAGCGGCGCGCGGCGTGGGCGCTTTTGCCATGGGCGAGGCCGCCGCCGCCGCCGAACCTGTCGATCCCGCCCGCTCGCATGATCGCGCGGTGCAGTTGATCGAAGCGCTGCGCGTCGAAGGCGAAGCGGTGCAGGCTTTTATTGCTGAGTATTTGGCTGCGGCTTAAGGCTTCTCCAAGACCCCAATTGTCATTCCCGCGTAAGCGGGAATCCATGTTGTCGTCCTGCACCGATCCGGCTTGATCTAGCGTCGGGGCTGGTGGCGGACGATCATGAGGTAGAGACCGCCGCCCAAACATAATAGGTCGGCTAAGACTAACCCGATTAAAAACCCTAGCCCCTTCGCATCTACTGAAAATCCAACGGTGTACATATGGTGCGCCCACAACCATAGCGCTGCGACTATTGGCAAAAAGCCGATAAAAATGAGCATCGCTCCAATCGCCTGCTTCACTCGAGCGCTTCCCATTCCTCGATTAGCTTCACGATATCGCCAACATCCCAGTTGGATCCCCGCTTTCGCGGGGATGACACAATGGAATTTATGGGGCCCTACCGCCTATCAAACGCATCGAACTCATGCCGTATCGAAGCTTCGATCAACGTCCGCCAAACCGGTTCCGCGATCTCTGCTGACAGGCCGCTGCGTCTTCCTTCGGCGATCACCTTGGCCACCACCTCCTCGACACGCTCGACATCGCGCACCTGGCCGCGATCGGTCTTGAGTTGCGCCGCCCGTTCGATATAGGCCTGGCGCACCGCCAACAGGGCCACCAGCCGGCTGTCCAGCACATCAATGGCGTCCCGCAACTCATTCATCGAGGCGCAGGCCCCGGGCGGCTTGAATTCGGGCGTTTTCAGGGGGGCGTCATTTTGCATCGCAGCACTGTTCTAGGCAGGGGTTGATCGGACTTAGCATTTCTACATATAAGAACGTCGTTTTTCTTAGACATACATGGAACTTAGTGTGGAATACCGGAGATGAGCGTCGAAACAGATGTCGCCATTATCGGTGCCGGCCCCATCGGGCTGTTCGCCGTTTTCGAACTGGGCTTGCTGGATCTCAAGTGCCATCTGATCGACATCCTGGACCGTCCGGGCGGTCAATGCACCGAGCTTTACCCCGAAAAGCCCATCTATGACATTCCCGGCCTGCCCATCGTCACCGGCCAGGAGCTGGTGAACCGGCTACTGGAACAGATCAAGCCTTTCGATCCGCAATTCCATTTCGGCGAAATGGCCACAGCGCTGGAAAAGCTCCCCGACGGCCGCTGGAAGCTCAAGACCGATGCCGGCACCGAGATCATTGCCCCGGTGGTGGTGATCGCGGCGGGCGCGGGCTCGTTCCAGCCCAAGCGGCCGCCGGTGCCCGGCATCGAGAAGTTCGAGAATGCCGGCGACGGCATCGGCGTGCATTACGCCGTGCGCAAGATGGAGACCTTCCGCGGCAAGAACATACTTATCGCCGGCGGCGGCGACAGCGCGCTGGACTGGGTGATCAACCTGGCGCCGCTGGCCAAGAGCATGACCCTGGTGCACCACCGCGACGGCTTCCGCGCCGCCCAGCACAGCGTCAACCAGATGCGCGAGCTGGAAGCAGCCGGCAAGGTCAAGTTCCATGTCGCCAGTGTTAAGCAGATCCATGGCGAGCCGGGCCAGTTGACCGGCGTCACCCTGGCCGGCGCCGACAAGAGCGAATGGCATCATGAGACCGATGTTTTCCTGCCCTTCTTCGGCCTGACCATCAAACTGGGTCCCATCGCGGAATTCGGCATCAATCTGCATGAAAACCTGATTCCGGTGGACACCGCCCGGTTCGAAAGCCAGACCCCGGGAATCTTCGCCATCGGCGACATCAACAGCTATACCGGCAAGCTGAAATTGATATTGTCCGGCTTCCATGAGGCGGCGCTGATGTCCCAGGCCGCCTTCCACATCTGCAAGCCGAACGAGAAGCTGCGCTTCCAGTACACGACCTCCTCGTCCAACCTGCAAAAGAAATTGGGTGTCTCGTGAGTGAGGAGCGGTTCGCGTAGCGAACGAAATGGTCCGGTGGACCATTTCGAGCGACGAACGCCGCGAGCCAAAGCGAGCGGCACCTAAAACTGTAGAAGGAACGGTCAAATCATGAAAATCCATGCCATCGACCGCCACGGCAAGGAATACACGCTGGAAGGCCGCGACGGCTGGAGCGTGATGGAAATCCTGCGCGACGGCGGTCTGGATATCGCGGCGGAATGTGGCGGGGCCTGCGCCTGCGCCACCTGCCACGTCTATGTGAATGACGGCTGGTACGACAAGCTGCCCGCCCCGTCGGAAGCCGAGATCGACATGCTGGACATGGCGCTGGCGGTTGAGCCCAATTCCCGCCTTAGCTGCCAGATCGTGTGCAGCGACACCACCGACGGCATCAAAGTGACGGTCGCTCCCGAATGAGCTGCCGTTAATACCCGCCCAGTTCCTTCTTCATCTCAAAGGCGATGGAGCCGCGCTCACCCAAAAATGAGCCGCCCGCGCTCATCTTGTAGAGGCCCTTGAGATAGGTGGCGTCGACATCGGTCAGCGCCACCGGCTTCATCTCGGCGCCGCAGCCCGAGGCCATCAGATTGGTGATGGTGGGGATGTTCTGGCAACTCTCATAGGATTGCGCCTGGGACAGCGCCAGCATGGCGATGTAATCGGCAATTGGGCCGATTTCCCGGCCGGCGATCTTGGTTGTGTCCACCACGATGATGGCGGTGGTGAATTCGCTGCGCAATCCGTCGCCCAGGCGTGAGCCGCTGGTATGATAGACGGTGGTGTCGCCGAAATTGCTCATCACCCCATAGCCCAGACTGCCGCTGGGCAGATCAGCCGAGATAAAGCCCCAGAAATCTTCGGTGGCGGTCGAGTACCAGGCCTGAACCGGAAGGGTCATGGTGGCCAGATGCTCGGCATGGGGGCGATAGTGGAAGCCCAGCAGGGAGGGGCGCTTGGTGCGCACGAAATCCAGCAGCTTCTGCGGCTCGGGCGTCGCGAGCACCGCGACATTGGGGCGGCAGGGTTCGTTGGAATCCAGCGGCGCACCCGCCGCCATCGCCACACGGATGATGCGCTGGGTGATGTAGAGATTGAATCGGTCCGGCATGCCGACCGTGACCGGACAGATGCCCGCCTTCCAGCGCGCGATCTTGCCCAGGAATGGCGTGGGCGCGGCGTGGGTGATGATGAAGTTGTTGACCGCGCGTTCCGAGCGAAGCCGCGGCTCGGTGACGATCACATTTTCTACCGCGAGATTATCTGCCGCGGGCTTTTCAGGCGCGCCCTGTTGTTGCGCTGAAGCGGCAAGGGCCAGGAGCAGCCCCGGGATCGCCAGGAAAGCGGAAGTGCGCGTGATGCCCATGCCATGTCCTTCAAGGACGATGCCGTTCGCATCCTACACCAATGGCCCGCGGCGGGAAAATCCCGGGTTATCTCAGAGATTCGAACTGTGGATCGCCTCCACCATGGCGCGGGTAACGTCCTTGGTGGTGGCGGTGCCGCCGACATCGGGGGTGAGGATGCCGGCCTGGGTCACCCGCTCCAAGGCGCGCATCAGCCGGGCGGCGGCGTCTTTCTCGCCCAGATGCTCCAGCATCTGCGCCCCGGTCCAGAAGGTGGCCACCGGATTGGCGATGCCCTTGCCGGTGATGTCAAAGGCCGAGCCATGAATGGGCTCGAACATGGAAGGAAAGCGCCGCTCGGGATTGATATTGGCGGTGGGGGCGACGCCCAGGCTGCCGGCCAGCGCGCCCGCCAGGTCGGACAGAATATCGGAATGAAGATTGGTGCCCACGATGGTGTCCAGGCTTTGCGGCTTCAGGGTCATGCGCACCGTCATGGCATCGACCAGCATCTTGTCCCAACTGACGTCGGGAAACTCTTTCGACACTTCGGCGGCGATTTCGTCCCACATCACCAACCCGAAGCGCTGGGCGTTGGACTTGGTCACCACGGTCAAAAGCTTGCGCGGCCGTGACTGCGCCAGCCTGAAGGCGAAGCGCATGATGCGGGTGACGCCGACACGGGTGAAGACCGAGACTTCGGTGGCCACTTCCTCGGGCAGGCCCCTGTGAGTGCGCCCGCCATTGCCGGCATATTCGCCTTCGGAATTTTCCCGCACGATCACCCAGTCCAGATCGGCGGGGCCGCGATCGCGCAGCGGCGAAGTGATGCCGGGCAGAATCCGGGTGGGGCGCACATTGGCGTATTGGTCGAAACCCTGGCAGATGGGCAGGCGCAGGCCCCACAAGGTGACATGGTCGGGAATGTCAGGGGCGCCCACCGCGCCGAAATAGATGGCGTCGAATTTCCTGAGCTTGTCCAGCCCGTCGGACGGCATCATCACGCCATGCTTGCGGTAATAGTCCGAGCCCCAGTCGAAATGGGCGACATGGAAGCGCACATCGCCCATCCGTTTCTCAAGCGCCTCCAAAACCGTGATGCCGGCGGCGATCACTTCCGGGCCGATGCCGTCGGCGGGAATGGCGGCAATAGAATATTCGCGCATGGGACGATCCGGGTTGGTGCGATTGCTGACTAATCCTCAGTTGATGTTGCCGCAAGTGGCGGCTTGCGTTCCATACCCGCCCGGCTAGGCTCCGGCCCGGCTTCGGGGCTGCAATGATCGTCGCGCATATTTATACCGTCGCCTTCCAGGGCATTGAGGCCAGGGAAGTCGATGTCCAGGTTCACATTGCCGAAACCGGCAAGGGCGAGATGACCATTGTCGGCTTGGCTGATAAGGCGGTGGCGGAAAGCCGCGAACGGGTGCGGGCGGCGCTGTCGGCCATCGGCCTGGCGCTGCCGTTCAAGCGCATCACGGTGAACCTGGCGCCGGCAGACCTGCCCAAGGAAGGCAGCCATTACGACCTTCCCATTGCGCTGGGATTGCTGGCGGCGATGGGCGTGCTGCCCGCCAGCGAGATGGCGAATTATGTGGCGCTGGGGGAATTGTCACTGGATGCGGCGGTGACGCCAGTGGCAGGCGTCCTGAATGCGGCCATCGCCGCCCATGAGCAGAATCGCGGACTGATTTGTCCGACCGGCAATGGCGGCGAGGCGGCATTCGCAGGCATCAGCGACATCCTGGCGACGCCGTCCTTGATCGCCCTGGTCAATCATGTGAAGGGCGCCTCGGTCCTGACGCCGCCGGTGGCCAAGATGGCGGAGACGGCGAAAGCCGCGCCCGACCTGCGCGACGTCAAGGGCCAGGAAAGCGCCAAGCGCGCCTTGGAGATCGCCGCCGCCGGCGGACACAACCTGCTGATGATCGGGCCGCCCGGCGCGGGCAAGTCGATGATGGCGCAACGCCTGCCCGGCCTGTTGCCGCCGCTGGACGCGCGCGAGGCGCTGGAAATTTCCATGATCCAGTCGCTGGCGGGCACCCTGGACGGCGGCACCATTTCCCGCACCCGGCCCTTCCGCAATCCGCATCATTCCGCTTCCATGGCGGCCTTGGTGGGTGGCGGGCTGAAAGTAAAGCCCGGCGAAGTCTCGCTGGCGCATCTCGGGGTTCTTTTTCTTGACGAGCTGCCGGAGTTTCACGGCATTCTGGCGCAAAAGCCCCTGTTCTAAAGTGGGACGACTTTCGAGATTGTTGGTTCAACCACACGTTAAGGACTGGCCGATAGCTTTGGTGCATGTATCGCCAACTAACGCAGCAGCGCGGCACCCACGTCGTCTCCGCGCTAGAACGTACCTATGAGACAATATTGGGCGAGCAAAAGCGCCTAGCAGACTCGTTATATGAGTGCGAAGGCGTGGAAGCACACGATCTTGCGTATCGCGAATGGTTTCGCACCAAGAAGACGCTAGACGACCTGCTCCAAGCATTAGAAACCAGTATTCTGCTGTTCCGACCGAATTGGGATAGAAGCACAATGCGGCCCAAGGTCCGGCATTTGTCTCCCAAACTGGTTCGCGAGCCGTCTGCTATTGTAGCGAGCATGTTTCGAGTGCTTCGCCAAGTGAAGCAGCCCCTGATCGTCGCCGAGATCGTAAATGAGGTCGCACGCGATCTGCGCTTGAAGACGGCGCGGCGGGACCAGCGGCAGCGTCTATATAGTGCTGTCCATAGCGCTCTGAAACGTTATGAAAAGAAAGGGATCGTGTCCTCCACGGGAGGAAAACCGGCCAAATGGAAGCTGGTCGAAGATATAGAAGCTGCGGCTTAACCCGAAAACGTAACCGCTGGGCGAACACTACCAAGCGTGCAGCAGGTATGGCTTCTCACGGGGAGCGCGGGGCATGTTTAGCGGTTCGCGTGTTTTCCGTGGAAGCCCGTGTGTCCGACGTGCATCGGACAGCAGACCAGTAAATGGCGTTCCAGGCCGATCCTTGATGTTCAACGGACATGGTGCGCGCTTGAGCAGATCGCGCTCGACCTCGCCCACGAGATTGCAGTGCTTGAAAGCGACTAATGCGTTTTCCGCCAGCCAGTCAGACAAGTTTTGTTCGTCAGTATGACCATAGTAGCGCGGTTGTGAAGCATTCCAGATGGCTCCAGTTGCCCTTTGAATCGCGATCAAGGACTCTCGAAACGTAGAGTCCCGCGATGAGCCGATGAGATGCTCCAAAAGGCGGCTACAAACGCCCACGCTTTCTCCGGTGTAGACGTGCCCATAGCCGCTGACGTTCCAAAGCGCTCCATCCAATTTTTGATCGTAGCCCAAGCGCCCTAATATCATATCCGCATCGCGGATCAGAATCGCGTAGACGCCCACGGTGTCGATAATTCGCGATGGGCGGGCCAACAGGTCTGATGCCGAGACTGCGGTAAACCTCTCCTTGAGCAGTTTGCCATGCTGGTCGGCCCAATTTGAATGCACGCCCTTGGTCATCGTGCGCTCTTAGGAACATGCCGCTGCCAATAACCCTTCATCGAAGAGATAGGGCTAACGGCTGCCGCTTGCAGAACTAACGAATACTTCTCCGAATTGGTTTGCCGCCGAACGTTCTGCCGCCAAGCCATTTCTTCGGTGTAGGCATGAAGATAACGTGGTGAAGAAAAGCGGTGGTAAACGCCCTTTTGCGCTTTTCGTAGCATAGCGAAATAGCTTTCGGCGTTATTGGTGTGCGCGTTCGGCGTCCACCACGAATAATTGTGATCTACCCGCTTTAGGTCCCATATCGCTTGGAGGTCACTCCACTCGGTGCCGCAGTCGCAATATACGGTGGCAGTTCGGGATACGACTTTGCGGATGAACTTTTTGGCATCGCTAATGTTCTCGACTATCGTTGTACGAGCGCGGCCCTTCCGCTCCCGCGCCACCACCACAATCAGCTTATCTGGCGAACGATAGGGATACTTGCGAAGGTCCTTGCGCAGCTTTTTCACGTTTTTGGGGCGGATGTAACCGCCGACTTCCGCGCAATCGAATTCGACCTCGCCCACCAGAGGAGACAGGTCTGCGTCCTGTGCCACAGCTTCGCGGAGGCGGTGCAGGAGGACGAATGCTGACTTGTAGCTGATGTTGACGCGATGACTTAGTTCGATGGCGTTGGTCCCCTTTGCGCCCATCGAGTAGATCGCCATCGCATAGAGGATGTCGCCAAAGGTGAGTTTGTGAGAGGCGAAGGGAGTCCCAGAGGTCAACGAGAATCGTTTTCCGCAGTTTTTGCATTTAAAAATTTTACGGCATTTGAATGTGTATGCCGGGCAATCGCACGAGGGGCAGACTGGCTCACCACCGGTGCTGGCGAAGCGGATAGCTTGAAAGGCCGCGTAAGCCTGCTCCTCGGTCATATTCCCGATCTCGCGGAGATTCAGGGACCTGACCTTGGCGGACTTGAGAAAGTGCCCTCCGGTTTGTTTGGTGCGCTTTAGCATAGTATTATATGCTATAGCCCCATGTCTGGGCGTTTGCAACGCGAAAGGCATAGCATTCTATGCTATCGCATGTTAAGTATCATATTTGGCACTGTTTGAGGTGCAGGGACATCTTGCCGCCGTAGGCCGGAATGCATACAATTCGATGCGTTTACCTTGTATGAGGCGCTTATGGCTGACTTTGAAAGTCGCACTCACGAATGGGTGACGCGCGCGATTCGAGCGGAAATGGTCCGTCGGGGAATAACGTTTGGGGAGCTTGCTGAACAGATTGTCTTGGTGGGCGGCGACGAGAACGAGCGCAACCTCAGGAACAAAATAGCGCGGGGCACATTCAGCGCGGCATTGTTCGCCCAATGCTTGGCCGCGATGGGATGCAAAAATCTCACCATCGATTTGTTGGACCAACTTTACGCGGGTACAGATGATGTGGATGTCCAGGCCGGGGCCACGAGGGCCGAACGCATTCAGGTCCTCAGAGCCGTCAGAGAAGCTATTAATCGCGATACACCGGCGAAGGGTGACAGCCCCGGTCTCAAAGAGGTGATAGAGGCCCTCGATGCAACAGACATAACGCCGTTCACGTCTGGCGCTGTGTCATTAGAGGAAATAGTGAAACGAGTTCGGCAAACGCTGGAAAAAACGAGCCGCTAAACCAATTATCGACCGTCGCGGATGCCTTTGCGGGCGCGGTTGCGGCGAAGATGGCCTTCTTTGGCCGGGTTAGGAGCGAGCCGCGAGACGAACCCTTGTTTTGCTCGCAGCGGCAGTCCCGCCCACGCCGCGTTGAAGTCTTCCAAGGCCTCCCGCAGGAGCCCGCGTTCAACTTCCATCGCATGACGCTCAGCCGCGCTGCGGGACCGGAAATAGCGCTCGCGACCAACCCCGTCGTTGTCTTCCCATGAGACGCAATATTCCATGTCTCCATAGGGATCATGATCCCGTGTGCGTATAACCTGTGCCATGACGTTACCTCTCTGTAGAGGCACCAGAAGTGATGCCATACATCATCGTATATGATGTTCGTGGCCGGTTGTCAATGAGGAATAACATCGTTTACGATGATTCTATCATCGAATCGGCAGGAGTGTTGTGGCGGCGAAATCTAGAAAGACAAAGGATTGGCAGACAATGGTGAAAGGTCTGCTCAAGGCGGAGTTGAAGCGGCGGGACCTCAGCTATGCCGATCTCGCGCAGCGCCTCGGCGAGATTGGCATCAGGGATAACGAGCGAAATATCTCCAACAAAATTGCGCGGGGAAGCTTCACGGCTGTTTTCTTCGTGCAATGCATGGAAGCTATTGGCTGCAAGACGATTCATCTAATCGAGCTTGATGACGTTTGAGATGTGCAGGCGGAGGTCCATATTAGCCGGTGACACGCTTAGCTTCTTATAGTCTAGCAATTGCGCTTTTGGGGGACGGCGATGAAGACGTGCGAGAACTGCGGCAAGGTCTTTGCGGATAAATTCACGTCTTGTCCAAATTGCAATAGCAAGAAAATCGGGAAGGGCTGCCTGATCGTGGTGGTACTATTCCTTGGTGTGGGGGCTATCGCCTCGCTTTTGCCGGGCGACAACAAGTCTGCGCAACCCAGCGCCGACTCGGGCAGCACTACAACACAAGCCGCCAATGAGGACCTTAATCACTGTGTCAATCGTAATGTCCGCACCGGCCAGTATAGTTCGTTGGACGGTGGGAAGTCCGCAATGGCAATCATGGCGGCCTGCGAGGATCAGATCAAGAAAGAACAGCCCGCTTGTTTCGCCAATGATCCCAAGGACAATGAGGTAGACAACCAGAAGCAAATGTCACCGGGCGCTTCTTGCAGGTTTGCTGCGGTCGCGGCCATACAGCTAACTCTCAAGGCTTACGAGGGCGGCATTCCGCTTTCAGATGAATCGAAGCCCGGAGTGGAGAAGCAACCGGAAAACTCTGCGGGCGCGAACCCGAACAGCGCACCGGCAGCGGAAGTGCCGTCGGCTGGGACAGCCCAAGCGACGCCAACCCCCAACGAATCGTCAGAACGAGTTGAGCCCCCTAGCACCTCTGCAAACACCCCCGCGTCAACGGCAACAGAAGGTCCTAGCTTTGACTGCTCAAGGGTAACTAGCGAAGTGCTAAATTTGGTGTGTAAAACGCCCGAACTAGCCTTGGCAGATCGGCAACTTGCGGAGGCTTACAAAGCCGCCCGTGCACGCTCTACGACGCCGGACTATCTGGTGAGGACGCAGCGCCAATGGATACAAGACCGGACCAATTCTCCGGCTGAGGTTCCTTATTTGCTACGGATGTATCGGGAACGGATAGATTATCTGAATGCCCTGTGATGCGCCGTTCACCGACCGCAACTGTGCGCGCAGTGTAGTTATGTCGCCGGAAAGTAGTTTTGTTGAACGCATCGGAAAAAGCTAGGCTGGGAGTTCCGACGATGTTCCGAACATTTCGTATTGCCGCTTGTGGGACATTCGCTTTGCTGAGCGCGCTTTGGGCGGGGCCAGCGAACGCCAAAGTCGTATTAGATACGAGTGGCAAGGGCGAAATGATTGCGCTCATAGGGGAGATTAAAAAGGAGGATGTCGGTCAGCTAACCGCAATTCTGCAAACTACAAAACTAAAAATCCCATTTCTCATGCTTGAGGGCAGCAACGGCGGTGACCCCTACGCAGCAATGGACTTGGGCAGACTCATTCGGAAGAACAACTTCACCGTATGGATTTATGACAAATGTTTGAGCGCTTGCGCACTTGTATATATCGCTGGCGTGGACAGGCAGAATTTTGGCGTCATTGGTTTGCACCGACCGTATCTCGTTGGAACGCCAATGCCGACCGCGCAGGTCGCGGCTGCAACGCAAACGATGTTGGCGGACATAAAGAAGTATGTATCTGATATGAATGTCGTCGGAGAGTTCAACGACATCATGGTCAATACAGACCCGGCGAATATGCGCGTGTACCTCAAAAAAGAAATTGAGCCACTGATTCCAGAGTACGACCCGCTCTATAGTGAAGTAATAACAGCCTATTGGGCTCGCGTTTACGGGGTTAGCACAGAGGAATATCGGCGGCGCAAAGCGTCTGCCGATGCAAATTGTTGGACTAATAATACCGGCCAATCTGGCGTGAACGGCCTGTCGTCAGCGCAGGTCTGCGCATTTGCGACATTCTGGGGCCTACCGGAGCCGATTTTCGAGGCGCGAATCGTTCAGGCGATGCAAACGTGCCCACCAAGTGACGAGAAGGCCAGCGCTCTCAACATGGCAGCATCTAATTGGGATAATCCAATTCAAAGGCAGCAAGAGGACTGCATGAGAAGGGCGATGTTGACGATACCGCGCCCGCTCAATTTCGCGATCAAGCCGCAATTCCACTTGGCCCTCTCGTTCCATGAGGGACTTGCAGTTGTCGATGATGGCAGTTGGCACACAGGATTTATCGATAAGCGCGGCCAATACGTCATCAGTCCGAAGTTCATTAGGGCCGGTTCATTTCACGGCGGACTTGCGTTGGCGGAAATTGGAGATGGAAAAGTTGATAAGTTTGGATCTCCGACTGGCAAATGGGGCGTAATCGATAAACAGGGCACATTCGTCATCGCACCTCAATTTGACTCCATTGACGGTTCGTTCGACGAGGGACTTGCCGCTGTCAAAGTCGGTGACAAATGGGGCTTTATCGATAGGCAGGGAAAAATCATAATAAAGCCGCAGTTCGATTGGGCCGGGCCATTTCAGAATGCGTTGGCCCCGGTCAACATCGCATCGAAATGGGGGTTCATTGATTCCCATGGGAATCTCGCGATAAAGCCACAATTTTCGCGAGCACATCAATTTCAGGGGGGGATGGCGGCAATCACTTTACCCGACAAGGCAGGCACCGAGAGATGGGGCTTTATCGATACGCAGGGCAAAATTGTTGTGAGGCCACAATTTGATGAAGTGGAAGAATTCCAAGAGGGCTTAGCCGCCGTTGGCGTATTCAATAACGAATGGAAATGGGGCTTTATCGACAAACAGGGCAAATTCGCCATCAAGCCTGTGTTTGATTGGTGCGACTCGTTTCAGAACGGTTTCGCAGCGGCAAAGATAGACGATAAGTGGGGTCTCATTAACAGGCGCGGTGAGTTTACGATTAGGCCGCAGTTTGAATGGGCCGAGTCCTACAGTGAGGGTCTGGCTCGTGTAGAGGTGGAGGGAAAGTGGGGGTTCATTGCCCAATAGGAGGGAATGCTCCCCGCATTTGGCGGCCCGTCCCTTAATTCCAAGGCCTGGTAATTTACGCGCCCATTCGCCTACTTAAATTTCTCTACGCAATAGTTGATGGTATATGCGACGGTAGTGGCAACCACGGATAAGGTGGTGACGCTTGCCAGCACTACTGCAAACCAGAACAAAATGCATAGGTGGAAATATTCTGCCGCGCCAAGCGACCCAAAAGCGACTATTAACCCCCAAAGATTCTGGTTCAGATTGATTTTGAACGATTCCTGCGGTCCGCTCATTGTATCGCCCCTTACGCGGAATTTGTTTGTTGTTCGCCAAAGCCACACGCGCCGCATTTGCACTGGCGAATGCTTACGCCCATGTCGCCAAGATCGGGGTGGGGCGTCGTGCTTTCAACCCGAAATTCCAAAGCTCCACATCTGGGGCAAGCTTCGCCCGGCGCTCGCGCAAGGCGCGCTTCGAGCGAAGCTATCTGTTTCTCCAGAGCGTCCATTCGGTCAGGCGTTGATTTGATCCGTTTCCACAAGGGCCATTGGTCCAAGAGTGTAATGATGTCAGCCAATACTGCCATCGCAGGTTTCCCCCATGGTTGAGTCGTTTTGTGATAATAGCGCGGGAGTTATTAAGCGCGACAAGGAAAGCGGTTTGGTACGAGCCATTGTCGTTCCCCGATTGCATAAGGTCTTCTCCCCTCAAGAGAGCTTTTGTATCGCGACAAACAGCCCCGTTTGCGTTTTCGACGTGGCGATTTCCAAAAGCGGCGTTGCAATCGCTTTCGTATCGTCGTCGATGGTGAGCGTCGAAAGCAAATTCTCGGCGCAATAGCAAAGCAGTTGCGTCCATGGATGTTTGCGCGAGAGGCCCAGTTGAAAGTTTTCTACTGGGATTGGAGAATTATTCTGCGCCGCCGCAGATACCAGTGCCTCATAAGTGAGCACCCGCGAATTGTAAATCGCGATGACTCTCTCAGGCGTTATAGACCCCGGCGAGTTCACCGCGCCTGCACGACGTTGCGCGCGATCCAAAAGTAGTTGCGTCATACCTCGAAGTATATGGATCGGTTGAAGACCCGCTGCTGTCACCGGTAGAGACAATTCCGCTTCGGACATGCGCATTATTTTTGTGATGTAGCCATAGAGCAATTCCGCTTGCATGGCCCAAAAGCGAAAGATTATCGCCTCTTCGAGGTGGTACTGAATTGGTATCAGCGACCACGGGTTATCGCTCTCGATACCACGCTCTGGTGCCGGTTTCGGAAAGCCTGTGGCCCAAGCTGTAGCGAGGATCGAATATGACATCCGCTCGCGTGTCGGCATGTATCCAAGGCAGTTGAAGGATTGGATTGCCACTTGACGGGCAATTTCATCACTTTCCATTCGGAGCCCCGATTGCTGTCGCTGGTTCAAGTCAATAGGAGCGTAGAAAGCCACTATTTACTAGAGATTCATTCGCCCCTCTGAGGGGTTTCTGCGAGTCATGACAATGAGCCCTGTCGTCCTCCTTGGAGAGCGTGATCCAGCTATTTCCCATCGCATGTTGGGAGGTCACTTCACCAACTCCCACATCTTCATTTGTCCGGGACCGGGCGACGACCGAATGAGACCCCTGACATGCTCCGTGTAACGCAAGGAGGGTCCGAGCCTTTTGGCAACGATTCTCCGCAAACTGGAGTCGGTACGGTCCAAAGCTCTCACTTGGATAATTTGTTCAATCAGTGCAGCCGTACTCAGAGGTCGTCCGGCGTCTACTAGTGCTGCCAAGACGATACGCATGTTTTCGCCATGCTGAGCCGGATCGACGGGCAGCACTTTGCGCCCTCCCATTGCCCGAAAGTCGATGTGGGGATCGAAAATCCTCATTGTCGCCTCGACGTGATCCAACTGGATCACCGCGTCTCGCATATCCGACTTGATTTTGTTGATGACGTTAATGATGTCCGCGCGACGCTGCTCCAGTCCAGCGATAGCGTTACTTAGGTCTCCATGCTCCAAGGTTCGGATGGCGTTTCTCATCGGGCGATCTCCCAGTACTTGAGTCTGTCGGCTCCCCACTCAGAACGGATTAGTCCTTTCTTTTCCCAATGGCGCATGGCGCTGCCGACCCGTCCCGAAATCAATTTCCGCAATCGTGAATTGGTGGTGTCGAGACCTCGTTCAGCCAAAACGCGAGCCGCCACGTCCTGCGTTCTAAGCTTAACCTTGGCATTGCGCAGGGTCGTGAAGACGATCCGCGCAATTTCGCCCTTGAACGCCTGATGGCGGGGCGGAACGGGTTTAGGGCGAATATTGGTTAACTCTAACTGGGGGTCGAAAATGTGGATTGAGGCGTCGATATTGTCCAAATCGACGACCGATTTACGCAACTCGTCTTGCAGGTGCTCAATCCGCCCTGCGATCTCGGAGCGTTTACGAATTAAAGCGTGCAAAACGTTGGGGTTTTGGGACGCTTCGGTGACTAGGCGAGAGTTCAAATGACTGAGGCTCATGGCCGGACTGTATTGTCGCTGCCAAAGTCTGGGGAGGGGGCGCTTGGTGCATTTGCGCCAGAATGCCGGAGTTTCAGCGCGGCGTGCTGGACAGTTTGCGCCAGCCGATCGAGACCGGCGAGGCGGTGGTGGCGCGCGCCAACGCCCATGTCCGCTATCCGGCGCGGTTTCAATTGGTGGCGGCGATGAATCCCTGCCGCTGCGGTTATCTCAGCGATCCGGCGCTGGGCTGCGGCCGCGCCCCCAAATGCGCGGTGGATTATCAGTCGCGCATCTCAGGACCTTTGTTCGACCGCATCGACATGCATGTGGAAGTGGCGGGGGTTTCCGCCAGCGATCTGTCCCTGCCGCCGCCCGCCGAAGGAAGCCGCGAGGTGGCGGCACGGGTCGCCAAGGCGCGGGCGATCCAGCGCGAACGTTTCGCGCAATATCCCATCCGCACCAATGCCGAGGCCGAAGGCGAATTGCTGGATACGATTGCCGCGCCGGAGACGGCGGGCGCAAAGCTTCTCACCGAGGCCGCCGAGCGCATGAAATTGTCGGCGCGCGGCTATCACCGGGTGCTGAAAGTCGCCCGCACCATCGCAGACCTGGCGGGCGCCGGCACCGTGGCCAAGCCGCATATCGCCGAAGCCCTGTCATACCGGCGGATTACGCATTTGGCGTGACGAAGCTGAAACATTTTGTTTTCGCCGCCCGAGAAGACCTGTTTCTGCTCAATATTTGGGCGCTGACGAATCGTCGGCCCGAATTTTGAACCCGAGATTTGAGACTCAGCGGTCCGGCGCCGTTGCGCTATTCTTGCCCTTCCCCTGACAGGAGGCAGCCATGCCGAAGAGCTTTCAGTTGTCCCTCGCGCCGCAAAAACTGTGGCAGGCGATCAATCCTTGGAGTTTTTATCAGCAAGGGGCGCAGTTCGGTTTCGTCAATATCGATCTGGGCCAGACCAACCATCCCGATGTCGAACAGGCGATATTGGATGAAGTCGGCAGTTACGGCCGCCAGCTGGGCCGGATCGGCGATGTGCTGGAGATCTTGATGAACCAGGTCGACCGCGACAAGCTCAAGCCGGAAGATCGCGATGCGATCGACATCCTGCGTGGCCAGCTTGCCAAGGTGCGCAATGTCAAGCAGCGCGAGCTGGGAAGCGCCAAGACGGCGGCGTGATCAATCACCGCGCCCGCAAGGCACCGGCCACGGTGGCCAAGCGGCAATTCGCGCCATCACGGTGCGGCGCAAACAAAGCTCTCCGCCCGGTGAATGTCGCCTGAGCCGTTATATCTCGGATAGGCGGGATATTCGCACAGCGGCCGGGTGCGCCCTGCCGTCGCCGGGTTGGTGTCGGTGGCGATTTGCGGGCCCGGCACCACGCCGCGGGTCACCCAGGAATCCAGCGTCCCCAGCGAATCCCAGCCAACCAGAAACGCGCCATAGGTATGGCCAAAACCCGGCGCCATGTAGAATCGCGTGAAGCTGCGGACCCGCGCCTCGCCCATGCGCGCCTTCAGGCGTTCATAATATTCCACGCTGTTGCCGGGCGGGATGGCCATGTCGACGGTGCCGTGCATCAGCAAGAACTTGCCGCCGCGTTTCTGGAAGGCGGTGAGATCGGCGGAATTGGTGTCCAATCCCTTGGACAGTTCGGCGAGCTGGGCGGCATAGCGCGTCTGATCGAACGCCAGGCTGTTGGAGGCCGGATCTTTCACCACCATGTTGCGGATCAGGCCGTCACCCATTCGGTAGGGGAAGGAGTTTTTTAGGCTGGGCGGATTGGCGGGGACCGGATCGGTTCCGAAGCTATTGGCGGCGCCGTTCAGATCGGCGCCCTCCAGAACCGGCCAGCCGGCGAAATGATCCAGTCCCGACAGAGTGACGCGAAACGGCATCGCTGCATCAAATGTTTTGTAGGTGGCGATCTGTGTCTCGGACAGGCAGACGGCATCCGGATCCCCTTTTCCGGCGCAGCGCAGGCGTTGAACATCGAAGCTGCCGCGGCAGGCTTTCACATTGCCGACAATTCCGTCCTTCAAGCCGTCCAAGCCGTCGCAGGCTTCCAGCACCGCCTTTGCGACCATGTCCGCGACCGGCGGGGAAACCCAGGCGCCGGGCTTGTATAGCGCCTGCCCCAACAATGTGCCGCTGAGCTGAAGCGCCGAAAAATTATACGCCGGATGAATGGCGATCACGCCGTCATAGTCGCGCGGCCAGCGTTGCATCACAACAAAACTCTCACGCCCGCCGCCGCTGTTACCTTGGAAATAGGTGCGGCGCGGCCCCCTGCCGTAATAACGGCGCATCAGGAAAAGTGCCGCATCGTGGGTTTTTTTCAGTTGGTCGCCGAAGAAATTGCGGAGCGATTCCTCGTTGTTGGGAAAGCCGCCGGCATCGGCGGCAGACGCAGCTTGGTGCCCGCCATCGCTGCCGAAGGTGGCATAGCCTTGGGCCAAGGCCAGAGGCTTGCCGGGATCGGCGAACCGGCCATCTTCCCCCGTGACCAGACGTCCGTCATATCCCACGCCGCCCATATGCAACGCCTTGCGGTTCCAGCGGCTGGGCAGATTAAGCTGGAACAGGATATCGGCAGCGGCGGGGTCGACGGGCTTGATGGCGCCCAGCAATTTGCAATAGCGGCCGTTGCGGGGGTCTTCCGTCAGCACGGCCGAGGTCACGGCCGCGCCGGAAGTCGGCAGGCTGATGACGGATTTGGCGACGGTCGCGCCGCCAAGCGCGGTACAATCCAAAGCCAGGGCCGGCGCCGCGCTCAGGACCAGCCCCGCCATTGCCCGCCACAAAACGCGCATCAATCATCTGTCTTTCTGTTGTTTGCGGCAGTGGATCGAGGCAGTTGGCGAAAGTCAATCGCGCCAGGGCGTTCCTCACCGCGCCCGCAACGCATCGGACACCGTCCAGCGCGCGGCCTGGATCGACGGCAGGATGCCGCCCAGCAGCGCGACCGCGACCGCCCACAGGAGGGCGGTGCCGATCATCGGCGGGGAAACGGTCAGGGTGAACACCTCCGAACCCAACCCGCTGAGCACGCCGTCATACAGCGACCAGGCTGCACTCGCGCCAATCAGGGCGCCCGCAACCGACAGCGCCGCCGCCTCCAGCACCACGGAAGCCGCGACGGCGAATCCGCCATAGCCCAGCGCCCGCAGGGTGGCGATCTCCCTGCCCCGCGATTCCACGGCGGCATACATGGTGTTGAAACAGGCGAACAGGGCTCCGATCGCCAGGATGACGCCCACGCCATAGATGATCACATGCATGAACTTGATGAAATCGGCGCTGGATTTGGCATTCCATTCGGGTAGGCGCATCACGTCCACGGCAAGGGCGGGATTTGACGTCAGCGCGCCGCGAAAGATGACGAAAACGGCAGGCGATGCCATGCGCGCCTGTATGGTGGTATAGGCCTTGCGCCGCAGCGACGCCATCAAGGTTTCGGTATCGCCGACCAACCGTCCATCCATCATGTCGCCGGTGGCGAAAGCGCCCACGATGGGCCATTCCCCGTCAGGCATGCTTACCTTGTCCCCGACTCTCATCTCCGCGACTTGAAACCGCGCCAGGTCGCCGACAATCAGCTCCCGGGCGCCGGGACGGAACATGCGCCCCGCGACCATGTGAAAAGTCGGGTGCAGCAGGGCGCCGTTTTTGCCGAAACTGCGAAGCGCGATCCAAGTCCTGCCGCCATTCTTTTGCAGCCGCGCCGGCACGCCCACCGACAAGATGGGATCGGCGATGGGCGATCCGTCCGCCGCTTTGGCGATCCCGGGGGCGGCCATCACGATATGCGCCTTGTCGCGCGGGATGGAGCTGTTGCCTTCAAACACCGTGCCCCGCGAAACCACAATGGCATTGCGCGGATCGCCATTGTTGAGATTGGCCTGATGCACCCCCTCGGCCATCGAAAGCATGGACAGCAACACGCCGATGACGCAGGCCATTCCGGCCACAACGACCAGGGACTGCCACCGCCTTTGGCGCAGGTTGCGGAAATTGAGCAGCGAGACGATGGCGATCTGGCGCAGCATGCTCATGCCCGCCCCGACAAGGCGCTGGCGATATCCATCCGGCGAAGGCGCAGCACGGGCAGCGCGGCGCCGGCCAGCGCCACGCCGCAAGCGCTGGCCAATGCCCAGGCGAACACGGAAGCAGCCATAGTGGGCGCCGGAATGCCGAAATCGGGCGGCATCAGCGCTTGCATATGCTGCGCCAGCCAGGCCGCCGCCGCGACACCGCAAACCGCGCCCGACAGGCAGGGCAATGCCGCCTCGACCATCACCAGGGCGATCATAGCGGCATCGGAAAAACCGATGGTCTTGAGAGTGGCGAACTCCGCGCGCCGCTCGCGCACCGATTGGGTGATGACGGTGGCGGTCAGGAACAGCATCATCAGCAATCCGGCCGCCGCGACCTCACGGGTCACCGTCTGCACATCCATGCCGCCGAAATTGCTGGGGGAGAATGCCGAGGTTTCGGTATCGCTGAAGGTGGGGCTTGCGGAGTTGGCGAACAGCCTGTCGATCCGTTGTCCGATGGCGGCTGCCTGGCCTGCGTCCTTCACCAGAAAATCGACCTCGTTGATTTTGCCCTGGTCGGCAAGCGGGCGCGATTTGTCGTAGTAGTCATAGTTGCCGAAGATCATGCCGGCCGGCGCATAAGAGATGTCCTCGCTGATCCCCACCACCTTGAACACCCAGTTCTTGCCGCCATCGGCGCGGGTGATCTCCGGCGCGATGACGGTGAACATGTCGCCGGTTTTCCTGTGCCAAAGCGCCGCCTGTTTGCGGCTCATCACAATGGCGTTGCGCTGCTTGTGGACGGCGTCCCATTGCTCCGGCGTGACGCCCTGGTCCGGATAGACGCGGCCATAGTCGCCATCGCCCATGGTGATGAAGGTGCGGTTTTTCGGATCGCCGACATAACCGTTGAGGTACGACATGACGGTGATGGTCTTGACCCCCGGCAGGGTCGCAACCCGCTTGGCCACGGCGATGGGAAGGCCGGTATTGTCGTAGCGCAGAAAGGTCCACACCCTGTCGGCGCGGGCCTGCTGCGCCAACAGATTGATGGTGGCATTCAACCCGATCATCAGCCCGAACAGGGCAAAGGCCACCGTCACCGACAAAAAAGTCAGAACCGAACGGACGGGCTTGCGCCGTAGTGCCGCCCAGACCAGCGGGAAGTATCTCAGCGGTCCCCAGTCCTTCATGAATCCATACCAGCGCGGCCGGCAAGAATGGTCAACCTGTCAACCATTTGGCCTGCGGCCGTGTGGCAGGCGCCCGATGGACAATAGCCATTGCCGCCAATTATATCTACATAGTAGGACTAATATGGCAAGACAGGCGGATGGAAGCCGGTGGTCAAGCCGAGTTTGGAAGACGATGCGGCTTTGGAGGCGACCAAGGCGCCTTTGCTGGAACATCTTTTGGAGTTGCGCCGGCGCCTGGTCTGGTCCCTGGTATCGTTCGGCGTCTGTTTTGTTGTCTGCTTTTCGTTCGCGGGCCCGATCTTCGCCTTCTTGACAGCGCCTCTGCATCAGGCGCTGGCAGGACAGGCCAACGATCACTTGATCTACACCGACCTGACCGAAGTGTTTTTCACCCATGTGAAAATCGCAGCCTTTGGCGGTATCTGCCTGGGCTTTCCGGCCATCGCGGCCCAGCTTTGGATTTTCGTCGCGCCGGGACTTTATCGTCATGAAAAGCGGGCCTTCTGGCCATTCCTGGTGGCGACCCCGGTGATGTTCGTTCTGGGCGCGGCGTTTGTGTATTATTTGATGCTCCCCATCTCGATCAGATTTTTCACCGGCTTTGAGAGCGCCGGGTCCGCCGGCGCCATGGGCATCCAGCTCCAGGCCAAAGTCAGCGAATATCTCGATCTGGTGATGATGCTGATCTTTGCCTTCGGTCTGACTTTTCAATTGCCGGTATTGCTTACGCTATCAGGGCGGGTCGGCATCGTCACCGCCAAGGCGCTGCGCGGCATGCGGCGGTACGCCATTCTCGGCTTGTTCGGCGTCGCCAATGTGGTGACGCCCCCGGATGCTTTCTCCATGCTCAGTCTGGCGGTCCCGCTTGTGGCGCTTTACGAGCTCTCGATCCTCAGTGTCGCGCTGGTAGAGCGGCAACGCGCAAAAGAAGAGACACCATAAGGGGTTGAAATGTATAGATATTTCACGGTGAGGTTCTGGGCCTCCGGCCTTCCCGTAACCGCTGCCCGGCCATCAGGGAACTTTGGCCGTTCCCCAGCCGTTGATGCTGTAACAAGGGAGAGAGGCATGAGACCGGTCGCAATGGTGGGTGTGGTTCTGATCGTGCTGGGCATTGCCGGGCTGTTTTTCAGCCACGTGACCTGGACCGAGACAAAGCCGGTGCTGAAGGTGGGTCCGCTGCAGGTCAACTCCCAGGAAGATCACACGGTGTGGATTCCCACCGCTGCCGGGGTGGTCTCGGTGCTGGCGGGGATCGGGTTGATCTATGCCGGCAAGCGCACCGCCTGATTTCATCTGAATCTCATTGGGCGAGCGCTATCATCTCGCATGCGCGAAGAGTGAGATGGGCGGCAGTCGCAAGCGCGACCATTCAATTGCGGGGCGTCGCAATTCCCGCCTATCATTCCCGTCATATTTCCACGGGAGGAAACCATGCGTCCAGCCATCCACTATGCCTTGACCGCCCTCGTCGCGGCGGCCGCCGGCGCCGCCGGCTTCGCGGCCATCGCCCAGACCGACCCCAAGGTCGGCACCACTGTCAATGATCCCATCGGTCCGGTTCCCGATCCAACCCGGGTAGGCATGGTGCTGCCCAAGGACATCAAATGCACCGGCACCGAAGGCAAGCAGCAGATGTGCATGCTGTATGGCGACCCCTCCAAGCCGGGGCCGTATACCGTGATGTACAAATGGTGGCCGGGCAATTTCTCCAAGCCGCACTATCACAACAATGAGCGCTGGGCCTATGTGGTATCCGGCACCTGGTGGACTTCTTCCAGCAATGTCTATGACGAGCGCACCACCTATCCGGTCCATGCCGGCACGGTGGCGATCGACAAGCTGAAAGGCATTCACTGGGATGGCGCGCGCACCGGCGAGAAAGAGCCTGCCATCCTGATCCTGTCGGGCACCGGCCCCAACATCACCCAGGGTGTGGACGAGAACGGCAAGGACATGGGTCCGGCACGCTGAAGGAGGGCCTCATGCGCCACGCGATGGTTTTGGGGGCGCTGCTGATTGCAGCGCCCGCTTTCGCGGAAAGCCAGCAACAGCTCTTGACCCAGGGCCCGCCCAAGACCGGCCAGGCTTTGCCCGATCCGGGCCATATCCCCATGGTGTTCGGCAAGGACATTCCCTGGAAGGGCGACAATGGCGAGCGCAGCGCGCCATTGTTCGGCGATCCCAGCAAGCCGGGCATCTATGGCGTCTTGATCCAATGGCAGCCGGGACATAATTCCCGGCCCCATTTTCATTCCACCGACCGCTACATCTATGTGGTGTCGGGGACCTGGTGGGTGAGCTCCTCAGCCCATTATGACCCCGACAAGATGTATCCGATTCCCGCCGGGACTTTCGTCACCGATATCAAAAACACCATCCATTGGGATGGCGCCAAAGCGGAAACCGGCCCTTGCATCCTGATGCTGGTGGGCGAAGGACCGATGACGACCACCCGCTATGCGCCCAAGGACAAGAACAAGGCGCCCGAGGGCCAGGACTTCGTGCCGGCGCAATAGGGTGAGAATGTGAACCTGCCGGCGCCGCGTGGGAATTGCATCCCGCGCGGCGCTTGTTATGACAGAGTTGGGCGACGCGCACGGCGTCTGCACTAGGGGGAAATGCGATGTTCGAAGACAAGCCGCCCCGGATGGAGCGTTCGCGAGAGCAACCAATAAAAAGGTTCCATCCGGTCTATCTGTTCCTGGCCATCCCCTATGCCGCCTGGGTCTGGGTGCCGTTCTACAACCGGATGGAGCCGGAACTGTTCGGCATTCCGTTTTTCTACTGGTACCAGATCGCCGGCATCTTCCTGACCGCGGCCTGCATCGTGCCGGTCTACCTCCATCAAGAGGGACGCGGCAAATGAATGTCACCATCGCGGTTTTCCTGGCGCTGTTTGTGTTCGTGGCGCTGCTTGGCCTGTTCGGCTCGCGCTGGCGGGCGGGCGATCTTTCCCAACTGCATGAATGGGGTCTGGGCGGCCGAAGCTTCGGCACCGTCATCACCTGGTTCCTGCTGGGGGGCGATCTTTATACCGCCTATACCTTCATCGCCGTGCCCGCCTTGATGTTCGGCGCGGGCGCATCCGGCTTTTTTGCCGTGCCCTATGCCGCCCTGATGTACCCCGTTCTGTTCATGGCCTTTCCCAGGCTGTGGTCGGTGGCGCGTGTCCATGGCTACATCACCGCGGCGGATTTTGTGCGCGGCCGGTTTGGTCATCGCGGCCTGGCGCTGGCCATCGCGGTAACCGGATTGGTGGCGGTGATGCCCTATATCGCCCTGCAGCTGGTGGGCATGCAGGTGGTGATCGCGGCGCTGGGCCTGGATTGGCAGATCGCGCTGCCGCTGTTGGGCAATGTCTCCCTGCCCTTGCTGGCGGCCTTTATGGTGCTGGCGGCCTTTACCTATATCAGCGGCTTGCGCGGCACCGCTTTGATCGCGGTGGTGAAGGACTTGCTGGTCTATATCACCGTGCTGGCGGCCATCATCATCATTCCGGCGCAGCTGGGCGGCTATGGCAAAATATTCGCCGCCGTGCCGCCGGCGCAGGTGCTGCTGCCGCCCGCGCCGGAAGGAAGCCTGGGGGCGGGCTTTGCCTATGCCACCCTGGCGCTGGGCTCGCTGCTGGCCTTGTTTCTCTATCCCCATTCGGTGACGGGGCTGTTGTCGTCGTCCAGCCGGCATGTGATCCGCCGGAACGCGATTGTGCTGCCGGCCTATTCCGTGGCTTTGGCGCTGATCGCGCTGCTGGGCTACATGGCGATGGCCGCCGGCGTGAAAGGCATGCCGGAATACGCCGCGGGCTTCAAAAGCTTCGGCAACAATTTCGCCGTGCCCGCCTTGTTCCTGCACATGTTCCCGAGCTGGTTTGCGGGGCTGGCTTTCGCCGCCATCGCCATCGGCGCCTTGATGCCCGCCTCCATCATGGCGATTGCCTGCGGCAATCTTTTCACCCGCAATATCTACAAGGATTTCATCAACCCCAACTGCACGCCGCAAGGCGAAGCCAAGATGGCCAAGTTCGTCGCCTTTGTCGCCAAGCTTGGGGCGCTGATATTCGTGCTGAAATTGAGGACCGACTACGCGATTCAGCTGCAATTGCTGGGCGGCATCTGGATCTGCCAGACCGTGCCGGCGGTGTTGCTGGGACTCTATGTGCGGCTGGATCCCCGCGCCCTTCTGGCGGGATGGGCGGCGGGCGCAGGTCTGGGCACCTGGATGTTCTGGGACGCGGGTCTCAAGACCACCTATCCGCTGCATCTCTTCGGGCTGACGGTGCCCTGCTATGCCGCGGTCAGCGCGCTGCTGGTCAATCTGGCGGTGAGTTGGCTGTTGACGGTCATCCTGCGCGCCTCGGCGGGTACCCACCAGGCGGATGAAACCGTGGCGGCGGATTACGCCTGACGACGCGTTGGGTTAAAATGCAGACGGTCTGTTGAGTCTGCTTAACCTATAGGATCGTCATATGCCTGAAATTGAACTTCTCAATCGGAAGCTCGAAATTGCGCGCCAAATTTCCGCCGACGCGCGGCTTGCCAACGACCCGCACCAGCTTGAATACGCCGAGCGAGCTTACATGGCTTGGCAAGATCTCGAAGTTGCCAAGCGCGCCCTCAATTACGCCGTCCGCTAACATAGCGCTCGATTTGCAATGTAAGCGCGAGGATTTTTGTGGCGTGGGCAGGAGGCCGCGCGGAGCGTACCCAGCGTACGTGAGCACGGCCGACGAACCCACGACGCAAAAAGACCGCGCGGAAGATCAGCCAAAGCGGCCGGTAATGTACTGCTCTGTCCGCTTGTTGTCGGGCGCGGTAAAGATTTTCTCGGTCGCGCCATATTCTATCAACTCGCCCAAATACATGAAGGCGGTGTAGTCGCTGGCGCGGCTGGCCTGCTGCATGTTGTGGGTGACGATCACGATCGTGTAGTCGGCAACCAGTTCCTCGATCAGCTCCTCGATCTTGGCGGTGGAGATCGGGTCCAGCGCCGAGCAGGGCTCATCCAGCAGGATCACTTCGGGCCGGGTCGCCACGCTGCGGGCGATGCAAAGCCGCTGCTGCTGGCCGCCGGAGAGCGACAGGCCCGAGGCATTGAGCTTGTCCTTGACCTCGCCCCACAGCGCGGCGCGGGTCAAGGCATGCTCCACCCGGCCATCCATTTCCGAGCGCGGGATGCGCTCATAAAGTTTTATGCCGAAGGCGATATTGTCATAGATCGACATGGGAAAGGGCGTGGGCTTCTGGAACACCATGCCGATGCGGGCGCGCAGCAGGTTCAGATCCTTCACCTTCAGCAGATTCTCGCCATCCATCAGGATTTCGCCTTCCGCCCGCTGATTGGGATACAGCTCGAAGATGCGGTTGATGGCGCGCAGCAAGGTGGACTTGCCGCAGCCGGAGGGGCCGATGAAGGCGGTCACCTTGCGGTCCATCAGGGGCAGGCTGATGTTCTTCAGCGACTTGGTGGCGCCGTAATAGAAGCACAGATCCTTGATATCGACCTTGACCTTCTCCGCCGCGCCGACATGGGCGTGGTGTTCCGGAGTCATATGGAGCGCGGTTTCCATGGATCAGGTCCGTTTCTTGTTTTCAAGGATGCGGGCAATGATGGAAAGCACCAGGACAGTGGCGGTCACCAACAGCGCTCCGCCCCAGGCCAGGGTGTGCCAGTCTTCATAGGGCGACAGCGCATATTGGAAGATCACCGCCGGCAGCGAGGCCATCGGCTTGGTGATGTCGGTGGACATGAACTGGTTGTTGAGCGCGGTGAACAGCAAGGGCGCGGTCTCGCCGGAGATGCGGGCCACCGCCAGCAGCACGCCGGTGATGATGCCGGCGCGGGCCGCCTTCCAGGTCACCGCCTTGATGACAAAGCTTTGCGGCGCGCCCAGCGCGCTGGCGGCTTCGCGCAAGCCATTGGGCACCAGGATCAGCATATTCTCGGTGGTGCGCACCACCACCGGAATCACGATCACCATCAAGGACAAGGAACCTGCGATGGCCGAGAAATGGCCCATATGCACCACCACCAGCTCATAGATGAACAGGCCGGTGACGATGGAGGGCGCCGACAACAGGATGTCATTGACGAAGCGCACCACGAAAGCGAGCTTTCCGAAGCGGGCATATTCCGCCAGATAGGTCCCGGCAAACAGGCCGATAGGCGTGCCCAGCGCCACCGCGCCCAGGCTCATCACCAGGCTGCCGAAGATGGCATTGGACAGGCCGCCGGCGCTTCCCGGCGGCGGTGTCGCCTGGGTGAAAAGGGAAAGCGACATGGCGGAAATGCCGTTCTTGAGCAGCGCGCCCAGGATGAAGGCCAGCCACACCAGTCCGAACAAGGCCGCGCCCAATGACAAGGCGATAAAAACCATATTGGTGAGGCGGCGGCGGAAATAAAGGGCGCGGTCCGCGATCATCTGCTCACTTCCCCTTGGACCGTTCCAGCCGCATCAGCATCAGCTGGGCGCAGGCCAGAACGATGAAGGTGATGGCGAACAGCAACAGGCCCAATTCGATCAGGGACGAGGTGTAAAGCTCGCTGGTGGCTTCGGTGAACTCATTGGCGATGGTGGCCGAGATCGAGGTGCCCGGCGCGAACAATGACGAATCGATCTTGTGGGCGTTGCCGATCACAAAAGTGACCGCCATGGTTTCGCCCAGGGCGCGGCCCAAGGCCAGCATGGCGCCGCCCACCACGCCGGTGGAGCAGAAAGGCAGGCAGACTTTCCACATCACTTCCCAGCTGGTGGAGCCCAATCCGTAAGACGCTTCCTTCAGCACGCTGGGCACCGTCTCCAGCACGTCGCGGGTGACGGCGGAGATGAAGGGCAAGATCATGATGGACAGGATCAGTCCGGCGGTGAAGATGCCGATGCCGAAGGTCGAGCCGCCGAACAGCGTGCCCAGCACGGGCACATCGGCCACCACGCTGGCCACCGGTTCCTGCACATGGGCCTGGAACCAGGGCGCGAACACGAAAAGCCCCCAGATGCCGTAGATGATGGAGGGAATGCCCGCCAGCAATTCGATGGCGATGCCGATGGGCCGGCGCAGCGGGCGCGGGCAGAGATCGGTCAGGAAGATCGCCACCCCGATGCCGACCGGCAATGCGATCAGCATGGCGATGGCGCTGGTGACCAGGGTGCCGTAAATCGAAGCCAGCGCGCCGAAGCGTTCGCGGGTCGGCCGCCAGGCTTCGTCGATCACGAAGTGGAAGCCGAAGGCCTTGAAGGCCGGTATGGCGCCGATGAACAAAGAGCCGATTACGCCTGCGAAAATCGCCAGCACCAGAAGCGCCGCCAGCAAGGCGGTGATGCGGAAGCGCAGGTCGCCTGCGCCAGCGCGGCGGGCGGTCTCGGCACGGGTCGCGGGGACGGTCAGGTCGTTCACACTAATATCGGTCAAACACTGCCCCGGCGATTTTAGGGAAACGGGGGCAATTCACACCCCCCGCGCGCCACGAACATCACAGTCTTGCAAAGCTTTTGTGACAGTGCGGGGAACCGTATGAAATCACTTGTGATTCAATGGCTTATGCCAAGTTCCCGGACGGGCTCAGGCGGTTTCCGGCGGTCGTTAAAGCAGATGCGGAACTTTAACGGTTTCTGAAAGCCCGCTAGGGCACACTCGGAGGCAGAAAAAGCCCTGAAAAAGGCCGGTATTTTTCCGTGTTGCGGTGGGTTCGCATCATCCTCGGCAGCCTGGCTGGCGTCATGCTGATGGCGGCCTTGGGCAATATCCTGCTCTTGGGCCGGCTCAGCTTGATGACGCCGGTACAATTCGGGGCGCTGGTGGCGCTGACCCTGGCTTTTCTGCTTAGGAATCTGCACAGCGCGCGGGGCCGCGGCGAAGTGTTGTCGCGCCAGACCCAGCAACTCAAATCCATTGCCGGCCGGCTGGAGGCGTCGCTGAAGAACGCCGCCACCATCAATGCGCGGCTCCACCAGAGCGAGGCGCGCTACAAGGGGCTGGTGGACGCGCAAGGCGACGCCATCTTCCGCCGCGATGCCGAAAGCCGGTTGACCTATGGCAATGACGCCTTCTTCAAGCTGTTCGGACTAAAACCTGCCGGCGCCATCGGCACTGTCTTTGCGCTGGAATCGCATCCGGACAGCCGCGCCCCCTCGGCCATCGCCTTCGGCAATTTCCAGGACAGCGAGCTGAACCGCGCCCGCTATGACCAGCACGTCAAAACGGCGCAGGGCTATCGCTGGATCGCCTGGGAGGATTTCGCGGTGCGCGATTCCCATGGCCGGCTGGTGGAAGTGCAGAGCGTGGGGCGCGATATCACCGAGCACAAGACCCTGGAAGAGGCGCTCACCGAAGCCCGCGACAAGGCGGAGGAGGCCAACCGCGCCAAGTCGGGCTTCCTGGCCACCATGAGCCATGAGATCCGCACCCCAATGAATGGCGTTTTGGGCATGGGGCGGCTGCTGCTGGAAACCGATCTAAGGCCGGAACAGCGCACCTATGCCCAGGCCATCACCAAGTCCGGCGAGGCGCTTCTCAGCCTGATCGGCGACATACTGGACTTTTCCAAGATCGAAGCCGGGATGCTGCAGTTCCACGAAGACGAGGTGGAATTGCGCGGCATGCTCTGCTCGATCACGGAGCTTCTATGCCAGCGCGGCTATGACAAGAATGTGGAGGTGACCGCCATCGTGGCGCCCCAGGTGCCCCGGCTGATCCGCGCCGATGAAGGACGCCTGCGCCAGATCATCACCAACCTGATGGGCAATGCCGTCAAGTTCACCGAACAGGGCGGCGTCTGTGTCGAGGCCTGCCTGGTCGATGGCAGGCTCAGGCTGGAAGTGCGCGACACCGGCGTGGGCGTTCCCGACGAAAAGCGCCAGGCGATTTTTGAGGAATTCGTCCAGGCCGATTCCAGCCATGCCCGCAAGTTCGGCGGCACCGGCCTGGGCCTGGCGATCTCCAAGCGGCTGGTGGACACGATGGGCGGGGAAATCGGCGTCGACCACCGGCCGGACGGAGGATCATGCTTCTGGTTCACCTTGCCCTTGATGGCGCTGGCGCGGATGGAAGACATCGCGCCGCTTGCCGGCATGCGGGTGGCGGTGGCAAGCGCCAATGCCGCGCTGCGCGAGGGTCTGGCGCTGCAAATCGCCGCGGCGGGCGGACTGGCGGTTGATCCCGGCGAAGGGGCAGACGCGGTATTGGTCGATGCGGGCACCGCCAATCGGCCGCAGCTTTCCATGCCCCCGGACGCGGCTTTGCCTTCGCTGGTGCTGCTGACTCCCAACGCGCGCGGCAGCCTTGCCGAAATGCGCGACATGGGCTTTGCCGGTTATCTGGTGAAGCCGGTGCGTCAGTCCTCGCTGGTGACCCAGCTTTTGGCCTGCCGCGACGGCGTCGTGCCCGTGGCGGAGGATGCCCCGGCCGGAGCCCGCAATTTCCGCAGCCCCGAACCGGGCGCAACCCGAGTTCTTCATATTCTTCTGGCCGAGGACAATCCCATCAACATGATGCTGATCCGCGAGTTGCTCAAGCGCCGCGGCCATCAGGTGAGCGAGGTCCGCACCGGCAATGACGCGGTCGCGGCCATGCTGGAAGGCGGCTTCGACCTTCTGATCACCGACATCCACATGCCCGGCATGGACGGCATCGAGGCGGCGCGCGCCATCCGCGACGGCGAGGCGCGGCTGGGCAAGGCGCGAACCCCCATCCTGGCGCTGACGGCGGATGTGCTGGAAGCCGGCAAGCATTCTTGCCTGGAGGCGGGCATGGACGGTTTCCTCACCAAGCCGGTGGACCCCGCCGAGCTGGAAGAAATGTTCCTGACATTGTTTCCCGGCGGCGAGGCTTCGCATATCGTCGCGGCATGACGGATTCGCCGCGGCGGCGCTACAAGTTCCGCGATTATCTCAGCCCGCGCGTGCTCACCATGCTGGCGCTGGGTTTCTCGTCGGGGCTGCCCTACAACCTGATCGGCAACACCATGGGCTACTGGCTGGCCGATGAGCATATTGAGCTTGCCGCCATCACCCTGCTCTCATGGGTCACATTCGTTTATTCCTGGAAGTTTCTGTGGTCGCCCTTCGTTGAACGATTGAATGTGCCATTGCTCGGGCGCCTGGGCCGACGGCGCGGCTGGATGGCGCTAACCCAAATCGTAATCGGCTGTGGGCTTTTCACCCTGGCTGGCATCGGCCTCAGCCAAGGGCTTGTCGTGCTGGGTGGCATTGCGCTGGTGGTGGCAATCGCGGCGGCAACGCAGGATACAGCGATGGATGCCTGGCGCATCGAGTCCGCGCGAAGTGAAGATGAATTGAATTTGTTGACGTCTGCATACACCATCGGCTTCCGCACCGCGCTTCTTGGCACCGAAGCGCTGATATTGCCGATTGCACAGCGCGCGGGCTGGCACGCCACCTACATAGCCTATGCGGGCCTCGCCGCCATTGGCCTGGCCGCCACTTTGTTTTTCGCCGAAGAGCCGGCTGCTGCCGATCGGGTTCTTGCTAGCAAGGAAAAAGAACGCCCGCTGTGGACGCCACGGGGACTGTTCGATGCGGTGATTGGTCCGTTCATCGCCTTCTTCAAGACGCACGGAGTCACTGCTTTTTGGATGCTGCTGGCCATCAGCCTGTTCCAGCTTCCCAACTTCGTCAGTGGTCCGGTTTATGGTCCAATGTACGTCGCGCTCGGCCTCTCCAAGGACATGGTGGGCGGCATCCGTGCCACGACTGGGCTTGCTGGCACCCTGCTGGGTGTCGCTGCGGCAGGCGCGATCATCATCAGCCTAGGCCGGATGCGCGCCCTTCTGGTGGGTGGAACCAGCTTGATGCTGGGCGTTGCATTATATGGCCTGCTGCCATTCGCCCATGGCCTGACCAGCTTCGCCGTGATCATGGCCGGGGAGAATTTCGGCATCGCATTAGCCGGAGTGACCTTGGTCGCCTACATGTCCGGCCTGACCAGCCTGGGTTACACCGCGACCCAATACGCGCTGCTGTCGTCTTTTTATGCGCTGCTAGGCAAGTTCCTGAAGGGTTTTTCGGGGCCCTTAATTCAGCATGTTTTGATGCCGCAATTCGGCGTAGCGGGTGCTTATTCCCTGTTCTTTTTTGGTTGTGCCGCCCTCGGAGTTCCCGCCTTGACGCTGTTCTGGCTGCTGGATCGGCACCACCGCCGGGTTGCCGGGCTAACAGTTAACCCCGCGTAATTTCACAAAAATTCACCAAGCCCTTGGATTGTGACAGCCGTCTGGGCTAAAATTGTCAAACTGTCGCATAAGAGGTTTAAGCCCTGACAGTGGCGAGGCCCGGTGAGTCGTGGGGACCCCGGGGAAGCAGGAAACGACCGTGGTCAATATCTACGACGCCGGACCTTTCGAGGGACGCCTGGAGCAATGGCCAGTCCTGGCTTTTTCCGGCGCACTGGAAGTGCGCCTGGCCGAAACCCAACATGAAGTCGAACAGGCCCAGCGCCTGCGCTACAAAGTTTTCTACGAAGAGATGAGCGCCGTCCCCTCGCCTCAAATGCGCGAGAGCGGGCGCGACTTCGACAAGTATGACGATGTCTGCGACCACTTGTTGGTGGTGGACCGCGACGCCCATGACGAGGACGGCCAGCCGCTGGTGGTGGGCACCTATCGCCTGACCCGCGAGAAAGACGCCGACAAGGTGGGCGGTTTCTATACCTCGGGCGAATATGATCTCACGCCCATGCTGAAGGGCCTGCCCGCTGACACCAAATATCTGGAACTGGGCCGCTCCTGCATCTTGAAAAGCTATCGCTCCCGCCCCGGCACCATGCAGCTGCTGTGGAAGGGGCTGCTGGCCTATGTGGCGCGGTTCGACATTGACCTGATGTTCGGTTGCGCCTCGCTGCCGGGCATCGATGTGGCGGAGATGGCGCTGCCTTTGTCCTATCTGCATCATTTCCACGCCATGCCCGCGCATCTCACGGTGCGGGCGCAGCCCGAGCTTTATGTCGAGATGAATCGGCTGCCCCAGGAGGCGATCGATCCCCGCGAAGGTCTGCGTAGCCTGCCGGCGATGCTGAAAGGCTATGTCCGCGCCGGCTGCTGCATCGGCGCGGGCGCGGTGGTCGACAGACAGTTCGGCACCACCGATGTGTTCATCTATTTCCCGATGTCGGGCATCGATGCGCGATACAAGAGCCGGTTCGGGCTGGTCAAGTAATCCATCCATTTGGAAGGGGCCGATATGCGCAAATCCATTTTGGCGCTGGCGCTGGCATTTGTGTGCTCGCCTGCTTTTGCTGAAAAGATCTTGATCGAATCGCCGGCCGCGCCCAAGGCGATCGGGCCTTATTCCCAGGCCATCCAAAGCGGCAAGCTGGTGTTTGTTTCCGGCTCCCTGCCCTTCGATCCCGAGGGCAAGATCGATTACAGCAAACAGGATGTCGCCGCCCAGACCAGGCGGGCGATCGACAATATCGCGCTGGAATTGAAGGCGGCCAACCTCACCTTGGATGACGTGGTGTCGGCCACCGTCTATGTCACCGACATTGACGACTTTCCGGCCGTCAACCAGGTCTACGCCTCCTATTTCCACCCGCCTTATCCGGCGCGCGCCTTTGTGCAGGTTGCCAAATTGCTGCGCGGCGCCAAGGTGGAAATCAGCGTTATCGCTGCCAAGAAGTAACTCCCAACCCCCTCCGCTGCGTTCGCTTCTAAGCCAAATCGAACAGCAGTATTTCGCTGGCTTCTTTCGACCGCACCGCGATCTCGGCCTGGTCGGTGATGGCGGCGGCATCGCCGGCCTTGAGCGTCTCTCCACCCAGCCTGACTTCGCCCTTGGCCACTTGCAGCCAGGCCTTGCGGCCCTGGGCCAGGGCGTGAATGGCCTCCACGTCCGGATCAAGCCTTGCCGCCCAGATTTCGGCATCCTGCACCAAACGGACTTCGCTCTCGCGCGGATCGGGCGCGGCGATGCGGGAGAAATGGTTCTGCACCGCTTGCGCGTCGATCTTCTTCTGCTCATAGCCAGGCTGGATGCCGCGCTTGGACGGCATGATCCAGATCTGCAGCAGATGACACGTCTCGCTGGGGCTGGCGTTGAATTCGGCATGGACGATGCCCGAGCCGGCGCTCATGCGCTGGATTTCGCCGGGGCGGATCGTGCCGCCGCCGCCGGTCGAGTCCTTGTGGGCGATGGCGCCGTCCAGAATGTAAGTGACGATCTCCATGTCGCGATGGGGATGGGGCGGAAAGCCGGCGCCGCCCCGGATCCAGTCTTCGTTTATCACCCGCAGGCTGCCGAAGCTTTCATTGGCCGGATCGTAATATTCGCCAAAGGAGAAACTGTGCCGGGAATCCAGCCAATCGATATGGGTCTTGCCGCGATCTTCCGAACGCCTGACGGTGATCATTTGCGTTTTCTTTCAATGGCATCCCAGACCAGCGCCGCGATGTCATGGCCGCCAAAGCGCCTGACCTCGTGGATGCCGGTTGGAGAGGTAACGTTGATCTCGGTCATATAGTCTCCGATCACGTCGATACCAGTGAAGATCAGCCCGCGTTTTTTCAATTCAGGTCCTATCGCCGCGCATATCGCCTTTTCCCGCGCCGACAGTTCGGTGGCCTCGGGCCTGCCCCCCACATGCATGTTGGAGCGGGCTTCCCCCGCCGCGGGCACCCGGTTGATGGCCCCGGCGAATTTCCCATCCACCAGGATGATGCGCTTGTCGCCCTGGCGCACTTGCGGGATGTAGCGCTGCACAATCACCGGCTCGCGATAGAATTGGGTGAACATCTCCATCAAGGCGCCGAAATTTTCGTCCTCCGCCTTGACCCGGAAGACGCCGGCGCCGCCATTGCCGTAAAGCGGTTTCAAGATGATGTCCTGGTGCTCCTGGCGGAAGGCGCGGATCTCGCGCAGGTCCGAGGTGATCAGGGTGGGTGGAATGAAATCGGCGAATTCGGTGACGAACAATTTTTCCGGCGCATTGCGGACGTGGCGGGGATCGTTCACCACCAGGGTCTTGGGGTGGATGCGCTCCAGAATATGGGTGGCGGTGATATAGGCCATGTCGAAGGGCGGGTCCTGGCGCATCAGCACCACGTCCGCCGCGCTCAGGTCATAAACAAAGGCATCGCCCAGGGCGAAATGATCGCCCTTGACCGCGCGCAGATGGAGCGGGCGCACATGGGCGCTCACCTTGCCGTCGCGGAAAGAAAGATCGCGCGGGCCGTAATACAGCAGGCTGTGGCCTCTGGTTTGCGCTTCCAGGGCCAGCGCGAACGTGGAATCGCCGCCGATATCGATCCGCTCGATCGGGTCCATCTGGATGGCAACGGTCAATCCCATAGGGACCTCTTTTTGAATGGGCGGTCCGGCTCTCGCCTAACGCCCTTTTAAAATCCTGGCCGCCACACATCCCGGTGATGCACCGGAAAAGAGCGGGGCGCGATGGCGACAATATCAAAACGGCTGCCGCGGCGGGACAAATGCGGACGGCCGGCGAGATATAAGGAGGCGGCATGGGCAATGCGAGTCTGTTGCGCCGCCCCGACCGCCTCGGCGGCAGTGACGCTGCCCGCACCCCGCGCCTTGACCTCGATAAAACAGACCGGCCCGAAGGGCGCGGCGGCCACCAGATCGATTTCTCCGGCACGGGTTTTCAGCCGCCGCGCCAGAATGCGGTAGCCTTTGAGCCGCAGCCACAGCGCCGCCAGGCTTTCGCCGCGATGTCCGCGCCGCTCGGCGATCTGGCGGCTAGCCATCCTTCAACTCCAAAGCCCGGGCATAGATTTGCTTGCGCGACGCACCCGTAAGGCCCGCGATCATGTCGGCCGCCGCCTTGACCGGCATGAAGGCCAGGGCCGCCTTCAGCGCCGCGTCAATGCGGGCAAGATCGGGCACGGCTTCTCCCGGCGGGCCAACCAGAAGCGTGACCTCGCCCTTGGGCGCGCCGGCCTGCGCATAATGCGCCGTCAATTCGGAAAGCGTGCCGCGCCGGACTTCTTCATGCAGCTTGGTGAGTTCGCGCGCCACCGCCGCCGGCCGGTCGCCCAATATCTCCGTCATCGCGCCCAGACAGTCCGGCAGGCGCTGGGCGGATTCAAAAAAGATCAAGGTGGCTTGAAGTCCCTTTAACTCCTCCAGCGTGGTTTTGCGTTCCCCGCCCTTGGCGGAGAGAAAGCCCGCGAACAGAAACCGGTCGGACGGCAGGCCGGAAAGCGTGAGCGCGGTCAGAACCGCCGAGGGGCCGGGCAGGGCAACAACGGTGGCGCCCGCCGCAATCGCCTCGCGCGCCAGCTTGTAGCCGGGATCGGAAACCAGGGGCGTGCCGGCGTCCGACACCAGCACCACCCGTTCGCCCCGTTCCAGCCGCGCCAGAATTTTGGGCCGCATCTGGGACCCGTTATGATCGTTATAGGGGATCAGAGGCTTGGAGATGCCGTGAATGGCCAGCAGCTTGGCGGTGACCCTGGTGTCCTCGGCCGCGATCACATCGCAACCGGCCAAACTTTCCAGGCCCCGCAAGGAAATATCCCCGGCGTTGCCGATGGGGGTGGCCAGGATATAAAGCCCCGCCGCCAAATCGCCCTGATTGGGCGTTAACGCGTTGGACGATTTACCCGTCCTGCCCGAAGGCCTAAGTTCGCGCGTCAAAGGATTTCCCATGCCGGCTTTTGTGCGTTCCCTGTCTAATGCCTTTGGGCGCTTTTGTGCCATTGCCGCCGTGATTGCGATAGCGGGTTGTGCCACCAAGCCGCCGCCCGCGCCGCCGCCGCCAAAGCCCGTCGCGCCCCCCGAGCCCCAGGCCGCCAATCCGCTGGATCAGGACCTGCCCAGCTATCTGCGCCTGCCGGGCATGGCGCCCGACACCGTCCCCGTCCGGGTCGGCATCATCCTGCCCTTTTCCAGCAGCTCGGCCGCCACCCGCGCCCTGGCCCAGTCGATGATGAAAGCCGCCGAACTGGCCATGTTCGATTCCGGCAACCGCAACATCCTTCTAATCACCGCCGACGAGGGCAATGGCGGGGCCGGCGCCGCCGCGGCCGCCCAGCAGCTTCTGTCCCAAGGCGCGGAAGTGATTGTAGGGCCGCTGTTCGGGCCGTCGGTGCAGGCGGTGGCGCCGATCGCGCGCGACCGCGCCGTGCCGGTGCTGGCCTTCTCCACTGAGAAGAATGTGGCGGGCAATGGCGCCTATCTGTTGAGTTTCCTGCCCCAAAATGAAGTGAACCGGGTGGTGAGCTATGCCGCCACCAAGGGCCATAAGCAGTTTGCGCTGCTGGCGCCCGAAACCGCTTATGGCGATGTCGCCAAGGATGCGTTCACCGGGGCGGTGGAGTCGGCGCATGGCGCGGTGGTGGATGTGGAGCGCTTTGCCCCCAACGCCAGCGCCGTGGCGGCGCCCGCAGACGCGGTGGCCAAGAGCAGCGCCGACGCCGTGCTGATCGCCCAAGGCGGGGTGATCCTGCGCGCCATCGGGCCCACTTTGTCGCTGGATGGCGCCAGCAAGGACAAGGTGAAGCTGCTGGGCACCGGATTGTGGAATGACGATGCGGCGCTGGCGCGGGAAGGTAGCCTGCTGGGAAGCTGGTATGCCGCGCCCGCGCCCAATGCCGATCAGGAATTCATCAGCAAATATCGCGCGACATTTGGCGCCGCCCCCGCCTCCCTGGCCAGCCTTTCCTATGACGCGGTGTCGCTGGTGGCGCTGTTGTCGCAAGGCGCGCCCTATCACCGCTTCACCCGCGCCGCCTTGATGGACCCCAATGGTTTTTCCGGCGTCAACGGCATTTTCCGCTTCAAGGCGGACGGCACGTCGGAGCGCGGTCTGGCGGTGCTGGAAGTAACGCCTGACGGTCCGTCGGTGGTCAGCCCCGCGCCGACCACGTTCCTGCAGAAGAATAGTTAGGGCTATTGCCTGGAACCCTCTGTGTCATGCCCGCGAAAGCGGGCATCCAACTTTCTATCTTGTGCGGGTTGTTCGAAGTTGGATTCCCGCTTGCGCGGGAATGACAATAAACTTGTAACTCGGCGGCTCTGTCCTAAAGCAGTTCTTCAATCACGCGATTGAGCAGCAGGCGGCCTTGCGCGGTGGTTTTCAACCGTTCGCCATCACGCCTCAAAAATCCTTGTGCCGCCAAGGCGTCGATTTTTCCCGCGTCCAATGGCATGCGCCAGCGTTTTTCGTAAGTCACCAGATCGAGGCCTTCCGCCAGGCGCAGATTCATCAGCAGATGCTCGCGCGCCGCTTCCGCATCGGAAACCGGCGTCATTTCGGAAAAACCGTGGCCCTGCCTGGACACCGTCTCGCGCCAGCGCTCCGGCAATTTGATCGCGGCGGTGGCGGTGCGCTGTCCGTTCAGCGCCAGGCGTCCATGCGCCCCCGGGCCTACCCCCGCATAATCGCCATAGCGCCAATAGATCAGATTGTGTCGGCTTTCCTGCTCCGGGCGGGCGTGATTGGAAATCTCGTACGCCGGAAGACCGGCGGCTTCGGTCAATTCCTGGGTGCTCTCATACAGCCCGGCGGCGAGATCTTCATCGGGGATCCGCAACTGGCCATTCCTGTGCAGCAAGGCGTAGGGCGTTTCCGGCTCGATGGTGAGTTGGTACAGCGACAGATGACCGGTGCCGAAGGCGATGGCTTGTTTGAGTTCGGCGCGCCATTGCGCGTCGGTCTGATCCGGGCGGGCATAGATCAGGTCCAGCGACACACGCTCGAAGATGGACTGCGCCATGGCGAGCGCCGCCTTGGCTTCCGCCACGTCATGCAAGCGGCCCAGTTTTTTCAGGTCGGAGTCGTTCAGCGCCTGCACCCCCAGCGAGACACGATTGACCCCGGCGGCGCGGTAATCGGCAAAGCGCGCGGCTTCCGCGCTGGCGGGATTGGCTTCCAGGGTGATTTCCGCATCGTTGGCAAAAGGCCACAGCGCGGCGATTTTTTGCAACACAAGCCCGGCCGATTTGCCCGTCATCAAGGACGGGGTGCCGCCGCCAAAGAAGATGGTTTCGACGGGCGGCTTGGCGGCTTGATGCGCGGCGGTCCATTCCAACTCGGACAGAATGCTGTCCACCCAGCCCTCTTCGTCTATTGCGGTTCGGACATGGGAATTGAAATCGCAATAGGGACATTTGGCGGCGCAGAAAGGCCAGTGGATGTAGACGCCGAAGCTCAACTCGTTGTCCTAACGGTGTCATTCCCGCGAAAGCGGGAATCCAACTTCTGCCGTTGCTCCATGTCCAAGTTGGATGCCCGCTTGCGCGGGCATGACAAGAGGGGATTAAAAGGATTCACTGAAAATCCCCGAATGCAGCAGCTTGTCGAACGCCTTGGCGCGGTGGCTCATGGCATGCTTTCTGGCCGGATCGATTTCGGCGAATGTCTGCTCCATGCCATCGGCCACGAAAATCGGATCATAGCCGAAGCCGTGATCGCCGCGCGGCGGAAACGTCAGGCGGCCGCGCACTTCGCCTTCAAAGGTCTGATATTCGCCATTCGGCAAGGCGACGCATAGCGCGCAGACGAATTTGGCGGCGCTCGTCGAAAGGCTCTTGTGCCGCAACTCGTCATGGATGCGCGTCATGGCGATGCGAAAATCCTTGGCCGGTCCCGCCCATCGCGCCGAATAGATGCCGGGCGCGCCATCCAGCGCCTCCACGCACAGGCCGGAATCATCCGCCAGCGCGGCATGGCGGCTGGCCGTTGCCGAGGCAATCGCCTTGATCTCGGCATTGGCGGCGAATGTCGCGCCGGTTTCCTCCGGCTCGGGCAGGCCCAGCGAGCCGGCGCTGATCGCTTCGATGCCGTGCGGGCCCAACAGCGCCTTGATCTCACGCACCTTGCCGGGATTGTGGGAAGCGACCACCAACTGGGTGCCGCGCGGCAGTTTCATGTCGTCAGCGCCTGCTTCTGCAAGTCCACCAATTCGCCGATGCCCTTTCGCGCCAGCCGCAGCAGCGCCGTCAATTGCTCCTCGCTGAACGGCGCGCCTTCGGCGGTGCCTTGAATCTCCACCAGCCCGCCCGTGCCGGTCAGCACAAAATTGGCGTCGGTCTCGGCGGTGGAATCTTCGTCATAATCCAGATCCAAAACCGGCACGCCCTTGACGATGCCGCAACTGACCGCCGCGACATGATCCTTGATCACCGGCGCCGTGACCAATCCGGTCTTTTTCATGAACGCCAGACATTGGGCGAGCGCCACAAAACCGCCGGTGATGGCGGCGGTGCGCGTTCCGCCGTCGGCCTGCAGCACATCGCAGTCCATGGTGATCTGTCTTTCGCCCAGCGCCGGAAGATCGCACACCGCGCGCAGGCTGCGGCCCACCAGCCGCTGGATCTCCTGGGTGCGGCCCGACTGCTTGCCCGCGGCCGCCTCGCGCCGCATGCGTTCATGGGTGGAGCGGGGCAACATGCCATATTCCGCCGTCACCCAGCCTTTGCCCGAGCCCTTCAAAAAGGGCGGCGCCTTTTCTTCCAGGCTGGCCGTCACCAGCACATGGGTGTCGCCGAACTTGACCAGGCAGGAGCCTTCGGCATGGCGGGCAAAGCCGGGGGTCAGGGAAACCGTGCGCATCTGGTCGGGGGCGCGAGTTGAAGGGCGCATGGAGCCTCATATATCGGTGGTGATAGTCTAGGACGGCGTTACCTATAGAGGTGCGCGCCCCGCGCGCAACCTAAACCGGAAATATCAGGAATTTCAGTAGCTTGACCTTGGACCCGCGAACCCCCTTTGTGATGCCGCAGGGCTTTACCGACCGCCCGCGCGAGGTTTTCCGCCATTTGGTGGAGGCTTTTTTGGCCAGCGGCGAGCCGGTGGGCTCGCGCACTTTGTCCCAGCGGCTGCCCCATGCTTTGTCGCCCGCCTCGATCCGCAATGTGATGGCCGACCTGGAAGCCATGGGCCTGCTCTATTCCCCCCACACCAGCGCCGGGCGCATTCCCACCGAAAAAGGCTTGCGGCTGTTTGTCGACGGCTTGCTGGAAATCGGTGAATTGGCGCCGGATGAACGCCTGGCCATCGAGGCCCGCATGTCGGGCAGCGGCCAGCGCATCGAGGATGTGCTGACCCAGGCGACGCAAAGACTGGCGGGCCTGTCGCGCTGCGCCGGCTTGATGCTGACCGCCAAGCAGGACGCCGTCCTCAAGCATGTGGAGTTCGTCGCGGTGGCGCCGGGCAAAGCACTGGTGATCATGGTCAGCGAAGACGGCCAGGTGGAGAACCGCGTCATCGATACCCCGCCCGGCTTGCCGGCATCGGCGCTTTCGGAAGCGACCAACTATCTGGGCGCGCGGCTCAGAGGCCGCACCCTGGATACGGCTCGGGCTGAGATTCTGTCAGAGCTGGACGGCGAAAAGCTGGAACTGGACAAGCTGACAGCCAAGCTGGTGGCGGAAGGGCTGGCGACCCTGGCGGGGCCGGAAAAAGTGCTGATCGTGCGCGGCACGTCCCACCTTCTGGACAGCCAGACCGACCTGGACCGCATCCGCACCCTGTTCGATGACATTGAGCGCAAGAATGACCTGATCCGGCTGTTGGAGCTGGCCCAGGGCGGCGAAGGCGTCCGCATCTTCATCGGTTCCGAGAACCGGCTGTTTTCGCTGTCGGGTTCCTCCATCGTGGCCGCGCCTTACGCCAATGCCCAGGGCAAAATCGTGGGGGTGATCGGGGTGTTAGGGCCTACCAGGCTGAATTACGGCCGGATCATCCCCATGGTGGACCATACCGCCAAAGTCATTGGACGATTGCTCGCTTAAGGTTTATGGAGCCCCCGCCAAAAGAGTGTGATGTAGCATGAGTGACGATAAGACAGACGAACGGGCCCAGTTGCCCGACTCCGAAAATCCGCATGCCGCGGAATTCGCCGTCCTGCAGGCCCTGCAGGACGAGGTGGCCTCGCTGAAGGACCAGCGGCTGCGCGCGCTGGCCGAAGCGGAGAATATCCGCCGCCGCGCCGACAAGGAAAAGGCGGAGGCCAGCCAATATGCGGTGACCAAATTCGCCCGCGACATGCTGGGCATCGCCGACAATTTCGCCCGCGCCCTGGCGGCGGTGCCGGCCCCGATCCGTGACGCCGCCGATCCTCAGGTGAAAGCGGTGCTGGATGGCGTGGAGGCCACAGACCGCCAGTTGATGCAGACCTTGGAGCGCTATGGCGTGAAGCTGGTGGACACGGCGTCCGGAAAATTCGATCCCAACCTGCACCAAGCCATCGCGGAGGTGCCGGGCAACGGCAAGCCGGCGGGGACAATCGTCGATGTGGTACAGCAGGGCTATACCATCGGCGAAAGGCTGTTGCGTCCCGCCATGGTCACGGTTGCAAGAAAAGACGTGCCCGCCCAGCCGGTGAGCGTGGATACTAAAGCCTGAGAAGGGGCTTTCGATGTCGGAATTGAAAATCGTTGTGACCGGCGCGTCCGGACGGATGGGGCGCACCCTGATCCGCGAAATCGCGCAGGGTTCCGGCATCACGCTGTGCGGCGCGCTGGAGATGGAAGGCCATCCCAACCTGGGATTGGACTCCGGCACCTTGGCCGGGATGCAGCCCAATGGCATCAAGCTGACCGCCGACCCGCTGACCTTGCTGGCGCATGCGCAGGCGGTGGTGGATTTCACCACCCCCATGGTCTCCACCATGCTGGCGGAACTGGCGGCCCAGGCCCGCATCGTCCATGTCATCGGCACCACCGGCTTTGACGAAAAGTCGGAGGCGCGCATCGCCGCCGCCGCCCGTCATGCCGTGATCGTGAAGTCCGGCAATATGAGCATGGGGATCAATCTGCTGGCGGCGCTGGTGGAGCGGGCGGCCAAGTCGCTGCCCGATTACGATGTCGAAGTGCTGGAAATGCATCACCGCAACAAGGTGGATGCGCCATCCGGCACCGCGCTGTTGTTGGGCAAGGCCGCCGCCAAGGGCCGCGGCGTGCAGCTCGACAAACATTGGGTCAAGGCGCGCGACGGCCACAATCTGGGTCCGCGCGCCGAGGGCAGCATCGGTTTCGCCACGTTGCGTGGCGGCAGTGTGGTGGGCGAGCATTCGGTGATCCTTGCCGGCACCGGCGAGCGGATCACGCTGTCGCATTCGGCGGAGGATCGCTCGATCTTTGCCCATGGCGCGCTAACCGCGGCGAAGTGGGGACATGGCAAGAAGCCCGGTCTTTACGCCATGACGGATGTCTTGGGCTTGTAATGCCCAACCCGTTCAGTCGCGCGGAGATCGAAGAATTTTTCGCGCGGCTGAAAAAGCTCGATCCCGAACCCAAGACCGAACTCCAATACACAAACCCCTACACCTTGCTGGTCGCGGTGGTGTTGTCGGCGCAAGCCACCGACAAGGGCGTCAACAAGGCGACCGCGCCCCTGTTCAAGACGGTGAAATCGCCGGAGCATATGCTGGCGCTGGGGGAGGAAAAGCTTACCGACGCCATCAAAACCATCGGGCTGTATCGCGGCAAGGCCAAGAATGTGATGGCGTTGTCCAGGATCCTGGTCGAAAGCCATGGCGGCAAGGTGCCCAAAGACCGCGAGGCGCTGCAGGCCTTGCCCGGCGTGGGCCGCAAGACCGCCAATGTGGTTTTGAATGTCGCCTTCGGCGAGCCCACCATCGCGGTGGACACCCATATTTTCCGCGTTTCCAACCGCACCGGACTGGCGCCCGGCAAGGATGTGGTGGAGGTGGAAGAGAAATTGGAAAGGGCGGTGCCGCAGCAGTACAAGCTGCACGCCCATCACTGGCTGATCCTGCATGGGCGCTATACCTGCGTGGCGCGCAAACCTTTGTGCCCAACCTGCGTGGTGCGCGATCTCTGCCGCTTCAAGGACAAGACGAGGGAGGCGGCGTTGGTGAAAGCGAAAGCGCCGATTTCCAAATCCCGGCTCAGAACAACGCGAAAAAACTGATTCATCAACCCTCCCCATGAGGGAGGGTGAAATCTATAATTTTGCAGCCCGCAAAGCGGTAAGACAGTCCATATCGGCCGCATTCTGCGCCCCATGCGGCAAGGTTTCGACATGGCGCACCGCCAAGGGTGCGCCATAGAGAAAGAAAAAGGCGCGGCAGGCCGCTCCGTCATAGCGCCACATTTCGGTGGCGCCGTCCTTCCTCACAAAAGCGGGCCGCCCGAACACCGCCTGCAGGTCCGTGGCGGGCATATTGAGATATTGCCCCGGCTCGCCCCGTGGCGGCGGCGCCGGAATGGCGCTGGCAGAGGGCGCTGGCGGCGCAGGCGGAGGGGATTTGGGCGCGGCGCAACCCGCCGCGGCCAAGGCCAGGATCAGGCAGAAAAAGCGGCGCAGCATGGCGCGTTTCTGCACCAGCGCCGCGCCACCGGCAAGTCGAAATGCTTGCGCCAAGGCGCTCACCGCGTATAAGCGGAACCTTCCGATTTGCGGGGTGCACATGACACACCAGTATGACGTCGCCGGCCTGGGCAATGCCATTGTCGACATCATCGCCTCGGTGGATGACCGCTTTCTTCTCACCCACCGCATCGCCAAGGGCGCCATGGTGCTGGTGGATGAATACCGCGCCAAGGAACTGCTCAAGGCACTGGCCGATGGCAGCAAGGCGCTGTCCAGCCTGCATGAGGTGGCGGGAGGCTCCGCCGCCAACACCCTGGCGGGACTGGCATCGCTGGGCGGCCACGGCCTGTATGTCGGCAAAGTGTTCGACGACCGGCTGGGATCGGTGTTCGCCAAATCCATGTCGGCCCAGGGCGTCACCTTCACCACCCATCCCGCCCAGCAAGGCTCCACCACCGCCAGCTGCCTGATCGCGGTGACCCCGGATGGCCAGCGCAGCATGAGCACCTATCTGGGAGCCTGCCGCGAATTGACGCCCGACGATGTCGATGAAGAGCAGGTGGCGCACGCCAAGGTCCTCTATATCGAAGGCTATCTGTGGGACGAGGAAAAGGCCAAGCAGGCTTCGCGCAAGGCCATCGCGGCGGTGAAGGGCGCGGGCGGGCGCATCGCTCTGTCCTTGTCGGACCCTTTCTGCGTCGGCCGTTTCCGTCAGGAATTCCTGCATCTGTTGGACCGCGACGTGAACATCCTGTTCGCCAATGAGGAAGAGGCCAAGGCGCTGTTCCAAGTGGAGGATTTCGCCGGCGTGGTGGCGGGGGCCAAGAAATGGGGCGGCATCGCCGCCATCACCCGTTCGGCCAAGGGCTGCGTGATCGTGGAAGAAGGCATGATGCATGAGATCGCCGCCGCTCCGGTTTCCCAAGTTATCGACACCACCGGGGCGGGCGATCAGTTCGCCGCCGGATTCCTGTATGGCCTCACCCGCCATAAGGGGCTGGCGGATTGCGGCAAGCTGGGCGCACTGGCGGCGGCGGAAGTGATTTCGCACTATGGAGCGCGGCCGGAAAAACCGCTGAAGGACCTCGCAGCGAGCGCAGGTCTGATTTAGTCTCCGGCCCTTCGCTTACGCTCCGGGCGTTCGTCGCTCGCAATGGTCCACTGGACCATTGCGTTCGCTTCGCGAACCGCTCCTCACCCCAGCAAATGCAGCGCCACTTCACGCCGGTGCGGCGCGTCGCGATGCTCGAACAGATAAACCCCCTGCCAGGTGCCCAGCGCCAAGCGGCCTTTGTGCAGCGGAATGCCCAAGGACGTCTGGGTGAGCGCGCTGCGGATATGCGAAGGCATGTCGTCGGGACCTTCGGTGGTATGGCGGAAGCGGGGGCCGCTTTTCGCCAGCCAGGCAAAGAAATCCTGCAGATCCTTTTGCACGTCTGGGTCGGCATTTTCCTGGATCAGCAGCGATGCGGACGTGTGGCGGACAAAACAGGTAAGAAGCCCGCTCTCGATTCTTTCGCCGCTCACGAATTGTTCCAACTCGTCGGTGAATTCATACAGGCCCGGACCGGTGGTCGGCACTGTCAGGGTGTGGAAGGCTTGTTTCATGCACTTTTCCTCGAAAAGATACAGAGCTCGTAACGGCGGAAACCACCCGGCCGCTCGCCCAAGCTCGCGGCGTTTGTCGCTCGCAATGGTCCACTGGACCATTGCGTTTGCTTCGCAAACCGCTCCTCACCCCTTTGCACATCCGGATCGGCATTTTCCTGGATCAACAGCGATGCCGAGGTGTGGCGGACAAAACAGGTCAAAAGTCCGTTTTCGATCTTCTCCCGGCGCACAAAATCGCGCGCCTGGTCGGTGAATTCGTACAGGCCGGGTCCCGTGGTGGGAACCGTCACCGAGTGGAATGACTGCTTCATCGCCTCTTCCGGAGATAGACATACAACGCCCCTTCGCCGCCATGTTTCACATGGGCGGGGCGCACATCGGCTATCAAGGTTTTGAGCTCGGCTTCGTTCAGCCAGCGCGGCACCATCTGTTTCAGCACGCCATGCGGCGACATCATCCAGGGCGCATTCTCGTCATTCTTGGGATTGCCTTTGCCGGTGACTACCAGCGCCAGGCGATGGCCGCTTTTATGGGCGCTGGTGAGCCAGTTGAACAACGCGCGGTGCGCCGAGCCTTGCGTCATGCCATGCAGATCGATGCGGGCATCCGGCTCGATCAAGCCCTTGCGCAACCGCTCGCTGGTGGCGCCATTGATGCCGCTGGGACCGGACGTGGCGGCTTTTTTCCGGACCGCCGGTTTGAGCGTGACCGGCTTGATCGGCCGGCCTTCCTTGAAGGTCTGCTCGAACAATTTGCGCTCTTCATCGCTGGTAATGCGCCGTTTCCGAGGTTCGTCAATCATTGCGGCATTCTCTCAGACGAACCTCGGAAACAAAGGCGCATTACAAAATTTATAATTCCAGTGCCGCTTTTCGATTTGAAGTTCCTGTCCTGAACGTGCGGCCGCCACCGCAGGAACTTCAAATCGGCGGCACTGGTGCGCCGCTTCATGACGGGTAGTCGTGGCCCTTGCCGATCCTGGCGGCCAATGCATTCGGCAGCAGCACATACAGCGCGCCAGTCCCTTTCATTGCACCAGCGCGTCGCTCGGCCTCCGCGCCAAAACCGAAAAAGATGTCGCCGCGCACCGCGCCGCGAATGGCGCCGCCGATATCCTGCGCCACCATCACGCCATGAACCGGGTCAGCGCCTTGTGCCGCGACAAAGAAAGGCGCGCCCAGGGCATGCAGCCGCGGATCCACCGCCAGGCTGGCCAGAGGCGTGAGATTGGCGCCCAAATTGCCCTTGGGGCCCAACGCGGTGTCGCCGGTTGTATTTTTCTCCAAAGGACTTTCGGCAAAGAAGATGTAGCTGCGGTTGGTCTCCATCACGCTTTGCGCCCGCGCCGGATTGGCCTTCAGCCAGGCGCGGATGGATTGCAGCGAAACATTCTCCCGGGTCAGGGCATTTTCCGCGATCAAAGTGCGACCGATGGCCGTATAGGGCTGGCCGTTTTCTCCCGCATAACCCAGGCGCGCCGAGGTGCCGTCGTCAAACAGCACCCGGCCCGAGCCCTGAATCTGCAAAAAGAAGAGGGCCACCGGGTCGTCGGTGAAAAACAAGACCGGCGCCGTTGCGACGCCCTTGGCATTGATTTCGGCGCGCTCGGCATAAGGCACCAGGCGCTGGCCATCGATCCGGCCGGAAATATGCTCACCCTGAAGCTTGGGATTGAACAGGCCCAGCTCGGCGCGCACCAGATCGGACGGCAAGCCATAGACCGGTGTCTGGAAAGCGTCGTGACGGCTGCGGCTGGCGCGGATCTCCGGCTCATAATAGCCGGTGAACAGGGCGTCGCTGCCGCTCACCAGGAAGGGCGTGAAATTCCGTTCAAAGAATTCCGCTGCCCCGCCACCGGCCGCAGCGCAGGCCTGGCGCCAGTCGCCCACCGTTCCGGCATAGCCCGCCCCACCCATGGGCGCGGCGTCCGGCTTGGCCGCCAGGATCGCGCAACTGCGCTGGAACGAAGCCAGGGCGGTGGCATCCGCATGCCATCCGGGCAGTTCGGTGAAACCGATTTTGGTCAGGCGCAAGCCGCTGGTTTGCGGTGCCGGACTGGTGCAGCCCAACAGGGCAGCCAGGAACGCAGCCGCAAGCAGGCGCCCCTTCATTCCGCCGCCGGCGCCTCGCCTGATGTCGCAACCAGCAGCCAGTTGGGATCGCGGGAATCCAGATTGCGCTCAAAGGTCCATATGTCGGTGACATTGCCGCTGGCGAACTCCGCGCTGAAGGCGACGGTGATTTCCGCCATCCGGCCGTGCAGCACCGATCCGGCCACGCGGGCGTCATGCAGCTTCACCAGGGCCGCTGGCGCCGCGCTGCGTCCGCTGATGCCGGCATCGAAGGCGGTGTAGACATCGGGCGACAGCAGCGGCTTGAGCGCCGCCCGGTCGCCTTGGGCGAAAGCGGTGACGATGCGCTGATAGGCCTCCCGCGCCCCGGCCAGGAATTTGGGCGTGTCGAAATCGCGGTCGGCGAGCTGGATATCCAACAGCCCGTTGGATGACGGCGTGGTTTCCGGCGCAGGCTGCGGCAGGCTGGCCGTCCGGGCTTGCGGCAGGCTTTGCGGCGGCGGCTCATGGCCGGTGCGCCGTCCCAGCACGGTATAGAGGCGAAAACAGATGATCCCCGCCACCATGGCGGCGATCAGAAGGCCTAATGTTTGCGAATCCGGCATGATGAAACCTTGGTCTGGCCGCCCCTCCCGTCCGGCCGACCCTAATCTCCCGGACATGCCCTGAAAAGCGGCTTTTGGCGGGTCCGTTCGAACCTGTCGCGGGCCTTTTACTTGTCAGGCCTCGGCGATCCATGCTAGCGGCCCACTCCCAATATCTTTGGCCTAATTCAGCGAAAGACCGATCATGAGCAGCGAAGGAACTCCCGCACCCGCCACTGAGGGCCAGCCGGGCGTGCCCAACCTTCAGGTGGTAGCCCAGTATATCAAGGACCTGTCCTTCGAAAATCCCGGCGCCATCTCCAACCTCACCGACCGTCCCCAGATCGAACTGGCGGTGGACCTCAATGCCGCCCGGTTGGCGGACAAGGACGTGTTCGAGGTCGAGCTCAAGATCCGCGTCGATGCCAAAAGCGAGGGCAAGGCGCTGTTCCTGCTGGAAGTGGCTTATGCCGGCGTGTTCCGGCTGAGCAATGTTCCGGATGTGGGCACCCAGCAGATGATCCTGCTGATCCAGGCGCCGCACATGCTGTTCCCGTTCCTGCGCCGGATCGTGGCCGATGTGGTGCGCGATGGCGGCATGCCGCCCTTGATGATCGAGCCCATCGACTTCATGGCGCTGTACCAGGCGCGCGTCGCCCAGGCCCAGGGCCAGTTCGCGCAGCCGCAGGGTACTGCCTAGCTGCTCCAGAGAGCCTTGTCGCCACGCGGCGTTCGCGTGAGCGAGAGCCTCATTAAAAACAAGCCACTAACTGTTCCACAGAGCCTTGTCGCCCAACTCCTTGGCGACAAAGGCGGTATGGGCTTCCAGTTCCAGCGCGGTGACCAGCGGGCTGAGTTTTTCCGGCCGCTGACGGGCGGCGCGCGCACTTTCGACACTTTCCGCCGCGATCTCCGCCGGCGCCAGCATGAAGCCGCGCTGGCGCCCGCCGATCAGCTCCAGGTAGATTTCCGCCGTCAGTTGGGCGTCCAGCAGCGCGCCATGCTTGGTGCGCGCCGACAGGTCCACGCCAAAGCGCTTGCACAATTCATCCAGGGAATAGCGCGCGCCGGGAATCTTGCGCTTGGCGATCTCGATCGTGTCTACCGCGCGCGCCAGGGGAATGTGAGGACGGCCCATCCGCTCCAGTTCGGCATTGATGAATTTGATGTCAAAGCCGGCATTGTGGATCACCAGCGGCGCATCTCCCAAAAATTCCAGGAACTCGTCCACTACATGGGCGAATAAAGCCTTGTCGGCCAGAAATTCGGCGCTGAGGCCATGCACCCGCTGGGATTCGATGGGAATGTCGCGTTCGGGATTGAGATAGAATTGCAGGGTGCGGCCGGTGGGGAAATGATCCATCAGCTCGACACAGCCGATTTCCACGATCCGGTGGCCATCTGCCGGTTCAAGCCCGGTTGTTTCCGTATCGAAAACGATTTCACGCATTCAACTTCGCCCGTATATCGGCCAGGATCATTTTCACCTGTTCGCGGGCATGATCCAAGCCCTTGTCGGTCATCACCAGGTAATGCGCCTGTTGACGCTTTTGCGTGTCGCTCATCTGGCGGGCCAGGAGCGCGGCGAACTTGGCCTCGGTCATCCCCGGACGGCTCAGCACGCGCTCCCGCTGCACAGGTTCGGGCGCGGTAGCGACCACCACGGCATCGACCTTGGTTCCGGTCTCCAGCAGCAGAGGGACGTCCAGCACCAGGATTGGCGCATCGTGCCGGGCAAGAAATTTTGTCCTTAAGTCCGCGACCAGCGGATGCATCAGGCTTTCCAGCCGCGCCAGGGTGCCCGCGTCAGCGCTGACCTTTGCGCCCAAGGCGGCGCGGTCTACCACGCCGTTGCGGGTGGTGCCGGGAAAGGCGGCTTCGATCATCGCCGCCGCCTTGCCGGCATAAAGTTCGTGGATGGCGGCATCGGCATCGAATACGGGAATGCCTTCGGCGGCAAAGAGCTTGGCGGTTTCGCTCTTGCCCATGCCGATCGAGCCGGTGAGGCCGATCACGAAAGGCCCTTCTTTTCCTTCAGGCGCGGGCACTGAGGGCCTTCACCAGCACGTCGCGCAGGGCGGGCGTCACTTTAGGCCGCACGCCAAAGAAGACTTCGAAGGAAGGCACCGCCTGGTGTAGCAGCATGCCCAGGCCGTCGATGGTCCTGTGGCCGCGCGCGGCGGCGTCCTTCAGCAGTTTGGTTTCCAGCGGATGATAGACAATGTCGCAGACCGCGGCGGACACAGGCAGCGCCGAAAGATCGATATCCAGCGGCGGATTGCCGCCCATGCCCGCGCTGGTGGAATTGACCAGCAGGGCCGCGCCGCGGGCGCATTTGCTCCAGGCGTCCAGGCCGCCAGTGTCGACGGATATTTTCATCCGCGGCGCCAGCGAGGCGGCCAACGACGCGGCGCGTTTGGCATCGCGGTTGAGCAGATGGATCTTGCCCGCCCCCAACATCTCCAGCGCCGGAAGCGCGCCGCGCGCCGCGCCGCCCGCCCCCAGCAGGATCACCGTCTTGCCGTTCAAACCGCCGATGGTTTCGCGCAGGCTTTCCGTCAATCCAAAACTGTCGGTGTTGCGGCCTTCGATTCTGCCGTCCTGAAAGATCAGCAGATTGGCGGCGCCGGCCAGTTGGGCCGCGTCATCCACCTTATGAGCAATGGCAAAGGCCGCTTCCTTGTGCGGCACCGTGACATTGACGCCCTTGAATCCGGCGCGGCGCACGCCGTCGATCACGAAGGCGAAATCTTCCTGCCGCGCCGCCAGCGGCACCATGGCGCCGTCGATGCCATATTCCTTCAGCCAATAGCCATGCAGAACCGGCGACAGCGAATGCGTCACCGGCCAGCCGATAACTCCGGCAAGCTTGGCCTTTCCCGTCAAAGTCATGTGGCGATGATGCCCTCTTTGCGCAGCCGGGCCAGAACCTCCAGCAGCGGCAGGCCCAGGACCGAAAAATAATCGCCTTCCACTTTATCGAAAAGCTGGGCGCCGCGCCCCTCGAAACGGTAACAGCCCACCGAAGAAAGCAGGCCCTCGCCTTCCTGGGCGAGATAATCGTCCAGGAATTGCGGGCTTAAAACCCGCATGGTCATGCGGCAGGGGCTGGCATGCGCCCAGAGCAAGGCGCCGTCCCGCGCCAGCGCCGCAGCCGACACCAGCAGATGACCATGGCCGGAAAGCCGCGCCAGCAGGGCGCGCGCCTGGGCCAGGGTGGCGCATTTGCTGAGATAATCATCGCCGAAGGCGATGACGCTGTCCCCGCCCAGAACCAATTTGCCGGGATGGCGGCGCGAAACAGTGAGCGCCTTTTGCTCCGCCAGGCTGCGCGCCATGATCTCCGCGCCCGCGTTCTTCAACCCGGCCATCAGCCCGTCTTCGTCCAGGTCGGCGGGGTCGGCGATAAACGCCACGCCGGCGGCGGTCAGCAGCTTCGCCCGGCTTTGGCTGCCCGAGGCCAGCACCAAACTCACAACCGGTTCATCCCACGGCTTCCTTGCGCTCGGCCAGGAGGTTCATCACCCCTGCCGCGGTCTCTTCAATCGAGCGGCGGGAAACATCGATCATCTGCCAATCCTGACTTTCAAACAGCTTGCGGGTGGCGGCGATTTCGGCCCGCACCGCTTCCAGCTCGACATAATTGCTGTCGCGGCTCTCGCCCATGCTGGTCAGCCGGTTGCGGCGCACTTGCACCAGCCGGTCGGGCGCCACCCACAGCCCCACGATCAGCGGTTTTTTGGCGGCCAGCAATTGCGGCGGCGGCGGCATATGCGGCACCAGCGGGACATTGGCGGCGCGGATGCCGCGAATGGCCAGATAGACGCAAGTGGGCGTCTTGGAGGTGCGGCTGGCGCCGGTCAGGATCACTTCCGCGTCACCGATGGTGTCCAGCGACTGGCCGTCATCATGCGCGATGGTGAAGTTCAGGGCCTCTATACGGTCCAGATAACGGGCGTCCACTTCATGCTGGCGGCCCACCTTGTGGGTTTCCGCCTTTCCCAGGAATTGGCGCAGCGCCGTCACCGGCCCTTCCAGCACGTCGATACAGCGCACTTCGATGTCCTTGCAGCGCACCATCAGCTTGTCGCGCAAAGCCTGGTTGGCCAGGGTGAAAAACACGATCCCTGGCATGATGGCGATATGGTCCAGAGCGCGGCTGAGCTGCGCCTCCGCCCGCACCAAGGCATAGGGATGCACCATCACACTGACATTCTCGAACTGGGCCAAGGCGGCATTGGCCATGGCGTTCAGCGTTTCGCCGGTGGAATCCGAAACCAGATGGATGTGAAATTTATGATCCACAGAACTTATCCAGAGACCCTTGCAACTTGCGGCCCGGGCTGGGGTTAAAGCTCGAACAGGCCACAGGCTCCTAGCCGGGAATGGGGTCTCAAGGCAATCTTGCGTGCAAAGCGGTATGGTTTGGGGACAGCTTGCCTGGCCGCCAACAGCGCCGGATCGCCGCCTTCCCGGCCGGCAATCCAGCCAAGTGCTTGAGTTGCCGCGCGCCTTCCCTTAAGCCAAGCCCGCTTGCACAATTTGGCCCACAACCCACAGCCCTAACATCATCTTCATCATCTTAGATTCCTTAAGGAGTCTTGTTCTTGAGTATGGCTTCCAAGCTTGTGCGCGTGCTGGAAGGAGAGGCGGCAGAGAGACCGCCTGTCTGGCTGATGCGTCAGGCCGGACGCTATCTGCCGGAATATCGCGAACTGCGAGCCAAGGCCGGTTCCTTCTGGGCCATGGCGCTGACACCGGAATATGCCGCGGAAGTGACGTTGCAGCCGGTGCGCCGCTTCGGCTTTGACGCCGCCATCCTGTTTTCCGATATTTTGACGGTGCCCGAGGCCTTGGGCCAGAAGGTGAGCTTCACCGAAGGCGAAGGTCCCAGCCTCAAGCCCGTGACCTCGGTCGAAGGCTTTGATCGCGATCAGGATCATTGGGCGCGTTATTTCGAGCCGGTCTATGAGGCGCTGAGACAGACACGCACGGGACTGCCCAAGGATACCGCGCTGTTGGGTTTTGCCGGGGCGCCTTGGACCTTGGCGACCTATCTGGCGGCGGGTGCTGGTGGCGATGACCAAAAGGCGGCCAAGCTGTGGGCCTATCGCGATCCGCAGGGCTTTGGATATCTTTTGGATATCCTGGCGGAGTGCGTCGCCTTCCACCTGATCCGGCAACTCGAGGCTGGCGCCGATGCGGTGCAGATCTTCGACAGCTGGGCCAGCGGATTGCCGGAAGCCCTGTTTCGGCAGGTGGTGATCGAACCCACCAAGAAAATCGTCAAGGCGGTACGGACGGCAAAACCCCAAGCCCGCATCATCGGCTTTCCGCGCGCCGCCACGCTGGCGGGATACGAAATCTATGTCCAGGCGACCGGGGTGGATGCGGTATCGCTGGACACCGCCGCGCCCATGCGTTGGGCGGCGGAAAATCTGGGCTGCGGCTTGCAAGGCAATCTCGACCCGATCGCGCTGATTGCCGGCGGCGCCGCGCTGGACCGGGCCGTGGATGATATTTTGGAAGCCACTCAGGGCCGCGCCCATGTCTTCAACCTGGGTCACGGCATTTTGCCTGAAACCCCTATTGCCCATGTCGAACAGTTGCTGAAGCGCATCCGGGGATGAGACTTGCCGTTGTCCTGTTCAACCTGGGCGGCCCGGATGCACCGGAAGCGGTCGAGCCTTTTTTGCGCAACCTGTTCACCGATCCCGCCATCATTGCCCTGCCCGCGATTTTGCGTTTGCCCCTGGGTTGGCTGATCGCCCGCCGGCGCGCGCCGGTGGCCCGCAAGATTTATGATCATTTGGGCGGGGCTTCCCCCATATTCGCCGAAACCCGCCGCCAGGCCGATGCTTTGGAAAAGGTCCTGTCCAGGGACGGCGTAGAGGCCAAGGTCTTTGTTGCCATGCGCTATTGGCACCCCTTCAGCCAGGGCGCGGCGCGGGCGGTAAAAGCATTCCGGCCCGACAGAATCGTGCTGTTGCCGCTTTATCCGCAATATTCCACCACCACCACGGCATCGTCGTTGAAAGACTGGCGGCGCTCGGTCAGGCGGCTGGGCTTGAAGATACCCAGCGCGCGGATCTGCTGTTTTCCCGATGATCCAGGCTTTGTCGCGGCGTCAGCCGCCCGCATTCGCGAAGCCATGGCCGATGCCCCGGGCAACATTTCCTATCGCCTGTTGCTGTCGGCGCATGGCCTGCCCCGGCGCATCATCCAGAAAGGCGATCCCTACCAGTCCCAGGTGGAACAATCGGCGGCCGCCATCATCAAAGCCCTCGGCATGCCAAACCTGGAAGCGGTGATCTGCTACCAGAGCCGGGTAGGGCCGCTGAAATGGATCGGGCCTTCCACCGATGCCGAGATTCTGCGCGCCGGCGCCGACGGCAAGGGCGTGATCGTGGCCCCAATCGCTTTTGTCAGCGAACATTCCGAGACCCTGGTGGAACTGGACATCGAATATCGCAAGCTGGCGCAGCAGGCGGGGGTGCCGGACTATCGGCGCGCCGCCACGGCAGGGATCCATCCCGAATTCATCGAAGGCTTGGCGGGCCTTGTACGCCGGGCCATAGACAGCGAGATTGTCACCTGCGGTCCGGGGCGCATTTGCGCCCCAGGCCTCAAGCGCTGCGGCCACGGAGAAGCCTGATGTCGGAACTTCAGCAATGTTTGGCGAACAATCCCCTGCAAACCTGCCTGGGCAATTATCTGAACTGGTTTCTGGCCTTTCACATCATGGCCGTCATCGCCTTCATGTCCGGCATGCTCTATCTGCCGCGCCTCTATGTCTATCACACCGAGACCGCGCCGGGCTCGGACTCCAGCGAACGCTTCAAGGTGATGGAAACGCGGCTGCTCAAGAACATCATCAACCCGGCTTTCATCGCGGTGTGGATTTTGGGATTGCTGCTGGCCTGGGTGACCAAGGCGTATGAGGAGCATTGGCTGCAGATCAAGTTCATCCTGGTGCTGATCATGTCGGGAATGCACGGGCTGAATGTGCGGGCATGGCGCGCTTTTCAGCAGGATCGCCGGGATCACACCGCCCGCTACTACAAGATCATCAATGAAGTCCCGGCGGTGCTGATGGTGCTGATCGTGATCCTGGTGAAGATCCAGCCATTTGGGGACTAAGCCCTACGAGCCGTTCATCATGAACCGCTTGAAACATTAAGTGCGATACCCCTGTGGCGGGGGCGGAAACGGGGATATTTGCAAGCCCGTCAAATCAGGCTATAAACGTCCCGTCTGATTGACCCGCGCGGTCCCGATGCTTCCGGGGGCGCGGACCGCAAACGGGGCGACCCATAAAGGGTGCCGTAAACGGTAAAGGGTCAGAACCAACCTCTTCGATGATCGCGTCCGGGGCGTCCGCCCTTCGTTCATCGAAACCAATCCCCCTCTGTCTTAGGTGCCGACCCCATGACTGTCCAAGATGGCCTGCAGGCGATGAAGCTGCAGGATCTCAAGAACAAAAAACCCGCCGATTTGCTGGCTTTTGCCGAGGAACTGGAGATCGAGAACGCATCCTCCATGCGCAAGCAGGACATGCTGTTCGCCATCCTCAAGGAGCTTGCCGACCGTGAAGTGGAAATCACCGGTTCGGGCGTGGTGGAAATCCTGCAGGACGGGTTCGGCTTCCTGCGTTCGCCGGAATCCAACTATCTGCCGGGTCCGGACGATATCTATGTCTCGCCCTCCCAGATCCGCCGCTTCGGCCTTCGCACCGGCGATACCGCCGAAGGCCCCATCCGGGCGCCCAAGGAAGGCGAGCGCTATTTCGCCCTGCTGAAGGTCACCACGATCAATTTCGAGGACCCCGAGCAGATCAAGCACAAGGTCCATTTCGACAATCTGACGCCGCTCTATCCCACCCGCTGGCTGAAGATGGAACTGGACGATCCCACCATCAAGGACAAGACCGGCAGGGTGATCGACATTGTGGCGCCGCAAGGCATGGGCCAGCGCGCCCTGATCACCGCCCCGCCCCGCACCGGCAAGACCGTGATCCTGCAGAATATCGCCAAGGCGATCGCCGCCAACCATCCCGACGCTTTCCTGATCGTGCTTCTGATCGATGAGCGCCCGGAAGAAGTCACCGACATGCAGCGCACGGTGAAGGGCGAGGTGATCTCCTCCACCTTCGACGAACCGGCGACGCGTCACGTCCAGGTGGCGGAAATGGTGATCGAAAAGGCCAAGCGCCTGGTCGAGCACAAGCGCGACGTGATCATCCTGTTGGACTCCATCACCCGGTTGGGCCGCGCCTACAACACGGTTGTTCCCTCATCGGGCAAGGTGCTGACCGGCGGCGTGGACGCCAATGCCTTGCAGCGGCCCAAGCGCTTCTTCGGCGCCGCCCGCAATATCGAGGAAGGCGGTTCGCTCACCATCATCGCCACTGCCCTGATCGATACTGGCTCGCGAATGGACGAAGTGATTTTCGAAGAGTTCAAAGGCACCGGCAACAGCGAAATCATCTTGGACCGCAAGGTCGCCGACAAGCGCGTCTTCCCCGCCATCGACATCATGCGGTCCGGCACCCGCAAGGACGAGCTCTTGGTCGAGAAGGGCACTTTGGCAAAGACCTATGTGCTGCGCCGCATCCTGTCGCCCATGGGCACGGTGGACGCCATCGAGTTCTTGCTCGAGAAGCTGCGGCAGTCGAAGAACAATGGCGATTTCTTTGAGTCGATGAATACCTGACGGTATTCGCCGCTCATATTCTGTGCCTGCCTAAAATCGCGCCGCTGTGCCGTTAATTGCGCCGAAAGTAATCCTGGCGCGTTATAGGCGGCATGAGTTTGGAATGGATCACCGCCGGCGTTCTGGTTTGTCTCTTTGCCCTGATCGCTCTGATGCCGTCATTTGACGGTAAGTGGGAATAGTATCGCGCTATCCTTTGGCAAAAAGAAAGCGCACCAGAGCCATCGCAAATGCGAAAGCGAACGCATAGCCGAAACGGTCTAGCCCTACCAAGATTTGGCCTCGGCGCTCCCTCAGATTTCCGATTTGCCTCATGATTTCGCCCGTCGCCAGCGGTGTGACGGCCAGGTTCAATAGGCGAAGGGCATGGTCTGAAATGAAGGACCGCGGAAAGATCAGCAGACTGATTCCGCCCGCCAACGATCCCCACAGGGAAAACCCGATGGCAGAAAGCAGCGGATTTCCTGATGTCTTGAATGTCTCCTTGAGGCTGTGGAAACCCAGTTCCGCCGCGGCCTCGAACAAAACTTGCAGGAGGAATTCGCCGATGATCTGGAACAGGGCTTCCAGCAGGAATTCCATATTGGGCTTTACGGAATAAGAATCGTTGCCCCGGTGGTTTTCTTGCCCGTCAGCGCGTCATGCGCTTGGGCCGCGTCTTTCAGCGCAAAGCGCTGGTTGATGGCGACCTTCACCGCGCCGGACTCAAGCACCCGGAAAAGATCGTCCGCCGTCTCCTGAAGCTCTTCGGCGGTGCGGGTGTAATGTGCCAGCACCGGACGGGTCACAAACAGCGAGCCCTTGGCCGCCAGGACCGCCGGCGAGAAAGGATCGACCGGGCCCGAAGCATTGCCGTAGGTCACCATGATGCCGCGCGGCTGCAAACAATCCAACCCGGCCATGAAAGTATCTTTGCCGATGGAGTCATAAACCACCGGCACGCCTTTGCCGCCGGTCAGTTCCCGCACCTGTTTTTCCCAACCCGCATTCTTGGTGTTGATCACATGGGCGCAGCCATTGGCCTTGGCCAGTTCAACCTTCTCCGGCGAGGTGGTTGAGCCGATCACGGTGGCGCCCAGATGCCTGGCCCATTGGCAGGCGATCTGGCCGACGCCGCCGGCGGCGGCATGGAAGACGATGGTCTCGCCCGCCTTCACCGGATGGATGCGGCGGATCAGATATTGGGTGGTCATGCCTTTGAGCAGCACCGCCGCCGCCAGCTCGTCGCTGATGCCGTTGGGCAGCCGCACCAGCCGGTCGGCGGCGACATTGTTGCCTTCCGCATAAGAACCGATCACGCCGCTGGCATAGCCCACGCGGTCGCCCAGCTTGAAACGGGTGACGCCCTCGCCCACCGCGCTCACCGTGCCCGCCGCTTCCGAGCCCAGGCCGGAGGGCAAGGGCAAGGCATACAGCCCGGTGCGATGATAGGTGTCGATGAAGTTCACCCCGATGGCGGCGTGCTTGACCTGCACCTGGCCCTTGGCCGGCGGCGGCAAGTCATAGTCGACATATTGCAGCACATCACTGCCGCCGGTTTTCTCGAAACGGATGGCCTTGATCATCTCGGCACCTTCTAATTCTTCGCTGCGCTGATGCATCAAGCATCAGGCGGTTGATCAGCCGAACCTCGTCGGCTGCGGCGCCGCCTGCTGCTGCTGGATCTGCGCCTGCACCTGGGCGCGCAATTGCGGCGGCAGGGTCAGGGTCAGCGCCAGTTCCTGGGCATTGGTGATGGGATTGGAGCATTGGCCCGCCTGGCAGATGTAAACCGTGGGATGGCCGCCTTCCATGCCGCGGCCATTGGCGGGATGCTGCGCCGGCAGGCTGTCGCCCGGCTCGATCTGCACCAGCATGGCGTTGGGCAGGGCCTTGCTCCAATAAGCGCGGATCAGCTCCTGGGTCTTGCTGTGGCCCTTATGGCCGATCACCAGGATGATCAGGCTGTTCACCAGATACTCAAAACCGGCCAGATAACTGCCGGCGCCATTGAGCATGCGGTTGGCTTCATTGCCGAAGGTGGCCGCCAGGGTGGAGGCGCGGCCCATATATTCAGGCTCGCCGGTCAGCAGCGCCAACCGCGTCAGCACTTCCAGCATGGTGCCGTTGGCGCTGGGGTTGGGATTGTCGAACACCATGCGCGGCCGCACGAAAAGCTGTTCGGCATTGTCGGCATAGTAGCAATAGCCGTTGATCTGGCCGTTCCAGAAATGCGTGTCCAGCACCGCGGTCCAGGCCCTGGCTTGCGTCAGGAAGCGGCCATCGGCGGTCGCTTCGTGCAGCAGCAACGCCGCCCGCGCCATATCGGCATAGTCGTCGGCAATGCCCATGCTGCCTTTAACATGGGACAGCGTGTTGTCCTTGCCGCCCATTTCCGCGATCACCGCGTCAAAGGCTTTTATGGCGGCCTGGGTCCAGTCGGGGCGCTCGAACACCTGGCCCGCCCGCGCCAGGGCGGCGATCATGAGTCCGTTCCAATCGGTCAGCACGCGGTCGTCGCACAGCGGCGCGGTGCGCTTCTGGCGCAAGGCCAACAGCATGTCGCGCTGCTTGACCAGGAGCGCTTCGTCGGCCTCATTGGCGGGGGCGGGATTGCCCAGCCGGCGCGGCAGATTGCGGCCCATCACATTGCCGTCGCGGGTGATGCCATAGACTTGCTTGAAGCGCGCCGAGAAGGTGCCCACCAGGGCGGCGTCAATTTCCGCCTCGCTCCAGGTGTAATATTTTCCATCCTCGGTCTGGGAGCCGGAGGAAATGGAGGCGGCGAACAGATCGCCCACTTTCATCTCCCGGAACAGGAAGCCCAGAGTGTCGGTCACGCGCTGGCGGCAAAGCTCATTGCGGTTGAACTGGAAGACCTGGGTGCAGAAGTCGATCAGCAGCGCCTGGTCGTAGAGCATTTTTTCAAACGCCGGATCCAGCCAGCGCTCGTCCAGGCTGTGACGGAAGAAGCCGCCGCCGACATGGTCATAAACCCCGCCCATCAGGACGCTGTCCAGAGTGGTGAAGATGATCTGGCTGAATTGCGGCGTGCCGGTACGCAGATAGGCGTTCCAGATCACCTGCAGCAAAAAGGGATTGGGGAATTTCACCTGGTTCTGCAGGCCGCCGAAGAAAATATCGTGGCGCTGGGCGATACGCAGCGCCGCCAGGTCCAGGTTCATGCTTTCCTGGGCGGCGGTCATGTCGCGGTTGTAGAGATTCTCCACCGCTTCGCGCACCTTGTTGCCGGTATCTTCGGCGCGGGGGCGCTCATTCTTCCACAAGGCGGCGGTGTCGGTGGCGAGACGGCTGAGATTGGGCGTCTCCGGCGTCTCGTCCTTGGGCAGATAACCGGCCACCCAATAGGGCCGGCCATCGGGAGTGAGGAAGATGTTCAGCGGCCAGCCGCCGGGATGTCCCATGAGGCCCGCGGCGCCCTGATAGAGCATGTCCAGATCAGGCCGCTCGTCGCGATCGGCCAGCACGGGGATGAAATTGTCGTTGACGATCTGCGCCGCCGCGGCATCGCTGAACGTCTCGCGGTTCATCACCTGGCACCAATGGCAGCCGACATAGCCCAGGCTGAGCAGGATGGGCTTGTCCGCGGCCTTGGCCTCGGCCAGGGCTTGCGGACCCCATGTCCGCCATTGGATGGGATTGTCCTTATGGGCGAGTAGATAGGGGCTGGTCGCGTTGTTGAGGCTCATCGTTCCGTTCCAATTGGGTGCGCGGAAGGATGCTTCCCGCCGGCCCGCTTCTGTGATGTTTTTGGGGCGGGGTTACTTACATCGGATGCTGGGTGTGGGAAAGATGGCCCCGGTTTTGCCAGTTAGGCCAGGAGATGCCGCCATGAAGGTGCATATCGAGATGGACATGACCCCGGAAGAGGCCCGCGCCTTCATGGGCCTGCCCGATATCCGGCCCATGCAGCAGAAAATGCTGGATGAGATGCAGTCCCGGATGAAGGCCGCGTTCGACGCCAATGATCCGGAGGGCATGGTCAGGGCCTGGCTGCCCTTCAGTTCGGGCATGGGCGGAACGGAGACTTTCCAGAAGTTTCAAAAGGCCATGTGGGACAGCGCCGCCGCCATGTTGAAGAAAGACGGCAAATAAGCCTTGCCCGCCGTGGACAGCATTTTTGCCCTGGCCAGCCATCCCGGCAGGGCCGGGGTGGCGGTGGTCCGGGTCTCGGGCCCGTTGGCCGGCGCCAGTCTTGAGGCCCTGGCGGGCGCTTTGCCCGCGCCGCGTCAGGCGGTGTTGCGGCGGCTGACCCATCACGGTTGCGAAATCGATCAAGGATTGCTGCTGTGGTTTCCCGCGCCTCATAGTTTCACCGGCGAGGATGTGGCGGAATTTCATGTCCATGGCGGCCGCGCCATTCGGGAAGCCTTGTTTTCCGCCTTTTTGCAGCTGGGACTGCGGCCTGCCGAGCCGGGCGAATTCAGCCGCCGGGCGGTGGAGAACGGCAAGCTGGACCTGACACGGGGCGAAGCCATCGCCGATCTGGTAGATGCGGAAACGCCTGCCCAACTGCGCCAGGCCTTGCGGCAATATGACGGGGCCCTGGCCGATCTTTATGACGGCTGGCGGACCCGGCTGGTTGCCGCCTTGGGCCGGGCTGAAGCCGCCATCGATTTTTCCGACGACGGGGTGGGCGAAGTGGAATTTGCCGCTGCCCGGCGCGCGGCATCAGAAATACTACAAGAAATACAAGCACATACGGACGATGCGGGCCGGGGCGAAAGCCTGCGCGAGGGCCTGCGCCTCACCATTCTGGGCCCGCCCAATGCCGGCAAATCGTCCCTGATTAATGCCCTGGCGCGCCGGGATGTGGCGATTGTTTCCGGCACCCCCGGCACCACCCGCGATGTGGTGGAGGCGCGGCTGGACCTGGGCGGCTATCTGCTGCAGATCGCCGATACGGCCGGGGTGCGCCAGACCGCCGAGCCTATCGAGGCGGAAGGGGTGCGCCGCGCGCTTTCACATGCCGCAGGCGGCATGACCCTGCTGTTGCTGGACGGGAGTCTGGAAAATCCCCGCGCCGGACTGCCCGCCGACCTGCCCGAACCCGACCTCACGGTCTGGAACAAAGCCGACCTGGGATTTGCGCGCGAAGGCCTTTCGATCTCGCTCAAAACCGGAGAAGGCCTGGCTTTGCTGCAGGACATGCTGCAGCAAAAGGTGCAGCAAAGACTGGATGGCGGCGGCAGCGCCCCGCCCCTCACCCGGCCCCGCCACCGCCATGCTTTGCAGCAAGCGGCGGATGCCTTGCAGCACGGGCTGGCGGCGCCTCAGGCGCATCCCGAACTGCTGGCGGAAGATTTGCGGCTGGCGATGCGCGCGGTCGGCCGCATCACCGGGGTGGTCGACGTGGAAGAATTGCTGGACTTTGTGTTCCGCGATTTCTGCATTGGTAAGTGACAGCGTCACTTGGCCCTTGTGGATGAATCGAGCGGCGCTTATTGAGCCGCCATGAAGCCCTACGACGTCATTGTGATTGGCGGCGGTCATGCCGGCTGTGAAGCCGCCGCGGCGTCCGCGCGGTTTGGCGCCAGGACTCTGTTGCTCACACACGCCATCGAAACCTTGGGCGAGATGTCCTGCAATCCCGCCATTGGCGGGGTGGGCAAGGGCCATCTGGTGCGCGAGATTGATGCTCTGGACGGTTTGATGGGGCGGGTGGCGGATGCGGCGGGAATCCAATTCCGCCTGCTCAATCGCCGCAAGGGCCCGGCGGTACGCGGCCCGCGCGCGCAAGCCGATCGCGCGCTTTACCGCGCGGCAATGCAAGCCATGCTGCGCAGCATTTCCACCCTGGAAATTCGCGCCGACAGCGCGGAAGACCTGATTTTAAAGGATGGGATGGTCACCGGCGTGGTGACGGCGCGCGGGGAAGAAATTTTTTGCGGCAAGGTGGTGTTGACCACCGGCACGTTCTTGAACGGGCTGATCCATATCGGCGAAACCAAAATTCCCGCCGGCCGGATGAAGATCGAAGACGGCGTCGAAGCGCCGTCCATCGGCCTATCCAAAACGCTTTATGGTTTTGGATTGAAGATGGGCCGGCTCAAGACCGGCACGCCGCCCCGGCTGGAAGGCAAGACCATCGATTGGGCGGCGCTGGAGATGCAGCGGGGCGACGATCCGCCCTCGCCCTTCTCCTTCCTGACCAAGGCCATCACCACGCCGCAGATCGCCTGCGGCATCACCCGCACCACCCTTTCCACTCATGAAGTGATCCGGGCCAACCTGCATCGCTCGCCGATGTATTCCGGCCAGATCGCCTCCACGGGCCCGCGCTATTGCCCTTCCATCGAGGACAAGGTCAGCCGGTTCGCCGATCGTGAGTCTCATCAAATTTTCCTGGAACCAGAAGGACTTAGCACGGATTTGGTCTATCCCAACGGGATTTCCACCTGCCTGCCCCAGGATGTCCAGCTGGCGCTGTTGAAGACCATTCCGGGCCTGGAAAAGGCCCGGGTCCAGCGCATGGGCTATGCCATCGAATATGACTATGTCGATCCGCGCGAGCTTTCGTCCGCCTTGGAAGTGAAAGCCGTGCCCGGGCTTTATCTGGCTGGCCAGATCAACGGCACCACAGGTTACGAGGAAGCGGCCGCCCAGGGCCTCATGGCGGGTTGGAACGCGGCCCGCACCGCCAGCGGCAGCCAACCGGTCATTCTGGACCGGGCCCAGGCCTATATTGGGGTGATGATTGACGACCTGGTGACCAGGGGGGTTTCTGAGCCCTATCGCATGTTCACTAGCCGGGCCGAGTATCGCCTCACCTTGCGCGCGGACAATGCCGATCAGCGGCTGACCCCTTTGGGCAAGCGGGAGGGCATTGTCGAGCCTGGGCGAGCCACCGCCTTCGCGGGCAAGCTGGAAAGCCTCCGTGTTTCACGTGAAACAATGGCTTCGCTGTCGCTGACCCCCAACGAGGCCGCCAAGCATGGGCTGGCCGTCCGACTGGACGGCGTGCGGCGGAGCGCGCTGGATCTGCTTTCCCTGACGGATTTCGCTAGCTTGACCAGGATTTGGCCGGAATTGGCGGCAATTCCGCGCGAAATCGTCGAGCAGCTGGAAGTCGACGCGCAGTATGCCGGCTATCTGGATCGGCAGGACGCCGACATCGTGGCTTTCCGCCGGGATGAAGACCGAACCCTGCCCGTCAGCCTGGACTATGGCGCAGTGATTGGCCTGTCCAACGAGGTGCGCCAGAAACTTGAGCGCATCCGGCCCGCGACCCTGGGCCAGGCCGCCCGGATCGAAGGGGTGACTGCAGCGGCCCTCACCCTGGTCCTGGCGCATGTGAAGGCTGGCCGGAAGCGCCAAAGTGCCTGATTTCGGGCCGGAAGAATTCGCGGACAGGACCGGTGTTTCACGTGAAACATTGGCCCGGCTGAAGGCCTATGCCGATGTCCTGCTGGATTGGAACGCCCGGCACAATCTAGTGGCCAAAAGCACCCTGCCAGACCTATGGCGCCGGCATTTCTGGGATTCGGCCCAATTGATCCCTCTTATTCCGGACGCGGCGCGGACCGTAGCCGACCTGGGCTCGGGGGCGGGATTTCCCGGCCTGGTGCTGGCGGCGATGCGCCCGGACCTGGCCGTGACCCTGCACGAGGCCACTACTAAGAAATGCGCCTTCCTGCAGGCCGCCGCCGACCGTATGGGCGTGAAGGTCGAGATCGCCAATGCGCGGCTGGAAGACCTATTCCCACGCCCGTTTGACGTGGTGACGGCCCGGGCATTGGCGCCCCTGCCCCAGCTGCTGGCTTATGCCCAGAAATTCTTGGCCCTGAACGGTGTTTGCTTGTTTCTCAAGGGTCAAAATGTAGGGGCTGAATTGACGGAAGCCTCTAAATATTGGAGCATCAAAGCCTCTCAAGTGCCGAGCCAGAGCGATCCCTCGGGTGCTATAGTGATCGTAAGAGAGTTGGGCCCCCGCCATGTCGCTTCCCAAAAAACCTCGCGTCCTGGTCGTCGCCAATCAAAAAGGCGGGGTCGGTAAAACCACCACGGCCATCAATCTGGGCACGGCACTGGCGGCGGTGGGCGAGCCCACCCTGGTGATCGACATCGATCCGCAAGGCAATGCCTCCACCGGACTGGGGGTGCATCGCCAGGACCGCAAGCTCACCACCTATGAGGTGCTGACGGGCGCGGCGAAACTCGAGGACGCCATTGTGAAGACCCGCATCCCCGGCCTGTCGCTGGTGCCGGCGACCGTGGATCTGTCCGGCGCCGAACTCGAACTTGCCGACATGCCCCGGCGCAATTTCATCCTGAAGGATGCGCTGGAGGAATATTCCGTACACGGAGCAAACGAGTTTTCTTATATTTTGATCGACTGTCCCCCCTCCCTCACCTTGCTGACATTGAATGCGATGGCGGCGGCGGATTCGGTGATGGTGCCGCTGCAATGCGAATTCTTTGCGCTGGAAGGTCTCAGCCAGTTGATGAAGACCATCGAGCTGGTGCGCAACAAGCTTAATCCGACATTAGACATACAGGGCATCGTGCTGACCATGTTCGACAAGCGCAACAAGCTGTCGGACCAGGTGGCGGCGGATGTGCGCGAGACTTTGGGCGAAAAGGTGTACAGCACGGTCATCCCAAGAAATGTGCGGATTTCCGAAGCGCCCAGCCATGGCGTGCCGGCGCTGGTCTATGATCTGCGCTGTCCGGGCAGTCAGGCTTACATCAAGCTGGCCGGTGAATTGATTCAGCGCGAACGCATTCGAGCCGCGGCATGACTCCCACCCCTGATCGCCCACGCGGCCTGGGCCGCGGCCTTTCCGCTTTGATCGGCGATGAAGCCGCCGCGGTGAAAGGTGAGCCGGTCAGTAAGAAAGATTTGCGCGTGTTGCCGGTGGCGTTCCTGCAGCCGGGACGCTTTCAGCCGCGCATGACGTTTGACGAGGGCCCGCTGCAAGAACTGGCGGCCAGCATCAGGGAGAAGGGCGTTCTGTCGCCCATCCTGGTCAGGCCCGTCGGTCCCGATCGTTATGAGATCGTGGCGGGCGAACGGCGCTGGCGCGCCGCGCAACTGGCCAAGCTGCATGACGTGCCGGTGGTGATCCGCGAACTGCCGGACGATCAGGCGCTGGAACTGGCAATCATCGAGAATGTCCAGCGCGCCGACCTCAACGCGATAGAAGAAGGGGCGGCCTATGAAGAGCTGATCGCCAAGTTCGGCCGCACCCAGGAAGACGTGGCGCGGGAAGTGGGCAAGAGCCGCTCCCATGTCGCCAACACCATCCGGCTGCTCAAGCTGCCCGATCCGGTCAAAGCCTGGATAAGGGAGGGCAAGCTGACGGCTGGCCATGCTCGAACACTGTTAGGAGAGGCCGATCCGGTCGCCCGGGCCCGGGAATTGATCGAAGGGGCGATGACCGTCCGCCAAGCCGAACAGCGTTCGGTCAAGAAGAAGCCCGGTGGAAAACCCGCCAAGGACCCCAATATTTCCGACCTGGAAACCAGTATTTCCAATCGCTTGGGTCTGAAGGTCCAGATTATCCACAAAGGGGATAAAGGTGGGGAAATGCGGATTTCCTACAAATCCCTGGAGCAGTTGGACGAGCTCACCCGGCGGCTGACGCGGAGCTAAGAATCTTGTGAAGGGGAGACAGGTGATCGGGCTGGTTCTGATGGCAGCCTGCATCGCGGGCTTGGCCGCCTGGATTCTTCATCCCCTGGAAGGGAACGACTCCAACCTGCTGGTTCGGTCCGTTGGCGGAGCGGTTCTGGGTGGCGGGGCGTTTGCGGCCTGGATGTTTCTGGTGCGGAAGCGCCCGATAGGCCGGTCTTAAGCGGCGGTTTTCTTCAAAGCCTCCGCCACGTCGATGCGGCCGTCATACAGCGCCCGGCCCACTACCACGCCTTGGATATTGGGTTCTTTCGCCGCCAGCAGGGCGTCGATGTCGGCGATGGAGCCGACCCCGCCGGAGGCAATCACCGGAATGGACAAAGCGCGGGCCAGCGCCGCGGTCGCGGTCACGTTGACGCCTTTCAGCAGCCCATCGCCGTCAATGTCGGTGAACAGGATGGCGGCGACCCCGGCATCCTCGAACCGCTTGCCCAGATCGACGGGGGTCAGTTCGCTGACTTCGGCCCAGCCTTGGGTGGCGATCTTGCCGCCCTTGGCGTCGGCGCCCACCACAATGCGGCCGGGGAATTTGCGCGCCGCCTGTTTCACGAATTCCGGATTGGTCAGCGCGGCGGTGCCCAGGATCACCCGGGTAATGCCGGCGGCCAGCCAACTCTCCACCGCCGCCATGTCGCGAATGCCGCCGCCCAACTGGATGGGAAGATCGATCGCGGCGCGGATGGCTTTGATCGCTGCCGCATTGGCGCTATGGCCTGCGAAAGCGCCGTTCAGATCCACGCAATGCAGCCATTGAAAGCCTTGGGCGGCGAAGCTCTTGGCCTGAGCGGCGGGATCGGTGTTGAACACGGTGGCGTCTTCCATCACGCCTTTCTTGAGGCGGACGCAGACACCGTCTTTCAGGTCGATGGCGGGAAAGATGATCACTGCCCAAAACCCCTTTTTGTCATGCCCGCGAAAGCGGGCATCCAACTTCAAAATTCACAGCCGGTCCTAAGTTGGATTCCCGCTTACGCGGGAATGACAAGTAAAACGAAAATTCCACTACGGTCGCCATTTCAGAAAGTTTTCAAGCAGCTTCAGGCCCGTCGCCTGGCTCTTTTCCGGATGAAATTGGGTGCCGGCGATATTCTCATTGCCCACCATAGCGGTCAGCGGGCCGCCATAATCGGTGGTGGCGATCAGATCATCGGGCAGCACCGGCTTCAGCTCAAAACTATGCACGAAATAGGCATGCGCTTCCGGCGCGATGCCGGCCAGCAGGGGATGCTTCTGTTCCAGCTTGAGCTGGTTCCAGCCCATATGCGGGATTTTGAGGTTGGGATCGGACGGGGTGATCTTGACCACCTCACCGGCGATCCAGCCCAGCCCGGCATGGCGGCCGAACTCCACCCCCACCGTGGCCAGCAATTGCATGCCCACACAGATGCCCAGAAAGGGCGCGCCGTCCTTGAGCACTTTCTCGCGCAGGGCCTCGACCATGCCGGGCACGGCGGACAGGCCCTTCATGCAATCGGCAAAGGCGCCCACGCCCGGCAGCACCACCCGTTCGGCGTCCTTGACCACCTGCGGATCGGCGGTGGTGACGATGTCGAATTTGCCGTCAGCCGCGCGCGCCAAAGCCTTCGCCGCACTGGCGAGGTTGCCGGAGCCATAATCGATCAGGGCCACACTGGACATGGCCGGTCATATAAAGGCTGGAAATGGATTTGTCGAAACCGGCCAGGGCAGGGCTGGTTGGCCCCGAACGCAGGACGGAGAGGCTAGTTATCGTCCATCTTCAGCGCGGCGATGAAGGCTTCCTGGGGAATGTCCACCTTGCCGAACTGGCGCATCTTCTTCTTGCCCTCTTTCTGCTTGTCCAACAGCTTGCGCTTGCGGGAAATGTCGCCGCCATAGCATTTGGCGGTGACGTCTTTTCGTAAAGCGCTGAGGGTTTCGCGGGCGATCACCTTGCCGCCGATGGCCGCCTGGATCGGAATTTTGAACATGTGGCGCGGGATCAGGTCTTTGAGCTTTTCGCACATCGCCCGGCCACGGCCTTCGGCGCGCTGGCGGTTGACGATCATGCTCAGCGCATCCACCGGGTCGTCGTTGACCAGGATGGACATTTTCACCAGGTCGCCTTCTTCATATTTGTCGATGTGATAGTCGAAGCTGGCATAGCCGCGGCTAACGCTCTTCAGCCGGTCATAGAAATCGAACACCACTTCGTTCAGCGGCAGCATATAGATCACCATGGCGCGATTGCCGGCATAGGTGAGCTCCACCTGCCGCCCGCGCCGGTCCTCGCACAGCTTCAGCACCGATCCCAGATATTCGTCGGGCACCAGCACGGTGGCCTTGATCCACGGTTCTTCGATGCGGTCGATATAGGTCACATCCGGCATGTCGGCCGGATTGTGCAACTCCTTCATCGTGCCGTTGTTCATGTAGATGTGATAAATCACCGATGGCGCGGTGGTGATCAGGTCGAGATTGAATTCCCGCTCCAGCCGCTCGCGCACGATTTCCAAATGCAGCAGGCCTAGAAAGCCGCAGCGGAAGCCGAAGCCCAGCGCGGCGCTCGATTCGGTCTCATAGGTGAAGCTGGCGTCGTTCAAATGCAGCTTGGACAAAGCGTCGCGCAAATCCTCGAACTGGGCCGCGTCCACCGGGAACAACCCGCAGAACACCACTTGCTGCGCCGGCTTGAAGCCGGGCAGGGGGGTGGTCGTGCCTTTGCGCTCATCGGTGATGGTGTCGCCCACCTTGGTGTCGGCCACCTGCTTGATCTGGGCGGTGATATAGCCGACCTCGCCGGGGCCCAGGCTTTCGACCGCCAGCTTCTTGGGTTTGAACACCCCGATCTGTTCCACCTGATAGACGGCGTCGGTCGCCATCATGCGGATCTTGTGGCCCTTCTTCAGTTCGCCATCGATGATGCGCACCAGCACCACCACGCCCAGATAGGCGTCGTAATAACTGTCGATCAACAGCGCCTTGAGCGGCGCTTCCAAAGTGCCTTTGGGCGCGGGCAGGCGGGTCACCACCGCTTCCAGCACCTTGTCGATGTTAAGCCCGGTCTTGGCGGAAATCGGCACCGCCTCACTGGCGTCCAACCCGATCACGTCTTCGATCTGCTGCTTGACCCGGTCCGGTTCGGCGGCGGGCAGGTCGATCTTGTTGAGGACCGGCACAATCTCCAGCCCGGCATCGATGGCCTGATAGACATTGGCCAGGGTCTGGGCTTCGACCCCCTGGCTGGCGTCCACCACCAGTAGCGCGCCCTCGCAGGCAGCCAGACAGCGGCTGACCTCATAGCCGAAGTCGACATGGCCGGGCGTGTCCATCAGGTTGAGGATGTAGGTCTGGCCATCCCTGGCGGTGTATTCCAGCCGCACGGTCTGGGCCTTGATGGTGATGCCGCGCTCCCGCTCGATGTCCATCGAATCCAGGATCTGGTTGGTCATGTCGCGGTCCGAGACCGTGCCGGTGAACTGGATCAGCCGGTCGGCCAGGGTGGACTTGCCATGGTCGATATGGGCGACAATGGAGAAATTGCGGATTTTGGAGAGTTCGGGCATCGGGCCGGGGGTCTAGCAGACTGAGGGGCCTCATTCCACCGGCTTTTCCAGCTATAACCCCCTGATGCTGCACTATCTCTACCTGGATTATGGCGGGCGCGCCCAATACCGGCGGGAGCTGCGCTACAGCCTGATTTCCCTGCGCCAGGAATTGGGTCCGGAACCGGGGCCGGACGCCCGGATCGCGGTCTATACCGACGCGCCCGATGTTTACGCCCACTGGCCGGTAGAGGTGGTGGACATCGCCGCCCAGACCCACGCCTGGTCCGGCAATGGGCTTTACCATCACCGCATCAAGCCGGCGGTGGTGCTGGACGCCCTGAAGCGGTTCGCCGCGCCGGTCTGTTTCATCGACAGCGACTCCATCATCCGGCCGGGTTTCCACGCCGAGGTGACCGGCAAATTGGCGCCGCAGGAAAACTGGTCGGTGACCAGGTCGGCGGTGGTGATGAACCATTTTGAATTGCGCAATCCCTTTCCCCCGCTCAAGGGCTTCGCGACCCGCCTGCCGCATCTGGGGCAGGTGCGTTATGACATCGCCCAGAGCTGGATGTTCAATTCCGGGCTTATTGGGGTGTCTCCGGTACATCTGCCGCTGATGGAAGACACGCTGGCCTATATCGATGCCCTGATCGGGCGGGCGCGAAAATTTCCCACCCTGGAACAATTGGCGCTCAGCGAAGTAGCGCGGCTGTCGCAAACCCCCATCGCCGAAGTGCGCGACACGTTTCTGCACTACTGGCAGGGGCGGCGGCGGATCTATATGGCCAACCAGATCGAGAAGAGCTTGTCACCGGATTGGAACGATCTCACGCCGCCGAAAGAATGGGCCAAGATGAATTATTGGGCGGTGAGAGGGTATAATTATTGGTACGGCATCACTCATCCACTTGAGGCGTTGCGATCATGAAAAGGAGCGTTGGCGTGACCGATAGCGGCAGCGTGTCGGCGAGCGACCCAAAAAATAAGAACGAAGCGACAGAATTGTGGCCCGGCCAATCGGTGCCGTTGCTGAAAGCGCTGCACATCCTGACCCATAATGGCGGGCTGAATGCGGATTCCCGGCGCAAGCTCAAACAGGTTCAGCATCTGGCGCAACTGATCAAACCGGCGATTGATGAAAGCCTGAAGGACAAGGCCCAGCCGGTGCTGGCCGATCTGGGCGCGGGCAAATCCTATTTGGGGTTTGTTCTTTACGATCTTTATTTTCGCCCCGCCGGACGCGGCCAGGTGATCGCGGTTGAGGCGCGCGCCGAACTGATCAAGACCGCGAAAAAGATCGCGGACGAAAGCGGCTTTGACCGCATGGCGTTTGTCGAAGGAAAGATCGCCGAGTCACAGGTCGGCGCTGTGGATATCGTCACCGCGTTGCATGCCTGCGACACCGCCACGGATGAAGCCATTCAATTCGCGTTGAAACATGAGGCCAAGTTCGTGGCCCTGGTGCCCTGCTGTCAGGCGGAAGTGGCGGCGGCGCTGGAAGATGTCAAAGGCCCGCTGGAACAATTATGGCGGCATCCGATTCAACGCCGGGAATTCGGCGCCCATCTCACCAATGTGCTGCGCGGGCTGTATCTGGAAGCCCACGGTTACAAGGTGCGTGTGACCGAGTTCACCGGGTTCGAGCATACCCAAAAGAATGAAATGATATTTGCCGAACGCCATCAGCGCTCCAATCCGCGCGCCAAGGCGGCGTTTGAAAAGCTTGCGGAAGAAGTTGGCGCGAGCCCGAAGCTGCTCAGCTTCTCAGCGTAGCGCCCAGCTTCATCGCCGCCGCCACGATCTTTTGCGCCAGGGCTTCGATCTCGGCGTCGGTCAGGGTGGCGGCTGAAGGCTGGATGCGCACCGCCAGGGCGATGGATTTCTTGCCTTCCGGCACGCCCTTGCCTTCGTAAAGGTCGAACACACTGACGGTGTCGATCAGGGCGCGGTCGGCCAGCTTGACCGCCTTGACCAGGTCTCCGGCGGGCAGCTTGGCGTCCACCACAAAAGCGAAGTCGCGGTCGATCGCCTGATAGGGCGACGGCTGGAACAAGGGTTTGGCCTTGCCTTTGGACTTGGCGTCCGGAATGGCGTCCAGGAAGATTTCAAAGCCGGCTGCCGGCACTTTCAAATCGAACGCCGCCAGCACCTTGGGATGCAATTCACCGAATTGCGCGATCACCTTGGGGCCCATGGCGATGGTGCCGCTGCGCCCCGGGTGATACCAGCCGGGCGCGCCTTGGGTGACGGGCGCGGACATGGGCGCGCCGGTGATGGTTTCCAGTGCCGCCAGCAGATCAGCTTTCGCGGCGAACAGGCCGGAAGCGTCTCCCGCTTTTTGCCAATGCCGCTCAGGGTTTCCGGTGCGGATCGCGGCGGTCACGGTCTTTTGCGCTTCCGGCATGCCGCTGTCGAAGGCCGCGCCGATCTCGAACAATTGCAGGTTGGGGAAGCCGCGCGCCGCATTGCGCGTGGCCGCGGCCAGCAGCGAGGGCAGGACCGAGGGCCTCAACGCATCCAAATCCGACGCGATAGGATTAGAAAGCTGGCGCGCGTCATCGCCGCCGCCGAACAACTTGGCCTGATCGCGGGCGATGAAGGAAAAGCTCACACATTCATTGAAGCCGCGCCCCGCCAAGGCGCGCCGCGCGGTGCGGACCCGGCGCTGCGCCTTGGATAAAACCGGCGCCGCCACGGCATGATCGCGCGCCAGCGCCACCGAAGGCACATCGGTGAGGCCATGGATGCGCACCACTTCTTCCACCAGATCGGCGGGCCCGTCCACGTCATGACGCCAGCTGGGCGGCACCACGTGCAGGGCGCCATGGTCTTCGACCACAAAGCCCAGGCCTTGCAGAATGGAAATAATCCGCGCACGCGGCACTTTGATGCCGCCAAAGCTTTCGACAAAACCGGGATCAAACAGGATCGGTTTGTCGGGCGGGGGCAGCGCGCCCGCGATCACCACATCCGACGCTTCGCCGCCGCACCATTCCAGGATGAGCCGCGTGCAAAGCTCCAGGCCCGGCAGCACGAATTGCGGATCGACGCCGCGCTCGAAGCGATAGCGGGCATCGGAGATGATGGCTTGCTTGCGCCCGGCACGCGCAATGCGCGCCGGATCGAACCAGGCGGATTCGATGAACACATTCGCCGTGCTTTCGAAGCTGCCGCTGTCCATCCCGCCCATGATGCCGGCGATGCTCACGGCGCGCGCGTCATCGGCGATCACGATGGTATCGGCATCCAGCACATAGGTCTTTTCATCCAGCGCCGCGACTTGTTCGCCCGGCTTGGCCATGCGGGCCTGCAGGTTGCCGGTCAGTTTGTCGGCATCGAACACATGCAGCGGGCGGCCGCGGTCCTGGGACACCAGATTGGTGGCGTCCACCAGGGCGGAAATGGATTTCATGCCCACGCTTTTGAGCTTGTCTTGCACCCATTTGGGGGCGGGGCCGTTCTTGACGCCCCTAATCAGCCGCCCGGCGAAGATGGTGCAGGCATCTTTGTTTTCGGGCGTGAAATTCAAGGCAATGGTCTTGGGCGAAGGAAATTTCCCGGCGACCGGCGCGACCTTTTCGGCCTTGAGTTTACCCAACCCGCTGGCGGCCAGATCGCGGGCAATGCCATAGACCGACGCCGCATCGCCGCGATTGGGGGTTATGGAAACGTCGAACAGCGGATCATTGGCCAACAGGCCTGCATCCACCAGCGCCGCCACCGCCGGCGCGCCCACTTTGGCCCCGGGCTTGAGCTCAATGATGCCGTCATGGTCTTCGCCCAACAGCAATTCGCGGGCCGAACACATCATGCCGCGCGATCCCACTCCGCGAATGATGCCAAGCTTCAGCACGTCACCGCTGGCGGGAATGGTCGTGCCGGGCCGGGCCAGCACCACCTTGATGCCGGCCCGCGCATTGGGCGCACCGCAGACGATCTGAAGCCTGTCCTTGCCGTCGCTGACGCTGCACAGCCGCAGCTTGTCAGCATTGGGATGTTTCTCGGCGGTGATGACTTCGCCGACGATGAAATCCTTCAGGCCTGCGCCCGGATCAGTGATGCTTTCCACTTCCAGGCCGATGGCGGTTAGCCGCTCGCCAATGGCGGCTGCATCGGCGTCGGTATCGAGATGCTCTTTGAGCCAGGAAAATGTGAATTTCATCGACTGAGCCCACCATCAAGCGTGGGCATGTCGAGCGCGGCAAAGCCGTAATGCTTCAACCAGCGCACATCGGACTCAAAAAAGCCGCGGATGTCGGGAATGCCGTATTTCAGCATCGCCATGCGATCCAACCCGAAGCCGAAGGCAAAGCCCTGATACTTGTTGGAATCGATGCCGCAATTCTCCAGCACCTTGCGATGGACCATGCCGGAGCCGCCCAGCTCCAGCCAATCATTGCCGCTGCCGAAGGTGATCTTGCCCGGCACGCTGCGGTCGCAGCGCATGTCCCATTCCAGCGATGGCTCGGTGAAGGGAAAGAAGCTGGGGCGCGCGCGCAGCTCGATCTTGTCGATTTCGAAGAACGCCTTGCAGAATTCCTCCACCGTCCATTTTAGGTGGCCCAGATTGATGCCTTCATCCACCACCAGCGCTTCGACCTGGTGGAACATGGGCGAATGGGTGGCGTCGCTATCGACGCGATAGGTGCGGCCCGGCGAGATGATGCGGATGGGCGGTTTGGTTTTCAGCATGGTGCGCACCTGCACCGGCGAGGTGTGGGTGCGCAGCACATGGCTGGTGCCGTCGGCTTGCGGCGCGACGTAGAACGTGTCCTGCATCTGCCGCGCCGGATGATCGGGCGGGATGTTCAGCTTGGTGAAGTTGTAATCGTCAAATTCCACATCCGGGCCTTCGGCGACGCCAAAACCCAGGTCGGCGAAGATGGCGACCACTTCTTCCAGCACCTGGCTGATCGGATGTACCGAGCCGGTATTTTCGGGGCGCGCGGGCAGGGTGACGTCCAGCTTCTCGCCGGCCAGGCGCGCATCCAGCGCGGCATCGCCCAACTGGATCTTTCGCGCCGCGATGGCTTCGGTGACCGCGTCTTTCAAGCCGTTGAATTTCGGGCCCTGAATTTTGCGCTCTTCCGGCGAAAGACTGCCCATGGTGGCCAGCAAGGCGCTGACCGAGCCTTTCTTGCCCAGGGCGCCAACCCGCACGGCTTCCAGCGCAGCCTCATCGGCGGCGCCGGCCACGGCGGCCAACAGTTCGGATTGGAGAGCGGCGATATCGGTCATGCAAACTCCGGAGTGAAAGTTTCAGGGGCATTGCACCCCTGATTCGCTCGGATGGAGTTTGGCTTAAGCCTTCGACGCCTGATCCACCAGAGCCTTGAACGCGGCGGGCTCGTGGATCGCCAGATCGGACAGAACCTTGCGGTCGACCACGATCCCGGCGCCGGCGAGCCCGGCGATAAATCGGCTATAGGTGAGGCCATGCTCGCGCACGGCGGCGTTAATGCGCTGGATCCAGAGGCTGCGGAAGTTACGCTTCTTCTCCTTGCGGCCGATGTAATTGTGCTGCAGCGAGCGGTCGGCGGCGGCATTGGCCGTGGTGATGTTGTTCTTGCGGCGGCCGCGCATGCCCTTGGTCTGCTTGAAGACCTTCTTGCGGCGGGCGTGGCTGGGTACGGAGCGGGGTGAACGGCTCATGGATCAGATTCCTCCGCCATAGGGCATCCAGCGCTTGACGCGCCGGGTTTCGGATTCCGACAGCGTGTCCATGCCGCGCAGGTCGCGGGTCCGGGCCGGGGAATTGTTGATCAAGCGGTGACGCTTACCCACCTGGTGGGTTTTGATCTTCCCGCTTTTCGTGATTTTGAAGCGCTTCTTAGCGCCCGACTTGGTCTTCATCTTGGACATTTTGCTTTCCTTATGGGGCAACCAAATAGCTATTTGGGGCCCGGGTCGCGTTTGGGGCCGCCACGGCATGTCCAGCCGGGCCGCCCAAGAGCCGCGCCTTCTATAAGGGGCGGGCGGGAATCGCAAGCCTCAAATGGGTATAAATGGCTATTCCGCTGGGCTTTCCGGGGTTTCGCCGTTGTCGTCGGCCCGGCGGTCGCGGGTTGGGGAGGCGGAGGATTTGCCGGTAACCCCGAAATCCTCAGATCTGTTGCCGCTTTCGGCCAACCTGAAGCCTTCCGCGGCCAGGCCGCGCTTCAAAAGTTCGCGGATGGCGGCGGCGCGGCTGGGCATACGTTTGCCGAAGCGCCACGTGTCCAACGCCTCCAACTCTTCCTTGGTGAGCATGATCTGGAGCCGCTCGCCCCGCAGCAAGTCGTTCATTGCCTTTCACCCTTTAGATTCAATCGATTAGACGACCACTCAGAATGAGTAAGCTGCTCAATTTTAGCCTACAACGGCAATTAAAGACCTTTAGTTCCTTCCGGCAAGAGCATTCTTTGTACAAAAGGGGGCGAATACTCATTTAAGTCATTGAAAATAATAGAAAATTTTGTTTGCGCGCCAGAGAAAACAGGCGCATCATCGCTGGCAGAAAGGAGGATGTCCCATGGATACCATCCTCGCTCCCGCAGCCCCTTCTTCCAGCCCCGCCGCCGATCCGGCCGCCGAAGCCAATCATCGCATTGCCAATAGTCTGGCCCTTCTGGTCGGGCTGGTGCGCATGCAAGCGATGGCGGTGAAAAAGGGGGGCGGCACCTATGGCAATGCCGAGGTTCGCAATCTGCTGGATGGAATCGCGGCGCGTATCGGCACCATCGGCCAATTGCATCGCATTCTTTCGCGGATCGAGCGGGACGGCGTCATCAACTTGAAGCCGCATCTGCATGACGTGGCCGATGCATTGGTTGCCGCTCTGTCATCGCCGGAGCAGCAGGTGCGCATCATGCATGCCGGCAGCGACTGCCTGGTTCTCATCCGCCATGTTCAGCCGATTGTGCTGATCCTGTGCGAAGCCTTCATCAACGCCATGAAATATGCCCATCCCGCCGGGGCGCCGCTGATCCTGGTGGTGGATTGCGAACCTTCCGCGGACGGCCGGCTGGTTTTGACCATCAGCGATGACGGCGTGGGTTTGTCGGAGGGATTTCAACCGGAAAAAGATGGCGGCATGGGCTTTCAGCTGATGTATCGCCTGGCGGCGGAGATCGGCGGCGAACTCAAAATTCACTCCACCCATCTGGGCTTGAGCTTGCGTCTGTCACTTCCGGCCAGCACCATGGCGGGCGCCAAACTGGCCTGAGTCGCCCCAAGCGTCGTCCTAAGTCATTCTTCGATTCCCGCTATGTTCTTCCACGGAATTTTCCTGCCCTGGATTCGCCGTGCTGGCGCCATCCTGTTTTGGCCCGCTTTGGCGGTCGTGGCCTGGGGCGAGCTTACGCCTCATCCGCCTCAACTTGCGGGCCCCTGGCACTGGGACAAGCTGGATCATTTCACCGGCTATTTCGGGCTGATGCTGCTCTCCACCCTGGGCTGGGGCCTTAGGCGGTCGCTGGTCTGGGTATTTCTGGGCGTGGTGGCTTTGGGCGGCGGGCTGGAAATCCTGCAAACCTTTGTGGGGCGCGATGGTGAATGGGGCGACTTTTTCGCCAACGACCTGGGCGCGATCCTGGGACTGGTGGTGGCGGCGGCCTATCTGGCGATGCCCCGGCGGCTTGTTGCCGAGCCCGCGCGCGACTAGCCTTGGCTGGCAACGATCCAGGTGGAGGGTGAGCCGTCCATGGCCCTGTTTGATGAATTCAAAAAATTCGCGGTGCGCGGCAATGTGGTGGACCTGGCGATCGGTGTGATCATCGGCGCCTCCTTTACCGGCATCATCACTTCCCTGGTCAATGACGTGATCATGCCCCCGATCGGGCTGGCTCTGGGCGGGGTGGATTTCTCCAATTTCTTTGTGGTGCTGAAGGGCGACCCGAATGTCGAAACCCTGGCCGCCGCCAAGGCCGCCAAGGACGTCACCATCAATTACGGCCTGTTCATCAATGCGGTGATCAATTTCCTGATCGTGGCCTTTGTGCTGTTCCTGTTCTTGCGCCAGCTCAACAAGCTGGTGGCGCCCCCGCCCGCGGCGGAAGCGCCCCCGCCCCCGGAAGAAGTGCTGCTGTTGCGCGACATCCGGGATTCCCTCAAATCAAGGGGATGAAGCTCTTCCCGTCAGCCTTGCTTGTACCGGCCCTGCTTTTTTGGGGGGGCGCCGCCTTCGCGCAGGCGGCGGACCCCGCCGGTGCGGTCAACGCCTTTTATGCGGTCTATAAGGACCATCATTCCCAGGGCGGCATCCCCGACGCCACCGAGCGGCTGCGCTATTCCCCTGTTCTGTCGCCCCGTCTCAACAAGCAGCTCGCCGAGGCGGCTGCCGCCCAGGGCCGGCTGACCGCAAAGGTCAAGAACGCCGTGCCGCCCATGCTGGAAGGGGATATTTTTTCGTCCCTGTTCGAAGGCGCCACGGGTTGGAAGGTGGGTGCTTGCCAGGCTGATGCCAAAACCGCCCGCTGCCCCGTGAGTTTGAACTATGCCCCCCCGCCCGGCCCTAATGCCAAGGCGCCCAAGCCCGCGAATTGGAGCGACACCGTCCTGCTGGTGAACACGCCCAAGGGCTGGAAAGTGGACGATGTGGTTTATGACGCGGGCTTTCAATTCGGCAATACCGGCCGGCTCAGCGCCATGCTGCAGATGGTCATCGCCGCCAATCCTTGAGGCCGGAAGAGGTAACTTTTCGGCCTTTGCACCGTATAGGATGAGGGAAAGGACACGCCATGACAGATACCAAGACCCCTCGCAGCCTCACCCCCGAACAGCATCGGGTTCTGGTCGAGCACGGCACCGAACGCCCCGGTTCCAGCCCGCTGAATTATGAAAAGCGTCCCGGCGAGTTCCAGTGCGCGGGCTGCGGCGCCGAACTGTTCGACGCCAGCGCCAAGTTCGATAGCGGCACCGGCTGGCCCAGCTTTTATGACACCAGGCCGGGCGCGGTGAAAACCACCACCGACAGCAGCCATGGCATGGTGCGGACCGAATTCCATTGCGCCAATTGCGGCGGCCATCTGGGCCATGTCTTCAATGACGGCCCTGGGCCGACGGGCCTGCGCTATTGCACGAATGGCTGCGCTTTGGACTTCAAGCCGGAGAACAAGGGTTAACAGCTCTTACAAATAAGAACGCCGCGGCTTGGAAAAGCCGCGGCGTTGTCTTTCAGGCCCTCTATTGATCAGCCGACGGCGGGCGCCGCTGGCGGAGCTTCCGGCGCGGGCGCCGGAGCCGCGGCCGGTTTCGGAGCCGCTTTCTTCGCGGCTTTCCTAGCCGGCTTCTTGGCCTTTTTCGCGGGCTTCTTTGCCGCCTTCTTGGCCTTCTTGGACTTTTTGGCGGCGGCTTTCTTCGCCTTCTTCGGCTTCGCCGCCTTCTTCGCTTTCTTCTTCTTTGCTGCCATGTCATTCACCCCATGGTTTCTGCTTTACAGAAAAACTCTACGCGTCTTCGCGCGCGAGCGCCAGCGTCGTCCCGACGTGAATCTTCTTTTGCATCGAGCGCCGTCTTTTTTAATGACCCCCCTCTGTCGCAGCTCAGGTTTGCGTTCCGCAAACACTTCGCTGCGACATCTCCCCCCTCAGATGGCTTCGCCATGAGGGGGGAGAAAGCTTTCGGATGCTGCTAGTCGCGCCGCGGAATGCGGCGCTCGAGCTCCCCAGGCGCACCTACGCAGCAGCGAGCCTTTCCATCAGCCAGGATCCGGCGGGGCCGGGCGGGGCGTCACTGCGATAGACGGTATGAAAGGGATAGACCGGCTCGCCCGGCGTCTCGATCTTCAATTCCACCAGCCGGCCGCGCTTCAGGTCTTCATTCACCATCGGCTTGGGCATGTTGCCCCAGCCCATGCCCGCCACCAGCAATGCATGCTTGGCGCCCAGGTCCGCCAGGCGCCAGCTTCTGACTGCCAGGACCCCGAAATCACGGCCTTGGGTAAGGGCAGAACGATCTGTCAGCACCAGCTGCAGGTGATCGCGCGCCGCCGCCGCGGTGATGGGCCCGTCCATCAGCGCCAGGGGATGGGATGGGGCAGCCACCGGCACCAGCCTCACCGATCCGGCGGGCCCGCGCACCAGAAGATCACTGGCCAGTTCCAGGGGACCGCTGATGCCGAAAACAGCCGTCCTCTCCAGCACGACATGTGTCACCGCACCCAAAGTTTCGACCTGCAGCCGAAGCGCCACGGTGGGAAATTTGCGGCGGAATTCATCCAGCACCTTCACCAGCTTTTTGGCGGGCCACATCACATCCACCACCAGGGACACTTCCGCTTCCAAACCGGAGATCAAGCCGCGCGCCTTGGCCAGCAAACCATCCAGGGCGATGGCCATGTTGCGGCTGTCGGAAAGCACCGCCCGTCCGGCGGCGGTCAGTTTGGGCCGGGCGGTGCCGGCGCGGGCAAACAGCGTCACCCCCAACTGGGTTTCCAGATTGGCGATGGCATAGCTGATCACCGATGGCGCCCGTCCCAGCCGCCGCGCCGCGCCGGTGAAGCTGCCATTCTCCACCACCGCCAGGAATACGGAAATCTGATCCAGGGTCGGGGGTTTGGGGTCCACTATTCGATTTTCTAGAACAGTTTTGTCGAAATTATCCCAGTTTTCAGAATAAGGCCAGCGCCCCATCTTGGCGTTGTGTTGCCAAACCCAAGAGAAATCCCATGACAGTCCCCAAAGTCCTGATCCCCTTCTATTCCCGCAGCGGCACGGTCGAGCGCCTAGCCAAGGCGGTCGCCGAGGGCGCCGAAAGCGAAGGCGCCGAAGTCCGGCTGCGCCGCGCCCGTGAACTGGTCGGTCACGACATCATGAGTTCGGTGCCGGGCTGGAAGGAAAGCGCGGAGGCGATGAATGCCCTCTATCCCGCCCCCACCGCCGAGGATGCGGTGTGGGCCGATGCGGTGATTTTCGGCACCCCCACCCGCTTCGGCAATGTGTCGTCCGAGCTCAAGGCCTATATCGACGGCCTTGGAGGGCTGTGGGCGCAGGGCAAGCTCAACGGCAAAGCGGGCTCGGCCTTTGCCGGTTCATCGCAAGCGCATGGCGGCAATGAGTCGACCGTGATCTCGCTGTGGAATCCCCTGGCCCATCTGGGCTTCATCATCGTGCCGACCGGCTATGCCGATCCGGTGATGTTTGCCGGGGCCGGCTCGCCTTATGGCGCTTCGGTGATCTCCGGCCATCCGCCGTCAGGGCCCAGCGAGGCGGAGCTTGCGGTGGCGCGGTTTCAGGGAAAGCGGGTAGCGCAGGTGGCAAAAAAGCTGATGGCTGCCTAACTTGGAGGAATGAAAGAACTCTATTTGGAAGACTTCACGGTGGGTCAGCGCTTCCTCAGCGAGACCCGCCAATTGGACGCCGAACAGATCAAGGCGTTCGCCGCGCGCTTCGACCCCCAGCCTTTTCATCTCGACGAAACGGCAGCCCAAGCCAGTTTTTTCCAAGGCCTGGCCGCGAGCGGCTGGCACACCGCCGCCGTTACCATGTCGCTCCTGGTCAAAAGCGGCATGCCCATTGCGGGCGGATTGATCGGCGCGGGCGGGGAGATTCAATGGCCCCGGCCCACGCGCCCCGGCGACATCCTGCAAGTGGAAAGCGAAGTGCTGGAGGTCACGCCATCCCGTTCCAAGCCGGGGCGCGGGATGATTACGGTCAGGAGTGAAACCAGAAACCAGAATGGCGATGTGGTTCAGGTCCTCACCAGCCGGATGTTAGTCTGGCGCCGACCTAGTTGAAGCTCGAGCGCCGCACATCGCGGCGCGACCCTCAGCATCCGCCAGCTTCCTTCCCCCTTCGTGCGAAGCACAGGAAGGGGGAAGGTGTCACAGCGAGGTGTCGGCGGAGCCGACCCGAGCTGTGACGGATGGGGGTAAACAAATCAAAGCGCCCTTGCAGCCCCGCTCTCCGCCGCATGCCGGATCCGGGCGTCCTCCAGGTCCAGTTCACGTTCGATGCGGCGGCGGGCTTCGTCGCCGATCTCACCCCGGTAATAGAGATCGGCAATACTGGCGCGTTCGGCATCGACAAACTGAAGCTGCAGCATGGCATTGGCATTGGTGACATCGCCCGCCGTCAGGTCCTGGCAGGCGGCGACAAAATAGGCCCGGCGATCCTCGCTGCGCCGCCTCAGCGCCTTGACCGTCTCCGGCGATGCCACGGTGGTTTCCAGGGAATCCAGCCGTGCCAGCGCCGCGTCGATACTGGCCAGCCGGGCGGTGATCTCGCGGCGCTTCTCTTCGTCAGCCTCGCGCTTGCCATATTCGGCAATGCCCAGTTTTGCGATCACCCAGGGCAGGGCAAAGCCTTGGCCCACCAAGGTCACCAGGATCACCGCGAAGGTGATCAAAAGCAGCAGGCCGCGATCGGGGAAGGGCGCGCCACCGGCCATGATGGGAATGGACAGCGCCGCCGCCAGCGACACCACGCCTCTTATGCCGGTGAAGGCAATCACAAAAATGCTTTGCCAGGGGGGCGGCGGCGCCTTGCGCGCCCAGCCGGAAAACAGCCAACACGGCAAATAGGTGGCGACAAACACCCAGACAAAACGCACCGCGATCAGCACGGCGCACACCGCCGCGCAGGCCAGGGCCAGATGTCCCCATTGCGAGAGGTCGAAAGTGTCGGCCACCAGCCGCGCCTGCAATCCGGTCAGCAGGAACACCAGGCTTTCCACCAGATAGACCACCAGGTCCCAGACAAAAAATCCTTGCAGGCGGGTGGCGGGCGAAATGAAGCGCGGTCCGTTCCAGCTCACAAACAAGCCGCAGGTCACCGTCGCCAGCACGCCTGAGCCGCCCAAACTCTCCGGCACCCAGAAGGCGGCAAAAGGCGTGAGCAACGAGAACAGCATTTCCACCCGCGGATCGCTGGACCAGCGCCGCAGCGCCAGCGCGCCCCAGCCGATGAACAGGCCCCAGAGAATTTCTCCCGCCACGATCAGCAGGAACTCCCCCGTCGCGGCCAGGGCCGAAAACCCGCCGCCTTCGATCACGGCGGTAATGGCGAAGCTGAACAGGATCAGGGCGGTGGCGTCGTTCACCAGCCCTTCGCCCTCCAGAATGGTCAGGACCCGGTTGGGCAGGGCAAACCGGCGCGCGATCGCCATGGGCGCCACCGCGTCCGGCGGCGACACCACCGCGCCCAGCACCAGCCCCACCGCCAGCGGCAGGCCCAGCAGGTAATGCGACACCCCCGCCACGGTCACGGCGGTGAAGATCACCAGGCCCACCGCCAGAAGCAGGATGGGACGCAGATTGGCCTTGAAGCCGCGCCAGCTCATATTGACGCCGGCGCGATACAGCAGCGGCGGCAATAGCAGGCTCAACACCAGATGGGGCTCAAGCGCGATGCGCGGCATGCCCGGCAGGAAGCTGATGAAAAGCCCCACCAGCACCAGGAAGATGGATTCCGGAATGCCGGTGCGGCGCGCGCCCAGGGCGGCGAAAGCGGTGATCGCCACCAGGGCAAAGATGATGGGCAGCAAGGGCAGGAGCATAACCGCGATATTGCGGTCATGCCGGCCCCACAGGCAACCGCCGGGGTCTTTTGCGTCGTGTGGTGAGCCGCGGCATGCGAAGCATGTGAGCGGGTCCAGTGGACCTGCGAAAGCGGCGAACGCCGCGAGCTTGGGCGAGCGGCCGGGTGGCTCGATACTTGGTGGGGTTGCCGCCTCCCGGCGCGTCGCCTACGCTGCCGCTAGGCGACCCTGCCCACGCCGCAAAATCCCTCCGGCGCGGCGATTTAGTCTGGCCTTGACTTGCTCTAACGCTTAAGAGCGACCAGGGCGAAGAATGCGCCTTGCGGGTCCTGACCCTGCAGGATCCACTGGCCGCCGGGGACCTCGGCCGGCCCCATCTTGATCGAGCCGCCCGCTTTTTCCACCCGCGCCTTGGCGGCGTCGATGGCATCGACATTGATGTAATAGTTCCACCAGCTTTGCGGCATCACGGCCGGCTTGTTCATCATCCCGCCGATGGGGGCGTCGCCGGCGGCGAACAACTGATAGATGCCCATCGCGCCCATATTGTGGGCTTCCGCCTTGGTCCAGCCGAACAGCTTTTGATAAAAGGCGAAATCCTTTTCCCAGTCGGCGGCGAACAATTCCCGCCAGCCTATCGTGCCGGGCGCGCCGGTGGGCAGCCGGGGCACGGGCTGGGCCTCCAGCCCCTTGGCGATGATGAATGCCGCCCCTTGCGGATCGGCCACCACGGCAAAGCGGATCACGCCCGGCACTTCCATCGGCCCGCGCCAGATCTTGCCGCCTTCCGCCGCGATCCGGGCGGCCATGGCGTCAACATCCTCGACCGCGATATAGCCGTTCCAGCCGGGATGGCCGCCTTCCATGCCCTTGGGAAAGGGCATCAATCCGGCGACGCCGGCATCCCCAACCTTGAACAGGCCATAGGCGTTATCGCCCTGCTGAACATCCTGATAGGACCAGCCCACCACCTCGCTGTAAAATTTGCGGGCGGCCGCCACATCCGTGGTCACCAGGTCGTACCAAAAGAAATTGTTGGGCATCGGCATCTCCTCCCGGCAGGTTGGCGTCTATAGGACGCCCACGGTTCCCGCGATCCGACAATGGCTGTAAAAGAATTTCGTGCCACGGAACTTGTAGGACAGGCGGTGAAGTGTTTGTGACGGGTGAGCCGCGGTCATTCGCGCCGCAAGGCGTGAACGGCGAAACGGTCCAGTGGACCGTTTCGAGCGGCGAACGCGCCGAGCCAAAGCGAGGCGCCGGAAGGCGCGTTGTCGCGCGCCCATCACGGCGGCGCGCTACGCTGACGCTAGCGCCGCCTATGGGCGCTTGCCTGCGCCATTCCTTCGTCCGCATTGCGGATCCCGGCGCGGACAGGCGGTGCGGGACTTCCCGGGCTGCGCCCGCCCGAAGACGCGCGGCCACTACGCTGTCGCTAGGCCGCCGCGGGCGGGCTTGCCTGCGCCAATTCATTCGCGCGAAGCGCGGATCCTGGCGAGGACAGGCGTGCGGGACTTCCCGGGCTGCGCCCGCCCGAAGACGCTGTCGCGCGGGCGGGCTTGCCTGCGCCATTTCATTCGCTGCGCGAATGAAATGGCGCACCCGATAGGATTCGAACCTATGACCTCTGCCTTCGGAGGGCAGCACTCTATCCAGCTGAGCTACGGGTGCAGTTCGTCACCCTATAAAGAAAAGGGGCCCGGCTTGCAAAGCGGGCCCCGATTTTCCTGCCGGAACGGCGACTTACATCCAGGTGGCGACGCCGCCATGACCGGAGCAGGTGCCCTGGCGCTTTTTGTAGGTGACGGTGGTGCCGTCCTTGCATTTGGCCGAGCCGCCGGCATCCATTTTCATGGAGGCGGAGGACGACATGGACATCGATGATGACATGGAGGAGGAGGAAGACGCCGATTTGCCGCCATCCTTCATGCAGGTGCCCATATAGTCCTGATACTTGGTCTTGCCCTTGTCGGCGGCCGGCATGGCCTTCCAGTTCGCCGCGCAGGTTTTCATGGCGGTTTGCTGTGGCGTGTCGGCGGCGGATGCCGGCAGGGCGATGGCGGCTGACACAAAGGCAGCGGCTAGAAAAGCGTGAAGACGCATGGACGGCCTCCCTATGGATATGTCTGGCCGGATTGTCCGCGTGCGGCCAAAGCCGTGCAAGGGGCATTTGTCCGGACCGCGAAAATTTAATGGGCTCCGAAAAAGCTCGCGGCCGTCTGTTGCGCCTTCCTGGCGCTGGCGGCGGACGGCAAAAGCGTGATGCGGGCGCCGGGCAGGGCGGATTTGAGCACTGCCATCACCGCCCTGTCGCGCGCCGGATCGTTCGATAAAAGGCTTAAGACTCCCAACTGTTTGACCCGCGACAGGTCTTCGGTGGCGACCGCTTGCAGCATGGTCAGGGGCGCACCGGCATCGCCCGCAACCCCGGCAAAGCGGGCCGGGTCGAAGGCATGCACCAGGACCAGGCGGGCGTCCGGCGGCGGCTCCGGCTGGTCAAGCAGCGCCATCAGCATGTCGCCGCCCGGCGCGTCATGGGCCAGCGCCAGCACGGCCAGGGGCGCGTGACGCGGTCCTTTGGCCGCGCAATCCATGAACAAGGGCTTGCCGTCGGGCGCCTTGGCGGGATGAAGACGCGCCACTGTCTCGACATGGGCCTTCTCGCAGGCGGCGATGAAAGCGCGGCGCGCGGCGCGATAGCGCGTGCCGGAAGGGCTTTCGGGATCGCCACGCATTGTCCTAACTTAGTCCCATGTCGGTTTTCGGCGTCCTGGAAGAACTGCGCCTTCGCCCCGTCGGGGATCAGAGCATGCCGCGCGCGGCGCGCAAGGACTTTCGCAGCCGTATCCCGCTGGCCCGCGACAACCGCCTGTTTGGGGAAACGGTGGTGGAAGCCCGGGCGGCAGGATTGAAAGGCGAGAATTTTTATGCGGGCCACCGCAACCCGCCCTATTGGGGACCGGTGGAAGGGGCGACGGAGAAACTCTGGCTGCGCCGGTCCGTGGCCGAAAAACTTGCCCGGGTGAATGCGCGCGCCGCGGCAGGCGGATTGGAACTGTTTTTGCTCGATGCCTGGCGGCCGCGCAGCGTCCAGGCCTATTTCCACGATGTGTGGATGCCGCGCGAACTCAGGCGCCGCAATCCCGGCCTGGAGGGCGCGGCGCTGACGGAAGAAGTGGAGCGCTATTGGGCGGCGCCGTCGGACAGCCCGGACTCGCCCGCGCCCCACGCCACCGCCGCCGCGGTGGATTTGACGTTATGTTGGAAGGATGGGCGCTGGCAGAATGGCGAGGCCTTGTGGATGGGCTCGCTGTTCGACGATGTGACCGAACTGGCGCATCGCGACCGCTTCGAAAATCTCCGTGCCGAAAACTTTTCCTTTTCCGACCGCGAAGCCCGCGCCAACCGGCGCCTGCTGCATTGGCTGATGACGGAAGAAGGCTTTGCCGGCCATCCCGATGAATGGTGGCATTTTTCCTGGGGCGATCAGATGTGGGCGGCGCTGACGGGGGCGGCGGCGGCGCATTACGGCCTGGCTTCTATTCCAGAGGCTCCCTGAAGGCGCCGTCCCATTCCGCGCCCGGGGAATTTTTCTCGTAATAGGCGATCCGCGCCAGATGCAGGTCATAGAGCTTCTGGTTGGCGCCCGACAACCGGCGGCATTGGGCGATCAATTCCCGCGCCACCCGCCAGTTCTGCTTGCGGATGGATTGGAAAATATGATCGTGGAACACGGTCAGCGCCCGGACCTTGGGCGAGGCACGCAGCTGGCTGTTGCCCATCAAGGCATAAAGCACCACCGGCGCGTTGGCGGAATCGGCGATGCTGTCGATCTCCAGAAAAGCGGCACCGCGTTCCGCCCCATACCGCGTGTCTTCCGCCGCCAGCAGGGCAAAGCCATAACGATGCGACAGCGCCGCGATCTTTTCCGCCAGCGCCACCGCCGCGCCCTGCACGCCATAGCCCAGCCGGCCGGGCGCGCCAAAGGCGCCCGCGATCACCGGACCGCTGGCGATACCGACGCCAAACTCTATCGGCGGGATACCCGGCGGCGCGATGCTGTCCATTTCCGCCACCGCTGCCGCCATGTCATTGGCGGTGTCGCAGGCTTTCTGCGCATGATCGGGATTGTCCAGCGGCGCATTCCAGAAGGCGCTGAAACCGCCGGGCCCCAGCCGGTCCAGGGTGCCACCATGCGCCTGGATCAGCTCGATCAGGGGCGAGAGGATTTTGCGCGTTTCCGTGACGGCGCTGGCGGCGTCTTGCCCCAAAGCTTGCCCGCGCAGGACGCAGGCCAGATAGGTGATGGCGCGCGTCTCTCCTTCTGTTTTCAACAAGGCGGGATGGCGGGCAATTTTGTCCAGCACCGGGCGGGGCAGGGCATCGGCAAAAGCCAGCCGCAAGCCGGCATAGCTGAGTTCCAGATCGCGCAGCCAGACAAAGGCGCCGGCCAGGAAGGTCAGGCCCAAAAACAGCGTGGGCGTCAGCCAGTCCAGCAACACGCCACGGCCCGCATAAAGGGACCAGGAGATCAGGCCCAGCACCGCCGGCGCCGCCAGAACCAGCACCAGGGCCCAGCCCAAGCCCCGCCGCAGCAGAAAGATCATCGCCGCGCCCAAGCCCGCCAGCAGAAATGCTTCCAAAACAGGCGCCCAACCGGGACGCTGCAAGACGGTCTTGCCCAGCAGGTTTTCAATCGCCTCGGCGGTCACCTGGGCGGCGCTGGCCGGACCCAGCGGCGTTTGGACCGTATCGCCCTCAAGCCCCACCACGATGATGGCGCCTTTCAGCGGCTGGGCCGTGGCCGTGTTGGGATTGAGCCGGCGCTGGCCTGAATCGGCGGCATAGCGCAGCCAAATTTGTCCCTGGGCATCGGTGGGTGCGAGGCCTTTGGGCGTTTCCACCCCCGCCAAGCCGACGCCGGAAAAAAAGCTCAAAGGATCATGTTCGTTGCTGATCACGGTGATGTCCGGCCTGCCGGAAGCCAGCCGCATCACTTCCGCGGCCATGCCCGGCACCATCAGGGAATCCACCCGCAGGGCCAACGCCACCCGGCGCAGCACACCATCCGCATCCGGCATCAGCTTGGCCGCCGCCAGCCCGGCGGCATTGCTTTCCAGAATCGGCGGCGGCGCGGAGGCGGCGTCAAAACGCGGTACGGAGGCGAAGGGATCGCGGGTGCCGCGATACAGGAAACGGGCTTTGAGGTGAGGGCTCCTGCCGCTTTCTCCCAGCATCACGGGCAACACCGTCTGTGTCCCGGCAATGGCGTCGGCGAGTTCATGGCCGGGTTCAGGCAATTTCGCCAGCGCCGCCCGCACGCCATCGCTGCCCGGCGGCAGCCGCGCCGACAGGCTCTGGGGCGAAGCGCTTGCCTCCACCGGCGCGGTGAAGACCATCATCCGCGCGCCTTGCGTGGAGAGCGAGCGGGTGATGTCCACCAGCCGGTCTTCATCCATCGCCGGCAGCTCCAGCACCCGGACTGGCATCCCATCGGTATCGGCAAAGGGACGCGCGGCGTGTCGCTGATACGCATCGAACAGGCGGTTGCCGAGCCCGGACGCGACGCCCAGACCGTCAAACAGGATGACCAGGATGCCCAGCACCAGCAGCAGCACCGGGGCCAGCCACAGGCCGAACAGCCAGGCCTTAAATGCGGATCTTGAATCCTGGGAGGAATCCATGCCCGGCCAAGATATTATGAATCGCGCCCGCGCCAAGCGTCTTGGCCGCCAGCTTAGACCCGGAGGGGGTCATTAGATCACTTGGTCGTTACCCGGATCGCCACCTGGGCCAGCAGAACCTTGGCGCCTTTTTTCTTGAGCGCCCGGTCGGTCACCGCCTGCAGCCGGTCGGCAATCAGGGTTACGTCCGGCTGGGCATCTGTGCGGACAATATTGGCGGTGAAGGTCATCAGGTTGCGGATATAGGCATCGCGCAACACGGGCAGCGAGCGGGTCACCTCGTCCCGGAGATGATCGTCGGGCACATCCAGTCCGGCCCCCACCATCAACATTCCGGCCGGACGATTATCGGCCACAATGGTGGTGTAGATGGGGTCCACCATGATGTAGCTTTTGGACTGGGTGGTCTTGTGCTCTGGCGCTTTCTGGGCTTTGGGGGCATTCTCCGCGCGCGCTGGCAGGCCGGTCGCGAGCAGAGCGGCAGCAACAAGATAGGCAGGGCCAAGGCGCATCCGAAACACCAAGCGGGCGTCAGGGGACAGTTAGCGGCCTGATTGGTAAATCGAATTTTAACGGGAGCGACAAATGACCCAACAGAGATGGATGATCTTGGGCCTGGCTGGAGCTTTGGCGGCGGTGGGGCCCGCCTTGGCCGCCGACCACCCGGGCCAGAAATTCCAGATTTCCCCCGGCTCCCTGGCCAAGCCCTATGCCACCCCGGCGGTGGCCAATGAATCCACCACTATCCCCCGCCCGGCCGGGGCCGTGCCGGAAGTTCCCAGGGGCTTCCAGATTTCCGTCTTTGCCGACAACCTGACCAACGCCCGCTGGCTGGCGGTGGCGCCCAATGGCGACGTCTTCCTGGCCGAGCCGCCCACCGGCAACGGCAAACTTGGCGGCAAGATCACGGTGCTGCGCGATTCCAATGGCGACGGCAAGGCGGACAAGACATTCACCTTCCTTCCTGCCTCCGCGGGATTTGTCTATCCGCATGGCCTGGCCTTTCATGAAGGCTATCTCTATGTCGGCGACCTGCGCGGCGTCTGGCGCTTCCCCTACCAGGATGGACAGACCGCGGCAGGCAAACCGGAAAAGGTCACCACCAAGGTGGCGGACCTGCGCCCCAATGGCGGCCATGTCACCCGCAATATCGCCTTCGGGCCCGATGGCGGGCTCTATCTGGCGCTGGGCAGCCGGGACAACATCTCGGATTTCAAACCGGGCGCGCAGGTCTTCAAGATCAATGCCGATGGCAGCATGAGCGAATTCGCCAGCGGCATCAGAAATCCGGTGGGCATCGCGTTTGCGCCCGGCACCAACAATCTGGTGGTGGTCACCAATGAGCGCGACGGGCTGGGCGACGAGTTGCCGCCCGACTATCTCACCACCGTCAAGCAAGGCGGTTTCTACGGCTATCCTTACGCCTATATCGGCAAGAATCCCGATCCCGTCTGGGGCGCCAAGGATCCGGGCGGCAAGGTTTCTTCCACCATCACCCCCGACGTGCTGTTCCATGCCCATTCCGCGCCCACGGGCCTGGCTTTCTATACCGGCTCGAACTTCCCGGCGGAGTACAAGAATGACGCCTTTGTCTCGCTGCACGGTTCCTGGAACGCCGGCAATCCCACCGGCTACAAGGTGGTGCGGGTGCATTTCGAGAATGGCAGGCCGGTGAATGGCTATGAGAATTTCGCCACCGGCTTCTGGAACGGCATGGGCGCGCCGGGCGAACCGGCCAAGGTCTGGGGCCGGCCGGTGGGCCTGGCGGTGGCCAAGGATGGCAGCCTTTTGATCGCCGACGACACCGCCAATGTGGTGTGGCGGGTGACTTATACCGGAAAGTGAAGATTTCGCCCGAAACTCACGATCCGGGAGGGCGGCTTGACGGGTTTGGGCCCCATCCCTAAAACCCCCGCTCCGGTTCGGGGCTGTAGCTCAGTTGGGAGAGCGCCTCGTTCGCAATGAGGAGGCCAGCGGTTCGATTCCGCTCAGCTCCACCATCCTTCGCCCGCTTCGCGGGCTTCGGATGGCAGGCCCGAACCAGTCCCACGCAGCTTCGGCTGGCAAACCATCCGTTTCCTTGTCATCCCGGCTTTTCGGGCGAAGTTCCAGCCGCTACAAGGTGAGCCATGATGAATCCCGTCGCCGCCCTGCTGATCACCATTCTGGATATCTACAAATGGATCGTGATCGCGGCGGTGATCGTGAGCTGGCTGACCGCCTTCAATGTCATCAACCAGTACAATAATTTCGTCCGCAGCCTGCTGCGCATCCTCTATGCCCTGACCGAGCCGGTGTTTCGTCCCATCCGCAAGATACTGCCGCCCATGGGCGGGCTCGACCTGTCGCCCATTGTGGTGTTCCTGATCATCTGGTTCATCGAATACACAATAGGCTGGGCGTCGTTCCGTTACGGATTCTGAAGCCATGTCCGCGACCATCATTGACGGCAAGGCCAGTGCCGCGCGCCTGCGCGAAAAGATCGCCGCCTATGCCGCCGAGCTGAAATCCAAACACGGCTTGCAGCCGGGCCTGGCCACGGTGCTGGTGGGCAAGGACCCGGCTTCGGAAGTCTATGTGCGCAACAAGCGCAAGACCGCGGAAGCGATCGGCTTCAAGTCGGTGCATGTCGAATTGCCGCAAACTGTTTCGCAAAGCGAATTGCTGTCGCACGTGAAGGCTTTGTCCGCCGATCCCTCGGTGCATGGCATCCTGGTGCAGCTGCCTTTGCCCAAGCATCTGGATGAAAATTCCGTGCTGGATGCGCTGGACCCCGCCAAGGATGTGGACGCGTTGACGCCCAAGAATGCCGGGCTGCTGTTGTCGGGCCGCGCCCATCTGGTGAGCTGCACGCCGTCAGGCGTGATGCTGCTCTTGAAGGAATATGCCGGCGACATCACGGGAAAAGAGGCGCTGGTGATCGGCCGCTCGCTCTTGTTCGGCAAGCCGGCGGCGCAGCTCTTGCTGGCCGCCAATGCCACCGTCACCATGGCCCATTCCCGCTCAAAGGATTTGCCGGGCTTGGCGCGCCGCGCCGACATCCTGGTGGCGGCTATCGGCAAGCCCGAATTCGTCAAGGCCGACTGGATCAAGCCCGGCGCCATGGTGATCGATGTCGGCATCAATCGCGTCGATGCGGGCGAGGGCAAATATAAATTGGTCGGCGATGTGGATTATGAAGCCGCGAAGGAAGTGGCGGGCGCAATTACCCCGGTGCCTGGTGGCGTCGGTGCGATGACGATTGTCTGCTTGATGCACAACACGCTGATCGCGGCGTGCGCGCAAAACGATCTACCGTTGCCAACCGCGCTTTAAGAAGCGATCACCATTGCTTCAGTGATCGCCTTGGAAAATGCCCGAAGCGCCGCTTCTAGCTCTTTCAGGTTTTTTAGGCTCGCATCCTTACTGACCTTCGCGGGCGTGTCAGCCTCGAATTTCTCTATGGCTGCAATGCACATGTCTGTCAGGCACCCGTACTCGTCGATTTTCGCCAGGACTTCTGATTCGGCCGCTCGTGATTTCGCGTTGTCTAAAAACCACATATTGAACCGCGCACCCGCAGAGAGTGCATCTGCGATAGCAATCACAGTTGTTAGTCCGATATCCTCACTTCGCAAAAGGTCGGCCAGCCGTTCCGTAAGGCCAATCGCTTTTTGGGGCGCAGCCGCTTTCACGTTTTTTCTCGCAAATCCTTGGCCAGATCGTCCGGCGAAATCGCCTCGTCATAAAAGGAGACCAGCTTGCCGTCCGGCCCCATCAGATAGATCACCGAGGAATGATCCATGCCGTAATTGCCGCCGGGCAGTGGCTTCTTAACGGCATAGACGCGGAATTTCTTCTCGACGTCCTGGATTTGCGCCGCGCTGCCGGTCAGGCCGACAAAGGTGGGACCGAAAGCTTTCATATAGTCGGCCAGCACTTTGGGCGTGTCGCGTTGCGGATCGATGGTGATGAAGATGGGCGCCACCCGGCCGGCCTTGCCGCCCAGTTTTTCCAGCGCCTGGGCCATCACGCTCAAGGTGGTGGGACAGACATCGGGACAAAAGCTGTAGCCGAAATAGATCAGCATATAGCGGCCGCGAAAGTCGGCCTCGCTGACGCTTTTGCCGCCCTGATCGATCAGGCGGAAGGGTCCGCCCACATCGGCCTGGCCGGTGGTCACCACCCGTCCCAGGCCGGGCACTTTTCCACTTTGATACCATAGGAGGCCGCCGGCCACGGCCGCGGCCAGCAGCAAATAGGGGATCAGGACCTGGCGGATCTTGAGCATGCTTTTTCCGACTGCCGCCTCATGCTCTAATCGTTTTGCAATCCGCCGGGAAGTGACATTGGCGCGCAAGGAAATGGTCAGGGGCTTTGCCGCCGGCGCGGGCGCGGGCGGAAGGGTGCGGCTACGCACCTTGTCCAATCTGCGCTGGCTGGCGGTGGCGGGTCAGTCCGCCGCCTTGTTCCTGGTCTATTTCGCCCTGGGCTATTCCCTGCCGATTCCCTATTGCGCCATCGCCATCGCCACCAGCGCCACCCTGAATGTGGTGCTGGCGGTGCGTTATCCGCCTTCCCACCGCCTCACCAATCGCGAAGCCACCTTCTATCTGGCCTTTGACGTGGTGCAGCTGGCGGCGTTGCTTTATCTCACCGGCGGCATCGCCAATCCCTTTGCCCTGATGTTCGTGGCGCCGGTGGTGATCGCCGCCTCCACCCTCAATCTCGGCAATGTGTTGATCCTGGCGGGCATCGCCTTTGCCTCGGTGTCCTTGATCGCGATCGTGCACCGGCCGCTGCCCTGGCCCACCGGCGAAATGCTGCTGTTGCCGCAGCTTTACCAGGCCGGCATCTGGACCGCGCTGGTGATCGGCATCGGGTTCACCTCGGTCTATGCCTGGCGCATCGCCAGCGAGTCGGCGCGCATGTCGGCGGGCCTGGCGGCCACCCAGCTGGCTTTGTCGCGCGAACACCGCCTGGCCTCGCTGGGCGCGCTGGCCACCGCGGCGGCGCATGAGTTAGGCACGCCCTTGGGGACCATCGCGGTGGTGGCGCGGGAGCTGGAACATTCCCTTCCGGAAAATTCCGCGGAAGTGGAAGATGTGCGCCTGTTGCGCCAGCAAGCCGAGCGCTGCCGCGCCATCCTCGCCCGGCTGGCCAATCCGGAAGAGGCGCTGCTGGGATCGACGGCGCGGCTGCCTTTGGGCGCCTTCCTGGACGATGTCGCCAACGTCCATCGCGGCGACGATTTGGAAATCCGCATCGCAGTTTCTCCGCCCGCGTCGAATCCGGAGACCGACAATCCCGAGCCGCAAGTGTGGCGCGCGCCCGAACTTTTGCATGGCCTGGGCAATATCATCGAGAATGCCGCCGACTTCGCCCATGCCCTGGTCCAGGTGAATGCCGGGTGGGACGAGCAGTTTCTTTACATCTCCGTCGCCGATGACGGCCCCGGGTTCGCGCCCGAGATTTTCGAGGCCCTGGGTGAGCCGTACATCACCTCACGCCCCAGCCATCACGCCCTGGGCGAGACCGATATCGGCCCGCAAGGCCCGCTGGCCGAGCATGAAGGCATGGGGCTGGGCTTTTTCATCGCCAAGATCCTGCTGGAACAGACCGGGGGGCTGGTTAATGCGGAAAACCCGCCCGGGGGCGGGGCCTTGGTTTCCATTCGCTGGCCCAGGGGGGTGATCGACGGCCCCCAGCCGCCAACGCAATCTGAGCCTGGCTGAAAGCCGCGGCCGCCGCGATTTGGCGGGAATGATTTGACCCTTTGGCAAAAGGGTACTAAAGGCCCCCCCGGTCGGCGATAGGCCGGCCTTGAGAAGACTGGAATGAGCGAAGACAAGACCCTGCTTCTGGTCGAAGACGACCGGCCTTTGCGTGAACGCTTGGCCCGCGCCATGGAAGCGCGCGGCTTTGCCGTCGCCCAGGCGGAATCTGTGGCCGAAGGCAAGGCCCGCGCCAAGGATGCGCCGCCCGCCTATGCCGTGGTGGACCTGAAGCTCGAGGACGGCAACGGCCTGGACGTGGTGGAAACCCTGCACACCGTGCGCCCGGAAAGCCGGGTGGTGGTGCTGACCGGCTTCGGCAACATCGCCACCGCGGTAGCGGCGGTAAAGTACGGCGCCATAGACTATCTGCCCAAGCCGGCGGATGCCGACGATATCCTGGCGGCCTTGATGGCCGTGCCGGGCTCCAAGCCCAAGCCGCCGGAAAATCCCATGTCCGCCGACCGGGTGCGCTGGGAACATATCCAGCGGGTCTATGAATTGTGCGGGCACAATGTGTCGGAAACTGCACGGCGGCTGAACATGCACCGCCGCACCTTGCAGCGCATTTTGGCCAAACGCTCGCCGCGTTAGACCACCTTCAAATCAAAAGTTGTCATGCCCGCGAAAGCGGGCATCCAACTTTTTTCGTCAAATATGGACGCTAGAGGAAGTTGGATTCCCGCTTACGCGGGAATGACAAGAAAGACTGAGTCAACGCCGAGCCTTTTTCGCTTTCTTTGGTGCAATCTTTTTCTTCGCGCCCACCGTCTTCAGTGGCTTCTTGCGTTTCGCGGCTTTCTTGGCTGGCATTGCCGCCAATTGCGCCGCGCGCCCCACCAGCATCTCTTTGAGCACGGTCTTTGTCAGCGCCGACAGCCGCACCAGCACAAACGGGAATTTGCGGTAGTGGTCCGTGATGTAGAACAGCTCCGGCTCGGCCTCCAGCATCATGTCGCGCATTTCCATCGAACCGACCTGCAGGGTCACGGCGCTTTCCTTGTGATGCGTCTTGGCCAGAAAGCGGTCATGGATGAAAACGGATGGCTGGTTGAACCAAAGCCGCTCGTCCGTGCCGGGTATCGACAACATCACCTCGCGCGCTTGCGCTTTACTCAGCATCGGGTAGCACCAGGTTGGGGGTTTGGCTTAGCGCAATAGTCTCAAGCGTGCGTGACAGCCGTTCCGCCGCGCAGCGGGCAAAGCTGATGGTGACGGCCTTGCGCCGGCTGGCATGCAGGCTTTGCGCTTCGGCTTCCTTGACGATGGAGCCGCCGTAGCGGTCGGCCACGATCAGCCCGGTCTGTTGCGGCACATGCTCATCGGGAAAATCCGGCGGAATGGCGAAATAGAACAGGTCGCAATAATCCAGATATTCCGGCCATTTGCTGTCGCCCTTGAGGTCGGCCAGCGCCACCTTGATCTCCACCCCCAGCATCTCGCCGCCGGGGCCGATGGCGGCCACATCCAGCCGCCGTCCATTGGGCAAGGTGAATTCCAGGATGGGCGAGTAGCCTTCCTCCAGCAGAAGGCGGCAGGTTCCGCGGGCGACATCAGCAGCGGTGGAGGAGGAGATCATGGCCTGATGTTAGCTTTTCTTGCCATCTCCGGCGAGCATCGCATCGTTCCCCCGGCCGCTCGCCTTAGCTCGCGGCGTTCGCTTGCTTTCGCATGTCCACTGGACATGCTCATGCCTTTGGCACCGCAAGCTCACCCCGCGCGCGACATCGGCGGCGGTGGAGGAACTGATCATGCGATCAATTTAGTTGCAGGCTGCCCTTGCTGGAAGGGGCTGCGCCGTCGAGGCGCCCCGCGAGCGTATGCGAGCAATGAAAAAAGGAGCGCCTAGAGACTGCCCTTGCTGGAAGGGGCTGCACCGTCAAGGCGCTCGTCCGGCGTCACCGCCTGGCGCAAAGCCCGTGCCAGACCCTTGAAGCAGGTCTCGACGATATGATGGCTGTTGTCGGCATAAAGATTCTCGATATGCAGGCACACCCCGGCATTCTGGGCGAAGGCCTGGAACCATTCCTTGAACAGTTCGGTGTCCATCTCCCCCAGCTTGGGCTTGGGGATTTTCACATGCCAGATCAGGTAAGGCCGGTTGGAGATGTCGATCGCCACCCTTGTCAGGGCCTCGTCCATGGGGATCAGGGCCGAGCCGAAACGGGTGATGCCGGAAAAATCCCCCAGCGCCTTTTTCACCGCCTGGCCGATCACGATGGCGGTGTCCTCGGTGGTGTGGTGGTAGTCGACATGCAGGTCTCCGCTCGCGCGCACCTTCAGGTCGATCATGGAGTGGCGGGAAAAGCTCTCCAGCATATGGTCCAGAAAACCGATGCCGGTGTCGATATCGGGGTCCCCGGTGCCATCCAGGTCGAGCGAGACCGAAATCTCGGTCTCGCGGGTCTTGCGTTCGACGGTGGCAGTGCGCATTCGGCTACTTTCAGCATCTCAGGTTGCCTCCCCCACGCGCGAAGCGCGCTGACGGGGGAGACGGCCGTAGCACCGTCAGGTGCGAAGGCCGGAGGGGGTAGAGTGGGGTGTATAGCAGGCAGCGGTTTAAAAAAGCAGGCTAGAAACCATATTCCGGCAAAGCATATGTCATATTTGACATATCCTGTTGACCCCCCTGCCAAACCCTGTAAAGAGAGGCCCACCTCAAAGGAATAGGACCTGCAGCATGGCGCGTTCCGACTATCTGTTCACTTCCGAAAGCGTTTCCGAAGGCCATCCCGACAAGGTGTGCGACCGCATCTCGGACGAGGTGGTGGACCTGTTTTTCCGCGAAGGCCCCAAGGAAGGCATGAGCCCCTGGGATATCCGCGCCGCTTGCGAGACTCTGTGCACCACCAACCGGGTGGTGATCGCGGGCGAAACCCGCGGCCCAAAGAAAGTGCAGGCGGGTGATGTGGAAGAAGTGGCGCGCCGGGCGATCAAGGATATCGGCTATGAGCAGGACGGCTTTCACTGGCGCAACGCCAATGTGGAAGTGTTGCTGCATGCGCAGTCCGCGCACATCGCCCAAGGCGTGGATGCATCGGGCAACAAGGATGAAGGCGCGGGCGACCAGGGCATCATGTTCGGTTACGCCTGCCGCGAGACACCGGCTTTGATGCCGGCGCCGATCTTCTACAGCCACAAGATTCTGGAATTGCTGGCCAAGGTGCGCAAGGAAGGCAAGGAACCGGCTTTGCTGCCTGACGCCAAATCGCAAGTCACGTTGCGCTATGCCAATGGCAAGCCGGTGGAAGCCACCCAGATCGTGCTTTCCACCCAGCACACCCATGAAAGCCAGACCAGCAGCGACATCCGCAAGATCGTCGAGCCCTATATCCGCCAGGTGCTGCCGGCCGCCTGGATTAATGAGAAAACCGTTTGGCACATCAATCCCACCGGCGCTTTTGTGATCGGCGGGCCCGATGGCGACTGCGGCCTTACCGGCCGCAAGATCATCGTCGATACCTACGGCGGCGCGGCGCCGCATGGCGGCGGCGCGTTCAGCGGCAAGGACTCGACCAAGGTGGACCGTTCTGCCGCTTACGCCGCGCGCTATCTGGCCAAGAATGTGGTGGCAGCCGGTGTGGCTGACCGCTGCACCATTCAGCTCGCCTATGCCATCGGCGTGGCCGAGCCGCTGTCGGTCTATGTCGATCTGCACGGCACCGGCCGGGTGGACGAAGCCAAGCTGGAAAAAATTCTGCCCGAGATCATGAACCTGAAGCCGCGCGGCATCCGCCAGCATCTGGATCTTAACAAGCCGATCTTCGCGCGCACTTCCGCTTACGGCCATTTCGGCCGCGAGCCCGACAGTGAGGGTGGGTTTTCGTGGGAGAAAACCGACCTGGCCGAGCAGATCAAATCGGCCCTTGGCTGAGACAAGTCATCCTGATCGCAATCGGCGCAAGCTCTATGGCCGGCGCAAGGGACCGAAGCTGTCTGCCCGCCAGGCGGGCCTGCGCCAAAGCCTGCTGGGCGAGTTGGCCTTTGACCCGGACCGCGAACCGTTCAGCCAGTTCCCGAACAATGTTCAGGAACTATGGTTAGAGGTCGGATTCGGGGCTGGTGAGCATCTGGTCTGGCAGGCCGAACACCATCCGAATGTCGGTCTGATCGGGGCTGAACCCTATGAAATGGGAGTAGCCAAGCTATTGACGAAATTAGAGGAAAATTCTCTGAACAATGTTCGGATTTACGAAGGGGATGGCCGGGACATCATTGAAAAGCTGCCGGACCAAAGCCTGGGCCGCTTCTTTCTGCTCTTCCCCGATCCCTGGCCCAAGACCCGGCATCATAAACGGCGTTTTCTGCAGATGGAGATGCTGGACCAGTTGGCCCGGGTGCTGAAACCGCAGGCCGAATTGCGCTTTGCCACCGACGACAAGTCCTATCTGCCATATGCCCTGGAAAGACTGATGGCCCATCCGGCCTTCGATTGGCTGGCACAGGGGCCGGGAGATTGGAAAAGCCGCCCCGCCGGCTGGCCGCCGACCCGCTACGAAACCAAGGCGATCAAGGGTCCGCCGGCTTTTTTGCGGTTTGCCCGGCGCGACGGCCCGGGAACTTCGCTTTCCCCATCCGCAAGCGATAAAAAAGCATCATGAAGGACGAAAAAGAGGAAAAACCCCCGATTTTCGGAACCGCCGTGGGCGATCTTGGCGTGGTGGTGATCGCCGCGCTCTGCACCATCACCCTGATAATGATCCTGTTTTCGCCCTCTCCGTTTGAAAGGCTGGAAAAAGCCCAAGCCCGGCAGGAGAAGGAAAAAGCCCACCAGGCCGAGGTGGAACGCCAGCGGAAAATCGATGCGGCGGTGGCCACGGGCGAGGTCAGTGTCGGCATCTTGCCCAAGAAGCATTAACCGCGTTCCAGCCTTGATATTACGCCCCTCGAGGCGTAAATACCCGCCATCCCAAACAACAAGAGTAAGTTGTGTGGCGGCCTTCAGAGGGCCGCCGCGGGCCAAAGACTTTGCATTTGAGGCACAATGGTCGTCGCGGCCGCATCGCATCTGGAACCGGTGTTTGAACCCGTCATCGAAAAGGCGGGGTTCAGGCTGGTGCGCCTGCGCGTGATGGGCGGCGCCAGCAAGACGCTTCAGGTGATGGCCGAGCGCCCCGACGGCAGCATGGATGTGGAAGGCTGCGCCACGCTCTCGCATGTGCTGTTGGATTTCATCGAAGCCGAAGACCCGGTGGAAGGCGATTACGAACTGGAAGTGTCGTCGCCCGGCATCGATCGCCCGCTGACCAGGCTGATGGATTTCTCCCGCTGGGCCGGCCATGAGGCCAAGATCGAACTCACGCTCCCCGTTGACGGGCGCAAAAGATTTCGCGGCACCCTGCTGGGGCTGGACGGCCAGGACGTGATGATCCGTGCCGATAACAGCGACATCAAGTTTCCGTTTCGCGCCATTGCAAACGCGAAACTCGTTCTCACCGACAAGCTCATCAATGAAGATTTGAAGGCCCGTAAGGGGGCCCCCGCGCAAGCGGGAGCGACAACTTAGGAGCGTCCGCGCGAGCGGGAGCGACAAACTTAAAGGACACCAGGAGAAGACAATGGCAAGCACAGTGGCCGCCAACCGGCTGGAACTTTTGCAGATCGCCGACGCCGTGGCGCGCGACAAATCCATCGACAAACAGGTGGTCTTGACCGCGATGGAAGAAGCGATGCAGCGCGCCGCCAAGGCCCATTACGGCACCGAGAACGACATCAAGGTCGATATCGATCCCAAGACCGGCGAGACCCATGTCTCGCGCTATCTCCATGTCGTGGAGATGGTGGAGAATGACAAGACCGAGATCAGCCTGACCGATGCGCGCCGCCGCAATCCCGACGCACAGATCGGCGACATCATCGCCGAAACCCTGCCGCCTGTGGATTTCAACCGCATCAACGCCCAGAACGCCAAGCAGGTGATTGTGCAGAAGGTGCGCGACGCCGAGCGCGAGCGCCAGTATGACGAATACAAAGACCGTATCGGCGAAGTGGTGCATGGCGTGGTCAAGCGCAGCGAATTCGGCTCGGTGGTGGTGGACCTTGGCAAGGCCGAGGGCGTGGTGCGCCGTGACGAGATGATCCCGCGCGAAAGTTTCCGCGCCGGCGACCGCATCCGCGCCTATATCTACGATGTGCGCCGCGAAGCGCGCGGCCCGCAGATTTTCCTGTCGCGCTCCCATCCGCAGTTCATGGTGCGGCTGTTCGCCCAGGAAGTGCCGGAAATCTATGACGGCGTGATCGAGATCCGCGCCGTGGCGCGCGATCCCGGCTCCCGCGCCAAGATCGCGGTGATCAGCAAGGATTCCTCCATCGATCCGGTCGGCGCCTGCGTCGGCATGCGCGGCGTGCGCGTTCAGGCGGTGGTGCAGGAACTGCAAGGCGAACGCATCGACATCATTCCGTGGAATCCCGATCCGGCGACCTTCATCGTCAACGCGCTGGCGCCCGCCGAAGTCACCAAGGTGGTGCTGGACGAAGATACCCATCGCGTCGAAGTGGTGGTGCCGGACGAGCAATTGTCGCTGGGCATCGGCCGCCGCGGCCAGAATGTGCGCCTGGCCTCCCAGCTTACCGGCTGGCAGATCGATATTCTGACCGAGGCCGAGGAATCGGAACGCCGCCAGAAGGAATTCGCCCAGCGCACCCAGCTGTTCATGGAATCCCTGGACGTGGACGAGACCGTGGCCCAGCTTTTGGCGTCGGAAGGTTTCGCGACCATCGAAGACGTGGCCTATGTCGAGCTTAACGAACTGGCGCAGATCGAGGCCTTTGACGAGGAAACCGCCCAGGAATTGCAAAGCCGGGCGCTGGAATTCATCGAGGCCCGCAACAAGGAACTGGACGACAAGCGCCTGGCCTTGGGCGTCACCGACGATGTGCTGGAGGTGGAAGGCGTCACCGCCGCCATGGCGGTGGCCTTGGGCGAGCATGAGATCAAGACGCTGGAGGATTTGGCGGGCTGCGCCACCGACGACCTGATCGGCTATTACGAAACCGGCAAGGACTCCGGCGGCAAGGGAGAGCGCGTGCGCATTCCCGGCGCGTTGGAAGGCTTCAATCTTTCCAGCGACGACGCCAACGCCATCGTCATGAAGGCGCGCGTCAAGGCGGGCTGGATTGAAGAGCTGGTGGAAGAGGAAGTTGCCGAGGAAGGCGAAGGACAGGAGCCGGCTGAAGCCTGATGACAGTGGCGCGCAAAATGACGGACATGGAACGCGACTCCGGCGCTGGTGCGCGGGAGCGGCGTGACATCGTGTCGGGCGAAATTCTGCCCGACAACCGTCTGTTGCGGTTTGTTGCCGATCCGGACGGTCAGGTTGTTCCCGACGCCGCCGCCAAGCTGCCGGGGCGCGGCCTATGGGTGGAAGCCTGCCGTGACGCCGTCAACAAGGCGGTGGAGAAGAAACTTTTCTCCCGCGCCGCCAAGGCACAAGTTTCCGCCGCCGCCGATCTCGCGGTGCGGGCGGAAAAGGCGTTGGTTGCGCGGATGCTGGGCGATCTTGGGATCGCGCGGCGTTCCGGCGCCCTGGTGCTGGGCTTTGACAATGTGCTGCGCGCGCTGGAAGGACCCAAACCGCCGAAAGTGCTGATTGAGGCGTTTGACGGCTCGGCCGACGGCAAGCGCAAATTATATGCCGCCGCGCACCGGCTGGAGCTGAATTGCGTGGTGATCGAAAGTCTTACCAGCGCCGAATTGGGCTTGGCGCTGGGACGCGAGAATGTGATACATGCCGCCGTCCAGCCCGGCGGCCTTGCGGAACGTTTGATCTTTGACGCGGAACGTCTTTTCGGCTTCCGCCCTTCGACCCGTACCCCAACCCGTTCTGGCACCGAAAGAGATTCATGAGCGATACCGACGAAACCAAGCGCCCGGCCAAGACGCTGTCTCTGAAGAAGACGGAAACCTCCACCGTCAAGCAGAGCTTCAGCCATGGCCGCACCAAGGCCGTGGTGGTGGAAAAGAAACGCTCCGCCGCCCCGCCCGCCGCCGCCAAACCGGCCGCCAAGCCGGCGGACAAGCCCGCCGACAAGGCCGCCGCGCCGGCCGCTGCCGCCAAGCCGGCCGCGCCGCCGCGCGGGGTTGTGCTGCGCCAACTTTCGGAAGAGGAAAAGGCCCGCCGCGCCGCCGCCCTGGCCGATGCCCGTGTTTCCGACAGCGAAGCCCGCCGCATTGCCGAGCAGGAAGCCGAACGCCGGTCCCGCGAAGAGGAACAGCTCAAGACGGAACGGGCCGCCGCCGAAAAGCGCAAGGTGGAGGAAGACGCCCGCAAGGCCGCCGACGAACTGGCCAAGAAGCGCGCCGAGCAGGAAGCCGCCCGCCGCCTCGAAACACCCAAGGAAGCCGCGCCGGTCGAGACATCGCGCCGCCGCCTGGAAAATGAAGAAGAGGATGAAGGCGGCGGCAAGAAAGGCGGCCCCGGCAAAATTGGCGCGCCCAAGACGCCCGCGCCGAAAAAAGCCGAAGGCGAACGCCGCCGCGGCAAACTGACCGTGGCCCGCGCCTTGTCCGACGATGACGAGCGGGTGCGTTCGGTGGCCAGCTATCGCCGCCACCTGCAACGGGTCAACAAAGGCCATCAACAGCAGCCGGCCGGCCCCGCGGGTCCGCGCGACATCATCGTTCCCGAAACCATCTCGGTTGCCGACCTCGCCAACCGCATGGCGCGGCGCACCGTCGATGTGATCAAGGTTCTGATGAAGAACGGCATGATGGCGACGCCGGCAGATGTGATTGATGCCGACACCGCCGAATTGGTGGCCGCCGAATATGGTCATGTGGTCAAGCGGGTGGCGGAATCCGATGTGCTGGAAGGCCTGGTCGGCGCCAAGGATGACGACGCCAACCTTCAGCCGCGTCCGCCGGTGGTCACGGTCATGGGTCATGTCGACCATGGCAAGACTTCGCTTCTCGACGCCATGCGCAAGAGCGACGTGGTGTCCGGCGAAGCCGGTGGCATCACCCAGCATATCGGCGCCTATCAGGTGAATTTGAAATCCGGCCAGAAGATCACCTTCCTGGATACGCCGGGCCATGCCGCCTTTACCCAGATGCGCGCCCGCGGCGCCAAGGTTACCGATCTGGTGATCCTGGTGGTGGCGGCCGATGACGGCGTCATGCCTCAGACAGTGGAAGCCATCGCCCATGCCAAGGCGGCGGGCGTGCCAATGATCGTGGCGGTCAACAAAGTCGACAAGGGCGACGCCAATCCGACCCGGGTGAAGACTGAACTTTTGCAGCACGAAATCCAGGTCGAGGATATGGGCGGCGAAACCCAATCCGTCGAAGTTTCCGCCACCAAGCAGATCGGTCTCGACAAGCTGGAAGAAGCCATCCTGTTGCAGGCGGAAATCCTGGACCTCAAGGCCAATCCCGATCGCGCCGCGGAAGGCGCGGTCATCGAGGCCAAGCTGGACAAGGGCCGCGGTCCCGTCGCCACCGTGCTGGTGCAGCGCGGCACCCTGAAAGTCGGCGATATCGTGGTGGCCGGCTCGGAATGGGGCAGGGTGCGCCTGCTGGCCAATGAACGCGGCGAGACGGTGCAATCCGCCGGTCCGTCCACGCCGATCGAAGTGTTGGGCTTGTCGGCCCCACCCGAAGCTGGCGACGAAATGGTCGTTGTCGAGAACGAAGCGCGCGCCCGTGAAGTGGCGGAATATCGCGGCCGCAAGCGCCGCGAGCAGCGCCAGGCCTCGTCTTCGCGCCAGACCCTGGATCAGCTGTTGCAGACCCGCGAAGCCGGCGAAAAGCGCCTGCTGCCGCTGGTGCTGAAAACCGACGTGCAGGGCTCCAGCGAAGCCATTCAGGGCGCGCTGGCCAAGCTGGGCACCAATGAAGTCGGCGCCCAAATCCTGCAGTCAGGCGTGGGCGGCATCACCGAAAGCGACGTGATCCTGGCGCATGCCAGCGGCGCGGCAGTGATCGGCTTTAATGTCCGCGCCAACAATATGGCGCGCGACCGCGCCAAGCGCGAAGGCGTGGAGATCCGCTATTACAACATCATCTACAATCTGGTGGATGACGTGAAGGCGGCGCTGTCGGGCCTGCTCACACCGGAGACGCGCGAGAAGTTCCTGGGCAATGCCGAAATCCTGGAAGTGTTCAACATCTCCAAGGTGGGCAAGGTCGCGGGCTGCCGGGTCACCGAGGGCACCGTCAAGCGCGGCGCCAAGGTGCGGCTGATACGCGACAATGTGGTGATCCATGAAGGCGAACTTTCCACCCTCAAGCGCTTCAAGGATGAAGTGCGCGAAGTTCAATCGGGACAGGAATGCGGCATGGCCTTCACCAATTACCAAGACATGCAGAAGGGCGACGTGATCGAGTGTTTCGACGTCGAAACGATTCAGAGGGCGCTCTAATAGTTCCCGGCTCGGGCCGCTCACTTCGCTGGCGCGCGCGGCCCTGCGCCGTTGCGGACCTGGCGGTCCGCAACCCTTTGCCGCCAGGGCGCGGTCAGGGGTGAGTCATGGCTTTGACCAACACAGGACCTCCCGATCTGGCCGCCACTCTATCGGCGGTGGAAGCGGCGCTTTGGGCATCCGATCTCGCCAAGGCGATGCGGCTGAGCGACGAGGCAGTGGCGGCGGGCGCGGCCCACCCCACCTTTCTGGGCCTGGCGGGCTTGAAGCGCCTGCATGACGGCGACAATCAAGGCGCGTTGCCGCTGTTGCTCCGGGCGCGCCAGCAGACGCCGGGGCATCTGGATTTGCTGAACGCGCTGGGCATCTGCCTGTCACGGCTGGGACGGCCGCGCGAGGCGCTGGAAGTGTTCGATTCCGGGCTCAAGCTTGCGCCGGATGTGCGGCTCCATTTCGGCCGCGCCCTGGCGCTGGAAGATTTGAGCGAATTGGACGCGGCGCGCGCCGCCCTTGAGACCGTCGTTCGTCTTGATCCCGCGCAGGCAGAAGCCTTGGCCCGGCTGGCGTTGCTGGCGGTTCAGCGCGGCGACAGCCGGTCCGCCCGCGGCCTGGCAACCAAGGCGCTGGCGATCAATCCCAAGGAGAGCACGGCGCGCATCGCTCTTGCCCAGGCCGCGCTGGAAGAAAAAGACCTGGCCGTGGCGGAAGTGCAGGTTTCCGCTTTGGTGCGGGACCAGGGCCTGGGCACGGTCAATCGCGCCTATGCGATGTCTTTGGCCGGCGACATTCTGGATGCCCAGGACCGCTGCCCGGAGGCTTTTGCCGCCTACGCCGCATCGAAGGCGCTTCAGCGCGATCTGTACGCGCCCCAAATGACCGGGCTGGAAAGCGTGGCCATGCGGGAGCAAAGGCTGGCGGATTATTTTGCCCGCGCCGATGCCGCCGACTGGCGGGAACCGCCGCAGCCGGTTCCGCACAGCCATGTCTTCCTGGTGGGTTTTCCCCGCTCCGGCACCACCTTGCTGGAACAGGTTCTGGCGGCCCATCCCGATGTCATGGCGATGGAAGAGCGGACCTGTTTGATGGATTCCGCGGCGGAATTCTTCGGCTCCGATGCCGGCCTCGACCGGCTGGCCGGCTTGTCCGGCGCCGGACTCGAACCCTGGCGCCAGGCCTATTGGAAGCGGGTGGCGGAAGCCGGGCTCTCGCCGTCCAAACCTGTTTTCCTGGACAAGATGCCGTTGAATGCGGTGGTCCTGCCCTTGATCGCCAAACTGTTTCCCGGCGCCAAAATTCTTTTCGCCCTGCGCGATCCGCGCGACGTGGTGTTGTCCTGCTTCCGCCGGCGCTTCGCCATGAATGCCGGCATGTATGAATTCACCGGCCTGGAAACCGCCGCAGCCTATTATGGCGCGGTGATGCGGCTGATGCGGATTTACCGGGACAAGCTTTCACTGGACCTGTTCGTGGCGCGGCATGAAAGCCTGCTGGCCGATTTCGACGCCGAAGCGGGTCGGCTGTGCGATTTTCTCGGCCTGGAATTCCGCGACGAGATGCGCGCCTTTGCGGCCCGCGCCCGGGACCAGAATATCGACACCCCCTCCAGCGCCCAGGTCGCCCAGGGCCTTTCCGGCCGCGGCCTGGCGCAGTGGCGGCGTTATCGCGCGCAACTGGCGCCGGTGCTGCCTTGGCTGGAGCCCTTTGTTTCCCAATTCGGTTATCCGGAGAATTGATATGTCCCGTCCTCCCCGCAGCCGCGGATCCGCGCGGAATGCCCGCCGCGCCGCCTCTTACGGCCCGTCGCAACGCCAGCTGCGGGTGGGCGAGATGCTACGCCATGCCCTGGCGGAGGTGCTGCGCGAAAATGAAATCCGCGATGCCGACCTGGACGGCGTCTCGGTCACCATCACCCAGGTCAAGCCGTCGCCCGACATGCGCTATGCCACGGTCTATTGCGAACCGTTGGGTGGCAAGAATGCCAAGGCGATTGTCGCGGCGCTGAACCGTCACAAAGGCTTTTTGCGCGGCGAGATGGGCCATCGCATCGCCATAAAATTCACCCCCGACCTGCGCTTCGTCGAAGATGAATCTTTCGCGGAAGCGGAGAAGATCGAGACCATTCTCAAATCGCCGGAAGTGCAACGCGATTTGACTGCGACCCACGAAGAAGACGAAGACTGATGGGCCGGCTTTTTTTTATTAACCCCCCTCTGTCGCAGCTCAGGTTTGCGTTCCGCAAACACTTCGCTGCGACATCTCCCCCCGCTCGTCGCTCCGCTCGCGGGGGAAGAAAGCTGGCGGATGTTGATGGTCGCGCCGCGGAATGCGGCGCTCGAGTTCCGGTGCTCAATGGGCCGCCGTAAAAAAGGTAATCCGGTTCATGGATGGGTCATCCTGGACAAGCCGCAAGGCATGACCTCGACGCAAGCCGTCGGTGCGGTGCGGCGCATCTTCGACGCGCAAAAGGCCGGCCATGCCGGGACCCTGGACCCGATGGCGACCGGCATCCTGGCGATTGCGCTGGGCGAAGCGACCAAGACCGTTCCTTACGCCATGGATGCCGACAAGACCTATCGCTTCACCGCCAGTTGGGGCGAAAGCCGCGACAGCGACGATGCCGAGGGCAAGGTGACCGGGACTTCCGGTAACCGCCCAACCAAAGACCAGATCGAAGCCCTGCTCCCCCGTTTCACCGGCCTTTTGACCCAGGTGCCCCCGGCCTATTCGGCCATCAAAGTGCAGGGTGAGCGCGCCTATGACCTGGCCCGGGACGGGGAAGAGGTGGTGCTGGAACCCCGCCAAGTCGAGGTGTTCGAGGCCCGGCTGCTGGATGCCGGACCGGACCAGGCAAGCTTTGAAATCCGTTGTGGTAAAGGGACTTACGTCCGGTCCTGGGTGCGGGACCTGGCTCTGGCGCTGGGGACTTTAGGCCATGTCTCGGCCCTGCGGCGCACCCAGCTGGGCCCCTGGACGGAAAAAGACGCGGCCGGACTGGATACCCTGACCCCTTTTATGCATAGTCCCGCCGCTTTTGGGTATTTGAGGCCCCTTTCAACCGCGCTGGACGGCATCCCGGCGCTGGCTGTCAGCGGCCCCGATACGGTTCGCATCCGATCCGGCAACCCCATCCTCATCCGCGCGAACCTGTTCGCCCGCATGAAAGATGGATTCGGGGACGGCGAGCTCCAGGGACAGACCGTGTTTCTCAAGGACGAGGACGGTTCGCCCGTGGCATTGGCCGAAATCGCCGAAGGAGAGCTTCGTCCGTTTCGCGTCTTCAACTTCACCGCACCCAATCCTTAAAGGACCGATGACCGATGATTACGCCTGAAAGAAAGAAAGCGCTGATCGCCGAATATGCGACCGGCAAAGACGATTCCGGTTCGCCGGAAGTGCAGATCGCGATCCTGTCGGAGCGCATCTCCAACCTCACCGAACACTTCAAGACCCATGTGAAGGACAATCATTCCCGCCGCGGAATGATCAAGATGGTGTCGCAGCGCCGCGGCCTGCTCGACTATGTCAAGGCCAAGGACGCCAAGCGCTATGAGGCCATCATCTCCAGATTGGGTCTGCGCCGCTGAGTTCGCTGGCAACAGAATTGGCACGGTCTTACGCAAAGGCGTGAGGCCGTGCTTTTGCTTTTGCGGGAGATGAGCTTCCGCAAGAGCTGGTCCCATAGGGGGATCAAGTGAAGGCCTGCACGCAATATGGCGGCAGGCGATGACGAAAGAAAATCCGATGTTTAACGTACAAAAAGAAAGCTTCGATTGGGGCGGCCGCACGCTGACCCTGGAAACCGGCAAGATCGCGCGCCAGGCTGATGGCTCGGTTCTGGCCACCTATGGCGAAACCGTCGTGCTGGCCACCGCCGTCGGCGCGAGCGCGGCCAAGGAAGGCCAGGACTTCTTTCCCCTGACCGTCAATTATCAGGAACGCTATTACGCCGCCGGCAAGATTCCGGGCGGCTATTTCAAGCGCGAGCGCGCGCCGACCGAACGCGAAACGCTGATTTCGCGCCTGATCGACCGTCCCATCCGCCCGCTGTTCGCCGACGGCTTCAAGAATGAAGTGCTGGTGGTGACGCAGGTGTTGAGCCATGACCAGGAGAACGACCCCGATGTCGTGGCTATGGTCGCGGCGTCCGCCGCCCTGACCTTGTCGGGCCTGCCTTTCATGGGTCCGATCGGTGCGGCCCGCGTCGGCTATATCAACGGCGAGTATGTGCTCAATCCGTTGATCGACACCTATCCGGAATCCCAGCTCGACCTGGTGGTCGCGGGTACGAAAGACGCCGTGATGATGGTGGAATCCGAAGCCCAGGAACTGTCTGAAGAAATCATGCTGGGCGCCGTGGTGTTCGGCCATAAACAGATGCAGACCGCCATCGACGCCATTATCCGCCTGGCGGAGAAAGCGGCGAAGGATCCGCGCGCTGTTCCGGAAGACACGCATGCCGGTATGCGCAAGGCGATCAAGGCCGCGGCCGGGGCCGAGCTGTCCAAGGCGTTCCAGATTCCTGTCAAGTTCGAGCGCCGCGATGCGCTGTCGGCCATCAAGAAGAAGTATGCCGAACAGTTCGTCGGCGAAGGCGAAGGCCAGGTGCCGGCCAATGTCTATGGCGGCTTGCTGCACGATGTCGAAGCCGATGTGATGCGCAACGCGGTGCTGGACACCAAGAAGCGCGTCGATGGCCGCGACCTGACCACGGTGCGTCCGATCCAGGCGGAAGTGGGCATCCTGCCGCGCACCCATGGTTCGGCGCTGTTCACCCGCGGCGAAACCCAGGCGATTGTGGTCGCCACTTTGGGCACCACCGAGGACGAACAGTTCATCGACAGCCTGATGGGGACCGGCAAGGAAACCTTCATGCTGCACTACAACTTCCCTCCCTATTCGGTGGGTGAGACGGGTCGCATGGGCTCGCCGGGACGCCGCGAAATCGGCCATGGCAAGCTCGCCTGGCGCGCCATCCATCCGATGCTGCCCAAGAAGGAGGAATTTCCCTACACAATCCGCGTGGTTTCGGAAATTACTGAATCCAACGGTTCGTCCTCGATGGCGTCCGTCTGCGGCACCTCGCTGGCGCTGATGGATGCGGGCGTTCCGATTCGCAAACCCACCGCCGGTATCGCCATGGGCCTGATCCTGGAAGGCGACCGTTATGTGGTGCTGTCGGACATCCTGGGTGACGAAGATCACCTGGGCGACATGGACTTCAAGGTGGCGGGCACCGAAGACGGCGTCACGTCTCTGCAGATGGACATCAAGATTTCCGGCATCACCAAGGAAATCATGAAGGTTGCGCTGGATCAGGCCAAGGGCGGCCGCTTGCACATTCTGGGCGAGATGAACAAGGCCCTGACCGGCGCCCGCGCCGAATTGGGCGAACATGCGCCGCGCATCGAGCAGATCAAGATCCCGGTCGACAAGATCCGCGACGTGATCGGCACCGGCGGCAAGGTGATCCGCGAGATCGTGGAAAAGACCGGCGCCAAGATCAATGTCGAGGATGACGGCACCGTGAAGATCGCTTCCGCCGACGGCGAGTCGATCAAGGCGGCGCTGAAATGGATCCGCGGCCTCACCGCCGAGCCGGAAGTGGGTCAGATCTATGACGGCAAGATCGTCAAGGTGATGGACTTCGGCGCCTTTGTGAACTTCTTCGGTCCCAAGGACGGGCTGGTGCATGTCAGCGAACTGGCCGCCAGCCGCGTCGCCAAGCCGTCGGATGTGGTCAAGGAAGGCCAGGCCGTGAAGGTGAAGCTGCTGGGCTTTGATGATCGCGGCAAGGTGCGCCTGTCGATGAAGCAGGTCGACCAGGTCACCGGCGAGGACATCGGCAAGAAGAAAACCGAGGCCCCGGCGGAAGCGCCGCAGGCCTGATTTCATCTCTTGAATACAATCACCGCCCGCGAGGTTTCGACTTCGCGGGCGGTTTTGTTTTGTATTTCAAGTGGTTAATTGAACGCGCGCGTTCTTGTGAACGCGACTGCCGCGCGCTATTGGTTTTTCATGACCGTGTTCATGCGCCTTGTCAGCCTGATCCTGATCGTGGCCGCGCTGCTGTTCCTGGGCGCGGACGCGGTGTCGTCGCTGGAGCGCGGCGGCGAGTTGACCGTGCGCAGCCTGAACATGGTGTGGGGGATGATCGACCCCGCCAGCCTGGAAGCCTGCAAAAGCTGGGTGCAGAACCACGCACCCTTCATGGCGCAGGGGGTTTATTCGTCCTTGGCTTTGCCGGCCTGGGCGGCGACGGGCGTCTTGGGTGTGATATTGGCGTTTGTCTTTGGGCGCAGGCACGGGCCGGAATAATTACCGGTTCTCTCCCGGCCGCCACAGCACGTCACCCATGCCATCCTTGTTGGCGGTGCGCGCCATCACGAACAGGTGATCCGACAGCCGGTTGATATAGCGCATCGCCGCGTCATTGATTTTTTCCCGCTCCGCCAGCGCCACCATGGTGGTTTCCGCGCGCCGCGCGATGGTGCGCGCCAGATGCAGGCGCGCCGCCAAGGCCGTGCCGCCGGGAAGCACAAAGGAGGAAAGCGGTTCCAGCGTTTCGTTCATGGCATCCATCTCGCGCTCCAGCCGCTCGACCTGCGCTTCGCAAATCCGCAAACGCCCTTCGGCCTTGCGTCCGTCTTCGGGCGCGCAGAGATCGGCGCCCAGGTCGAACAGGTCGTTCTGAATGCGCGCCAGCATTTTATCGGCATCGCCTTCCGCATCCAGCCGGGCAATGCCGATGGCGGCATTGGTCTCGTCCACCCCGCCGATCGCCCGCACCCGCCACGAGGCCTTGGAAATCCGGCTGCCGTCGCCCAAGCCCGTATCGCCGGAATCGCCTGTTTTGGTATAAATTCTGCTGAGCGTCACCATGACCCGAACCTCGGCCTTGCTCCTGAAATCTTAACTTGTATGATCCCGGCCGTCCCGCCAATCTGGAATTTGGTCCATGCCCGTCGAGGCCCCCGAAGTCGTCGAAACCGACAACACCCGCGTCGCCTGTGATGGCGGCGGCGGCGCGCTGGGCCATCCCAAAGTCTATCTGGAGATGGGCGACGAGCATTTCGTGGAATGCCCCTATTGCGACAAGCGGTTCGTGCTTAAGCCGGGCCCCACTTCGCATGGGACCGGTCATCATTGAGCGCCCTGAAAAAGGGGGACCATCTCTACCTGGTGGATGGCTCGGGCTATCTGTTCCGCGCCTATCACGCCTTGCCGCCCTTGACCCGCAAGTCCGACGGCCTGCCGGTGGGCGCGGTGTCCGGCTATTGCAACATGCTGTGGAAGCTGCTCGAGGACATGAAGGGCCCGGAGCAGCCCACCCATCTGGCGGTGATCTTTGACGCCGGCGAAAAGACCTTCCGCAACGAGATTTACAAGGAATACAAGGCCAATCGCCCGCCGCCGCCGGAAGACCTGATCCCGCAATTTCCCCTGGTGCGCGACGCCACCCGCGCCTTTGGTGTCTCTTGCGTCGAGCTCGCGGGCTATGAGGCCGATGACCTGATCGCGACCTATGCCCGGCTGGCGCGCGAGGCCAAGGCGCGCTGCACCATCATCTCCTCCGACAAGGATTTGATGCAGCTGATCGTGGACGGCAAGGTCGAGATGCTGGACACCATGAAGAACCGCCGCCTGGCCTCGCCCGAGGTGTTGGAAAAATTCGGCGTCACCCCCGACAAGGTGATCCATGTCCAGGCCCTGGCGGGGGATTCCATCGACAATGTGCCGGGCATCAGAGGCATCGGCGTCAAGACCGCGGCTGAGCTGATCAATACCTATGGCGATCTGGAAACGCTTTTGAAGCGCGCCAGCGAGATCAAGCAGCAAAAGCGCCGCGAAAGCCTGATCGAGCAAGCGGAGAATGCCCGCATTTCCTTCAAGTTGGTGACGTTGGATGTGAATGTGCCGCTCAAGGAACAGCCGCATGAATTCGCGGTGCAGGAACCGCGCGCCACCGAGTTGATCGCCTTCCTCAAGGCGATGGAATTCACCTCCATCACCAAGCGGGTGGCGGCGCATTTCGAAGTCACCGACCTGGACGCGATTGAAGCCGCGCCGACGGTCGCCAATGTCCTGCCGCCCCAGCCGGAGCTGCCGGAGATTGTTGGCGAGACACAGGCCGATACATCGGCGCTGCGCGCACCCATAAATCACGAGACTTACGTCACCGTGATCGATGGCAAGACATTGGATCAATGGATCGCGCGCGCCTATGCGGCGGGAACGGTCTGCGTGGATACCGAGACCACCTCGCTGGACCCGATGACCGCCAATCTGTGCGGCGTGTCGCTGGCGGTGGCGCCGGGTGAGGCTTGCTATATTCCCTGCGGCCATCGCAAAGGCGATGGACTGTCGCTGGACTTGTCACAGGCCCAGGATGGGGCTGAGAAAATCGTCCAGATGGCCGAAGCCGATGTGCTGGCCAAGCTCAAGCCGCTGCTGGAAGACGATTCCATCCTGAAAGTCGGCCAGAACCTGAAATATGACGCGCTGGTGTTCCTGCAGCGCGGCATCCGGCTGGACCCCATCGATGACACCATGCTGATGTCCTATGTGCTGGAAGGCGGCTTGCACGGCCACGGCATGGATGAACTGTCCGTGCTGCATCTCTCCCACACCCCCATCGCCTTCAGCGAAGTCACCGGCAAGGGCAAGGACAAGCTCACTTTCGACTGCGTGCCGGTCAAGGAAGCCACCAAATATTCCGCCGAGGACGCCGATGTCACTTTGCGGCTGTATCTGCTGCTCAAGCCGCAATTGCGCGACAAAGCCAAGCGCAGTGTCTATGAGACCCTGGAACGCCCGCTGGTGATGGTGCTGGCCGACATGGAGCGGGCCGGCGTCACCATCGATCCCGACCTGTTGCGCAAGCTGTCGAACGATTTCGCCAAGCAGCAAGCAGCGCTGGAAAAGCAGATTCACAAGCTGGCGGGCGGCGAATTCAACGTCGGCTCACCCAAACAATTGGGCGAAATCCTGTTCGACCGCATGAAGCTGGAAGGCGGGCGCAAGACCAAGACCGGCGCCTGGTCCACCGACAGCGACGTGCTGGAGGATGTGGCGGCGCAGGGCATTCCGGTGGCGCAAAAAGTGCTGGATTGGCGGGCACTGGCCAAACTGCGCGGCACTTATACCGATGCGCTGCCCACCTACATAAATGCCAAGACGGGCCGGGTGCACACCTCTTACGCCATGGCCTCCACCTCAACCGGGCGGCTGGCTTCCACCGATCCAAACTTGCAGAACATTCCGGTGCGCACCGAAGAGGGCCGCCAGATCCGCAAGGCCTTCATCGCGGCCAAGGGCAACAGGCTGATTAGCGCCGATTACAGCCAGATCGAACTGAGGCTGCTGGCGCATATCGCCGATATTCCGCAATTGAAAAAAGCCTTTGCCGACAATCAGGATATTCATGCCATGACGGCTTCCGAAATCTTCGGCGTGCCGGTCAAGGACATGCCCGCCGAAGTGCGCCGCCGCGCCAAGGCGATCAATTTCGGCATTGTCTATGGCATTTCCGGCTTCGGCCTGGCCAACCAGCTGGGCATCGCTCAAAGCGAGGCGTCGGATTACATCAAGAAATACTTCACCCGTTTTCCCGGCATCCGCGACTATATGGAAGACACCAAGCAGTTCGCCCGCACCCACGGGTTCGTGGAAACCTTGTTCGGCCGCCGCATCCATATCCGCGAGATCAATTCCAAAGTGCCGGGGTTTCGCGGCGGGGCGGAGCGCGCCGCCATCAATGCGCCGATCCAGGGCTCGGCCGCCGACATCATCCGCCGCGCCATGGCGCGCCTGCCGGCTGCGCTGGCCGAGGCCAGGCTCAAGGCCAGCATGCTGCTGCAAGTGCATGACGAATTGATCTTCGAGGCGCCGGAAAAGGAAAGCGACAAGACCTGCAAGCTGGTCAGCCAAGTGATGGCGAAGGCGGCGCTGCCGGCGGTGGAAATCTCGGTGCCGCTGGTGGTGGAAGCCCGCGCTGCCGATAATTGGGATGCCGCACATTAGATAGTTGACAAAGTCATGTTTATATATGACGCTGTCAACTATGTCCGAGGCCGACCTGCGCGCGCGCGAAATTCGCCGCTTCAATCGTTTCTATACGCGCCAGATCGGCGTTTTGGCCGCCGATCTTCTCGACACGCCATACTCGCTGGCCGAGGCGCGGCTGCTGTACGAACTTGCCCAGACCGAGGCCGTCACCGCCGGAGCGCTGCGCGACCTGACGGGACTGGATCAGGGATATCTCAGCCGCATCTTGGCGGGGTTTGAGCGCCGGGGCCTGGTCTCCAAGCGCGTGGCGCCAAACGATGGACGCGCGCGCTTGCTGCACCTCACCGCCAAAGGGCGCGCAGCGTTCACGCAGCTGGATGCCCGTGCCCAGGACGCAGCTTGGGCGATGCTGGATGCGCATGGCGAAAAAGCCCAGCAGGATATCGTTCGTCACATGCAGGCGCTGCTGCGTCTTTTGTCGCCCGCCCCCAAGACCGCGCCAGCTATCGTGTTACGTCCGCCAAGACCGGGGGATCTGGGCTGGGTGGTGCATCGCCAGGCTGTTCTCTATTCCCAGGAATATGGCTGGGATTCGTCTTACGAGACACTGATCGCCGATATCGTGGGAAAATTCCGAAGCGGTCCCGGTGAACATTGCTGGATCGCTGAACTGGATGGCGCACCCGCCGGCACCGTCTTCGTCATGCGTGAGGATGACGATGTGGCGCGCTTGCGGCTTTTGCACGTCGAGCCTTTCGCCCGCGGCAATGGCCTGGGGCGCATGCTGGTCGATGCCTGCGTCGGCTTTGCCCGCGGCGCAGGCTACAAGGTGCTGAGACTATGGACCAATGACGTTCTGGTTTCGGCGCGGCGAATCTACCTGGCGGCGGGTTTCACGCTCACGCGCGAAGAGAAGCATCGCAGCTTCGGCAAAGATCTGGTTGGTCAAACCTGGGAATTGATGCTTTAGGCGGCGATGGATTTGAGCCCGGTCTCTGCGGTAATGCCCGCCTTGCCCAGCGACTCCATCAACTCGTTCATCAGCTTTTCGCTGTCCGGCGCGTTGCCGTCCCTGGCCAGCGCTTCCTTGGCCTGGGCGGCGAGATAGCCGCTCAAAAAGCCGGGCTGAGAGAGATGGTTCAGGATCAGTTCGCGCGCCCTGGCCGATAGCGCGCCCTCGGTCAATATTCCGCCGGTCGCCAGGCGCAACAGGGTCTGGACTTTTTCCACCGCGGTGGTGGGGCGCGTCTCGATGGACTCAAACAGCTTGCCGCGCGCTTCCATCAGACCCGCCATGGCGTCCATCTTGGCGGCGATCTCGTCACGGGTCACATCGATAAAGCCGGACCGGCGCACCCGCGCCTGCAATTGCGTCAGCCGCTGCAGGCGCTGCACCAGCGGGATCTTGGGATTGTTGAAGTGGTTCTCGAACGCCGCGGAATTCAGGATCGGCATGATATAGGTGGAAAGCTGGCGCTTGTTCTCGGTGCCGATGATATTGTCCTCGACAAACAGGATGCGCTCGATCTTCTCGTCGGGCCCGGCTTCGGCGATGTACTGGCCCAAAGCCTCCTGCACCACCAGCCGCTTGGAGCGCAGGGTGAAAGCGTTGATCAGGTCTTCATGGCTGAGATATTTGCCGATGCCGAGCACAATGCGGTTGGCGATGGAGCGCAGGGCTTTCAGCTCCTCCACCATGAATTCGGGCACTAGCCGCTTGTTGCTCTTGAATTCGGCGATGATGCGATTGGCGATGGCCGTGCGCGCCTCGGGCAAAGTGTCGGCGGCGAAATGATGGGTGAGGGAAATCAATCCCTTGCCGCCCGCGCCGCCTTCCGGCTCCTTGCCCAGAAACAGGGTCACCAGATTGTTCAGCGCCTGGCCCAGATTTTCCGCCGGCCCCATAAGCTCATGCAGCGCGGCGGAACCGTTGAGAATTTCAGCCAAAATCGCGTCGACGGACGACAGAACGAGTTTGCGCGCCGCGTCTTCCTGGGGCGCGCTATCCATGATGGTGATCAGCATCAGGACTTTTTCGTCCCAGCCCTTGGCGTCCTTCAGATGCCGCGCCAGCGCGCCATTGAAGATGTAGCTGGCATCGCCCTGCGCCGCTAGCTTCTGGGCGAGTTCGGCGAATTGATGCGGATGAGGATCGGGAAACAGGCCCTTGCGCTGGTCGCGATAGACCTTGTGGAAAGCCTGGGTGGTGAGCTCATTCAGGCTCTTGATGATCTGCTGCACCCCGGCGCTGGTGGAGGCGGCTTGAGCCACCGCGATCTTCTGGATGGCGTGCTGATAGAGCGTGCCGGTCGCTTCCAGCTTCTCCAGCATGTCGGCGCGGTGGATCAATTCGGTGATGGTGATCTTGTTGCGCGCCAGATAGTCGGTGAGCAGCCGGCTCATGGTCTGGCGGGCGTGGTAGGAATAGAGATCGTCCGGCTTGAAGCAGGGCAAGGCATGCGGCGCGTCTTCCTGCGCCGCCGTCACGCTCATCTGATTGTGGCCGTCCTCGAAAATTTTCAGGGTGAGGAAATCCCCGGTGTCGTCGTTATAGGTTTCCTTGACCACCTTCACGCCGGTGGCTTTTTCGGACGCCATCAGCTCCTTGGCCATGGCGATGGCGAAGTCGCGGGAGGCCGCCACCTCATGCAAGGTCCAGGCGCCGCGCGCGCCGATGCGCCGGAAGACTTCGTAGTGGATTTCCCGTCCCATGCGGCCATGTTGCCGTGGGCCGCTTTAAGCAGCGGTTAACCGTGATGGGAAAGATCGCGAATTGTTGGCGCGGTACCGCACAGGAGACATTCGGGGTCCTTGGGCAGCCGGGCGGTGCGGAAATCGGTGGTAAGCGCCTTATAGGTCAGGATTTTTCCGGCAAGCCCGGTGCCCAGTCCGGCGGCCTCTTTCAACACTTCCAGGCCTTGCAACGACCCCATCACCCCGGCTGCCGCACCCAGTACCCCGGTCTCAGAACAGTTGGCGACGGTGCCTGGCGGCGGCGGCTCCGGGAAAAGGCAGCGATAACAAGGGCATTCAGGTTCGTGGCCCTTATAGGTGGCGAGTTGGCCTTCGAATTCGGTCACGGCCGCCGACACCAAGGTCTTTTTGGCGAAGAAGCAGGCGTCATTGAGCAGGAAACGGGTGGCGAAATTGTCCGAGCCGTCGGCCACGATGTCATAGCCCGCCAGCAGATCCATCACATTGGCGGCGGCGAGGCGGACCGCATGGGCTTTTATCTCAATCCCAGGATTCAGGGCTTTCAAGGCTTCGGCGCCCGCCTCGACCTTGGGCCGGCCGACATCTGCGGTCTTGAACAAAATCTGGCGCTGGAGATTGGACAGGCTGACCGCGTCGTCATCCACCAGCCCCAGCTTGCCGATGCCGGCGGCCGCCAGATACAGCGCCACCGGATTGCCCAGCCCGCCCGCGCCCACGATCAGGACGCGCGCCTTGCGGATTTTGGCTTGGCCCACGCCGCCCACTTCCCGCAAGACCAAGTGGCGGGCGTAGCGTTCCAGTTCCTGGTCGGTCAGCATGGAGATTTCTTAGGGCCAAAGCCTGGATTTGTCGCCCGCTTCCGATGTGACCCTGCCGCGCCGCCGGCGCCGTTGCGGCGCAGCACGCCCGGCCAAAGGCAAAGCGCGGCGAAATGCGACTTTACAAGAAAATCAAACACTTACCGCGCAGCATGGCCTGCAGCATAAAACCGCTTTGCTGCGCCTTTTGCTGCAGCATGAGGTGCAGCAAGAGATTTTTCTCAAGCGGCTTGACTCTAAGATAGCTATTTAGCTATATAGCTGTATGGCTATGCAAGTTTCTCAACTCGACGGAATTTTCCACGCCCTCAGCGATCCCACCCGCCGCGCCATCCTGGCCCGGCTGGCGCTGGGCGAGGCCAGTGTCGCCCAGCTCAGCGAACCCTTCGCCTTGAGCCAGCCCACCATCTCCAAACATCTCAAGGTCCTGGAAGGCGCCGGCCTGATCGAAGGCGGGCGTGATGCCCAGCGCCGGCCGCGCCGGCTGGTGGCGGCCGCGATGAAGGACGCGGCCGACTGGATAGAGCCCTTCCGCCGGGAATGGGAACAGCGCTTCGCCAATCTCGAACACCATCTCAGCAAACTGCAAAAGGAGAGTTGAATGCCCCCGCATACCAGCGCCAAGACCGGCCTTGAAATCGACCACGCCGCCCACACCATCCGCCTGGTGCGCAGTTTTGATGCGCCCGCAACCCTGGTCTTTGAAGCCTGGACCAAGCCGGAACATATTCGTTGCTGGTGGGACGCGGCCGGTGATCCGCTGAGCGTGTGCGAAATCGATCTCAGGCCGGGCGGCGCGTTTCTCTTCGTCTCACGCAGCCATCCCGAAATGCCGTTCGGCGGGACCTATCTGGAAATCGAGTCGCCCAACCGGCTGATATTCGAAGCGCTGCATTCGACGGGGCGGGTGATTTTCACCAGCGCCGGCGGCAAGACGCGCATGACCGTGGAAATCATCTGCCAAAGCGCCGAGCAGCTAGAGCAGTTCCTCAAGATGGGGGTGGATGCAGGCACCTCCCAAACCCTCGACAATCTGGTCAATTATATCCAGCGGCAAGGTGTTGCGGCGTAGACGCCGTCAAGCCTTGCGATACACCCACACTTTGGCGGGCGGGATATTGGCGAACACCATGGCGGTGCGGGTCACCGAAATGCCCGGCAGCGGCGGGACGGGCGGATTGGGACCATAGGAAAACTGGATCAGCGGCGCTCCCGGCAGCAGGCGCTTGAGCAACCCTTGCAGGAAAAGCTGGCGGCGGGTGACGGAATGATTGAGCAGCGGAATGCCGGAGACGATGGCGCCGAACAAGCTGCCCGTTTCCAGCGCATGATCCAGGTCGAAGGCATCGCCCTGGATCACATGGGCTCTGGCGTAGCGCGCGCCAAGATGCTGGGCCAGGTCTTCATCATATTCCAACAGGGTCAGCTGCTCGGGCAGGACCCCGCGCTTGAGAATGGCTTCGGTGATCACGCCGGTGCCGGGCCCCACTTCCAGCACGGGCCCGAGACGCGGATCAATCTCGCGTGCGATGGCTTCGGCCAAGGCGGGGCTGGAGGGCGCGATCGCGCCCACCGTCTTGGGACGGGCAATCAGGGCGCGCAGGAAGCGCAGATTATCGGCAAAAGCGGTGGTCACGGCCTGCCTAAATGGAATGCCGGCAAAGACTAAGCCAAAAACCGGGTAAGTCAAAAACCCAGGCGCGCGAAGCGCTTACTTCTCGCAGGCCTTCCAGAATTCCTTCAGCCGGGCGATGAAACCCTCCGCTTCGGGCTGGGTGCCGGCCTGGCTTTCGGCCTCGAATTCGCGCAGCAATTCCTTTTGCCGCCGGGTGAGCCGGACCGGGGTTTCCACCGCCAGCTCGACATAAAGATCGCCCTTCTGGGCGCTGCGCAGCACCGGCATGCCCTTGCCGCGCAGGCGGAATTGCCGCCCCGGCTGGGTGCCTTCCGGGATCACCACCTTGGCGCGGCCGCCATCCAGGGTCGGCACTTCGATGCTGCCGCCCATCGCCGCCATCACGAAGGACACCGGCGCGCGGCAGTGCAAGTCATGGCCGTCGCGCTGGAAGATGGGATGCTCGGTCACGGAGAGGAAAATATAGAGATCGCCCGGCGGTCCGCCATTGATGCCTGCTGCCCCTTCGCCCGACAGGCGGATGCGGGTGCCTTCCTCCACGCCCGGCGGCACATCGACGTTCAGCATGCGGTCCTTCTGCACCAGGCCCGCGCCGCGGCAGGCCTTGCAGGGATTGCGGATGATGCGTCCCGTGCCGCGGCAGGAGGAGCAGGTGCGCTCGATGGTGAAGAAGCCCTGGGTGGCGCGCACCTTGCCGTGACCGGCGCAGGCGGGACAGGTTTCGGGACTGTGGCCGGGCTCCGCTCCCGAACCGCTGCAGGTGTCGCAGGCGACCTGGGTGGGGACCTTGATCTCGGCGGCGCGGCCGTTGAAGGCCTCCTCCAAAGTGATGGTGAGATTGTACCGCAGGTCCTGGCCGCGATTCTGGCGCTTGCGGCCCATGCCGCCCATCATCTGGCCGAAGATATCCTCGAACACATCGCCGAAGCTGGCGAAATCGCCGAACGGGCTGGCGCCGGCGCGCGCGCCCGCGGCGCCCAGACCGGCTTCGAACGCGGCATGCCCGAACCGGTCATAGGCCGCGCGCTTCTGATCGTCCTTCAGGACGTCATAGGCTTCGTTGATTTCCTTGAAACGGACTTCGGCGGTGTGGTCGCCGGGATTCTTGTCGGGATGAAACCGCATCGCCAGCTTGCGATAGGCGGATTTCAAAACCTCGCCCGTCGCGCCCTTCTGGCATTCCAGAGTCTCGTAATAACAGCGCTTCATTGCCCCGGCTCTACTCGACTCATCCCCAATGCTGAAACAAGCGGCCCTTCACGCTCTTCGCGCGAAGGGCCGGTACTCTTTTAGGCCGCACCTTTCTTATTGTCGTCGACTTCCTCGAAGTCGGCGTCAACCACATTGTCTTCCGGTTTCGGCGCTTCGCCATTGCCTTGTGCGGCGCCGCCGCCTTCGGCCTGTTGCGCCTTGTACATCGCCTCGCCCAGCTTCATCGAAGCCTGGGCCAGGGCGTTGGTCTTTTCCTTGATGGCGTCGACATCGTCTTCCTTGACGGCCTCCCTCAGCGAAGCCGCGGCGGCTTCGATGGCCGTCTTTTCCTCCGCGCTGACCTTGTCGCCATGCTCCGACATCGCCTTTTCGGTGGAATGGATCAGGGCATCGGCCTGGTTTCTGGCTTCCACCAGCTCGCGCCGCTTCTTGTCTTCCGCGGCATGGGATTCGGCATCCTTGACCATTTTCTGGATGTCGGCTTCCGACAGGCCGCCGCTGGCCTGGATGCGGATCTGCTGCTCCTTGCTGGTGGCCTTGTCCTTGGCGGTGACGCTGACAATGCCGTTGGCGTCGATGTCGAAGGTCACTTCGATCTGCGGCACGCCGCGCGGCGCCGGCGGAATGCCGGTCAAGTCGAACCGGCCCAGCGACTTGTTGTCGGCCGCCATCTCGCGCTCGCCCTGGAACACATTGATGGTGACGGCGCCCTGATTGTCTTCCGCGGTCGAGAAGATATTGGACTTCTTGGTTGGAATGGTGGTGTTGCGGTCGATCAGCCGGGTGAATACGCCGCCCAGGGTTTCGATACCCAGGGACAGCGGGGTGACGTCCAACAGCAGCACATCCTTGACTTCGCCCTTGAGCACGCCGCCCTGGATGGCCGCGCCGATGGCGACCACTTCATCCGGATTGACGCCCTTGTGCGGCTCTTTTCCGCCAAAGATCTGCTTCACCGCTTCCTGCACCTTGGGCATGCGGGTCATGCCGCCCACCAGGATCACTTCGTCGATCTGGCCGGCGGTGACGCCCGCATCCTTGAGCGCCTGCTTGACCGGGCCGACGGTCTTCTGGATCAGATCCTCCACCAAGGCTTCCAGCTTGGCGCGGGTGATCTTGATGGTGAGATGCTTGGGGCCCGACGCATCGGCGGTGATGAAGGGCAGGTTCACTTCGGTCTGCTGCGCGCTCGACAGCTCGATCTTGGCTTTTTCGGCGGCGTCCTTCAGGCGTTGCAAGGCCAGACGGTCGCTGCGCAGGTCGATGCCGTTTTCCTTCTTGAATTCATCGGCCAGGTAATTGACCACGCGCTGGTCGAAGTCTTCGCCGCCCAGGAAGGTGTCGCCATTGGTGGACTTCACCTCGAACACGCCGTCGCCGATTTCCAGCACCGACACGTCGAAGGTGCCGCCGCCCAGGTCATAGACCGCGATGGTGCCGGACTGCTTCTTGTCCAGGCCATAAGCCAGCGCCGCAGCGGTGGGCTCGTTGATGATGCGAAGAACTTCCAGTCCCGCGATCTTGCCGGCATCCTTGGTGGCCTGGCGCTGGGCGTCGTTGAAATAGGCGGGAACCGTGATCACCGCCTGGGTGACTTTTTCGCCCAGATGGGCTTCGGCGGTTTCCTTCATCTTGGTGAGGATGAAGCCCGAGATTTCGCTGGGAGAATATTTCTTGCCGTCGCGGCCCTGCACCCAGGCATCGCCATTGTCGGCCTTGACGATCTTGTAGGGCACCATGCCCATGTCCTTCTTGGTCATGGGATCGTCGAAGCGGCGCCCGATCAGGCGCTTGATGGCGAAGAAGGTGAATTCGGGATTGGTGACGGCCTGGCGCTTGGCGGGCTGGCCGATCAGGCGTTCGCCGTCCGGGGCGAAGGCGACAATCGAAGGCGTGGTGCGGGCGCCTTCGGCATTTTCGATCACCTTGGGGGCGGAGCCCTCCATCACGGCGACGCAGCTATTGGTGGTGCCCAGATCGATGCCGATTACTTTAGCCATTCTTAGTTCCTCTCATTGGGCATGGTCTCCTGACCCCCTGCAGGGGCGTCCTCCGGTCCATCCCATTGAATTCTTTGACAAAATAAGCCATGGACCAAAGCCATGCTTACACAAGGGGGTATATAGGGAGGGCCGGGGAAAATGCCAAGCCTTCCGAGGGGGGCTTTTGGCCGCCGGGTTCGTCGCGCGTTCGCTCACGTACTTCTTGTACGCATCGCTCCGCGCTCCTGCCCGCCGACCAAAATCCCCTCCTCGGCATTACCTGTTCAATTCCCAGAAGGCATGATTGAGAACCGCTGCGAACAGGGTCCAGCCCAGATAGGGCAGAAACAGCACCCCCGCCAAACGGTCCCGCCGGAAGAACAGCAAGGTGGTGGCCAGGATCGCCAGATTGAGGATGGCAATCTCGACCAGCGCGGCGCCCATGGCATGCAGGCGGAAGAAAATCCCGCTCCAGGCGAAATTCAGCGCCAATTGCACGCCGAACATCACCATTTCCGGCGCGTGCAAGCCGGTCTTCCGCCACACCCGCCAGGCCGCGAAAGCCATCAGGATGTAGAGCGTGGTCCAGACGGGAGCAAAGACCCAGTTGGGCGGCGCGATAGCGGGACGGTTGAGCGCCGCATACCAGGAAGGAATCTCCGGCGCGGTGAAAAGGCTCGCCAACGCGCCCACGCCCAGGGTGGCGATCAGGAAAAGATAAAGCGGGCGGCGCTTTGCCTTATCGGGATCGTCGTCCATGAAAATCATGAAGCCTTGACGGCGTGATCGGCCAAAATTTGCGTGATGCAGGCCGACACTTTCTTGGCGAAGGCAATGTGCAGGAATTCGTTGGGGCCGTGGGCGTTGGAATGCGGACCCAGCACGCCGGTGACCACGAACTGGGTGGCGGGAAATTTCGCGCCCAGCATGGCCATGAAGGGAATCGAGCCGCCTTCGCCATGAAAGGCGGCCGGCTTGCCGAAGGCGGCCTGGCTGGCGCGGTTGAGTGCGGCCTCCAGCCAGGGCGCGAGCAAGGGTGCGTTCCAGCCGTCATCGCCTTGCGCGCCTTCGAAGGCGACCTGAGCCTTGTAAGGCGGGTCTTTTTCCAGCGCGGTCTTGAGGGCGGCGCAGGCCTTGTTCGCCTCCAAGATGGGCGGCAGGCGGATGGAAAGCTTGGCGACGGAAAAAGGCAGCAGCACATTGCCGGCATTGACCGGCAGGGGGTAGCCGTCGATTCCGGTCACCGCCAGTTGCGGGTGCCAGGTCTTTTCCAGAATCAACTCCGCATTGTCCTTCGCCATCGGCGCGGTGCTGCCGGCAAAAGGCATGCCGGACCAGACTTCATCGCCCAGAATGGCGGCGGTTTCCCGGGCTTGCTTTTGGCGGTCGGAGGGAATTTCCACAAACAGTTCGGGCAGGGCCATGCGCCCGGTTGCCTGATCCTCGATCCGCGACAACAGGGTGCGCAGAATGCGGAAAGACGAAGGCACGATGCCGCTGGCGGCGCCGGAATGAACTCCTTCGGTCAGGACGCGCACGCTCAGATTTCCGATCACCACGCCGCGCAGGCTGGTGGTCAGCCAAAGCTGCTCATAATTTCCGGCGCTGGAATCCAGGCACACCACCAGGCCGGGAGTGCCGATGCGCGCCGCCAGATGATCGATATAGAAAGGCAGATCGTAGGAGCCCGATTCCTCACACGCCTCGATCAGGATCACGGTGCGGGCATGGGCGATGCCCTGTTCTTTCAGCGCCAGCAGCGCCGCGATGCTGGCGAACATGGCATAGCCGTCATCGGCGCCGCCCCGGCCGTAAAGCTTGCCGTCCTTCAGCAGCGGCTGCCAGGGTCCGGTTCCTTCCGCCCAGCCCGCCATCTCCGGCTGCTTGTCGAGATGGCCGTACATCAGGACCGTGCCGGGGGACTGGCCTGGAATTTCCATCAGGATCAGCGGGGTGCGGGCCTTGCCGCCATCGGCCAGCCGCACCACTTCCAGTGAGGAGCCGGGAAACGCCTTGAATTTTTCCTTCGCCCAGGCGGCGAACATCGCCACCACCTGTTCCATGTAGCCATGCTTTTCCCAGTCGGGATCGAAAGCCGGACTCTTGTTGGGAATGCGGATGTAATCGGTCAGGGCCGGGACGATCTCGTCATCCCAGATGCGATCCATGAATGTCGTGAGGCGGGGAAAATCCATCAATCTCGAGATTCAATAACGGACATTATCTATTGATATCATAGGCCGCGATCACCGCGGCATTGTAAATCTCGCTCATTTTGGCGCCCAAGGGCGCGATCTGCACCGATTTTTCCAGCCCCACCAGCATGGGCCCCATCACGCTGGCGCCACCCATCTGCTGCAGCAGCTTGGTGGAGATGGAGGCGGAATGGATCGCCGGCATGATCAGCACATTGGCGGTGTCAGTGATGCGGACAAAGGGATAAAGCGCCAGCTTGTCCTTGTCCAAGGCGGCATCCACCGCCATTTCGCCGTCATATTCGAAATCCACGCCGCGATTTTGCAGGATCTGCACCGCTTCGGTGATGCGCTCGCTGCGTTCGCTGCGGGGAAAACCGAAGGTGGAGGAGGCCAGCAGCGCCACGCGCGGGGTGATGCCGAAGCGCTTGGCGGCGGCGGCGGCCTGGATGGCGATGTCGGCCAGCTGCTCGGCGGTGGGCATTTCCGTCACCGACGTGTCGGCGACCAGCACCACCCGGCCCTTGGCGAAGATCGCCTGCATGCCGATGGGGCGCTGGCCCGCGGGCGGGTCCAGTACCTGGCGGATATCGGCCAGGGCATTGGCGTAATTGCGGGTCACGCCCGTCACCATGGCGTCGGCGTCGCCGGCCTTCAGCATGGAAGCGGCATAGATGTTGCGGTCGTTGGTCACCATGCGCACCGCGTCACGATAGAGCGCGCCGCGCCGCTGCACCCGCTTGTACAGCGCCTCGGTATAGGGCGCCGCGTCCTCGGCCGAATGCGGCACGCGGATCTCCAGCAGATGCTCGTCGATTCCGGCGCGCCTGAGACCGGCCCGCACGATGTCGGGACGGCCCACCAGGATCGCCTTGCCCATGCCGGAATTCTGGAAGGCGGCGGCGGCACGGATCACCGCGTCTTCCTCGCCTTCGGCAAACACCACCCGCTTGGGCTTGGCGCGCACCGCATTGGTCACCATCTGGAACAGGCCCGCCGAAGGGTCCAGCCGCGCCGACAATTGGAACTGATAGGCGGCCAGATCGGCGATCCGTTTTTTGGCGACGCCGGATTTCATCGCCGCTTCCGCCACCGCTGCCGACACCCGGCTGATCAGGCGCGGGTCGAAGGGCGAGGGGATGATATAGTCCGGGCCATAGACCGGCCGCGCCCCGCGATAGGCCGCCGACACTTCATCCGGCACGTCTTCGCGCGCCAGGGCGGCGATGGCTTCGGCGGCGGCGATCTTCATCGCTTCATTGATGGTGGTGGCGCGCACATCCAAGGCGCCGCGGAAGATGTAGGGAAAGCCCAGCACATTGTTGACCTGGTTGGGATAGTCGCTGCGCCCCGTGGCCACGATCACATCGCCCCTGACCGCCTTGGCGTCTTCCGGGGTGATTTCCGGATCGGGATTGGCCATGGCGAAGATGATGGGCTTGGCCGCCATGCTGCGCACCATCTCCGCCGTCAGCGCGCCCTTGGCCGAAAGCCCCAGGAATACATCGCAACCCACCATGGCGTCGCTCAAGCTGCGCGCCTTGGTTTCCACGGCATGCGCCGATTTCCACTGGTTCATGCCCTCGCTGCGCCCGCGATAGACCACGCCCTTGGTGTCGCACAGAATGACATTGTCGCCCTTCACGCCCATCGACTTGAGCAATTCGATGCAGGCGATGCCGGCCGCGCCCGCGCCGTTGCACACCACCTTCAAGTCTTCCAGCTTGCGGTTGGTGAGATGCGCCGCGTTGATGACGCCGGCGGCGGAAATGATGGCGGTGCCGTGCTGGTCGTCATGGAACACCGGAATGTCCATCAGCTCGCGCAAGCGTTCCTCGATGATGAAACAGTCGGGCGCCTTGATGTCTTCCAGATTGATGCCGCCAAACGTGGGACCGAGATAGCGCACCGCGGCGATGAAGGCGTCGACATCCTTGGTGTCGACACACAGGTCGATGGAATTGACGTCGGCGAAACGCTTGAACAGCACGGCCTTGCCTTCCATCACCGGCTTGGAGGCCAGCGCGCCCAGATCGCCCAGCCCCAGGATGGCGGTGCCGTTGGAGATCACCGCCACCATGTTCCCCTTGGCGGTATAGTCGTAGGCGAGTTCCGGATTTTCCGCGATGCGTAGCACCGGCACCGCCACGCCCGGCGAATAGGCCAGGCTCAGATCGCGCTGGGTGGCCATCGGCTTGGTGGGCACCACTTCCAGCTTGCCCGGCTTGTCGCCCGCATGGAATGCAAGGGCTTCTTCGTCGGTGAAGGACGGACGGGACATTGGAGGGTGCTCCACGGGTCTTTTTATTGGAATTTTCCACAGAATAACCACCTGGGCGGCGCTTGCATCAAGCTTCGGTGACGCAGAGGCGGCGCGCGCTCTGCTATGGTCGCTCGCATGAGCGAGATGGACCTCGGTATACAGAAGGCGGAAGCGCCGGGCATGGGCGACGCCACCCCCATGATGGCGCAATATCTCGCGCTAAAAGCAGCGCATGCGGACTATCTGCTGTTTTACCGCATGGGGGATTTCTATGAGTTATTCTTCGCGGACGCAGCAAAGGCGGCGGAGGCGCTGGACATCGCCCTGACCAAACGCGGCAAACATCTGGGCGAAGACATCCCGATGTGCGGCGTGCCGGTGCATGCGGCGGAGTCCTATTTGGAAAAATTGATCCGCAAGGGTTATCGCGTGGCGGTGTGCGAGCAGGTGGAAGACCCGCTCGAGGCCAAGAAGCGCGGCGCCAAATCGGTGGTCAAGCGCGAGGTGGTGCGGCTGGTGACGCCGGGCACCTTGACGGAAGATGCGCTGCTGGAGGCGCGCGCGTCGAACCTGCTGGCGGCCCTGGGACGCTCGGCCGCGGATTTCGCCATCGCCTCGGCGGACATGTCGACCGGAAAATTTTCCGTCGCGCCGGTGGCGCGCGAGGAAATCGCCACCGAGCTGGCGCGCTTGAGTCCGCGCGAGTTGTTGATTCCGGATGCGCTGCTGGCGCAGGAGGATTTCGCGGGCCTGTTCAAGTCGCTGGGCGCGGCTTTGTCGCCGTTGCCGGGCAGCCGGTTTGATTCCGCCAATGGCGAGCGCGCCTTGAAGACGCATTACAACATGCTGTCGCTGGATGGTTTGGGCGCTTTCTCCCGCGCCGAATTGTCGGCGGCGGGGGCCTTGATCGCTTATCTGGAACTGACCCAGAAGGGCCAGAAGGTGGCGCTGCAGCGGATTGCGCGGGTGTCGCCGTCGCATTTCATGGGCATCGATGCCGCCACCCGGCGCAATCTGGAATTGACCCAGACCTTGTCGGGCCAGCGCAGCGGCAGCCTGTTGGCCCAGATCGACCGCACGGTCACGGCGATCGGTGCGCGGCTGCTGGCCTCGCGCCTGGCGGCGCCTTTGACCGATGTGAAGCAAATCGCGGCGCGGCATGATGCGGTGGAAGCGTTCTCCAAACAGTCCGAATTGCGCCGCAAGGCGCGCGAGGCCCTGCGGGCGGCGCCCGATATTGCCCGCGCCTTGGGGCGGCTGTCGGTGGCGCGGGGTGGCCCTCGCGATCTGGCCAACTTGCGCGATGGGGTGAAGGCGGCGCGGGGACTGCGCGACAATTTGCGGAAAGAGTCGCTGGCGGGCGAAGCGTCGGAAGCAATTGACGCCTTGACCCAGAACATCGCTGCCGTGTCGCGCTTGTCCGACCGGCTGGAATTCCTGCTGGTGGAAGAGCCGCCTTATCTCTCCCGCGATGGCGGCTTCATCAAGAACGGCGCGCATGCGCCCCTGGATGAACTCCGCGCGCTGCGCGATGAATCCCGCCGCATCATTGCCGGGCTGGAAGGCAAATACCGCCAGCAGAGCGGCGTCGCCCAGCTCAAGATCAAGCACAATGGCGTGTTGGGCTATTTCATCGAAGTCACCCAGCAGCATGCCGACAAGTTGATGGCGGATAAGGATACCTTTCGTCATCGCCAGACCATGGCGGGGGCGGTGCGGTTTTCCACCGACGAGCTGGCCAGCCTGGCGTCGCGCATAGCCGAAAGCGGGGAGGCGGCGCTGGCACTGGAATCGGCGCTGTTCGATGAAATGGCGATGCTGGCGCTGGAGCATGGCGAAGCGTTAAGCGCCATTGCCGATGCCTTGGGCATATTGGACGTCGCCTCCGCCCTGGGCGAACTCGCCATTGCCGCGCGCTATGTGCGCCCCGAAATGGACGGGGGCTTGCGCTTCAAGATCATGCGCGGCCGCCATCCGGTGGTGGAGGCGGCGTTGCAAGCCGCCAATTCCGGCCCCTTTGTGCCCAATGATTGCGACTTGTCACCGAACGCCAAGGGCCGCTTGTGGCTGGTCACCGGGCCCAACATGGCGGGCAAATCCACTTTCCTGCGCCAGAATGCGCTGATCGCCATTCTGGCCCAGATGGGATCTTTCGTTCCGGCGGAAGAAGCCCATATCGGTGTGGTCGACCGGCTGTTTTCCCGGGTGGGCGCGGGCGATGACCTGGCGGCGGGGCGTTCCACCTTCATGGTGGAAATGGTGGAGACCGCCGCGATCCTCAACCAGGCCACGGCGCGCTCGCTGGTGATCTTGGACGAGATCGGGCGCGGCACCGCCACCTATGACGGCCTGGCGATTGCCTGGGCGGCCGCCGAGCATCTGCATGAGGCCAACAAAAGCCGCGCGCTGTTCGCCACCCACTATCACGAGATGGTGGCTTTGTGTGAGCGGCTGAAATCCATGGCGCCCTACACCATGAAGGTGCGGGAGTGGAATGACAGCATCGTCTTCCTGCATGAGGTGGTGTCCGGCGTGGCCGACCGTTCCTATGGCATTCATGTCGCCAAGCTGGCGGGCTTGCCGGACGCAGTGGTCGCCAGAGCCGAGGAAGTGTTGCAGGCGCTGGAAGAGGGGCGCGAAGGCCACAAGCCGCTGGCCCGGATCGACGACCTGCCCCTGTTCGGCGCAACCGCGCCCAAGCCCAAGGTGAGCGAGGTGGAAGAGGCGCTGAAGACCGTCGAGCCCGATGCCCTCACGCCGAAACAGGCATTAGAGGTTCTCTATGATCTCAAGCGGAAATTGCCGTAAACTGGGCGCATGAGCAGCCCCGCCGCCTCGCGCGCGCCCCGCAAATTCCTGGTCGTGATCGACAGGACCAAGGAATCCGCCGTGGCCCTGCGTTTCGCCACCCGCCGCGCCCAGCATACCGGCGGGCGCGTGACCTTGATGTGCGCCGCCGGCCTGCCGGACTTCCAGCAATGGCGGGGGGTGGAAGAGATCATGCGGGATGAAGCCTATGCCGAGGCCGAAGGCATGCTGCATGAAGCCGCCAAGGTGGTGAATGACCTGTCCGGCATCCTGCCCGAACTGGTGATCCTTTATGGCTCGACCACCGAATGCCTCACCCAGCTTTTGAAACAGGAAAAGGACATCTCCATCCTGGTGCTGGCCTCGGGCACCGGCAAGGAAGGGCCCGGGCCGCTGGTGTCCATGTTCGGCGCGACGGTGCAGACGATCCCCGTGACTATCGTGCCGGGGAACTTCAGCGACGAGCAAATCGATGCTCTAGCTTAGAGGGCGCGGGTCTTTTGCGCCCTGAGTTCGTCGCGCGTGCTGTGAGCCACGTCCTGCGAAGCAGGTGAGCAGGTCCGGTGGACCTGCGAAAGTGGCGAACGCCGCGAGCTTAAGCGAGCGGCCGTGGAGATTGCTCCGCGCGTTGCCTACGCTGTCGCTAGGCAACCCTGCTCAGGTCGCAAAATCCCTCGCGCCGTGCTTGCCTCTTGCATGGCCCTTTTGAGGGGGGGATAACCCGCCCATGGGAAAGCTTCTGATAACCGTCGCCGTCGGCATTGTCTTTATTGTGCTCTGCCTGGGGCTTTATACCCTGTGGCGGGGCGGCGACACGGCGCGCAGCTGGTCCAATAAACTGATGCGAATCAGGGTGTTAGCCCAACTCATCGCGGTTATTATCATTGTGCTGGTGGCGTATTTCTCTCAGCGTTGAAGATTTGGCCCATGGCTTATATGAAAGCCGCCCAAAGCCGAATAAGTCGACGACCTTATGAGCACCGAAATGGCCAAGACTCTGTACGACAAGATCTGGGACGCGCATCTGGTGGCCTCGCCGCCCGGCGAGACCCCCGTACTCTATATCGACCGCCATCTGGTGCATGAAGTCACCAGCCCCCAGGCCTTTGAAGGCCTGCGCATGACCGGCCGTACGGTGCGCCGTCCCGAGCTGACCTTGGCGGTAGCCGATCACAATGTCCCCACCAAGGACCGCGACCAGGGCATCACCGAACCGGAATCCAGGTTGCAGGTGGAAACCCTGGAAAAGAACGCGCACGATTTCGGCGTCGAATATTTCCCCATGAACGATATCCGCCAGGGCATCGTACACATCATCGGACCGGAACAGGGCTGGACCCTGCCGGGCACCACCATTGTCTGCGGCGACAGCCACACCTCCACCCATGGCGCCTTCGGCGCGCTGGCGTTCGGCATCGGCACTTCGGAAGTCGAGCATGTGCTGGCGACCCAGACCTTGCGCGCCCAGCATTCCAAGAACATGCGGGTGCTGGTGAACGGCAAGCTGCCGGACGGCGTCACCGCCAAGGACATCGCGCTGGCGGTGATCGCCAAGATCGGCACCGCCGGCGGCACCGGCTATGTCATCGAATATGCCGGCGAGGCGATCCGCGGTCTTTCCATGGAAGGCCGCATGACCTTGTGCAATCTCACCATCGAGGGCGGGGCGCGGGCCGGCTTGATCGCGGTGGACGACACCACCTTGAATTATGTGAAGGGCAAGCCGCGCGCCCCCAAGGGCGCCACCTGGGAAGCGGCGGCGATGTATTGGAAGACCTTGCACTCCGATCCGGACGCCAAGTTCGACGCCGAAGTGGTGCTGGATGCCCGCGACATCGTGCCGATGGTGACCTGGGGCACCTCGCCGGAACAGGCGCTGCCCATCACTGCTACCGTGCCCGATCCCGCCAAAATGGCGGACGAGCACAAGCGCCAGGCGGCGGAACGCGCGCTTGCGTATATGGGCCTGACCGCCAACATGCCGATCACCGACATCAAGGTCGATCACGTCTTCATCGGCTCCTGCACCAATGGCCGCATCGAGGATTTGCGGGCGGCGGCAGAAATCGCCAAGGGCAAAAAGGTCGCTTCTGGCGTGAACGCGATTGTGGTGCCCGGCTCAGGGCTGGTGAAGGAACAGGCGGAACAGGAAGGCCTGGACAAGGTGTTCCTGGCGGCGGGCTTTGAATGGCGCGACCCCGGCTGCTCCATGTGTCTGGCGATGAATGCCGACAAGCTGAAAGAGGGCGAGCGCTGCGCTTCCACCTCCAACCGCAATTTCGAAGGCCGCCAGGGCCGCGGCGGGCGCACGCATCTTGTGTCCCCGGCGATGGCCGCTGCTGCGGCGGTGACAGGACGTCTTACGGACGTTCGGAAACTCTAGACGGCGCGAGGGATTTTGCGACCTGAGCAGGAGCGTCGCGCGGAGCGTGCGAAGAGCACGTGAGCACGCGTGACGAACTCAGGGCGCAAAAGACCCGCGTCGCTTAGAAAAGCTAGGCTGCTTTCTCCCACTTCTCGCCCACCATCATCCGCACCGCGACATTGAAGCGGTTCCAGCTGTTGATCTGAGCGATGTCGACCAGAAGCGCCGCGATTTCCGGCTGGCTGTACTGGGCCGCCACCTTCTCCCAAACGGAATCGGGCACGGGATCAGGCCGGTCGGCGATCCGGGTAAGATTCTCCGTCAATTCCAGCGCCGCGCGTTCGGCGTCTGTGAAATAGGGCGTCTCCCGCCAGGCGGCGACGGCAAAAATATGCTCCAGCGGCGTGCCGTCATGCTGAAGCTCCTTGGAATGCATGTCCACGCAGGCGCTGCAACCATTGATCTGGCTGGCGCGCAGATGCACCAGCTTGCGGGTTTTCAGCGGCAACTTGCCCTCGATGGATTTGTTGAGGGCAAACATGGCCTGCATGGCCTCGGGCAGGATAAAGACGGGGTTTGTCATTCGTGCTTGCATGATAATTCTCCTAAAGTTTCGTGCCGGCCTGTCACATTGGCCGGCCAGGCTGCGTCATAGGCATGACGAAGCGGATTTGGCGGATGTGACCGATGCCCCTGGAAAATGATGAAAAAAACCTGGCGGCCCGTTTCGAGGCGGACCGCGCCCACCTGACCCGGGTGGCCTATCGCATGCTGGGCTCCCTGCCCGAAGCCGAGGATGCGGTTCAAGAAAGCTGGTTCCGGCTGAGCCATGATGGCGCGGACGGGATCGGCAATCTTACCGGCTGGCTGACCACGGTGGTGGCGCGCATCTCGCTGGATATGCTGCGCAAACGCAAATCCCGCCGCGAGGAACCCGCCGATCCTGAGGCGCCCGAACCCGCCGCCCCGGCATCGGCATCGGCACCGGACCGGGAGCGGGAGCTGGCGGACTCCGTCGGCATCGCCTTGCTGGTCGTGCTGCAAGCACTGGAGCCGCCTGAACGCATCGCCTTTGTGCTGCATGACATGTTCGACCTGCCGTTTGATGAGATCGCGCCCATTGTCGGCCGCACCCCGGTCGCCACCCGCCAATTGGCCAGCCGGGCGCGGCGGCGGGTGCAAGGCGCGCCCAAGGATGAAGTCCGCGCCGAACGCCAGGTGATCGATGCGTTTCTATTGGCGGCGCGGGAGGGGAATTTCGAAGCGTTGCTTGAGGCGCTTGATCCGCAGGTAACGATGCGTGGTGACGAAGCGGCCATCAAGCTGGGCGGCCCGCGCCAGTTGAGCGGTTCGCATGCCGTGGCCAAGGCCTTCCACGGCCGCGCCCAGGCGGCGCGTTTTATGCTGCTGGATGGCGCGGCGGGCATTGCGGTGGCGCCCAATGGCCGCTTGCTGCTGGTGTTGGGCGTGACCTTCCGCGGCGGCAAGATCGCAGGCATCGAGGCCATCGCCGATCCGGAGCGCTTGGCGGGGATGGCTTTCACGCTCCCAGAGGGATAGAGCGCCTCAAGTTTTATTGTCATTCCCGCGTAAGCGGGAATCCAACTTCAAGATTCGCGATTGGGATAAGTTGGATACCCGCTTTCGCGGGTATGACAACTTCTTTTGGGGACAATCCGGAAACGTCTGCTAAAAAAAACTCACCGGATCGACATCGACGGCCACACGCACAGACGCCGGCACCTTCACCAGCGCCAGCCAGGCTTTCAGATAGGCTTGCATATCCACGCCGCGCGCGGCTTGCACCAATAGCCGCTCGCGGGTCTGGCCGCGCAGCAAGGCATAAAAAGCCGGCGTCGGGCCCCACACTTTGACATCGCGCGCGGCAGGCGCGGCCTTGCCCAGCGCCCGCGCGATGGCGCGCACTTGCTCGCCGTCATAGCCGCTGATCACCAGTGCCGCCAACCGGCCAAAGGGCGGCGACTGGCTGGCTTCCCGGAAACTGCGCTCCTGTTCATAGAAGCCGTCGCGATCGCCGCGGGCCAGCGCCTGCATTACCGCGTCGTCCGGATTGCGGGTCTGCAACAACACCAGCCCCGGTTTTTCCGCGCGTCCGGCGCGGCCCGATACCTGTTGCAGCAATTGAAAAGTGCGTTCGCGCGCCCGCAAATCGCCATCGCTGCCGCCCAGGTCGGCATCCACCACCCCCACCAGGGTCAGTTGCGGGAAGTGATGCCCCTTGGCGACGATCTGGGTGCCGATCAAGACGTCGATCTCGCGCTTGGCGAAAGCGCGAATGGCGGCCTGGGTTTCAGCGGGGCCGTGCAAGGTGTCGGACGAGGCAATCGAATAGCGCGCCTTGGGAAAGAATTGGGTGAATTCCTCCGCCACCCGCTCCACCCCGGGGCCGCAAGGGATCAGGCTGCCGGTCTCGTTACATTGCGGGCAACTGGACGGCATCGGCAGTTCATAGCCGCATTGATGACAGGCCAGCCGCCTTTTGTATTTATGCTCCACCAGCCAGGCGGAGCAGTGGGGACAGGTGAATTTGTGGCCGCAGGCTTCGCATAGAGTCAGCGGCGCATAACCGCGCCGGTTCAGGAACAGCATGGCTTGTTCGCCCGCCGCCAGCACTTTTTCCAGGGCGGCGCGCAAGGGCGGCGACAGCCATTGCGCCTTGTGCTCCACCTCCGGCGCATCTCTTTCATGGCGCAGGTCGATCAGCCGGACCTCCGGCAATTCCGCCACGCCATGACGCATCGCCAGCCGCAAATGGGAATAGCGGCCGCTTGTTGCATTCACGAAGCTTTCCAGCGACGGCGTGGCGCTGGCCAGGATCACCGGACAATCCTCGATTCTAGCCCGCACCACCGCCATGTCGCGGGCGTGATAGATGGCGCCGTCCTGCTGCTTGAAGGCCTGTTCGTGTTCCTCGTCCACGATCACCAGGCCCAATTCGGGGAAAGGCAGGAACAAAGAGGAGCGCGCGCCCACCACCACCCGCGCCTCGCCGCTCATCACCGCGCGATAGGCGCGGCGGCGCTCCTTCTGCGACAGATCGCTGTGCCATTCGGTGGGACGCACCCCGAAACGCGCGGCGAAACGCTCCAGGAACTGCACCGTCAGCGCGATCTCCGGCAGCAAAATCAAGACCTGCTTGTTGTGGCGCAGCGCTTCCGCCACGGCTTCGAAATAAACCTCGGTCTTGCCCGACCCCGTCACGCCGTCCAGCAGATGGGCGGAGAATATTTGCGCCGCCACGCCATCGCGCAGGACATGCGCCGCCTGTGCCTGGTCCTCACTCAAGGCGGGCGCGGCGAAGGCGGGATCGGGTTGCTTGAATGGAAGAAATTCCGGCAGCTCGGTGGCAACCAGCGCACCCGCCTGGACCAGTCCCCGCACTACGCCTGAGGAAACATTGGCGTCTTCCGCCAGGCCGGTGACACTGCGCGCCAAGCCGTCACCCGCAACCTCCAAAGCCCGCGCGCGGCCCGCCGACATTCGTGGCGGCGTGACCGAGCCCCGCACATAGGCGATGCGCCGCGCTTCCGGCTCAAAAGCGCCGCGCGAGCGCAACGCCATGGCCAGGATCGCGCCAGGCGGATTCAAGGTGTAATCCGCCACCCAATCGATGAAATCGCACAATTTGGGCGGCAGCGCCGGGGCGCCTTCCAGCGGTTCGGCGACTTTGAGCCGGTTGTCGCCCACCGTGCCTTCAGCCGCGCCCCAAACCGCCCCCAGCACCTCGCGGTTTCCCAGGCTGGCCGCAACCAGCGCCCCGCGCGGCGCGTTTAAACCGGCGGGCAGCTTGTAGTCCAAGGCGCCCGCAAGCGGCAGCGGCAGCAGCACGCCGACAACCGGTTTTTGCAGCAATTCCAGGGGCGGCGCGGGGTTTAAGCGATGTCTCATCATGGGCTAGGATGGGTCATGGGCTACACTTCGCCCCGCTCCATCCCAAGGTCAATATGAAGGTCTGTTGAAGCCATGAAAATCTTTCTCGACACCGCCGATGTGGCGGAAATCCGCGAATATGCCGCCAGCGGCCTGGTCGATGGCGTCACCACCAATCCGTCACTGGCCGCCAAGACGGGCCGCGACTATATCGAATCGCTGAAAGAGATCTGCGCCATTGTGCCGGGCGCGGTCAGCGGCGAGGTGCTGGCCACCGATTACGACGGCATGATGAAGGAAGCCGCGGTCCTGACCAAAGTCGCCAAGAACATCGCCGTGAAGGTGCCGCTGACCTGGGACGGACTGAAGGCCTGCGCCGCGCTGGCCAAGAACGGCACCATGGTCAATGTCACGCTGTGCTTCTCGCCGGTGCAGGCATGGATGGCGGCCAAGGCGGGCGCGAGTTTCATTTCGCCCTTCATCGGCCGCGTCGATGACACAGGCGAGGACGGCATGGGGCTGATCCGCGACATCCGCGCCGTCTACGACAACTACGGCTTCCAGACGCAAATCCTGGCGGCCTCGATCCGCACCGTCAGCCATGTGCGTGAGGCGCTTCTGGCTGGCGCCGATGTCGGCACCATGCCGACGGACATTTTCAAGAAGCTGCTGAGCCATCCCCTGACCGACAAGGGCTTGGCGGCGTTCGTGGCCGACGCCAAAAAGGCGGGCGTTACAATCAAGGGATAAAACGTGGCGGAGGGGGCCGACGCGCTTCGCAAAAGCTGGCTGCAGGCGCTGGCGCATGAACGCCGCGCCTCGCCCCACACCTTGCGCGCCTATGGCGATGACGTGGCGCGTTTTATCGGCTTCCAGGCACAGCATCTGGGCGGCGCGGTGACGCAAAAGGCACTGGCGAAACTCAAGCCCGCCGATATCCGCGCTTTTATCACCGTGCGGCGGCAGGAAGGCTTGGGTCCGGGCGGGGTGCAGCGCGCGCTTGCCGCGGTGCGCAGCTTCTACAAATTCCTGGCCAAGGAAGGCGTGCTGGAAAATGCCGCCGCCCGGTCCATCCGCACGCCCCGCATACGCCGCCCGCTGCCCAGGCCTTTGTCGGTGGGCGATGCCGAACGCGCCATCGCGGAAGCCGGCAGCCATGATGTGGAGTGGCTGGGCGCGCGCGATGCCGCGCTGCTGACATTGCTGTATGGCGCGGGGCTTCGCATCTCGGAGGCCCTGGGATTGAAGCGCGGCGATGTGCCGTTGGGCGAGACGCTGACCGTGCTGGGCAAAGGCCGCAAGGAACGCAGCGTGCCGGTCTTGCCGGTGGTGGCGCAAGCGCTGGCCGATTATGCCGCCAAGATTCCTTATACCGGCGCGCCGTCCTCGCCTCTGTTTCTGTCGCGGCGGGGCAGGGCGATGAGCGCGCGCGAGGCGCAAGGCCTGATGCAACGCTTGCGCGGGCGGCTGGGCCTGCCGGAGAAAGCCACGCCGCATGCGCTGAGGCATTCTTTCGCGACCCACATTTTACAAGGCGGCGGCGACCTGAGATCGCTTCAGGAACTTTTGGGTCACGCGTCTCTCTCGACCACCCAGATCTATACGGCGATGGATACGGCAGCGCTGTTGGAGACCTATTCACGCGCCCATCCGCGCGGAAAAGCGGACTGACTATTTGTCACAACTGGCGGGCTGTTCGCTTTCCGCCCACCCCATTAATGTTCGGAAAAATACAAAGGCATGGGTATGCGGGGCGGGTTTCGGTCTGTGGTGGCGTTGTGCCTGGGCGCGAGTGCGCTGGCATTGGTGGGCGCATCAGCAGCGCGGGCACAATCCACTTGGCAGGGTACGACCACCGACTACGGCACCCCCACCAATTGGTCGCCCAACATCGTGCCGGGGGCGCCCGGACAATCGGCCATCTTCGCGGGCACCGGCATCAGCTTTGTCAATTTGTCTTCCACTGAATCGCCCGACAGCTGGACCTTCAGTAGCAGCTCCCAAAGCTACACCTTCACTAACGGCACTGTGTCGTTCGGCGGGACCGGGCTGGTGGACAGCGCCAGCGGACAAACCATCACCATCCTCACCAATGTGACGGGGGTGGGGGGCGTGGCCGTTCATGACGCCACGGGCAGGCTGATATTGGGCGGCGCCAACAGCTATAGCGGACCGACGACCATAGATAGCGGTGCGGGCCTGCAGATCGGCAACAATGGCACGTCCGGAACCCTGGGCACCGCCGGCGTCACGGACAATGGCACGCTATTCTTCAACCGCGCCGACATCTTCACCGTCGCCAACGTCATCAGCGGTACAGGTGCGCTTATCCAATTGGGTCCGGGCACACTGATATTGTCGAGCGCCGATACTTATTCCGGCGGCACCACGGTGCGGGGTGGCACATTGCAGGTCACGGGTGCGGGCACGTTGGGCGCTGCTTCCGGTTCAGTCACGGTCCTTAGCACCCTGGATTTGGGCGGTACCACGCAGATCCAGAACGGCGGCGTCACCCTTCTTTCGGGGACAATCCAGAACGGGACACTTTCTTCATCCGGTACGTTCATCCTGAATTCAGGAACCGTAAGCGCCACATTGGCGGGGACAGGCTCGGTGAGTGGTGGAGGCGGCGGCACGACGATAGTTTCCGGCAATAACACGTATTCCGGCGGCACCACCATCACAGCGGGCGCCTTGCAGGTTGGAAATGGCGGCACGTCAGGTTCGTTGGGAACTGGCGGAGTTGTCGATAATGGTGCGCTGGTCTTCAATCGCAGCGACAACTTCACGATGAGCGGCAGTGTTTCAGGCAGTGGCAGCCTGACCCAAGCGGGCACCGGTACGCTGGTTCTGGATGCCTCCAACACCTACAGCGGCACGACCACCATCAATAAGGGCGGCACATTGCAGGTCGGTTTCGGCGGCACCAACGGCACACTGGGTTCGGGTAATGTAATCAACAATGGTATGCTTGCCATTAATCATGCCGATAATGTGAATCTCGGCAACGCGATCTCCGGCTCGGGCGGCGGCCTCACGCAAATGGGCAGCGGGATCCTCACCTTGTCGGGCGCCAATACCTATTCCGGCGGTACGACGATAACCGGCGGCGGCACGCTGAAGATTGCCGGCTCGGGTACATTGGGCGCCAATGCCGACATCATCAACGGAATCAACCCTGGGGGGATAGTGACGGTTGGCTACGGCACGCTCGATCTGGGAGGCACCACACAGAACGTTGTCGGACTCATGCTCAATTCCGGCACCATCCAGAATGGCACCTTATGGTCAGAATATGCCAAACTTCTGGGCCAAGGCACGGTCAGCGCGATCTTGGCGGGTCCCGGCTTTGTACAAGCGTTCGACGCCCACTCCACTGGCGTGATTCTATCCGGCGCCAACACCTACACCGGCGGCACTCTCATCAGCGGCGGACCGGTGACGATTTCCGGCGCGGGTACGCTTGGCGCCGCCTCCGGCAGCCTGACCGTGAAAGGCGGGCCACTTGATCTGGGTGGCACGACGCAAATCCAGAATGGCGGCGTGTCGATCCTCACGGGCTCGATAGTCCAGAACGGCACGCTTTCGTCGTCCGGCACTTTCACCTTCCAATTCGCGCACGTCGACGTATCGCTGGCCGGTACCGGCCAGGTGTTGGTCGGCGGCGGCGGATTGGCGCCTATCTTCGGTATCACGAGACCTGATACTGTCTTTTCTTTCGTGAACACCTATACCGGCCCCACCGTCATCCAAGCGGCCGACGCCGTTCTGGCCCTTGTTGGCGCCGGCTCGATTGCGAATTCCAGCAGCGTCACTGTCTCCCAGGGCGGCACGTTGGACATCCAAGGGGTTAGCGGTGCAGGCACCTCGATCATCAGCCTGTCGGGCGATGGCCAGGTGGGACTGGGCGCCAAAACGCTCACACTCACCAATGCCAGCGGCAACTTCTCAGGCGTGATTTCGGGAACCGGCGGTCTGACACTCCGCGGCGGCAGCGAAACGCTCTCAGGCGCCAATACCTATAGTGGCGGGACCACGATTTCCGCAGGCACCTTGACAGTGACGGGCTCGCTGGCTGGTCCGGTTACGGTGAGCGGCGGAACGCTCAACGGTACGGGCAGGGTCGGCGCGACCAGTGTGGCAACGGGCAGCACTTTGAATCCCGGCTCCGGCACGACGCCGGGAACCTTGTCGGTTATGGGCAACCTCACGCTGGCATCAGGTGCCAACTATCTGGATGTTGTCACCCCGACCGCCGCGGGTCTCACCGGCGTCAGCGGCGCCGCTACGATCAACGGCACTGTCACCACAAATTTCACGGGCGGCGCCTACCCGCCAGCGCAACGCTACACGATTCTCAGCGCCACCGGCGGTGTCAGTGGGACCTTTGCCTCGCTCACCGGTATTCCGGCTGGTCTGAAAGCGCAGCTCAGCTACGACACCAACAATGTCTATCTCAATCTTATTCCCAACACCCTGGCGCCGATATTGTCCAACCCCACGGGCAACCAGCACAGTGTGGCGAGCGCGATCGATGCCGCGGTGAGTGCTGGCAATCTGCCGCCCGCCGGTTTTGCACCGCTCTACAGCCTTTCCGGTCCCGCCCTGAACAGCGCGCTGGGCCAAATCTCCGGTCAGACGGCGGGCAATGTCACCAATGCGGTGGGCCAGGGCTTCCTCTCCTTCCTGTCGATGACGGGTGAGGGCGGCAGCAGTGAGACCGGCAACTTCGCGCCGGGCAGCGCCTATGGTGGCGCCGATGCGCCGCATCGCGCGCAACTGGGGACCGGCGAGACACGGGTCTGGGGCGCGGTCTATGGCGGTCATGTGGGATTGTCGGGCGATGCCGCCAGCGGCGCGCCCGGCCTCACCAGCAACAATGTCGGCCTGATCGGCGGCGCGGACAGACGGTTCGCCGATAACTTTCTTGCCGGCGTCACTTTGGGTTTAGGACAGCAGCAATTCCATTCCGGCAATGACCATGGCGACAGCCATGATGTCATGATCGGTGTCTATGGCCGCCTCGATGCCGGCGCCGCCTATGTCGCCGCCTCGTTCGGCTATGGCTGGCATCACATCAAGACATTGCGCATCGTCACTGTGTCCGGCATCGACATGCTGCAAGGCAAACAGAATGCCGATGACGTGGGCGGCCGCATTGAAGCGGGCTGGCGGCTGCCGCTGGATGAGACCACCAGCGTCATTCCCTATGGCGCCTTTGCCGGCGACAGTTTTGAAAGCCCCGCCTATAGCGAAAGCGCGGTCTCCGGCGCATCCACCTTTGCACTCGCTTACGGGGCGCAAACCACCAGCCTGGGCCGCAGCGAATTGGGCGCGCATCTGGAGCGCGGCTACGCGCTCGAACATGGCATGTTGACAGCGGACGTGCGGGCGGCCTGGGCGCACCAGCTGGACGATCTTCCCTTCACCCAGGCGAGTTTCCTCAACCTTCCGGGCGCGGCCTTTCAGACGGCGGGGATACGGCCGGGACGGGAGACTGCCCTCTTGGGCCTGGACCTGGAAGTCCAGAACAGTTCCGGCCTGTTTTTCGGGCTGAAGGGCGAGAGCCAGCTTGGTGCCGGTACCACCGTGCTGGAGGGTCTGGGCAATTTCGGCTGGCGCTGGTAACGCCGTCCGCCTAGCATGCGCCCCGAAAAACGCGGGCCTAACCGCCGCCATCGGGGGAAACCATGATCAGAACGCTTTCCGTTGCTTTCGTCGCGCTTGCCGCCGCCGCACCCGCAATCGCGGCCGAACCCGACGGCCTTACCCTGCCGCCGGGTTTCCATGCCCAGGTGGTGGCCGACGGGCTGGGCCCCATCCGCCACATGGCGCTGCGCGGCAATGACATTTACGTCTCCACCCGTCACGGGCAAACCGCGCCTTCGGTGGGGATTGTGGCCATCCGCATGGGCGCCGATCACAAGGCGGTCGATACCCAGCACATCGCCGGCATCGACCAAGGCACCGGCATCAAAATCTACAAGAACTATCTCTATGCCGCGACCGGGCCTTCCATTGTGCGCATCCCGCTGGACGACAAGCTGGTGCCCAGCGCCGCGCCGGAAACCATTGTCGACGGGCTTGCTCCCACCAATCATCCCATCGCGTTTGACGGGCGCGGCAATCTTTATGTCTCCATCGATGGCGGCGGCGGCACCAACAATTGTCCCGATCCCAACGGGCCCAAGGACAAGCCGGTGGGATTGAAGCCCTGTCCCTTGATGGAAACCCGCGGCGGCGTGTGGCGCTTTGACGACAGCAAGCCGGGCCAGAAGCTGGCCGATGGCGAGCATTTCGCCACCGGTATCCGCAATCAGGGCGCGATGGATTGGCGCAATGGCGACGGGCTGTACGGTTCCTGGCATGGCCGCGACGGCACCGCCAAGGGCTGGCCGGAACTGGTGACTCAGGAACAGGACGACGCCATCGCGGACGAAATGTTCCGCATCACCAAGGGCACCGACATGGGCTGGCCCTATACCTATTGGGATGGGGTGCGCAACATCCGCCTGGCCGCGCCGGAATATGGCGGCGACGGCAAGACGGTTGTGACCGACAGCAAATATGCCAAGCCGGTGGTGGCGTTCGCGCCGCTGCGGCCCGCGGTGCTGGACCTGACTTTCTATAACGGCAGCCAGTTCCCGCGCAGCTATCGCGGCGGCGCCTTTGTCGCCATGCATGGCGGCGGCGCCGATGGCGGCACTTTGCCGGGCGGCCATGGCGGCTATGACGTGGTGTTCGTGCCGTTCAGCGGCAACGGGCGGGCAGGCAAGCCGGTGGAGTTCGCCGGCGGCTTTGCCGGACCCACGCCGGATACCAAGCAGGTCAAGACCGCCGCCTATCGCCCGGTGGGCGTGGCGGTAGGGCCGGACGGGGCGCTCTATGTCGCGGATTCCAACAAGGGCCGAATCTGGCGGATTTCCTACGGCGAAGGCGGAAATTAAGCCTTTCCGGGCCAGGATTGCCCGTTGCAGTCGGGGAGCCGGATCAGTAGTTTCCGGCACCTTCGCCGGCCCCCCTTTTGGGGCCGGATGGGCCGCCTTAGCTCAGCCGGTAGAGCACGTCATTCGTAATGACGGGGTCGCGTGTTCGAGTCACGCAGGCGGCACCATTTTTCGCCGTTCGCCAAAGGGCGAACGACGAAAAATGACAAGGGCCCGCGCGCGACAGCGACTTGAGCGGGCGCGGCAGGAAACCCTGCACAATTCCCGCGCTCGACAGCGACTTGAGCGGGACCGCGTCAGGCGAAAACATGGGCTTATCAGGAATATTTCTGGGCGTTCGAATGCCAAGCCCGCCCGCGCGACAGCGTCTTCGGCCCGGCGCGGCAGGAAACCCCGCATAAACCCGCGCGACAGCAACTTGAGCGCGCCCGCGTCAGGAAACCTCGGACAAACCCGCGCGACAGCGATTAGAGTCCCGGCACGGCAGGACGTCCCGCGCTACTATTCTCGTCCACCCACAAAGCGAGCCAACATGAAAGCGCATCTCACCGCCAGCATCGCTCTCGCCATCCTTGCCACCCCAGCCCTCGCCGGTCCCAAAGAAGAGCTGATGGCGGTTGACCGCGCCTTCGCGCGTATGTCGGTGGAGAAGGGCTATGACCAGGCCTATATCGCCAATCTGGCCTCGGACGGACAGACCTTCACCGGCGCGGCGCCGATCAAGAACAAGGCGGATGCGGTCGCGCGCTTCAACGATCCCAAAGCCCCGCATAGTGATCCCAAGGTCAAGATCACCTGGACGCCCGATACCGGCGGCGTCTCCGCCGACGGCACCCTGGGCTGGACCGAAGGTCATTCCAGCCATACCGGTCCCGGCGTCAGCACCACCGGTCATTACATGACTGTCTGGATCAAGGAGAATGGCGTCTGGAAAGTGCGCGCCGATATCGGCAGCGCCGATCCCAAAAAGCCTTGAGCTGGCCGACAGAAACGTCGCGGAGAAAACTACTTCTTCTCCACGATCCCAATTCCATTCAACCCCGCCTCATCGTTCGGCAATGGCGTCGCGCCCGCCGGATATTGGTTGAACGACAGGATATAAGCCATCACCGTCGCCACTTCGGTATTGGTCAAACTGAGGGGATCGTTCTGCGGCATGGTCAAGTGGATGCGGACAAACAGATCGCCCAGCGAGGTGCCCTGCCAGTTGCCGATAAAGCCGCCTCCGACCAGGGGCGGTGCCATTTGCCCGCCATCCAATTCCCTGCCGTGGCACATGGCGCATTTACTTTCGAACAGCAGCTTGCCTTGCGCCGCCTGCTCGGCGGTGTAGACCCCGCTCATCACCGTCTTTGTCGGCGCCTGAGCCGGGGCTTGCGCCTGCAATGTCGCGGCCGACCCTCCCAACGCCAGGCCCGCCGCAGTTAAAGCCAGCAGAAACTTTTTCATGACCATGTCCGCTGCTCCATTTGGTGCGCTGCCGTTATAGGGGAACCCTATCCCCGCCCCAAGGCCGTTGGCGGGCCTTTCTGCGCCACCCGCCTGGTTAATCCGCGTCAGCCATGACCCTGTTTCATGCAATTCCAGTCAAGTTCGAAACAAATTGCGCCGCCTTGCTTCACGCCAGCGCAACAGGGGCGAAGCGATGCTAAAGCCGCCCCTTTCAAGGCTTGGCCCATGTACACCATCGTTTCTGCATCCCAAAAAGGCGGGTCCGGAAAGACCACCCTCTCCGGCCACCTGGCGGTGGAAGCGGTCCGCGCCGGGGCCGGTGAAATCGCGTTGATCGACACCGATCCGCAAGGCTCGCTGGCCGCCTGGTGGAATGCGCGCACCGCGCCCAATCCTCATTTCGTCAAGGCCGGGCTTCCCGACCTGGAACGGGCCTTGGCGGAACTGCGTCAGGCCGGAATCAAGATCGCCTTCATCGACACACCGCCTGCCATCACCCAATCCATCTCCCGCGTTGTCGCCCATGCCGACCTGGTGGTGGTGCCGACCCGTCCCAGCCCGCATGACCTGCGCGCCGTAGGCGCCACCGTCGACATCGCCGAACGTCACGGCAAGCCGGTGGTGTTTGTGATCAACGCCGCCACCGCGCGTGCCCGCATCACCGGGGAATCCGCCGTGGCCCTGTCGCAGCATGGCATGGTGGCCCCGGTCACCATTCATCACCGCGTGGATTTCGCCGCCAGCATGATCGACGGCCGCACCGTGGGCGAAGTGGTGCCCAATTCCCAATCCGCCAAGGAGATCAGCGATCTCTGGCTTTACATTCAGGAGCGCTTGTCGCGCATTGTGCGCGATCCGGGCCTGTTGCCCGAGATCAAGCCCAAGGATCTTTCCATCAACTCGCTGCTAGGGCAGGGCGACGAGAGCGTGCCCGACCTGTTGCCGCAAGTGGTGGAGATGCCCGCCTATGACGGGCCGGAACGCCGCGCCGGCCTTGAGCGCCGCGCGCTGGCGGAAATCCGCCATCCCGAACGCCGCGTCTTTGGCCGCCGCGCCAACGACCTGATCATTCCGGTTCCCGGCGCGCTGTGGAGCGGCAAATGAGCGGCGCGAAATTCGCCTCCATTACCGCAAGCCTTTTGGCCCGCAAGGGTGAGGCGCAGCCCTGGAATCAGGCGGGCCCCCCGTTGGCCCTGGCCGAGGCCGGCAGCGAAGCCAGACCCGAACGCGCCGAACGCGCGGTTGAAGCCCGGGTTGAAGCGGAAATCTCCTATCCCTGGCGCCATCGTGAAGCCCATGGCGCGCCGCCGCCGCCGCCCCCGCCCGCCAAGGAGAAAAGCTGCATGCTGCGCATGTCGGCGCATGATTTCGAGCGGCTGGGGATTCTGGCGATCAAGACCGGGTCCTCCCGCGCGCAATTGCTCAAGGACGCGGTGCAGGAATTCCTGGCCAACCGGGCGGACGAATATGGCTGCTCCTGCCTGGGCGCCTGCGAGAACGATTGCGGCAACCTCTGACAATCGGTTAAATCGGGGCGGGCTTTAGAGGGCTTGTCCCGTGCGGCACTTCAAGAAGGCGCTGGCTTCGCTGTTGCTCCTGTCGGGCGGAGTTCTGGCGCAAGATGCGTCCAGCACCATGGCGGTACCCGCCAATTACCGGCAATGGGTGTTTCTCACCTCCAGCCTGGATTTGAACTATAGCGCCGCCGCGACGCCGGACCATCACATGCTGGACAATGTGTTCGTCGATCCCGCCAGCTATCAGGGATTTGTCAAAACCGGCACCTGGCCCGACAAGACCGTCATGATCAAGGAAAACCGCATGGCGGAATCTGCCGGCACCTTGTCCAAAAGCGGCCAGTTCCAGACGGGGATGATGAACCTGGAAATTCACGTCAAGGATGAAGCGCGCTTTCCCGGCAAATGGGCGTTCTTTGTTTCCGTCGACGGCAAGGCGGCGGGCAGACTGATGCCGCAAACCGCCAGTTGCTATTCCTGTCATCAGGATCATGGCGCGGTGGATACGACCTTTGTGCAATTCTATCCCACCCTGATGACCATCGCGAAAGACAAGGGCACGCTGGCCGCCGGATATTTGAAGGACGTCGCGGCGAAATAAGGCCGCCTTACCGGGATTGCGTCCGCGGCCAAAGCCGGTCACTGTTTGCCGCAAGACGGCCGCGCAGCCGCCGGCCAGGGGATGCGGTTCATGAAGATCACCAAACTCACCACCTTTGTGGTGCCGCCGCGCTGGCTGTTCCTCAAGATCGAAACCGACGAAGGCATTACCGGCTGGGGTGAGCCGGTGGTGGAAGGGCGCGCCGAGACGGTGGCCGCGCTTGTCGCCGAACTGGCGGACACTCTGGTCGGCAAGGACCCTGGCGCGATCGAGGATCACTGGACGGTGCTTTATCGCGGCGGCTTTTATCGCGGCGGCGCGATCGCGATGAGCGCGCTGGCCGGCATCGATCAGGCCTTGTGGGACATCAAGGGCAAGGCGCTGAACCAGCCGGTGCATGTGCTGCTGGGCGGACCCGTCCGCCAAAAGATGCGGGTCTATAGCTGGATCGGCGGCGACCGCCCCGGCGCGCTGATCGATGGCGCGAAAGAGGCACAGGCGCGGGGCTTTTCCGCCATCAAGATGCTGGCGACGGAAGAGCTCTCCTATCTCGACAGTCCGGCCAAGCTGGACCAGGTGGTGGCGCGGGTCGGCGCGCTGCGCGACGCCATGGGACCCGCTTTCGGCATCGCGGTGGATTTTCATGGCCGGGTGCACCGGCCGATGGCGCGGCAGTTGGCGCGGGAACTCGATCAATTCCAGCTGATGTTCATCGAAGAGCCGGTGCTCAGCGAACATGCCGAAGCCTTGCGCGAGATCGCCCATCACACCGCCACGCCCATCGCGCTGGGCGAGCGGCTCTATTCCCGCTGGGACTTCAAGAAGCTGCTGAGCGACGGGTTGGTGGACATCATCCAGCCCGATCCCTCGCATGCCGGCGGCATCACCGAGACTCGCAAGATCGCCGCCATGGCGGAATGTTACGATGTCGGCCTGGCGCTGCATTGTCCGTTGGGCCCGATCGCGCTGGCTGCCTGCCTGCAACTGGATGCGGTCTGCTACAATGCGGTGATCCAGGAACAGAGTTTGGGGATTCACTACAACAAGACCAACGACCTGCTGGATTACATCACCGATCCGTCGGTGTTCGCCTATGCCGACGGCCATGTCGCAATTCCCCAAGGCCCCGGATTGGGCATCACCATCAATGAGGAAGCGGTGACGCGCGCCGCGGCAATCGGTCATCGCTGGCGGCCGCCTTTGTGGCGCCATGACGATGGCTCATTCGCGGAATGGTAGAATGACAGAAACAACGGCACCGACCGAAAAACCCACCCGCCATCGCTATGTGGTGATGACGATGATCTTTGTCTGTGTCGCGATCACCTTTCTGGACCGCGGCAACATCTCCCTGACCGCGCCCTTGATGGGCAAGGAGCTTGGCATCGATCCCAAGCATATGGGCTGGATTCTGTCGGGCTTCAGCTGGACCTATGCGCTGTTCCAGATTCCCAGCGGCTGGCTGGTGGACCGTATCCGCCCGCGTTACTTCTATCCCGCCATCCTGATCCTGTGGTCGGTGGCGACCGCTTTTCTGGGCGTGGTGGGCGGCTTTATCGGCCTGTTTCTATTGCGTCTTCTGATCGGTGCGCTGGAGGCGCCGTCCTATCCCATCAACAATCAGGTGGTGACCAGCTGGTTTCCCGACCGCGAGCGCGCCGGCGCCATCGGCTTTTACACCTCGGCGCAGTTCATCGGCCTGGCTTTCCTGCAGCCGCTGCTGCTGGAGCTTGAAATGACCCATGGCTGGCGCTCGGTGTTTTTCACCACCGGCTTGGGTGGCCTGCTCTGGGGCCTGGTGTGGTGGCTTGGCTACCGCAATCCCCGCGACTCCCGCCGCGCCAATGCCGCCGAAGTCGAGCTGATCGAAACCGGCGGCGGATTGGTGGATTTGGGCTCGGCCGCCAACACCCAGAAGCGCGCCTTCCGCTGGGACGACCTGATCACCGTGTTCAAGTATCGCAAGCTATGGGGCGTCTATCTGGGCCAGTTCGCCGTCACATCGTGCCAATGGTTCTTCCTGACCTGGTTTCCCACCTATCTGATCACGTTCCGGCATCTCAGCGTGCCCAAGACCCCGCTTTATGTGGCGCTGCCTTTTATCGCCGCCTTTGTCGGGGTGCAGCTTTCCGGCTTTGTCTCCGACCGCATCCTGCGCAGCGGCAAAAGCCTGAGCGTGGCGCGCAAAACCCCCATCATCATTGGCCTGCTCTTGTCCGCCAGCATCATCGGCGCCAATTTCGTGGAAAGCCCGGAAGCGGTGATCGGCTTCATGGCGCTGGCTTTCTTCGGCAACGGCATGGCCTCTATCGGCTGGTCGCTGATCAGCCATGTGGCGCCGCGTCATCTGATCGGGCTGACCGGGGGCACCTTCAACTGCATCTCAAATCTGTCCGGTATCGCCACGCCCCTGGTGTTCGGATACCTCGCCCAGGAAGGCTTGATCGCCTTGGGTTTTGTCTATGTCGCCACCATCGCGGTAATGGGCGCGTTGGCCTATATCGTGATGATCGGCAAGCTGGAGCGGGTCGCCTAACCGTTAGCGGCCGCCAGCTACCGATCGTAAGGATCACGCTGATACCAGCCATAGCGCGGCGGGCCATAGCCGCGCCATTCCTGTTGCCAGGTGGTCGGGCCGTAAGGGCGATAGCCGCCATAGTCGCGCGCGCGCATGTCGGAGTAGCGCCAGCGCCGCGGTGGCGGCGGCGGCAGGTCGTCCGCGCTGGCATAGGCGTTCGACGCATCATCCTGGTCATCGTCGCGCGCCGCATCCTCCTCGGCCCGGTTGGCCGTGGCCCGCGGCGGTGGCGGCACCTCGCCGGCCCGGCCATAGGGAATTGCGGGCAGACTGTGGGTGGGCACCCCGCCCACGGCGATATCGGCGGCCTGGGCGGTGCTGGCAACCCGGACGGACGGTTGCGCGGCGAGGGCAGGCCTGGATTCGGTCCGCGCCAGCACAGGCCGGGATTCGACGCAGATGGCGCCGATATCGGTCGTGGCGGAGCGGGACTCCACGAAATGCATCAGGCTGTCCTGATTGGCGAAAGCCGCGGCATACAAGGCCCGGGCATCGGCGCAGAAAGCCGCGCCATGGCGCGCCTGTTCCAGCGCCGACAGATTGGCCGCCTTGGTTTTGAAAGTGTCATAGCCGGCTTCGCCATGCTCGCCGCCGCGCCGCACGAAAAAGGCCTTGAGCGCCGCATCCGAGGATTGCAGCTCTTCGCGGTAACTCATCACAAAGCGGTTATAGGCGCGGGTTTCGTGGCATTGCAGGGCCGCGACCATCAGCTCCTGTTGCATCACCGCCGTTTTCAAGGCGGCGGCTTCCACCGGCGTGGCGCAGCCGGCGGCCCATGAACTGTTGATCAAAGCAGGGTTGGCCAGCGCCAACAGGGCGATGGCGGCAGAGGTGGTTTTCAACATCGGTATCCCCTAAAAAATAAGCCCTCGCTTAACGTTACTTCTGTGAGGCCGTCTGGGCGCGCTCGCAGCGTCCGGCCGGCGGTTGATAATGATCAAGACGCGCCACAACTTCCCCCGCGCCGCCGCTGCAGGCGACCCAGCGAAAACTGTGAGACGCATCCTTGTCGGAAAGGCTGTTGTCGGCCATCAACGCGCCGAAGCCGTGCGCGGCGACGCTGCCGGCGGCGCTGGTGGTCACCACGTTGTTGGGGCCGCAAGCGGTGAGACTATTGTTGCCGCCCGCCATGCAATAAGCAAACTGCACGGCGAAGTCGCAATCATTGCGGAAGCCCCAATGGCTGCCGTCGCTGTCAACCTTAAGACAGCGTGAAGCGTCTTCCCCGCCGGATGAAGCCAGGTTGCGGACGCCGGCATCCGGAACCGAAATCGCGTCCACGGACGGCGGAGCATCAATCGGATGAACTTCGGAATTGCGCACTGCGACCATTTCCAGCGGCTTGGGCGGCTGATAATCGCCGATGTGATAAGAGGCCTTGGCCGCCCGCACCGGTATTTTCATTTCGCTGCGGCGGTCGGCGCGCGGTTTGGGGGTGACGATACGGGCCATGGGCGCCGCCGAAGGCGGGGCGGATGATGCCGCATTTCCCTTCGAAGGCGCGGGCTCGGACGCGGAAGCGGCGCGCGGCGTGGCGGCGGCCGGGCAGCCGTTGCTGGCATCGCTGATCGCAATCGGCAGTCCCAACTTGCTGGCATAGGCGTTCAGCGCTGCCTTTTTTTCCAGGTCGCTGAACTTGTGGCCCGGCGGAAACCAGGCGCGGCAGGAGGAGCCCGAATCCCCATCCAGCATCATCTGCACGCCGCCATCGGGATTGGCCGACAACATGGCGGAACGGCCATCGGCGTAACGCACTTCCACGCCTTTGCTGGTCAGGCGGAAGAAACCGGTGACGCTGGAGCCCGCGCTGGGGCTGCCGCTGTCTTCCACCACCGTGCCCATCCGGTCGGTCATGAAGGTGAAGGTGGTTTTGCGCGCCATGCCCTCGGCCGGCACCACGGAGAGCTCCATGCCGCCCTCGATCACGGTCAAGGCGATAGAGGAGCCGTCCACCCCGAGCAGGGTCTTGCCCGAGACATTGCCGAACGGCGCATTGGAGGCGGCGGACTCTTTGACCGGCGCGGCGTCTGTATTGTCGGTCCTGTCTGCTTTGTCTGCCTTATCTGCCTTGTCGGCTTTGTCTGTCTTGTCGGTCTTGCCGATCCTGTCGGTCCTGTCAGTCCTGTCGGCCTTGTCCGCATTGTCCTTGTCGGTCTTTTCCAGCTTACCATCGTTGAACAGGCCGATCATCAGGCTGCCGTCGGCATGGCGCAGCTCGCCCTTGCCATTGGGCTTGTCGTCTTTCCAATCGCCGACATAGCGCTCGCCATTGGCGCGCAACAACACGCCGAAGCCGTTCATCTTGCCGTCATTCCAATAGCCGTCGAAACGGTCGCGCGTATTGGTGGTGAGGATGCCCGGGCCATTGAAGCGGCCGGAGATCGTGTCGCCGTCATAGCTCCAGCCTTCGCCCCAGCGGGTAATCACATGCCCGTCGGGAATCACGCCATGCACGAAATTGGCGGTGAAGCTTTGACTCTGTCCGTCATGGGTGAAGGTGGCGGTGCCAAGACCTTCGGCATAGCCGTCGACGCAGGCGCCTGTCCATCGCACACCGTCGCCAGGACTGGCGCCCGCGCTGAACAGGGAGCAGTCCCCATCTTTCAGCCATTGTCCGCTGTTGGATTTATTTTCCGCCGAAGCATTCAACAAGCCGCAGTTCAGCAGTGCGGCGGCCAGTACAGCCTTCGCCATCCACGACATGGTTTTCTCTATACGGAGGGCCAAGCCCCATCGCTCCGCCCTTGTTGATACATTGCTCCCAAATTTTGACGTTTGCGAGTCGATTCTTGTTCTCCGCGCACGGAATAATACGAAGAAGCAAATGAGATGTTACGCGCGAAATAAAAATCCGAGTGACGCATCAATTGTTGCTCGCATGAGCATGTTTTATGCGCGGTATCGAACGGTTATTTCGTTCATCTCCATGACAAGGTTCCCACGCATTCATCTGAGGTTCATCTAGATGAACGCCTCTGCCGCATTTTGCGAAAATCGAGCGCGAAGCCGACCCGCCAAACAAAAAAGCGCCGCCGAAATCGGCGGCGCTTTTAATAAATGATGCTTTTAATAGATGCGCGCGAATTCAGATCAGATGCTGTTCTGATTGGATCAGGCCGCGGATATAGCCGAATTCAAACGCGAAGTTTTCGTTGGCGCCCCATTCGGCATCCACGCCCACCACTTTCGGCGCATGGTCGGGCATCAGCAGATCCTCGTAACCCACTTCGCGATAGACTTTCAGCATCTTGACGAAATCGACATCGCCTTCGTCGGGAAACATTTCGGCGACGAAATTGTCCCGCCCGCCGCGGATATTGCGGAAATGGACGTTGAAGATCTTCTTGCGGCTGCCGAAGTAGCGGATCACGTCGGGCAGTTCGTCATTGGGATGATAAAGATCCTCCGACACCGTGCCCTGGCAGAAATTCAGCCCGTGATAAGGGCTCTCATGCATGCCGACGAATTTTTTCAAGCCGTCGATGGTGCCCAGCACATTGGTGATGCCGCGATAGCCTTGCGGCGGCATGCCCGGGTCCTGGGGATGACAGGCGATGCGCACTTTGTATTCGTTGGCCACCGGCACGACATGGGTGAGGAAGTAATCGATGCGCTCCCAGAACTGGTCGGCATTGACCGTGCCCGCCTTGGTCAGGGGCGGGTTCTTGGCCTGGGCTTCCGCGAAATTCCATTTGTTGTAGACGGTGTCGCCGCGCCCCTGCACTTCGCCGTCCCGCACCACGCCCAGGATGGACATGTTGTATTTGATCGTCCTGATGCCGGTCTTGGCGCAGGTGCGGATATGGTTCTGAAACGCTTCGATCTCGCGCGCCCGTTCGGGATCGTGCGCCAGCATGATGCCGGGATTCTTTTCGCGGTCGATCAGCGAGGAGGTGAGCAGCACGCTGTCCACCAATTCGACCTTGATCTTATATTTGTTGGCCAGGTCCAGCATCGTGTTCATCTCTTCCACCGTGGGATAGAGACGGGCCGGATCGGTCACCACCGGGCTGGTGCAGACCGCATCCACGCCATAGCGCGCCACCCAGGCGGCGCGGCGCTCGTTCAGGGTGCCGAATTGATGGCCCAGCCGCGCCTTCAAGGGCGGCAGCTTGGCGCTGGCGGCGGCGGCGCCGGGCACGGCCTCATACCGGCGGCTCTGGGCCGATGCCGGCAGGCTGCCAGCTGCGGCAGCGGCGGCTCCGGCTCCGGTGACGGAAAAGAATTTGCGGCGATCCATGATTGTCTCCCTAGTGCATGATTGGAAACCGGCTTTCGTCCGGTCTTCAGGCTTGCTTGGCGGCCCTTTTCGCCGCGAAAATCGGCCAGCAGTGCTGTGGCGTCCATTGCGTTTTCGGCATTGCTGGCGATAGCGGCGGCATAGATGGCTTTGGACAGCTTATGCTTGTTGCGCGGGCCTTCCGGGCGTTTTATCAGGGAACGCGGAAAGCTGAAGGGGAAAAGGATGAAATCGAGGATTTTCGCAAGCGCAGCAATGGCCATGCTCATGCTGGCTCCGTCGGCGGCGGATGCGGCGGAATACACCACCATCCTGCTGGAGAAAGTGGTTGACCGTACGCCCGACCAAACCTGGGCCAAGATTGGTCCTTTTTGCGCCATCACGACCTGGTTCAAGGTCAGCTGCGTGCTTACCACCGCAAGCAACCAGGCGGTGGGCGTGGGCGCCAACCGGCTGCTCAATGGCACCAACAATGAGATCATGGTGGCGGCGACGCCTTATTCCTACACCTACACCCAGCCGACCACGACCATCCTGTATCACGGCACCTTGGCGGTCGAGCCGCTGGATCATGGGCGCAAGACCAAGATCGTCTATACCCTGTTCTATGACCAGGCGCCGCTCAACACCACCGAAGCCAAGATCGCCAACCGGGAACAGCGCACCAAGCGCTTCATGGAAGGGCTGGACAATATGAAGGCGATGGCGGAAGCCCCGTAAGAGAGAGACTATGATCGATATTTTGCAGCTGGTGCCGCTGAGGCCCGAAGTCCAGAAGGAATTGGCGGCGCGCTACCGCCTGCATGACAAGGCCGACTTCGACAAGGTGGCGGGCATTGTGCGCGGCTGTGTCACCAACGGCCATTCCGGCCCGCCGCCGGCGATGATCGACCGCATGCCCAAGCTGGAGATCATTTCTTCCGCCAGCGTGGGCTATGACGGCATCCCGGTGGAATATGCCCGTTCCAAGGGCATTCCGGTCACCAACACGCCGGAGGTGTTGAATGACGATGTCGCCGACCTGGCGATCGGGCTGATGATCATGACGGCGCGCCGCCTGGTGGTGACGGATCGCTATGTGCGCTCGGGCCGCTGGCCCAAGGAGGGTGAGCATCCATTGGCGCAGCGCGCCAGCGGCAAGCGGGTGGGCATTCTGGGGATGGGCCGCATCGGCAAGGAAATCGGCAAGCGCGCCGAGGCGATGAACAACACGGTCGCCTATCACAGCCGCCGCCCGGTCAAGGACGTGTCCTGGCGCCACTATCCCGATCTGGTGGAGCTGGCCAAAAACAGCGATTTCCTGATCGTGATCATTCCTTCGACGCCTGAGACTCAAAAGATCGTGAACAAGGCGGTGATCGAGGCGCTGGGTCCCAGCGGCATATTGGTGAATGTGGCGCGCGGCGCGGTGGTGGACGAAGACGCGCTGGTCGCGGCGCTGACCTCGGGCAAGCTGGGCGGGGCGGGGTTGGATGTGTTCGCCAACGAACCGCAAGTGCCGGACGTTCTGTTCGGCATGGAGAATGTGGTGCTTCAGCCCCATGTCGGCAGCGCCACCCATGAAACCCGCCGCGCCATGAGCCAGTTGGTTCTCGATAATCTCGACGCGCATTTCGCGGGCAAGCCGCTGCTGACGGAAATCAAGTAACCTCTTTCCGTTCGGATTCGAGGCGCTCGGCGGCGAGCATCCGCCAATGAGCGATTTGTCCTATTCTGTTGATGGGCAGCCGGAAATGTCCGCTTCTGGCGTAAAGCGGACATTCCTCCGCTTGACTCGCCGCGCGCACCCTCCGTTTCCTTTCCTTCAAGTCCGGATTGGTCGGTTTATGGCAAGCAAAATATCAGGCGTTTCCGCGGAAATGATGGTGGGCGCGAAGGGGATTGCCCCCTCCCTTCACACGGGAGGCCCCTACGGACCTGCTAAGCTGCTATATAGCCGTGTCTGCGCCTCAAGGTGCAAACCCCGGCGCCACGAAGGGCCTACTCATGACCAAGGATGACATCACCGCTTGGGCGCTGGCCAATGGATGGCAGATGATCGACGGCTTTCCCAGCTTGACCAAGCCATCCGCGCCGCATCCCGCCATCGTCAGGCTTGTGCTGAAAGCCACAGTCGCCAGCGTGGAAATCAAGAAACCCGCTGGAAAGTGGGAAAAGGTGTCGGGTGAAAGCTATGCGAAGATCCAGCCCGATCCGGAAACAGGCATGCCGGGCGGCCTTGGCCTGAGTACGATTTCCGGACTGACAATGCTGATGCAGGATAACAAGGATCGCCAAATGTTCGCCCGGCTGAAGGCCGGCAAGATCTGAGCAGTGCCAAATAGGTCCCGATAACCAGCGTAACCTTACAGACATCCAGATCGGAGAGGCGCCAGCCTAAGATCCGAACGTCCGCTATTGGCGCAAAGCGGACATTCGAGCGTGACTCATTCCTTCCAGGCCGGGTGACCCAGATTTATCTGACTCGGCTTGGAAACCAGCCCAACGCCGGCGCCGATCACACCGCCTACCAGAATTCCAGGCGGACCGCCAATGACCCCAATTCCAGCGCCTATGCCCGCACCTGAAAGTCCACGGTCGCCCGCCGCTGTGCCGCAGCCGGATAACAGCAAGGCTCCAACGATCACGGTCATAACTGCTCGCATCCCTTGGTACCTCTGAAGATTTGCACAATAGCCGCCGGTCGCCCGCGCATGGCTCTAGCGGCGCGGACACAGTTCGAGAACCATGCAGTGAATCACACTCTGTTCTGCCGAGCCTGTTCGCAAAAAAGTTCAACGTGATCCTGGAGAACTTGTTTGCGCCAGATGCAGCCGTACGCGGGAGCCTGCTTTCGCCGGAGCGTTGACACAGAGGCTGCGAAAGCCCGGCGGCGATGGAGCATCTTCAACAAACGAACTCAGCGATACGCGGCTTTCCTGCGCCTCTGCAAATAAATGATCGGCAGCGCCGCAAAATGCTCCGCTATTCTTGGCCTGGCTAAGCGCCGACAAATTTGCAACTTTGGTCTTGTAGGTATCGTACGCAGCCTCGCTGCGGCGTCCCAAGCGATGAACGAAGTAGGACTTAAGGGAGGCATCGGATTCTTGCAGATCAGTCTGGTAAGCGTGGACAAAGCGGTTATAGGCGTTGGTATCGTGGCACATAAAAGCGGCAACCATCAATTGTTGCTGCACGGCGGCGGTCTTCAGCGCCATTGCATCCGAGCGCGAAACACAGCTTTCCGCGCCCATAGCCGGATTGAACAATATACAGCAGGCTATCCCACTCATTGCGGCAACAAACAGCCTCATCGAGTCCTCCGTCGGATTTCTCCCTGGCGCGGCAAAAGGCAACGCCATCGGTCCAACACTGCGCGAGGGCGGCTCAATTCAGCAAATGAGAGCTGCGGGCACGGCTAACAAGCGGTTTGCGCGCGGAAATGGATTTGATCCGATCGCACCTTTCGCACGCGGAACCTGACAGCGAAAAGTTGAGTTTAGCAAGTCGCCAATTTTAATGGTCCCTGCAACGCCTGTTCGGAAATGGGCCGATCATCCAAAAGCATTTAAAACCTTGCGATTTTCGCACTGCATGAAAATTGAAGTCATGTTCATAGCGAACGCATTTCAGCGTGAATGGGCGAACAACCAAAGCTTTGTCGTGACAAGGGTCACAATCGCGCTCAACATATTGGCGTTGTGAACTGGGGCTGAAGATGCTGAACGTCGTTGCCCTTTCAATAACAGCTGTCGGCTTCGCTGCGATCGCCGCATACAATGTTGCGCTCAGGACTTGGGGAGGAATTTGGAACGGAACGCCGCGAGCATACTGGATTCATCTTGCGGTCCTTTACAGTTTGAGCGCCTTCAGTTTGTGCCTCGCTGTCAGAACGCTGATTATCTCGCCGAATTAGGGCGCGCGATCCGCCAGGAAGGCAGAAGGAATAAGGCTCACCGAACCAGCCAGGTCACAAAATACAGAAACCCCGCGCCCAGCAAGGTCGCCATGGTTGTGCTGGGCCTGGGATAGGCGCGGTGGCTTTCCGGCAAAAGCCCGCTGGCGCCGATATGCAGAAAGAAGCCGCAGAACAAGGCCAGCAGCACCGCCAGCACGCCGCGATCGGGCGTCAGCAACAGGCTCAAGGACGCGCCGATCACCGGCGCCACCGCATCCGCCGTCAGCCAGCGCAAGGCGAAGGCGCGCGTGCCGCCATTCTTGGTCACCACATTCACGGTGTTGAGACCGTCGGCGAAGTCGTGCGCCAGCACCGCCGCCGCCACGATCAGGCCGATCTGGCGCGAGGCCTGGAACGCCACCCCCATGGCAAAACCGTCCAGGACGCTGTGAGCGGAAAAGCTCGCCGCGCCAATCAGCCCGCGTGCCGGATTGGCCTGGCCTTCGCAATCATGCCGGGCCACCAGCCGGTCCACCAGGGCGTAAAGAAAGAAGCCCAGCGCCGCGATGCTCAGCAAGGTGCGCGGCGCATAAAGTCCTTTGCCCGCTTCCAGCGCTTCCGGCGCCAGATCGAAAAAAGCCACTCCGATCACCGCCCCGGCCGAGAATCCCATCACCAGCGGCAGCTTGCTTTCCAGCTTCAGCGCCAGGACGCCGCCCGACATGGTCGCCGTCATGGCGCCAAGCGCGATTGCGATCACGATCAGGCTGGTCATCAAGGAAAGTCCGAAGAAGCGGCTCTGCTTATCCTGCCTCGGAAGGCGGAGCAATGTGCGGCAATTCCGGCCGGGTCTGATCCACGGGCATCACATCCACCCCCACTTCCACCATATGATCATGGCCGCCCAGGATGATGCCGGCCACCGGCGCCACATCGCCGTAATCGCGGCCCCAGGCGGCGGTGACATGGCTTTCACTCACCACCAGGTCGTTGGTGGGGTCCAGGTCCACCCAGCCAAAAGGCGGCGCCCAGACCGAAAACCAGGCATGGCTGGCATCGGCTCCCAACAGCCGCTGCCGGCCGGGCGGCGGCTGGGTCAACAGATAGCCCGAGACATAGCGCGCCGGCAGGCCGATGGCGCGCAGGGCGGCGATGCCGACATGGGCCAGGTCCTGGCACACGCCGGCGCGAATCTCGAACACCCGGTCCACCGGCGTGGTGACGTCGGTGACGCTGGTGTCATAGCGAAAATCGCGATGAATGCGGTTCATCAACTCCATGGCGCCCGCCAAGATGGGACGGCCTGCGGGAAAACTTTCGGCGCCATACTGGGCGATGTCGCTGTGAAAGCGGGTGAGGAGGGAGTCGAACAGATACTGCACCACATCGCGGTCTTCATCGTCCTGCGGGCTTTCCAACCGCGCGCGCACGTCTTCCCACGCCATGCTGTCGCGCGAGGCGCGCGCGGGCGCCGCCGCCACCGTGACCCGGCTTTCGGCCAAGACCTCCAAATGATTGTGGGAGCGGTCGATGGAAAACCATTCGCAAGGGTTGCGGAAATAATCCTCCCGCGCCACCCGGCTGGCGGGCTCGATGCTCAAGGTGATGCTGCTGTCATGCACATACTGCAGCGGCGTTTCCCGCGGCCGCAGATGCGCCAGATGCCAGGAATGGGAAACATCCTGGAGATAGCGATAGGTGGTGCGGTGGCGGACCAGATATTCCATCACGCCTCCATCAAGGAGCTGCTGCCGGTGCGGCTGCGGCTGGCATGCTGGAAATAGGCGTCGGCGATGGCGTCGGACAGTTCGGCGGCGCTGCTGGTGATGGCGTCGGTCAGTTCGATCAGGCCGGGGCGCGCGCCATGCTCGCAAAAGGCCAGCCGCGCGGGATTGGCGTTGGCGGCCGCGCCGCGCATTTCATGGGCGATGGTGCGGGGCACGTCGCTGCGCTGGGCCAAGGTGATGCGCGGCAACTCGCGCAGGTGGTTTTCAATCGCCGCCAGCTGAAAGGCGCAGGCGCGGGGATTGTTCTCGTCCAGCAGCAGAAGATCGACAAAGGGCACCAGCTGAAAGACATTGAGATAGCGCGAACGATAGGTCATGGCGCTGTCGGCGATCTCCAGCAGGATGCGCATATGCTCGGTCTCGCGCTGGTCGGGATAGGCCACGGTCTGGCGCACCAGCCAGGCTAGGTGCTGGGCACGCTCCAGCCGCCGTCCCAAATCCATGAATAGCCAGTTGGGGCCGCGCGTCATGTTCTCCGCCGACAGGCCGGACAAGGCGGCGGCGCGGCGCACCAGGGAATCCAGGTAGAACCGCGCCGCAGGCACTTCAAACGGCGCGTCCGGCGGCGGGACATCGCTGTTGGCGGTCAAGGCATGGATCGTGCGCCAGGTATCCAGCGACAGGCGGTCGCGCACCGACCAGGCGGCCTGCTCCACCCGCGACAGCAATCGCTGAAGTCCGCGCGAATGACGCGGGCTGTAGATCAGAAGCTGAAGTTCATACGCCAGCGCCCCGGCATCGGCGATCTCGTCGATCGGGCTGTCGCTGGCATGGCTGTACGGAATCAACAGCTTTCGCGCCACGTCCAGGGCGGCGGCCGGCTCGTCGCCGATCCGTGCGGTGACCGCGCGCAGGATGCGTACAAAACTTTCGGTGCGTTCGGCGTAACGGCCCAGCCAGAACAGATTGTCCATCGCCCGGCTGGGGGCGGATTCGCCATAGCGGCGAATTTCCAGCGGACGCCCGCCGCCGCCCAACAGGCTGAAGGTGTCGACCGGGGTGGGCGAGATCACCCAGGCATCCTTGCTGGAAGCGCCGGACTGCATGGACAGGGCCCGCATGCTGTCATCGGCGGCGACGCGGGTAAGACCGCCCGGCATCACCATCCAGCCATTGGGGGTCCAGGCGGCGAACACCCGCAAGGAAACCGGCTTGGTGTCGAACCGGCCTTTTTCGAACACCGGCGCAAGGCCCAGGGACGAGAGTTCCTGCAGCACCAGGGTTTCACCGCGTTGTTTTAAGCGCGCGGCGAAACGTTCGCGTTCCTCGTTCGACAGATCCGATCCCAGCCGCGCGCTGGAGCGACGGGAAAATAACGGCCGCGCATCAAAAGCGTCCCGCAGGATGGCATGATCCATCCGGGCGGCCGCTTCCTTGCGGCCCCATTCAGTGCCGCACCAGATGGTGGCGATGTCGGGAATCTTGAGGTCCTCGCCCAGCAGCGCGCGGGCGATGTTGGGCAGATAGGCATCCATGGCGGGGGATTCGATCACGCCGCCGCCCAGCGCATTGGCCAGCACCACGCCGCCCGAACGCACCGCCTCCACCAGGCCCGGCACGCCCAGCGCGCTGTCGCCGCGGAATTCCAGCGGATCGCAGAAATCGGAATCCACCCGGCGGAAAATCGCCGCCACCCGTTCCAAACCGGTCAAGGTCTTCAAAAAGACTTCGCCGTCGCGCACCGCCAGATCATCGCCCTGCACCAGGGTGAGGCCCAGATAATGGGCGAGATAGACATGCTCGAAATAGGCTTCGTTATATGGCCCCGGCGTCATCAGCACGGCGCGGTCGCGGCGCGATTGGCTCAAGCCCAGCACGCTTTCCTTATAGGCATTGAAAAAACTGGCCAGCCGCGCCACCCGCATGTCGCCGAAGCTTTCGGGAAAGGTCTGGGACACCACCAGCCGGTTTTCCAGGGCATAGCCCAACCCGCCCGGCGCATCGGCGCGGCTGGCCATCACTTTCCAGCCGCCATCGGCGCCCCGCGCCAGGTCGGCCGAATAAAGATGGACATGGACATCCCGGACCGGGGTTGCGCCACACAGGGGGCGCAGGAATTGCGGGTGACCGGTGACCAGATGGGTCGGCAGCACGCCATCGCGGACCAGCTGCTGCGGACCATAAATATCGCGCAGCAACAGGTCGGCCAGCATGGCGCGCTGGATCACCGCGGCTTCAATCGCCTTCCAGTCGGCGCTGGACAGGATGAAAGGCACGATGTCCAGTTGCCAGGGCCTGGCATGGCCGCCGCGATCATCATAAATGTTATAGGTGACGCCGTTATCCTGCACCGTGGCGCGCGCCGATGCCTGGCGGTGCTCGAATTCCTCCGGCGACAATTGGCTGAGGCTGTTGGCAAAGGCCCGCCAGTGCGGCCGCACCTCGCCCTTGGCGTCGCGCAACTCGTCAAAACGGGGCGCGGTTTCTGCGGCTTCCGACACTTAAGACTCAGACCCCCCTACGCAGATCCAGAGTATAGGGGAAATCGGGGTTGGTTTCCTCCCTGGCCGCCTCGAACACGCCGCCGGTAAAGCCGCTGGCCTCGAAACGCGCCAACCGGCGGCCCTCGGCCTCATTGGCATTGACGGGAAAGATCTCGAAATTGCGCCCGCCCGGATGGGCGACATGATAGGTGCAGCCGCCGAGAGAGCGCTTGCGCCAGCCATCCCACAGCTCGATCACCAGCGGGCCATGGGCGGGGATGGTGGGATGCAAGCCATGGGCAGGCTGCCAGGCCTTGAAGCGCAAGCCCGCCACCGCTTCGCCTTGAGCGGTGGCGCGCAAGGGCAGGGCGCGGCCGTTGACCAGGGCGCGATGGCGGCCCGGGGTCAGGCCGGTCACTTTCACTTCCAGCCGCTCCACCGAGGAATCCACAAAGCGCACGGTGCCGCCGGCGGTGCCTTCTTCCGCCATCACATTCCAGGGCTCCAGCGCGTGGCGCAATTGAAGGTCCACGCCGTCATACTGCACCTGGCCGATCTTGGGGAAACGGAACTCCCAGTGGGGCCGGAACCATTCCGCATCGAAGGCAAAGCCATGGGCGTTCATGTCGGCGATCACATCGGCGAGATCGGCCCACACAAAATGCGGCAGCAGGAAGCGGTCGTGCAGGCCGGTTCCCCAGCGCACCAGATTGGATTGATAAGGCTCGCGCCAGAAACGCGCGATAAGCGCGCGCAGCAAAAGCGATTGCGCCAGGCTCATCTCGGCATGGGGCGGCATTTCGAAATTGCGGAATTCCACCAGCCCCAGCCGGCCGGCGGGACCGTCGGGCGAATAGAGCTTGTCGATGCAGATTTCGGTGCGGTGGGTGTTGCCGGTGGAGTCGGCCAGCAGATTGCGGAAGACCCGGTCCACCAGCCAGGGCGGGATATTGGCGGCGGCGCGGGAGGGAATTTCGTCAAAGGCGATTTCCAGCTCGTAGAGCGAGTCATGCCGGGCCTCGTCCAGCCGCGGCGCCTGGCTGGTGGGGCCGATGAACATGCCGGAAAACAGATAGGAGAGGCAGGGATGGTTTTGCCAAAAGCTCAGGATGCTTTTCAGCATGTCGGGCCGGCGCAGGAACGGACTGTCGGGCGGACTGGCCGCTCCCACCACAATATGATTGCCGCCGCCGGTGCCGGTGTGGCGTCCGTCCAGCATGAACTTCTCGGTGGAGAGGCGGCTCAAATGCGCTTCTTCATACAGTGCCTTGGTGATATCGACCTGCTCGCGCCAGTTTTTGGCGGGGTGGATATTGACCTCGATCACGCCGGGATCGGGCGTCACCTTGATCACATGGATGCGCGGATCAAAAGGCGGCGGATAGCCCTCGATATGCACCGCCACATTTGTCTGTTCGGCCGCATCCTCCACGATTTTCAGCAGATCGAAATAGTCGCCGGCGGTGGGAAGCGGCGGCATGAACACGCACAAGCGGCCGTCGCGCGGCTCCACCGTCAGCGCGGTGCGCACCACGGCTTCGCCCTTGAGTTCGGTAATCGCCCGGTTGATCGCCCGATAGGGACCTTCCACCGGCGGCAGGCGGCCGTTGCGCGCGGCATGGCCGTTGCCGCCCCGATAGTCCTGGCCGCTTTTGTCCGGCTGTTCCAAGGGCGCAATCGGGGCGAAAGGATCGGGCGGCGGCACGAAGCTGCGGGCGTGCGGCGGCACAAAAGGCAGGGAATTCAGCGGCAGGCGGAAACCGATGGCCGAGTCGCCGGGGATCAGAAACAGGTGGCCGCTGCGGGTGGTCCAATGTTCGCTCAGCCAGCGGGCGCCTTTCTCCACCGGCAGCACATAACCCACTTCGCGGCTTAACCCGCGCTCGAACACCCGCGCCAGGCGGGCGCGCAGTTCCGGATCTTCCAGTTTGGAATCGCGCGGATCGACATTGTGCGCCAGGGCGCGTTCCTGCGCCAGGTGATGCCAGAAATCCTCAAAGGCGGGGACCACATAAGAACTTTCCAGCTTCAGCTTCTGCGCGATGGCCTCGGTCAGGGTCTTGGCGTCCGCCAGGCTCGGCGCATAATTCTTGTGTTCGGCAGCGATACGCTCGCCGCTTTTCCACAGCGGCACGCCGTCGGCGCGCCAGAACAAGGAAAAAGCCCAGCGCGGCAGGGACTCGCCGGGATACCATTTGCCCTGGCCGTAATGCAGCAAGCCGCCCGGCGCAAAACGCTCCAGCAGGCGGCGGATCAAGGTGTCGGCCAGCGCCCGCTTGCCGGGCCCCGCCGCGGCGGTGTGCCATTCCGCGCCCGAGCGGTCGTCAATCGAGACAAAGGTGGGTTCGCCGCCCATGGTGAGCCGCACATCATGGTTCTGCAGCACCTTGTCCACGGCATCGCCCAGCTTCTCGATCTCGGCCCATTGCTGGTCGCTATAGGGCTTGGTGACGCGCGGCGGCTCCTTGATGCGGGCGACCGTCATGTCGAAGTCGAACAGCACTTCCGCCGGCTCGACCGCGCCGGAGACCGGCGCCGCTTGAGTCGGATTGGCGGTGCAGGCCAACGGGATATGGCCTTCGCCGGCAAACAGGCCGGAGGTGGGATCCAATCCCACCCAGCCCGCGCCCGGCAGATAGACTTCGCACCAGGCATGCAGATCGGTGAAATCATTCTCCGGTCCGGCGGGACCATCCAGCGATTTCACGTCGGGCTTCAATTGAATCAGATAGCCGCTGGCGAAACGCGCCGCCAGGCCCAGATGGCGCAGCAGCTGCACCAAAAGCCATGCCGAGTCGCGGCAGGAACCGCTCGCCTTGCACAGCGTGTCTTCCGGCGTCTGGATGCCGGGCTCCATGCGGATCAGATAGCTGATGTCGCGCGCCAGTCTGGCGTTGAGGTCGAAGATGAAGGTGGTGGTGGATTTGCTGTCCCGCGAAATGCTTGCCAGATAGCGCTCGAACGCCTGGCCGCCAGGGCCGGGCGTGAGATAAGGCTCCAGTTCGGTTCTCAATTCATCGGCATAGGCGAAGGGAAATTTCTCGGCACTCGGCTCCAGGAAGAAATCGAACGGATTGACCACCGCCATTTCGACATTGAGATCGACGCTGACCGTGAAGTGATCGACTTTTTCCGGAAACACCACCCGCGCCAGCCAGTTGGACTGCGGGTCCTGCTGCCAGTTGAGAAAATGCCCTTCGGGTTCGATGGTCAGGCCATAGGCCAGGACCTTGGCCCGGCTGTGCGGGGCGGGCCGCAGGCGGATGGTCTGCGGTCCTAGGAGGATGGGCCGGTCATAGCGATAGCGGGTGACGTGCCGGAGCGCGGCCTGGATGGTCATTGCATGTTCCCTGGAACGACTATGCCGCAACTGCGAAGAAGCGGCTACCAGCCGTCGCGCCGCAGCCTCGGAACGTCGTGGAACCGGGGGCGTTCCCCAATTGTCAGAGGGGTATGAAAACCATGAAATTGTTCAGTTGCCAGGGGTGCGGGCAGCTCCTCTATTTTGAGAATGTGCGCTGTGAGAATTGTGGCCGGGCTTTGGGCTATCTTACTGATTTAACTGAAATTTCTGCGGTAGAGGCCCGGGAGGACGGCAGCTGGCTGGTGCTGGCGGCGTCCCACAAAGCCTATAAATTCTGCCAGAACTACAACGCCGGCATGTGCAATTGGATGGTGCCGGCGGACGATGAAACCGGCTTTTGCGCCGCCTGCCGCCACAATCGCACGGTCCCTGACCTCTCCGTCCCCGGCAATGATGTGTTCTGGCGCAAGATCGAGACCGCCAAGCACCGGCTGTTCTATTCCCTGCTGCGCCTGAACCTGCCGTTGGAGAATCGCGCCGACGATTCTGAACACGGCCTGGCTTTTGATTTTCTGGCCGATCCGCCCGAACCGCATGTCGCCGGCGTGTTGATCGGCCATGACAAGGGGCTGATTACCCTGGCGCTGCGGGAAGCCGACGACGCCACGCGGGAAAAAGTGCGCAGCGAAATGGGCGAGCCCTATCGCACCTTGCTGGGACATTTCCGCCACGAGATCGGGCACTATTTCTGGGACCGCCTGGTGGAGAATGATGTTCCCATTCTGGAAGGATTCCGCGCGCTGTTTGGCGACGAGCGCCAAGACTATGGCGCGGCGCTGAAGAAGCATTATGACGAAGGCCCGCCGGCAAACTGGCAGAATGACTTCATCAGCGCATATGCCACCTCCCATCCCTGGGAGGATTTCGCCGAAACCTGGGCGCATTATCTGCACATTGTGGACACGCTGGAAACCGCCGCTGCGTTCGGATTGAAGGTGAAGCCCCGGCGCGCCAAGGGCGGGTTGGCCACGGCGATCGACTTCGATCCTTACCGGGCGGACATGGACAGGCTGATCGATGCCTGGCTGCCGGTGGAGTTCGCCACCAACAATCTCAATCGCAGCATGGGACAGACGGACCTTTATCCGTTCCTGCTCTCACAGCGGGTGATCGATAAGTTGAGCTTTGTCCATGTCTTGATGCTGGTGCGGGAAGCCAAGTTGCGCAAAGCCGGTTAAGACGGATTAACCATGATTTGGGCGGTATCTGTTTCCCGCGACTGTTTCATTTTAGAACATGCTAGGTTTGCGGCGCGAAGGAGCGCGCGATGAAACTTTCCCTCTTGGCGGCCGGCTTGCTGCTGTGTTCGGCCATTGTTTCTCCGGTTCTGTCGGTGACTTTGACCCTGTCGCCGCCGCCCAAGGTTTTGCCGCCCGCAGCCCCCAAGCCCGTGCCGACGCAAGCCGCGCCCAAGGCGGAGGTGAAAACAGAAGCGAAGGCGGAGTGTCCTTGTCCCAAGGCGCAACCCGCCAAGACGCAAACACATGCCGTCCGGCGCCGCCATTATGCGGGCGGCAGCTACCGCTATGCCGACGCCGTTCCTTTCCGCCCGCTATGGCCGCAAAGCGCGGGCAGTGATGCTTATGTGCCCGCGCGCAATCTCGCTTATGAGCAAGGTCTTCATATCGACGAAGGCGGCTGGACCGGCGGTGTCGGCTATGGGGCGGAAGGTGGCGGTGGTGGCGGCGGTTATGGCGATGGCTATGGCCAGGTGCATTTCGCCAATGGCGCCGAAAACGGCCCCACCTACAACAGCTACAATCAAAGCTTCCAGTTCAACCCCAGCCAGCCCGGCCCGTTCCAGCCGAGGCTGATGGGTGGGTTCGCGCCGCGTTCGCAGTAGGTTGACGCACCTGGCTCTTTGATGGACGGGCCGCAAACTAGATCATTGATTTATTGACCCCCCTCTGTCGCAGCTCAGGTTGGCTCCGCCAACACTTCGCTGCGACATCTCCCCCCTCGATGGCTTCGCCCGTGGGGGGAGAAATCTGGTGTGCGCTGAGGGTCGCCCCGCGAAATGCGGGGCTCGAGCTTCCCTGACTCGCTGTTTTTAGGGAGTCGTGTGAGTCGCATACCTTGGATGGTGGGCGACAATGGCAAAGGGTATCGATGCCACATAAATCAATAACCCCACCGTCATGGTGGCCCAGGGCCAGGCGATCAGAAGCGCCGCCAGGCCGGTGAAGCAGGTTATGGCCAGCACCCGATGCTGGCGCTGCAGTTTCATATATTTGATGGAAGGCGTGGGCAGCCGGCTCACCATCAACACCGAGGTGATGGCGATCATCACACCCGAGATCCAGGGCTGGCGGATCATGGGATCGTTCCACTGGAATGAGATGAGCAGCGGCAACAGCATCATGCCGGCGGCGGCGGGGGTGGGCAGGCCGGTGAAATAAGGATTGCCCTTGGTGGCGCCTTCGTCGCGCACGCTTTCCACATTGAAGCGCGCCAGGCGGATGGCGGCGCAGGCGCAGAAGATCAGGGCGGCGATCCAGCCGGCATTGCCCATCTCTTTCAGGCACCACATGTACATGATCACGCTGGGGGCGATGCCAAAACTCACCAGGTCGGCCAGGCTGTCGAGTTGGGCGCCGAAGCGGCTGTCCGCGCCCAGCAACCGCGCAGCGCGGCCGTCCAGCATGTCCAGGATCATGGCGGCGATCACAAAACTGACCGCGACAGCCCATTCATCCGCCAGACCGAAGCGGATGGCGGTGACGCCGCTGCACAGGGCCAGCAGGGTGAGAGTGGACGGCACCAGCTTGCCAATGGAGAGATCTTCCAGCCGTTCCAGCCGTGCCGCTACGATCTGGCGGGCGCGCTTGCGGCGGGACATGCGGTCGGGTTCCTGCAAGGCGATCCTCTATAAGAAACGGGCCAACACGGTTTCCCCCGCCCGTGTGACCATTCCGGACTGAACCAGGATCTCCGTTCCCGGCGGCAGATAGACATCGACCCGGCTGCCGAAGCGGATAATGCCAAATCTCGCCCCCCGGCGCACCCCCTCCCCCTGGACCAGATCGCAGACAATGCGGCGCGCCACCAGGCCGGCGATCTGCACCACCGCCAGGTCACGCCTGTCGCTGCTCTCGCCTTCGGGACGCAGCCGGATCGACATGCGCTCATTATGGATGCTGGCCTTGTCGAAGCTGGCGTTGAAGAACTTGCCGGGGCGGTAGGAGATGGCGGTCACGCTGCCCGACAGCGGATTGCGGTTCACATGGACGTTGAACACATTCATGAAAATGGACAGGCGGGGCCGCGCTGCGTCCCCCATGCCCAGTTCGGCGGGCGGCACCGCCTCCACCACCGGCAGCAGCTTGCCGTCGGCGGGACAGATGATCAGGCCGGGCTCTTGCGGCGTCTTGCGCTCGGGATCGCGAAAGAAGGCGATGCACCAGATGGTCAGCGGCAATAGCAGCCAGCCCAGCCAGGGTGAGAAAAGGAAGGCCAAAAGATTGATGGCCGCGAAGAGTGCGATAAACGGATAGCCTTCGCGGTGAATGGCGAAGGTCACAGCCGGCTTCCTTTTTTGGTCACTCCCGCTCGCGCGGACGCTCCTGCGATAAAGGGATAACCTTCGCGATGGATTCTCAATTCCCGCTCCCGAAGGAAAAAGGGCAGCCGCGTCTTGCCGTGCGGCTGCCCCCATGAATACCGGACGCTTTATATCAGGCGGTGCGGCTGCCGGTGAAGGGAAATGAGCCGAAGGAGCCGGCCTTGACGCTGCCCGACAGCTTGTCGCCGTCCACCGTGCCGGTGAAATCCAGGGTCAGCGGCAGCGGGTTGGTGATCTTGGCCGACCAGCTGACGGCATTGCCGTCCACCTTGCCATTTTCCAAGGGGCCCGAGCCTTGTTGGGCGGTCTGGGTGCCGGTCAGGCTGGCGCCGCTGGTGGCGATGTCCAGGGAGGCTTTTTGCGCGCCCAGGGGCGAATTGATGACGATTTCCCATTTTCCGTCCACGGCCATGCTGTTCTCCCGGGCTGATTTGCGCCGCATCTAAGGCTGCCATGGACGCACGCGCAAGGGGGCGCTAAACACCCGCGCATGTCACGCAAAACGATCATTGTGCCCAAGGGCCGGTCCCGCGCCCACGCCGGCTCGCCCTGGATTTTCTCCAATGAAATTCGCATGGATCCGGCGGCCAAGGCGCTGGCGTCCGGAACGCTCGTCAATGTGCGGGGCGAGGATGGGCGTGGGTTCGGCACCGGCTATTTCAATCCCAAAAGCCTGATCGCTGTCAGGCTGCTGGCGCAGGATTGCGACACTGTCATAGATGCAAGTTTTTTTGCCGCGCGGCTGACGCGCGCGCTGGCCCTGCGCCAGGGGATGTATGAGCGGCCATTTTACCGTTTGTTCCATGCCGAGGGTGACGGCATGCCGGGCTTGGTGATCGACCGGTTTGACGACACGCTGACGGTGCAGATCGGCACCGCCGGCATGGAGCGGCAGCTCGAGACCATTGCCGCGGCGCTGGAAGACGTGCTCAAGCCCAAGACCGTCATCTTGCGCAACGACGCGCCGTCGCGCGCGCTGGAAGGTCTGGATTGCTATGTCAGGGCCTTAAAAGGCGGAGCGTCCGCGAAAGCGGGAGCGACCCAAATTGAAGGCCGCCGCATCGCGGTGGAGGAAAATGGCGCGCGCTACATCGCCGACCTGGCCGAGGGCCAGAAGACCGGCTGGTACTATGATCAGCGCGACAATCGCGCCTTTATCGCGCCGCTGACGCGGGGCAAGAGCGTGTTGGACGCCTATTCCTATACCGGCGGCTTCGGCATCCTGGCGGCAAAGTCCGGCGCCAAGGATGTGGTCTGCCTGGATTCCAGCGCGCCCGCCTTGGCGATTGCCGAGGAAAGCGCCCGTCTCAACGGCGTGGGCATCAAGCCCGTCAAAGCCGATGTGTTCGAGGAATTGGAACGGTTGCAGGCGGCCGGTGAGCGGTTCGACATCGTCCTGGCCGATCCGCCGCCCTTTGTGAAATCCAAGAAGGACCTGGAGCCCGGCGCCAAAGCCTATCGCAAGCTGGCGCGGCTGGCGGCGGGTGTGACGGCGGAAGGCGGCTTGCTGATGCTGGCTTCCTGCTCCCACAATATCCCGCTGGAACGCTTTGCCGCGGAATGCGCGCAAGGATTGCTACGCGCCGGCCGCCGCGCCTCTCTTATTCGTCAGGCGGGCGCGGGACCGGATCATCCGGTGCATCCGCTGTTGCCCGAAAGCGCGTATCTGAAAGCGCTGGTTTACGCGCTGGATTAGAGCAAGCTCGACCCAACAAAAATTTTCTTGTCATTCCCGCGTAAGCGGGAATCCATTTTTGACCTCGCGAGTCTTGAAGTTGGATGCCCGCTTTCGCGGGCATGACACCAGGGCTAAATGGAGACTTGCGTGCCCAATTCTACCACGCGTCCTGGCGGCAGGTGGTAGAAACGCGCGGGCGACAGCGCGTTCGAAGCCAGCCACATATAGAGTCCCACGCGCCAGCTTTTCATGCTGGGTTTTTCGCCCGGAACCAGAGTCTCGCGCCCCAGGAAATAGGTGGTGGCGTCCTGCTCCAACGCCAGCCCCTGGGTGCGGCCCAGCGCCAGCGCTGCCGGAAGATCGGGGGTTTCGAAAAAGCCGTAGGAAATGCGCGCGGCAAAAAATCCCTTGCCCAGCTTGTCGACGCAAAGGCGCTTGGCCTTGGAAACAAAAGGCGTGTCGGCGGTGGTGATGGAGCAGATCACCACCCGTTCATGCAGCACCTTATAATGCTTGAGACTGTGCAGCAGGGCGTTGGGCACCGCATCCAGTCTGGGGGAAAGAAAAACCGCGGTCCCGGCGATGCGTTGGCTGAATTTGTCGGCGCGTTCCAGGAACAGGTCCAGCGCCAGGGCATTGTCGCGCATGGCGTCCAGATGTGTGCGCCGGCCGATGCGCCAGGTATCCATCACCACAAAAGTGGCGCCCGCCACCGCCAAGGGCAGCCAGCCGCCTTCGGCGATCTTGAGGCTGTTGGAGGCGAGGAAGGCCAGGTCTATCAGCCCCAGCACGCCGAAAATTCCGTAGACCACCGGCCGGCTCCAATGCCAGCGATGGATCGCCACCAGGCCCACCAGCACGGTGGAAATCACCATCACGCCGGTCACCGCGATGCCATAAGCGGTGCCCAGTGCGGCGGAAGACCGGAAGATCAAGACGATCAGCACCACGCCCACCGCCAGCATGGCGTTGGATCGCGGCACATAGATCTGGCCCCGCTCCCTTTCGCTGGTGTGGCGAATTTCCATGCGCGGCAACTGGCCAAGCTGCACCGCCTGCTGTGTGATGGAAAAGACGCCGGAGATCACCGCCTGGGAGGCGATGATGGTGGCGATGGTGGCCAGAACCACCATGGGATAATGCAGCCAGCCGGGCACCATCGCGTAGAACGAGAACGCGGCGGCTTCCGGATGCGATAGCAGCAGCGCCCCTTGGCCAAAATAATTGAGCAGGAGAGCGGGCAGGGTGAAATAGAGCCAGGCCCAGCGGATCGCCCGGGCGCCGAAATGACCCATATCGGCATACAGCGCCTCGCAGCCTGTCACCGACAGAACCACCGAACCCAGCGCCACAAAAGCGGTCCAAGGTTCATGCGCGAACAGCCTCACGCCGTAAACTGGATTGGCGGCGCGCAAAATCTCCGGCGATTTCAGGATTTCCACCACGCCCAGTACGGATATCACCAGAAACCACACCACCATGACCGGGCCGAACAGCCTGCCGATCTTCTCCGTTCCCCTGCTCTGCAGCAGGAACAGGCCGATCAGGATGATCAAAGTGAGCGGCACCACGAAAGCCGCGAAGCTCTTGTTGCTCACGCTGATGCCTTCCAGCGCCGACAAAACCGAAATGGCCGGCGTCAGCATGCCGTCGCCATAGAACAGCGCCAGGCCCATCAGCGCCGCCACGCCAATGGCCGTCTTGGCGGCGCGCGACACCGGCGCGCGGTGCGCCAAGGCCGCCAGCGCCATCACCCCGCCTTCGCCGTTATTGTCAGCGCGCATGATGAAGCCGACATATTTGACGGTCACCACGATCATCAGCGCCCAGAAGATCAGGGACAGGGCGCCATAAACCGCGAAGGCGGCCGGCCGGTCGCCGCCCGCGGCCACTACGCTTTGACCCATGGCATAGAGCGGGCTGGTGCCGATATCGCCGAACACCACGCCCAGGGCGCCCAGGGTGAGCGCCAGGTCGTGTTTCAAACTGCGCCGGGACGCCGCCTGGATATCTTGCGTCATGGGGAAAGATGCCTCGCTATGAAAAGCAAGCCGTGCGGTGACCAAGCGTCATCAGGTCTTATGTGGATGTCGGGAAATCGGAACGCCTTTGCGCACCTGTCAAATCGCAATTTGAGTCCCCAATTCTACCACCCGGTTGGGAGGCAGGTGATAGAAGCGGGCGGGCGATAATGCCGCACCCGCCATGGCGCGATAGAGTCTGTTTCTCAAAACGCCCAGTTCGGAATTTTCGGCGGGCACCAGGGTCTCGCGCCCGATGAAAAAAGTGGCGGTATCCACGTCCAGCGCCAGGCCGAAGCGGCGCGCCTCGCGCAACGCTTGCGGGACGTCCGGGGTCTCGAAGAAGCCGTGATGCACCCGGACGGTGTAAAAGCCCTTGCCCAGCTTTTCCACCTGCAGCCGCTGGGCCGGCGCCACCAGCGGCGTATCCTCCACCACCACATTGGCGATCACCACCCGCTCATGCAGCACCTTGTTGTGCTTGAGATTGTGCAGCAAGGCGCCAGGCACGATGTCGGTGCGCGACGACAGAAAGACGCTCAGGCCGGCCACGCGGGTGCAGCTTTTATCGGCGCGTTCCAGGAACAGCGACAAAGGCAAGGATTCGGAGCGCACCTTTTCCAGATGGACCCGGCGGCCGCGGCGCCAGGTATCCATGCAGACAAAGACGCAAGCCGCGATGAACAAGGGCAACCAGCCGCCTTCGGGAATCTTGAAGGAATTGGCGATGAAGAACAGAAGATCGCTGACGCCCATGGCGCCGAACAGGCCCACCACCAGCAATAACGGCCAGCGCCACTGTTTGCCCGCCACGATCGAGGCGTTGAAGGTATCGATCACCATCACCCCGGTCACCGCGATGCCATAGGCCGCGGTGAGGGCGTCGGAACTCTTGAAGATCAGCACGATCAAGACCACGCCGACCGCCAGGAAGGCGTTCATGCGCGGCACGAAAATCTGGCCATAGTCGGTGGCGCTGGTGTGGCGGATTTCCATGCGCGGCAACTGGCCCAGCTGCACCGCCTGCTGGGTCATGGAGAAGACCCCGGTGATCACCGCCTGGCTGGCGATGATGGCGGCCAGACTCGCCAGCACCACCACGGGCATATGCGCCCAATGCGGAATGACGGAAAAGAAGGCGATGCCCGCCTGCTCGGGATGGCGCAGCAAAGCGGCGCCTTGGCCGAAGTAATTCAACAACAGGGCGGGCAGAGCGATGAACAGCCAGGCATATCGAATGGGGTTGCGTCCGAAATGACCCATGTCGGCATAGAGCGCTTCGCAGCCCGTCACCGCCAGCACGACCGCGCCCAAGGAGATGAAGGCCACCCAGGGCGCGTGCAGGAACATCAGCAGCGCGTACCAGGGATTGACCGCGGTCAGAATCGCCGGATTTTGAACCAGGGACGCCAGGCCGAAAGCACCCAGCACCACGAACCACAACAGCATCACCGGCCCGAACAATCTTCCGATGCGATGGGTGCCGCGGCTCTGAAACAGGAACAGGCTGACCAGGATGACCAGGGTCAGCGGCACCACCAGCGGCGCGAAGGTGGCGCTTTCCACCTTCAGGCCTTCCACCGCCGACAGCACGGTGACGGCGGGTGTGAGCATGCCGTCGCCGAAGAACAGCGCCAGCCCGACAATGGCGCCGATGCCGATGGCGGATTTGATCGCCCGCGTCATGCCGGGCGAGCGATGCGCCAGCGCCGCCAGCGCCAGGGTGCCGCCTTCGCCGTTATTGTCGGCGCGCATGATGATCAGGACATATTTGACCGTCACCACCAGGATCAGGGCCCAGAAGATCATCGACAGCGAGCCCATCACCGCCACATGGTTGGGCAATCCGCCTTCGGTGGCCAGCACCGTGGCTTTCAAGGCATAGAGCGGCGAGGTGCCGATATCGCCGAATACCACCCCCAATGCGCCCAGCATGAGGACGGACAGGTTGCGGCGGTCATTGGCGGGCGAATGTTCGCCCGATGGCTCGCCCACATGCATGTCGGCGCTGGCCAGGGGATCGCCGGCGTGACTTTCCAGTTCTGGAGTCGGTTCAGGGTGCGAGGCGATCACAGTTGGGCGCGATTGTGCATGGAAAGAAGATGCTGCCCTTCATGGCTGGATGGATTGGGCACGGCTGGATGGATTGGGCGCCAAAACGGGGCGGGACCATATTCTTTGTCCTCAGATGCTCCCAGTGGGGCGAGGCAGAATAGCGCAGGGCAAGCTTTAAGTCTCTGCCTGCGCTAGTTTATTTCGCCAGATTTTGTTTGTTCTGCCAGGGAGACCGCGCCCATATGGGCGCCTTCGGCCGGGTCGGGGCGGCCCGCGCCGATAAAGCCCTGCACCGGGTAAAGCCTGGAGCCCCAGGAGCCGGTCTGGAGATTGAACACCCGCACCACGGACCAGTCATTGGCGCTGCTGACATCTTCCACCGGATTGTTGACATAGATCGAGCCGTCATCCAGCCAGTTGGCATGATCCACCCGGATCTCGCGCGGGCTGACCAGCCGGCGCACCACCGCCAGATGGCCGCGCGTGTCGCCGGCATAATTGTTCAGCACCATCACCGTGCCCGGTTCGGGCAGGCTGGCCCGCGGATATTTTCCCGCCGCCTTGTCCCACCAGGTATAGGCGTCGCCGAAAATCCGGATGCCGGAATGTTCGCGCGCATAAGGCGCGCATTGCATCGGCTTGTGGGTGTCGTTTTCCACCCTGGTCTCTCCCCGCTCGCGGGGCATGGGAGTTTGGCTGTAATCCATGATGCGGGCGGCGCAGCCTTCAAGGCTCAAGCCCAACAACGCCACCAAAGCCAGTTTGCCGATCGCGCGCATGACGTGTCCTCGAGCCAAAGGCTGCGGTCGCCGCTCAAGGCGCCGCGGGGACCGATTGTTCGAAGAACAGCGTTAAGGAGGGGTTAATAGGACTGGCACCGGCTTCGCCGACGCCAATCGCGGCTCACTCCCCCGGCGTAATCTGCTGGCGTACCGCGCGCGGCGCCATGGCGCCCATGGTGCCGATCGAGACCAGGCCCGACACGGCAAAGAAAAAGAACAGGGCGCTCCAATTGGCCTCGGCGAAAGCGACAATGGGCAACAGAACCCCCACCACCAGTTCCGGGCCGCCGCGCCAGCCGCCTTTTTGAATTTCGCCCACCCGGGTGGTGCGGTTGAAATCCATCCGGCTGGAAAAGAAAGCGTCGAAGGTGGCGCGGGTGTTGGAGAGGATCAGGCCGGAAGGGAACACCACCGCCAGCAACAGGGAGCGCACCAGCTTGTTCTCATGCTGGCCCAGCACTTTCTGGCCCAGCCACAAATAACCGATGGAGGAGGCCAGCCCCAGAAAGGTCACCGCCCAGCCCAACTGCACCACGCCGGAATAGTAGATCACGCCCATGGTTGTGAGGGTGATGGAAATGGCGGCGGAGGTGAAAGCCAGCATGTAAAAGGCGAATTGGCACATCTGCATCGTCATCGCCGCCTTCTTCCACAACGGCATGGCCGAGGACCAGACCAGCGGAAACAGCTTGCGCGCGGTCTGGGCATGGCCCTTGGTCCAGCGCGCCTGTTGCGCCCGCCAAGCCGCCGCGGTCTGGGGCAACTCACCGGGCACCACCAGGTCCGACACCATGGCGCCGCGCCAGCCTTCCATCATGCAGCGCATGGAAAGGTCCAGGTCTTCGGTCAAGGTATCGCCGGTCCAGCCGCCGCCCTGCTCGATCGCGGTGCGGTTCCACACCCCGGCGCTGCCGTTGAAGGAAAGCGGCAGCCGGGCGCGGAAACGCGCTTCCTGTTCCACCGAGAAATGCGCATCCAGCAACAGGCCCTGGACCCGCGTCAGCCAGTTGGCGCCGCGATTGGCATGACCCCAGCGCGACTGGACAAAGGCAAGGCCGCTATCGGCCAGCAACACCGGCACGGTGCGGCGCAGGAAATCGGAAGGCGGCACAAAGTCGGCATCCAGCACGGCGACAAAGGGCGCGTCGGAATGACAAAGACCAAAGGCCAGGTTCCCCGCCTTGAAACCCTTGCGGTCGCCGCGGCGCAGAATCTGGAGATTGACGCTGTCGGGCACCACCGCGCGCACGCTGGCCGCCAGCGCGTCATGCGCGTGACTGTCGCCGTCATCCAACAGCTGAATGGTCAGACGGTCCAGCGGCCATTCCATCCTGGCCGCGCTGGCCGCGACGCGCAAAGCCAGCGGTCCTTCATTGCACACCGGCAGCTGCACCAGCACATGCGGCAGCTCCACCTCCGGCAATTCGGCAATGCGCAATTGCGGGCGGCGGCGGAAGAGGCGCACCCAGGCCAGCCCCGCCAGTTGAACCGAAAGCGTACAGACGCAAACCAGAACGATGCAGAGGGCGAATTGAAGGAATTGAGAAAGACCGTGCATGGCGATCGTTCAGGCCCCCACTAAGGCTCGTTTTTTTGTTAACCGGCAAACCGGCCATTTGGCCCAATCCGGCCTCATGTCCGGCAGAATGGCGCCGGTGGTGCGAACTTCTCCTGCCCAGCGCTCTTTAGCAAGAGGGTGCAGTGCAAAATGAGCCGTTCGGCCCGGGGAAATCCCATAATATCAAGGTACTGCGGGCCGGGCCGGATTAAAAAGAAGCTAAATGGCAGGCTCCGGAACTGGGATTTGGCGCAGGCCGTTCCCATTATAAGATCGCAGGATCCGGGAGGGCGCACGGACAGGAGCATCGCCATGATTCGTTTTAACCAATTTTCCCCACTGATCCTTCCCCTGCTGCTGGGGGCCGGCCTGCTGGCGGGCTGCATGGGCCCATCCCCCTATGGGCCCCGGCTGGAAGGTCAGCAGACCGGCTATACCGACCGGGCCCTCACCCAGAACCGCTACCGGGTGACTTTTACCGGCAACAGCGCCACCCCGCGCGAGACAGTGGAGAGCTTTCTGCTGTTGCGGGCCGCCGAAGTGACGCGGGCGGCGGGTTACACCAACTTTGTGTTCGATACCCGCAACACCAAGGCCAATCACAGCTATCAAACCATCCCCTATGGTCCGCCTGATCCTTATTTCGGCGGCTGGGGCCGGCGCGGTTTCGGCTATTGGGGCGCCTGGGGCTACCCGTACGACCCGATGGTGGATGTGGTGGTGCGCACCAATTATGAGGCCTATGCCGAGATCGTGCTGTTGACGCCGGACCAGGCGGCCAAGGAGCCGCGTGCGATGAACGCGCAGGATGTGATTTCGCATATTGGCCCCGACGCCGCGCCAAAGCCTAAAAACGCTTAGGCTTTCCTGAGACGGAATTCGTGGAAGCCGTCGCGCGAGACCACGCCATCCACGGCGTGGCCTTCGCCATGGCACATATGCGGAATGTCCACCACTGACATCGGATCATCCGCCAGCACGCGCAAGGCCGCGCCGGCCGCCAGCTTTGCCAGCGCCTTTTTCGCCAGCATGGCGGGCAGCGGACATTTGAGGCCGCGCAGGTCCAAAGTCTCTTCCATGGTCTCATCTTGATTAGAACAGGTGCGGGGCTCAAGCTCGCGAATCGGGAGAGACGCGAGTGAGCCTGACCGGCGCGATAAGGCGGGAATATATCTATCTCACCAGCATCGCGCGCACCTTGTGGCTGCTGCGCCTGGTCAAGCCCCATTCCAGCCGCAGCATTGTCGACATTGTCGAAGCCCAGGCGCGGCGGCGGCCGCACAACCTCGCCATCCTCTGTCAGGATCAGCGCCTGACCTATGCCGGGCTGGAGGCGCGCGCCAACCGCTATGCCCATTGGGCGCTGGCGCAGGGGATCGGGCGCGGCAGTGTGGTGGCGCTGTTGATGGAGAACCGCCCTGATTACATCGCCGCCTGGCTGGGCCTGTTCAAGGTGGGGGCCCAGGTGGCCTTGATCAACACCAATCTGCAAGGCAGCGCGCTCAGCCATTCCATCGCCATTTCGGGCGCCAGCCACGCCATTGTGGGCGCGGAACTGGCGGAGAATTTCCGCGCCGCGCCGTTTGATTCCGCCCCAGCCCTGTGGATTGAGGGCGAAGACGGAAATCTCAGCCAGGCGCTGGCGGCGGCGCAAGACACATCGCCCGGCAAACAGGCGCGCGCCGGCGTGACCCTGAAAGACCGGGCCTTTTTCATCTACACTTCCGGCACCACCGGCCTGCCCAAGGCGGCCAATTTCAGCCATATGCGCATGCTGTTCATGATGAGCGGCTTTGTCGGGGCGCTTTGCCCGCGCGAAAGCGACCGCATCTATAATCCCCTGCCGCTCTATCACTCCACCGGCGGCGTGTGCGCGGTGGGCATGGCGTTCTTCACCGGCGGGGCGCTGATCCTCAAGCGCAAATTCTCGGTGCATGATTTCTGGAGCGACATCCACAAATATGGCGCCACGATTTTCGAATATGTCGGCGAGATCTGCCGCTACCTGCTGAATGCCCCATCCTCGCCGCTGGAAAAGGGCCACCGGATTCGCGCCATCACCGGCAATGGCTTGCGGCCTGAGATATGGCCCGAGTTTCAGCAGCGCTTCGCCATCCCCCGGATTGTGGAATTCTACGGCGCCACCGAAGGCAATGTCTCCATGCTCAATTATGACGGGACCGTGGGGGCGGTGGGCCGGGTGCCGGATTATCTGGAATTCCTGCTGCCCGCCCGGGTGGTGCGCTTTGACGTGGAAAAGGAGATGCCGGTCAGGGGCGGTGACGGGCTTTGCATCGAATGCGCCCCCGATGAAGTGGGTGAGGCGCTGGGCGGGGTTTCCAGCCGCCCGGGGCGGGAATTCGAAGGCTATACCGCCAAGGCGGACAGCGAAAAGAAGATGCTGCGCGACGTCTTCAAGAAAGGCGATGCCTGGTTTCGCACCGGCGACCTGATGCGGCGCGACAGCCACGGCTATTTCTATTTTGTCGACCGCATCGGCGATACGTTCCGCTGGAAAGGCGAGAATGTTTCCACCGGCGAAGTGGGCGAGGCGCTCTTGACCGCGCCCGGCATCCGCGAGGCCAATGTCTATGGCGTGGCGGTGCCCGGCGCGGAAGGACGCGCCGGCATGGCCTCGCTGGTGGTGGACGGCGATTTCAATCTGGAGGAATTGCCGGTGCGGCTGAAAGGGCTGCCAAGTTATGCCCGGCCGATCTTCCTCAGGCTTGCGCCGCGCATCGAAGTCACCGGCACCTTCAAGCAGCGCAAGGTGGACCTGGTGCGGGAAGGCTTTGATCCTTCGGCAATCGCCGATCCGCTGTATTTTCTGGATTCCGGCAGCGGCAAATACGAGCGGCTCACGCCACAGCGTTATGCCGAGATCGCTGATGGCAAGGTGAAACTGTAACTCCCACGACTGGGACTCAGGCGAAGTCCTTGGCCAGTGCCGCGCGGGTTTCGGCGCTCAACACCGCCATATGGCCGTAATTGCGATGTGACAGGCCCAGCACCGCCCGCTCATGGCCGCTCTTGAACCGCGCAATCTGTTCCGGCGTCAGCCGGAAACGCAGCCAATGCACCGACGACGTCTTGCCGTCCGGCGTGGTGCGGTCGTCATATTCGGTGGGCGTGGCGCGGATGGTGTCGGCGCCGATTTCCAGGAACACCGTCTCCTCGATCCCGCCCAGGGTCAGAAGCACCGCATTGCGTCGGGTTTCGTCCTCGATTTCCAGCATCATGGTGGCGATCAGCTCGTCGCCCTGGGGGATCAGCGGATTGTAGGCGTCCAATTCACCGGCGATCTGCTCTTCGCCGCCTTTTTCGATGCGCAGCATTTCCTGCACCTGCAGCCACATGGTGGCGTAGTTCTCGAAATAGAAGGTGGAGAAGGGTCCCACTTCGACCCGGCGCAGCTTTTTCAGCGGGATCAGATTCTGCTTCAGGGCCTTGCGGCGGACGTCATATTCCGCAAGCGGCAGCAGGTCCTGGGGCGTGATCTTGCGCTGGGTTTCGGGCATGTCAGTCTTTCTTTAGCGCAAAGGCGCGCGCCATGATCTGGATGGGATGTTCCGGCGCGCGCGCCTCGGTTTCCATATGCGCCACGATATGCTGCGCCGCCAGCGGACAGTCCGACACAATATGCCCGCGCTTCTGCGTGTTGGCGGCGCGGAACACCGGACGGCCCACTTTCACCGCCACATCATGGGTCGGCTTGACCACGCCGAAGGTGCCGCCATGGCCGGAACAACGCTCGATCACATCCACCGGCGTACCGGGAATCATTTTCAGCATTTCGGCCGCTTTCGGCCCCATATTCTGGGCGCGGGCGTGACAGGCCAGATGCACCGTGACGCCTTCCGGCAATGCGGTGAGCCCGCCAGGCAGGCCCTCCGTCTTGGCGATATCCACCACATACTCGTTGATATCGAAGACATGCTCGGCCACCCGCCTCACATCCGGATTGTCCGGCAGGATCAGGGCCCATTCGAACTTCAGCATCAAGCCGCAGGACGCGGTCAGCGCGACAATGTCGTAACCATCGTCGATCAGCTTCACCAGCTCCTTGGAAACCTTGGCGGCATTTTGGGCGACGCGGTCCAGTTCGGCCTGTTCCAGAAACGGCATGCCGCAACAGCCGGGATAGGCGACTTTGGTTTCCACCCCGATATGGTTCAGCACCGCGCGGGCATCCATGCCGGTGTCAGGCTTGTTGTAATTGACAAAGCAGGTGGCGTAGAGCGCGGCTTTGCGTTTGCCGAAGGCAGGCGCGTCGCGGTTGATCTCGTTTTCTTCTTGCTTGGCGGCGCTGACAAAAGTGCGGGCATGGAATTTGGGCAAGGGCGCCTTGGCGTCGATGCCGGCGGTTTTTTCCATCAGGCCCCGCATCGGCTTGTTGCCGGTATCGGAGGCCCAGTTGACGATGGGCGAAACAAAGCGCGCGGCGGCACCGTTGCGGTCCATCTCCGCCAACTGCCGCTGCACCCATTCCTGGTTGCCTTTTTTCGCCTCGACAAAGCGGTGCCGCAGCATCAGATGCGGAAAATCCAGCATGAAGGGATGCGGCGGCACATAGGGGCATTTGGTCATGAAGCACATGTCGCAAAGCGTGCAGGCTTCGACGATGGGCTTGAAATCTTCGGATGCCAGATGTTCGACATCCTCTTTGGGACTGTTGTCGATCAGGTCGAACAGGCGGGGAAAGGAATCGCACAGATTGAAGCAGCGCCGGCAGCCATGGCAGATGTCGAACACCCGCCGCATCTCGGCATCCAGCTTGGCCTCATCGGCGAAATCCGGATCCTGCCATTTGATGATCTCGCGCGTGGGGGCTTGCAGGCTGCCTTCGCCGGACATGCGGTCGCTCATCCATGAAGAGGAGCAGCCGCGCGAGCGGTCCCGCGCGGCTGTGATGGGGAAATTCCGTTAGAGCGTATCGAGCGCTTTTTGGAAGCGGCCGGCGTGGGACTTTTCCGCTTTCGCCAAGGTCTCGAACCAGTCGGCGATTTCGTCAAAGCCTTCGCTGCGCGCCGTCTTGGCCATGCCCGGATACATGTCGGTATATTCGTGGGTCTCGCCCGCGATCGACGCCTTGAGGTTGGCGCCGGTGGCACCGATCGGCTCTCCGGTGGCGGGATCGCCCACTTCTTCCAGATATTCCAGATGGCCATGGGCGTGGCCGGTTTCGCCTTCGGCGGTCGAGCGGAACACGGCGGCCACGTCGTTATAGCCTTCCACATCGGCCTTCTGCGCGAAGTAGAGATAGCGGCGGTTGGCCTGGCTTTCGCCGGCGAACGCGGCTTTGAGATTTTCCCAGGTCTTGGTGTTTTTCAGTGCGGGCATCGGGGTCTCCTGGCTTGTGCGAAAATCGCGGGTGGCATCTGACAGAGGAAATGCGAGGCACAACACTGTCCTTATGGGCAGCCCAAGTCAACCAGTTTAGAATAATTCTAAACTGTGAGAATGACTCTCAGAAAGGAGGTGTTAGGCGCGGCGGACCCGGACCACGACATCGACCCGCTCCACCGCCAGACCGGGGGGCGGGGCAGGAACACCGGCAACCGCGATGGTCTCGCCGGGAATGTCGATCAGCAGGCCCTCATTTTCCAGAAAGAAGTGCTGGTGATCGCCGGTATTGGTGTCGAAATAGCTGCGCGCCGCATCCACGATCACCTGGCGCAGCAGGCCGGCCTGGGTGAACTGGTGCAGGGTGTTATAGACCGTCGCCAGTGACACTTTCACGCCCGCCTTGCTGACTTCGTCATGCAGGCTTTCCGCCGTCACATGCCGGTCATGGTCGCGGAACAACAGGCTGGCCAACTCCACCCGCTGGCGGGTGGGACGCAAGCCTGCCTGCCTGAGCCGGCTGGTGGTCAGGGCGGTCAGATTTTTGCTTTCACGTGCGGCCTTGGCCATTGGCTTAGGTCCGTTTCCAATCCTAGTGCTTAGGGCTGATCCGCTGTCAGGACCAGGATAACCCTGCTAACATACAAAAGATATATGTTAGAACGCTTCTAAGCAAGAAGCTTGGTATTTCTGACGGTAGCCGGGCCCCCTCTTTTCGAGTAGGGAACTGCTGCGGAAAGACCAGAGTTTTCAGGGAAGAATCACAGTGGACAAGCCCTTGCGGAAATCCTCCTTCGACCTTCAAGGCCTTTTGGCCTGTGCCCGCGGGGAACTGTTCGGGCCGGGCAATCCGCAGCTTCCGCTGCCGCCCATGCTGATGTTCGACCGCATCACCTCCATCTCTGAAAATGGCGGCGAAGCCGGCAAGGGTGAGATCGTGGCCGAATTCGACATCCATCCCGACCTCTGGTTCTTCAAATGCCATTTCCAGGGCGATCCGGTGATGCCCGGCTGCCTGGGGCTGGACGCCCTGTGGCAGATGGTGGGCTTCTTCCTGGGCTGGATGGGCGGTCTTGGCCGCGGCCGGGCGCTGGGCGTGGACGAGGTGAAATTCACCGGCATGGTGCTGCCCACCGCCAAGAAGATCACCTACATCGTCAACTTGAAGCGGGTCATCATGCGCAAGCTGGTGCTGGGGATCGCCGACGGCACCATGAAGGTGGACGGCAAGGTGGTCTATGAGGCCAAGGGGCTCAAGGTCGGCCTGTTCACCGACGCGGCCGCGGCCCTGGCTGCGCCTGCCTCCGCCTGACCATTTGTCGAGGATCGCATGAAAAGAGTGGTCGTCACCGGCCTCGGCATTGTGTCCTCCATCGGCAACAATGCCCAAGAGGTGACGGAGTCCTTGCGCCATGCCCGATCCGGCATTGTCGCGGCGGAAGATTATATCCGCCTGGGCTTCCGCTCCCAGGTGCATGGCAGCCTCAAGATCAATCTGGATGAAGTGGTGGACCGCCGCGCCCGCCGCTTCCAGGGCGACGGCGCCGGCTATTGCTGGGTGGCGATGAACCAGGCCATCGCCGATGCGGGGCTGGAAGAAAAAAACATTTCCAATCCCCGCACCGGCCTGATCGTCGGCTCCGGCGGCGCCAGCACCAAGACCATCGTGGCCGCCGCCGATATCACCCGCCAGAACAATTCCCCCAAGCGGGTGGGCCCCTTCGCCGTGCCCAAGGCGATGTCGTCGACCTGCAGCGCCAATCTCTCCACCTGGTTCAAGACCAAGGGCTACAACTATTCCATCTCCTCGGCCTGCTCGACCTCGGCCAACTGCATCGGCAATGCCTATGAGCTGATTCAGTGGGGCAAGCAGGACATGGTGTTCACCGGCGGCGGCGAGGATCTCGACTGGACCCTGAGCGAATTGTTCGACGCCATGGGCGCGATGTCGTCCAAATACAATGCCTCGCCGGAAAGCGCCTCGCGCGCCTATGACGTCAATCGCGACGGCTTTGTGATTTCCGGCGGCGGCGGCATTCTGGTGTTGGAAGAACTGGAACATGCCAAGGCGCGCGGCGCTAAGATTTATGCCGAGATGGTGGGCTATGGCGCCACCGCCGATGGCTCCGACATGGTGGCGCCGTCGGGCGAAGGCGCGGAACGCTGCATGCGCATGGCGCTGGAGAATGTGAAAGCGCCGGTGGATTACATCAATCCCCACGCCACTTCGACCCCGGTGGGCGATGTGCCGGAAATCAATGCCATCAAGCGGGTGTTCGGCAACAAGACCCCGCCGATCAGCGCCACCAAATCCTTGAGCGGCCACAGCCAGGGCGCCGCCGGCGTGCATGAGGCGATCTACACTTTGCTGATGATGAAGAACAACTTCATCTGCGAAAGCGCCAATATCGTGGCGCTGGATCCGGCGGTGGAAGGCGCCAATATCGTGCGCCAGCGGATCGACAATGCCGATATCAATGTTGCCCTTTCCAACAGCTTCGGCTTCGGCGGCACCAATGCCGTGCTGGTGTTTCAGCGTTATCAGAAGTGATGCCCCATGGAACAAAAGACACCCCGGGATCAGATGCTGTCTGACGCCAAATCAGGATTAATGACCGGCAAGCGCGGCTTGGTGATGGGGGTGGCCAATGACCATTCCATCGCCTGGGGCATCGCCCAGTCGCTGGCCGCCCATGGCGCGCAAATCGCCTTCACCTATCAGGGCGAGGCCCAGAAAAAGCGGCTGACGCCTTTGGCGGCGTCGATCGGCTCCAGCCTGGTGATGCCGGGCGATGTGGAAAGCGACGAGCAGCTTGATGCGGCCTTCGCCATTCTTCAGAAGGAATGGGGCAGCCTCGACTTCCTGGTCCATGCCATCGCCTTTTCCGACCGCGAGGAATTGAAGGGCCGTTATGTCGACACCTCGCGCGCCAATTTCGCGCGCAGCCTGGACATCTCCTGCTATTCCTTCACCGCCGTGGCCCAGCGCGCGGCGCGGCTGATGACCCAGGGCGGCAGCCTGGTGACGCTCAGTTATCTCGGTGCCCAGCGGGTGATGCCGAGTTACAATGTGATGGGCGTGGCCAAGGCGGCGCTGGAAGCCAGCGTGCGCTATCTCGCCGCCGATCTGGGCAAGGACGGCATCCGGGTCAACGCCATTTCCGCCGGCCCGATGCGCACTTTGGCGGGCGCGGCGGTGGGCGATGCCCGCATGGTGTTCAAGTGGGCCAAGAACACCTCTCCACTCAAAAAATCGGTCGAACTTAACCATGTCGGCGGCGCAGCCTTGTATTTGCTCAGCGATCTGGCAGGTGGGGTGACCGGAGAAGTCCATTTTGTGGATGCCGGCTTCAATGTTGTCGGCATGCCGCCGACCGCCGACCTGAAAGGCTGGACGCCGCAGGAGACTGGGCATGCGGAAGGGAATAACGACTAGCTTTGCCGCGGCTTTTCTTCTGGCCGCGATCCCTGCTCACGCCCAATGGCAAAATAGAATTTCCCCCGCCGATCTCGAGCGGCTGTCGCATCTTTCCGAAATCCGTGATGCCGCCTTGGCCGATGCCGGACGCGGGCCCGGCACTGGCGACAGCCGCGCCGTCGACCGGGTGATGCGCGCCGAGGGGCGCACAATTCCCGCCAATGCCCTGGCCGGCAATTGGCGCTGCCGCCAGATCAAGCTGGGACGGATGAGTTCGTATCTGGTCTATGACCGCTGGTTCACTTGCACCATCCGTTCGTCGCGCGACGGCCTGGTGCTGGAAAAAGCGGGTGGCAGCCAGCGCTTTGCCGGTACGCTGTTCCCCGAGAATGGCGCCTGGGTCTATGTCGGCGCCTCAAGCGTGCGCGGCGAACCCCGGCATGTTTATTCCGGCGCCTCCGCCGCCCTGGGCGCGCAGACATCGCACACCGACCAGGTCGGGCTTCTCACCGGCATCGGCGACAATCACCTGCGGCTGGAGATTCCCGCCGTTCAGGAGTCGCTTTTGGACGTGGTGGAATTTACGCGCTAAACGCGCTCGCGTGCGCCTTACGCTGTCGCTAAGGCGCTATACGCGAGCTTTCGCCGCTGCCGCGAAACGCTCAAACAGATAATGCGAGTCCATCGGACCGGGCGAGGCTTCGGGATGATACTGCACGCTGAACACGTCCTTGCCTTCCAGGGCGATGCCGCAGTTGGTGCCGTCGAACAGCGAGACATGCGTCTCTGTCACGCCCTTGGGCAGCGTATCGCGGTCCACGGTGAAGCCGTGATTCATGGAGACGATCTCCACCTTGCCGGTGGTGAGGTCCTTGACCGGATGATTGGCGCCATGATGGCCTTGCGCCATCTTCTTGGTCTTGGCGCCCAAGGCCAGGCCCAGCATCTGATGCCCCAGACAGATGCCGAACACCGGCGTCCCGGTTTCGATCACGCCTTGAATGGTGGGAATGGCGTATGTGCCGGTGGCGGCGGGATCGCCGGGGCCGTTGGACAGCAAGACACCATGCGGCTTGTGGCGCATCACCTCTTCGGTGGAGGCGTTGGCCGGCACCACGGTGATGTCGGCGCCCAGCCCGGCCAGCAGGCGCAGGATGTTGCGCTTGACGCCATAGTCGATGACGGTGACACGGAAGCTGGGCTTGCCCTCCTCGCCGTAACCTTCATTCCACGCCCAAGGCGTCTCATTCCATTTGCTGGTCTGGCCCGCGGTGACATCCTTGGCGAGATCAAGCCCTTCCAAGCCGGCGAAGGATTTCGCCTGGGCGATCAGCGCGTCGCGGTTGAGTTCACCGTCACCGAGATTGACCACCACGCCATGCGGCATGCCTTTTGCCCGGATCAGCGCCGTCAGGGCGCGGGTGTCGATGCCGGCCACCGCCGGGATATTGTGTTTCTTGAGCCAGCCATCCAGCGCCAACAGATTGCGATAGTTGGACGGGTGCTCGGCATCGGCGCGCACGATCAGTCCGCGCACCGCCGGCGTCACGGTTTCGATGTCTTCGCCATTGGTGCCGACAATGCCGATATGCGGGAAGGTGAAGGCCACGATCTGGCCGGCATAGGAGGGGTCGCTGAGGATTTCCTGATAGCCGGTCATGGCGGTGTTGAAGCAGACTTCGCCCACCGCCGATCCGGCCGCGCCAAAACCGGCGCCTTCGAAAAAAGTGCCGTCCGCCAGCATCAGGCCGCCGCGCGAAAAAACCTTCTCCGCGGTTGCGGAGGGAGCGGAAGATGCATGAGTCATGGGAGGCCTCGAATTTGCGCGAAAATAGGTACCGCGCTTTCGCACGTCAACCAGAATTTATTGTTGAATTTCAAATGGTTGGAATTATCCACGGATTCCGGCTAGGTTCCGCGCGCAAAATTCGGGAAGAGAATCGATGTCCCTGCGCGCCCAGCTCAATGACGCCATGAAAGAAGCCATGAAGGCCAAGGACGCCAAGCGCCTGGCCACGGTGCGGCTGGTGCTGGCGGCGCTCAAGGACCGCGACATCGCCGCGCGCAGCGAAACCAGCCGGGATCTGTTGGGAGATGACGAAATTCTCGGTCTGCTGGCCAAGATGATCAAGCAGCGCGAGGAATCGGCCGCCGCCTATGACGCCGGCAAGCGCCCGGAACTGGCGGCGGGCGAGCGGGAAGAAATCACCATCATCCGCAGCTTCATGCCCGCCCAGATGGATGACGCGGCGTTGGCGGCGGCGGTCCGGAAAACCATCGCCGATGTCGGCGCCGGTTCGATCAAGGACATGGGCAAGGTGATGGCGGCGCTCAAAGAGCGCTATGCCGGGCAGATGGACTTTTCCAAAGCCAGCGCCGCGACCAAGGCGGCCTTAAGCGGGAACTAGCTAAACGGGAAATGGCGATCTGGGGCGCCGGAGCGCTTTCAGGTCGGCGATCAGCTGTTTGCGCCTGAGACCGCCCCGGCTCTTGCCGTGCAGCAGCGCATCGACCGAGATATAGGCAATGGCTTCGTCGCTGTAGCGCTTGTAAAATTGCGGCGTCATGCGCTGGCTCCGGCCCCAGCTGACCACAATGATGTTGCCGTCCTTGTCGCGGCCAAAACCGGGCACATAGTGCCCGCCGGTGACGCGCGAGCCCTCCACCACGCTCCAAGGTTTTTTGCGGTCAAACTGGCGATCGGCGGTATCGGGCAGCCGGAGGCCGATGCCCACAGCGCCAAACAGATATATGGCCAAAACCAACTGGTCGAAATCGCCGGGCCTCAACGCCAGATAGGCCAGAATCTTGTGTTTCTTGCCCTTGGCGTCGACGATGCCGGTCTTGCGCCGCCAGGAAGCCCCTCTCTGCATGTCGGTTCCATTGTCGGTCTTGGGCAGATAGGGATTGAAACCGGTGGCCTTGGCATAATCCGTCAGTACGGAAATCCTGCTGAAAGTCGCCTTGCGGTGCGCCATGCGCTTCCACAGCATGGTTTCATGGGCCGCGCCGGCCCATACGCAGTCGCAATAGTCGTCATTGCCGAATATTTCCCAGTGGCCGCGCTGCAATTTCTGATAGCCAAAGATCGCGGGCGGCGTGGGAAGCGCGGCCTTCATGACATATCTGTCGAATTGAAAGCTGACCGCCCCCGGACGCGCCGGTGTCTTGCCCCGCCTGTAGCCCATATGTCCCCTCGATCCGCGGCCCCGTCCCCAAGACTATCGGATGCCGCGTTGCCGGCGTTAGCATCGAAGGCGTCAGCGGTGGTTCAGAAACCATACACAGGGTTCTGGAACCCCGCCTGCCCTTGGACCCGCGAAAACTCCTTAAAAGCGGGGGATTTGCCGATACACTGTCCCCATGCGCTATGGCGAAGGATTGCTGGAGGAAATCAGGCGGCGGACCGATCTGGTCGCGCTGGTGGGCCGCCGCGTCAAGCTGATCCGCAAGGGCCGGGTGATGTGGGGCTGCTGTCCTTTTCACGCCGAAAAGTCCCCCAGCTTCAAGGTCGAGAATGAAAGGCGGCTGTACAAATGTTTCGGCTGCGGCAAGGGCGGCGACGCCTTTCGCTGGCTGATCGAGACCGAAGGTTTGAGCTTTCCCGAAAGCGTAGAGAAGCTGGCGGCGGAAGCCGGGGTCGAGTTGCCCAAATGGTCGCCGGAAGACGAGGCGCGGGAACAGAAGCGCAAGTCGCTTTATGACATCGTCGAACTTGCGGCCAAATTTTACGAAGCCCAGCTATTCGAGCCGGGCGGCCGCGAGGCGCGCGACTATCTCAAGGGCCGCGGGCTGGACGGCGCGGCGGCCAAGCAATTCCGCCTGGGCTATGCGCCATCCGGTGGCAATGCCCTGATCGCGCATCTGACCGCCCAGAACGTCACCCAGGACGACATGATTGCCGCCGGCCTGGCGCGTCCTGCCGAAGAAGGACGCCCGATGCGCGATTTCTTCTTCAACCGGGTGATGTTTCCCATTGGCGACGGGCGTGGCCGCGTTGTGGCGTTCGGCGCGCGCGCCTTGGAAGCCGATGCCAAGCCCAAATACATCAACACCGGCGAAACCGCGCTGTTTTCCAAAGGAACACAGCTCTACAACTTCGCCACCGCCCGCGCTGCCGCCATCAAGGCGGGCACCATCGTCCTGGCTGAAGGTTATATGGATGTGATCGCCCTGGTGCGGGCCGGTTTCAGCCATAGCGTGGCGCCGCTGGGAACCGCCCTGACCGAAGATCAGCTCCAGCTTTTGTGGCGCACCGCGCCGGAGCCGATCCTTGCGTTTGACGGTGACGCCGCCGGTCTGAAAGCGGCGCATCGCGCCGCTCATCTCGCGCTTCCGCATTTGAAGCCCGGCTATTCCCTGCGCTTCGCCTTTCTGCCGTCGGGCGAAGACCCCGACAGTTTCATCGCCGCCAATGGCGCTGGCGCCATGTCGATGCTGCTGGAGGCCGCGCTGCCGCTCTCCCAGCTTTTGTGGCGCGCCGAAACCGAAGGCAAGGATTTCTCCACTCCCGAGCGCCGGGCAGGGCTGGAGCACAGTCTCAAGGAGATCACCGATCGCATCGCCGACGGAAAGATCGCCGATTATTACCGCCGCGCGTTTGAGCAGATGGTGTTCGAAAGCTTCAAACGGCGCGCCCCGGCAGCCGGGACCGCCCCTGGCGCCGCCAGGGGGCCCTTGCGCAATGCCTTGCCGGGCTCGGCCAAGTTCCGGGGCGACTTCAAGCCACGCCCCCTGCCGGGGAGCCCGGAAGCGGTTTCCGCCAGCGTCCAGGCCAGCGCCCTGGTCCGGTCCGGCCAGGCCGGGGCCCGCCATGCCAAGGAGATGGAACTGGGGCGACTTTTGGTTGCAGCCCCGGAAATTGCACTTTCTGAGGGTGAATCCCTGGCCGTTCTGGAACTCGCCGACCCTTCGCTTGACAGGCTTAGGCACGAACTTCTAAACCTCGCCGCTTCCGGCTCCAGCCTTGAAAAAGCTGGGGTTCAAACCCACTTCACGCGTAAGGGAATGGCCGATTTGCTGGTACGTTTTGCCGGCAGCCCGGTCGAGGACCCCCATGCCAGTTTTCAGCGCGCCGTATGCGATTTGCGCGAACTGATGGGGCGCCCGTCCGATGCGCGGCGGTTGTTGGCGCGCCGCAAAGAGCGTTTCCAGAGGCCCGGCGACGGCCACGGATAGGAACTAGGTAGAATTCAGTGAGCAAAGCCACCAAGAAACCGGCAAAGCCCCTCAAAAAGCCGGCCGCGAAAGCCGCCGCCTCCAAGAGCGCGCCTTCCAAGAAGGCGCCCGCCAAATCCACGCCCCACAAAATGGGACAAGTCAAATTGACCAAAGCCGCCGCCAAACCGGCCAAGGCCGCACCCAAATCCAAGATGCCGCTCAAAACCAAAGCCGACACCCACAAGAAGCCCGCCAAGCCCGAAAAGCTGACCAAGGCGCAACTGGCGGCCAAGGCCAAGGAAGAAAAGCTCAAGGCCAAGGCCGCCGCCGCCAAGACGGATTCCAAGAAGGCGGAAAGCCCGCTGCCCCAGGCCAAGCCGGGCAGCAAGATCGCGCCCAAGAAGCCGGGCGAGAACGAGACTCCGGGAGACGCGGATTCGCCGCTTCTGGATATGTCGGATGTCGGCGTCCGCAAGATGATCGCCAAGGCCAAGGCGCGCGGCTATGTCACCTATGACGAACTGAACAAGGTGCTGCCGTCGGACAAGACCTCGTCCGAACAGATCGAAGACACTATGGCGATGCTCAACGAGATGGGCATCAATGTCATCGAAAGCGAAGAGGCCGAAGAGGGCGAGGAAGGCGCACTGGTGCCTGCCGAAGGCAGCAAGGCGCTGGCCACCACGCCCAAGTCCGGCGAGCAATATGATCGCACCGACGATCCGGTGCGCATGTATCTGCGCGAAATGGGCTCGGTCGAGCTTCTGTCGCGCGAAGGCGAAATCGCCATCGCCAAGCGCATCGAGGCCGGCCGCGAGTTGATGATCGGCGCCTTGTGCGAAAGCCCGCTGACCTTCGAGGCGCTGACGGTTTGGCGCGACGAACTCAATGAAGGCAAAGTCCTGCTGCGCGACATCATCGACCTGGAAGCCATGTATGGCGCCGGTCCCGACGGCCAGCCCGCCAATGTGCCGCCGCCGGTGGGCCCTGACGGCAAGCCGCTGAATAGCGCGCTGGTCAACGGCGCCAATGGCGCGCCGCCGCCGATGGAATTCAAGAAGCCCGAACCGCCCAAGCCGGTGGTTCCCAAGCCCGTGCCCGCCCCGAAAGCGGAAGGCGAGGAAGGCAATGAAGGCGAGGCCGCTGCCGCCGCCGACGCCCAGGACGAGGATTTCGACGACGAAGGCAATCTGCCTTTGTCGGCCATGGAAGCCGCCCTCAAGCCGCAAGTGCTGGCGGCGCTGGATTCCATCGCCGGCCTCTACAAGAAGCTGGGCAAGCTGCAGGACGCCTCCGTCGAGGCGGCGCTGGCCTCGGACGAACTTTCCACCGGCCAGGAACGGCGCTTCAAGAAGCTGCGCAACGAGACCATGGATTTGGTCAAGTCGCTCAAGCTCAACAACAACCGCATCGAAGCCCTGGTCGACCAGATGTACGGCATCAACAAGCGCCTGGTCGGCCTGGAAGGAAAGCTGCTGCGCCTGGCCGAAAGCCATGGCGTGGATCGGGCCGATTTCCTCAAGCAATATTTCGGCAATGAGCTGGATCCCAACTGGGCGCGCCGGGTCGGGCGCCTCAGCGGCATGGGCTGGCATGAGTTCGTCACCGAGGAACGCGACAAGGTCAAGACGATCCGGGACGAGATTCAGCAGCTGGCCCAGGAAACCCGCCAGTCGGTCTCGGAATTCCGCCGCAACGTCCAGACGGTGCAAAAGGGCGAGCGGGAATCCGGCGTCGCCAAGAAGGAAATGATCGAGGCCAATCTGCGCCTGGTCATCTCCATCGCCAAGAAATACACCAATCGCGGCCTGCAATTCCTGGACCTGATCCAGGAAGGCAATATCGGCCTGATGAAGGCGGTCGATAAGTTCGAATACCGCCGCGGCTATAAATTCTCGACCTATGCCACCTGGTGGATCCGGCAGGCCATCACCCGCTCGATCGCCGACCAGGCGCGCACCATCCGCATCCCGGTCCACATGATCGAGACCATCAACAAGCTGGTGCGCACCTCCCGCCAGATGCTGCATGAGATCGGCCGCGAGCCCACACCGGAAGAATTGGCCGAACGCCTGGCCATGCCGCTGGAAAAGGTGCGCAAGGTTCTCAAGATCGCCAAGGAGCCGATCAGCCTTGAAACCCCCATCGGCGACGAGGAAGACAGCCATCTGGGCGACTTCATCCAGGACCCCAATGTGGTCCTGCCGATCGACGCCGCCATCCAGGCCAATTTGCGCGAAACCACTACCCGCGTGCTGGCCACCCTGACGCCACGCGAGGAGCGTGTGCTGCGCATGCGCTTCGGCATCGGCATGAACACCGATCACACGCTGGAAGAAGTGGGCCAGCAGTTCAGCGTCACCCGCGAGCGCATCCGCCAGATCGAAGCCAAGGCGCTGCGCAAACTCAAGCATCCTTCCAGGAGCCGGAAGCTCAGGAGCTTCCTGGACAACTGATGCAGTTGACGTTGCTCAAAGGTAAAATCCATCGCGCCACCGTCACCCAGTGCGACCTGAATTATGAAGGGTCGATTTCGGTGGACGCCACCCTGCTGGAACGTTCCGGCATTCTGCCGCATGAACAGGTGGATGTGCTCAACATCGCCAATGGCGAGCGCTTTACCACCTATGCCATTCCGGCGCCCGCAGGCTCCGGCACCATCGGCATCAATGGCGCCGCCGCCCGCCTGGCGCAGAAGGGCGATCTTGTCATCATTGTCGCCTATGCTCGCATGGAGGAGTCCGAAGCCAAGAGCTTCACGCCCCGCGTGCTGCTGGTGGACGGCAACAACCGCCCATTTGTTGCCCATGGGACGCCAACCTTGCGTGTTTCCGGAACCCAGAAGATTTTTTGACGCCCACTATCTGACTGCTCAAGAGACCATGCCCCGCCAAGACAACGAAAAATTCTCCAATCGCCTGGATACGGCCGCCAAGGCCCGCGCCGAAATGCTGGCCAAGGCCAAGGCCCGCGCCGAGGCCGCCAAGGCCACCGCCGACCAGCGGGCCCAGGAACGCCTGGCCATCGCCCAAGCGCGCGATGAGCGCCAGGCCAAGCGGGAGGAAGAGAAGCGGCTGGCCGCTGAAGCCACCGAACGCGCCGCCCGCGAGGCCGAAGAGCGCAAGCGCCGGGAGGAAGAAGAGACCAAGGCCGCCGCCGAAGCCAAGAAGCGCGAAGAGGCCGAGAAGCTGGTCCAGCTTCTGGCCGAACAGAAAGCGGCGCGCGACGCCAGATATGCTGCCCGCAAGGAACGGCAAAAGAAGCGCTAGGCCAGACCGCGCGAAACGCAGACCTCGCAAACTGGTTCCCAACAAATATTCGCTCCCAAATCGGGCCGGTCTGATTTAGGGTCGTGACGGGTTGAGCTTTCGCTGCTCAACGATTTTTTTGACGGGGCGCACGGGCGACGGCTTTGCCTGCCCGATGCTCCCGGGCCGTCGCGATGAAGTTCTCGCTTCTCCCGGTTTCATCTCTGGATCGCTTGACGAGAGGGCGCGGCCGCATGGCGTTTGTGGAAGATAAACAGTTTCGCTATCCGGCCGAGGAGGAATGCCTGGTGCGCCGGCTGGGTTCGGCGGTGATCACGGCATGGCCGCATCTGCCGCGCGAGGTGCAGGAAAAGATTTTCGCCGAGGCCAAGACCGCCTGGGACCGGGAGCATTTCGTCTCCAAGCTGTCCAACAAGCTGGACGCCATCATCCGCCGCCGGCACAGTTGACATTCTGTCATATATCTTGGCGCCTCACGGCCGCCGGGTTGGACCAAATCCTTATAAATGCCCCTCGGCAGAGGCGCGCCGCCGCGTTAACATCCCGACCCTGCAAGGAGGGCGCGATGCGCACAATGTTGTTTGGTGTTCTGATCCTGACCGCCCTGTCTCCGGCGGCTGTGCTCGCCCAGGGCCAGGGCGGTTACGCCCCGGGCTGTCCTGGCGCGGAAACGGTGCGGATGACGCTGGATGAGCGCGCCCATGCCAGGTCGCTGCACCAGACCAATGACACCAATGGCGGACGTTCCTCCATCGACAAGTCCTGCAAGACCTGGGAGGGCGGCGGCACGTTGGCCGGGCCGCAGCCGGGCGCCATCGACTTCCGCCATGGCATAGTTCACACCCACGGGTGAGGCCCGACCGGCTTGCCGGTCAAATCAGTCCAGTGGACTGATTTGAGGGCCGAACGCCGCAGCGGCGCGCGTCCAAGCGCGACGCGAGGCCGGGACGGCCCGGAGCTTAAGCGAAGGGCCGTTGATTGCAGTCAGGCCAGCGCCGCAAACACCATCACAAGTCCGACGATCGACACGGCCCAAGCCGCGGTGCGCGCGAACGGTATGCCGGCGGCATAGATGGGGATATAGACCAGCCGCGCCCAGAAATAGAGCTGCGCCCCCAGCGCGGAATGGGCATTGGTCTTGTTCAGCACCGTGACCAGGATCACCGAGACAGCAAAATAGACAAAGGTCTCGCGGAAATTGTGAAAGGCGCGCAGCAAGCGGCCCGTGAGAACGCCCACCGGCGGGCATGGCGCATCGCGCGGACCGCTGGCATAGGGCAGGCCGATATCCTTGACCGAAAGCGTGGTGGAAATCACCAGCTGGACCAGCCCCAGCACCACGCTCCAGCACAGCATCTGAATTTCAATCGAACCGGTGAAGATGTTCATGACGCCCCTCCTGTTTTCTCCCCGGCCACCATAGACCCAAAAAAAGGGCCGCGTCAGTCGTGCCGGTAATTGAAGCTGACCGAAATACGCTTCCCCCTGGCTCCATTGGTCTCAACCCCATGCCGCAGCCAGCTTTCCCATAAGAGCAGCAGGCCCAGTTTGGGCGCGACATCGATAAAGCTGCGGTTTTCGGGCCGGGCGTGGGGCTTTTTGGGCGGCGCCGCCATCATCATGGCCAGACGCGGGTCCTCAAACCGGATCACGCCGGAGCGGGGCGGCACCGCCACATAGTAGGTGCCGCTGATCACGGCGTGAGGATGGATGTGCGGGGTGTGGACCGCGCCCTTGTCCATCACATTGATCCAGAGACTATCGAGGTGAAGCTTGCGGCCGCCAAGCTCGAACTGCAGTTCGCTGGCAAAGGCCGAAACCTGCCTGGCGATGGCGCGCTCCAGAGCGGCGAAGATGCTGGCGCGCCGGGTCAGGTCATTGAGCGAGGCGTATGAGGTGTAACCGCCATAGCCATGCGCGCGCGACCAGCGCTGACCGGCCCGGTCCTCCGCGGCGATGGCCAGGCAGGTTCCTTCCAGGTCTGCGGGTACCGCGACGCGGCCCTGGTAGAGACGAGTGACAAACAGCGCTTGCGATTTCGGCATCGGTCACAGGACGGTTAGCGAGTTGTTGACCATTCAATGCTAATTTGCATCTGTCAAATCGGGCTCTCGCGGTCATGCATTCCTTCAAATCCGTTCCGGTTACCGCCGCGGTCTTTGCCGCCGTCACCGTCTTTCTGTCGGGCTGCATCGCCTATGACGCCGCCAGCACGGCGGTGGATGCGGGCGCCTCGGTGGTTTCCACCACCGGCGATATTGTCACCTCGCCGTTTGACGGCGACGACGACGCCAAGACGAAATAAGCCTTTAAAACTTATCCTTCCGCGCCCTGATCTCGCCAAAGGCCGCCACCGTCGCCGCCCCTTCCATGCCCAGGCTTTTGCGGATTTCCGGCTGATCCGGTCTTAAGAACGGATTGGTCTGCTTCTCCAGTCCCATGGTGGCGGGTACCGTGGGCCTGGCGTCCGCCCGCGCCGCATTCACCTGCTCCATGCGCGTCTTTAGCGCCTGATTGCCGGGCTCAAGCGTCAATGCGAAGCGGCCATTGCTTTGGGTATATTCATGGCCGCAATAGATACGCGTGTCGTCGGGCAGGGTCATCAGCTTGGAAAGGCTGGTCCACATCATCTGCGGATCGCCCTCGAACAACCGCCCGCAGCCCATCAGAAACAGCGTGTCGCCGGTAAAGGCATTGCCGTCGATCACAAAGGTGATGGCGCCCCTGGTATGGGCCGGCACTTCCAGCACTTGGACCTTGCGGCCATCGAATTCCCAGCCCGAACCCTCGTCCACCCCCACTTCCAGGCCCGGAATCCGTTGCCGGTCCTTGCCCGGCCCCACGATGGTCGCGCCGGTCTCGCGCTTGAGGTCCAGATTGCCGCCACAATGATCCAGATGGTGATGGGTGTTGAGGATATGGGTCAGGGTCCAGCCCGTCTTCGCCAGGGCCTGTTGCACGGGCGCGGCTTCGGAAGGGTCCACCACCGCGCATTGACTGCCGGATTTGACCAGATAGGCGTAATTGTCCTTGAGGCAGGGGACGATTTCGATTTCGACGCTCATGGGGACTCCTTGGCAGGGGCGACGTTAGCAAAAGCCCGGCTTTGTACAAACGCGCTTCCCCTTTAAACTCCTCCCATGCCGCAGGATGTGCGTGAACTTGCCGCCTTTTACAATGCGCCACTAGGCCAGTTGGCGCGCCGCGTCATTCTGCGCGAGATCCAGAATTTTTGGCCCGACCTGCGCCACTACCGGGTGTTGGGCTATGGCTATGCCATTCCCTATCTGCGCGCTTTCACCGGCACCGAACGCACCATTGCCGCCATGCCCGCGCCGCATGGCGTGATCGCTTGGCCGGAGGGCAAGAATGCCGCGCTGTTGTGCGAGGAAGACGCGCTGCCCTTTCCCGATGTGTTTTTCGACCGGATTCTGATCGTGCACGGCTTGGAAGCGTCGGAAAGCCTGCGCGCCCTGCTGCGTCAATTGTGGCGGGTGCTGGCGCCGGAAGGGCGCATCCTGCTGGTGGCGCCCAATCGCGCCAGCCTGTGGGCGCAGGTGCAAAAATCGCCCTTCGGCCATGGCCGTCCCTTCTCCCGGCTGGAGCTGGAAAAATTGTTGAAGGACGCGCTGTTCGAGCCGGGCCGCTGGCGCCGCGCTTTGTTCGCGCCGCCCTTCGAGACCGTCACCCGTTCGGGCGCGGGCTGGGAGAAGATCGGGGCGCGGCTGTTTTCCGGCGCGGGCGGGGTGCATGTGGTGGAAGCCGCCAAGTCGCTTTACGCCGCTGCGCCCAAGCTGCCGGTGGGCGCGAAGGTGGGGCTGAAGACGGCGCAGGATTTGGGTTCTTAGGCGGAACGGAATCGCGGAAAACTGCGCGGCTCCATCAAGCGGTCTTGCAAGCCAATCCTCAACAATTTTTCATGCCGAGCACTGTCACGAAACTGTCGCGCTGGCCAGCCTAGCTTGCCTACTGCGAGGGATTTCGTGCGCAGCATTCTTCTGGCTTTCGCAATTGTTCTCAGGTGGATCGCCACGGCACAAGCCGTCGAGCCATTCCCCGAGGATTGCAAGCTGGTCCGCCAGGCAAGTCTGCCTTTCACCGCCGACCGCGGCCATATCATGGTCGATATGGCGGTCAACGGCCATCCGCTGCGCTTCATGGTCGATACCGGCGGTGTTTTCAGCGCCATCAGCAATGAGGCCGCGCAGGCGATTGGGCTGCATCCGGCGCCTCTCGGACAAGCTTTCAGGATACGGGACGCCGGCGGGGCCGAAGTCAGCCATATTGCGCGCATCGAGTACATAACGTTGGCCCAATTCCGGTCCGAAAACTTGACGCTGATGATTTCCGATCTTCCTCAGGGCGAAGATGGCGTCCTCGCCCCCGAGCTGCTGCGGAATTTTGACATCGAACTCGATTTCGCAACCCGGACCATGAACCTCTTCAAGCGTCCTCGCTGCAGCGAGCATGTCGTCTATTGGACCGACGATTTCGTCAAGCTGCCCATGCGGGTGACAACCCAGGGACATATTCAGATTCCTGTCACCGTCAATGACCAGGCAATCAAGGCGACAATCGATACGGGTTCACCTGTTACCTTGATAGGCGACAATGCCGCCAAGGCGATCATTGGTGAGGGCAAGGAAACCGGCCGGGCCTTCGCATTGTCGGGAGGCTCGGGAGGGAAGGTCAGCGGCAGCGGTATTGCTCCGGACAGTTTGATCATCGGCAAGTTCAAGTGGGTGTCTCCCACCCTGATCTCGACGCCCAACAAAACCGGCTGGCATTCGGATGGATCGGAAATGCTGTTGGGGCTCGATATTCTCCACGACCTGCATGTCTTTATCGACTACAGGGGCGAGCAGCTTTACGTCAGCAAGAGGTAGAAGCCCAAGGCTGTGCCATCGCCTTGCGCGGAACGCCTCGACAGATACGGGAAAGCCTGTCTAAATTTTTTTAAGCAGGAACACCCCGCCCTGAGCGAACAGGTTGGGGCCCAGATAGCCATGAGTCAGGCTTTTGGGATTGATCGGCGTGGTCTGACCCCGATCGTTCAAGGCATGCGCCTCGACAATGGTGGCGCCGCAGTCCTTCGCCAGGTCGACGAAATCCGCCAAAGTGCAGAGATGGATATTGGGCGTGGCCCACCAGGAATAATCCAAGGTGCGGGTGCGCGGCATCCGTCCGCCCGCCAACAACGACAGCCGTACTTTCCAATAGCCGAAATTGGGCAGTGAAATCGCCACCCGCCGGCCGATGCGCAGCAAATGCTCCATCACCACCCGCGGTTTTTCCGTGGCCTGAATGGTCTGGGACAGGATCACCGCATCGAACACTTGCGCCGGATAATCCACCAGGTCGCTGTCGGCATCGCCTTGCACCACCGCCAGACCCCGCGCCACGCAGGCATTCACATTGGCCTGGGAAATCTCGATGCCGCGGCCATCGACGTTCTTGGCCTTGAGATGTTCCAGCAGCGCGCCGTCGCCGCAGCCCACATCCAGCACCCGCGCGCCGGGGCGGATCATGGCGGCGATCGCCGCAAGATCGGGACGCAAACCCAGGAAAGTTTCGGCAGGATTTTCAGCCGCGCTCATGCTCAAGCCAGGTCCTGGGCGGCGTGGTTGAGGAAGCCGCGCACGGTGGCGAACATTTCCGGCTCGTCCAGCAAGAAGGCGTCATGGCCCTTGTCGCTCTTGATCTCGACAAAGCTGACCTGGGCCGCCACCGCGTTCAAGGCATGGGCGATACGCTTGTTCTCCACTGGCGGGAACAGCCAGTCGGAGGTGAAGGAGATGATGCAGAAGCGGGCCGAATTCAGGCGGAACACATCCGACAATTGCCCGCCATGCTCCTCCGCCAGGTCGAAATAGTCCATGGCGCGGGTGATGTAGAGATAGGAGTTGGCGTCAAAGCGATCCACGAAGGTGGCGCCCTGGTGATGCAGATAGGATTCGATCTGGAAATCCGGCACGAACTGAAAGGACAGCGCCTCGCGGTTCTGCAGGGCGCGCCCGAACTTCCGCTGCAACGCCATTTCCGAGACATAGGTGATATGGGCGGCCATGCGCGCCACCGCCAGACCCTTGGAGGGCTTGGTGTCGTGCAGTTGATATTCGCCGCCCTTCCAGTCGGGATCGGCCATGATCGCCTGGCGGCCCACTTCGTGAAACGCGATGTTCTGGGCGCTATGGCGCGCGGCGCAGGCGATCGGCACCGCCGCGCGTACGCAATCGGGATAGGACGCCGCCCATTGCAGCACCTGCATGCCGCCCATCGAGCCGCCGATCACCGCCAGCAATTTTTCGATTCCCAGATGCTCGACCAGGCGCTTCTGCGCCCGCACCATGTCGCGGACGGTGACCAGCGGGAAATTCAAGCCATAAGGCTTGCCTGTCGCGGGATCGGGTTCCGCCGGGCCGGTGGAACCCATGCAGCCGCCGATGACATTGGCGCAGATCACGAAGAAGCGATCGGTGTCGATGGGCTTGCCGGGTCCCACCATGGTGGTCCACCAGCCCGGCTTGCCGGTGATGGGATGGTCGGACGCCACGAACTGGTCGCCGGTCAGGGCATGGCAGATCAGCACCGCGTTGCTTTTGGCGGCGTTCAGCGCGCCATAGGTCATATAGGCGACCGTGAACGGCGTCAGCTCGCGGCCGCAGTCCAGCGGCAGCGGCGCATCAAAGGTGACGGCCATCCCCACATCGGCGGAAGGGGCGGTCACGGGACGCAGGAAACGAGGCGCTTCGGTCATCCTAAATCCTTGAAACGCCGTAGCTAAGGCTCGCTTCCCGTGAAGTCAACGAAGGGCTTATGGAATGGCAGCTCTGCTTTGCTTTTATGACGCTCCCGCCCTATCAATACCGGCCTTTTTCCTATCTCTTTTTTGGGGGGCGGTCCGGCGAATGCCAGACGCCCTTTTTGAGTGTCTTTCCCATGTCCCCCACGCCCAAGCCCGGAATCCTGGAGGTCTCGCTCTATGTCGGGGGCCGTTCCTCCGCGCCCGGAGCCGACAAGGTCATCAAGCTTTCCTCCAACGAGTCGCCTATCGGCCCCAGCCCCAAGGCCATGGAAGCCCTGCGCGCCGCCGCCCATGACCTGGAGCTTTATCCCGATGGCAGCACCCGGCTGCTGCGGGAGGCGATCGGCGAAGTGCATGGCCTCAATCCGGACCGGATCGTGGCGGGCGGCGAAGGTTCGGGCCCGCTGCTGACCATGCTGGCCAATGCCTATCTCCAGCCCGGCGATGAAGTGATCATCAGCCGCCACGCGTTCCAGGTCTATGAGATCGTCACCCGCGCCAACAGCGCCATGCCGGTCATCATTCCGGAGCGAACCACCAACAGCGCCATCAAGATGGATGTCGAGGCCATGCTGGCGGCGGTGACGCCGAAAACCCGCATGGTCTATGTCGCCAATCCCAACAATCCCACCGGCTCGATGCTGAACCGCGAGGAAATGGCGCGGCTGCATGCCGGACTGCCCAAGGACGTGCTGCTGGTGATTGACGCGGCCTATGCCGAATATGTCACCGCCAAAGACTACGAAGCTGGGATCGAGCTGGTGACGCGCAACGACAATGTGGTGATGACCCGCACCTTCTCCAAGCTCTATGGCCTGGCCGGCTTGCGGCTGGGCTGGCTCTATGCGCCCGAGGCGGTCTGCGATGTGCTCAACCGCATTCGCGGCCCGTTCAACACCTCGACCTTGCAGCAGCAGGTGGGGGCGGCGGCGGTGCGCGACCGCGACCATTTCTGGAAGGCGGTGGCGCACAATAGCAAGTGGCTGCCCTGGATCACCGAGGAAATCCGCAAGACCGGATTGCGGGTGGATGACAGCGTGGCCAATTTTGTGCTGATCCACTTTCCCGGAGGGGAAAAGAGCGCTCAGGCCGCGGACGCTTATCTGATGCGGCATGGGGTGATCCTGCGCGGCGTCGCCAGCTATGGCTTGCCCGACTGTCTGCGCATGACGGTGGGCACCGAGGAACAGAACCGGCGGGCGGTATCGCTGATCCAGGAATTCATGGCGGCATAAATGGCAGGCATGAAAAAAATCGCCATCATCGGATTGGGCCTGATCGGGTCCTCCATTGCGCATGCGGCGCGGCGCGCGAAACTGGCGGGGGAGATCGCCGGCCATGACGCCAGCAAGGACGTGGTGGAACGGGCGCGGCTGATCGGCTTCTGCGACAGCCTGCATGCCGAGGCGGCGGACGCGGTCAAGAATGCCGACCTGGTGATCCTGTGCACGCCCGTCGGCGCCTACAAGACAATCGCCCGCGAGATCGCGCCGCATCTGAAATCCGACGCCATCCTTTCAGACGTGGGGTCGGTCAAAGGCGCGGTGATCCGGGATGTCGGGCCTTTTGTGCCCAAAGGCGTGCATTTCATTCCCGCCCACCCCATCGCCGGCACCGAATTCTCCGGCCCCGAAGCGGGCTTCGCCAGCCTGTTCGATGGCCGCTGGACGATTCTCACCCCCGTCAAAGGCAGCGGCCCCGAGGCGGTGCAGAGGCTGAAAGCTTTCTGGCAGGGGCTGGGCAGTCAGGTGGATGTGATGGAAAGCGGCCATCATGACCTGGTGCTGGCCATCACCTCGCACCTGCCGCATCTGATTGCCTACAATATCGTGGGCACCGCCCATGACCTGGAAAAGGTCACCGAAGGCGAAGTGATCAAATATTCGGCTTCCGGCTTTCGCGATTTCACCCGTATCGCGGCCAGCGATCCCACCATGTGGCGGGACGTGTTCCTGAACAATCGCGAGGCGGTGCTGGAAGTGCTGGGCCGCTTCAACGAGGATTTGAGCCAGTTGCAGCGCGCCGTGCGCAATGGCGACGGCAAGACCCTGTTTGATCTCTTCACCCGCACCCGCGCCATCCGCCGCGCCATTGTCGATATCGGCCAGGACACGCCCAGCTTCGGACGCCTGCCGTTCCAGGTCTATGTGCCGCCGGCGCGCAAGAAGAAGGGCAAAAAGAAAAAAGCGGTGAAAAAACCGCCGCCCAAAAGCCGCGCAAAGACGAAAAAGCGGCGCGCGAAATAATCAGTACAAAGGCGTGAGGAACCATTCCGGCGACAATATCGCCGCGACGCCTTGGGACGGTTTTGCCGCGCCGCCCTGGGCGCGCCATTGCTGGATGGCGCCGGGCCAGGACTTCTCGCCCTTGAGCAACGGCGCCAGCGCAGCGGCCTGGCTTAGGGTGGTGTAAAGCTGCAAGCCCCCGCCGACCTTTATGCCATAGGCCTGAAGTCCGTCGGCCCGGATCATCAAATCCAGATCATGGCCATCCGGATCGCGGCGCATATGGAATTGCAGGCGGCCGATGGCGACGACCTTTTCCGCGACATCCATAATGTCGAGATCAAAACGGGCAAGTCCCTTGCCATCCACCAGACTGCTGCCATGCATGCTGCCGGGCAGGAAAGAGACGGTATGGGCATTGCCGCTGGCGGCGGTCCAGCTCAGCGTTTGCCGGCCGGCGGCCTCATAGACGATCTGGCGCCGGCCATAGGTGAGAGCATGAGCTGCGAATTTTTCGCTGCTCCAGGTGAAGGGGCCGTGGGCGGCCGCGCCCTGGACGCGGAAATTGGTGAAGTCGGCATCCAGGCGGAAGGGAAAGCCGCCGACCGCGACCGAATCCCAATCCAGGCTGATGCCGGGGACGGCCTCATGCCCCTTCCATGCGGCAAGCTTCTTCTCGGCCGCGCCGGCCACGATCCACCAATGGAGCATGGCGGCACAGGCCAGCAGCAGGAACAGGCTGATGGGGGCGTAAAGCCAGAAGCGGCTGGAATAGTTCATTGGAAGACCTGATGGATATAACGCTATTTGCAATCTTGGTGAGTGCGTTTCCGCGCCGTAATGATCTTAGTAATTTCGAATACGCCTTCATACTGCGTTGAGAAGGTGCCGCTCCTTTCTTCTGTGGCGGGACCGTCATAGAACCCGGTCACCTTGACAAAAATGCCGCTATCAATGTTTGCCCTGAATTTTGTACTCGCGTCGCGTAGAGCGTGCCAATTCTCGTCGCTGGTCATTACCCACCATTCCTTACCGCCTGTGCCGCAAGGAGAAATGGTTTCCTCCTCCGGGCCAAAGCGGTAGATCCCTTCATACGTCTTTTCCTGCGCGGCAAATGAAGGCAGCGGCCAGGCGATCAAGAACACTAGCGCCAGACTGGGTTTCAGCTGCACTTGGAATAGCCGCAAGACAAACAGGAATCGCAGCCTTCCAGCTTGATGAAGCTGGCATCGCCGCAACGGGGGCAGAAGCGGGCGCGCACCCCTTCCGCCGGTATCTGGGCCTCGGGCAGGATGGAGGGGTCGCGCTGGCCCAAAAAGCCGATATCGATCATGTGGCGCTCGATCACTTCGCCGATCGCCGCCAGCAGCGACGGCACATAGCGGCCGTTCATCCACTGGCCGCCGCGGGGATCGAAAATCGCCTTGAGCTCTTCCACCACAAAGGAAACATCGCCGCCCCGGCGGAACACCGCCGAGATCATCCGGGTCAGCGCCAGCGCCCAGGCATAGGCTTCCATATTCTTGGAATTGATGAAGACCTCGAACGGCCGCCGCCGCCCGTCTTTCTCGATGTCATTGAGGGTGATGTAGAAAGCGTGGTCGCTGTCCAGCCATTTGATCTTGTAGGTGCGGCCCGGCAATTCCTCCGGCCGGTCCAGCGGTCTTGTCATATAGACCACGCCGCCTCTTTCCCGGCGCGGTTCCGGTCGTGACAGAGGCAATTCCGGTTCCGCCGTATCCGCACCCAGCAGCGTCTCGGCGGGGATGGCGTGCCGAGGATCTTTCACCGGTTCGTCCACCGACAGCACCGAGCCGGTCACCGCATTGGGACGATAGGTGGTGCAGCCTTTGCAGCCCAGCGCATAGGCTTCCAGATAGACATGGGAAAAATCCTCGAACGAAATCGCGGCGGGGACATTGATAGTCTTGGAGATGGCGCTGTCGATAAAGGGCTGGGCGGCAGCCTGCACCGCCAGGTGATCGGATGGCGCGATGGTCTGGGCATTGACGAAATAGTCGGGCAAAGCGGCATCGGCGCCGAATTTGGTGCGGAAAGCGCGCACCGCATAGTCGCTCACCATTTCCTCGCGCCGGCTGCCGTCGGGCTGCAGGATCTTGCGCTTATAGTCGAAGGCGAAGACCGGCTCGATGCCGCTGGAGACATTGTCCGCGAACAGCGAAATCGTGCCGGTGGGCGCGATGGAGGTCAAAAGCGCATTGCGGATGCCGTTCGCGGCGATGGCATTATAGATATCCGGCGGCAGCGCCTGGATGTGGGGACGCGCCAGATAAGGATTCATGTCATACAGCGGAAAAGGCCCTTTTTCCTTGGCCAATTCCACGCTGGCGCGATAGGCGGCATGACTGACGGCAGCAAGCCAGGTGCGGATCAATTCCAGGCTCTGCGGCGAGCCATAGCGAACCCGGCACAGGATCAAGGCGTCAGCCAGCCCGGTGACGCCCAAGCCGATGCGGCGCTTGGCGCGGGCTTCCTGAGCCTGCGCCTCCAGGGGAAAACGCGACACATCGATGGCATTGTCCATCATGCGCACCGCGATCTTGACCAGCCGTTCCAGCTCTTCCATGTCCAGCGCGGCATCGTCCTCAAACGGACGGCGCACCAGCCTGGCCAGGTTGATGGAGCCCAGCAGGCAGGCGCCATAGGGCGGCAGAGGCTGCTCGCCGCAGGGATTGGTGGCGGCAATGGTTTCGCAATAGCCGAGATTGTTTTGGCTGTTGATACGATCGATGAAGATCACGCCCGGCTCGGCATGGTCATAGGTCGAGCGCATGATGGTGTCCCAAAGCGCCTTGGCCTTGACGGTGCGATAGGTCCTGCCGGCAAACGTCAGCGGCCAGTCCAGGTCGGCCTTGACGGCCGCCATGAACGCGTCGCTCGCCAGCACCGACAGGTTGAAATTGGACAGTCGTCCCGGCGTCCGCTTGGCGGTGATGAACTCCTCGATATCGGGATGATCGACGCGCAAGGTCGCCATCATGGCGCCGCGCCGCGAACCGGCGCTCATGATGGTGCGGCACATCGCGTCCCACACATCCATGAAGGACACCGGGCCCGAGGCATCCGCGCCCACCCCCGCCACGGCCGCGCCCCTGGGGCGCAGGGTGGAAAAGTCGTAGCCGATGCCGCCGCCTTGCTGCAGGGTCAGCGCGGCTTCGCGCAGGGCTCGAAAAATTCCGTCCATCGAATCCTCGATGGCGCCCATCACAAAACAGTTGAAGAGCGTGACGTTGCGGCCCGTGCCCGCGCCGGCCAGAATCCGTCCGGCGGGAAGAAATTTGTGCCCGGCCAGCGCGTGAGCAAATTCCTTGGCATGCTTCACCCAACGGCCATTGGGCTCGGCTTCCGCCAAAGCCAGCGCCACCCGCGTCCAGCTATCCGCCAGATCGCGGTCGATGGGCGTGCCGTCCGGCGCCTTCAGCCGGTATTTCATGTCCCAGATCTGGTGGGAGAGGTCGCTCATGGAAGAATAAAGACCATATCGGCAAGGGTGGTTCCACCGCTATAGATAGGCATGGTTGCTCATCTCGCAACCTCCGCAAGCCATTGAAATTCAAGGTAAAAGAGCGGCGGTGGCGGCTTCGATCCGCTGTTCCAGCAAGGCCATGAAACTGTCACGCTTCATCCCCGGCGGGATCGGCTCCAGGAATTGAAGCACAATGATGCCGGGGCGCTTGAGAAACCCGGTCCAATAGGCGCCGGAGTTCAGCGCCACCGGTACGCAGTCCACTTCCAGCATGCTGTAGAGCCCGGCCACGCCCGGCTTGTAATCCGGCGCGGCGCGCGGCTTTTTGCGCGTGCCTTCCGGGAAAATCAAAATCGGCCGCTCCTGCGCCAATACCGCGCGCGCCAAGGCTTGCATCTTGCGTAAGGCACGCGAGCCGGCGCCGCGATCGATCGGAATGGCGGCGGCCTTCCACAGAAACCAGCCATAAAAGGGAATGCGCAGCAGCTCGCGCTTGAGCACAATGGCGGGCTGGTTCAGCGCCAGATACAAAGCCAGCGTGTCCCACATGCTCATATGCTTGGCGGCCACCAGCACCGCGCCCTTGGGCGCCGCACCCCGGATTTCCCAATCGATGCCGGTAAAGACTTTCAAGCCCCAGAAGGTGAGGCGCGACCACAGCCGCGCCAGCCACACCGTGGCGCCGCGCGGCAGCGCCAGCACCGGCAGGAAGATCAGCGACAGGATGGTGGTGACAATCAGGAACCACAGCATAAACAGCGCCGAGCGCAGCCAAAGCATCATCGCGCCAGCCGTATGATGACCAGGCTGGCGAGATATTTGGCATATTCGCGATGCAACAGCTGGATGGTGCGCGGATGCAGCCACCAATCGCCCAGGCCGATGCGGCTCTGGTCCACCGGATAGGCGTAAAGGGCGACGTCCGGCAGCACCGAGGAAAATTCCCGCATGGTGCGCGGCATGTGATAGCGGCCGGTGACGATCAACAGGCTCTTGAAATGATTGTCACGCGCCCATTGCGCGGCTTCCTCGGCGTTGCCATGGGTGTCTTCCGCGGCATAGCCGATATCGGCGCAGCAGGCGAAGCGGGGACCGCCTTCCGACATCTTGCCCACGGTTTCCTTTGTGGTTTCCTGGGCAACGCCGCTGACCAGCAGCCTTTTGCCCACGCCATGCTCCAGCAGGGCTACCGCCGTATCCAGCCGTTCGTCGCCGCCGGTCAGCGCCACAATGCCGTCCGTCTTTGGCGGCGTTGCAGGCACGGCGGGAAGGCTGCTCACGAACAGCACAAAGCCGATGGCATAAGCCAGCAGCGCCAGAAAAATCACGGTCAGGAAGACCCGCAAATCACCGCTCCATTCGCGGCATAAGACTAGCAAACCGCGTCGGACGCGCTCAAGCCGTTGTCAGTAAATGGCTTTCACCACCGACAAGACCGAGATGCGCGCCGTCGCCCAGGCGATCAGCGAGGCCGCGACCGGCACCAGCAAAAGCCAGGGAAACTCGATCCATCTCAAGGACAGAGGCGGCAGAAAGGGCACCGCTTCGACGCCGAACACTTCCAAGCCGCCGGCGCCCAGGAAAAACAATGCCGCGCACAGGCTCCCCAGCGCGCCCGCGAACAAGGCGGAGACGAAGTAATGCCACTCCACCGCCCGGGCGATGAAACCGGGCAAGGCGCCCATCTGGTGCAGCAGCGACACCATCTCATGATGGGCATCCAGTCCGGCGCGGGTGGCAAAGGACACCGCTGCGGCGGTGGCGCCGGCGATCAGAAGCAGGATGCCGTAAGCGGAATAGCGCACCGCATCCGCCAACCCGCGCAAGCGCGCGATCCAGCGGCGATGATCGTCCACGCTGGCATGCGGCGCGGCCTGTTTCAGTTTGGCGGCAAGCGCATTGACGTCCACATCCTCGCCCGGGGTGATGGCGGCATCGATCAGCCGGGGCAGGGGAATGCCGGACACCGCGCCATCCTTGCCGATCCAGGGTTCCACCAGGGCGTTGATCTCCTGATCCGACAAAGGCGTGGCATGGGCGATACCTGGCGTGGTGCTCAGCACCCCCAGCGCCGCCTGGGTTTCCTTTTCCAGCCCGGCTCTGGCGTCGCCATCCTCCGGCGGCATCACTTGCACGGTGATGCGATCCGACAAGCCGCTTTGCCAGCCATGGGCGGCGCGGGTCGCCACCAGCGACGCGCCCAGCGCCAGCGCCGCCAGGAACGCCATCACCGCAATGACGAAATCCAGCGGCGCGGCGCCTTTGTCGCGCGGCATCAGATAGGTGTAGCGCTCGTTCATGCGGACCTCATGCCGGGCAGCTCCACCAGCCGTCCTTCCACCAGCCGCATCTCGCGCGCCCGTGTCGCCTCGATCAGGGCGCGGTCATGGGTGGCGATCAGGACCGTGGTGCCCAGCCGGTTGAGTTCGGCGATCAGCCGGATCAGCCGCGCGCCCATTTCGGGATCGACATTGCCGGTGGGCTCGTCGGCGATCAGGAGATCGGGCCGGGCCACCACGGCGCGGGCGATGGCGACGCGCTGCTGCTCGCCGCCCGAAAGAGTGGGCGGCTTGGCCTGCATGCGATCACCCAGCCCCACCCAGGACAGAAGCTCGCTCACGTCATGGGAAAAATCGCTGACCCGCTTGCCGGCCAGCCGCAGCGGCAAAGCGACATTGTCGAAGGCCGACAAATGATCCAGCAGCCGGAAGTCCTGGAACACCACCCCGATACGGCGGCGCAGGCCGGGCAGGTCGCGGCGCTGGGCGGTGGCCAGTTCGGTGCCGAACAGGGTGATCAGCCCGCGCGACGGCGGCTCGGCGACATAGATCAGTTTCAGCAGCGTGGTCTTGCCCGCGCCCGACAGCCCGGTCAGGAAGGTGAAAGACCCCGGCTCCAGCGAGAAGCTGACATCGCGCAGCACCTCGGGGCCGGTGCCGTAACGCATGCCGACATTTTCAAAGCGAACCATCGGCTGCGAAGATACCCGGAATTTTTGGGGAGGATAGGCCCGCGCGACGCGGCTGCGAAGTCTTGCGCGCTTGCCCTGATCGTCCCAGCCCCCTATTTTCGCACATATTTCCACAGGCCTAGGGTCGCGGTTTCGAAGTTCGCACAATGACGGATCAGGCTCCGGGCGAACTTCGAAACCGAAACGACCCTAGGAATCAATAAGATGCTAGTGTCCTTTTGATTCCGAAATTCGCCTGGAGTTCGATATAGAGATCATGCGAATTTCGGAATCAGGACACTAGCTCATGATTCTCACCTGTCCCTCTTGTGACACGCGCTATTCGGTGGATGGCTCGAAGTTTCCCGCCGCCGGGCGCAATGTCCGCTGCGCCAAATGCGGCCATAGCTGGCATCAGGCCGGCGAGCAGCCCGAAACCGCCGCTCCCGAACCCGCGCCTGAGCCGGTTATCGAGGCAGCCGGGGAACGGGAGGCGTTTGAATCCGCGTCTCCCACGCGCAGCTTCGCGCCACCGGCTGTGGAGCCTGAGCCGTCTGTTCCCCTGGGCCCCCGCCTGGCGGTGGTGGCGGGCTGGGCGGGCCTGGTCCTGGTGGTGCTTCTGATTGCCGCGGCGGCGGTGCGCTATCGCCAGGACATCGCCAGCATCTGGCCCCAGTCGGCGGGCGTCTATTCCAGCCTGGGACTGCATGTGAACACCAGCGGCATCGATTTCCGCCAGGTGGAGTATCGCCGCGAGACCGAGGACAGCCAGGTGGTGCTGGCGGTGACGGGGACCATCGTCAATACCGGATCGCGCGAATTGCCGGTGCCGCAGACGGTGCGGGTCACCTTGAGCGATTCCAGCAACCATGAACTCTATCACTGGAGCTTCAAGCCCAATGCCCAGGTGCTGAAACCGGGGCAATCGGTGCCGTTCGTGACCCGGCTGGCCAGTCCGCCCGCCGCGGCGCGTCATCTGGAAGTGCGCTTCGCCAAAGACGGTTCATGAGCGCGCCAGAGATTCTTTTTTCCGCCGAACAGATCCAGGAACGGGTGCGGGCGATGGCGCGCAAGATCGCCACGGCGCCGCTGGTCCCGGACATCGCCATGCCGGTGCTGGTGGGCGGCTTTGTCTTTGCCGCCGACCTGATCCGGGCGCTGTCCTGGGAAGGGGTGGCGATGGATGTGGAAATGATCTGGCTGCGCTCCTATGGCGACAAGCGGGTGGCGAGCGCCATTTCCATGATCGCCGGGCCCTCGGAGCAGATCGCCGGCCGCCATGTGCTGGTGATCGACGGCGTGTTGGATGCGGGACGCACCATCGCCAAGGCGGTGTCGCTGATCCAGGCGGCGGGCGCGGCCAGCGTGCAGGTGGCGGTGATGCTGGACAAACAGCGGCGCGACGCGGTGGCCAAGGCCGATTATGTCGGCTTCACCGTGGGCAACGAATTTGTCATCGGCTATGGCATGGACGATGCGGGCCGGCATCGCGGGCTGCCGTATATCGGTAAAGTCGGTGGCTAGTTGTTCAATTGTCGCTCGGCCTAACGCGGCATCTGCGATGCCGCTGGGCCTACGCTAAAACGCCTTCAGCAGCCGGTCCAGATAGTCGCGCTCGGCTTGCGGCCGGTTCATCTGGGCAGCGCGGCGGCGCAATTCCTGCAAGATGGCGCGCGCCCGCGCCAAGTCGGTGGCGCCGGGAATCTTGACCCCGGAATTGCCCAGGGGCGAGGTGCTGCGGCCCAAAGGATCATCGCGCCCGCCGGCCTCGGTGCCTTTGCCCTGGGCTTCGTCGGCCAGGGCCTGCGCCCCGCTGCGCAGCGCATCCAGCGCCTGGTTCTGGGCGCTGCCGGCATTGGAAAGGTCTTTCTGGCCCAGCGCATTCTGGGCGTCGCCCATGGCCTTGCCGGCCTCGCGCATCTTCTGCGCCGATTTGCCGTCCATGCCCTTGAGCGAATCCTGCAGTTCCTTTTCCAGATCGTTTTGCTGTTTCTGCAAGCCTTGGGTGCCGCCATCCTTGGGATCGGCCTGGCCTTGGCTCTGGCGGAAGGTCTTGTCCAGCAGGGAGCGCTGCTTGCCCATCAGATTGCCGAACTTCTGCAGCTTGTCATTCAGCGCCTTGTTCTGCATGCCCTGGCCGCCCTTGCCGTTCTCGGCCATGCGCATGTTTTCCAGCATGGACTGCAGCATGGCGAGAAGCTGGGCGGCCTTCTGCCGGTCGCCGGCCTCGGACAGTTGCTGGATCATCTTGAGCAGGGTCTGGACATCATCCATCCCCAAGGTCTTGGAGTCGGGCGACAAAGGCTGCTGGTCGGGCGGCGGCGGATTGGCGGCCATGGCGGCGACATAGCGCTGCATCGCCTCATTGTAGCGCTTGAGCAATTCGTCGATCACCTCCTGCGGCGCGCCCGAGGCCAGCGCCGCGGTGATCATCATCTGCAGCTTGCGCAATTCCTCTGCCGCCGACAGCAAGCCGCCCCGCTCCAATTTCAAGGCCGTCTGCCACAACATATCTTCCACCCGCGCGATGTCGGGCTCGCTCTTGGCATTCTTCACGCCGTTAAAGGCGCTGCGCAGCGCCAGGAAAATATCGTTCTTGTTTTGATAGAAACGCTCGGGATCGATGGTCAGCGCATCCAGCGTCAGCATCACGGTCTTGCGGCCCGCGGTATCGGCGGTGGCCAGGTTCTGGCGCTGTTCGATCAAGGCGCGGGCCAAAGGATCGGTGAACACTCGCGCCGGCAGGCGGAAGCGGAACGGCGCGCTCTCGCCCTTCTGGCCAATGGCGTCACGCGCCTCCAGCCGGCCTTCCACCATCAGCCCGGCATAGGGATGGCCGGTGAGATCGATATAGCTGTTCTGGTCGACATGCTTGGCATTGGTTTCAGGCAGGGGCAATTCCACCACCAAGGGCTTGCCATGTCCGCCGACGGGTCTCAGCACCGCGCGAATACCTGCGATGCCGTAATCGTCATCGCTTTTGAAGGCGAATTTGGTGGCCAGCTGCTCGGTGCGCGACGGCTGGGCGGTCAAGGTCACTGTGGGAGGCGCATCCGCCACCGCCTGGATGTTCCATTTGCCGATGGCATGGCCGCCCACCTGAACGCGCACCCGCGCATCGGTGGACAGGATCACATTGCTGGAATATTCGCCGTCCTCGCCGGCAAAGCGCGGCGCCGCATTGCTGCCGGCCGACAGTCCGGGGGTGCGGGGCGCGCCATGCACCCGCAAATTCAGCACCGAGCCCTTGGGCACCCGGATGATGGAATCGTCTCCGATCCGAAGCGAGGTGAGCGGCATGCCGGTATAAGGCGGCGGATCGACCCAGGCATCCAGCGAGGCCGCCGCGCCCGCGCCGCTGTCAAAGGCATTTATCAGGCGTGAAGCGGTTTCACCGCGCGCCATCACCAATCCCACCGTCACCGCCACCAGGAGATACCAGCGCAGACCTTGCGGATCGCGGGCGGCGATGTTGGTGCGCGGAAGTGCGATGCGCAGCCTGTCGGGCAAGGTGCGGGCCTGATGCAAGGCCCATAGCGCCGCAGCGAAAGGATCCTCGCCCACCAGCACGTCATAACGTTCGGAGATGGGGCGGTGCTTGAGGCCGCTGTCACGCTCCAGCTTGCGGGCGGCGTCCAGGTTTTTGGGCCAGGTGAAATCCGCAAAGCCCTGATACAGGGTCCAGGCACTGGCGGTGATGGTGGCCGCCAAGATCAGCGACTGCGCCGGCCAGGGAATGAAAGCGAAGATGCCGGTCAGCGCCAGCGCCAGATAGAAACCGGCAAAGCCGAAAGCCGGCCACAGCCGGGGCAGGATGCGTTCGGCCGCCAGCACGCCGCGCGCCATTGCGACGCGGCGCTCCAGCCTGTCAGCCGGCCAACCAGTCTGGGATGCGGTCCTTGGCGATAAGGTCGGCATAAGTCTCCCGGGGACGCACGATGCCCCATTGCTCGCCATGAACCAAGACTTCGGCGAGCCGCGGACGGGCATTGTAGTCACCCGCCATCACCGCGCCATAGGCGCCGGCCGACAGAATGGCCACAAGATCGCCCGATTTAAGTTCCGGCAGCGACCGGCCGGCGGCAAAAAGATCGGAGGTTTCGCATACCGGCCCCACCACGTCGTAGAGCTGGCGCCGGGAACCCGGCTCCGCGACCGCGGCAATCTCATGATGGGCGTCATACATGGCGGGGCGGATCAGGTCATTCATGCCGGCATCGATGATCAGGAAATGCTTGGCCTCGCCGTGCTTGACATAAATCACCCGCGACACCAGCACGCCGGCATTGGCGGCGATCAATCGCCCCGGCTCAAAGGAGAGGCTGCAACCCAGACCCTTGGTGACCCGCGTCACCATCTTGCCATAGGCGTCGGGATCGGGCGGCGGCATGTTGCTGTTTTCGTAAGGCACGCCCAGCCCGCCGCCCAGATCCAGGCGGGTAATGTTGTGGCCATCGGCGCGCAAGATCGCCACCAGTTCCGCCACCCGCTTGAATGCCGCCTCAAAGGGCTCCAGGCCGGTGATCTGGCTGCCGATATGCACATCGATGCCGACAATCTCGATATGCTTGAGCTTGGCGGCATGGGCATAGGCCTCGCGCGCCCGCGAATAGGGAATGCCGAATTTGGTTTCCGCGGTGCCGGTGTTGATCTTGGCATGGGTCTTGGCGTCGACATCGGGATTGATGCGCAAAGTCGTGGGCGCGCGCTTGTTGAGGCCGGCCGCCACCGCGTTCAGGGCGTGAAGCTCCGGCTCGCTCTCGACATTGAATTGATAGATGCCGGCGTCCAGGGCGGAACGCATTTCCTCGGCCGTCTTGCCGACGCCGGAAAACACGATTCTGCCGGCCGGAATGTCCGCCGCCAGCGCCTTGGCCAATTCGCCGCCCGACACCACATCGGCGCCGGCGCCCAACTGGCCAAGCGTTTTCAGCACCGCCAGATTGCCATTGGCCTTGACGGAGAAGGCCACCAGCGAGCCTTTGGGAAGCGCGCCGGCGAACACCTTATAGTGCCGCGTCAGGGTGGCGCTGGAATAGCAATAAAAAGGCGTGCCCACGGCTTCCGCCAGCAGGTCAAGCCGTACGTCTTCCGCGCACAGCACGCCGTCCTTGTAGTGGAAATGATTCATCTTCTCTCTAGCGGCCGAGAGGATAAGGCGGCTTGGATGGATCCTGTTCGTCCTTGGAGGTGGCCTGGCCGTTGGGTTTCACCAATTCGCTTTTCACCCCGCAGGCGGTGACGGCGAAGGCCAGGGCCAGGAACAGCAAAAGCTTTCTCATTTCAGGATGCTCCGCCAGTGATGCAGCTGTTCCTTGACCCGCGCCGGCGCGGTGCCGCCCAGGCTCATGCGTGACGCCACGCTGGCTTCCGGGGTCAGAACCTTGAACACATCCTGGGTGATGGCAGGCTCGATCTTCTGCATCTCGGCCAGCGCCAGCCTGTCCAAAGTCACGCCTTGCGTCTCCGCCACCTTCACGATCGAACCGGCGATGTGATGCGCCTCGCGGAACGGTTTCTTCAGCACCCGCACCACCCAATCTGCCAGATCGGTGGCGGTGGGATAGCCCGGTTCGCAGGCCGCGCGCATTCTGTCCGGCTGCGCGGCCAGATCGGCGACCATCGCTGCCATCGCGGCCAGGCAAAGCTCCAGCGTATCGGCGGCGTCGAATACCCGCTCCTTGTCTTCCTGCAAATCGGTGCCATAGGTCAGCACCAGGCCCTTGACCACGGCCGCCAGCGCCACGAAATCGCCCAGCACCCGTCCGGTCTTGCCGCGAATCAATTCGGCGGCGTCGGGATTGCGTTTTTGCGGCATGATGGAAGAGCCGGTGGTGAAGGCATCCGACAGCTTCACAAATCCGAACATCGGCGTGGACCATTGCACCAATTCGCCCGCCAGCCGCGACAGATGCACGGCGCCGATGGCGCAGGCCGCCAGATATTCCAGCGCAAAGTCCCGCGCCGAAATCGCGTCCATGGAATTGCGCATCGGCCGCGCAAAGCCGAGGGTTTTGGCAGTGGCGTCGCGGTCGATGGCGAAAGAGGTTCCCGCCAGCGCCGCCGCGCCCAAAGGCGATTCATTCAGCCGCCGCCTGGCGTCTTCAAACCGCCCCCGGTCGCGGCTGAACATTTCGACATAGGCCAAAAGATGATGGCCAAAGGTCACCGGCTGGGCCACCTGCATATGGGTGAAACCGGGCATGATGGTCTCGGCATGCTTTTCGGCTTGCGCGAACAGCGCCCGCTGCAGCGCCAGCAATCCTTGGTCGGCCCGCTCGCAGGCACCGCGCACCCACAGCCGGAAATCCGTCACCACCTGGTCGTTGCGCGACCGCGCGGTGTGCAGCCGCCCGGCCGCCGGCCCGATCAGTTCGGCCAGCCTGGCTTCGATATTGAGATGAATGTCCTCCAGCTCGCGCTTGAAGACGAATTTGCCGTCGGCGATTTCTTTTTCGATTGCCGCGAGCCCGTCCAGGATCGCGTGGCCGTCATCCTTGGAGATGATCCCTTCATTGGCCAGCATGCGGCAATGCGCGCGGCTCCCCGCCAGGTCTTCCGCCGCGAGGCGCTTGTCGAAATCGATCGAGGGGGTAATCTCCCTCATGATGGCGGCGGGGCCGGACTCAAACCGTCCGCCCCACATTTTGTTGGTGCTCATCCTTTATTGTTGCTCATTCTGGCGCCCGAGAGGCCATGACCAAGAAAATCATCATCAGCCTGGCCGTGATCACAGCTTTGGTCTTGGGCGTTCTATATGGGAAAGGCCTGCTTTCTGTCCATCAGGGGTTGGAACCGCCGGCCGCGCTGGCGGCGCTGAAGCTGGAAAAGGCCCCCAAAACCGCCCCGGCCGTGCATTTCACCGATTCCAGGGGGACCCGCTATGCGCTGGACGCGTTCCGGGGGCGCTATGTGCTGGTCAACCTGTGGGCGACCTGGTGCGGGCCTTGCGTCAATGAACTGCCCTCGCTGGCCCGGCTGTCGCGTTTCGCGCCGGGCGTGCGGGTGGTGGCGATCGATACCGGCGATAAAGACACGGTCGATGCCGCGGGCTTCCTCAAGGAGCACAATGCGGGAAATTTGATCGCCTATCGCGACAGCGACAAGGTGATGATGAAGACCTTCACGGTCTATGCCCTGCCGATGACGGTGTTGATTGATCCCAGCGGGAAGGTCATTGCGAAAGCGGAGGGACCAGCGGACTGGGGGTCACCCGAGGCAGTGGCCTATTTCAAGCGGATAACGGGCACCTGAAATTCTGTCATTCCCGCGTAAGCGGGAATCCATGCTTGAGGTCGCACAAGGGGTAGAAATGGATCCCCGCTTTCGCGGGGATGACAACTATTTGGACTATCGCGTGGGCACCGGATGTTCCCCACGATAGTCATAGAAGCCGCGGCCGGTCTTGCGGCCTAGCCAACCCGCCTCGACATATTTCACCAGCAACGGACAGGGGCGGTATTTGGAATCCGCCAGGCCTTCATACAGCACCTGCATCACGCTGAGACAGGTATCCAGCCCGATGAAATCGGCCAGCTGCAGCGGTCCCATGGGATGATTGGCCCCCAGCCGCATGGCGGTGTCGATGGCGTCGACATTGCCCACGCCTTCATACAGCGTATAGACCGCTTCATTGATCATCGGCAGCAGGATGCGGTTGACGATGAAGGCGGGAAAGTCTTCCGCATAAGCCGCGGTCTTGCCCACGCGTTTGACGATCTCCAGCGCCGCCTGGAAGGTGGTGTCATTGGTGGCGATGCCGCGGATCACTTCCACCAGCTGCATCACCGGCACTGGATTCATGAAATGCAGGCCGATGAAATTTTCCGGCCGGTCGGTGGAGGCCGCCAGCCGCGTCACCGAAATGGACGAGGTGTTGGTGGCGATCAGCGCCTTGGGCGAGATGCGCGGGCAGAGGTCCTGGAAAATCTTCTTCTTGACGGCCTCGTCCTCGGTCGCCGCTTCCATCACCAGGTCGCGGTCCCTGAGATCGTCCAGGGTCTGGGTGGTGCGAATGCGCGCCAGGGCCGGCTCGATCTGCTCTTCCTTGATGATGCCTCTGTGCGCTTGGCGCTGCATATTCTTTTCGATCAGGCCGATGGCCTTGGACAGCGCATCCTTGTTGATATCGTCCAGCACCACGTCATAGCCGGCCAAGGCCAGCACATGCGCGATGCCGTTGCCCATTTGGCCCGCGCCGATCACACCGATTTTTTCCACTGCCATGTCGTTTGCCTTTACGTGTAGCCGCGCCGGGCGAGTTCCTCGTCCAGCTCCGGGAGAATCTTGAACAGGTCGCCCACCAGGCCATAGTCCGCCACCTGGAAAATCGGCGCCTCTTCGTCCTTGTTGATGGCCACGATCTTGCGGGAGTCTTTCATCCCCGCCAGGTGCTGGATGGCGCCGGAAATGCCCACCGCGATGTACAGATCAGGCGCCACCGCCTTGCCGGTCTGGCCAACCTGATAGTCATTGGGCACATAGCCCGCATCCACCGCGGCGCGGCTGGCGCCCACGGCCGCATGCAGCTTGTCGGCGATTTTGTCCAGCAGCTTGAAATTCTCCGCCGAACCCAATCCGCGCCCGCCGGAGATCACGACCTTGGCGGAGGTCAGCTCCGGCCGTTCGGATTTGGACAAGGCTTCGCCGGCGAATTGGGACAGGCCGGGATCGGATGCGGCGGCGATTTTCTCGATTGCCGCGCTGCCGCCGTCTTTCGCCGCGGGAAAAGCCGTGGTTCGAACCGTGATGATCTTTTTTCCGCTAGGGGCCTGCAAAGTCTCGATGGCATTGCCGGCATAGATCGGCCGCTCGAAGGTGTCGGGCGAAATCACTTTGATGATTTCGGAAATCTGCGGCGTGTCCAGCTTGGCGGCGAGGCGGGGCAGGAAATTCTTGCCGGTGGTGGTGGCGGGCGCCAGGACGGCGTCATAGTTGCCGGCCAGCGACAGCAGCAACACTTCCATCGGTTCGGCCAGTTGGCGGGCATAGATGGGTGCATCCGCCAGCAGCACCTTTTCCACGCCCGCGATCTTGGCTGCCTGTTCGGCAACCGCGCCGCAATTTTCTCCCGCCACCAGCACATGCACCGGCGCCGACACCGCCTGTGCCGCCGTCACCGTCTTGTGGGTGGCGTCTTTCAGGTGAGCATTGTCATGCTCGGCGATCACCAGGGACGCCATCAAAGCACTCCGTCCGCTTTGAGCTTGTCCAAGAGCTCGCCAACCGATGCCACTTTCACGCCACCGCCGCGCTTGGGCGGCTCCGAGACTTTCAGCACTTTGAAGCGCGGGGTGATGTCCACGCCCAGATCGGCGGCTGACTTTTCGTCAATCGGCTTCTTTTTGGCCTTCATGATGTTGGGCAGGGACGCATAGCGCGGTTCATTCAACCGCAAGTCGGTGGTCATCACCGCGGGCAGTTTGACTTGGACGGTCTGCAAGCCGCCGTCGATTTCGCGGCTGATTTTTGCGCTGCCATCGCCGAGTTCCAGGGCGTGGGCGAAGGTTCCTTGCGGCCAGCCCAGCAGCGCCGCCAGCATCTGGCCGACCTGATTGGAATCATCATCAATCGCCTGCTTGCCGGTGATCACCAGCCCGGGCTGTTCGGCATCCACAATCGCCTTGAGGATCTTGGCCACCGCCAGCGGTTCCACCGTCTGATCGGTTTTGACCAGGATGCCGCGATCGGCCCCCATCGCCAGGGCGGTGCGGATGGTTTCCGAGGCCTGTTGCGGTCCGATGGAAACAGCCACGACTTCCGTCGCCTTGCCTTTTTCCTTCAGACGCACCGCTTCTTCCACGGCGATTTCGTCAAATGGGTTCATGGACATTTTGACATTGGCCAAGTCCACGCCGCTTTGGTCCGCCTTGACGCGAACTTTTACGTTGTAGTCGATCACCCGCTTGACGGGCACCAGAACCTTCATGGTGTTTCTTTGATCCCCGAGGGACGGCGTCTCGCGACTGCTGACCGAGCCGTCCCGTTCTTGTGCGGTGCAAAAAGTATGGCCGTAGGGCGAGGCGTGTCAACGCAACGGCGTGGATGGAGGGGCTGCCATCGCTGCATTGCAGCAATAATGGTTAAGTTCGGCTCCCCGTACTGCGGCATCCTGCCGCATGCTCCCGGTTGAAGCGCTATTTGAGGCTGGCGAGATAGGCGACCACGTCCGCCTGCTGCTTTTTGCTGGTGATCCCCGCAAAGGCCATCTTGGTGCCCGGCACGGTCCGGGCAGGCCCGGCGACCCACTTGGTCAGGTTGGCCTCATTCCAGACGATGCCGGATTTCTGCAAAGGCCCCGAATAGGCAAAGCCGGGCCTCGCAGCCGCCTTGCGGCCGAATATGCCGTACAGGTTAGGGCCCAGTCCGTCGCCGCCGCCCTTGTCGCTGGTATGGCACACGGCGCAACGCTTGAAGACCGCGGCGCCGGCCTTGGCGTCGCCGGCAGCATTGGCCGCGACAACGGAGGAAGCCAGCAGCGCCAGCGAGAAGAAACAAGTGCGAAGCATGAAAAGCCCTCTTTTTTGGCGGTCGGCCGCCCATACACGTCTTTCGCTGCCGCTCAAGACTTATGGACCGTGCCTGATCCCCTTTCTTGGCGGGCGGTGGCTCACGCCGAACGCCCTAGTTCCCTTTGCGCGCCCTCCAATACCTGATCTTGCGGGTGAAAACAGCGCAAATTGTATCTAACCCTCATCAATAACCGGTCCTCGGACGTTGTGACGGGTAATCGCGGTCATCCGCGCTTCCGCATCGCCTTCTTCCCGTTATAGATTCCGGTATGAGCGAAATGCTCGATTTGGGGCCCGAGGGACGCGCCCGCCCGCGCATCGTCCAGGACTTTGCCAGCGCCTCGCGGGGCGCGCGCGATATGACGCGGCTGCGCGCCTTGCTGGGCGAAGCGGTATGGGCGCTGGGGTTCCATCACTTCCTCCTGCAGGGCGCCGCCGGTCAGGTGTGGCTGGCCGACCTGCCGCCGGTGTGGAAAGTGGCGGGCATTCCCTCCAGTGACGCGGTGCTGATGACGGCGTCCCAGTCCTATGCGCCGTTCCTGTGGTCCGATATTTCCCGGCTGATTGCGCTGACCCCCGCGCAAAGCGATTTCATGGACGCAGCCCACAATGCGGGCGTGGGCGCGGCGGTTACCGTCCCCATCCATCGGGCGCGCGGCAGCGACCAAGGCGGCAGCTATAGCGACTTTGCCGGCTGCTGCTCCTTCATGATGAAAACCGGCATGGCCCTGCCGCTCTCCAGCTTGGCGGCGGCGCATTATGTCGGGGCTTTGGCGTTCGACGCCGCGGAAAATCTGCGCCAGGCGGGCCCCGCGGATACACCGCACGGCCCGCATCTGACGCCGCGCCAGCGCGACTGCGTGGTGCTGGTGGCGCAGGGCAAAAGCGATTGGGAGATCGGCCAGCTGCTGGGCATCAGCGAATCCACGGTGCACAAGCATATCGAGGATGCCAAGCGCCGCTTCGCGGTTTCGACCCGCATTCAGCTGGTGGTGCGCTCGCTGTTCGACGCGCGTCTGACGTTTGCGGACGTTATGAAAGGTGAGGAGTGATCCGCCGAAGGCGGACGAAATGGTCCGGTGGACCATTTCGAACGACGAACGCCGCGAGTTTGGGCGAGCGGCAGCGGCCAACTACGCGTTGACCAGTTCGACCTGCACCACATCGGTGCGCGACACCTCGAACGTCGCGGCGCAGATTCCCAGATAGAATTGCCAGTTGCGCAGGAACTGCTGGTCATGGCCCAGCGCCTCTATCTCGCTCTCGGCGCCCTGCATCCGGACCAGCCATTCGCGCAAGGTGCGGGCATAGTCCTTGCCGAAGCCGAAGGCGCCGGCGAATTTCAGCCCCGCTTTTTCCGCCTCCTCGCGGAAGCGCGCCAGGGACGGCAGCATGCCGCCGGGAAAGACATAATGGCGGACGAAGTCGCTGCGGGTGCGGTAGCCGGCAAACAGTTCGTCCTTGATGGTGATGGTCTGGATGATGGCGCGGCCGCCGCGTTTCAGCCGCTCCGCCACCGTGCTGAAGTAAGCGGGCCAATAATGCTCGCCCACCGCCTCGAACATCTCGATGGAGACGATATTGTCGAAGCTGCCTTTGCAGCGGCGATAGTCCTCGAGCCTGATCTCGGCATCGCCCTTCAGCCGTTCGCTGGCGAATTTGTGCTGGGCGGGGGAAATGGTCAGGCCGGTGAGTTTGTGGCCATCGGCGGCGGCGCGCTCGGCAAAGCCGCCCCAGCCGCAGCCGATTTCCAGCACATCGGCTTTCTTGGCGGTGAATTTGGAGAGAATCCGCTCATATTTGTTCTGCTGGGCACGGTAAAGTTCCTGCGTCCCTTCATACAGGGCCGAGGAATAGGTCATGCTCTTGTCCAGCCACAGCGAATAGAAGTCGTTGCCGACATCGTAGTGATCCTGGATGTTGCGCGCCGAGCCGGCGATGGAATTGCGCCGCACCAGGGCATTGTGGATCACAAAGCACAGCCGGTTGGCGAGATTGCCGTTCGAGAAATCGGAGAAATGATCCAGGTTGAGCAAAAACAGGCTCACCAGCCTTTCGACACTGTCGGTGTCCCAGCTGCCGGCGATAAATTCCTCGCCCAGGCCGATATCGCCGCGCGCCATCACCCGGCGCAGCACGTCCCACTCATGGATATGAAAACGCGCCCTTGGCCCCGGATGAGGCCCTTTGGCCAGGGTCACCTCGCCATTGGGGGCGATGAATTCCAGCTCGCCATATTCCAGGGCGTCCAGCGCCTTGTGCCAGCACTTTTCAATATAAGATGCGGGTATCAGGGACATGTCGGCTTCCCTTTCCAAGAGGACGGAAAGATTAGACGCGGATGCGGCTCAAAACAATTCTGCCGGCACAGGGTCGTGCGGAAATGCCGGCATGACAACTGATGGGCGCGGCTTTTGCTGCGCCGCCCCGGCCGGCCGGTCCCAGGGAATGCGCGCGCCCAGCGCCCGCGCCACCCGGACGGCGCTGGCCAGGCCGTCCTCATGAAAGCCATGACCCAGATGGGCGCCCGCGAACCAGGTCCCGCGGCGGCCCTGCAAGGCCGCGATCTTGGCCTGGGCGGCGATGGCGCCATGGTCGAAAACCGGATGGTCGAATTCGGTCTGATCGAAAATCAGGCGATCGGGAATGTGGCGCTTGGGGTTGAGGCTGACAAACAGGGGATAGCGCTGGTCGATCCCCTGCAGCAGGTTCATCCAGTAGGTGACGGTGATCTTGGGATGGAGGAAATCGCCGTCCGAGGTATAGACCCAGCTGGCCCAGCAGCGCCGCCGGCGGGGCATCAGGCTGGCGTCGCGATGCAGGACGGCCAGGTTCTTTTGGTAGCGGAAAGCCCCCAGCGCCGCCTGTTCGTCCCGGTCGGCGTCCTTGAGCAGTGACAAACTCTCATCGCCATGGCTGGCCATCACCACCTGGTCGTAAGTCTCAAATCCGCCCTGGCTGTCTTTGATCTGCACCTTGCCGCTCGCCGGTCCCCAAGAGGGGCGGGTGACGGCCACGGCGCCGCAGTTGGTACGGATGCGGCCGCCAAGACCCGCCGCCAGGCGCCTGACATATTCCTGGGCGCCACCGCTGACGGTGCGCCATTGCGGCTGGCCGCTGACAGACAGCAGGTGATGATTGGCGAAGAACCGCACCAAGGTGCGGGCCGGGAAATTCATCATCTCGCAGGGCGGGCAGCTCCAGATCGCTCCCGACATGGGCAGCAGATAGTAGCGACGAAACCAATCGCCCAGGCCCAGCTTGTTGATCAGGCCCTCCAAATTGAGTTCCGGATGGCGCTCCACCACCTCCTGCGCCTGGGTATTGAAGATCATCACATCGCGCACCAGAAGGCCGAATTTGGGGCGCAGCAGATTGCGGCGCTGGCCGATCACGGCATCCAGGTCGCGGGCGCCCCATTCCAGCCAGCCGTCGCGGATCGAAGCGGCAAAGGTCATGTCGCTGGCATGGGTGGGCACGCCCAGATGGGTGAACAGGCCGTGGAGGTTGGGATAGTTGGGACGGTTGAAGACGATGAACCCGGTATCGACGGGGATTGGCCGGCCGTCATAGTCCACGGTCACGGTGCGGCTATGTCCCCCGATGCGCGGAGCCTTTTCATACACGGTGATGTTATGGTCCGGATGCAGCAGATAGGCGCTGCCCAGCCCGGAAATTCCCGTTCCCACGATTGCGATTTTGGCCATCGAAACCCCAAGCTTCGGTCCGGTTTACGCGCCCGCGCCAAATCCGGATCACATTTGTTTAGATGATCCGGAAGCGAATTGGGCCCGTAAACATCGCAAGGAGAGGCATTATGGCTTATGCGGTCGCCTATCTGACCTCGCTGCTGGTGATGGGTGGGCTGGATTATCTCTGGCTCTCCAACACCTCGGCCGCGCTGTATCAGCGCGACCTGGGACCACTGTTGACCGAGCATCCCAATATGACGGTGGCGGTGATTTTCTATCTCATCTATGTGGTGGGAATCTTGATCTTCGCGGTCAAGCCGGCCCTGGCCGCCGGCGATTGGCGCGCGGCGGCGCTGTATGGCGCGCTGCTCGGCTTTTTTGCCTACGCGACCTATGACTTGACGAATTTCGCCACCATGAAGGTCTGGACCCTTCGCGTGACGCTGCTGGATATCGCCTGGGGGGTATTTCTCACCAGCGCCGCCGCGGCGGCGGGCGCCTTGGCGGCGTTGAAAATCCGATAACCGAAAAACAAAATCGCCAGCCGCTCCGGCGGCCGGCGATCACGAATTCTACTGGGCGGGCGGGGCCGGTTCCTGATTTTCCCCGGCATTTCCGGCCGGGCTGGCAACGGGCGCGCTTTCCACCGGCGCGGCGGGCGCCACGGCAGGGGCGCTTTGCGCCTGGTTGGCGGTTGCGAATTGCGCGCTGCCCTGGTTGCTCGCCTGCGCCATACGCGCCTGCTCCAAGTTGAGTTGACGGGTGACCTCACGTTCCTTCGCGCTGGAGTGGCCGGCCAGCGCGGGACCCGCCAGCACAACAAGCACCCCGGCTAAAACAGGAATTGCGATCTTCATGGAGCATCTCCTTGGTGACGGACAGAGATGACAATGGAGGTACGGCTTCGAACGTTCCCCCGGAGGGTCCGGGACTAAAGGTCATCTGGAACTGGTACCCCTTGATTGTGTTCCTCTTTCATATGTTTTGAGGACAGATTTCCATGGTTGGAACTATTCTGATTGTCCTGCTTCTGCTTCTGCTGCTGGGAGCCTGGCCGTCTTGGCCCTACAGCCGCGCCTGGGGATTTTACCCGTCGGGGACGTTGGGGCTGGTGTTGGTGATTGTACTTGTGCTGGCGCTGTTGGGGCGGATCTAAGCCGGCTGCCCTGGAGGCGTAATGACCAAGAAAAAACTGTTCGACGATATCAGGCGGCACCCGGCGCGCATCTATCGCACGCCGAATGATGTGCTGCGAGACCGCCGGTTCACCGACTCCGAGCGGCTGGAGATTTTGCGCGCCTGGCGCGACGGGCAGGAAGCGCCCGAGGATATCGACGGCGTGATCGCGGCCCTGGAAATCCGCCTCTGCGCCAGCGGGCATGCCGCGGAATAGTGAGCGGCCGGCGATCCGAACGCGTTGCGTCAGGTTCGAATACGACAGCGAAGACGCGCAGGACCGTCCGGCGCGACCATTGAAAGAATAGGAGATAGAAATGGCAACCGAACAGGGACGCACCGTTCTCAACGCCCAGGAAGCGCGCCAAGGCAAGGAATTGGGAGTGATGCGCTATGTGCTGCACATTTCCCTGGCGCTGTCGGTGATCGCGGGAATCGTGATCTACGCGATCTTCACCCATTGAAGCCGAAGCGGAGAAAATCGCGAAGAAAATCGCCGAGAAAATTTCAGTGCGCGCCGCCGCCGCCTGACAATTCCATCAGCGCCAGGCGCAATTCCACCGGCCCGAACGGCTTTTGCAGCACCAGATGGTTCTGGAATTCTTCCGGGATGCCGCGCGCGCCATAGGCGGTGGCGAACAGGAAGGGGATTTCGCGCGCCTCCAATTCGGCGGCAAAGGGAAACACCGTCTTGCCGTTGAGATGCACGTCCAGCAAAGCGAGGTCGAAAGTCTCGCTGTCCAGCAGCCGCATGGCGTCTTCCAGCCGGGGAACCACGCCGGCCACCTCATAGGCCAGTTCGCTGACCATGTCCTCGATCAGCATGGCCACGGTCATTTCGTCTTCGACCACCAGGACGCGGGGCGCCATCAGGCGGAGGTCGGTACGGTTTTGGGGCAGCCCGGGGGTGGGCTGCGGGGAGGGCAGGACAGCATCGTTCATGGCATTGCAACGCATGTTAATTGCAAAGGTTCATGGGCACGAGCGCCTAAGCGGCTGAGACAGTTAACCAATTGTGAACACCCGGTGGCTAACCCCTTGACGGCAAAGCCTTGCCCCGCCACCAAGACGGGGCAAATTTTTCCGGCAGGCCAATGTCTATCGTCCCCCAAATCTCTCCGTGAGCCCGCGAGCCGAAGCCAGGCCGGTGGAACTGTCGGTGGTGGTCCCCACCTTCCGGGAACGGGGCAATGTCGCCGAGCTCACTCGGCGGCTGGATGCCGCGCTCGGCGGCATCGGCTGGGAAGCCATTTTTGTCGACGACAATTCCCCCGATGGCACCGCGGCCGCCGTCAAGGATATCGCCGCCCGCGACCCCCGGATCCGCTGCCTGCGCCGGGTGGGCCGGCGCGGACTGGCGGGAGCCTGCATCGAGGGCATGCTGTCCAGTGCCGCCCCCTATGTCGCGGTGATCGATGCCGATCTGCAGCATGACGAGAAAGTGCTTTCTCCCATGTTGGCCAAGCTGAAGGCGGGAGAAGCAGATCTGGTGGCCGCCACCCGCTATGTCGCGGGCGGTTCGGCGGCCAGCTTTTCGCAAAAGCGCGGCGCGATCTCCCGGCTGGCCACCAGACTGACCCACCGCCTGGTGGGCACGCCGCTTTCCGATCCCATGTCGGGCTTTTTCATGATGCGGCGCGACCGCTTTGACGAAATCGCGCCCCGCCTGTCGCCTGCCGGATTCAAGATACTGCTGGATATCGCCGCCACCGCCGGCTCCAAACTCAAGATCGCGGAGCAGCCCTATAGTTTCGGCGAGCGCTTCGAAGGCGAGAGCAAGTTCAATATCCAGATCGGGGTGGAATTCCTTGGCCTGCTGCTGGCCAAGATGACGGGCGACCTGGTGGACCCGCGATTCATATTTTTTGCCATTGTCGGCAGCATCGGTCTTGTGGTGCATCTGGGGGTGCTGTTCGCCGGCCTGACGCTGCTGGAGCCGTTCCGCGCCGCCCAGGTGATCGCCACTTTGGCCGCCATGACCAGCAATTTCCTGCTCAACAATGAGCTGACCTATCGCGACCGCCGGTTGAAAGGCTTTGCCATGGTGAAGGGCTTTGTCCTGTTCTGCCTGGTCTGTTCGGTGGGCGTGCTGGCCAATGTCGATCTGGCGAGCTGGCTTTATGTGGCGCGCCCGATCTGGTGGGTGGCGGGCGCGGTGGGCGCGGTGATGAGCGTGCTGTGGAATTACGCCATGTCCACGCTGTTTGTCTGGCGCGCGCGCTAATGTTTTTCTTACCCCCTCCGGCTTTCGCAACTTTGCCGTGGTGCTCGGCGTCGATACGCTGTCGCTATCGACCCTGCGCCCACGGCGTTGCTACAGCCACCTCCCCCTCCTGCGCGCTTGCGCGCGCGAGGGGGAGGCGGACCTGTGTTTGGAACGCGATATGATCTCTGCGCGAATTTCGTTCGGCTGCATTCTTGTGCTGCTTCTGCTGCGCGCCGTGCTGGCGGTGCAACTGCCGCTGTCGGCGGATGAAGCCTATTACTGGCTGTGGTCCAAGCGCCTGGCCGCCGGCTATTTTGACCATCCGCCCGCGATCGCCTGGCTGATCCATGCGGGCACCACTGTGTTCGGCGATACGCCGCTGGGCGTGCGGTTCTGGGGCATCGTCTTGTCCCTGCCCGCGAGCTGGTTTGTCTGGCGCGCGGCGGAATTGCTTCTGCGAGATGCCGGGCGCGCCGCGCTGGCGGCCTTGTTCTTCAACCTGACACTGATGGCTTCAGTGGAATTGCTGGCGGCCACCCCCGACATGCCCTCGATCGTCGCCAGCGCCGGCTTGGTCTATTTCCTGGCGCGGGTGCGGGTAGAGGATGACGCCCAGTCCTGGCTGGGCGTGGGGCTGGCCGCCGGACTGGGCCTGCTGTCCAAATTCTCCGCGCTATTTCTGGGCGCGGGCGTGCTGCTCTGGCTGATGGCGGACCGCGACGCCCGCAAGTGGCTGCTCACGCCGGGACCCTATCTGGCCGCCTTTGTGGCGCTGCTGATCTTTTCGCCCAATCTCTGGTGGCAATCACAGCATCACTGGCAGACTTTCGCGTTCCAGTTCGCGCGGGTGGGCACCGGCCATTTCACCTGGCGGTTTCTGGCGGAGTTCCTGGCGGCGCAATTTGGTCTGGCCACGCCTTTGATTTTCATCCTGATGGCGGTTGGCTTGTGGCGCGCCACGCGGCTGACCAGTCCCCTTTTGATGCTGGCCTGTCTGGTCTGGGTGGGGCTGGGATATTTCCTGGAGCATTCCCTGCATGACCGGGTGCAGGGCAACTGGCCCTGCTTTCTCTATCCGGCGCTGGCGATCCTGGCGGCCGATACTTTTGCCCCGGCCGGGGCGCGGCTGCGCGGCGTCTCCCTTCTTGCCGCGCCGCTGGCGGCGGCATTGCTGCTGGCGCTCTATGCCCAGGCCCTGTTCGTCCCGCTTGAGATCAAGAAAGATCCGCTGGCCCGCATCCTGGGCCGCGATTTTGCCCCGGTCGGGGAAGTCACCGCGGCGATGGTCAGGTCGCATCTGGCGGAGGCTGTCCTCACCACCGACTATGAGACCACCGCCTGGCTCCGGTTCAATCACCCCGACGTTCCGGTCATTCAGTTGAACGAGCCACAGCGTTTTGCCGAAGCGCCGTCCGCCGGGCCTGACGTTCTGCGCCACTCCCTGATCTATCTGGCGGAGTTGCGCCGTGACCAGCACCCTCTAGTGCAGAAATTTTTCAGCTATACCGGCTTTCCCACCCAGCTTCAGACCCCATCCAGCCTCTACATGGTCTATCCCGTGGGCCGGCCGAGAAGTTCCAGCCTGGGCAAAATGCCCTGAAACAAGGGCAAGTTCCGAAAAGCCTGAAAACGAAAAAGCCCCGTTGGAACGGGGCTTGATTCTCTTATGAAAAACCCCCTTTCGGGGGTTTTTGTGAAGAGAGCGGACACCCGAGGCGGGCTGTCGAAGGGGCTGGGGGCGTTCCGGATCGGACGTCCGCTCGCTCCATGTAATGGCTGGCGGAAAAAACCGTTCCCTGCCGCCCAAAAGAATTTACATCTTCCCGCCCGCGACAAGTTGGGTGGCCGGCGCGGTCTTGGCGACTTCCGCCGCGTGGCGGTCGGCGGAGCCGAACACCAGCACCAGCAGCAACAGGCCGGCGATCAGGCTTTCCAGAGGATGTTCGAGAATGAAGGTCGGAATACGCATCGCCGTACGCTCCCTTCAACATTGGATACCCAAAAATCGAATAACCGAGACGCACGCCATTTCAGACTGACGGATTCAGATTGGCGGCCTGCCCCTGATCGCGCCCGAGAAAGCGCTGACAATCAACAGAACCAGGAACACCACCAACAACAGCTTGGCGATTGCGGCCGCCAAACCCGCCAGCCCGAAAAACCCCATATACCCCGCGATAAGCGCGAGGATCAGAAACGTCAGTGCCCAACCGAGCATGTCTTTCCGCTCCATCAGTCTAAAACAGAAAACGTGACCGGTCGGACGCCGGTTCCAATCTGTCCACAGGAGTGACGGGAGGGGGCGGCTACTTGCCGGTTTTGCCGCGGTTCAGGAACATGCTGGCGACACTCGCCAGGCCCGCGCCGATAATGGCGATCCAGGGCGTTTCCTTGGCGACCGCGGCCAGAAGCACACGGGTCAGTTCATTGTTGGCTGCAGGCGGCGGCTTTCGCGGGCGCGACAGGCGCAGAATGACCGCCCATAACAGCGCCGGTCCCAACAAGACCGCGCCGGCCACCGCATAGGCGCCCGCCGGCCCCAAGGCGGTGACCAGGAAATTTGCCAGCGCCAGGCCCAACAGGCCGACGCCGAAAAACGCCATGGCGATGGCAATTGTGGTGAAAATCACCTTGGCGGTCAGTCGCGCAAGCATGTCAGCCCCATTCCCTGCCGATCGCTTATACGACAGAAGGGTTTAATGGAAAACAACGGGCGGGACCGCCCGTCAGCGGCGCAGGAAAACAGCGCCCAGGAAAACCCCCACCCCCCCGGCGATCAGCAGGGACTGGATGGGCTGGGCACGAACATGTTCGCGCAATTCCTCGGCATTATCGTCAGCCCATTCCTGGGCGTCCTGTTTGTATTCCAGGGCCGTCACCTTCGCCTGGGAAGCGGCATCCTCGGCCAGGGCCACCGCACGGTCGGCGATTTCCTCCGCCGAGCGCATCGCCAGCGCGGCGCGTTCAGACGCCACTTCGCTGACATCGCCGTAGAGGCCCTTCATGTCCGCTTGCAGGGCTTCGAAATCGGCACGCAAAGCGGCCAGCCGCGCTTCAATATTGCTGTTGGCAGTCTTCTTCTTGGCAGTCATCGTTAAAAAACTCCATGACCCAAAATATTCAACGCGGAAAGCTTATGCTGCTTCCTTGGCGGCGGGATGAAAAAACAGCGCCTGACCCACCGTGGCCTGCACGGTTTCGGGCAGGAACGGCTTGGCGATCAAATAGGTCGGCTCTGGGCGCTCGCCGGTCAAGAGTTTTTCCGGATAGGCGGTAATGAAAATCACCGGAATGTCGAAAGAGGCCAGGATTTCGCTTACCGCATCAATGCCGGAGCCGCCTTCGCCCAGATTGATGTCGGCCAGCACCAGGCCGGGCCGTTCGGACTTGGCCTTGGCCACCGCGTCATCCTTGGTGGCGGCCACCGCCACCACCTTATGGCCCAGTTCGGCGACCAGATTTTCCAGGTCCAGGGCGATAATCGGTTCGTCCTCGATGATCAGGACCTTGCTGGCCAGCTGACGGTCGATGGTCTTCTGCGCTTCCAGGATGGCGCGTTCCACGTCTTCGGGGCTTTCATCGACGATGAAGGCGGCTTCTTCCAGGCTGAACGCCTCCACCGCCGTCAGAAGCAGGGCGGCGCGCTTGTTGGCTGACAGCGCCCGAAGGCGGGCTTCCGGATTTTTGCCCGGCAGCGGGCCGCCGGCTTCGTCATAATGCTCGGCTCCCGATTGCCAGATGGCATGAAATACCCGGTACAGGCCCACCCGGGGCGGGGCCCCCTCCATAAGACTTTGGTGCCCCGCCAAAAGCGCGGTCAACGAGGCGCGGACATGGGCATCCCCGCTGGTCTGGGATCCCGTCAAGGCTCGGGCGTAGCGGCGCAGATAAGGCAGATGCGGCGCCAGAATTTGGGACATGCTCATGTAAAGGCTCCTTCGGCCCAAAAGATAAAGCTCAGGGAAGGAACTTACGCCAGTCAAAAAAGTTCCCTAGCCTGCCGGAACCATCGCGAAATCTGTACGTTTGGAACCTTGGGAAGGGAGCTGGGATGGGGTTGGAAGGTCGAAATTTGGCGCTCGGCCCAACTATTTGGGGCGGCGTGGAGGCGAGAAGTGGCTCGGGCAAACATGACACAGCAATGGGATACGACCGTGCCGAACGATGAAAAGCCCAGCGAAAAGGCCAGGGCGATCCGGGCTCGGCAAAGAGCGATCGGCCGGGAATTGCGCCGCATGTACGACGATGTGGCCCAGGAGCCGGTTCCGGACGACTTCATGGATTTGCTACGCCAGATCGATGAATCCGAAGACAAGGGGGGCAAGAAGGTCTCGTGATGCCCACATCCGCCCCGTCTGCCCAAACCCAAAAGCCGGAAAATCCCGACTTCAAAACTGAGCTTCTGGGCCTTGTGCCCTTCCTGCGCGCCTTTGCCCGGTCACTGACAGGCAATCAAGAGGCGGCCGACGATCTGGCGCAAGAAACCCTGGTCAAGGCGTGGCAGAGCCGTTCGAGCTTCATTCCGGGCACCAATCTCAAGGCCTGGCTGTTCACCATCCTGCGCAACCAGTTTTATTCCGACCGCCGCCGGGCTTGGCGCCAGGCGCCTTGGGATCAGGATGCCGCCGAGCGCATCCCGGGAGGCGGCGAGGACCAGGTCCACTCCGCCGAGCTTTCCGATACCGTGCGCGCCCTGAAGCATCTTTCCGATGAGCAGCGCGAAGCCTTGATTCTGGTGGGCGCCGGTGGTTTCTCCTATGAAGATGCGGCCGCCATCTGCAAATGCGCGGTGGGCACGGTGAAAAGCCGGGTTGCCCGCGCGCGCAAGACCTTGATAGAGATTCTGGACGGTGGCGACACGCTGGACGATGTATCGCGGCCTGCGGAAGGGGATGCCGCTCGTGAGATTATGGCGCAGCTTGACCAGCTCAGCCCAGGGCGCTCCGACTCCGCCAGCGGAAAGAAGCGCTTCAAATAACAACACCATGACAAGTGGGGGGCGTGAGCCGGGCTGGACCCTGCGGCGCAGGCTGCAGGCGATCATCACCTTGGCGCTTTTGCCGGTGGTGCTGGTTTCCATTTTCCAGGGCGTGGCGCGGGCCCGCATCGACGTCGACAATGTCCGTGACAAGTTGCTGCAATCGGCGCGCACCGTGGCCGCGGGCGACCAAAACCTGCTGGCGGCGGCGGAACAGGTGCTGCGCGCGGTGGGAAGCCTGTCGGAAGTGCGCGGCATGAACGGCAATTGCGACGGCGTGTTGTCCGACACGCTGATCGGCGTGCGCTATTTCTCCAATCTCTCGCGCATTGACGCCGACGGCCGCGTCGCCTGTTCGGCCATGGCCTTGGCCCATGGCATGAGCGCCAAGGACTATGAAGTCTTCCAAAAGGCCCAGAAAACCGACGGCATGGTGGTGTCCAACGAGCTGATCAGCCGCGTCACCGGCCAGCCGGTGATCGGCGCCATGCTGGCGCTGCGCAAGCCGGACGGCAGTTTCGACGGCACCGTCGCCATTACCCTGGACGTGCATTGGATCGAATACATGATGCGCGCCGGCAATCTGCCCAGGGGCGCGGTGGTGGCGGTCTATGACCGCTCCGGCAAGGTGATCGCCACCAACAACAAACAGGTGGGCGCGGTGATCGCCAAGGCGGCGCTGAGTTCGGGCGCCGATCCCAATGGCGTCTCCAGCGCCGTCGATGGGCGCGGCGATTTGTGGCGGTTTGGCAATGCCTCGCTGATGGGCGATTCCATTTTCGTGGCCTTCGCCATGGGCGAAAGCCGGCTGTTCAGCAGCACCTATCTGCATGTCGGATTGGATTTCGCGCTGCCCATCCTGATGATCGGCTTTGCCTGGGTCGCCATCTGGCTGGCCACCGACCGGCAAGTGACGCAATGGATCAGCTATCTTCGGCGCATCGCGGCCGCCTATCGCGCCGGCCATTACGCCATCCGCCCCGATCTGGCGGAGGCGCCGGTGGAGTTCAAGCTGTTGGGCGACGCCTTGAGCGAAATGGCGGAAGGCATCCAGGACCGCGACCGGCGCCTGCGCGAGGCGGTGGAGGTCAAGACCACCCTGATCAAGGAAATCCATCACCGGGTGAAGAACAATCTGCAGATCGTGATGAGCCTGCTTTCCATCCAGGCCAATCAAGTGAAGGATCTGGTGGCCAAGGAGGCGCTGCTGCAGGCCCAGACCCGCATCAATGCCCTGGCGCTGGTGCACCGGATTCTCAACGAGCTGGAAGACCAGAGCACGCTCGACATCAAGCAGCTGCTGGAAGAGCTTGCCCACCAGATTGCCGGCGGCATGAGCAACGACAATGTGCGGGTGGACGTGGATGTCGAAAGCCGGGTGGTGTCGGGCAGCGTGGCGGTGGCGCTGGCCTTGTTCACGGTGGAAGCCCTGACCAATATCTTCAAGCATGCGTTCCCGGACGAAAAGCAGGGCGTGATCACCGTCAGCATGGCGCCGGCGCCGGACGGCAAGCTCAAGCTGATCATTGCCGACAACGGGTTGGGCTTTGCGGCGGCGGAAACCGGCCGCAGCGTGGGCAGCCGGCTGATCAAGACCTTCGGCCTGCAGCTTGGGGGCGTTTCCAGCGTCCATTCCGAGCCCGGTAAGGGCACGGTGGTGGACCTGGTCTTTCCGGACCCCGATCTCAGGCAGGACGAAGCGGCGCAGTAGCGCCTGCCCCTCGCAGTTTCGCCTCGTCAGTCCCTGCCTCGCGCCTTCGCTTCGCTCAGACGCTGCGGCGTTCGGCCGGGCGAAGGGTCCACTGGACCCTTCGCTGTTCCGGCCTCACCCCGGCAAGGGCACGGTGGTGGATCTGGTTTTCCCCGACCCTGATCTCAGGCAGGACGAAGCGGCGCAGTAGCGCCTGCCCCTCGCAGTTTCGCCTCGTCAGTCCCGGCCTCGCGCCTTCGCTTCGCTCAGACGCTGCGGCGTTCGGCCGGGCGAAGGGTCCACTGGACCCTTCGCTGTTCCGGCCTCACCCCG
>DASSGF010000028.1:0-61232 GCA_035693565.1 Rhizomicrobium sp. | reverse complement strand
CGGCAGCCGATTTTGGGCGTGAGGCGGCGAAGCCGCCGAGCGATCCGAGCGCAGCGAGGACGAGGAACATGCCAAAGCATGTTCCGAGCAATCCCGACGGCACTGGCCTCACAAGAATTCGAGCCTAGTGGCCTCCCGGCCGCTCGCTTAAGCTCGCGGCGTTCGTCGCTCAAAACGGTCCACCGGACCGTTTTGTCGCCTCAGGCGACCGCTCCTCACCCCAAAAATCAATTCGATGCGCCGATCGCTCAGCGGGGAATTTGGCTAACCGCTGACAGATCGTTTTCGCACCCCATCGGCCGAACCCATTCAAGCGGAGGAATGTCCGCTTTGCGTCATAAGCGGACATTGATAGACGCCACCGCGACTCATGGTGAGTCCCACCGCACTACCAGCGATTCTCGGACCCATTCGGTGGCAGTATTGCTTGGCTGGTTGCTTCGCCGTGAAAGCAATCAGGATCGCCTTTCGAACATCATGCGGCGAAAATTCTGGGTGCCCATGGCACGGGCCATCTCCTGAAGTCCGAAGAAGGGCGTCAGGGCCAGGCACCCGAGAAGGCTCATGGCAGCTATCCGCTGCCAAGTTTCGGCGGAAAGTATCGCGAGCGCATCATGAAGAGAATGGTGGTGAAGTAGTGACAGGGTTACTTCCTCAAGATAGGACAAGACAAAAAGAAAAGCGACAAAAGCGGCAACCTTGCGCAGCACGAACCAGATCAGCGGCTTGCCGCGGCTGCGATGGCCAAGCCGCATAGATTCGCCGAGAAGAATGAATTTGCCCAACACCAGCGCCTTAACGACGGCGAGACCCCATGGTGCGTAGCCGATCCCGTATTCTTTGAGAACGGAATCCTTGTAAAGAATAAGCGCCACGAAATAGAGGTAAAGGTATAGGGAGATTACAACATAATCTCTGAGCTCATGGCGAAGAGCGGCAAGCGCCCGTGATTTGAAGTTTTGGACAGTGTCCGCATGCATGACCCAACTACCATTCGTTGCAATAGACTTGATCAACCCGACATTACGCCATCTGCTCGTTGCAAGGCACGCCGACAGCTCCGGTCGACCATCAAGCACACCACGTGCCTCAAAGTGGAACTACAATCGGTGGCGTCAATTGGACCAAAGCCGCTCGCGGCGTGTCGGGGGGTCTGATGCGTCCGCTTTGGGTCAAAAGCGGGCGTAACAGGAAGGCCCACTCAGGCGAATTTGCCCACCGGTTATCAACCCCTATTCCTGCCCCAGTTTGGGAGCGCGATTTAGTTGTACGCGGATAGACATCGATAGACCGATTAGATTGCCCCGCGATGCATGACCCATTTTTGAAGATTGATTTGGACTTCCTTGTACCGTCATGGACTCAACTAAAGCGGACTCCGGCACCGCCATCCCGCTTCGAGCGGGAACTCTAATTTATTACTGACATCAGCGAAGGCGGGATAGCGGTGCCGGATCAGTATCACGCACCACTGTTCACGGCGTCCGCCGCCAACTCATGCCGGCTATCTTTCCGTCCGTCGTAAGCGGGGTGATGAACCACTGGGTCGAGCCGCGCTCGAACTCGACCTGATAAGTGTCCATGCCCCCTACAGTTACCGACCGGAACTTTATCGATTTGAGCGAGCCCATGCTGCTCAGCGATGTCAAAATCACCGGCTCTGCCTCTTTGATGGCGGACGCGAATGTCGGCGTGAGGGCGCTGTAATCTCGATGGCCCTCCTCCATGGTTTCGATTTGGTGCCTGAGCGCAGCCTCAGTGCCGGGGCTGGGCTGATTCGCGCGAACGCGCTCGACCAAGGCCGCTTCAATGCCCTTTGCATCTATTTCGCTAATGCGCGGAGCGTGCTGTTCCAACCCGTTTTGATGTAGCACCAGTTCCTTAACTTGACCCTGGCCATCGCTATTGAAGCTGATTTGGGTGTGAACCACTGTCGCAAAGAACTTGGTCTCGCTTTCCGGAAAAAACTCGACGTTGATCTGCCCGGTCAGGCGTGCAAAAAAATGGTCGCCGTCGCGGATAACGGTGAAGATCGTGGACGGTCCCAATTGGTAATAGCCGGCATATTTGTCAAAGTGGGCGGGATCGAATGGCGCCACATTGCGCGGCAGCGCCTGTTCCGAACGCCTCTCTGCATTTTGGGTCGGTGACGAGCTGGGAGCTGCCTGACCAAAGGCTGGGAAAACGACCAGAAGAATTGCACCGACGACAGCTACAAGTTTCATGCCTTGCCCCTCACCGTTTTATGCATTCACAGCCTTGGATTGAGGTCATTGAGCCAGACCGAAACTCACCTGGCAATATGGGCGCCCCCATCGTACGGAAAGCCGCGTCATTTCAGAGCTCTAGGGTGCAGCGTGATCGCCGAACAGGTGAGGATTCATGCCCCCTTGCGGTTTCGATTTTCAAGTGAGCTTGTCGCCCTGAATACGCAACGCCACGCCGTAGTCATGGCTCGCGCCGGCAGGGACCACGACATGGAGTCCCTCTTCATCCTGCCGGAACGACAGCGGACCTGACGCGCCGACCATCTCGACTCGCTGAACCGACCCTGCGCCGGCAAGCGAACGGATATGAACGGTGTCCGAAGGCTTGCCAAGTGTCATGGCGAACAGCATCGGACCCTTGGTGGTGAAGCGGATGTCGGCTGCTTCAAAGGCTTTGGCTTTGCCCTCATTCAGATGGCCGACCTCCACCTGTGTTGGGCCCTCGCCGGAAAGCCGCCACGGCCTGGACGCAAAGATCGCCTCCCCATAACGCTGCGTCCAGCTTGCGATACCCTCGACGATCTTACGTTCCTCCTCGTCGATGGACCCATCACCCCGTACCGGAATGGACAGCAAAAGACAGCCATTCTTGGCCACCACATCGCAAAGGCGATGAATCACCGCCGCTGCCGGCATATAAGATTTTTGCAGGAAGCGCTCACGATTATAGTGCCAGTCACCGATGCAGGTGTCGGTCTGCCAAGGCTGTGGCAATATCTCGGCGCGGAATCCGCGCTCCACGTCTTCCACAACCGCCGCGCGCCGGTCTTCGGGCAGCAACTTGGCATTGGCCACGACCTGAAGGGAGCCATGCCAGGCAAGGGAACTGTTGTAGTAGTGCGCCGTGACATCCAGTCCGGCCTGCCCCAGGGGGAGGCCGGTATTGTCGAAATAGAGAAGGTCGGGCCGATACGTGTCGATCAGGTCTTTGCAGCGCAGATACCACATCCGCACAAAAGCGGGATTGGCCAGCGGCGGATCCTCGTTCCACACGCGATCATGGCCGGCGTGATAAGCGTTGGCATCCTTGAGCGATGCGATGCCTCCCGGCATGGGCATGACCGCGCCGCCATACAATTCCTGCGGATCCAAGCCCTCCCACCATTTGCCCTTGCCGTCATATTTGGTGAGGCGGAACGCGTCGTAGCGCTCCCCACTCCTGGGTCCTTCCGGATCATAACCATAGGCAGTCTGGAACCAGTGCCAGGCATGGGCCGAGTGGTTGGAAACCCCGAACTTCAGGCCGCGCGCCCGCGCCGCCTTTGCCCAGCCGCCGACGATATCGCGCCTGGGACCCACTTTGGTGCTGTTCCAGTCATGAAAGCGCGAGGCGTAATTGTCGAAATTGTCGTGATGATTGGCCAGCGAAACGAAATAGCGGGCGCCGGCCTTGGCATAGAGATCGATCAATTCCTCGGGATTCCAGCGCTCGGCCTTCCAGCGATTGTTCATCTCCATGAAACCGGCATCGGCGGGATGCCCGTAATGCTCCAGGTGATGCTGATATTGCCTCTCGCCCTGGATATACATGTTGCGGGCATACCAGTCGCCGGCCTCGGGCACGCATTGGGCGGACCAGTGCGCCCAGATGCCGAACTTGGCGTCGCGAAACCAGTCTGGCGCGTGATATTGGGACTTCAGCGATTCCCAATCCGGCTTGAACGGACCGGGCGCCATGGCCTCCGCGGCGTGAAGCTCCTGCGGCACGGCCGTGGCCGCCAGCAGCGCCGAACCCTGTCTCAGCAAATCGCGCTTGGTCAGCATGGCGGCCTCACTGCGGTGCGAAGGAAAGCGTCTTGCTGAAGAACGGCATGACATAATCCTGGAAGCGGAAGGCAACATTGCTGGTATGGGTGCCCGAATAGATCTCGAAACTGTTGGCGATGCCATAGCTGTCGAGCATGTCGTGCAGCTGGCCGGTGTCGGTGCGCAAACTGTCCTGGTCCCCGACATCCAGGGCGATGGCCCGGTAACGGCGCAGGTTTGCCGCATACTGGTCGAGCATCGCCAAGGGCGCATTGGCCGCCCATTTTGCCAGCACGTCCTGCTGCTTTTCACCCAAGGGCAAATCCAGATACAGCGGCGGATTGCGTGGATTGGGAGACCAGGCGGCCGCTGACGCCAGTTGAGCACGCTGGACGAAAGGGAGCTTTTCGGAGTCCGCCGGCGATTTGATAGCCGTCAAAGCCGCCTCATCCCCGGGTTTCATCGGACCCGGCATGCGTGGAGAGAGGCAGCACGGGCTCATGATATAAAGGCTGCCAAACACATCGGGATGTTTCATGCCGATGCGAATGACGCCATATCCTCCCATGGAATGTCCCACCAGGCCGCGCGCCTCGCGGATCGGGATCGTGCGGTAGTGGGAATCGATGTAACTCACCAGGTCGCGGGCGACGAAGTTCTCGAAATCGCCGGTGGTGACCGAGCTGGAATACATCGAGCCGTTATGGACCGTCTTGGAGTCGGGCAGGACGACGATCATCTCCCGCGCTCCTTTGGCGAAGGCGCCTTCCAGGGTCTGGGGGACATGGATTTCCATGCTCCATTGCTGGGCGCCTATCCAGTAGCCATGCAGGGCGTAAACCACCGGATAGCGCCGTCCCGGTTCCTTGTTGTAACTGGGCGGCAGGAAAACCAGCACATCCCGCTCCACCGCATCGCCTTCGAGATTGCCCTCCAGCGAAGCCCCATGGACCTTCAGATGTTCAACCGGAACCGGCGCGGCGCCCGCCACGATATCGGGGACATTGTTCTTGACTTGCGCCAAGGCAAAGGAAGGCCCCAGGCACGTAAGACAAATCGAGAGCGCAATGGTGGCGATCCGGGGCATTGCCGTTCCCTTTTTTGTTTGTCCGACAATTGTGGAAAGACTAGCATCTGGCAAGAGCGGATTTGATTGCGCTGCAACATAACTGCGGCCGGCATTGAAATGGCGCGAAATGAAGGCAAGTCGAGACTGGTTGCTACGGCAACTGCATAACTCCATCGGCGGTCTGTTCCGCGCCGCCAAACCTGCATTGGCGGTGGTTTGCCTAATCGCCGTCCCGCTTCATGCCGGCGGTCCTGCCCGTGCGCAGAATTCGGCCAAGATCACCAAGATCGTCTTTCTCGCCGGGCCAAAGGAACACGGTGACCCGGGCCGTCACGAATATGAGAAAGATTTGCGCGAGCTCGCCTGGTCACTCGAACACGCCTCGAATCTCAAAAATGTAAAAACCGTAGTGCTGATCGGCAAGGCGCCAAAGGATCTGAGTGTTTTGGAAGACGCGTCAGCCATCGTGATAGATGGCAGCGGCGGCTGGTTGAAAACCGAGACAGGCATCTTGTTTCCTCAAGACCAGAACACTGATGGCCGGACGTACGATCCGGAGACCACCGCCTGGCTCAAGAGTCTGGATCAGCTGATCAAGTCAAAACATATCGGCCTCGCCATTTTCCATTATTCGATGTGGGTCGATAACTGGGTCGGCAAGCATTATTTGCTCGACTGGTTCGGCGGGCTTTGGATTCCGTATTCCTCCCACAATCCGGTCGACACCTGGACGGTGAACCCCCTCGCTTCGCGGCATGCAATCTTGAATGGCATCCAGCCTTGGACCTATCGGGACGAGATGTATTCCCGCTATTTCCTCTTCCACGATCCGCGCCGGACCGAATTGCTGGAAGCCATGCCGGCGGATGCCAAAAATGGCGGTCCCGACCCGGTCTCCTGGGCCTATGAGCGGACGGATGGCGGCCGCTCTTTTGTCTGGGGCGGCTCCGATTTCCACGACAATATGCATACGGTGGCGGATTATCGGCGCTTTTTGCTCAATGGCATCGCCTGGACCGCAGGCTTGGGAGTCCCAAGTGCGGGAATCTCGGCGCCCGCGCCGCCGGAACTCTGAGAGCCGCGCGCCGAATTGGCATTCGCGCCCAATCGATCAGGATTGCGGAATTAGGCGCCCGGCAATGGGCTCCAAGTCGGCATAATAGCCGATCATCCGGCGCAGCCGCTCCATCTGCCGCGAGGTGAACCTCGTTTGGCCGCGGCCGGAAACGCCTTTGTTGAACCGGAAGGCGGTGCGCTCCTCCCAGACTTCGTCCAGCGCCGCCTGGCATTGTTGCGGCGAGCGCGGCACACGGGAATGCGCCAGCAGCCTTTCCAAATTTGCGGCCGGGGCTGCCCGGAATTCGTCATAGTCCAGAAACAGCACACGCCCGTCCGTTTTCGCATAGTCCCACCAGGTGGAGAAAAAACTGACATACCAGGGCACGATCATCTCGATGACGAAATCGCCTTTCCGCTCCGCGCTGAAGCCGGAATAGCCGCTGGGGACCTTGATATTGAGCCACTTGTCGGGACGAAGCGGCTGATTTTCCAGTTCATCAAGGTAGGACGCCAGCATATCGGGCAGCGCGCGGATCATGACCACCGGCCTTAAGTCCAGCGCCTCGATGAAGTGCCTGTTCGCCGCCAGCGCCTGCATGTGGACATGGGTGACCAGGGGACGCTCGGGAATGCCGCGGGTGTAATAGAGAATGAAGGTGGGAAGATAGAAGCTGGCATCCCGTCCGCCCTGCGCCTGCACGGTGCGCACCAACTGGCCGCCGATCGCGGAAATGGCGGCGGAGCGCAGAAAGGTGCCAGCCGCCTTGGGCGGAAAGGCAAGCACCACACTGGGGCGCGCCTGTCCCAGTTCGCCCAGATATTGGGCGATATCCGGATTGAACCCGCCATCTCCCCCCAATGGCGTGAAAATCGCCTCTGCGACCGCGGTATCGAAAGGCGTCAGCATGAGCAAACCAGGAAAATGCCGGCGAATCGATCTGTGCCCAACGCCGGATCGTCCCTTTCGACATTTGGTGCGTCGCGGACAATCACGCCGGATCGAGGCTCGGTCACCGGAATGCCTTTGCCTCCGCCGCCTTGGCCGCCCTGGCGGCCAGCATGGGGCTGTAAATCTGCGGACTGTGCAAAATCGAGAACAATTTATATTCGTCCTCTTCGCTGTCGCCGGAACAGATGTATGCGCGAAACGCCCCCTCGGGCTGTCCGCGCAGATCGAAGACATGCACGATCCCGTTCCAAAGGGTCAGCGCCCTGTTGGTCTCATGCACCGGCACGGATTGAACGAATGTCGCCATCCCGCCATGCCGGGATTCGATGACGCGCTTGAATTGTTCGATTGAGATTTTGCGCACTGGCTTGACCTACATCAATCAACCGCAGAGCCGGTCAGTCCAGGTCAGAGCCCGTATCGCAACGGCCACCGATTTATCGAGAACGCGAAGCTCGAACAACTTCATGGCGCGCTTCCAGCATTTGATTGGCGGGAGCGCGGACAGCGTTTTTGTTCTGTCCCGGAAGTCTCTCAAGCGCCAGTGTGCGAATAGATTGCTGGCGACAATCGAGTGTATGCCCATATGCCGGTGTTTGCCACATCTAATGTCATTTCGATGGGCGCTGAACCCGTGCATCTACGGGCTTCGTCAGCACTGGCGATACGGCTAGTTTGCCTTGGGCGAGCGTGCTTTCGCTGACGGTTTCTCGGCCGCTTTATCCGCGGCTTCCCGCTCTTCCTTTTCCAGGCGAAGCGCACGCAATCTCGCCGTCTTGACTTCGGTCGCCGCGTTGGCGGCGGCCAATTCCTGCTTCACGAGTTGCGTTCGATGTTCCCAGGCGTTGCTTAAGGCGCTGGGGCTGCGGGCTGCGCCTCGCTGTTTGGACGTCATCCTGCACCCTGGGAAATTGTGGGGCGGCCACCGGCCGCCCCTTTCAATTACACTGCCGAAAGATTGGCAGCTTTCGAACCACGCGCGTCCGGCTGAATGTCAAAATTGACTTTCTGCCCTTCGCTGAGTGTGCGCAGGCCCGCCGCTTCGACAGCGGAAACATGGACGAACACGTCCTTGCCGCCGCCTTCCGGCGAAATAAAGCCGAAGCCTTTGCTTGCATTGAAGAACTTCACGGTTCCAATAGCCATTTTATTTCCTTTAGGCTGATGGTTTCACTTGCGCGAAATGCGAAAGTGACCGCGGAAACTGAGGTATTGGGCAGGGGAAGTTTTTTCGGTGCGTCCCGGCCAAATTGGCAAGGCCAAATTGGTAAGGATAGACGGAAAGCGCTTCGTCTGACTTAGGACGCACGTACCACGTGGGGTGACCCTACGCCGTTTCCGATGAAGATACAATGAACCTCTGACAGGATCCGTTCGCTCATGGGCAAGCATCTGCTTATGCTAAACAAAGCCGCTTCCTCGAACAGACAATGGTTTGCGGTCACGCCAGCCGCTGTTCACCGTTCATGATGCTTCACCACCGGTCGGAGAGGGCCGCGCTTTTTTCCTTGCATGGCCGCTAGCGGGGGCGCTGCTCCAGCCGCGCATGCAATCTGCGGATGGCATCGCCGGCGGTGGTTTCGCACAGTCCCGGCACGATGGCATGCACCATCGCGGCCAGACCCGCGCCCATCAACGGCAGCGCAAAGGAAAGCGCCGTGCGCTGATGCTGGAAATAGCTTTCACCCGCTTGCCGCGGATGAGACAGGAATAGCCGCCGGAACATCAACCCTCCCGGCGCCTCGCTTGGGCTCGGCGCGTTCGTCGCTTGAATTGGTCCACTGGATGCTGCGATGCGTCACAACATACAATATTTCCGCGGGCTTGTGCGGCCTTTGATTTGTCTGAAATATTGCCCGCCAAAATCAGGGGAGGGACTCATGAAACGCGTACTATTCGGCATCGCGTCCACGGCGCTGTGCACCACCATGCTCATCGCGGGCGCCAACGCCGCCACCGCCACCCGCGCGGCTTTTGGCGCCTTGTCGGACGGCACCAAGGTCGAGGCCGTCACCCTGGCCAATGGCGCGGGCCTGTCGGCCAAGATCATGACCTTGGGCGCCACGCTGCAATCCCTGATCGTGCCGGACAAAGCGGGCCGCAAGGAGGATGTGGTGCTGGGTTATGACAGTGCCCAGGAATATCTCACCCGGCCCAATTTCTTTGGCGCCTCCATCGGGCGCTATGCCAACCGCATCGCCAAGGGAAAATTCACCCTCGACGGCAAAGGCTACACCCTGGCGACCAATGACGGCCCCAATTCGCTGCATGGCGGCGCCAAAGGTTTCGACAAGAGGATGTGGAAGATCGAGTCCGTTTCCAGCGGGCCGGAAGCCAAAGTCGTGCTGAGTTATGTCAGCGCCGACGGCGAGGAAGGCTTTCCGGGCGAGATGAAAGTCACCGCCACCTATTCCTTGAACGAAGACAATGAGCTGAAGCTGGAATATCGCGCCACCACCTCAAAGCCCACGGTGCTCAATCTCACCAACCACTCCTATTTCAACCTGTCGGGCAATGACGCCCGCGATGTGATGGGCAATATGGTGACCTTGCATGCCGAGCGCTTCACCCCGGTCGATGCCACACTGATCCCCACCGGCGAACGCCGCCCCGTGGCGGGCTCGCCCTTTGACTTCCGTATGCCGCATCGCGTGGGTGACCGCATTCGGGACGCCAAGGATCAGCAGATCCGCTTCGGCCGCGGCTATGACCACAACTTCATCGTCGATGGCGCGGCGGGAACATTGCGGCCGGCCGCTATCGTCCAAGACCCGGTATCCGGCCGCACCTTGGAGATGAGCGTCACCGCGCCTGGCATCCAGTTCTACACCGGCAATTTCATGGACGGCACCTTCTTCGGGAAATCCTCGCGCGCCTATCGCCAGGGCGATGCAATCTGCCTGGAGCCGGGCGTGTTCCCGGATTCGCCCAATCATCCGGACTTTCCGACATCGCGCCTGAATCCCGGGCAGAGCTACGTCAACACTATAGTTTACAGGTTCAGCGCTAAGTAATTTGATTACCCCCATCCGTCGCAGCTCAGGGTGAGGAGCGGTGCGCGAAGCGCATGAGCAGGTCCAGTGGACCTGCGAAAGCGACGAACGCCGCAGCGCCTGAGTGAAGCGAAGGCGCGAGGCCGGGACGCCGCGAGCTTGGGCGAGCGGCCGGCAGCTCAGTCGACCTTCACCACGGCCACACCCTTGGCCGGCATGTCAAAAGACATCTTGCCGCCTTCCGTGCTGCTGGCGAACGGCAACGGACGCACCTGATTTGGCCTGTCGAAGGTGTTGTGCGCGTCCATGGCGAAGGCCGACAGAATGCGGCCATGGGCGCTACCCGTGAGATTGGTCACCACCTGCACCGCGTGCCCGGGATCGGTATTGACGATAGCCAGCACCAGCTTGCCATCGGCGCCACGCGCCGCCATGACATCCACCATTGGGATGTGATTGTCGCCCTGGACATAGTCCGGGCCCGACACCGAGGCGGGATAAGGCACCGCCCCCATGAAGGCCTGGTACATGTCGAAGACATGGTAGGTCGGAGTGAGCAGCATCTTTTCCTTGTCGGTGAGGATCATCGCCTGCAGCACATTGATCATCTGCGCGATATTGGCGCCCTTCACCCGATCCGAGTGACGTTGAAAGATATTGAGGCTTAGCGCCGCCACTTCCGCGTCCCGCAAGCTATTTTGCTGATAGAGGAAACCGGGATGGCTGCCGGGCTCCTGGTCGTACCAGGCGCCCCACTCGTCGACATAAAGCCCGATCTTCTTGTCGGGATCGTATTTGTCCATGATCGCGGCGGTCTTGGTCACGATCTCGTCAATATGCAGCGCATGCTTGAGCGTGGAGGCCCATTCGCTTTCCGGAAATCCGGTGGCGGGGCCCTTGTCGCGGAAGATTCGCGGCACGGTGTAATAATGCACGCTGAGGCCGTCGAACCGGCCGCCATCGCGCATCATGGTCTCGGCAAAATCAAAATTGTCGTCATGGCTGCCGCTGGCGATTTTCAAGCTGCCCATCTCGCGCGGGGTATTGGCGAAAGTGGCATAGCGGCGGTTGATGTCGGCGGCATAGTCGGGGCGCATATTGCCGCCGCAACCCCAAGTCTCATTGCCGATGCCGACAAAGCGCACCGTCCAGGGCTTGGCGCGGCCGTTCTTGCGCCGCTCCTTGGCCAGCGACGACTGGCTGTCGGAGGTCATATATTCCAGCCACTGGGCATTGTCGTAGGGCGTCAGCGACCCGACATTCAGCGAGACATAGGCATCCGCGCCCACCAGTTCGGCGAAATTCATGAATTCATGGGTGCCGAAGCTGTTGTCTTCCGTGACCCCGCCCCAATGGACATTGACCCGCACCGGACGCTTGGCGCGCGGACCAATGCCCTCACGCCAATTGTACAGGTCACCGAAACAGCCGCCCGGCCAGCGGATGTCGGGGACATGGATCTTCCTCAGCGCCTCCACCACATCCTTGCGATAGCCATGGATGTTGGGGATATCGCTGTTTTCTCCCACCCAGATGCCTTCATAGATGCCGCGCCCCAGATGTTCGGCGAATTGGCCGTAGATATGCCGGTCGATGACCGTCCCCGGCGTGGCTGTGTCAATGGTGACATTGGCCACCGCGGTCTGCGCCCTGGCCGGCGCGGCCCAGCCTGAAAACAAGGCCAGAAGCAGGGCGCCGCCCATCAAAATCTTGCTAAACATTCTCTCTCCCCCAAGCCGGACCGGCTATTACTCCGACAATGGCGCAAGGCCTGCAAGAGCGGATCAGGACGGCAGGCTCAGCGCCTTCACACTTTCGGAATCCGACAGCAGCACAGTCCAGTCGTCGCGGCTGAATTGGGCGGTGTCGCCGCGCCGGGCCCGCTCGCGCAGGCTCCACAGTTTCAGGGGATCGGCGGGCGGCACCGGAGTGTCGGCCAGCAGCGCCAAATGGAGGTCCCGCACCTGCGCATCTTCCAGCACCAGTTCGGCCCGCACCGGCTGACAGGCATCGGCCTGGTAGCTGTCGGTCAGGGTATGGGCGCGGCTGAGCACTTTGGAGCCGCGCGTCTCGCTGGGCGTGAGAAACAACCCGTCCCCCCGCGCCAGCTTTCCCAGCAAGGGGCTGCTGCTCAACAAAGCCAGCGGAATGGCAAACCACAGTCCGGCCAGCAGCGGCAGGAACCAGTTGTAGCTGCCGGGCGCATAGCGTTGCAGCAGCATGGCGGCGCCAATTCCGGCAATCGTGTGCGGCGCGAATTTGCCGATCACCAGGGCGAGCGGCAAGGCGCGGTCGGCGCGGGCCTGGGCGTTCCATCCCGTCGCCATGCCCATCAGGATGGTGAAGACAAACCAACTGTGCTGCAGCATCACAATGGGCGCCATCAGGGTGGCGAACACCGCTTCCCAAAAGGCGCTTAGCAACACCTTGCCGGTGCCGCCATGCGCCCGGGTGGCGTGAGGATCTTCCAACAAGGCGATCACCGCCAGGATTTTGGGTCCGTACAACATCACCAAGGTCGCCACCACCAGGATCACCAACGCGCTCGCCTGAGCCATGGACGGCGGCAGCGCGGGTTCCAGCCCGATCAAGGGAGACGTCCCGGCCGTCATCATGTCGGCCACCGACACCGCCAGAAGCAATAGCCACAAGGGCGATGAGACATAGCTCATGATTCCCATCGCCAGATGCAACCGGCTGGGAATGGTCAATCCCTGCGCGAACAGGATTTTGAAATGCTGGAGATTGCCTTGGCACCAGCGCCGGTCGCGGATCAGATAGTCGAGCAAGCTGGGCGGCGGTTCCTCGAACGAGCCGCCGATCCCGGGCGCCATCCATACTTCCCACCCTGCCCGGCGCAGCAGCGCCGCCTCGATGAAATCATGGCTCATGATCTCGCCGCCAAAGGGCGGCCGGCCGGGCAATCTGGGCAGGCCGCATTGCTGCATGAAGGCATGCACCCGGATAATGGCGTTGTGGCCCCAATAATTGCCGTCCGGTCCCTGCAGGAAAGCCAGGCCCGAGGCGTGCAAGGGGCCGTAAATGCTGGAGGCGAATTGCAGCATGCGGGCGAAAAGGGACTGCCGTCCCACCAGCTGCGGCGGCGCCTGGATCAAAGCGACACGGGGATTGGCGTCCATCAGGCCGACCAGATGGGCCAAGGTTTTTCCCGTCATCAGGCTGTCGGCATCCAGGATCACCATATAGTCGTAGAGCTGGCCCCAATTCTCGCAAAAATCCTGGATGTTGCCGGCCTTGCGTCCGGTGTTGCGGGGCCGATGACGGTAGAAGATGCGGGCGCTTTCGCCAAGCGCGTCCTTGAGTCTCTTCCATTCCAACTCTTCCGCCACCCAATTGGCGGGATTGGTGCTGTCGCTGAGGACATAAAAGTCAAAATCCGCGCCCGCCGATTCCCAGATCGCCTGCACGGCGGAAAACACCCGCGCCACATCCTCATTATAGACCGGCATCAGGATGGCGGTGCGCGCCGCCGACAATTCCCCCGCCGGCTTCAGCGGCAGGAGATTGGTTTTGGTGAAGTGAACCCAGGCTCCGAATACCGTCAGCCAGAAAGACATGGCGACCCAGGAAAACAGGATGGCGAACAGCGCCAGGATGACGATTTCACGCCAGGTGAAACCGTCGAACTGCAATACGCCCGCCATTTGCGTCACCGCGGCGACGGTGGAGGCCAGCACCAGGAAAAGATAGAGCCAGCGCCGCGGCGCGATGTCAGGCACGGCGGCGGTTCAGGACCGGAGCCAGCTGCGCGGGGATCAGGGCGGCCAAAACCGCCACCAGAAGGCGGACGGGTGTCCAAGGCACCAGGGGTTGGACAGGCATATGCCGGGGACAGCGCATGGGCGCGGCGGAATGGGTTGCTTCCACCGCTGCCTCAAATGCGCGAGACTGAGAATCCATCTTCAAACCCAACTCGTTGTCGCCCGCTCGATTTCGGTAATGAAACGTGACAATGCGGCGAAATGATGGATCGTTCTGTGCAATTCGGGGGCGCTCGCGACCATCGCCTCGGTGTATACAGTTACAGCCCGTCGCGACGCGGCCGCCTTAACTTTTCCACGATTGCCGCTTCCAGTGACGCACCCGCCAACGCCACGCCGCCAACAATGCTGAAGCCCGACCGCCGCCTGTTTCTTGCCGCCTTGTCGGCCGGCCTGTTTCCGGCGCGCGCCCTTGCCGCTCTGGGCGGGACGATCCGCCTGGGGCCGCCTTCGGATTTCAGCTTCGCTGACCTGGTGGCCCGCGCCCGGAAAAACGCAAAAGACGCTTACCAAGCGCCGGAGCCCCCCGCCGCCGGGATCATCAAGGACATCGACTTCGACGCCGTCCAGAAGATCAAGTTCCGCCCCGATCATATGTTGTGGCCCAAGGGCCCCCAGCCGGCCGCCTTTTTCCATTTAAGCAAATATTCCGCCGATCCGGTGGTGCTGCATGTTCTGGAAAACGGCAAGGCGCGGGAAATTCTCTACGGTCCCGATTATTTCGACTACGGCGCCAGCGGACTGGATGACAGGGCGCTGGCCCATCTGGGCTTCTCCGGGTTCCGGGTGCTGGACGCGCCGGGCAAGCCCAACGACTGGCTGGCGTTCCAGGGCGCCAGCTATTTCCGCTCCAGCGGACAGGACGGCCAATATGGCGCCAGCGCCCGCGGCATCGCCATCAATACCGGCACGGCGACGGCGGAAGAATTCCCCCGCTTTTCGGAATTCTGGCTGGACGCCAACGGCCCGGTGATCAGCATTTACGCCTTGCTGGACGGGCCTTCCCTTACCGGCGCCTACAAGTTCGACGCCATGCGCAATGACAGCGGCGCCGCGGTGATGAATGCGCATTGCGACCTGTTCTTCCGCGCCGGCGTCTCGCGGCTGGGCGTGGCGCCTCTGACCAGCATGTATTGGTATGGCGAGAATGAACGGTCCAAGGCCGCCGATTGGCGCCCGGAAATCCACGACAATGACGGGCTGGCGATTTGGACCGGTGCCGGCGAGCGCATCTGGCGGCCCCTGATCAATCCGCCCCAGGTGATGACCAACAGTTTCGCCGACAACAATCCCAAGGGCTTCGGCCTGATGCAGCGCGACCGCGACTTTGCCGACTATCAGGATGACGGCGCCTTCTACAACAAGCGCCCCGGCATTTGGGTCGAGCCCAAGGGCAATTGGGGCCAGGGCGCGGTGCAGCTGGTGGAAATCCCCACCCAAGACGAGACCCATGACAATATCGTCGCCTATTGGCGCCCCAGCCGCGACATCCGCGCCGGGGACAGCCAGTCCTTCGATTACCGGCTTTATTGGCAGGACAGCGAACCCGGCTTTCCCAAAACCATCGCCAAGGTGGTGGCGACGCGGCTGGGACGCGGCGGCATTCCCGGCGCCAATCCCTGGCCGCGCGACAAGTTCAAATTCGTGGTGGATTTCACCGGCGGCCCGCTGATGCAAATGGCGCAGCGCTATGACGTCACGCCGGTGGTGACTGCCTCGCGCGGAAAAATCGACAATGCCTATGTGATCAAGGTGGTGGGGACCAACCGCTGGCGCGCGTTATTCGATCTGCAGGTTGAGGGCCAGGCCCCGGTGGATCTCAGGATGTATCTGAAGCTGGGTGACAAGACGCTCAGCGAGACCTGGCTGTACCAGTACTTCCCGCAATAGGCACGGGCCTTTTGCGTCGTGAGTTCGTCGCGCCATCGCTCATGCACGTTTTAGTGCACATCGCTCGGCGCTCCTGCTCACGCCACAAAATTCCTCGTGCGACTAATTTTGGCCTGGAAGCATGCTGGTGAGAGTCTCGAACGACAGCGAATGCTGATCCACGCCCGGCGGGATCACGTCGCCCGACGCCCAGGAAAAAAACAGCAGCACCGTATGATTGGTGTTGTGGGAGAAGCCGTAGCGCGGATCGGTGGTGGCCAGCAGCTTGCCGGTCTTGGCGTCATAGCCGGTGGCGACGAATTTGGCGACGCCCTTTTCCTCGGCCTGCTTGAACAGGGCGATTTCCGGCACCGTCACCGAATTGCCCACCGGATAATAGGGCACGGTGAGCTGGGGGATGCCGATCAACAAGGATTTCTGGTCGGTGGAGAGCGCGCCCGAGGATACCTGGACCACGGCTTCGGCCTTGGTGCGGTCATCCACCAGCATCAAGCCGCTCTTCAGCATTTGGGTGCGGACGGACGCGATGGCATAGCCGTCGTCATAGCCCTGGAAATAACGAGTATCGACGAAGATGCGGGTGCCCTTGGGAATGCCCAGCGACAGCTGCGCCGCAGCCCGGTCGGCGGCGGCGGAAATCAGCAATTGCTCGCTGGCGGTGCGCAGCGGCGCGGTGGTACGGGCGGTGGTGCAGCCCGCCAGCAAGCCGGCGGCGAGCAGGATGGCGGACACAATTCTGATGGTGCGATTTTCAGGGAAAATCGCTCCCGGCGCGCTTTTTCGCATGGCGCCTTCATAAGGCAGCCGATCTGGCGGGAAAACCCTAATTATCCTTCAAATTGTTGCAGAGCCGCCGGAACCTGAGCGAAACAAAAGTTTGTCAAAAAAACGGCCAAAAAGGAAACAAGCCCCGCCAGATTACCGACGGGGCCTTGCTTCGATCTTTTGTCCGACATCAGGCCGGACGCTTTTTATGGGCTTTCACCCATTGTTCCGTTTTGATTGTAGGCGGAGGTCCGGTTTTTTAATCCGGGCCTTGGCTCCGCATCAGGCGAAGCCCGGCAGATTTTCCGGTGGGGTTTCTTCCGTCAAGGGAACCTCCTGTTCGCGGGTTTCGCCCGCCGGGATTAAAGGTTGCGTCTCGCGCCGCATTCCGGCTGCCCCGAAAATCCGGTCTCCACCGGATCGATCGCGATTCTTAATTGACGGCGCATTCGCGCCAATCGCGCAATGGGCGCCTTGAGGAAGCAGCTGCGGCAGCCGCAATCTTTTCTCTCGGCATCAAAACCCTGCGCCTGAAACGGTGCAGCGTCAACACCAAACCTCTGTCGCAACACTTTGTGAAGCGCAACCATTCCCGAACGGAACCGGCGGGCGATTTTGCTTATGCCCAAAAGCCTTATGCCGCAGCCGATTTGATTCCGGGGCGCGCTTTGTTCTATCGGTGGCAAAGAAGGGGAAAATTATTGCTGTCGCGCATCGCTTTTGGGGGCGTGTTTTCGCTGCTGGCCGGCATTGCGCCGGCTTGGGGCCAGCAACTCTCAGCCGCCACCGAGAATGTGGTGGTGTACGGCACCTTGCCCGGCTCCGATATCGGCCTGGCTCCGGACAAGCTGGCCGGAGCGCTGCAAAGTTTCAGTCCCGAGCAGCTGACGGCCCAGCATGGCGGCTCGCTGCTGGCGGCGTTGGGCGCACAAACCGCCGGTATCAGCCTCAGCGATGTCCAAGGCAATGGCCTGTTTCAAAATCTACGTTTTCACGGCTTCGATGCCTCGCCGCTCCAGGGTACGCCCCAGGGCCTTGCCGTCTATCAGAACGGCGTGCGCCTGAACGAGGCGTTCGGCGACACCATCAACTGGGACGCCATTCCCCAGGCCGCTATTTCCCGGATGGAGGTGTGGAGCAGCAATCCCGTGTTCGGCCTCAACGCTTTGGGAGGTGCGGTCAATCTGGCGATGAAAAACGGCTTCACCTGGCAAGGCAGCGAAGCCTCGGTGCAAGGCGGTTCCTATGGCCATGGCATGGCCAGCGCCCAGTGGGGCGTGGAAGACGAGGCTTTCAGCTTTTATGGCGCGGCCGAAGGCGTGACCGACGCAGGCTGGCGCTTTCATTCCCAGTCCAATCTGGGCCGCCTCTATGCCGATGCCGGCTGGCGCTTTGGCGACAGCGAAATCCATCTGGTGGCTTCGGCCGCGGCCACCAGCCTGGGCGTGGTCGGGCCGACACCCTTTGACTTGATCCAGCGCAACAGCAAATCGGTCTATACCTTTCCCCAAACCACCCGGAACACCATTGGCAGCCTGGCGCTGAACGGAAAGACCAGGCTGGACGAGAATTGGCAGGTCGAAGCCTCCGCCTATATCCGGTCTTTCAAGCAGCGCCATGTGGACGGCAATGATGCCGATTTCGAAAGCTGCTCCAGCAGGTCCTCGTTCGGCGGCAAGCTTTGCCTGCAAGACGATGCCTTCGGCGCGCCGCCGGGCGGCAAAACCACCGCTTTTCGCAACCAGTTCGCTCTTCTGGACCAGACAGGCGCTTCCATTCCCTTTAACGGCAATGTGTTCTACGGCACGATCGACCATAGCTATACCGACAGCACCACCGCCGGCACCACGCTGCAAATCACGGGCAATGCGCCCTTATGGGGCATGGCGAACTATTTCACCGCCGGGATCAGTTTCGACGGAAGCGGTATTGGCTTCCGCTCCGCCAGCACGCTGGGTCGCATCAATCCCGGCTTCGCACTCGTGCTGGACCCGGCATTGGCCGGTTCCGGCAGCATCATCCACGCCAATGGCAATATCGGCTATGCCCCGGTCAATCTGGGCGCCACCACCAATTACTACGGCTTCTATGCGGTGGATGCGCTGGACCTTACCGATAGACTGACTTTGACCGCGGGTTTTCGCGTCAATGCCGCCGACGTCGTCACCCGCGACCGCAGCGGCACAGCGGCGGAACTCAACGGCCGCCATGGCTATGGCCACATCAATCCGCTGGCCGGACTGACATACAAAATCAGCGATGCCGTCACGCTGTTTGGCGGCTATTCCGAAGCCAATCGTGCGCCCACGCCGCTGGAATTGGATTGCGCCGATCCCAACCTGCCCTGCCTGCTGGAAGGCGCGCTAGTGGCCGATCCGCCGCTGCAACAAGTGGTCGCCCATGCCTATCAAGCCGGCGCGCGCGGCAATCTGGATGTGGCGGACGGCAAGCTGGCTTGGAGCGTCAGCCTGTTCCGCACCGACAGCGACAACGACATTGTCGCCCTTGCCAGCACCATCGCGGGACGCGGCTTCTTCGCCAATGTGCCCTCCACCCAGCGCCAGGGCGCGGACCTTTCAGCCCGCTACACGGCACGCGGCTGGTCAACCTATGCCAGCTATTCCTATCTGGACGCGACCTACCAATTTACCGGCACACTCGCCTCGCCCAACAATCCCCGTGCCGACGGCAACGGCAATGTGACTGTGACACAGGGGCGGCGCATTCCCCTCAACCCCGCCAATACGGTGCGCGCGGGCGGCGATGTGGAAATACCGGATAACATCAGCCTGGGCGGCGAACTGGTCTTTACCGGCAGCCAGTATTTCGAGGGCGATCCCTCCAACCTCAATGCCAAGCTGCCTTCGACCATGGTGGTGAATTTGCGGGGCAGTTGGCAGATCGATCCAAGCTGGCAGCTTTTCGCCTTAGTGGATAATGTGTTCGATAACCGCGACGCCCTTTACGGCGCCTATTTCGATCCGTCGAATTTGGCCACGCTTGTGACGCCGAATTTAAGCGATCCGCGCAGTTTGACCCTGCGCCAGCCGGTGACGTTCCAGCTTGGCCTCAAGCTGACATTGTGAGATTCCTTCAGCGCTGGCGTTCGGTTGTCCCAGTCTTTATATGGGCGCCATGCTGCGCCTCACCGACATCAAGCTGCCGATCGGCCACCGCCCGGAAGCCTTGCAGGCCGCCATCCTGAAGAAACTCGGGCTGCCGGCGGAGGCCTTGCTGGATTGGCGCGTCTTCAAGCGCGCCCATGACGCGCGCAACAGAAACGCGATTTTCTATATCTATACGGTGGACGTCACGGTGAAGGACGAGCGCCGCGCGCCAAAAGACGCCCGGCCCACGCCCGACATGGACTATCGCTTTGCCGCCCAGGCGCCCTCGCATTTCCCCAATAACCATTCGAAGAGACCGCTGGTGATCGGCGCCGGCCCTTGCGGGCTGTTCGCGGCGCTGATTTTGGCGCAATCGGGCTTTCGTCCCATCATCCTGGAACGCGGCAAGCTGGTGCGGGAGCGCACCAAGGATACCTGGGGCCTGTGGCGGCGTTCGGTGCTCAATCCGGAATCCAATGTCCAGTTCGGCGAAGGCGGCGCCGGCACTTTTTCCGACGGCAAGCTCTACAGCCAGATCAAGGACCCGCGTCACCTGGGCCGCAAAGTGCTGATCGAATTCGTCAAGGCGGGCGCGCCGGAAGAAATCCTCACCGAGGCCCATCCTCATATCGGCACCTTCCGCCTGGTGACCATGGTGGAAAGCATGCGCCGGACCATCGAAAGCCTTGGCGGCGAATATCGCTTTCAAAGCAAGGTGACCGGCCTGTTGCTGGACCAGGACCGGCGGATGCGCGGCGTGACGCTGGAAAGCGGCGAGGAAATCTCAAGCTCTCATGTGGTGTTGGCCCTGGGTCACAGCGCCCGCGACACATTTGCCATGTTGCATGAACGCGGCGTGGACATCGAGGCCAAACCCTTCTCCATCGGCTTTCGCATCGAGCATCCGCAGCGCCTGATCGACAGGGCCCGCTTCGGACGCTCCGTCCCCGAACTGGGCGCCGCGGAATACCGGCTGGTGCATCACGCCGGGAATGGCCGTAGCGTCTACAGCTTTTGCATGTGCCCGGGCGGCACGGTGGTGGCGGCAACCAGCGAGGAAGGCCGCGTCGCCACCAACGGCATGAGCCAATATTCCCGCAACGAGCGCAACGCCAATGCTGGCATCGTGGTCGGCATCACGCCGCAAACCGACTATCCAGGCCATCCTCTGGCGGGCATCGCCCTGCAGCGGCAATGGGAGAGCGCCGCTTTCATCGCCGGCGGTTCAAGCTATGCCGCGCCGGCCCAGCTGGTGGGGGATTTCCTGGCGGCGAAACCGTCGATCGCCATGGGAGAGGTGATTCCGTCCTATCGCCCCGGAGTAACGCCAACCGATCTGTCGTCCTGCCTGCCGGATTATGCCATCGCCGCCATTCGCGAAGCGCTGCCCGCCTTCGGGCGCCAGATCAAAGGCTTTGATCGCGCCGACGCGGTGCTGACGGGGGTGGAAACCCGCACCTCCTCGCCCATCCGCATCCGCCGCGGTGAGGATTTCCAGAGCCTCAACACGCCGGGGCTTTATCCGGCGGGCGAAGGCGCGGGTTTTGCCGGCGGGATTCTGTCCGCCGCAGTCGACGGCATCAGAGTAGCCGAGGCGGTCGCGAAATCGATCGCGAACGCTTAGTGCGAATACAATCTCGAGTGAGGCAGGCTTAGCTTTTCTTATGAGCGAAGCGAATTAGAAAAGCTTGCCCTATGCGAGCGCTAGCGAGCATGTTCCGCCGAACGACAGGCAGCATCCGCTAAATCCCTTCCCCCTTCGATGCGAAGCATTAGGAAGGGGGAAGGTGTCACAGCGAAGTGTCGCCGAAGGCGACCTGAGCTGTGACGGATGGGGGTCAATAAATGTGAACCCTAGGCGCTTAAGAATTCCGAGACGAACGCGGTCTTGGGATTGCGCCGCATATCGGATGGCGCGCCATATTGCTCGATGCGTCCATCCTTCATCACCGCCACCAGGTCGGCCACGGCAAAGGCTTCCTCCTGGTCATGGGTGACGAAGACCGTGGTGACGCCGGCATGGTCATGGATGCGGCGCAAGTCGGCGCGCAATTCCTTGCGCACCTTGGCGTCCAGGGCGCCGAACGGCTCGTCCAACAGCAGCATGCGCGGCTCGATCGCCAAGGCGCGCGCCAAGGCCACGCGCTGGCGCTGGCCGCCGGAAAGCTGGCTGGGATAGCGTTGTTCCAGGCCCGGCAACTGCACCAGATCCAGCAGATCCTTGACCCGGCGCTGGATCTCGCTCGCAGGCGGGCGCTTGTTGCGCGGCCGCACCTTGAGCCCGAAGGCGATATTCTCGGCCACCGTCATGTGCTTGAACAAGGCATATTGCTGAAAGACAAAACCGGCATTGCGGGTGCGCGCCGGCATGCCCAGCCAATTCAGATCCGCGAAACGCACGCTGCCGCTGTCGGCGAATTCCAGCCCGCCCAGAATCCGCAGCAAGGTGGTCTTGCCCGAGCCGGAAGGTCCAAGCAGCGAGATGAAGCCGCCCTGGGGCGCGACAAAGCTGGCGCCATTCAAGGCCGGGAAGCGGCCGAATTTCTTGGAGACGGAATCGACCGTCAAGGACATGGCTTTTCTCCTAACGCCGGTGCGCCGCGGCCAATTCGTCCGCATAGCGCCATTCCAGCAGTGATTTCAGCAACAGGGTGATCAGGCCCAGCATCGCCAGCAGCGCGGCGACGGCGAAGGCCCCCACATAATTGTAGTTGTTGTAGAGCAGCTCGACATGCAGCGGCATGGTGTTGGTCTGGCCGCGAATATGGCCGGACACCACCGATACGGCGCCGAACTCGCCCAAAGCGCGCGCATTGCACAACAGCACGCCATAGAGCAGGCCCCATTTGATGTTGGGCAAGGTCACGCGCAGGAAGGTGCCCAGGCCGGAAGCCCCCAGCGTGGCGGCGGCTTCTTCTTCGTCACGGCCCTGGTCCACCATCAGGGGGATCAGCTCGCGCGCGACAAAGGGGAAAGTGACAAAGATGGTGGCCAGCACCATGCCGGGCACCGCGAACAGGATATGGATATTGTGTTCCAGCAGATCGCGGCCGAACCAGCCATTGGCCCCGAACACCAGCACATAGATCAGGCCGGAGACCACCGGCGACACGGAAAATGGCAGATCGATCAAGGTGACCAGAAAGGTCTTGCCGGGAAAATCGAACTTGGCGATCGACCAGGCGGCGGCGATGCCGAACACGGTGTTGAGCGGCACCGCGATGGCGGCGACCATCAAGGACAGCCGCACCGCGGCCAGGCTGTCCTCTTCCGTGACGGCGTCCCAGAAAGCCCGCAAGCCGCCGGCGAAAGCCTCGCGGAACACCAGCGCCAACGGCAGCAGCAGCAGAACGGCGATAAAGCCTATCGCGGCCGTGCCCAGAAGTAATTTGAGCCACAAGGGATCGTCGGTCGGCCTATGGAAATCGCGCTTGCTCATCTGCGTTTTGCCGCCCAGCTTTGTATTCCGTTCAGCGCCAGCAGCATCACGAAACTTGTCGCCAGCATCACCACGCCGATCGCCGCGGCGCCGGCATAGTCATATTGCTCGAGCTTGATGATGATCAGCAGCGGCGCGATCTCGCTGACCGCGGGAATATTGCCGGCGATGAAAATGACCGAACCGTATTCTCCCACGCCGCGGGCGAAGGCCATGGCCGCACCGGTTAACAGGGCCGGCATCAGCATGGGCAGCACCACCCGGCCGATCGTCTGCACGCGGGTCGCGCCCAAGGTGGCGGCGGCTTCCTCGATCTCCAGCCCTAACTCGCTCAGCACAGGCTCAAGCGTCCTGACCGTGAAAGGCAGGCCGATGAAGGTCATCGCCACCAGCACGCCCCAGGGGGTATAGGCGATGCGGATGCCATGCTCGATCAGGAGCGAACCGATCCAGCCATTGGGGGCATAGAGGGTGGAGAGCGCGATGCCCGCCACTGCGGTCGGCAAGGCAAAAGGCAAATCGATCACCGCATCCAGCAGGCCGCGCCCGGGAAAACGATAGCGCACCAAAACCCAGGCGATGATGCAGCCGAACACAGAGTCGATCGCCGCCGCCAGCAGCGCCGTGCCGAAGGACAGCCGCAGGGAGGCGAGCACCCTGGGGGTGGAGATCGCGGCCCAGAAACCGTCCAATCCCAGGGACAGCGGCCGAAGCAGCAGCGCCAAAAGCGGGATCAGGACCAGGCTGGTCAGATAAAACAGCGTGAAGCCCAAGGACAGGGTGAAGCCCGGCAACACATGCCGGGTCTTCCTCAGGGGCAGAGAGAATTTCAATCCGATCGCGCTCATATTCTTTTCAGAAGAAAATCCGGAGCCGGCTTTTGCCTCCGGCTCCGGCAAGGTGGGGAAGAAAACGGTTCAACCCGAAACTCTTTCCTGACTATTTTCCGGGCTGATAAATCTGGTCGAACACGCCGCCATCGCCGAAATGGATGGCCTGGGCCTTGACCCAGCCGCCGAAATCGCCGTCCACCGTGGCCAGGGGAATGCTGGGAAATTGGCTTTTGTATTTGGCCAGGATTTCCTGGTTGCGGGGACGATAAAAGTCTTTTGCTTCAATCTCTTGGGCTTGGGGCGTGTAGAGAAACTTCACAAAAGCCTCGGCGGCGGCGCGGCTTTTGTGGCGGTCGACATTCTTGTCCACCACCGCCACGGGGGGTTCCGCCAGAATGGAGCGGGAGGGGTAGACAATCTCGTACTGGCCCGGGGCCTCCTTCAGGGCCAGATGCGCCTCGTTTTCCCAGGACAGCAGCACGTCGCCGATGCCGCGCTTGGTGAAGGTGGTGGTGGAGCCGCGCGCGCCGGTGTCCAGAACCGGAACATGTTTGTAGAGGCTGGCCACGAAATCCTTGGCCTTTTGGGCATTGCCGCCTTGAGCCTTTTCGGCGAAGGCCCAGGCCGCCAAATAGGCCCAGCGCGCCCCGCCACTGGTCTTGGGATTGGGGGTCACAACTTGGATGCCGGGCTTCACCAGATCGTTCCAGTCCTTGATCTTCCAGGGATTGCCCTTGCGCACCAGAAACACGATGGTCGAAGTATAGGGCGCGGAATTGTCCGGCAGGCGCTTTTGCCAATCGGCCGGCAACAGCTGCGCATTCTTGGCCACCGCATCGATGTCCGCGGCCAAGGCGAGCGTCAGCACATCGGCCTGCAGACCGTCGATCACCGCGCGCGCCTGGGCGCCCGAGCCGCCATTGGAGGTCTTCAAGATGACCTTGTCGGCCTTGTAGCTGGCGGTGAAGGCGTCGCCGATATGGTCATAGAGCTCGCGGGTGGGGTCGTAGCTGACATTCAACAAAGTGACGTCGGCTTGCGCGGTCGTGGCGGAAAAAAGCCCCGCGGCGATCAGAAGAGAAAGCGTGCGTTTCATGATCCCTTGCTCCTTAGAGGGCGATCTGGCTGCGCAACACCACCGCGTCGGCGGAGATGTCATTGGCGGGCGCGTTGGTATGATCGACCTTGATGTTGTCGTAGTTGAGCTGGAACTTGATGATGTTGTTGGGATACCAGTTCAGGCCCAAGGTCCAGACATCCTGTTTGCCTCCGGGAATGCCGCCGGCGGCGGCGTTGGCGAAGGGCTGGTAGTTGAGATCGATGTCGCTATAGCGCGCGGTAACTTCCCAAGCGCCCCAACCGCCCGGCGTTCCCAAGGGACTGGCGGGACGGATGTTGCGGAAGCTGGCGGTGGCGGGATCGTAAGGATGCTGTTCGCCGGTCAGCGAATAGGTGAGAAAGGCATACCAGCCGGAAAAATGGGGATTGGGAACAGCAGTGCGCCGCTCAATCTCATAGCGGAACCAGCCGCCCTGGCCATAAAAGCGGTCATAGGTGCCGGCGGTCTCAAAGCCGAACTCGCGCACATTCTTGGCATCGACATTGCCGGTATCCACCGTCTTGCTGGCGTCCACGCCAACTTCGGGGCCGTTGCTGAAACGGATCACCGTGGCGGAGGGGCTGGGTGTGGTATCGGCCAGCTTCAGCACATCGGTGACATGGCCTTCCACCAGCCACTTTGCTTCCGGGGTTGAAACCGCCAAATAGGCGGCGCGGCCGATCAGCGCCTGTTGTGCGTCAAAGGTGCCGACCTGCGCGCCCGTGGAGGTGTTGTCGGTGGTTTTCTTGCCGGTATAGGACAGCGAGACAAAATAATTGTCGCCTTGGGCATAGATGCTGGCGGCCTCACGGCTGGGCGCGCCGGCCAGATTGCGCGCGACATCGACGGATGCGGCCCGCTCAGGGAAGAACAGGTCGCCTGAACCGGTCTGGTCTTCCTGGCCCTCGAATGGGGTATAGGCACCGATGCGGAAGAAGAACGGCTTCAATCCGTCATACTCGATATAGGCATTGTAGATGTAGCCGCGGTTCTCCGCGCCATAGCCGCCAAAATCATAAAGGAAGTTGTAAGACCAATCCCGGAAAGCGACGCCCTGAAAGCCAAGCTGGGCGCGGCGGAAGTTGGTGCCGCTGTTCAAATCCACGCTGGGCGGATTTCTGCCTTGCGCGAAATAGCCGATATCGAACTGGACCAGGGCGCGCAGCGCCAGGCTGAAGGCGCCATTCGGGGTGGCGATGGAAAAACGCCCATTGTCCAGAGTGGCTCTGTTCTGGGCGGCAATCTGATTGCTGAGATCGGCATATTGATCGGAGGTCGAACGCTTCAGGTCGAGCACCGCGCTGCTGTAGTCGGGAGCGCCCTTGATCTCAGCCAATTGCTGCTGGATGTCGTGCAGCTCCTGCTCCAGGACCGCGATGCGCGGGTCCGGCGAAGGCAGGGATGGGGGAGGCGCCGGCTTTTTGGAAGCCGCGACACCGGGCGCGGTCAGCGCGATCAAGGCCGCGCCGGCCAGGAAAATGGAAAGTCGAGACGTGTGCATCGTTACCCCTTGAAAATTCATCCCGCCGGTCTTTTCGTGGACCGGACATGGCACGATAATTCCTCTAAATCTCTATCTAGTCAATAGGGATTAGGATATTTATGCAATATGCAGGGAGGCAGGCAAATTGAGGGTTAATTATAAAGCGCCTGAGCGCCGCAATTGTTGCGCGGCGGTCGCCAAATTTCGCGATTCCAGGATTTCGGCGGTGGCGTCCCGGGCCGCCAGCAGGGCCTTGCGGATGGCGCAGATGCTCTCCTCGAAACAGTCATCGCACTTGCGGTAAGCCATGACGCTGACACAGGGACTTAACGCCAGGGGCCCGTCCGTGACCCTTAGGACATCGGCAAAACTGATATCCTTGGCCGGCCGGCCCAGGGCATAGCCGCCGGCCCGGCCGCGATGGCTTCGCACAATTCCCGTTTTCTTCAATTCCAGCAGGATGGCTTCCAGGAATTTGCGGGGAATCTTCTCGCTTTCGGCGATCTCGGAGATCTGGACCGGGGCGCTGTCGCCGCGCGCCGCCAGGTACAAAAGGGCGCGCAAGGCATAGCGGGCTTTCTGGGAAATCATGGGGGGACAATACCCTATTATTCCTATGGAATATAGCCGATGTTCGGGAACTCACCGGCCTTCGCGACAGCTTGCGACAACCCCGGCAATGCGGGTCCGCCATTTGTCGCTATAATCAGACAAAAACGGGCAAGGGCTTGTGATGGCGGACATATTTCTCACGGCGGGGCGATGACCTGGCTCGTCAAGGTCGCGCTGGACCGGCCCTACACCTTCATCGTCATGGCCCTGATGATCCTGATCTTCGGGCCGCTGGCGGCGATTAGGACTCCCACCGACATCTTCCCCAATATCGGCATCCCGGTGCTCGGCGTCGCCTTCAACTATTCCGGCCTCTCGCCGGATGAGATGGGGGCGCGGATCGTGGCGAGTTATGAGCGCTTCCTCTCCAACAATGTGAATGACGTCGAGCATTCCGAAAGCCAGTCCATGCCGGGACTGGGCATCATAAAAATCTACTTCCAGCCCAATGTGGACATCCGCCTGGCCACGGCGCAGGTCACCTCCTCCTCCCAGACCGCTGTCCGCATGATGCCGGTCGGGACCCAGCCGCCCTTCATCATCAATTACAGCGCCTCCACCGTGCCGGTGCTGCAGATGGCTTTCTCGTCCAGCTCCCTGTCGGAACAGCAGGTGCTGGATTATTCCCAGAACTTCGCGCGCCCGCGCCTGACCACGGTGGCCGGGGCGGCGGTGCCGTTTTCCTATGGCGGAAAATTCCGCTCCATCCAGATCGACCTGGATCCCCTCGCCATGCAGGCGCGCGGCCTGTCCGCCACCGATGTGCAGAACGCCTTCGCCAATCAGAACCAGATAACGCCTGCCGGCAATATCAAGATCGGCAGCTATCAGTATGTCGTCAAGCTCAACAATGCCGCCGACACGCTGGAAACGATGAACGACATGCCGGTGAAAACCGTCAATGGCGGCACGGTTTTCCTGCATGACGTGGCGCATGTCCGTGACGGCAATTCGATACAACAGAATATCGTGCATGTGGACGGGGCGCGCGCCGTGCTCTCCACCGTGCTCAAGAACGGCCAGACCTCGACCATCGATGTGGTGAACGGCATCAAGAATCTGTTGCCGGTGCTCAAGACCCAGCTGCCCGAGGCGCTCAAGATCGACGTGCTGACCGACCAGTCCGTGTTCGTCAAAGCCGCGATCAGCGGCGTGGTGCGCGAAGGCGTCATCGCCGCCGGCCTCACCAGCCTGATGATCCTGTTCTTCCTGGGAAGCTGGCGCTCGACCATCATCATCGCCACCTCCATTCCACTGGCGGTGCTGGCGGCCCTGATGGCGCTATGGGCCACCGGCCAGACCCTCAACATCATGACTTTGGGCGGGCTGGCGCTTGCGGTGGGCATTTTGGTGGACGACGCCACCGTCACCATCGAGAACATCAATTGGCACCTGGAGCACGGCAAGCGCGTCTATGACGCCATCATGGACGGCGCCCGCCAGATCACCCAGCCGGCCTTTGTCTCGCTGCTTTGCATTTGCGTCGCCTTTGTGCCGATGTTCTCGCTGCAGGGCGTGGCGGGCTTTCTGTTCGTGCCCATGGCGATGGCGGTGGTGTTCGCCATGGTCGCCTCCTTCATCCTGTCACGCACCTTGGTGCCCACCCTGGCGCTCTATCTGCTCAGGCTGCATTCGGAAGAACATGCCGCGCTGGGCAACAACATGTTCGCGCGGCTTCAGAAGCGCTTTGAAAAAGGCTTTGCCGACACGCGCGAGGGTTATCGCAACCTGCTCGCTCTCGCCATGACCAACCGCCGCCGTTTTGTGTTCGGCTTCCTGGGCGCGGTTGCGCTTTCCATGCTGCTGGTGCCCTTTCTGGGCGAGGATTTTTTCCCCAGCGTGGATTCCGGCCAGATCACCCTGCACGCCCGCACCCCGGCAGGCACCAGGGTCGAGGACACCACCCAGATCGTGGCGAATATCGAGCACGAGGTTCGCCGCGTCATTCCGCGCTCCGAACTGACCACCATCGTGGACAATGTCGGCCTGAACCAGAGCCCGACCAACATGATCTACAACAATACCGGAACGGTGGGCTTGCAGGACGCCGACCTCTTCATCACCTTGAACAAGAATCATGGCCCCACGGCGGGCTATGTCCGCACCCTGCGGGAGAGGCTGCCGAAAATTTTCCCGGGCGTGACTTTCTCCTTCCCGCCGCCCGACATCACCAGCCAGATCCTGAACTTCGGCGCGCCCGCGCCGCTGGATGTGCAGGTGACGGGCACCGATCTTGACGGAACTCAGGCCTTCGCCCTGCGTGTGCTGCGCGAAATTCGCAAGATCCCCGGCCTGGTGGACGCCCGCATGCAGCAATCCAGCAGCCAGCCGCAGCTTCAAGTCGACGCTGACCGGGGCCGCATGGCGCAGCTGGGCCTGACCGAACGCGACGTCACCAATGCGCTGGCCACCAGCCTGGCCGGCACTTCGCAAACCGCGCCGAATTTCTGGCTCAATCCCAAGAACGGCGTGTCTTATTTCATGACGGCGCAGACCCCGGAATACAAACTCGACTCCTTGCAGGCGCTGCAGAACCTGCCGGTGACCGGCGCCAATGGCGGAGCGGCGCAAATATTGGGAGGCCTGTCCAACATCAGCCGCAGCCAGAGCCGCACCTTGGTGACGCACTACAACATCATGCCCACCATCGACCTGTTCGCCACCACCCAGGACCGCGACCTGGGCGCGGTGTCCAGGGATGTACAGAAGGTGATCGACGCCAATGCCAAATATCTGCCGCGCGGCGCCACCGTCACCTTGCGCGGCCAGGTCGTGACCATGAACACCGCTTTCTCCGGCTTGTTCTACGGCCTCTTGGCGGCGGTGGTGCTGATCTATCTTCTGATTGTGGTCAACTTCCAGTCCTGGACCGACCCGTTCGTCATCATCACCGCGCTGCCGGCGGCCTTGGCCGGCATTGTGTGGACCTTGTTCACCACCGGCACCACCTTGTCGGTGCCGGCCTTGACCGGCGCCATCATGTGCATGGGGGTCGCCACCGCCAACTCCATTCTGGTGATTTCCTTCGCCCGCGAGCGGCTGGCGCATCATGGCGATGCGGTGCTGGCGGCGGTGGAAGCCGGCTTCGCCCGGTTCCGCCCGGTCTGCATGACGGCGCTGGCCATGATCATCGGCATGTCGCCCCTGGCGCTGGGGCTGGGCGAGGGCGGCGAGCAGAACGCGCCCCTGGGGCGCGCGGTGATCGGCGGACTGGTTTTCGCCACCGGCGCCACCTTGCTATTTGTGCCGGTGGTCTTCAGCATCATTCACGGTCGCATTCACGGTCGCCGGGCTGCTCACGCCCGGCGCGGCGCAGAGCCTGGGGAAGCGTATGCCTGACAAGAATCCGGATGCCGGACCTGTAGAGTCCGCACAGGACAAGCTGCTGCGCCACACCACCCCTCCCGGCCTGAAACGCTGGGGCCGGGTGGCGCTGTTCGCTGCTCTGGTCATCGCGGTGCTGGGCATCGGCTGGCGGCTGTGGAAGAGCCACGCCACCGCGGAATGGACCGACGACCAGGCGATCCAGACCGTGCAACTGATCAAGCTCGACGGGAGCAAAGGCGGCAGCGGCCTCAATCTGCCGGGCGAAGTGCAGGCTTTTTCCAGCGCGCCGATCTACGCCCAGGTCAGCGGCTATGTGCAGAAATGGAATTTCGACATCGGCGCCAAGGTGAAGAAGGGCGATCTCCTGGCGCAGATCGATCCCCGCACCTATGAAGCCGCCCTGGCCCAGGCGCGCGGCGCCTTGGCGCGCGACAGCGCGACCTTGGCCAATGCCAGGGTGGACCTCACCCGCTATCAGACACTGGCCGGTCAGAATGCGATTTCCGCCCAACAGCTCGCCGCACAGCAAACAGCGGTCAATGCCCAATCGGGTATTGTCGAGTCCGACCGCGCCCAGGTGGCGCAGGCCTCCATCAACCTGGCCTATACCAGGATCATCGCGCCCTTCGACGGCACGGTGACCAGCCGGGCGGTGGATGTGGGCAACCTAGTCATGGCGGGCACCCCCTCCAACCCCACCCCGCTCTTTACCGTCGCCGACCAGAGCCGGCTGCGCATCTATGTGCGGGTGCCGCAGAACTATGCTTCCTATATTCGCCCCGGCACCAGCGTGAGTTTCTCGGTGCCGCAATATTCCGGCCGGGTCTTCCAGGCCAGCCTGGTGGCCAGCGCCGGCGCGGTAGCCGCCTCTACCGGCACGGTGCTGGTGCAGTTCGGGATGGACAATCCGGACGGCGTGCTGCAGCCCGGCGCCTATGCCGAGGTGAAATTCCCCCTGCCGCCCGGCGCCAACGGCATCCGGGTGCCCGCCACCGCGCTTCTGTTCCGCGACGAAGGCATGCAGGTCGCGACCGTGGATGCGACCAACCATGTCAAACTCAAGACCATCACCATTTCGCGCGACATGGGCGCGACGGTTGATGTGGGGAACGGGCTTTTGCCGCAAGACCGGATCATCGACAACCCCGCCGATGCGCTGCGGGATGGTGACGAGGTCAAGGTCGCGAACAAGTAGCGACGAGCCATCCTCTCGCGTATAATGCCGTTATGGCACCTTTGAGGAACCCATGCGCGCCTTGAAAATCCTGGTTGTCGCGTCGCTGATGGTTCTGGGCGTCTGCGGCCAGAAGGCCCATGCCGCCGCGGCCAGCCCAGGGGTGCCGGGCGCGGCCTATGACACCTCCGCCGAAGCCAATACGCGCTTCCTGGCCGACTATGGCGCTCGGCCTGACGTGAAGAAACTGCCCGACGGGCTGATGTACCGCGTGTTGCGGGCGGCGCCGAGCGACGGCCCGCAGGTGCAAAAAAACAGCGACACGGTCTGGGTCTATTACAAGGGCTCGCTGATCAGCGGCAAGGTCTTCGACAGGACCAAGCCCGAAGAGCCTATCTCGCTTCAGGTCGGCGGCGTGATCCCCGGCTGGACCGAAGCTCTCAAACTGATGAAAACCGGCGATACCTGGGAATTGGTGATCCCGCCGGACCTGGCTTACGCCAGCGATGGCAAGGGCGATGTCATTCCGCCAGGCCAGACCCTGGTCTTCCTTGTCTCGTTGACCAAGGTCGAATACGCGCCATAGCTGGCAAATCCGTTTTTGCCTATAAGACAGCTTCCAATCGGGGTAGACGATGCGTTTTCTGAAAGTCCTGGTGCTGGTGCCGCTGGTAACTCTTGCCGCCTGCGACCAGAAGAAGTCCGATACCGCAGGCGTCGCAAGCTCCGCTTATGACACCTCCGCCGACGCCAACAAGCGCTTCCTCGCCGATTATGCGGGGCGCCCCGACGTCAAGAAGCTGCCCGACGGGCTGATGTACCGGGTGCTCAAGGCGGGGACCGGCCCCCAGGTGCAAAAGGACGCCGACGTGGTGACGGTCTATTATAAGGGCTCGTTGATCAGCGGCAAAGTCTTCGACCAGACCAAGCCGGAAGAGCCGGCGCAATTCCAGGCCGGCGCCCTGATCCCCGGCTGGGTCGAGGCGCTGAAATTGATGAAGACCGGCGACACCTGGGAAATCGCCTTGCCGCCCGAGCTGGGCTATGGCGCCGACGGCGCCGGCGACGCCATTCCGCCCAACCAGGCTTTGGTCTTCACCATGAGCCTGGTGAAGGTGGAATACGCTCCGTAGCTCTGTCGCAGCAAAGCTGCGAAGGGTGAGGGTTGGCGGCCAAGCCGACCGAACGCCAAGCGCCGTCAGGCGTGAAGGCCGGATCGGAGGGGGCTAATTTAAAAACTAGAACTTGTATCCCAGTGTAACGCCCGTCATGCGCGGCGCCAGCGGGATGCATTGCAAGACACCCGACGTGCCCGGAGAACCGAAGGTCCCGTTGGGGGCGGAGTTGAGGACGCCGTTATATTCCGGCAGACAGGCTTGGGTGTTGGCGGCATTGTTCATGAACACCGCCAGGTCGGCATTGGTATGGCCGATGTCGGTAAATTCCAGCCGGAAATTCAACAGCCCATAGGCGAAGGTTCGCTGCATCGGATTGTAGTTGCGCAGATCCGCCAGATAGCGGCTCTGCCAGTAATAATGCGCCGTGAACACCGTGTCGCCCAGCGGCAACCCGCCCAGATCGGTGCCGAAATTGACGGATGCCGTTTCGTTGGTCTGCCAGCTGGGCACCGGAATGGGCGTACCCGACAGATTTGTCCCGCCGGCCGGTTGGAGATAGCCCGCCGGCACGAGGAAGGAAAAGTCGGTGTAGCGCGGATCGATATAGCTGCCCGACGCATTGAGCGTCAGCCAGTCGGTCGGCAGCAATGTCACCTCCCATTCCGCGCCATAGATCTTGCCCGCCGCGGCGTTGAGGGTGATGTTCTCATTGAGGAAGCCTGTGCAATTGCCGGCATTGAACGCGGCTTGGGTGCATGCACCGCCGCCCACGGCGGTTGCCAGGGTAACATTGGGCACCTGCTGCTGCACCTGGATATTGTGATAGCTGGTTTCATACAGCGCCAGATTGGTGCGCAGCGGCATGCCCGCCACCGCCCAGTCCGACTTCACGCCGATTTCATAGTCCAGCACATTTTCCGGCAATGCGGTCATGGCGGCGATATTCTGCGCCTGGGTATTGATGCCGCCCGAGCGATAGCCTGACCGCATGGTGGCATAGACCATGGTGCCCTCCCACAGATCGTGATCCAGGGCCAGAGTCCAGGTCGGCTTGTGGTAGCTCTTGTTGATGTCCACGGCGCATTGCGACAAGGGCAATGTCACGCCATTGGGATTGGTGAGCAGGCAGACATTGCTCTCCCCCGCATAGCTGATGCCGTTATAGACGAAGGACGTGGAACTGAAGACCGCATTGGTCAGGCTGTTGGTGGTTGCCTGCGTGGCAGGGGTGCGTATCGACTGGCTGGCGACATGCGCGAAACGCTCGTCATAGGTGTAGCGCACGCCCGCAGTGAAGCGGGTGTCGGGCCAAATAGTGTAGGTCGCCTGGGCATAAGCGGCATAGGAACTGTTTTCCTCGCTGTTGTTGCTCCAGTCGGTGATGCTGAATTGTTTGCCCGCCACAGCCGTGGGAGGCCCGGCGGCAGACGGCAGGAATTGGTAGAGTAAGCCGCCGTCATTGGGGCTCTTCTCGTTGAAAAAGAACAGACCCGTGGTCCATTGCAGCTTGTCGTCAAAACTCCTGCCATTGACGGTCAACTCGGTCTGCCATGAGTGATAAGCCGGAAAATTATATTTGTAGGTGTTGCTTTCGAACGGCAGGCCGCGGCTGACCGCCGTGCCGGTATTGCTGAAGGTGCGATAAGCGGCCATCAGGCGCACATCGACATCCCCGAATTTCTTGGTTGCGGTGGCCGAGTAGGTCCCGTAATGCCCCGCGCTGAGGTTGGAGACATCCTGCTCGGCCGACCAGAAGCTGTAGGTCTGCTCGCGCAGCACGGACGCCAGGATCGCGTTATAGGCCTGCGGCGAGGGATTGGGATTGGAAACGCCGTTCGCGGTCGCGGTGAGATAATAAGGCTGCATGACCTGGCCGCGCAGATCGGTGAAGGGCAGGCAGGTGACCGGGATGTTGCAGATCGAGGTACGGCCGTTGGACGCCACCGTGCCCACGAAATAGCCCAGATCGTGATAGGTCGAACCGGTGTCATGCTCGGCGGAGATGTCGGCGCGCACTACCAGGCTGAAGCTGTCGTCCGGCTGCCATTTTGCGGAAATAACGCCGGCGAGCTTTTTGAATCCCATTGCGGCCTGGGCGTTTCGGCGCCCCGATGTGGAATCCACGAAATAGTTTGCGATATAGCCTTTCTGATTTTCCGAATTCAGCGCCACCCGCAGGAACAGAGTGTCGTCCAGCGGCAGGTTGACGGCGCCCTGAAGGCCGGCGCGGGCATAGTCGCCCACCGTGGCCTGGACATAACCGCCGAACTCCGGCTCCGGCTCACGGCTGTTATAAAGGATGGCGCCCCCGGTGGTGTTGCGGCCCACCAAAGTGCCTTGCGGGCCTTTGAGCACCTGCACATTGTCGAGGTCGAACAGGGAGCCCGTCAGGCCCAGGGCGCGGGCATAATAAACCCCGTCCTTGTAGACCGCCGAGGCGGTATCGAAAGCCAGACCCGGATTGCCGCCCCCCGACGGCGCGTCGAAATTGCGCTGGCCGCGGATGGTGATGTTCAGCGTGTCCTGGCGGAAGGCGGTGGGTGCGATATAGACCGAGGGGCTGACATATTTCAGATCCTCGATGGTCTTGACGTTCAGCTTGTCCAGGTCGGCCTGGCTCAAGGCGGTGATGGAGATGGGGACGGTCTGCTCGTCCTCTTCCCGCTTGCGGGCAGTGACCACCACCTTTTCCAGCGTGGTCCCCTGTGCTGTTGTCTGGGTCTTGGGAGCGGTGCCCGCAGTCTGAGGCGTGGCGTCAGCCTGGGCCCAGGCCGATCCGCCAAGACCAAGCGTGCCGGCCGCCAGCAAGGCCGCGTGCAGAAATCTGGACATCAAATTCCCCTGGTAATCCGACGCAATATACGGTGGGCCCGGCCTTTTTATATCGCCATTTGCCGCCTAGGGCGGCGAAGCTCTTTTGCCGCCAATGGCGGCGAAGCTCTTTTGCCGCCTATGGCGGCGAAGCTCTAAAGCAAATGTGAGGCCAAATAAAGCCCGCCAGCGCAGACCGCTGTTGCCTCTAAAGCCTTATGGAATCTATGGTTTGCGCTCACATGGCCACGCCTTAGAGGACGAGACGAAAATGAACAGAATCGCAATGATCACGGGCGCGGGCAGCGGCGTGGGACGGGCGGCCGCCCAAGCCTTGGCGGAGCGTGGCTGGTTGACGGCGCTGGTGGGCCGCAAGCGGGAAACGCTGGAAGAGACGGCCGCAAGCCTTAAAGGCGAGCATTTGATCGCGCCTGCCGATGTGAGCGATCCCAAGGCGGTCAAGGCGGTTTTCGCCCAGATCCAGGAAAAGTTCGGCCGCCTGGACATGTTGTTCAACAATGCGGGCATGGGTACCCCCGCGATCCCCATCGAGGAGCTGAGTATTGAGCAATGGCAGGCTGTGTTGGGGGTCAATCTCACCGGCGCCTTTCTTTGCACCCAGGAGGCGGTCCGGATGATGAAGGCCCAGGACCCGCGCGGCGGCCGCATCATCAACAATGGCTCGATCTCGGCCGACCGGCCCAGACCCCATTCCGCGCCTTACACCGCCACCAAGCACGCCATCACCGGATTGACCAAATCCACCATCCTGGACGGGCGCCCCTTCGACATCACCGCCGGCCAGATCGATATCGGCAACGCTGCCACCGAGATGACCCAGCGCATGACCCAGGGTGTGTTGCAGCCGGACGGCCGGCTGATGGTCGAACCCCGCATGGATGTCCGCCATGTCGCCGAAGCCGTGGCCTATATGGCGGGGCTGCCGCTGGAATCCAACGTTCCTTTCCTGACTGTAATGGCGACCAAGATGCCCTTGTTCGGCCGAGGCTGAGTGTTCGAAAAACTGCATGATTTTTCATCATTCGGCGGAGCGATTCGTCATCCCGCTCATTTTCTCTTTCGAGCCGGGATGGGAAAATGCGCGCCTGTTTTTTGGGACAGAATATCTGCTCGCTGGGATTCGGGATCGCCACCTTGCAAGCCCCGCCCCTGGTGATGGACAGCCCGGCCGGTGAAAAGCAGGTGTCCGGCGCGGCCCGTCCTGAATATCCGGCCGTACATCCGTCGTGGCGAAAGGACCCGGCTCTCGTTCCGCCGCCTGTAACAAATCCGCCACGGCTTGTGCCCTGATCGGCAACAGGTATTAACCCGGGCGAAATAAACTTCAACAGTCTATGAAACATCCACAGGGGCACGCCGTCACGGGGGGCAGTTGCCCCCTTGTGCACCACGGCACGAATACCGATATTGACTTCGAGCCAGACTCGCCGGTAACGGTCTTTTATTTAAGTTCCTGATATTTGGTGGGCATGAAACGCTTTTTTCCCGTGGTGCCGGCGCTCGGTTTGAGCCTGTTTTTGGGTGGTTGCAGTACCCCCAGCGCCGAGTCGCTTGCCCAGAACGATCCCTGGGAAAAGACCAATCGTGACATTTTCGATTTCGACGTCCGGATGGATCATGCGGTCGCCCGCCCCATCGCCAAGGGCTATCGCGCCGTGATGCCCGAGCCGGTGCGCGACGGCATCCACAACGCCCTCACCAACCTCAACTCGCCCGTGGTGCTGGCCAATGACGTGCTGCAGGGTGACGGCGACAAGGCGATAAACACAGCCGGCCGGATTGTGATCAATTCCACGGTGGGCATTGGCGGGCTGATCGACGTCGCCAGCAAGATCGGCATCCCCGGTCACGACAATGACTTCGGCATCACTCTGGGCAAAAACGGCATCGCCGAAGGCTCTTATCTGGTGCTGCCCTTTGCCGGGCCGCTGCCGCCCCGCGACCTGTTGGGCACCGGCGTGGACACCGCTTTCGACCCGCTCACCTATGTCCGCTTCCATGGCAAGGACACCTGGATGGTGGTGCGCTTCGGCATCGGCATCCTGGACAGCCGCGCCGCGACCCTGGACGCGGTGGAAACCATCGAGCGGTCGTCCATCGACTTCTATGCCACGACCCGCAACCTGTATCGCCAGAGCCGCAACGCCAAGATCAATGAAGGCAAGCCTAGCGGCGCCTCGGACGATCTGCCGAATCTGTGATTTGACCGGCCTTACTGTCATTCCCGCGTAAGCGGGAAACCAACTTTTCAGCAATCACTATCGGATGGAAAAATGGATGCCCGCTTTCGCGGGCATGACAGGTCGCTATTCAGCCGGTGACGGCCGCGGCACCGGCGCGTGATCGCCCGGCCGGTCCTTCATGATGCCGTGGTACCACTTGTTCCAGAACCCGCTGGTCCAGCGTCCGAAGCGGTCCATGTACAGGAACACGACCGGCGTGGTGTAGAGCGTGAGGATCTGGCTCAAGAACAGCCCGCCCACGATCGAAATGCCCAGCGGCTGGCGCAGTTCCGACCCCTCGCCCAAGCCGATGGCGAGCGGCAGCGCGCCCAGAATGGCCCCGGTGGTGGTCATCATGATGGGGCGGAAGCGCAGCAGGCACGCCTTGTAGATGGCGGCGCGCGAGCTCAAGCCCTCGCGCCGCATCAGGTCGATGGCGAAGTCGATCATGATGATGGCGTTTTTCTTGACGATGCCGATCAAGAGGATCACCCCGATGGTGGCGATCAGGTCGAACTGGGTCTTGAACATCAACAGCGCCATCACCGCGCCCACCCCCGCCGAGGGCAGGGTGGAAAGGATGGTGACCGGATGGATCAGGCTTTCATACAAGACGCCCAAGGTGATGTAGATGGTGAGGACCGCCGCCAGCAGCAGGAACGGCATGTTGGCGAAGCTTTTCTGGAACAGCTGCGCGGTGCCCGCCGTCTCGCCATGGACGGAGATGGGCACATTGATATTGGCCATGGTTCTTTGGATGGCGTCCAGCGCCTGGCTCATGGACACGCCCGGCGGCAGGCCGAAGGAAAAGGTGGTGGCGACAAACACGCTTTGGTGACTGATGGACAGCGGCGTGGTGCCCGGCCCGAAACTGGTAAAGGCCGACAATGGCACCATGGTCTCCACCCGGGTGGAGACCGAGGCGCCGGTGGACGAGCCGCCGCGCGCGCCCACCGCCACGGAATTGAGTTGCTGGTTGCGCACGGCATCCTGGCCGGCTTGAGCCTGGGTGGCGGCGCTTGAAGAGGCGGCAGTGCCGCCGGCCGTTATGGTGGTGCCGGTGGCCGGCGCGGCCGTGGCGGCCGTGTTGGTGACCACAAAGGCGCCGCCCGCCGCCGCGCTGGACTGGGTGCCGCTGACCGAGCCGCCCGAGGTCGAGATGAAGACGTCGTTCAGCGTTTCGGGGCTTTGCCAGAAAGACGGCGCCACCTCCATCACCACATGATACTGGTTCTTGTCCTTATAGATGGTGGAGACTTGGCGCTGGCCGAAGGCGTCATACAGCGCATTGTCGATCTGCGCCGCCGTCAACCCCAGCCGCGCCGCGGTGGGACGGTCGATCTTGAGATCGACCTGAAGCCCCTTGTCCTGCTGGTCGGAATTGACATCCTGCAGTTGCGGCACGTCTTGGAGCGCCGCGGTGATCTTGGGCAGCCAGGTGTTGAGGTCCTCCAGCTCGTCCGCCAGGATTGTGTACTGGTAGGCGCCATTGCCCTGGCGGCCGCCGGCGCGGATGCCGCCGCCTGAGTCCAGGAACAGCCGCGCACCCGCCACCTGGAGCAGCTTGGGGCTCATGCGCTGGATGACTTCCGGCGTGGACAGGCCGCGCTCCCGCCGGGGCTTGAGGGTGACGAAGACCTGTCCGCTGTTGGTGGCCTGGCCGCCGGCAAAGCCGCCCACCGTCGCCACCGCCGGATCGGATTTGATGATGTCGACGAATTGCTGGAATTTCTTCTGCATCGACTGGAAAGAGATGCTCTGGTCGCCGCGCAGACCGCCAAAGATCATGCCATTGTCGGTGTCGGGAAAGAATCCCTTGGGCACAATCACCAGCAGATAGACGTTCAACACCACCGCCACCAGCAGGGTCGCCATGATGGTCTTGGGATTGTCCAGCGACCAGCCCAGGGTGCGGCGATAAAAGTTCTGCATCGCTTCCATGCTGCGGCGCGACCAGCGCATCAGCCAGTTCTGGTCTTCGTTGACGGTGAAATCCAGATAGGCGCACATCATCGGCGTGACCGTCAGCGACACGATCATCGACATGATGATGGCGGTGGTGATGGTCATGGCGAATTCGTGGAAGATACGGCCCACGATCCCGCCGATCAGCAGGAACGGGAAGAACACCGCCACCAGAGAGATGCTCATGGAAAGCACGGTGAAGCTCACCTCGCGGGCGCCGCGCAGCGCCGCGGTCATCCGGTCTTCGCCATTTTCCAGATGCCGTGTGACGTTCTCCAGCACCACGATGGTGTTATCCACCACAAAGCCGGTGGAGACGATCAGCGCCATCAGGGAGAAATTGTCCAGGCTGAAGCCCAGCAGATACATCACGCCGAACGTGCCCAGCAACGACAGCGGCACGCAGACGGTGGGCACCAGGGTCGCCTTGAAATTGCGCAGGAACAGAAACACCACCAGGATCACCAATATGGTGGAAATGATCAGGGTGACTTCCACGTCATGGACGGCATTCCTGATCGAGGTCGTGGTGTCGAACAGGATGCCCTGGTCGATGCTGACCGGCAGCGCCGCCTTGAGCGAAGGGAGCTGCTCGCGGATATGGTCCACCACCTCGATCACATTGGCGCCGGGCTGCTTGGTGATCTGGACCAGGATGGCGGGCTGGCCGTTGAAGGTGCCCAGGTTGCGGACATTCTCCACCCCGTCGGCCACCTGAGCCACATCCGAAAGCCTGACCGCGGCATTGTTGCGATAGGCGATGATCAGGTTCTGATAGTCCTTGGCCAGGCTGGCATTGTCATTGGCATAGACCTGGAAGCTCTGGCCTTTTTGCTGGATATCGCCCTTGGGGCTGTTGGCGTTGGCGCCGCTGACCGCGGCGCGCACATCCTCCAGCCCGATGCCATATTTGAACAAGGCGCGGGGATTGAGCTCGATGCGGATGGCCGGCAGCGAGGCGCCGTTGAGCGATACGTCCCCCACGCCGGAAATCTGCGACAGCTTCTGCTGGATGATGTTGGAAGCCTGGTCGTAGATCTGCCCCGTCGACAGGCTCTTGGAGGTGAGCGCCAGGATCAGGACGGGCTGGTCGGCGGGGTTGAATTTGCGATAGGTGGGATTGGAGCGCAGCGCCGCCGGCAAATCGGCGCGCGCCGCATTGATCGCCGCCTGCACATCCCGCGCCGCGCCGTCGATATCGCGTTCGATGTCGAACTGCAGCACGATCTGGGTGCTGTTGATGTTGCTTCGCGAAGTCATCTGGGTGATGCCCGCAATGGTGCCCAGATGCCGCTCCAGCGGGGTCGCCACGCTGGATGCCATGGTTTCGGGACTGGCGCCCGGCATATTGGCGCTGACCGCGATGGTGGGAATGTCGATATTGGGATAGGGCGAAACCGGCAGCAGGAAATAGGCCACCAAACCCGCCAGCCCCAGCCCCATCGCCAGCAGGGTGGTGGCGATCCGGCGGCGGATGAAGAGCTGGGAAAGATTCATTCCGCAGGCTCCGGTTCCGGGCCGGCCGGTGCGGCGCGGCGGCGCTCGCGCCATTCGCGCAGGTCCCGTCCGGCCTTGTCGAAATAGATGTAGATCACCGGCGTGGTGAACAGCGTGAGCAATTGGCTGACCAGAAGCCCGCCCACGATGGAGATGCCCAGCGGATGGCGCAGTTCCGAGCCCATGCCCGAACCCAGCATCAGCGGCAGCGCGCCGAACAAGGCCGCCACCGTGGTCATCAGGATGGGACGGAAGCGCAGCAGCGCCGCCTGGTGGATGGCGTCCTCGGGTGACTTGCCCTCATTGCGTTCGGCTTCCAGCGCGAAGTCGATCATCATGATGGCGTTCTTCTTGACGATGCCGATCAGCAGAATGATGCCGATGATGGAGACGATGTTGAGATCATGGCCGGTGATGACCAGGGCCAGGAGCGCGCCCACCCCTGCCGACGGCAAGGTGGAAAGAATGGTCACCGGATGGATGAAGCTCTCATACAGCACCCCCAGCACGATATAGACGGTGACGATGGCGGCCAGGATCAGCAGCACTTCGTTGGACAAGGCCGACTGGAAGGCCAGCGCCGAGCCTTCAAATTGGGTGGTGATGCCGGGCGGGGGGCCGGCGGTGTTTTCTGCCGCCTGGATGGCGTCCACCGCCGCGCCCAGCGAATAACCCGGCGCGACATCAAAGGAGAAAGTGGCGGAGGGGAATTGGGACAAGTGCCCGACCTGCAACGCGGTCGGCCGCTGTTCCACCTTGGCGATGGCCGCCAGCGGCACCTGTCCGCCGCCTGCGGTGGGCAGATAGATGTCCTGCAGCGATTGGACCGAGTTCTGCAGCGTGGGATCGGCCTCCAGAATCACCCGGCGCTGATTGGACTGGGTGAAGATGGTGGAGATCTGGCGCTGGCCGAAACTGTCATACAGCGCATTGTCGATGGTGGCGGAGGTGACGCCGAAACGCGCGGCGGTGTCACGGTCCACATTCACATAAGCCGACAGGCCCTGGTCCAGGAAGGAGGTCGAGACGTTGCGGATCGCCTTCACCTTCCTCAGCTCGTCCAGCAATTTGGGCACGAACTGATTGAGGGCGGCGCTGGTAGCCGCCTGGAGCACGAACTGATACTGCGCCCGGGAGACCACGGAATCGATGGTCAGGTCCTGCACCGGCTGCAGATAGAAAGTGATGCCGGGCACGCTATGGGCCTCCTGGGTCAGGCGCTCCATGACGGTTTCGACGCCATCACGCTGGCTCTTTGGCTTGAGATTGATCAGGAAGCGGCCGCTATTCAGGGTGTTGTTGGTGCCATCCACGCCGATGAAGGAGGACAGGCTGGCAATATCGGGGTCCTGCAGAAGCTTGGCGGCCAGTTGCTGCTGGCGCTGGGCCATGGCCTCGAAGGAAACCGTGGGGCCGGCTTCGGTAATGGCCTGGATGAAGCCGGTGTCCTGCACCGGGAAGAAGCCCTTGGGAATGGCGATATACATCAGCACGGTCAGGACCAGGGTCCCCACCGCGACCTGGAGCGTCAGACGCTGATGCTTCAACACCCAGCACAGCAACCGGTCATATTCGCTCACCAGTCGGTGGTAATAGCCCTCGATAGTGCGCTGGATGCCGCTTTCGCGTTTCTCCTCCTCGGCATGGCTGCGCAGCAGCTTGGCGCAAAGCATGGGCACCAGGGTCAGCGACACCAGCGCGGAAATCAGGATGGTGACCGCCAGGGTCACCGCGAATTCGCGGAACAGCCGCCCCACCACTTCCTGCATGAACAATAGCGGGATCAGCACCGCGATCAGGGAGACGGTCAGCGACACGATGGTGAAACCGATCTCGCCCGCGCCTTTCATCGCCGCGTCGTAGGGCTTCTCGCCTTGCTCGATATAGCGCGAGATGTTCTCGATCATCACAATGGCGTCATCCACCACAAAGCCGGTGGAAATGGTCAGCGCCATCAGGGACAGGTTGTTCAGCGAATAGCCCAGCAGATACATGGCCGCAAAAGTGCCGACGATGGAAAGCGGCACCGACAGGCTGGGAATGAACGTCGCGGGCAGGCTGCCCAGGAAACAGTAGATCACCAGCACCACGAGCACCACCGCCAGGATCAGCTCGAATTCCACATCGGCCACCGAGGCGCGGATGGTTTCGGTGCGGTCGGTCAGGGTCTTCACATCCACGGAACGCGGCAGCCCCGCCTGGATCTGGGGCAGCAGTTCCTTGATGGAATCCACCACCTGGACCACATTGGCGCTGGGCTGCCGCTGGACATTGATCAGCACCGCCGGGGTCTTGTTGGCCCAGCTCGACAGTTTGCTGTTCTCCGCGCCCGCCACCACATTGGCGACGTCGCGCAGGAACACAGGCGAGCCGTTCTTATAGGCCACCACGATGTTCTTATAGGCCTCGGCATCCTGCAGCTGGTCATTGGCGTTGATGGTGTAGGACTGCATCGCGCCGTCGAAGCTGCCCTTGGGCGCGTTGGAATTGTTGTTGTTGATGGTGGTGCGCAGGTCGTCGATATTGAGCCCCAGCGCCGCCAGCCTTTGCAGATTGGCCTGAACCCTGACGGCAGGCTTCTGACCGCCCGACAGGCTGACCAGGCCGACACCCGACAGTTGGGAAATTTTCTGCGCGATGCGGGTATCGGCCAGTTCCTGCACCGTCGTCATGGGCAGGCTGGTGGAACTGACGGCCAGGGTTATTACCGGCGCGTCGGCGGGATTGACCTTGGCGTAGACCGGCGGCGCCGGCAGCAGGTTGTTGGGCAGCAGGCTGTTGGCGGCATTGATCGAGGCCTGCACTTCCTGTTCGGCGATGTCCAGCGACAGGCTCAAGTCGAACTGCAGGGTGATCACCGAAGAGCCGGCCGAGGAGATGGAGGACATCTCTTTCAGTCCCGGCATCTGGCCGAATTGTTTTTCCAGGGGCGCGGTGACCGAGGTGGTCATCACATCGGGACTGGCGCCGGGCAGGAACGTCTGGACCTGGATGGTGGGATAATCGACTTCCGGCAGGGCGGAGAGCGGTAGGAATTTATAGCCCGAAAGGCCGATCAACAGGATGGCGATCATCAACAGCGTGGTGGCGACCGGACGCTGGATGAAAGGCGCGGAAATATTGGCGCCGCTATGTTCGCCGTTATGGGGTGCGGAAGAAGACACGGTCACGGGCCGCCGCCGCCACCGCCGCCCCCGCCACGGCGTCCGCCGCCGCCGCCAAAGCCCCGCTGCATGTCGGAACGCGCCTTCGAACAGCCCGCGCTGAGATCGTCGCGGTTCTGGAACAGGCACATGCGCATCTCGCGGCTGCCCGGTTGCGCGGTGGGACAGAATTTCTTCACATCTTCACTGCACGCCTTGGCGACCGCCGCCATCGCCTGGGCGCGCTTGGCGGCGCGCTCGGCGTCATTGGCGCCGCCGGATGGCGCGGCGATCTTGGCGGTCTGGTTGGGGATTTCGACATCGGCGCCATCGCGCAAGCGGTCGGCGCCGTCCACCACCACCGTGTCCCCCGGCTTGATGCCGGACAGGACCTGGATGTTGTCGCCATCCTGCACGCCGGTCTTGACGTCGCGCTGGGTGACGGTCTTTTCCGGCGTCACCACGAAAACAAAAGTGCCGTCGGCGCCGCGCTGGATGGCGGCAACCGGAATCACGGTCTGATTGTGCAACGTGTCCACCAGCAGCCGTACATTGACGAACTGGGCCGGGAACAGTTTGTTGTCCTGATTGTCGAACAAGGCGCGCAGCTTGACCGAGCCGGTGGTGGGATCCACCACCGTGTCCACCGCTGACAAAGTGCCGCTGGTGATCTTGACGGTCTGGCTGCGATCCCAGGCATCCACCGGCAAGATGGCGCCGCTATTCACCCGCGCCAGCACCGCATGAACATTATCCTCGGGGATGGTGAACAGCACCGACATGGGCTGAAGCTGGGTCACCACCACCACACCGGTGGTCTGGCCCGCCTGCACGATATTGCCGATATCCACCAGGTGAATGCCGGCGCGTCCCGACACCGGCGAGACGATATTGGTATAGCCCAGATTGATGCGGGCGGTTTCGACATTGGCCTGATCGGCAACCACCACGCCTTCGGTGGATTGCACCAGGGCGGCCTGGGTGGCGACCTGCTGCTGGGAGATCGCATTCTGCGCCAGCAATGACTGATAGCGCGTCAGATCGACTTTGGCGTTGGCCAGGGTGGCGGTGTCGCGCGCCAATTGTCCGCGCGCCTGATCCAGCGACGCCTGATACGGACGCGGATCGATCTGCGCCAAGGTGTCGCCGGCCTTGACCATCTGGCCTTCGGTGAAATTGAGCTTCACCAGCATGCCGCTCACTTGCGGCCTGACAGTGGCGGTGGCCAGCGGCGTGACCGTTCCCAGCGCATTCAGCGTGACATTGATGTCGCCATCGATGGCCTTGGCCACGACCACGGGTTGGGCGCCCTGGTTGATGAGGCCGCGGCGGTTGTTCTGTTTGGCGGGATAGATCGCCCAGATCAAAAGACCCAGCAGCGCCAGCCCGACCGCGAACCACACAATCCGCGACAGTCTGGGATTGCGCGCGCTCCAGCTTTTGACGCCCGTCCAGGCGCGGCCAACCGGCCCCTGTGAGACAGGCCCGGCGCGCTGAAAATCTGCGGGTGAACGATCAATATTCATCGGCAATCCATATTAACAGGCATGTCACAAAAGAGCCGAATTGGCCGGAGAAACTCAATGCGTCAAATGGGTTAGCATCGTCCAGCTGAACGCGGCATGAACTTATACCTACTTTCGGCGGCGGGCAGATATAGCGGCTGGTTGCGGGCGAAATATGTCGGAAGTGTCTCGGCTGGCGTGACAGGTCCAATAACGCTATGCCGGAACCCCGCCCGGCATGGAAACCGGCATAAAACAGGCGAAGCGTGCACCATATTTTCCACTGGTTTGCCCATTACGCGCATGCCTGGGTCAAAGTTACCGCTCACGCCCATCCCTATTGGGCTTTTCCTATCGCTCTGGTCATCGCCTTTTCGGAATCCTTTGTCGGCGTGTCCTTTATCGTTCCGGGCACTTTCCTGCTGATAACCTTGGGCGGGGTGATCGCAGCCAGCCATTTCAGCCTGTTTCCGGCCTGGTTGGGCGCGGTGCTGGGCTCGATCCTGGGCGACTGGATCTCGTGGTGGATCGGCCTTCATTACCATCATGACATCGTCAAATCCTGGTTGTTCCGCCGGTTCGAGGAACAGATCGAAAAGGCGCTGCATCTGTTTCACCGATGGGGGAGTTGGGCGATTTTCATCGGCCGCTTCATGGGACCGTTTCGCGCAACCGTGCCGCTGGTGGCGGGCATGTCGGAATTGGAATTCTGGCCTTTCATGCTCGCCAATGCCGCCTCCGCTGTGGTTTGGGCCTATGTGCTGCTAACCGGGGGCGAGGTCCTGCATCATCTGGTGAACGCCATCTGGCTCTATTTTTTCCATAAACCACTGATTTGAAAGTTATTTTTCGGTAAGATGGCCTCGCCACCGGCCGTCATGGTCCGGCATGCGCATGATAAACTCCCGGCTGCCCCAAAACGGCACTTCCCGCCCCTATTAATTGACCGCGCGCCGCCCAATTGGATGCGCCAAGCCCCTCTGCCGTATCAAAAAGACCGGAAAACCCCGCCCCGTTCGCCTCGTCTGCTGGCCCGCCTCCTGCAACGCCCCAGCCAGGGCTTAACCATGCAAGGCCAGGACATCGTTTGATGCGCGCTGCCATTCCCGCCGCTTATGAGGCCGCCGCGCCCGCCGAATTCGCCGCCGCCAACGACGCTCATGGCGAAGTCATGGTGGGCGGCCTCAATACCGTTTGTCTGTCGCGCACCGGACTGGGCCGCATGATGCTGCAGGATTGTCTGATGACACGCGAGGCGGCGCGGCGCCAACCCAAACTGGTGTTCGCCTCCAATGGCCATGCCATCGCGACAGCAGCGCGCGATGCCGCGTTTCGCGACCTGCTGGCCCAGGCCGACATCATTCATGCCGATGGCCAGGCGGCGGTGTTCGCTTCACATCTCACCGCCTGTCCCATCCCCGAGCGCAGCGCCACCACCGATTTCATTCATGACGCCTGCCGCATCGCCGCCGAGCATGGCTTGCGATTTTTCCTGCTGGGCTCGACCGAAGAAACCAATCGCGAGGCGGCGCGCCGTTTGTGCGAAGCCTATCCTGGCCTGCAAATCGTGGGGCGGCGTCACGGCTATTTCAGCCGCGACGAGGAAGAGGAAATCTGCGATGCGATCAACCTCTCCCGCCCCGATGTGATCTGGGTCGGCCTGTCGGTGCCGCTGGAACATGAATTCAGCGTCCGCAACAAGGCCCGTCTCAGGGCCGGCTGGCTGGTGACGTGCGGCGGCTGCTACAATTTCGTCACCGGCGCCACCCGGCGCGCGCCGCACTGGATGCAGCAAAGCGGGTTGGAGTGGCTGTTCCGCCTGTTGCAGGAGCCCAAAAGACTGTTCTGGCGCTATGCATGGACCAATCCGCTGGCGCTCTTTCTGCTTTTGACCCGCACCAGTACGCGGTCCGCAACATCGCCATGACGATCACCGGCATCGTGGACGCACGCGGCGGCGCGTGGCGCGCGCCAGAGAGTTCACCCAGCACGGTGTTGCGTCATGGCCTGTCGGCCGCGAGCCTGGCGGCGGTGTCGGGGGCGCATTTCCTCAGCGCCCTGATCCTGCTGCGCCATTTGCCGGCCCGCGAATTCGGGCTGGTGTCCTTTGTGATGGTGGTGGTGGCTTTCGGCATGAGCCTGAACGGCGCGCTGATCTCCTTGCCCATCACACGCGGCCTGGCCGTCGGCCAGACGGCGATGGCGCCCGCCTGTTTCCAGATGAACTGGCTGACCTGTCTGGGCTTTGCCGCCTTGTTGTTCGGGATGCTGCTTTTGAGCGCCGCCCCGTTTCGGGATGCGCTCTTGCTGGCGCTCTATGCCGCCGTCTTTATTTTCCGCGGCTTCGCGCGTTCTGTTGCCTTTATCGATGGCCGTGGCGCCGCCGCAATCCGGTCCGATATCGTCTATGGCGTGCTGCTGACGGGCGCGTTGGGATTTTGGGCGGCGCTTCACCGGCTGAGCTTCACCACCACCAACATGCTGCTCTTGTTGTCGGCGCTGGCCGCGCTGGCACCGTTCGGCGCGAAATTCTTCCGCACCCAATTCGCCGCCCTTGGCGGCGATCCCAGGCGCTATGGAGCGGTCTTCCGCGACGTTACCCGCTGGTCGCTGGCCGGCGTGGTTTTGACCGAACTGACCGTCAATGCCCATGCCTATCTCGTCACTTTGATTTCCGGCCCCCGCGCCTTTGCGCTTTTGGCCCTGGGCACGCTGTTGATGCGCCCCGCCGCGCTGATGCAGTCCGCCCTGCCCGACCTGGAGCGGCCCCGTCTGGCGCGCGCCCTGGCCGCCAAGGATGATGCGGCGCTGTCGCGGATCGCAGGTCATGTCCGCCTCAGCCTCTGTCTGGCCTGGCTGGGCAATATCCTGTTGTGCGCGGGCCTGCTGGCTTTCCTCCCGGCGCTGGTGGTGAAGCCGAATTACGGCAGGACCGATGTGATCCTGGTGGCGTCCCTCTGCGGCGCGATCATGCTGATCCGGGCTTTGCGCATGCCGCTGGCGGTCTTGCTGCAAGCAGCCGGCGCCTTCCGGCAACTGGCGCGGATCAGCGCGGCCTCGGCTGCGGTGTCGCTGGCCGCCACCCTGGCTTTGCTTCTGGCCTTCGGTCCTGTCGCTTCGCTGGGCGGTATCGCGCTGGGCGAATTGGTGATCCTGGCAGGCTGCGCCAAGGGCGCGCGCAAGCACAAGCAAAACTCCGGCATCAAAGGCAGCCCATGAGCGATTCCGTCCTGATCTGCATTCCCACTTTCCAGCGGCCCAAAATGCTCAAGCGGCTGCTGGAGGCCATTGCCGCCTTGGACACGACGGTCGGAATTTCCGTGTTGGTGGCCGACAATGACACAGCACAGCGGGCGGGGCTTGATCTCTGCCTGGGCCTGGAAGGCTATCGCTGGCGGCTGACGGCGGTGATGGCGCCGGAGCGCGGCATCGCCCAGGCCCGCAATACCTTGATCGAATATGCCTTGATGAGCGACGCCGCCTTCATCGCCATGATCGATGACGATGAATGGCCGGAGAAAAACTGGATCGAGCAGCTTCTCAAGACGGCGCATGCCACCGGCGCCGATGTGGTGCAGGGTTCGGTCCTGTTCGGCGACCATCGCGACATCCGCCGGCCCAGCGGCCGGATTGGCCTGCCGCAAGGCGCCGGCAATCTGCTGATCCGCCGCGCGGTGCTGGAAGAAATGACCGCCCCCTGGTTCGATCCCGACTTCGGACTTTCCGGGGGCGAGGATCGGGACTTCTTTGTGCGCCTGAAGCAGGCCGGCAAGCGCTTTGCCTGGTCGGATGAAGCCCGTGCCCGCGGCACGGTGCCGAAGTCACGCGATAGCCTGGCCTGGCGGCTGCGCCGTTCCTATTCGGTGGGCAATTCCGACATGCGGGTGCTGCTGAAGCACCGGCTGACGCTCCCGCAACTCACCGCCGAGCTGCTGAAAATCCTGGCCGCGCTCTTGTTGTCGCCGCTGGCCATGGTCATCCTGGGCTTGAGCCCGAATCGCAGGGCCATCCCGCTCAAAAAGCTGTTTCGGGCGGCGGGCAAGCTCAGCGCCTTGTTCGGTGTCCGCACCAACGAGTATGCCGTGATCCATGGCGAATGATTATGCACCCCATTATGCCGGGGCCTATGTCCCACCCCGGGCGGTAGAACAGAATCTGTTTCCGGCGCTGGCCTTTCTGGCGCTGCTGTTCCTGGTCTTTGTGGGGCTTTCGCCTTTTTCGCCGCCGCCCCTGGTGCCGCTGGCCGCGGCAACGGTCTCGCACGGCGACGCGGTGCGGCAGATCGGTTATCTGGGCGTCGCGGGCCTGATCGGGATCGCCGCCATCCAGCGCTTTGGCATCGGGGCGTTGCGGGCCGTGCCGGTCAGCATGAGTTTGTTGCTGGGCTGGTGCCTGGCCAGCGCCTGGTGGGCGCCGCAGCCGGATCTGGTGCTGCGCCGGGCCGGGCTGGAAGTGGTGCTGGTGCTATCCGTGGCTCTCAGCGTGGAAACGCTGGGCACAACACGGGCCTTCTTGCTCTGGCGCTGGTTTCTGGCGGCGGTGCTGCTGGTGAATTTCCTTTCCATTCCGCTGGTCGCTGTGGCGCGCCATGGCGTGGGCGAAATCGATCCCGGCCTGATCGGCAATTGGCGCGGGCTTTATGGCCACAAGAATATCGCGGGCGCGGCCTGCGCTCTCACCGCCATACTTTTTTTGTTCACCCAGAATGGCTGGCGCAACTGGATCGGCATCGCCATCGCCGCCGCGGCCTGTTTTTTCCTGGCCATGACCCATTCGCGCTCCTCCGCCGGTTTCCTGAGCCTCGCCTTGCTGGCCGGATTGCTCTACCGGGTGAGTTGGCGCGATGGCCTGTCCCGCGCCATTTTTGTTGCCGCCGGCACGGTGGCCGTCCTGATGCTGGCGGCGCTTGCATTGCTGAATGCCGGCGAGATCGCCCGGCTGCTGGACGATCCCAATGAATTCACCGGCCGTGCCGCCATCTGGACCGCGCAATGGCGCTACATCGCCAATCATCCGTTCCTGGGCGCGGGCTTTGGCACCTTGACGGAAACCTACAATCTGTCGCCGCTGCGGAACTATGTGACCAGCGCCTGGGTGGCCTCCGTCAGTCATGGCCATAACGGCTATCTGGAAATCCTGGTCACCATCGGCGGCGTCGGTTTTCTGTTGGCGATGCTGGCGCTGCTGGTGGCGCCGGCGCGCCGCCTCTGGACACTGGATCTGCAAGATGACGGTTTCCGGCCCATGCTGTTTTCGCTGTTCGTCTTCGCCCTGCTGCATAACCTGATGGAATCGGATTTCCTGGAAGGCGACAGCATCGTCTGGGGCGCGCTTTTGCTGGTGATCGCGGCGCTCAATGTCCGGCGCCCCTCGCTCACGGCTCGCTTGCGCGCATTCTCCTAGGCCGGCGTCATCATGGGCCCTCTCTTCAGCGTGATCATTCCGGTTTACAACCGCGCCGAAAGCCTGCGCCAGGCGATCCAATCCGTGCGGGCCCAGACCTGTCAGGATTTTGAGATCATCGTGGTGGATGACGGTTCCCAGGATGATCCGGGCAAGGTCGCGCTATCCTTTGATGACCCGCGCATCCGGTTTTTCCCGCAAACCAATGGCGGCGGCGGCAAGGCGCGCAATACCGCCATCGACCAGGCGCGCGGCAATTTCATAGCGCCGCTGGATTCCGATGACGTTTTCCTGCCCCACCATTTGGCCAGCATGAAAACCTTGCTGGAACATCAGACCGGCCTGGTGGGCTATGCGCGGGTGCGGGTGGATCGCGGCGGCGGCCGCCAGTTCCTCAAGCCGCCGCGCGCGCTCGATCCGGATGAAGACATGGCGGAATATCTTTTGTGCGAGCGCGGCTTCGTGCCCACCATCACCATCGTGGTGCCCCGCCAGGCCGCCCTGCGCGTCCGCTATGACGAAGATCTGTGGCCAGCGCAGGATGTCGACTTCGCCATCCGCCTGTCGCTGGCCGGTTACCGTTTCCACATGCTGGAAGAACCGGGCGCGGTCTGGCGGGACCATTTCGATCCGCTGCGGATTTCCGCCAGCAAAGGCAGCGGCAAGTTCGGCGCCTGGCTGGAGCGGATGCGGCCCCGCCTGTCTTCGCGCGCCTATCATGGCGCGCGCGGCTGGGCCTATGCCAAGTTGGTCAAGCCGGAACGGCGATTGGAGGCACTGGGCCTCTATCTGAATGCCGTGTTGCGCGGCTGCTACCGGCCATCCCTGGCAGCGGTCATTCTGCTCCAGATCCTGCTGGGCGGCTGGGGCTATCGCCGTCTGGCCGACCGGGTGATCGCCCGGCCCGGCAGCCGCGCACAGGATCAAGCCATTGTTTGAATTCATGTTTCTGCCGTTCCGGCCAGAAACCCGCCAAGCCGGCTTAACGATCTAAACCCCTGTTTTGCGAAGCCAAACCGCTCCGGGACGCCTGTTGTCTTTAACCATTCAGCAGGCAGGCCGGGGCTACACCTAAAGCCTTGCGGGGCTTTGGATTCATCGCTCCGGCGGAAGGCTTGCGCGCGAGAATGTCTCCATACCGGGCACGCGATTATCTGGTGGAGGTCCCATTCGGACCGCGCGCCGGTGTGTCCGAAGCGCCGCCTTTCCACTTCGTCGATTTGATCCGCCTGCTGGATGCCCGCCGCCGCCTGATTACCCGCGTGGCGCTGGGCACCATCCTGTTTGCGCTGGCGGTGGTGCTGTTGTGGCCCACCACCTATGCCAGCTCTTCGGTGGTGATGCTGGACCCGCGCAAGAACAATATCACCGACCTGTCGGCGGTGATGACGCCCTTGGTCAGCGATCCCGCGGCGGTACAGAACCAGATCCAGATCATCACCTCGCATGACCTGGCCGCCGCAGTGGCGGACGGGCTGAAGCTGACGGAAGATCCGGAATTCAATCCCCGCCTGGACCAGACCAGCCTGGCCGGACTGCTGCGCCAGATGGTGTCGCTGCTCAATCCCACCAACTGGTTCGAGCTTCTCAGCCCCAGCGACATCGCCTTGGACCGCGAGCGGGTGATCGAGAATCTGCAACGCCATGTCGCGGCGGAGACGCAAGGCCTTTCCACCAGCATCACCATCACCGCCACCTCGCGCGACGCGGGCAAGGCGGCGCTGATCGCCAACACATTCGCCGATGTCTATGTGAAGTCGCAGGTCACGGACAAGATCAATATCACCAGCGCCACCACCGGCTGGCTGAGCAAGAGGCTTTCGGACCTGTCGCAACAGCTTCAGCTTCAGCAGGCGGCGGTACAGCGCTACAAGGCCGAGCACAATCTCAACGATTCCACGCCCGGCAATTCCATCGTCGATCAGCAGATGGTGGGCATCAATTCCCAGATCGTCACCGCGCGCTCGGAATTGGCGGAGAAACAGGCCGTCAACGAGCGCATCAACCAACTGGTGGCGTCCGGCAATCCCGCCGATGTCGCCCAGATCGTGTCCTCGCCCTTGATCGTGCAGCTGCGCGCGCAGCAGGCGGCTCTGCTGGCCCAAGAGGGCGAACTCAACAGCAAATATGGCCCGCTGCATCCCAAGATGCAGGCGATCCAGGAGCAGAAGAGCGACCTGGATTTCAAGATCAGCCAGGAAGTGAACCGCCTGGCCGCCAGCGCCGCCAATGACGTGATGGTGGCGCGCGCCCATCTGAATTCGCTGGAAGCCAGCCTGGGCGGCACCCTAGTCACCGCGCGTACCCAGAACATGGCGCGGGTGCAGCTTCAGGCGCTGGAATCCAACGCCAATTCCACCCGCAGCATGTACGAAGCCTTTGTCCAGCGCCTGCGCCAGAGCCAGAATCTGGACGAGGCCCAGACGCCGGAAAGCCGCATCATCAGTTCCGCGCCTTTGCCGCTGCGTCCGGCAGGGCCCAAGCGCCTTTTGATTTTGGGCGCATCCATTCCGCTGGGCTTGATCCTGGGCATATTGGCGGCGCTGGTGGCGGAAAAGCTGGGGCCGCTGATGCCGGTTCGGGTCAATGGCGCGCCGCGCGCCAGCCTGGTTGCTGCGCCGAAATCCAAACCCCTCACGGTGTGGAACGGCCCGCCCATCCTGGGCGATGTGCGAGATGCCGCCCGCCTGCAAGCGGCGGAATATGTGCTGGACTATCCCGCCAGCCGCTATGCCCATGCCATGGCCGGGCTGGTGCGTCAGCTTCAGGCCGAACCGGGCGACGGCGCCGTCATTGCCGTGACCTCTGCCGAAAACGGCGAAAGCCGCAGCGCCATCGCGGTGTCGCTGGCCCGCGCCGCCACCCGCATGGGCAAGAAGGCCGTGATCCTGGATTGCGCCCAGGAGCGTTTGACCGCCCGTGTCATCAAGGCGCCCGTCCAGAACGGTCTTTATGAAGTGCTGACCGGCAGCGCGCCCCTGAACCGGGCCCTGGCCAAGGACCCGCGCGGCGAAACCTATCTGCTGGCCACGCCCCGGCGTCCGCCCAATGCCGCGACCATGTTTTCGTCACGCGCCATGGCGCGGCTGATCACGGTGCTGCGGGGCGGCGCCGATTTTGTGGTGATCGATTGCGGCCCGGCGGGGCAAGCGGCGGCGATTGCGCGCCAGGCCGACGCCACCCTGCTGGTCTGCCGCCGTCAAATCCTGCACAGCCCATTGGTGGCCCATGCGGCGCGCGGCCTTAAGAGAGAACAGGCGGCGCCGATGGGGATCGTGATCACCGCTTGAAGGTGACAGGCGTCTAACGCGCCGGTTGCCCCTCCCCTGGAAATCGCCGATGCTGCGCTGCCGCGAGATCCTGCGGCGGCGAGGGCCTTATGGCGGGCGAAATCTTCATCAGTTACCGGCGGGCGGACGAGGCCTGGGCCCGGCTGCTGCACAGCCAGCTTCGGGCCGAAGGGGTTGAGGCCTGGTATGACGCCCAGGTCGGCGCCGGCCAAGACTGGCGCATCGCCACCGCCAAGGCGCTGGAAGCCAGCCAGATTTTCGTGCTGCTGTTTTCCACCAATGCCGCACAATCCAGCGACATCGCCAAGGAGCTGGCCGCCGCCACCCTTGAGAAGAAGCTGATCATCCCGGTCAGGCTGGAGAATATCGCCCCCAAGGGTGCTTTTCTCTATGAGCTGGCGTCCCGAAATTGGGTCAACGCCTACGAGAACACCGAGGCGAAACTCACCGAACTGGCCAAGGGCCTTGCTCATCTGGTGCGAACGGGCGCGCGGGATGAGAGCGTCCTCCCGTTTGAGCGCTCAGACGGCGGCGGACACGCCCAGGCGCGCACCCCGAAATCGATGCGCAAACCGGTGCTCATCGCCGCTGCCGCGATTTCCGTCATCGCAGCGTTTGCTGTCGCTGCGTGGCTGCTGTGGCCCGCACCGCGCTGGACGATAGAAAGCAGCCGGACTTTTCTTTCCAGTGCTGCGCAGGAAGGTTTTCCCGCTTTCTCGCCCGACGGCAGGGCACTCGCTTACACCTCCGCAGTCGACCAGGAGTCACGCCAAATCTATACGCGCAATCTGGCAGGAGGCGATGGACTTAAAGTCACAAACGACAGCTATGATGATGTTTCGCCGAGCTGGTCATCGGACAACGCCCATCTCGCCTATGTCGCACAAAAGCCCGGCGAGCCCTGCCGCATCATGGTGACGACCGTTCCCGCCGGAGAAGCGCGGGAAGCCGGGCGGTGCGCCGAGGCTGACACAAGCTCGGTGACTTGGCAGCCGGGCACGGAGTTTCTTTACTACAGCGATCGATCGAGGACAGCAGGTAGCGTTATTGTCCGGCTCGATCTCGGTACCGGCGCCCGGGTGCAGATCGTTGCCTTAAACCAGGCCGAAACCACCTTGGGGGATTTGCGCTGTTCGCCGGACGGCAAGTCTCTACTTTACATCCGGCAGCAATCCGGCGCACCCGAGCCCGTCATGGTCCGTAATCTGGCTAGCGGGATGGAAAAAAACCTGGGTGAGACAACAGGGACCACCGGCTCCAACGGTTCTGCCGCCTGGTCGGAGGATTCCAAAACCGTTCTGGCGACCCTTCCGAGCGGCATCGGCACCAAGATCATCGCCTATCCGGTGGAAGGGCGCGCTCCGTACCCTGTCTATGCGACGGCCACGATTGCCAGCCATCTCGCGTTGGGCGGCGGCCTGTTGGCACTGGAAACCGACAGCAGGCGGGCAAACCTGGCGCGCGCCAGCGTGGCGCCGGCGGCGCAGCCGGACATCATCGATCCCGCCAATGGTATAACGTCTGCGCCCACTTTCGCGCCCGATGGCACACTGGCCTTTATCTCCAACCGCTCGGGAACCAATGCCGTCTGGATCATGAAGCCGGGCGCGGTGCCCACTCTGCTGTTCGATTTCGGCTTGCGGCGTATTTCCGGCGCTCAATTCTCCCCTGACGGCACGCGGTTGGCCGTGGGGGTCGCTTCCTTGGCCCTCGGAGTCTCTTCGCTCCCCAGCGGCAACGGAACGTTCAAGATACTGACGCCGGATGGCGCCAGCGTGGCATCCCTCGACGTACCGCCCGTGGGCGTTGGCTCGCCAACCTGGACGCCAGACGGTAAGGGACTGGTCGTGGGCGACAGGCGTGCCCAGCAAGCCATTCGCATCGACATCGACAACCCCTCGCAACGCGCACCGGTCGCCGCCGCGGGCTGGGTCGGCGTCGCGATGCACGGTGATGCCATTTTTGCGACCAGGAGCGACAAGCCCGGCCTCTGGCGGATCGATAAAACGCCCAAATTGATAAATGCCAAATATCCCGCAGCCGGTCCAACACTGGCCTTTCGCGGCGATGATGTGTTGATACCGGATTTCACCGGGGCAGATGGCCCGCGCATTCTGGCGCAGCCCCTGGCGGGCGGGCCGGACAGGGTGCTCGCCTATGCGCCCGGAATTCAGAGCAAAATAGCGGTGAATCCTAGGACCGGGGAGATGATCTATGGAGTGATATTCCACAACAGCAATATCGATCTTCTCACCCTGACAAAGCATTGATGGCGGGGTGAAATCCTAATTCGGTTGCCAGCGGGATTTCCGTCTGGCTCAATGGTTCCAAATAGTGGGCTGTGGGGCCTCATGGCAGGCGAGATCTTCATCAGTTATCGGCGGGCAGACGAGGCCTGGAGAGAGAGAGCGGCGCCGATCGGAATCGTGATCACCGGCTAGTCAGAACTGCTTGCGATAGACGATGAAGCCGGATTTTTCGGCCATCTTGTCATACAGGCCCTGTGCGACCGTGTTGGTCTGGTGGGTGTGCCAATAGACCCGGTCCGATCCCGCCCGGCGCGCCTCTTCATATACTCTTGCGATCAAGGCTCCGCCGATCCCCTGGCCGCGCGCTTGCGGCACCGTGAACAGGTCCTGCAGATAGCAGACGGGCTCGATCGCGTTGGCGCTGCGGTGGAAAAGGAAATGCGCCAGCCCGAGCAGGCGCCCCTCGCTTTCGGCGACCAGGCAATGCAGGGGCTCGGCAAGATCGAAAAAACGCGACCATGTGGTGCGGGTGATGTCGTCCGGAAGCGCGGTGGCGCCCGAACGGCCATAGAAGGCGTTGTAGCCATCCCATAAGGGGCGCCATTGCTCATGATCCGCTGGAACAGCGAATCGGATCAACGCGGCAGCTCCGAGCTTCCCATCAGGAATTCGTCAACTCCGCGCGCGCATTGGCGGCCTTCGCGGATCGCCCATACCACCAGCGACTGGCCCCGGCGCATGTCGCCGCAAGCGAAGATCTTGCTTTTGCTGGTCTGATAGTTGGTGAGCGGCGCTTTGACATTGCCGCGCGCATCCAGCTCCACGCCGGACTGTTCCACCAGGCCCGCTTTCTTGGGGCCGACGAAGCCCATCGCCAGCAGCACCAGATCGGCCTTGATGGTGAATTCGCTGCCCGGCACTTCCACCAGCTTCATCTGGCCGCCATTGCCCAGCTGCCAGTCGACCCGCACGCATTCCAGGGCGGTGATTTTTCCGTCCTCGCCAATGGCGCGCTTGGTCTGCACTGACCAGTCGCGGTCGCAGCCTTCCTGGTGCGAGGAGGACGTCCGCAGCTTCAGCGGCCAATCCGGCCAGACCAGCGGCTTGTTCTCCTTGACCGGCGGCTGGGGCATGATTTCGAACTGGGTCACCGAGGCGGCGCCATGGCGGTTGGAGGTGCCGATACAGTCTGAACCCGTATCGCCGCCGCCGATCACCACCACATGCTTGCCCTTGGCGCTCAAGGTGCCGTTGGGAGCGGCTTTGCTTTCCGGATCGCCGGCCACCCGCTTGTTCTGCTGGGTGAGAAAATCCATGGCGAAATGAATGCCGTCCAATTCCCGTCCCGGGACGGGAAGGTCGCGCGGCGCTTCCGCGCCGCCCGACAGCACCACCGCGTCATAATCGGCGCACAGCATGTCCATCGAGACCGCCACGCCCACTTCGACATTGGTGCGGAACACCACGCCTTCGGCTTCCATCTGGCGCATGCGGCGGTCGATCAGGTGCTTTTCCATCTTGAAGTCGGGAATGCCGTAACGCAGCAGCCCGCCGATGCGGTCGGCCTTTTCGAACAACGTCACGCTATGGCCGGCGCGCGCCAGTTGCTGGGCCGCCGCCATGCCTGCCGGACCGGAGCCCACCACCGCCACCGTCTTGCCGGTCTTTTTCGGCGCCATCACCGGCTGGATCCAGCCTTCTTCCCAGGCGCGGTCCACGATCTGGCATTCGATGGTTTTGATGGTGACCGGATTGTCGATGATGTTCAGCGTGCACGACGCCTCGCAGGGCGCGGGGCAGATGCGGCCGGTGAATTCCGGAAAATTGTTGGTGGAATGCAAACTTTCGGACGCGGTGCGCCACTGGTCGCGATAGACCAGATTGTTCCAGTCCGGGATCAGATTGTTGACCGGGCAGCCCTGGTGACAGAAGGGAATGCCGCAATCCATGCAGCGCGCCGCCTGTTTCGAGACTTCCGGCGCCGGCAGGGGAACGACGAATTCCTTATAGTTGTAGACGCGTTCTTCCGGCTTTTCGGAAGCGCGGTCCTGGCGTTCGATTTCCAGAAAGCCTGTGATCTTGCCCATGGTCTTGTCTACTCAGCAGCGATTGCCGAGCGCGCCTTGAGATCGGTCAGCGCCTTGGCATAGTCGGTTGGCATCACCTTGATGAACTTGGGCAGGCAAGCTTCCCAGTTATCGAGAATATATTTGGCGCGCGGGCTGCCGGTATGCAGCAGATGGCGCTCCACCAGGATGCGCAGCCGCTCGGCGTCAAAGCGCAGCAGATCGCCCATGCCCGCATCGGACACGCTCACCGAACGCTGTTTCGGCAGGTCGGCATGCTCTGTGCCGTCGCCGGCCGCCACCTTCTCCAGCCTCACCATCGCCGGATTGCAGCGTTTGTCGAACGTGCCGTCCTCGTCATAGACATAGGCCACGCCGCCAGACATGCCGGCGGCGAAATTGCGCCCGGTCTTGCCCAGCACCGCGACCACGCCGCCGGTCATATATTCGCAGCCATGATCGCCGGTGCCTTCCACCACGGCGACGGCGCCGGAATTGCGCACCGCAAAGCGCTCACCCGCCACGCCCTGGAAATAGGCCTCGCCGGCGATGGCGCCATAAAGCACGGTGTTGCCGACCACGATATTCTCGGTCGGTTCGCGCTGCAGCCCCGCCGGCGGCTTGACCACGATACGCCCGCCCGACAGACCTTTGCCGACATAGTCATTGGAGTCGCCGGTCAGTTCCAGCGACACGCCCCGCGCCAGGAAGGCGCCGAAGCTCTGTCCCGCGGTGCCGGTGAATTTCACGCTGATCGTGTCTTCCGGCAGGCCGGCATGGCCGTGGCGCTTGGCCACTTCGCCCGACAGCATGGCGCCGACAGTGCGATCCACGTTGCGGATGCTGCGCTCCAGCCGGATCGGCTGGCCGTTCTCGATCGAAGGCAGGCTGGCTGCGATCAATTCGTGATCCAGCGCCGATTCCAAGCCGTGATTCTGCTTCTCGCGGTGGTGAATGGCGACGCCGGGCTTGGGCGCCACGCTGTAGAGAATGCGCGACAGGTCCACACCCTTGGCCTTCCAGTGCGACACCGCCTTGGTCATGTTGAGCTTGTCGACCCGGCCGATCATCTCATTGATCGTCTTGAAGCCCAACGACGCCATGATCTCGCGCAGCTCTTCCGCCACGAAGAAGAAATAATTGATCACATGCTCGGGCTGGCCGGTGAAGCGCTTGCGCAAGACCGGGTCCTGGGTGGCGACACCCACCGGGCAGGTGTTGAGATGGCATTTGCGCATCATGATGCAGCCCGACGCGATCAGGGGCGCGGTGGCGAAACCGAATTCATCCGCGCCCAACAGCGCGCCGATGGCGACGTCACGGCCGGTGCGAAGCCCGCCATCCACCTGCACCGCGATGCGGCCGCGCAAACCGTTGAGCACCAGGGTCTGCTGGGTTTCGGCCAGGCCGATTTCCCAAGGGCTGCCGGCATGGGTGAGCGAGGTCAAGGGTGAGGCGCCGGTGCCGCCTTCAAAGCCTGAAATGGTGACATGGTCGGCGCGGCATTTGGCGACGCCGGCCGCCACTGTGCCCACGCCCACTTCCGACACCAGCTTGACCGAAATGCGCGCCTTGTGGTTGACGCTTTTCAGGTCGCGGATCAGCTGCGCCAGGTCTTCGATGGAATAGATGTCATGATGCGGCGGCGGCGAGATCAAGCCCACGCCGGGGGTGGAATGGCGCACCTTGGCGATATTGGCATCGACCTTGTGGCCGGGCAGCTGTCCGCCTTCGCCGGGCTTGGCGCCTTGGGCCATCTTGATCTGGATGTCGTCGGCATTGACCAGATATTCCGCGGTGACGCCGAAACGTCCCGACGCCACCTGCTTGATCGCCGAGCGCATGGAATCGCCGTTGGCCAGCGGCTTGAAGCGATCGGCTTCCTCGCCGCCTTCGCCGGTATTCGATTTGCCGCCGATGCGGTTCATGGCGATGGCAAGCGTGGTATGCGCTTCGCGCGAGATCGAGCCGAAGGACATGGCGCCGGTCGAGAAACGGCGCACAATGTTTTTCGCTGGCTCGACCTCTTCCAGAGCCACCGGCTTGCGATTGTCTTCCTCGGCTTTCTTCAGCCGGAACATTCCGCGGATGGTCAGCAGCCGTTCATTCTGTTCGTTCACAAGTTCAGCGAAGGCGCGATAGTGGTCTTGCGAATTGCCGCGCGCGGCATGCTGCAATCGCGATACGGTTTCGGCCGTCCAGACATGGTCCTCGCCGCGCACGCGGAACTGATATTCACCGCCGACGTCGAGCGCGTCGCGATAGATCGGCGCATCGCTGAAGGCGTCGCGATGCCGCCGCACGGTCTCCTCGGCGATCTCGTTGAGCGCCACGCCTTCGATGCGGGT
>DASSGF010000027.1:0-223331 GCA_035693565.1 Rhizomicrobium sp. | reverse complement strand
GGGCGAAGGGTCCACTGGACCCTTCGCTGTTCCGGCCTCACCCCGGCAAAGGCACGGTGGTGGACCTGGTCTTCCCCGACCCCGATCTCAGGCAGGACGAAGCCGCCCAATAAACCGGAATTTGCTGCGCAGATATGCGTTTTGGGCTGTTTTCGTTAAGCCCCGGATGGTTATGTTCCGCCCGAAAACCACCGGGATTCGGCCATGGCAGACAGTTTTGACGCGATCGTGATCGGGGGCGGCCCCGGCGGCTATAATGCGGCGATCCGGCTGGGCCAGTTGGGCCTCACCTCGGCCTGCATCGACAAACGCGGCAGCTTTGGCGGCACCTGCCTCAATATCGGCTGCATTCCTTCCAAGGCGCTGTTGCATGCCAGCGAGCGCTTCCATGAAGCAGGGACCGATTTTGCCAAGCTGGGGATTTCGGCCAAGGTCTCTTTGGACCTGCCCGCCATGATGGCGCAGAAGACCAAGGTGGTGGGCGAACTCACCAGGGGCGTGGAATTCCTGCTCAAAAAGGCCAAGAGCGAGGCCATTGTTGGAGAGGCCCGCATCACCGCGCCCGGTAAGGTCGAAGTGAAATTGCCCGACGGCAAGACGCGCGCGCTGACCTGCAAACATATCATTATCGCCACCGGCTCGGATGTGGCGCCCCTGCCGGGTGTCACTTTGGATGAGAAGCAGATTGTTTCTTCCACCGGGGCGCTGTCGCTTTCCGCGGTGCCCAAGAAATTGCTGGTGGTGGGCGCGGGCGTGATCGGTCTTGAGCTGGGCTCGGTATGGGGAAGGCTGGGCGCGGAAGTGACGGTGGTGGAATTTTTGGACCGCGTCACGCCGGGCATCGACCTGGAAATCTCCAAGACCTTCCAGCGTATTCTCACCAAACAGGGTTTCACTTTCCATTTGTCCACCAAGGTGACGGGGGTGGAGAAAAAGAACGGCGCGCTGAAGGTGGCGGTCGAGCCGGCGGCCGGCGGCGACAAGCAGGTGTTGGATGCCGATGTGATGCTGGTGGCCATCGGCCGCGTTCCCTACACCGAGGAACTGGGCCTGAAAGAGGCCGGCGTGGCGATGGACAAGCGCGGGCGCATCCTTACCGATCATCATTTCCGCACCAATGTGGCGGGCATCTATGCCGTCGGCGATTGCCGCGAAGGCGTGATGCTGGCGCACAAGGCGGAAGACGAAGCGGTGGCCTGCGCCGAAATCATTGCCGGCAAGGCGGGGCATGTGAATTACGACGCCATCCCGTCGGTGATCTACACCTTCCCGGAAGTCGCCACCGTGGGAAAATCGGAAGAGGAGTTGAAGGCGGCGGGCATCGCCTACAAGGTGGGCAAATTCCCCTTCACCGCCAATGCCCGCGCCAAAACCATCGCCGCCACGGACGGGCTGGTGAAAATCCTGGCCGACGCCAAGAGCGACAAGCTGCTGGGCTGCGCCATTGTGGGCCCGGAAGCCGGCAACCTGATCGCGGAAGTGGTGCTGGCGATGGAGTTCGGCGCATCGTCGGAAGATATTGCACGAACTTGTCACTCACATCCGACGCTTACCGAAGCTGTCAGGCAAGCGGCTATGGGTGTCGAAGGCTGGACAATGCAAATGTGACATCGCGCCAAAGCGCGCCGTTGAATTCCGTGCTTCAACCTGCGGTTAGAGCAGGCTGATCAGATAGGTGAACACGCCGATCGCCACAAAAAAACCGATCCATGTCATGCAGAATTTGACAGCGCAGACATTGGTTTCGTGAGCTGAGCGGACATCGTGATGCAGCACGGTCATGGGCGGCTCCCGCTTGGACGCCGAAAATCCTAGACCCATTCGCTTGCAGGTAGAATAAACATTCCATTCTGCGGCGCAGCATTCTTTCATGGGATGAGCAGCTGCCCATGTTCCCAAATCAACACCGAAAGAATTTTGCACCGCAACCTGGTTGGTTTAACCTTTAACCATGCGTCCCAACCGTATTCGCCAATTATGGGCTGCCGGCAAGCCGGCGCTGAATTGCTGGATCACCCTGCCGGGGATTCTGGCCGCTGAAATGCTGGCGCACCAGGGCTGGGACAGCCTGACGGTGGACTTGCAGCACGGCGCCAGCGATTTCGCCTCGATGTGCGCCATGTTCGCCGCCATCTCCACCACCGAGACGGTGCCTTTGATGCGGGTGGCGTGGAACACGCCGGGCGATGTGATGCGGGCGCTGGATGCCGGCGCCTATGGCGTGATCTGCCCCAATGTCGAAAGCGTAGAGGAGTGCCAGCGCTTTGTGGGCGCCTGCCGCTATCCGCCCGAAGGCTATCGCAGCTATGGGCCCAAGCGCGGGCTGCTCTATGGCGGGCCCGACTATGTCCATCATGCCAACCAGACGGTGCTGGCCATCATCCAGATCGAAACCCTCAAGGGGCTGGAACGGGTGGACGAGATCGCCCAGGTCAAGGGCCTGGACGCGCTTTATGTCGGCCCGTCGGACCTGGGCCTGGCGCTGGGGCGGGAAGCCCGGCAGAACCAGACCGATCCCATAGTGATGGCGGCGGTGGACAAGATCCTTGCCGCCGCCAAAAAGGCGGGGCTGCATGCCGGCATGCATTGCACCAACGCCGAATATGCGCAGCTGATGATCGCCAGGGGATTTGACTTCGTCACCGTGGTGTCGGACGAGAATCTGTTGGCGCGCGGCGCGGCCGAACGGGCGAAGCTCGCCTGATGATCTGATGCGATGATTCGATAAACGGGGCGGCATGAACGGGGCACAGACTCTTGTCCACACGCTGGCGGATGCCGGCATTGAAATCTGTTTCGGCAATCCCGGCACCTCGGAAATGCATTTCGTGGCGGCGCTGGACCATGAGCCCAAGATCCGCGGCGTGCTGTGCCTGTTCGAAGGCGTGGCGGCGGGCGCCGCCGCCGGCTATGCCCGCATGACCGGGAGGCCTGCGGCCACATTGCTGCATCTGGGGCCGGGCTTCGCCAATGCGATTGCCTTTTTGCACAATGCGCGCAAGGGCGGCCAGCCGGTGGTCAATATCGTGGGCGACCATGCCATCAGCCATTCCCGCTATCCCCAGGCGCCGCTGACCTCCGATATCATGGCAATCTGCGGCTCGGTGTCGGACTGGCTGCATCAAAGCCAGTCGGCGGGCGAGGTGGCGGGCGATGGCGCCCGCGCCGTGCAGGCGGCGCGCACCGCGCCCGGCCAGATCGCCACTTTGGTGTTGCCCGCCGACACCGCCTGGAATGAAGCGGTGGCGCCGGCCGCGCCTTTGCCGGTGGCGCCGCCCAGGAAAGTGGATGAGGCGGCGGTCGCGCGGGTTGCCGCCGCCCTGAAGAACGGCAAGCGCACCGCGCTGCTGTTGCGTGGGGCCTGTTTGCAACAGGAGGGCGTGGAAGCGGCGGGGCGCATCGCCCGTCACACCGGCGCGCGGCTGTTGCATGACTATTTCACGCCGCGATTCACCCGCGGCGCGGGGCTGCCCGAAGTGGAGCGCATTCCTTACTTCTCCGAGCAGATCGTGGATTTTCTTCAGGGCCTGGAACAGATCGTGCTGGTGGGAGCGCCCCCGCCGGTCACCTTTTTTGCCTATCCCGAAAAGCCCAGTTGGGTGACGCCGGAAAGCTGCGGGCTGATCACCCTGGCGGAGCCGGAGGAAGATGCGGTGGACGCGCTGCAGGCGCTGGCCGATGCGCTTGGCGCGCGCCAGCCCGGGCTTGCGCTGAGGCGCGTGACGCCCGACCTGCCGGCGCATGCGCCGCTGGATCCTGAGACGATGGGCGCGATCATCGCCCGGCTGATGCCGCAGGATGCCATCGTTTCCGACGACTCGCTCACCGCCGGGCCGGGGCTGCACAAATCGCTGCGATACGGCCCGCGCCATGACTGGCTGGTGCTGACCGGGGGCGCCATCGGCGATGCCCCGCCCATGGCGGTGGGCGCGGCGCTGGCCTGTCCACAGCGCAAGGTGATCGCGCTTTCCGGTGATGGCGCGGCAATGTATTCGCTGCAAGCCTTATGGACCATGGCGCGCGAGAGACTGGATGTGGTCACCATCGTCTGCGCCAATCGCAGCTATAACATCCTCAATATCGAGCTGGGACGGGTGGGCGCCTTCAATCCGGGGCCCAAAACCCTGGCCATGCTGGACTTGCACAATCCGGAACTGGATTTCGTGAAAATGGCGCAAGGGATGGGCGTGGAAGCCAGCCGCGCCGAAACCACGACCGAATTCGCCGCCCAGTTCGCCGATGCGATGCGCAACAAAGGGCCGAGATTGATCGAGGCGGTGGTGGGGGTTTGAAGGGTCAAAGCCGTTTCTTGGCGAAGGCTCTGCCCGATGGTGACTTCAGATATTTCTCGAACGCGAATGCCTGTTTTTCATCGGAGAATGCAACATAGGTCTTGATCTTCCATGGCGCGTATTTCGATGTGTGCGACACGCCGCCCGTATTGTGTTTTTTCAAGCGAGCACGGAGATCGTTGGTGGCACCGACATAGTAATGTTCCGGGTGTTGCAAACTTCGGAGAATGTAGACGTAGATCATGCATATCCCTTCGCGGGCTTGCAGCCTTCGCTCGCTTCGCGCCGGGCGAAGAGACTGACTTGCCTTGCCCGCCTTCGCCCTGCGGGCTACGGCGCGGCAGCCTTCGCTCGCTTCGCATCGAGCATAGAGACTGGCTTGCCGAGCCGTAGCTCGCGAAGCGAGCGAAGGCTGGTGGCCCCGGACCGACTCGAACGGTCACGTCCCTTGCGGAACAACGGATTTTAAGTCCGGTGCGTCTACCAATTCCGCCACGGGGCCCCTAGGCCAGATCAATTACTTAGGACTGAGGAAAACTGCAAACCTTTGGCCATTGCCAGTCGCGGTTGTGAGCGACGCCTTCCATGAGTGCCCATTTAAAAAACCACCCCACGAGATTGAACTTATCTGCTCTCGCCAGGGTACCGTCCCATCCCAAATGATGCCAGCGGCCAAGTTCTGGGTCACGACCCAGTTGGCATTACGGAGCGGCGGTCAGACGCTTTGCAGGGCATCTACGATGGGAAGACGTGCGGCCCGCAGCGCCGGCAACAGGCCCCCGAACAGACCGATCAAGACAGCCCAGACTATTCCCTGAACCATGAGGGCTGGCGTGACGGTGAGATGAAAAACCAACTGCGTAAAGCCCGCGCCTAGCGCGCTGACGCCGTTTCCATCGAAAAATACCCAGGCGAGTGTCGCCCCCAGAATGCCCCCCAACAGAGACAGCAGCGAAGCTTCGACCAATACGGAGACCACAACGGGAAACCCGCCAAACCCGATCGCCCGCAGAGTCGCGATCTCGACGGAACGCGCGCTGACGGCGGAATACATCGTGTTCAGGGCACCGAAGATGGCGCCGACCGCCATGATACTTCCCACCACATAAGCGATAAAATGCATTATTGTGGTTAGGTTTCTGGAGGTTTTGGCAAAATATTCCGGTTCGCGATTGGCTTCCACTGACAGTTGCGGATTGGTGGTCAGCGCGCGCTTGAAGTCTGCAAAGGCATCCGGCGAGTCCAGAAGCACGGTCACGCTTTGAAACATGGTGCGGCGGAGCGCGCTGATCACTGTATCCGCGTCCGTCAGCACTTCAGATTCATGGGTGTCGCCGGCGCTGCTGAAGACACCGACCACCGGCCATTGTTCGCCGCTGAGAGAAACCCGGTCGCCGATCTCAAGGCCTGAAAACTGTTTTTGCGCCGCCCTTCCGACCACCAGTTCATGCAAGCCGGGCTTGAACCAACGTCCTGCGACAAGTTGAATTTCCGGTCGCAATGCCAGTCCCTGCGCCCCGACACCCCTTAGCGTGACATTGGCATCTGTTCCGCTGTTGCGCATGGGCCGCGCGAGTACCGAGACGGATTCCGCGGAACCGATGAGTTTTCCCGCGCGGTCGCGGCGCACGCCAGGCGTACCGAGGATCGTCACTGTCGCGCTGCGCGACAGCAAACTCGACGTTTCCGTGTCCGAACCACCTCGCAATATGATGACGCGATCCATCCGGCCGGCATGATTCATCGACGCGACAAGGCCTGTCGCCATGGCAAGCACCGAAACCAGGACGCCCACGACGCCGCCTACGCCCACGATGATAACGAGCGAACTCCAGACCCTGGTAGGGAGAGTTCTCAAATTCATCACGGTGACGGCGATGATCTGTTCCATCATGGTCAGCGCCTTGCCAGCCCCTGGACAACGCTGAGCCGCACCACACGCAGGCCGGGTAAAAACCCGGTAATGACGGCAAGCAGGGTCGCGTATAGGAGGCCAAGCCCGATGACGGAAGGAGGCAATTTGGCCACGCCCAGCACCGATTTCAGTGCGGGAAAGATGGCGGCCGATATTGCAAGCCCGAATATCGCGGCAATCAGCGCCAGAATAAGTCCTTCCGCCGCCACCATGAAAAGTATTGCGCCGCCGGAATAACCAATCGCTTTCATTGTGGCGAATTCCGGGATGCGCTCACGCACCGACTGCATCATCGTGTTGCCGGTCAGGAAAAGAAGCGTAAAGAACACCGCGCCGATAATGGCGCTGGCGATAAAATTCACGTCGGCGATCTGCCGAAGGAAGGATTGCATGAATTCCTTTTCGCTGACGGTCTTGGTTTCGTGATCGGAGTTGGCAAATAGCCGATCGATCGATTGCGCGATCATTGTGGCGTGGGTTGGCGAATCGATGCGCACATTATACCAACCGACGGTACCCTTCCCGAAGGCACGGCCTTCGTCGAAATAATCATTGTTCAGAAGGATCCGCTGCTCCTGCGCCGTATCGTCCGGCATCCGGAAAATGCCGACGATCGATAGACGCCAATCGTAGGTGCCGTCTTTTTTGGTCCACAGCGCCGATTTGATGGGAACAGTGTCGCCGACTTTCCAGCCGTATTTCTCTGCCAGGGCGTGACCGATAATGGCACCGGTGCGGATTCGACTGAGTGCAGCCAATTGTTCCGCCGGAAGCTCGATATCGGGAAACACCTTGAAATAGGTCGACACTTCGACGGGATAGGTAAAGACATTGTTCTTCGGGTCCTGGTAATAGCCGCCGAACCAGGTGGCGAAAGTCACCCCTGTCACACCGGGAACGCCCGCGATGCGATTGTGATAGGCGAAAGGCAACTGTTCTGTGAGGCTGATTTTCCCCTGCACAACCAGCCGGTCGAGATGCGCGCCTTGGACGCTGTTACTGAAGGCGGAATTCACGCCCTGCAACAGGCCGAACAGCAGAAAGGCGACCATGATCGACAGCAGTGTCAGTAAGCTGCGCAATTTCTTGCGCATCAACCCAGCGTAAATCAGAGGGAAATATTTCATATGCAGCCCGCAACAATCAGCAACCTAGCACAGGTACAGGGTAGTTTCTCAAACACCAGTGACGTTCTGAGTGCTGGTCGGCAATCGCTTGCAATGTAATAGCACCCGGGTTCCGGCCCGTTCCACCACGCATTGACAATTTCTCAGTCTTTGCAGACGGGATGTTTGCGCAAAAATTGAGCCGAAGCGTTTGCCTTGGGGCTATATTGCGCGACATGCCTCGCGCGACACGGAAAGAACCGATCCTGGCATTTAAGACGTCGAAGGCCCTGATGGCGCACCTGGCCAAAGAGCCCCGCGCATCGAAGGGCTTTTGGCTCAAGCTATCAAAGGCTGGCGCAGCTGAGCCGACAATCAGCAAGGAAGACGCCATCGAAGCCGCTCTTTGCCATGGCTGGATTGATGGGCAGCTCGGCAAACTCGATGAATTCTATTTCCTGGTTCGCATGACGCCGCGGCGGCCCGGCAGCCGTTGGTCCGCGAGGAACCGCGCGACCGCGAACAAACTCGCCAATGAAGGCCGTCTCAAGCCGGCTGGCCTGGCGGAGATCGCGGCAGCCAAGGCGGATGGCCGCTGGAAGGCAGCCTATGCCTCGCAAGGGCGCGCGGAGCCGCCTGAAGATCTGCTTGCGGCGCTGCGCGCGAACAAAACGGCCTTGCGGTTCTTCGAGAAACTGGACGGGGCCAATCGGTATTCGATCATCTATCGGGTGGGCGATGCCAAACGGCCCGAAACGCGCGCCAGCCGTATAACCAAATTTGTGGACATGCTGGCGCGCGGAGAGACCATTCATTCCGCCAAGCCGTAAGCGCCGACGCTCTTAAGATGTACCGGCCCGGCGGAAAGCGACGCCCGCAGAGCCATCGCAATTTCTGAAGGACAAGACGGAGCGCAAGCACCGTTCGGTGCTTGGAAAGTGGTACGGGCGGCCGGCCACGGGGCCTGTGTGCCGGGTCCATCCCGCGGCGCCCGGCCCGGCAATCCCGGCCTAAATGCCGGTTCCTTCCTCGCTGTTTGAGAGCAGCCCGCCGCCTACCCCTTCAAAACGGATGACAGGCGGGGGCCAAGGCAATAACCTTTCGCCGTGAATGGGTGTTTGGCCGCGTCCCAGGCGGTGTGAACGCCCAAAGCCCTGGGGAAAAACATGCGAAATCTGATTGCGGCCGCTCTGTCGGCCAGCCTGATGACGGCCAGCGCCTTTGGCGCGGACAATGGAGCTTTGGCGCCCGGCAAACCGGCCGGCGTGCATCAGGCCCAAGATATGAACATGGGCACTAACGCCTTGATCATCATCACCGGCATTGTCGTCGCCGGCGTGGCCATCGGACTCAGCACCTCCTCCGACGGCAATCCGGGCGGTCCGGTGGCCTTGACCACGGTGCCCACCACCACGGCGGGCTAGATCAAGTTCGCGGATTGAGGGCCGCGCCGATGTTATCGGCCATTGGCTGAATGTCTGGACCTTGGTTGTGTGTCCGGCGGCGCGATTGCTATCCGCCCCGGAGCTGACGCGGGTCATGCGGCGCGAGCAGCCGGATTGTCACGGCCTTGATTTTGCCGTCGGCATCGGCGGGCGAAATGTAAAACGTGTATTCCTCATGGTCGAATTTTACGTCGTAGATATCCATTTCCTTGGTTGGCTTGCCCATCATGGCGCGCGCATCGAAAATGTTGGAGTCCAAGGCCCGGCCCCAATAAGTATGGGATACCAAGGGCCCCCGCCTGAAATCCCGATCCGGGCTGTCAAACAACCAGGGCGCCGCCGCCGTCCGCGCGCCGCCCTGAAACATGGTTTTGCAAGGCGCGGATATGTCTTGGCGGACAAGGCATCGCACAGCCTCAATCGTTCCGGGCCGCGGGGGGCCCGATGCGGCCGGTGACGGTTCAGCCGCAACGGTCTCGGAAAGCAGGATTGCGGCGCAGAAGGCTGAAAATAACAGAGCGGGTTTTTTCATGCGCACTCCTCCACTGGTGGCAGCATTGTTATGCCGCATACGGCCTGAATTCAAACCGTACCGGTGGCCCGGGCGGCAGCCGGCACTGGTTCGGTTTGACCCAGGATCATGTGACCGTCATGGGTGAGGCGAGGCCGCCTTGTGTCGGCTGGAGCGGGAAGCCGGTCGTGTCATCGGCATAGGACGCGCGATTATCGAAAACAAGCTTGTCGATACTATCGCCGCTATTGGTCCAGCCCCATGGATTGCGTCCACCGCAATAGCAAAGACTGACCGTATCGCTGTTTCCCCTGATGGCCGACATGGTGAGCAGGATGGTATTCCCGCTGAAAGCGGTTGAAGAAATCGTCTGTCCGCCTGACGAGGTTACGGTGAAGCCGATCAGGCCCGCGCCGGACGTGCCGCCATCCCCGTCTTTCAGCGCGGTTCCTCCGGAAAGATGCGTGATGTCGACAACCAGCTGGTTTGATCCCACGGCCCATCGCGCGCCGGAAATCTGTGGGCCTTCGTTGCCATAAGGCAAAATCCCGTATTGTTTGCAGATCGCGATGGCATAACGCGCGCCGATGCGCTCATAGGCGGCGGCGCTGAAATGTATTCCATCGCGGCCGTGGGTGTAGTCCGTATTCGATCCCAGCCAGAAACAGCCCGCTGCCGCAGATTGCGCGGCCTCGCCGGTTCTCACAAAATCAACATTGGCGTCCGCCACCTCGCTGTTCACAATGGCGCCGGTAAACGCGACACCGAATTTCAACTGCGAAGTGTCGCGGCCTGTCTGGGCCTGCATCTGCGCGTATAGGTTATGGTAGTTCGTCAGGAAGGTCGGCGCGGTGCCGGGTGTTTGTCCGATATCGGTGTCGCTTGTCCCGAGATTGGAAAGCACCATCTCATAATCGCCCCCGACATCGGGATCGGTGACCATTGCAACCCAACGATTCCAGGCCGCACGGGGGGCCTGCCAATAGCCTGAAGCCGTGCCTCCTTGCGCGCCCATGATGAAACCGACCGGGGTGGTGTTGCCGCGAGCTGCGGTGGTGAAGCACGAACGGATCGCATTGCCCAAGGCGACAAGTCCGTTGCCGCCGCGACGCGCCACGCCGTTTTTATCCGCACTTGTCGGCCACCAACCCACCGCCTGTGTCCAACGCGCGTGGCTGTCCGCCGCTGCCGGGCCTTGGGAGGTGGACCCCATCTGATTCATGATCGAGTCGCCGATCATGGCGAACAGAATGCCGATGCCGAAAGTGGTCGATTGCGAGGCTGATGCCGCTCCTGGCGCCGCCACGATGGATATCTGATATCCGTCTCCCGCCGGAACAGAGGGAATAGTCGCTGTCCAATTTCCATCCGCGGCGCTGGTGATCGAACAGGCGTAAGCCCTGCCGTTGATTGTCGCGACAATGGCCGTGGGAATACCGCCGGCATATGTCCCGCTGATGGAAAGTGTCTTTGTCCCATCGTTGAAGCTGCTATAGGTGCCCTTCTCGCGCTGGAATATCCGGCCCTGGGTGTAATTCGCGATGGTGATGGCGGAGACCGGCGCGGCCCCCTCATCCGCGGCGAGGGCTTCCGCGGGCAGGGTGGACGCGAACAGCGCCGCCACAACCATGACCGCCGCGGCCCTTCGGGAGGGATTGAGCCGCCATCTCAGCTGTTCGGAAAATTTCATGGGACGCTTCAGATCAGATCGGCTTACGCGTCTGGCCTTGGGTCCGTCAGGCACGACGGCCGCCCCAGATGGCCAGCGCTATGGCGACAAGCCCAAAAATGGTCCAATGCAAAATGGCCAGGCTATGGTGCATGGCCGCAAGCCTATCTCCCCGCTTGCCATGGCTCAACCCCGGCTGGATTCCAAACCGCACCGCTGCCGTTTTGGCTCAGGGTTGTGACGGGTAACTGCCGGCTCCTGGCGGGCGCCTGGCTTTTGGCGGCGCATAAATGCAATCCAGGCCGCGCCATACTTCGAAGGCTTTGTCGCCGGCAAATTTCCGGCCCGACCGAACCGCGGCATGGTCGCTAAGATGGGTTTCCTCAAGGATGAGGACAGTGTGCCCCGCCGAGAGCACACGAATTTCATATTCGTGCATGGAGCCCTCCATTTCCCAACATGAAGGCGATTTTCCGCCCGATTTCTTGAGGCTGTCCAGATGAAATTTGTAAAACTTTTTAGCGCCGCCGCATTGCCTGCCGGGCTTGCCGTTCCGGCTTCACGATATCGCTGATATTCCAACACTTTTCTGTCAGGTGCGCGGCGTGCGGCCGCTGCTGTCGATCCGCGCGAAATTGTACCGACAGGCATAGCGCGCCACCCGTTTCATTTGCGAGCGCATGACCCTAGGATTGTGATCCTTCAGAAAGATTGTGCGCCGGGCCCTGAATCAGGAGAATCAGGGTGTGGCGCAGCAGGCTGGTCTTTCCAACGCGCTCCTGTCCGGTTGCTTTTCCATTCGGCCACGCAGCCGGACAGAAAAAGCGCCGAAAGTGCGATCGCCAGAATCCGTTTCACGCCTGCGTCTTGGGGTCCTTCAGGCATGGGAGTAACATCGCATGGGTTGGGCGGGGAGGCGAGCGATGGCCAAAAGGCCGTATTTCCGGCTGGGCATCGGGCTGATTGTGGCCGGAGCGGCATTCATAGCCCTGAACATATGGCTCCTTGTCACCTTCCACTGGGTGCTGCCCGGTCCAAGCAGAGGGTGGGGAGCGCTAGGCGTCCTCGGGGCGGCCATGATTGTGATCGGGGTCATGATGCTGCTGGGCTTTTAGCCCAAGCTGCACCAGCGCCCAGGCGCGGGCGCTGATGCAGTTTGACTTAAGCTTTTGTCTCAAGCCGGGCGAGATTGGATTGCGGATAAGCGCGCCGCCCCGATTTTTTGCAGATCGAGGTTTTTCGGCTCAATCCCCTTATTGTCCTCATTGTGGGCGCACTTGGCGGTGCCTGTGCCATGCGCAAGGCGTCCGCTGCCTCCGGGAAGGTTTCGACTTTGTATGCCGGCGAAGTTGTGCCCGATGGTGTTCGTATCGCTCAAACTAAGTTGATTGTTTAGGCGATCCGCCGGGGCCGCGCCCTTACAATCATCGATACCTGCGGATTTGTCATAGCCGTCCGCGCAGCCAGCCAGCATCAGCGCGGAAAGGGCGATAGGCAGAACACGGGTCATGACCACAAAAATAAGGAACAGCACGGCTTGAATGCCGAGCCAGGGGAGGTTCGTCCGCCGAAAGGGATTGACCATGCCGCCACACTAGGGCCAGCCCGGAACGCTCGCAATCCGGCGCCGGTGGGGTTTGGCCCGGGGTTGTGACGTTAGTCCTGGGGCTGCTCATCGCGGATGGGCATGACATTTGTTCTTTTGACGCGGACGACTTTGTGATCGCCTTCCCACACTTCAATGGTGTGGGTGGCGGACAACTTTTTCGCCTCGCCCAATGCGGCGCCTTTGTCGTTGCCACTATAGGCCCGCATCCATACGACCACGTCCGATCCGTCCAGAAAACGAAGTTCGAATTGTTTCATGCGCGCCTCCATTTTGCGGGAGCGCGGACAGCGTTTTGATACCTGTCCCGGATGTCTCTCAAGCGCCAGAATGCAAGGATCAGCACTGGCGGCCGGCCATTACCCCACAACATTGACGTTAAGTCACGATGGAACTTGTTCTCACTGACCATTTGTCAGCCGCGCAAAGCGCTCTTTCACCTCAAGCGTTAACGGCCGCCGGAGGGCATCACCTGTTTGTTCTGGAGCGTATCGTATTGCTCCAACATGCGCGTGCTCTGGCTGCGGATCATCGCCCACTCGCTTTCGGTATGACAGACCTTGCTGGCGCCGAAATGGCTGCCGGTGTCAGCCTGGGTGCGCACGCAGATGACCTTTTGCGAAGGATCCGGCGCGGCAGCTGGCGTGTTGGGGGTGGCGGTCTGAGCGCTGGCGCCGCCGGCCAGCATGACAGTGAGTGCAAAGGTCAGGTTGGCGCGCATGCAAGCCCGCTTCTGGCCCTAGGGGCCTTTAGGGTTGGGGGTCTTTATTCAAGGGGCCGACCTGCTGGCCGATGATGAAAGAGCCAAGAGCTATAAATATGACGCCCATCAGATGGTCTGGCCCCGTGAGACGGGCAATCCCCAGACCTATGGCTGCTAATCCAGCCAGGATGATGGCGGTGCGGTTCATGATCCGACTCTATCCTCCCGGCTGGTGGGGCTCAATCCCAGCTACTTTTCAAAAGTGTAACAGTGCCTAAGCCCGGGCGCTGGTCCAGTTTGACCTAGAGCTGTGCCTCAAATCGCGTCCGACAAGTGGTCCAGTCTGATTTTATGCGGATTGGGGACTTGCGGCGCGTTTGTTTTGCTGCTCGTTGGGTCAATGCACCCATACGTCATCGTATCGTCGTTATCGAGTTTGCCGCCGCCCAAAAGGGATCTCGCTGGGACAATTATCGAGGGGATGAGTTGACTGGTGATAGCCGGGTTCGGTGGCAGCGATGGCTCGCATAGGTGGGCATCCGCTAGTTTGCCGTAGTTCCCTGCACAGCCTGCCAGCAATAGAGATGTAACGGTGATTGTTAGGAATCGTCTCACGCTTGCGCCTCCCAATCTTCGATCAGCTTCATGATGCCGCCGATGTCCCAAAGCCGGTCTGTCAGGTGTGCGGCCATAGCGGGCGGCATGCGAACGCTGCTGTTGATACGGGCGAAACTATACCCGCATCGGTATCGCTGGCGGAAGTCAGCGCCTTCAGACCATACCGGCTTTGCGCTTCCGGTCTTGGGGTCCGTTAGGCAAGTTTACGTTCCTGGCTGCACCGCAAGTTCATTTGGATGTTTAACGCCACCAAATCGGCCCTTAGGGCGGCGACCTCGCCCTCAAAGTTGGGGTCCGATTCAATGGCAGTGATGCGCGCGCGAAGCCGGGCTTGGGCCGCCGCGTTCCAGACTATGAATGACTGGAAATCAGAAGGCATGTAGGGCTCAGGCTTCGCCATGGCGTTACCCTAGACCCCGGTCCCGGCCCCCTCAAGCCCGGCCCGAGTTCAAACTATAACAGTGCCTAGGCGCGGGCCCTGGTCCAGTTTGACCTAGGGTTGCGGGCTGTTGGTCCACGCTGCTGATGCCGGTGCCAAAAGCAAACAGGCACAAACTATCGATACCAGATACGAAAGATAATAGGCGACGTTCCCAGCAACACCATGATGAAGATCAAAGCCCTTCGTCCAGATGGTGCTTATGGTTCCTGCAAAGGTGAGCAGCACAAAGAGCCACCGCGCCCAATTTTTGCGCCTCCGGGCGATGAGCCAGATGAACAAACAGCACACGGCTAAGGCAATGCTCCAGATGGCAGCCAACCTCAGAGGGCGCATTGAGCTATGCCGGTTCAAATAATCTGACACGACTGCGATTATCAACGATAGGTAAGCCAGCCGCTCAAAAAGTGCGACGCTTCTAGGCATCTGCCGTCCCCTTTCTCGATCAGCTTCACGATATCGCCGATATTCCAAAGCCGGTCTGTCAGGTGTGCGGCCATAGCGGGCGGCATGCGAACGCTGCTGTTGATACGGGCGAAATTATACCCGCATCGGTATCGCTGGCGGAAGTCAGCGCCTTCAGACCATACCGGCTTTGCGCTTCCGGCCTTGGGGTCCTTTAGGCATCAGTACTCCTTATCGCTATGGGAGCGGTCAGCAGCACCATCGCGAAGGCGAACGCCATGAACGCCACCCAGTCAGGCTTGTCGGGGTTGAACATGTCCGAGAAAATCTTGAGCCCATCCGAGAGCCAAATCAGGACGGCGGCAACGGCGCAGCGTAAAAAGGTTCGTCCCATGTCAGGACCCTATCCCCTCCCGGCGGGGGTAAATTTGGCCTTCCTGCCAAACTGTAACAGTGCCCCAAGCGCGGGCACCGGTGTAGTTTGACTTAGGGTGGCGTGGGGCCCAGTTGCACTCCGGGCGGCATCAGGTTTGAGGAAGGTACAATTTCGTAGCCGAATGACCCGCGGTCTCGGGCTCCGAGGCCGCAGTTGCAAGCAAACCAGTAGTCATAGCGGATAGAAGCGGCGCGGGCGTTCATCTGCTTCGGACTAATACGGCCAGCATCCCAGTCAGCGGCCAGCGTCATCATCTGGGCGGCATAGGCATTGAATGCATCCATTTTCGGCAGATGAATTGCCACGGCGAAGTCATGCTGCGCCGCCACCGCGCAGGCCGTGATTTTGGCAGCGGTCTGCTCCTTATCGCAAGTTGCCATGGCTTGGCGCATGGTTGCAGCGGCGTCCGGAATGGCGGATTTGTCATAGCTGCCGGCACAGCCTGCCAGCATCATCGCGGAGAGGATGGTCATTAAGACGCGCTTCATGTCTGCGCCTCGCTATACTAAGCAGCCTTATTTTCCCACTCGTCGGTCAGTTTAGCAATATCACCAATGTCCCATAGCCGCTGTTCAAGACCGCAAGCCATCGCCGGGGACATACAGGCCAACACAGAAGATGACCCAATACTTGAACAAAGAGGAAGGCAAGCCACGGCTAAAGGAAGTTCTGGAGGGCGTGAAAGCGCTCATGCGGGTGTCGACAGACTGGCAAGACTTCCAAAACAAGCTGGATGTGGCCTTCCCGCGCTTTGAGGAAGTCCTTTCGCTGCCGTTTGAGGGGGGACTGCCAAAGCTGCCGAAGCCTACGGTTTAGACCAACGCTTGGCGGCGGCCTTTTTGGCAATGTCAGACCGTTTTTTCTTGGTGAGGGCGGCGGCGCGTGCCTTGCCGCCCTTACTGCCAAGTTCGGCGGCGGCAGAGTTTGTCGACACGGCCTCATCCACTTCGCCAGTCGCAATCCGCATGATGTGGACAGCATTGCCGATGACATCGGCTTTCCGCTTCTGGCCTTGGGGTCCTTTAGGCATGTTTCACCGGCTTGGCGTGACAACGAATATATAACTGTGACCGTCGCCAGCCAGCGGTATGGCAACCCAAAGGGCTGCGAAGGCCAACACCACAATTCCCGCTATCCAGGGCCAGTATTTCCGCATGGTGGCACCCTAGGACGGGGCCGATTACCCCTCAACCCCCGTCAGGGTTCAAACTGTAACAGTGCCTAAGCGCGGGCAGGGTGCGGAATAACCGATTGAAATAACTCAGATACGAACCGCACACTAAACCATAAGTTGCAGACGTTTGACTCGCCGAATTCGCTGCATATAGTGCGCCGCCTTCGCACATGCCGTGCGGGAAAAACCGGCCTCACGAATTCACAAGGACCACGATGAGCAAGCGCGCCAATTCCAAATATAAGTTAGACCGCCGCGTCGGTGAAAATCTCTGGGGCCGCCCCAAGAGCCCGGTCAACAAGCGCTCCTATGGTCCCGGCCAGCACGGCCAGCGCCGCGCCAAGAAGCTGTCCGACTATGGCACCCAGCTTCAGGCCAAGCAAAAACTCAAAGGCTATTACGGCAACATCACCGAGCGGCAGTTCCGCAAATATTATCAGGACGCCTCGCGCCGCCCCGGCGACACCGGCGAGAACATGATCGGCCTGCTGGAGACGCGCCTGGACACCATCGTGTTCCGCTCCAAATTCGTGCCGACTCCGTTTGCCGCCCGCCAGCTGGTCAGCCATGGCCATGTCAAGGTCAATGGCCGGCGCGTCACCATCGCCTCCTATCATGTCAAGGACAATGAGCAGATCGAGCTGTCGCCCAAGGCGCGTGAGATGGCGCTGGTGATGGAAGCCTCCAAGAGCGCGGAACGCGACACCCCGGACTATCTGGAAGTGCAGGAAGGCAAGACCGCCAAGCTGCTGCGCACCCCCAAGCTGGCCGATGTGCCGTTCGCGGTGCAGATGGAACCCCACTTGATCGTTGAGTTCTACTCACGCTGATTGTGGTTTGAGAAAAACGCAAAGCCCGCAAGCGTTGCTTGCGGGCTTTTTCTTTTGCGGCACTGCGCTACCTTTGCTCCATGAGCTTTACCCTTTACGGCGATCTGGGATCGGGCGCGTTCAGCGCGGAAGCGGCGCTGGCCGAGATCGGCGCGCCTTACGAATTCGCATTGGTGTCGCTGGAAAAGAATGAGCAGAAACAGCCCGCCTTCCTGGCCATCAACCCGTCGGGCAAGATGCCGGCGCTGCGGCTGCCGGAAGGCGGCATTGTCACCGAATCCGCCGCCATCCTGCTCACCCTGGCCGACTATTTTCCCCAGGCCCGGCTATTGCCGCCCCAGGCAAGCCCCGACCGCGCCCAGGCCTATCGCTGGCTGGCCTTCATGGCGGGGGAAATCTATCCCATCGTCGAGGCGGTGGACTACCCTGAGCGTTTTGTGCCGGCCGGCGCGGAAGCGGACGCCTTGCGCGCCCGGGCGCGCGATCGCATCCGCGAGCGCATCCTGATCATCGAACGCATGATCCAGGGGCCGTTTCTTCTGGCCCATGGTTTTTCCATCCTGGATATCTATGCCGCGATGTTCACCCGCTGGAGCCTGGAGCCGGACTGGAAGCAGGCTCATCTGCCCAAGCTGATGGCGTTGGCGGAGGCGGTGTCACAACGCCCGGCGCTCGCGCGGGTGTGGCGGCGGCACTTCGAGAGAAATTAAGCGGCGGGCTCCAACGCCACGCCATGCTGCTGCAGGAAGGGCACCAGTTCTTCCTGTTCGAACATCTCGCGCACAATGTCGGCGCCGCCCACGAATTCGCCCTTCACATAAAGCTGCGGGATGGTGGGCCAGTTGGAGAAGGCCTTGATGCCTTCGCGCACTTCCGGGTCTTCCAGCACATTCACGGCTTTGAACTTGACCCCGATGTGAGACAGAATCTGCACCGTCACCGCCGAAAAGCCGCATTGCGGGAAAGCGGGCGTGCCCTTCATGTAAAGCAGCACGTCGTTGCTCTTCACATCGTCGGCAATGCGGGTCTGAACATCGGACATCTGGCTGACCTGGGTGCGATTTCAGCTATGATCTAAGCATGGGGGCCTGAAGGGTCAAGACAGCCTCAAAAGGCCCCGTTTTTCCTGGGTTTTTATGCGATTTCCCGCCGCACTGACCACCTCCCTGGATGCCTTGCTGGAAGGGGTTTCCCGCAAAGACCTTGCCGCTGCCGCGGAAAAACTGTCGGCCGGTTACCGCCAGGGCGCGGCGTCGCACGGGCTCGCCACGCCGCTTCAGGCCAAGGCCTATGCCGTGGCGCGGATGCCCGCGACCTATGCGGCTTGTGCGGCGGTGTTTGCGCGGTTGATCGAGGTCGTGCCGGATTTCACACCGGCCAGCCTGCTGGACGTGGGCGCGGGGACCGGTGCGGCAAGCTGGGCGGCGGTGACGCAATGGCCCGATATCGTGTCCGTCACCATGCTGGACCGAAATCCGGCCTTGCGCGATCTGGCGCGCCGGTTGGCGGAGAAAGGCCCATTGGCGAATGCCAAAATTCTTTCCGGCGATCTTGCCACCGTCAAACCAAAGGCCGATCTGGTTGTGGCGAGTTATGTGCTGGCGGAATTCCCGGAAAAAGGTTGTGCCGGCATTGCCGTAGATTTGTGGAAGTCAGCGGAAGCCGTGCTTGCCTTGATCGAGCCGGGCACCCCGGACGGTTTCGCCCGCATTCGTGCCGCGCGCACGGCGTTGATCGCGGATGGCGCGCATGTGGCCGCGCCGTGCACGCATGACAATGCCTGTCCCATGAGCAAGGGGGATTGGTGCCATTTCTCCCAGCGCTTGCCGCGCTCGCGCGATCACATGCTGCTGAAGGATGCGAGCGTGCCGTTCGAGGACGAGCGTTATTCTTATGTCGTGGTGACGCGGAGGAAAGTGGCATCCGGCGCGCGCATTTTGGCGCCGCCGCTGGAGGAGAAGCCCGGCCTGACCTTCAAACTGTGTGATGAAAAAGGCTTGCGAGCGCAGTTCGTGGCGGCGCGTGACAAGGAGGAATATCGCCGGGTGCGCAAACGCAGCTGGGGGGATCTGTTTTAAAGCGGTATTGTCATGCCCGCGAAAGCGGGCATCCAACTTGGAACTTCAAAGAAAGAAGAAGTTGGATTCCCGCTTACGCGGGAATGACAGATGGGCTTCACTCTTTCGCGACCGTCGTCAGCTGCAAGGCATGCAGCACCCCGCCCATGTTCCCTTTCAGGGCGGCATAGACCATTTGATGTTGCGCGACGCGGGTCTTGCCCTTGAAGGCAGACGAGGTGACGGTGGCGGCCCAATGATTGTCGTCGCCCGCCAGGTCCCGCATCTGGACCTCGGCGTCGGGGAAGGCGGCCTTGATATAGGCCTCGATTTCATTGCCCTTCATGCCCATGACGGCACCTCTCAGTTCGTGACCGGAATTTCTTCGCCCGACATATAGCCGGGGAACCAGGATTCAAAACCCTGTTTCAGCGCCGTCACGGCCACGCTGCTGCCATCATCCAGAGTGATCGCGCCGCCGCCTGTCTTGCCCAGCTCCGCCACCGGGATAGTGGCGGCGCGGGCTTCCGCCACGATCTTTTCGGCTTGCGCGAACGGCGCGGCGATCACATATCGCGCCTGGTCCTCGCCAAACCAGAAAGGTATGGCGTCCGGCAATCCCGCCAGACCGACATTGGCGCCGATGCCGCGCGGCATGGCCATCTCGGCAATCGCCACCAGAAGTCCGCCGTCCGACACGTCATGCACGGTATCGACCCGGCCGGCCTCGATCAGGCCGCGCACGAAATCGCCGTTCTTCTTTTCCACGCCCAGATCGACAAGGGGCGCGGCGCCTTCTTCTTTGCCTTCGATCTCGCGCAGATAGATCGACTGGCCCAGATGCCCCTTGGTCTCGCCGATCACGATCACCACATCGCCTTCACGCTTGAAAGCCACGCTTGCCATTTTGGTGACGTCGGCCATCAACCCGACCCCGCCAATGGCCGGGGTAGGAAAAATGCCTTCGCCATTGGTCTCGTTATAGAGCGAGCAGTTGCCGCCAATCACCGGAAAATCCAGCGCCCGGCAGGCGGCGCCGATGCCGTCGATCCCGGCCACGATCTGCCACATGATTTCGGGCTTTTGCGGATTGCCGTAATTGAGATTGTCGGTGACCGCCAGAGGCCTGGCGCCCACCGCCGTCAGGTTGCGCCAGGCTTCGGCCACCGCCTGCTTGCCGCCCTCCAAGGGATCGGCCTGGCAATAGCGCGGCGTCACATCGGTGGTGATGGCGAGCGCCTTGGGCGTGCCATGCACCCGCACCACGGCGGCATCGCCGCCCGGCACTTGCACCGTGTCGGCCATCACACTGTGGTCATACTGTTCCCACACCCAGCGGCGCGACGCCATGTCCGGCGAGGCCAGGATGGTTTTCAGCGACGCCAGCACATTCTTGTTCTTTTCGTAAGACGGTTCGCCCACCAGCGGCTTGCGCTCGGTGTAGGGGCGCTCATAGATCGGCGCAGCATCCGACAGCGCGGTTATCGGCATGTCGGCTTCCACTTTGCCCTTGTGCTTGACCACCAGCCTCTTGGTGTTGGTGGTGATGCCGATGACGGCGAAATCCAATTCCCATTTCTTGAAAATGGCTTCGGCCTGCTTTTCGCGCCCGGGCTTGAGCACCGCCAGCATGCGCTCCTGGCTTTCCGACAGCATCATCTCATAGGCCGTCATGTTGACTTCGCGCTGGGGCACCTTGTCGAGGTCCAGCTCGATGCCGGAACCGCCTTTGTCGCCCATTTCGGCGGAAGACGAAGTCAGACCGGCCGCGCCCATGTCTTGGATGGCGATGATGGCATCGGTCGCCATCAATTCCAGACAGGCTTCCAGCAGCAGTTTTTCGGTGAAGGGATCGCCCACCTGCACCGTGGGGCGTTTTTCCTCGGATGCGTCGTCGAATTCGGCGCTGGCCATGGTGGCGCCATGGATGCCGTCGCGCCCCGTCTTGGAGCCGATATAGACGACAGGATTGCCGGCGCCCTCAGCCGCGGACTTGAAGATCTTGTCGGTGCGCGCCAGGCCGACGCACATGGCGTTGACCAGGATGTTGCCGTTATAGCTTTTGTGGAAATTGACTTCGCCGCCCACCGTGGGCACGCCCATGCAATTGCCATAGCCGCCGATGCCCGACACCACGCCCGACACCAGGTGCCGGGTCTTGGGATGATCCACCTCGCCAAAGCGCAGCGCATTCATCATGGCGATGGGCCGCGCCCCCATGGTGAAGACGTCGCGCATGATGCCGCCAACGCCGGTGGCCGCGCCCTGATAGGGCTCGATGAAAGACGGATGGTTGTGGGATTCCATCTTGAAGATGGCGGCATCGCCGTCGCCGATGTCGATCACCCCGGCATTCTCGCCCGGTCCCTGGATCACCCAGGGCGCCTTGGTGGGAAGCTTCTTCAGATGCACCCGGGTGGACTTGTAGGAGCAATGCTCGCTCCACATCACGCTGAAGATGCCAAGCTCCACCATGCTGGGCTCGCGGCCCATCAGGGAGAGGATGCGGTCATATTCGGCGTCCGAAAGCCCGTGCTCACGGACGATCTCCGGCGTGATCTTTGTCATGCCCAAACACTCATGACAGCGCTTCGACCAGGCCTTGGAACATGGCCAGGCCGTCCGGCGGACCCAGCAGCGGGTCGACCACGCATTCCGGATGCGGCATCAGCCCCATCACATTGTGCTTTTCGCTCATCACCCCGGCGATGTCGCGCGCCGAGCCGTTGGGATTGTCGCCGGGGGCGTAGCGGAAGACCACGCGGCCTTCGCCTTCCAGCCGGTCCAGGGTTTCCTCGTCGGCATAATAGTTGCCTTCGCCATGCGCCGCGGGAAAGCTGACATGCTGGCCCTTTTCATACCGGCGGGTGAAGGAAAGCTGGGTTTCCTCCACCGTCAGGGTCACGGGCCGGGAGACGAATTTCAATCCCGCATTGCGCATCAGGGCGCCCGGCAGCATGTGGCTCTCGGTCAAGACCTGAAAGCCGTTGCAGATGCCCAGCACCAGCCCGCCTTTGCCGGCATGGGCCCTGACCTCTTTCATGATCGCCGATTGCGAGGCCATGGCGCCGCAGCGCAGGTAATCGCCGTAAGAGAAGCCGCCCGGCACCACCACCAGATCCACCGCCGGCAGGGTGGTATCGGCGTGCCACACCATCGCCGGGCGCTTGCCCGAGACCAGTTCCAGGGCATCGGCCGTGTCGCGGTCGCGGTTGGAGCCGGGAAAAACGATGACGGCGGATTTCATTGCTTCAGTTCGATCTCGTATTTCTCGATCACGGTATTGGCGAGCAGCTTTTCGCACATCGCCTTCAAATCGGCCTTGGCCCTTTCCGTGTCGCTGCCCGCAAGTTCCAGGTCGATCACTTTGCCCTGGCGCACTTCGCCCACCGAGCCGAAACCAAGGCCGTTCAAGGCATGGCCGATGGCCTTGCCTTGCGGGTCGAGAACGCCGTTTTTCAGGGTGATGAAGACGCGGGCTTTCAAAACACTTCCCTACTGCACCAGAACCGGACCTTTATTCTCGCCTTGCACCGATTCGGGCATGATTCCCAAGCGTTTTGCGACTTCCGAATAGGCTTCCACCACGCCGCCCAGGTCGCGGCGGAAACGGTCCTTGTCCAGCTTTTCGTTGGTGGTGACATCCCATAGCCGGCAATTGTCCGGGCTGATCTCATCCGCCAGCACGATGCGCATATAGTCGTTTTCCCACAGCCGGCCGAATTCCAGCTTGAAATCCACCAGCTTGATTCCGGCGCCCAAGAAAAGCCCGGACAGGAAGTCGTTCACCCGGATGGTCAGATTGACGATGTCGTCCAGGTCCTGCGGCGATGCCCAGCCGAACGCGGTGATGTGTTCCTCGCTGACCCAGGGGTCCTGCAAGCCGTCATTCTTGTAATAATATTCGATGATGGAGCGGGGCAGCGGGGTGCCTTCCTCTATCCCCAGCCGCTTGGACATGGAGCCGGCGGCGACATTCCGTACCACCACTTCCAGGGGGATGATCTCCACTTCCTTGATCAGCTGCTCGCGCATGTTGAGGCGGCGCACGAAATGGGTGGGCACGCCGATGCCCTGCAGCTGGGTCATCAGATATTCGCTGATGCGGTTGTTGAGGACGCCCTTGCCCTCGATGGTATCCTTCTTGGCGCCATTGCCCGCGGTGGCGTCATCCTTGAAATACTGGATGACGGTGCCGGGTTCGGTGCCTTCATAAAGGATCTTGGCCTTGCCTTCGTAGATGACGCGGCGGCGCTTCATGGGGGATGTCCTGGTTGCCCCTAGGGGCGTTGAAACCCCAATTTAGGGATCGGGGGGCTTGGGGGCAATGATTCCCGCAGCCGCAACCTGCATGGCAGGTTCCCGTCCACAGAAAAGTTCCCTTGCTCAACGGCTTAGGCCGAATTTTCCCTGCGCAGCCGCGCCAAAGCGGCGGGAAAACGCCGCGACAAAGGCGCGGTCAGGCTGCCCAGCACGACGCCATAATCGCCGGAGCCTTCCGGGGTCAGTCCGGTGACGGCGGCCTCATTCACCAGCCAGGAGCGGTGGGTGCGGATAAAGCCGCGGCCGGACAGATCATTTTCCAATGCCGAAAGCGGGCTTCGCATCAACAACCGGCGTCCATCGGCCAGGGCGAATTCCACATAATTTCCCGCCGAGGTGATGGCCAGAATGTCGGACAGTTTGACCCGTGTCAGCTTGGCGCCGTCGCGGATGTCGAAGGTGAGATTTTGCGCCGGGCTTTGGATGACCTGCTGCTGGCGCAGCAGATGGCCGATCAGCGCGAAGCCCAGCAGGAACATGACATAGCCGAAGCTGTCCTTGCGCAGCTCATAGAAAAAACCGGCCCAGAAATGCCCGACATGGTAATGCCCGCCCAGCGCCCGATAGGCCAGGATGCGCAAGGCGACAAAACCGCTGACATGCGCCAGAGAAAAGACCAGCGCCGCCGGAATGTGGATCAACAACAGCCAGCGGGGCCGGACCTGGAACGGCGCCAGCCGCCAGGCCAGCCAGACAATCCAGAAGAAGGCCATCAGGCTTAGCCAGCTCGATCCTTCCCAGATCAGCGGTTCCAGGACGCTGAGATGGGGCATGTCATGGGCGGCGGACATGACATTGAGGGTGTTGATGACGCCCACGATCAGCGCCGCCATGGCATAGGCATAGCGAAAACCCCGCCGGCTTCTGCCTGCCGTCCCGAAAAACCCGCCGTCCAGCCCAAGCCTTTGCCAGACATCACCGATCCGGCGCGGACGGTCACCTGGCGCTTTTGCCGGCAAGGCGGGGATATCAGACTGGGACATGGCGAAACGATAGCGGATCGGGAGCGGGTGATGAAACGGGCTTTGCATGCGGCGGCGGCGGGCTGGATGGCGCTGGCAGGACCGGCGGAGGGCGATACCGGCTGGTCCCAATATGGCGGCGACCCCGGCGGGCAACGCTTTTCCACCGCAACCCAGATCACCCCCGCCAATGTGACAGGCCTGCGTCAGGCCTGGAGCTATTCCACCGGCGCGATGGCGCGGCATGCCGGCGCCATGAGCCAGGCCAGTTTCGAGGACACGCCGATCCTGGATGAAGGCAAGCTGTTTGTCTGTTCGCCCTTTTATGAGGCGATCGCGCTTGATCCCGGCACGGGAAAAGAACTTTGGCGGTTCGATCCCCACATCGATACCAGTCCTCATATCGGTTATCCGGAAGGCTTCAAATGCCGTGGCCTGGCCTATGGCAAGGATGCGGCAGGCAGGGGCCGCATCTATCTGGCGACCGCCGACCGGCGGCTGATCGCCCTGGATGCGGCGAGCGGAAGGCCGGTCGAAGGTTTTGGCGCGCATGGCGCCGTGACGGTCAGTTCCGGCAAGCTGGAGGGGCCGGGCCAAATGCAATTCACTTCCATGCCGCTGGTGAGCCACGGAGTCGTCATTATCGGCTCGACCTTTGGCGACAACCGGCGCGCGGTTGAATTGCCCGGCACGGTGCATGCATTCGACGCAACAACCGGCGCGCCGCGCTGGAGCTTCGATCCGCTTGCCGGTGCAAACGAGAAGGCGGGCGCCGCCAATGTGTGGGCGCCGATGTCGTTGGATGAGAAACGCGGGCTGGTGTTTCTGCCCACCACCAGTCCCAGCCCGGATTTTTGGGGCGGCTATCGCACCGCCACCGAGAAATACACCACCGCCGTCGTGGCGCTGAAAGTCGAGAGCGGTGAAGTCGTCTGGTCGTTCCAGACCGTGCATCACAATGTCTGGGACTATGACTTGCCGGCCCAGCCCACGCTGGGGCGTGTCACCTATCGAGGCAAAACGGTCGATGCGGTGTTGCAGCCGACCAAGCAGGGCTTGCTGTTCACCCTCGACCGCGAAACCGGACGGCCGCTGATCCCGGTGGAGGAACGCAAGGTGCCGCAAGGCGGCGCGCCGGGCGAACATCTGTCGCCGACCCAGCCTTTTCCGCTTGCGCCCGCGCCGCTGGCGCCCAGTCACATCACGCCGGACGATGCCTGGGGGCTTACTTTCTGGGATCGTGGCAAGTGCCGCGATGCCATTGCGAGTGCGCGCAATGAAGGTCTGTTCACGCCCGTTAGTCTTAGAGGCAGCATCATCTATCCTTCGAATGCGGGCGGCACCAATTGGGGCGGATTGTCGTTCGATCCCGCGCGCAACATCGTCTATGTCAACACCAGCAATATCGTGAATCTGGTGAAGTTGATTCCGTCGGCGGATTTGCAGGCGGCGCGCAAGGCCGATCCGCATGCCGAGTTCGGCCGCAATACCGGCGCGCCTTACGCGATAAGCCGGAAATTTCTTCTGTCGCCATTCGGCATGCCATGCAATGCGCCGCCTTGGGGCGCGCTTCACGCCATCGACATGCATGACGGCCATGAACTTTGGAAAGTGCCGCTGGGCACCACTGAGGATCTGGCGCCGTTCAGCCAGTATCTGTTGGGGACGGCCGGTGCGCCCAATCTGGGCGGTCCGGTGGCGACGGCGGGCGGCCTGGTCTTCATCGCGGCGGCAATGGATGATTATTTGCGGGCCTTTGACGCCAAGAGCGGCGCGGAATTGTGGAAGGGCCGCTTGCCGGCCGGCGGTCAGGCGACGCCCATGACCTATATGTGGCGCGGCAAGCAGTATGTCGTCATCGCCGCCGGCGGCCATGCCAAACTGAACACCAAACGCGGCGATCAGGTGGTGGCTTTCGCGCTGCCAGACTGACGCCAGACTGACGCCAGACTGACGGGCACAATCTTGACATGATAGGACGGCAGGGTGCGAAGTGTGACCTGTCAGGGAGGGCAAGATGGCCAGCAGCATGGACGATCGGGGCAAGGCGTTTGAATCCAAATGGGCGCATGACGCCGAGCTGCGCTTTAAAGTGGAAGCGCGGCGCAATCGCGCCTTGGGCGTATGGGGGGCGGCCAAGAAAGGTCTGACCGGTCAGGCGGTGGAGGATTTTGTCGGCAGTGTGATCGCCGCCGATTTCCAGGAAGCGGGCGACGAGGACGTGTTCCGCAAATTGCGCTCCGAACTGGACGGATCGGTGTCCGACGCCGAGATCCGCGCCAAGATGCGCGAATGCCTGGACGCGGCCATCAAGGAAGCCGGCGCCAAAGCCGGCTGATCAGCTGTTGAATACCCGGGCGAAGATCGTATCCACCTGTTTGAGGTGGTAGCCCAGGTCGAACATGGCCTCCAGCTTGGCGGCGGGCAGCGCCTTGGCGACATCGGGATCGGCCTTGAGCAGGTCCAGCAGATTGCCTTCGCCATTCCAGGCGCGCATGGCGTTTCTCTGCACCAGCCGGTAGCTGTCTTCGCGCGGCAATCCCGCCTGGGTCAGGGCCAGCAGCACCCGTTGGCTGTGCACCAGGCCATGGGTGGCATCCAGGTTTTTCTGCATGCGGCCGGGATAGACCACCAGCCTCTCGATCACGCCGGTCATTCGCGCCATCGCGAAGTCCAAAGTGATGGTGGCGTCGGGGCCGATGTAACGCTCGACCGAGGAATGCGAGATGTCCCGCTCATGCCATAGCGCCACATTTTCCATGGCGGGAATCGCATAGCTGCGCACCATCCGCGCCAGGCCGGTGACGTTTTCGGTCAGGACCGGATTGCGTTTGTGCGGCATGGCCGAAGAACCTTTTTGGCCCGGCGAGAAATATTCTTCCGCCTCCAGCACCTCGGTGCGCTGCAAGTGGCGGATCTCGACCGCCAGCCGTTCCAGCGACGACGCCACCACCGCCAGCGCCGCGAAATAAGCGGCATGGCGGTCGCGCGGGATCACCTGGGTGGAAACCGGTTCGACCTTCAGCCCCATCGCCTTGGCGACATGTTCTTCCACGCGCGGATCGATATTGGCGAAAGTCCCCACCGCGCCGGAAATGGCGCAAGTTGCGATCTCGTCGCGCGCCGTCACCAGCCGCGCCCGCGCGCGGGTGAATTCGGCAAAATAGGTCGCCAGCTTGACGCCGAAGGTGGTGGGCTCAGCATGAATGCCGTGGCTTCTGCCGATGGTGGGCGTCATCTTATATTCGAAGGCCCGCTTCTTCAGCGCCGCCAGCAACGCGTCGGTATCCTCGATCAGGATGTCGGCGGCGCGCGCCAGCTGCACATTCAAACAGGTGTCCAGCACGTCGGACGAGGTCATGCCCTGATGCACAAAACGCGCTTCGGGGCCCACGATTTCCGCCAGATGGGTGAGGAAGGCGATCACGTCATGCTTGACCTCGCGCTCGATCTCATCGATCCGCGCCACATCGAAGCTGGCGTCCTTGCCTTTTTCCCAGACTTTTTTGGCGGCGTCTTTCGGCACCACGCCAAGCTCGGCCAGCGCATCGGTGGCATGCGCCTCGATCTCGAACCAGATGCGGAATTTGCTCTCGGGCGACCAGATGGAGACCATCCTGTCGCGGGCATAGCGGGGGATCATGCGGGAACCGGATAAGAGTTACCGTTGCTTCTAGCGCGGATGCGAGGTGTGCGAAAGAGGCTGATTTTGCCAGTAATTTCCGCTATTTATACGGCATGGAGGCGCTGTTTCGGCTCGATCACACCCACCGCCGCGATCCCAGGATCGAGGATTGGTTTTCCGGCTTTGCCGACCCGTTCCGCCTGACGGTGCGGCCATGGTTCGAGCGCATGCGTGGCTTGGGCCCGGATGTGCGGGAAATCTTTCATGACGGATGTCCGGTCGCCTGCGTGCAAGATGCGCCGTTCGGTTATGTCAATGCGTTCAAAGCACATGCAAACGTCGGATTTTTTCATGGTGCCATGCTGCTCGATCCCGCCGGCGTGTTGGAAGGCACGGGCAAGCATATGCGGCATGTGAAACTGCGCCCAGGCAATGAGGTGAATCTGACAGCATTGGATGCTTTGATTCTGCTTGCCTATCACGACATAAAGCGGCGGCTGGCTTGAAGTCTCAAAGCAGCCCCAGCGACTTGAAACTGGCATGGCCGCCACGGCCGATCACCAGATGGTCGTGCACGGCGATGGACAGCGCTTTCGCCGCCACCACGATCTCCCGTGTCATCATGATGTCGGCCTTGGATGGGGTGGGATCGCCCGATGGATGATTGTGCACCAGGATGAGGGCGCAAGCCGAAAGCTCCAGCGCCCGCTTGACGATCTCGCGCGGATAGACCGGAGTGTGGTCCACCGTGCCGCGATGCTGCACCTCGTCGGCGATCAGATTGTTCTTGCGGTCCAGGAACAAGATGCGGAATTCCTCTTTCTCCGCCCGCGCCATCGCCGCCGTGCAGTAATCCAGCAGCGCCGGCCAGGAAGACAGCGCCGGACGACCCATCACCCTGGTCTTGGCCAGGCGATGGGCGGCGGCCTCCACGATCTTGAGATGATTGGCGACGGCCTCTCCCACACCTTGCACTTCCAGCAGCCGCGCGCGCGGCGCCGCGATCACATCGGCAAAAGAGCCGAAACGCTTGAGCAGCGCCTTGGCCAGGGGCTTGGTGTCGCGCCGGGGAATGGCGGCGAACAGAGTCAATTCCAGCAGTTCATAATCGGGCAAGGCGTCGGCCCCGCCCTTCAGGAAGCGCGCGCGCAGGCGTTCGCGATGACCGGCGGCACCGCTTTCTGCCGCGGTTATGCCGTCCGTCATGGGGGCGGCATCATCTTGTCTCGACATGGCCGAAAGTTTCTCTGTAGGCGACAGGAGTCGTGCCCAGTTGCTGCCGGAAGTGATGCCGCAATGTTGCGGCCGTTCCAAACCCGGCCAGATCGGCGATTTCTTCGATAGACCTGTCGGAGGCTTCCAGCAGATCGCGCGCCTTGGCCAGCCGCACGGCAAGCAGCCACCGGGCGGGCGTCATGCCCGCAGCGGCTTCGAACCGCCGCAAAAAGGTCCTCTGGCTCATGCCTGCCCGCTTGGCGAGCTTGGCGACGGAATGATCCGCTTTTGGATTTTCGCGCATGTGATCCAGCAGAGGTCCAAGCCGGTTGCTTTCATGCGGCCTTGGAACCGCCTGCTTGATGAATTGCGACTGGCCACCGTCACGATGGGCGGGAACGACAAGCCTGCGCGCCACCATATTGGCGGCTTCGGTGCCGAAATCCCTGCGAATGAGGTGCAGGCAGAGGTCCAGTCCGGCCGCGGTTCCCGCCGAGGTCAGGATGTTGCCCTCATCGACATACAACACGTCCGGGGTGACCAGAATGCCGGGATAACGCTCCTTCAGCACATCGGCATAGCGCCAATGTGTTGTGGCGCGCTTGCCTTGCAGCAGGCCGGCGGCGGCAAGAACAAAAACGCCCGAGCAGAAGGACATGATACGGGCGCCGCGCGCATGCGCGGCCCTCAATGACTCGATCAAGGCATCGGGAACGGGGGCGTCGATCCCCCGCCAGCCGGGCACCACGATCGTGCCGGCCTCGCCAAGCAATTCAAGCCCGCCATCGGCGGAAAATCGGATGCCTCCAACCGCGCTCATGTCACCGTCATCGACAGCGGCCACCGCGAAGCGATACCAGCCGGCGCCCATTTCCGGCCGCGCAAGCCCGAACACTTCCACCGCGATGCCGAATTCGAACGTGCAAAGCCGGTCATAGGCGAGCGCGACAACATTCGGGTTCGGGGGCGAAATCTTTGGCATGAATTTGACGCTATATGGCGTTGCCGCCAGCTGCAAGAATTCGCGGCTGGCTTTTATGGTTCATGCCTTGTTTTAAAGAGGTTGGGCTATGGGTCCTGTAACTGATTTTTCGTCAGCCTCGCCGGAAACAGCGGTCGAACATTTTCTCAGGCGCCTGTCCGTCGAAACGGACTGCGCCGATGTGGCATCCGCGTTGCGGGCCGGCGAACGCGACTTCGTCCTGCTGCATGTGGTGGGATCGCCGCAAGCTTATGCCAAACAACATGTGCCGGGAGCGCTGCATCTGGCGCACCGGGACATAACCGCCGGCCGGATGTCGGTGTGGCCGAAGGAAACACTATTTGTCGTCTATTGCGCCGGCCCGCATTGCAACGGCGCGGATCGAGCCGCGCTCAACCTGGCGCGCCTGGGGCGCCCCGTGAAGATCATGATCGGCGGCATCACCGGATGGGCCGACGAGGGACTGCCATTTGTTTCCGGCTCCGAACCGGGCGTTTTCCCGGTGTCGTAGCGCGTCATGATCAGCTGTTTTGTCCGCTATGTTCTCGATCCCCACAAGCTTGGAGAGTTCGAGGATTATGCGCGTCTATGGATAGCCATTGTCCATCGCATGGGAGGAACCCATCATGGATATTTCCTGCCGGGCGAGGGCGCCAACAACATAGCCGTCGCGTTGTTCAGTTTTCCAAGTCTTGCGGCCTACGAAAATTATCGCGCGCGCATGACCAGCGATCCGGAATGCGTTGCCGCTTTCGAACTCGACCGGCGCAATCGCAGCATCATAAGCTATGAACGCAGTTTCATGCGCCCGATCCTGCCCTGAAATCTGGCGGATGTTCAAAGATAGGGCGGCTTGTGCCAGCCCTTGGGCGACAGCGTAAAAATCTCAACGCCGGTTTCCGTGACGCCAACGGAATGCTCGAACTGCGCCGACAGCGAACGGTCGCGCGTCACCGCGGTCCAGCCATCGCTCAACACTTTCACCCCGAAGCCGCCCAGATTGATCATCGGCTCGATGGTGAAGAACATGCCGGGCTTCAGCGCGATGCCGCCGCCCGGCTTGCCGTAATGCACGATGTTGGGCAGGGCGTGAAACACCTTGCCCAAGCCATGGCCGCAAAAGTCGCGCACCACCGAGCATTTCTCCTCGCCTTCGGCGAAGCTCTGGATGGCATGGCCGATATCGCCGGTGGTGGCGCCGGGCTTCACCGCCGCGATGCCGCGCATCATGGCGTCATAGGTGATCTCGACCAGCCGTTCCGGCTTCCGCTTGACCTCGCCGACCGGATACATCCGGCTGGTGTCGCCATGCCAGCCGTCCAGGATCACGGTGACATCGATATTGACGATGTCGCCGTCGCGCAGGGGTTTGTCATTGGGAATGCCGTGGCAGACCACATGATTGATCGAGGTACAGACCGTGTGACGGTAGCCGCGATAGCCCAGGCAGGCGGGCAGGGCGCCCTGGGCGATGATGTAGTCATACGCCACCTTGTCCAGCGCTGCGGTGGTGACGCCCGGCTTGACCAGGGGAACCAGCAGGTCCAGCACCTCGGCCGCCAGCCGGCCGGCCCGGCGCATGCCCTCGAAATTGCCTGCGTCATGAATGGTGACCGCGAAATGGGCTTTGCGGGCGGCTTCAAAAATCTCAGATTGGGGTGCGATGGTCATCGCCAGCCAATATAATGGGGGATGCGCCAAAACCAAACAGGAACCTGATGAACAAGACCGCAGCCGTCCTGGCAATCGGCGATGAAATCCTGTCAGGCCGCACCCAGGACACCAATTCCCACGCCATTGCCCGCTTCCTGGCGACGCTGGGCATCGATCTCAAGGAAGTGCGGGTGGTGGGCGATGTGCAGGCGGAAATCGTCACCGCCTTGAATGCCTTGCGCGGGGCTTACGATATTGTCTTCACCACCGGCGGCATCGGCCCCACCCATGACGATATCACCGCCGATGCGGTGGCGGCGGCCTTCGGCCTGGATATCGGCTATCATCCCGATGCTTACGCCTTGCTGGAGGCGCGGTATCCGCCCGGCGAATTCAACGACATGCGCAAACGCATGGCGCGGGTGCCGCGCGGCGCTTCACTGGTGGCCAATCCGGTATCGGTGGCGCCGGGATTCCATATCGGCAATGTCTATGTCCTGGCCGGCGTGCCCATGGTGATGCGTGCCATGTTGGAACAGATCGCTCCGCAACTGCCGCACGGCATCAAGGTGCAAAGCATCACGGTGGAGGCGGCAATTCCCGAAGGCATCATCGCGCCGGGGCTGGCCGAGTTGCAGAACGTCCATAAGGATGTGGCGATCGGTTCCTACCCATTTTACCGGGAAGGCCAGGTGCAGCCTTTTGGCGCACAGCTGGTGCTGCGCAGCCGGGACGGCGCGGCGTTGGAGCGTGCCGCGCGGGCGCTGGAAGACATTTTGCGAAAACTTGGTGCTGCACCGCAGCGCATAAAACCGGCTGACAATTTGTCTGAGAAATGACAGGCTTTCCCCAATCACAAAAAACACTGGGGAGATTGTCATGGACATCAAGAAACGGGATTTTCTATTCGGCAGCGCGCTGATCGGCGCCGCCGCCGCCACCGATGCGCTGGCGCAGGGGCGTCGGGGCGATGCGCCGAACGAGGGCGGCTATCCGGCCGGCGTTCCCAAGGCCACCGGCCGCAGCATGCTGGACAGCCCGCATTATATCGGCACCGCCAGCAAAGGCTTTGGCTTCAAGGCGAACTGGGCCCGCACCCTGCCGATGGTTCCCACCGTCGATCCCAACTACAAGCCGCGCCGCATCAACAAGGCGATCGAGTTGTGGGAGGACAATCAGGTCGTGGCTTATGCGGAGTTCGGGGCATCGGGCGCGCCCGACACCTATGAGGAAGGCAAGCGTCTGTCCCAGACTTATTGCGACGCCATCAACTACGAGATGGAGAATGATTCCTTCAACTTCGATGGGCTGCGCAACTTCATGCAGGGCCTGGTCGATGGCGGTCCCACGCCATCGGGTCATCGCACCCCGATGGTGTTTGTCACTCTGCCGGCCTGGGGCTTCGACGGTCCCTCGATGCGCGCCAATGTGTGGCAAATCCATCAGGCGCTGGCGGCGGGCGCGCATGGCGTGCTGATCTGCGAAATGGAATCGCCGGAAGCCGCCGAGATCGCCATTGCGGGCGGGCGCTACAAATGGACCTGGCCGGGCGTGGAAGAGCTTCCCATTGAAGGCGTGCGGGGCGCGGGCAGCCAGGCTTTCGCCGCGCATATCTGGGGCGTGAGCCAGTCGGAATATCTGCGTCTTGCCGACACCTGGCCGCACAATCCCCATGGCGAAATCACCATGGGCTTCAAGCTGGAGAACCGCCGCTCCGCCATGGCGGCCGAGCAGTTGATGGCGGTCAAAGGCCTGGCCTTTGCCGAGCCCGGTCCCAGCGACAATGGCTGGTCGCATCTGGGTTGGGACGCCGTCAGGGCCGACCTCACCCAGGCGCAGCGCGCCGCGCTGCCTGCGTCCAAGCGTCTGGAGGAAGACCTGGAACGCATCCGGGTCGCGGCCAAGGCGAACAATGTCAAATGGCTGGGCAATGGCCCGCCCGGCGCGACGCCCCAGCAGGAGATCGATCAGGGACGGCGGATGGGGCCTGCTGGGACTGAAGATCGGGTGCAGGCGGATCGCCTCTATACCAAGCGGAAGATGCCTTACTGACAATGTTGTCATGCCCGCGAAAGCGGGCATCCAACGTCACAGTGCCGCGCTTGGGAAAAGTTGGATTCCCGCTTGCGCGGGAATGACAAGGGGAAAGTTGATTATTCCAACTCCAGCGCCTTCGCCGTGATGGTGAAGGCGGTCTGCCCATCCTTGCTATCCGCAAAAAGCCTTGCGGGCATCGATCAAAAGCCCGCAAGGCATGCGCGTCTCTGTCACCCGCGTGATTTTCATTTCTCGCACCGCTGTTTGGTGTGAGAAGACCTGTGTGTGGAACCAACCCCTGCTGACAGCGTTCACTCCGCGGGACATCTGATCCGTCCTCCAACAGGAGACCTCCCCAAATGCTATTCGTGAAAACGGCTGTTTCAGCCGCCACTCTCGCTTTGTTTATGAGTACCGGCGCGTTGGTTACCACGACCGCGCCTGCCTCGGCCCGCATGGTCTGCAGCAGCTATGGCGACTGCTGGCATACCGACCGCCAATACAGGTACGGGCGCGATGTCGGCGCTCAGTATCACAATGACGACTGGTATTTCCATCAGCACTGGAATGACGACAATCAACACCACTATCGGGATTCGCATGACGGGCGCGGTTACTACAAAAGCGGCGTCTGGATCGGGTTTTGAAAAGTATATCGTCTGAAAACGAGGCGGCCCCTGGCCGCCCGTTTTTCAGACCGCCAGTGATTTTATCCAGCGACTTCCACTGCCGGGCAGAATGGCAAAGGCGGCGTGATGCCTGCGCTACATCCTGCAACAGGAGAATTTCAATATGATCTATCCAAAATCCGTACTTTCCGCCGCTGCCATGACCCTGCTGATGGGTACCGTATCCTTCGCACAGCTGCCCCGTGAGCGGGTTGATGCCCAAGGCATGCCCACCACGCGCTCGACGCCCGCGGAACAGGCCCAGACCGCCGAGATCAACAACCAGGTCGGCGCCAAGAACGCAGCCGTGGATGCCAAGGCGGCCGCCGACAATGCCCAATATCAGGCACAGCAGCAGCAATATCAGGGCCAGTTGCAGCAGAACCAAGCGCAACAGTTGGAGAACCAGAAGCAGCAGCAGGATTATCGGGATCGTACCGCGCTCTATGACCGCCTGCAGGGCCGTTATGCCGTTGAACGCGCTGCCTACCATCGCGGGGTCTGGCCGCGCCGTTATGAAAAATTGGTGATTGTGGACCGTGATGCAGGCCTGATCGGCGAGCGCGTTCAGCTGATTACTGGCAGGCGGGTCGGCACCGTGATCGATACCGCCCATCTCGCCAATGGCAATGTTTCAGCGCTTCTGGTTCAGCTGGATAGCGACAAGATCGTTTGGATCGACGCAGGCGACGTTCGCTACAACCGCGCCGACGGCATCGTGATGACCAATCTGGACCGCGCTGACCTTCGCCATATGGCGGACGAGCGCGTCTAAACCAACCCCATCCTCTGCAGGAGATTTCGCATGTCTCTCGGAACCATACTGCTCATTATTCTGGTGATCGCACTTCTGGGTGGCTTCAGCGGGATCGGTGGCAGTCCCTTCTATGGGATGGGATACTATGGCGGCGGCGGACTCGGACTGGTCCTGATCATCGTTCTGATTCTGGTTGTGCTGGGTAAAATCTAAAAACCCGCTTGGCGCCGCCGGCGGGCTATTCCAGCTTCAGCGCTTTCGCGGCTGTCGTGAACGCGGTCTGCGCATCCTTGCTATCCGGAAAGGCCTTGCGGGCATCAATCAAAGCCTGCTTGGCCTTTTCGGTTTCGCCCAGCACGGTATAGGCTCGCATCAATCGCACCCAGCCCAGCGCGTCATGCGGATCGGCTTTCAGCCGCGCCGCCAGCATCGCCACCATGGCGCGGGGATCGGGCGCGCCGCCCTGCCCTGCGCCCATTTGCGAGGTGAGGATCGCCAGCCGGTCCACCAGCAATTGGTGCAGCGGCGTGTTGGCGGGCGTGTCGGCCAACAGGTTTTGCCACATCTGGATGGCGCCGGGCCTGTCATTGCGCGCCACCCGCGCCAGACCCAGATAAAAGCGCGCCGGCGCATTGTGCGGATCGGCTGCCAGCGCGGCATTGAACGCTTTTTCCGCCTGCTCCGGCACCGCGCCGCCGTTTTCCATCACCAAGGCCTCGCCATAGGCGGCGTCTATGGCGGGATCGCCAGTGCCGGTGAGGGCGATCACCTTGGCAAAGGCCTTGGCCGCGTCGCGCGGATCGCGCGCTTCCATATAAGCCTCGGCGAGATAGCGCCAGGCGCGCGCGTCGCCCGGATATTGCCGCACCCGCTGGATCAAATAGGGCACCAGCCCATTCACCTCATTGGATTTGAGGCCCTTGGCCTCACGCACCGCCAGATGCGGGCGGCCCACCAGGAGATAGGTCCCGCCGCCCACCGCCAGGACGAAAATCGCCGCCGCCGCCAGCAGCAGCGCCCGCCTGCGCTTGTCCTGGCCGCGCCACAAAGGCACCACCGCAAAAGCGATGGCCGCGGCAGCGACCATGACAAAACCGAGTATGGGGACCGCGCTCACGTCTGTTCCTTATTCCTTCCGGGGCCTCTGTACTTGTTGCGCACCAGGGCCACGATCATGCCGCGAATGGTGCGCACCTCCTGATCGCTCAGGCCGGACCGCATTATCATGGCGCGGATGTTGCGCACCATGGTTTCCCGCTTGGCGGGAGGAAAGAGGAACTCCGCCGCATCCAGTTCGCGCTCCAGATGCTCAAACAGGCCAGTCAGCTCGGCCCTTGTGGCCGGAACCGCGATGGTCGGGCGGGTGCGGACCGGCGGGGTGGCATCGTCGGATTTCAGCCACTCATAGCCCAACAGCAGCACGGCCTGGGCCAGGTTGAGGGAGGAGAATTCGGCGGTGGGGATGGTGATCACGCCGTCGGTGAGGCTCATTTCCTCATTGTCCAACCCGGCGCGCTCGCCGCCGAACAGGATGGCGGTGCGGCCGCCGGCGCTCGCGGTTTGCCGCAAATGCCGGGCCGCGGCTTCGGGCGTATGGATTTCCTTCACAATGTCGCGGTCGCGCGCCGTGGTGGCCAGCACCAGATTGAAGGGCTTCAATGCTTCCGTCGCGTCGGGGTAGAGCCTGGTATTCTCCAATATGTCGGCCGAGCCGCTGGCGAGCATCTGGGCCCGGTCGTTGGGCCATTCGAATTTGGGGGCGATCAGGATCAGTTCCGACAGGCCGAAATTCTTCATCGCCCGGGCGGCGGCCCCGACATTTTCCCCCATCTGGGGGTGGGACAGGATGACGGCCGGAGGGGTCATTTTGCGCTTTGACGGGCCTTTATGGGCGGGCTAAACGGTGCCCGCTATAGCCCCTCCCGCCCCGATTTTCGAGCCCACTTCAAAAGGAAAGAAGTCGTCATGGAAAAGATCAAGGTCGCCAACCCGGTCGTCGAGCTGGACGGGGACGAGATGACCCGCATCATCTGGGACCTGATCAAGAAAAAGCTGGTCCTGCCCTATCTGGATGTGGACCTGCACTATTACGACCTCTCCATCGAGCATCGCGACGCCACTGACGACAAGGTGACGGTCGAGGCGGCCGAGGCGATCAAGAAATATGGCGTGGGCGTGAAATGCGCCACCATCACCCCCGACGAGGCGCGGGTGGAGGAATTCAAGCTCAAGAAGATGTGGAAGTCGCCCAACGGCACCATCCGCAACATCCTGGGCGGGGTGATCTTCCGCGAGCCCATCATCTGCAAGAATGTGCCGCGCTTGGTGCCCGGCTGGACCCAGCCCATCGTCGTTGGCCGTCATGCCTTCGGCGATCAGTATCGCGCCACCGATTTCCTGTTCCCCGGCAAGGGCACTCTCACCATCAAATTCGTGGGCGAGGACGGCAAGGTGATCGAGCATGAAGTGTTCAAGGCGCCGGGCGGCGGCGTCGCCATGGCGATGTACAATCTGGACGAGTCCATCCGCGAATTCGCCCGCGCCTCGCTGAACTATGGCCTGATGCGCAAATACCCGGTCTATCTCTCGACCAAGAACACGATCCTGAAAGCTTATGACGGCCGCTTCAAGGACCTGTTCCAGGAAATCTATGACGCGGAATTTGCCGCCAAGTTCAAGGCGGCGGGTATCGTTTATGAGCACCGGCTGATCGACGACATGGTGGCGTCGGCGCTCAAATGGAGTGGCGGCTATGTCTGGGCCTGCAAGAATTACGACGGCGACGTGCAGTCCGACACGGTGGCGCAAGGCTTCGGTTCCTTGGGCCTGATGACGTCGGTGCTGTTCACCCCCGACGGCAAGACGGTGGAAGCCGAAGCCGCGCATGGCACCGTGACCCGCCATTATCGCGAACATCAGAAGGGCAAATCGACCTCGACCAATTCCATCGCCTCGATCTTTGCCTGGACGCGCGGGCTGGCCCATCGCGCCAAGCTGGACAATAACGAGAAGCTGGCCAAGTTCGCCCACACGATGGAGACGGTCTGCGTCGACACCGTGGAGCAGGGCTTCATGACCAAGGATCTCGCGCTACTTGTCGGCCCGGATCAAAAGTGGCTGACGACGGAAGGGTTCCTCGACAAGGTCGACGAGAACCTCCGTAAAGCCATGTCCTGATGGGGCGCGGTTCTTTTGCGCCCTGAGTTCGTCGCGCGTGCTCACGTGCTCTTCGCACGCTCCGCGCGACGCTCCTGCTCAGGTCGCAAAATCCCTCGCGCCGGACGGCTTCGAGGACTTGGGGCCGATCTGATTAGTTTTCCCGGCTTTCAGTGCGCATAATTCAGGTCTAGCATCCTTCCGTCTCTCGGGAGGGAGGTCGCGATGGTGCACTGGAAGTTCGCTTGGGCTTTTTGCATTTGCGCTGCGATGCTTGTAGGCGCTTCAAATCTGGCGCGGGCGGGTTCCGCAGCCCCAATCACAAAGATCGAATCGCGCACCTTGCCGCCTCACATAGTGACACAGCGAATATTCGAGCAGTTGGCGCGACAGATGCGGTTTGATCCTTACCCGGCAAAGGGTAGGCGGCCCAAGTTGCGGCTTTGGGATATGCAGCTCTGGACAGTACCGCGTTCCTCGCAATTTCCGGAGCTATGCGAGTCCAATTTCGTCACGGTTCATTTTGATCCGGTCGAGCCTGAGCACGGCGCTGACACAAAGGTGAGCGCCACGGGACTGGAAGTAGATCACGCGTTCCGTTTTCTATCCGAACCGGCATCGCCGGCACGGACGCCGCTTGACGGATCATCTCAACTCAAAGCCGACAAAGTGTGCGGCAAGTTGAAACCGGATAGTTTTTTTCTCGCACCCGATGACAACGCTGTCGTGTCTAGCATAAACGCGTTTCAAAATGCCGTGCGAGTTGCGCGGAGCACTGCGCCACTGTCTTTTCCGTGCAAATTTGGGAATGTTACTGCGGAAGAATGCCAGCGCGATCTAGCGAAATTAGAGTTCGCTCGGATTACCGAAGTGAGGCAGTGCAATGATCTGGATGGAAATGAGTGCTATCGCATATGGCTGCCAGACATGGGCCGGTCAATAACGATCCGCTGTTATAATGCGGGCGGAACGATAACTAAGGTTGATATTGGTGAGCTTGTCACCATCAGCGACGAGCGTCGGGACTGAGCAGCTATTCTGCTGCCAAGCGGGGCTCACTCCGCCGCGCTGCGGCTGGCTCGCTTTTGTTCGTACATCGCCTGGTCGGCGCGAGCCATCGCCAGGTCGGGATTGTCGCCCGACTTCAATTCAAACGCGCCATAGGCGAAGCTGACCGGAATGGAATGGCCGTTCCATTCGGTGGGGGATTCTCTCAAGGCCCGGGCCAGGGAATCGGCTTTCTTTAATGCGCGGTCCTGATTGGCGTGGGAAAGCAGCACGCCGAACTCGTCCCCGCCCAGCCGGCCGACACAATCGCTGTCGCGCACATGCGCCGTCAGCACCTGGGCGAAATGCGCCAGCACCGCGTCGCCCGCGGCATGACCGTAGGTGTCGTTGGTCTTCTTGAGATGATTGAGGTCGAAATAGACCAGCGAGGCGGGCGTGTTGTAGCGCCCCGTTACCGCGATGGTGCGGGTCAGTTCGCGCACAAAGGCGCGGCGGTTGAGCAAGGGCAGCATGCCGTCCTGGTCGGCGGCCTTTTCCATGTCTTCCAGCCGGGTGCGGGTCTGGTTCAACTCCCGGCGCAAACTGTCCACTTCGTTCATCAGCCCCATGATGGCGTCGCGCACCCTGGGGGTGAATTCGCTTTCCGGAATCCCCAGCACACTGGCCGAGGGGCCGGCCGTCTCATTGGCGGCCAGGCTCTCCGTGGCTTCCACCCGGCGGGCATAGGCGGCCTGGGCTACCGAGCGTGTGGAGCGTACGGGGCTGTTGCGTTCGACCTTCATGAGGACTTCTTCCTGTCGCCCGCCGCTTGGGGCGGGGCCGCCGGTTCTGGGCCCGTTAAATTACCGGGCAGCCTCTTAACACTGCGTTGACGATCCCCAACGAATGGTTAACGAGCCTTAAAACAAGACTTTCCTTGGATTTTCAGGCCCCTATACTGCGCCGCTTCGCGAGGAGTTCCCGCCCCGATGGCGAATCGTAGCAAGCCCGCTCGGAAAGCATCCGTCGGCATCATCATGGGCAGCCAGTCCGACTGGGCCACCATGCGCGCCGCTGCCGACATGCTGGAGGCGCTGGGGGTGGGCTATGAGGCCCGCATTGTCTCGGCCCATCGCACCCCGGACCGCATGGCGGCCTATGCCAAGGAAGCGCAAGCGCGGGGTTTGCGGGCGATCATCGCCGGCGCCGGCGGCGCGGCGCATCTGCCGGGCATGGTGGCCAGCATGACCACCTTGCCGGTGCTGGGCGTGCCGGTGGAAAGCCGCGCCCTGAAGGGTTTGGACTCGCTGCTTTCCATCGCCCAGATGCCGGGAGGCGTGCCGGTGGCGACGTTCGCCATTGGCGAAGCCGGCGCCAAGAATGCGGCGCTGCATGCCGCCGCGATTCTGGGTCTTGGCGATGCGGGCGTGAAAAAACGCCTGGATAGCTGGCGCGCCAAACAGACCCGCTCGGTCGCCAAACGGCCAAAATGAAATTATCCGGATGAAGACCTTGAAGGGGCCCGTTCCGCCGGGCGGCATGATTGGAATTATTGGCGGCGGACAGTTGGGCCGCATGTTGGCCTTGGCGGCGGCGCGGCTGGGGTTGAAGACCGCGATCTATAACGACGCGGCGGACGCCCCCGCCTTTCAGGTGACGCAGCAAGCGGTCGCCGCGCCCTATGAAGATCTCGGCCAGCTGGCGGCTTTTGCCGACGCTTGCGATGTGGTGACGTTCGAGTTCGAAAACCTGCCCGCCCATGCCATTGCGCATCTGGCTGAGCATGTCCCGGTGCGGCCCGGAGCGCATGCCCTGGCCACCACCCAGGACCGGCTCAGCGAGAAAAGCTTTGTCGAGAAGCTGGGATTGAAGACGGCGCCGTTTTTCGAAGTGTCGTCGGCTGGGCAAGCGCGCGGCGCGGTCGAAAAACTGAACGGCCAAGGAATCGTCAAGGGCATTTTGAAGACCCGCCGTTTTGGTTATGACGGCAAGGGCCAGGCGAAAGTCACAAGCGCCGATGAGGCGGCCAAAGCCTTTGACAGTTTCAAGGGCGCACCCTCGATCCTGGAAGGCTTTGTCGATTTTTCCTATGAGGCTTCGGTGGTGGCGGCGCGGGGCGCGGACGGGGCGTTCGCGGCTTACGACCCGCCGGAAAATGAACATGAAAACCATATCCTGCGCCGCTCCGCCGTGCCGTCACGCCTGACGGCGGCCCAGGCACAGGAGGCCAAAGCCATCGCCAGGACGATCGGCGATGCTTTGGACTATGTCGGCGTGTTCGCGGTGGAATTGTTTGTCCGCAAAGACGGCGCATTGCTGGTCAATGAGATCGCGCCGCGTGTCCACAATACCGGCCACTGGACCATCGAGGCCTGCCAATGCTCCCAATTCGAGCAGCATATCCGCGCCGTGGCGGGCTGGCCGTTGGGCGATCCCGTCCGCCATGCCGATGCGGTAATGGAAAATATCATCGGCGCCGAGGCCGATGCCTGGCAAGCGCTTGCCAAGACAGGGGCGCTGCATCTCTATGGCAAAAAAGACGCCCGGCCGGGCCGCAAAATGGGTCATTTGACGCGATTAAAGCCGTTGACGAAGCCGTGATCGCCCCATTAGGTTCCGCGCCCATGAACGCGACCGTCAAAAAGACGACTACCAAGACCAAGACTGCCAAGACTCTTGGCAGGCCTGGGACAGTCGCGCGCGCTTAAAGACAAGCCAAACCGACCAGACCAGGCCCCGCGGAAACCCGACGGGGCTTTTTTGTTGCTGTAAGGAGATTTGACGTGAAGAACAGGAATATCGCGATTGTGGGCGCCACCGGCGCGGTAGGCCGGGAATTTGTCGGCTGCATCGAAAGCCGTGGGCTTCCGCTGGCTTCCCTGAAGCTGCTGGCCTCGGCGCGCTCGGCGGGCAAGACCCAAAGCTTTCGCGGCAAGGAACTGGTGGTCGAGGAGCTTACTGAAAAGGCTTTTGACGGCGTCGACATCGCTTTGTTCTCGGCCGGCAGCGGCATTTCCAAGCAATTCGCCCCGGCCGCGGTGAAAGCCGGCGCGGTGGTGGTGGACAATTCCAGCGCCTTCCGTGGCGATCCCGCCATTCCGCTGGTGATCCCGGAGATCAATGCCCGCCGCATTGCGGACCATAAGGGCATCATCGCCAATCCCAATTGCGCCGCCATCACCACTTTGGTGCCGCTATGGCCGGTGCACCAGGTCAATCCGGTCAAGCGGCTGATCGTCTCCACCTATCAGGCGGCGTCGGGCGGCGGCGCGGCCTTGATGGAGGAGCTTGAGCTTTCCACCCGCGCCTATCTGGACGGCAAGGATTATTCGCCCAAGGTGGTCAAGTATCCTTACGCCTTCAATCTTTTCAGCCACAACACCGCCATCGACGCGGGCACCGGCTATAACGATGAAGAGAGCAAGGTGATCAAGGAAACCAGGAAGATTTTCGAGGACGACAAGATCGCCGTCTCCGCCACCTGCATCCGGGTGCCGGTGTTGCGCGCCCATTCCGTCTCCATGACGTTTGAATGCGAGCGCCCCATCACGCCGCAGGAGGTGAAGACGTTGCTGGCCAAGGCGCCGGGCGTGAAGCTGGTGGATGACTGGGCCAACAATTATTTCCCCATGCCCAAGGATGCATCAGGCCAGGGCGACGTGCTGGCGGGGCGCATCCGCAAGGACCTGTCGGATCCATCGGGCAAGTCGATCAGCATGTTTGTGGCGGCGGATCAGTTGCTCAAAGGGGCGGCCTTGAACGCCATACAGATCGCGGAGCTCTTATAAAATATTGTCATGCCCGCGAGTTCATAGCGACAGCGTATGAACGGGCATCCAACTTTTAGAATGGTGAGGCTTACCCAAGTTGGATTCCCGCTTACGCGGGAATGACAAGAATTATTTGGTTTTCGGCTTCGCCCAGTCGGCAAAGGCGGGGAAGTTCGACAGCGCTTCCTTCGCCTTGGCCTTGAATTTCTCGAACTGCATCACATTCTCGATGCGGGCGGCGAGGAAGTCTTCCGTGGCTTTTTCATCCGCGCTGGTGTCGTTGAACCAGCGCATCGCGGTCGAGCCATAGACGCCTGCCAGAATTCCCCGCTTGGTATAGAAGTTGAAATCGGTTGAGGTGTCGCCGGCGGCGCGCCACATCGCGTCCACCGTGCGATAGACCAGCTTGGTGCCCAGCGCCACATGCATCGGCAGGGACAGGAGCGCGGCGGCCCGCCGCGCCGCCTCCTTGTGCGGCTTGAGGATCGCGAGCCGGGTCTTGACCGCGGTTGCGATACGCTCGCGGATCTTCATGGCTTTGAGATCCATTGCCGCCAGACGCTTCTCCATCTCCGCATCGGTCGCCACGGAATAAAATTCGACCAGGCTGATAGCACCGTTTTCAAACAGCCGCGCCACATCCGCCTTGCCGATACCGGCTTCTGTGCGTGCTTTCTGCAACAGGCTGTCGGTGAAGCCGTCAAAGGCGGCATGGGGCAAAGCCGCGGCCAGTATCGCGGCGCGCATTTCCTCATCGCTGCGCGATCCTGATTCCGATTTCGGCATCTCCGCCTTTTTTGATTGCGCATCCGCTGACGCGTCTGCGCGTGGTGCCGCCTTCTTGCGGGGCTTTTTGGGTTGGTCTGTCATGACTCCACCTGGAAGTGGCGGATTTCCGATTCAAAGATCAGGCGCGAGAGATCGCTCATCCGCGAGGTGTAAAGCCGCCCGTCCAGGTGATCGCATTCATGCTGCACCACCCGGGCGTGAAAGCCGCGCGCAGTTCGTTCGATGACTTCGCCATCGATCCCCAAGCCGCGGTAGCGGATATGGGCCGGCCGTTCCACCCAGCCGCGCAGGCCGGGAACCGACAGGCAGCCCTCCCAGCCGCCTTCCTGTTCCGCGTCCAGGACTTCGATCTCCGGATTGACCAGCACGGTCAGGGGGGTGGTGTGGTCAAACCGTTCCGCCTCGCTCAAATCAGGGTCGGCGCGCCCCTCCGGGGCCTGGAACACCACCACCCGCAGCGGAACATGCACCTGGGGCGCCGCCAGTCCCGCCCCGTTTGCGTCGATCATGGTCTCAACCATGTCGTTGATAAGCCTGCGGATTTCCGGACTTTTGGGGTCGGAAACCGGTTTTGCCGGGCTGGCCAGGACAGGGTGCCCCATGCGGGCGATCTTCAGGATTGCCATGGGAAGGAAATATGACCTTGTGGCTGGACCCGGCCAAGGGTGCTCAGCGTTAATTTGCGTTGGTAGACAAGGAAAATGCCGTCTGCTATCACCCGCGCCTCAATTTTCCTTTTAGGAGCCAAGGCTTTGCAGATCATCGTCCGCGACAACAACATCGACCAGGCGCTCAAGGCGCTGAAAAAGAAGATGCAGCGCGAAGGCATCTTCCGGGAGATGAAGCTCCGCGGCGCCTATGAGAAGCCCAGCGAGAAGCGGGCGCGTGAGCGCGCCGAAGCCGTGCGCCGCTACCGCAAGCTGCAGCGCAAGCGCCTGCAGCGCGAAGGCTTGCTGCCGCGCTAGGCTGATCTGTCGGGTTTAGGAAGGGCCGCCACTGTGTTGGCGGCTTTTTTCTTTTTACGGCTTTGGCTGACGTAATAGGTCGCCGCCGCTCCCACCGCCGCCGCGCCCAGCAAGAGCAGCACGCCGGTGGGGCCGATGGTCATGGTCTTTTCGGCGAGATCGGTCGCGGTGACGGCGACATCGTCCACCGCCTGCTCGACCTGTTGTTTCTTGCGGCTCCAGAATCTCATTTTTTCCTTTTTCGCGCGGGCGACGCCTCGCTAGCGCTCGTCTGCCCGACGCTCATGTGCAGTCAGCACACACCGCGACTTCCACCGTGACGTGGGAAAGGTCGGGATAGCGCGAGCGCAATGTCGCTTTCACCGCCTCCGCGCTGATCGCATCGGGCGAAATCAAGGACACGATCAGGCCGCGATGGCCCGGTCCCAGCCGCCACAGATGCAAATCGGGAATACGGGCCTTGAGTTCTTTTTCCAGAAAGCCGCGGATTTCATCCGACTGCTTCGGATCGGCATCGGCGTCCAACAGCACCATGGCGCTGTCGCGGATCAAGCCATAGGACCAGGAGGCAATCACCACCGCGCCCACCAGGCCGCACAGGGGGTCCAGAATACCAAGGCCGTAATAATAGCCTGCGGCCAGCGCCACGATCGCCAGCACGCTGGTGGCGGCATCGGCCAGCACATGCAGATAGGCTGCGCGCATATTGTTGTCATGGCCGTGCGAATGGTCATGCCCATGATGGGCATGGTCGTCCTTGAGGATCAGCGCGCTGACCAGATTGACGGCCAGGCCGATGCAGGCGATCAGCAGCGCGTCGCCATACTGCACCGCGGCCGGGGTCACGATCCGCTGGACGGATTCGATCACCACCGCCAGGGCGGTGATGCCCAGAATGATGGCGCTGGCGAAGGCGGCCAGATCGCCGAACTTGCCCGAGCCGAAGGAAAACTTCCCGCTGCCGGAATGACGGCGCGCCAGCCAATAGGCGCCCGCCGCCAGGCCCAGCGCACCCACATGGGTCGCCATATGGGCGCCATCGGCGAGCAGCGCCATGGAGTGATAGAGAAGGCCGCAGATGATCTCCACCACCATGAACAGGGCGGTGACAATGGCGGCCCATTTGGCCCGGGTTTCGGAGCGGGAATGGCCGCTGCCTAAGAAAACATGGTCGCGGGTCCAGATGCCGTGATCATGGGCGCTGGCCTGGTGGGCATGCTCATGGCCATGCCCGTGATGATCATGGTCATGGTCATGCCCATGTCCATGATCGTGATGACCATGGTCGTGCGCGTGCGAGGGAAAAGTGTGATCGTGCGCCATGGGGGGAGTTTAGCGCGTTATTGGTGCAAAGTCGCTTAAGCGATGGCGCCCAGGATGGGAAGCAGGGCCCCGGCCGCAACCAGCAGGCTGAGCAGCCAAAGGCGAGGATTTCTGATAGGCCGCCCGTAAATCATCATGACCCACGGACATAAACCGCTTCGCCCAGTTTACAACCCCGCCAAAAGGTCGCGCCTAAAAAATTGTAAAGAAATCACGGCGCGGCGCGGCAGGTGAAATTTTCGAACCGGTTGCTGTCGCCATGGCCGGTGTACCGCGCCTCCAGGGGATAGCGGCAGATTGGCCGGGTGGCGGTTACCTTTTTGGCATCATCGAGATGGGCGCCGATGAACAGCGACGGCGCCTGATCTTTTGTCACCCATGTGTCCAGCGCCCGCACGATGTCGTGATCGGCGTCGTCCTTGAGCGGGGTGCCGGTGGCGCCCCCGATATGGGAGAAGCCGGGGCCGCCGCCGCAATGGCCCATGCCGGCCAGCGGGAAAAAGCGGAAGAAGGCGTCGGTTTTCTCCTGGCCATAGCGGGCGACGATGCGGTGATAGAAGTCCACGTCCATCATGGGGGTGATCACCGAATCGGCCCAGCCCTGGAAAAAGATGAATTTGCCGCCGCGGGCGCGGAAGGCATCGAGGTTCGCTTTTTCGTCATACACCTCGGCCAGCGGCTTGCCCGATATCCTGGTGGCCAGCGCGCGTTCGGTGTCGCGGTCGAAATCGAAATTCACATTCTTGAAATCGGGATCCTGGAACACGGCCTGACGCCAGAAATCCCAGCTGCTGCCGCCCGGCGCCGGCCCGCCGCTCTGGGCAAACCAGCCCGCCTCACTGCCGCGCACCTGGCCGGGCATCAACACGGTGCCGTCGGATTTTTTCGCGCCCGCATAAATGTGGCGGGCCGCTTCCACCTGCACCGGTGTCAGGCATTCGCTTTTGCTGGTGCCGCTGCACTGAAACTGAACGGGATCGACCGTGCAGCGGCGCGGGTCGGCGATGATGCCGTCTTCCAATCCGTCGAGCTTGTCGCAGGCCTTGATCATGCCGCGGTTCAGGATCGCCACGCTTTCAGGCGTCAGCGCGCTGGGGTCTTTCAGACCCGGTATGCTGTTCCAGGTATGGCCGAACATCAGCGAGGTCCATTTCCAGGGCGCCGCGCCGCCGACCAGGCCGTCATAGTCGGCCGGAAACCGCGTCGCTTCCATGATGGCGTGATGGCTCCCGGCCGAACAGGAGACGAAGTAATTCTTGGCGGCCGGCTTGCCGTAAAAATCGCCGATCACTTTCTTGGCGGCGACGGTGGACAGATGCAGCGCCCGCCAGGCCCAGTCGACCATCTTTTCGGGGTGCTTATAGGCCCAACTGAGCCCGTGTTCGCCATTGGCGCCGTCCACATGACCATTGTCGGTGGACATGGTGGCATAGCCCATCATCAGCGCGTCGCGCATGGGGCTGGGCGAGATGGCGCCGGCGCTGCCGCCGGAGCCTTCGCCGCGGAACTTGCCGTTCCATTGCGCGGCGGGCGGCAACCAGACCTCGAAGCCGATATGCGAATCGGCGGTGGGCGTCGCGACGCCGATAACGCGGCAGAATGGCACGGTGATCTTGGTAGTGCCCACGCTGCCGCCTCCGGCCAGATACTCGGCGCCGGCGATCACGCTATCGGGCGCGATGGATTTTCCCGCCAGGGCGGCGCAGTTTGCCGCGTCATCGCTGGACGGCTTGGCCGCGCTGGCGGCAAGCGCCGGCATGAGAGCGGCAACGGAAACCAAAGTCCCAAGATAGCGCATGCGCCCTCCCTAGTCCGTCTCTGCGCGGATTAGAAGGAAGTGTTCAACGCGTGCAGGAAAGCGTCAAGCGGCGGAACCGCCCTATTTTCACCTGTTGAAGATCAGGTGGGCGGCGGGGAGTGCATATAGCTCTGCACCAGGGATCCCGCCACCAGCCGCCAGCCGTCCACCAGCACAAAGAAGATCAGCTTGAAGGGCAGCGAAATGATCACCGGCGGCAGCATCATCATGCCCATGCTCATCAGGATGGAGGCGACCGCCATGTCGATGATCAGAAAGGGCACAAAGATCAGGAAGCCGATCTCAAAGGCGCGCTTCAGTTCCGACAGCATGAAGGCGGGCGCCAGGGTGGTCACCGCCACCTGGGCGGGATCGCTGGTGGGCTTCTGCTTGGCCATGTCGGAGAACAGTTTCAAATCGGCGTCGCGCACATGGGCTAGCATGAACTTCTTCATCGGCACCAAAGCCTGGGTGAAGCCTTGTTCGGTGGTGACCTGGTTGTTCATCAGCGGCTGAATGCCTTGATGGTAGGCATCGGTCAGGGTGGGCGTCATCACAAACAGAGTGAGGAACATGGCCAGCGACACGATCACGCTGTTGGGCGGGGATTGTTGCAGTCCCAATGCGGTTCTCAGCAAGGACAGCACCACCACGATGCGCACAAAGCTGGTCATCATGATGATGATGGACGGCGCGATCGACAGGACCGTGATCAAGGCCACGATCTGCAGCATGCGGTCGGTGAAAAGACCGCTGCCGTTCACATCGATCGAAAGCCCGCCATTGTTTTGCGCCGTGGCCGCCGCGCTCGCCTGGGCCGCAACAGTCGCGGCGGGTTGGTTGGCGGGGGTCATGCGCAGCGGCGCGGCGAATGCGGCGTGCGGCAGGATCAGGCCCAACACCAGCAGGAACGGCAAAATTCGCTTGAGCAGGGTCACGGCGCGCTCGCCTTGGCGGGGATGCCGGATTCGATCACCGAGGCGCCGTCCGGTCCCGACAGCACCAGATGCTCGACATTGTCGCGGCGCAGGATGATCAGGCGTTGGCGCGGGCCCACCAGCAGCGTCTCCACCACTTGCAGGCGCTTGACACTGGCGGCCTTGGTGACGCCGGGCACGCCGAAGCGGCGCGCCAGCAAGCCGGCGCCGCCCACCATGGCGAGCACCAGAAGCAGGGCGCCGAAATAACGGAGAAGATCCACGAATTCCACTCTAAAATTCTTTCTCGCGTTTCGCCGAGGTCATACCGGCATCGGTCTTCAACATGAGCGTCACTTCGTCGAAACGCTCGGGGGGCGATTAACAGGCATCAACCTTAATCGCGGGTTAAGCCGCGGCAGATCGTGCCGGGCAAAAACTTCGCAGTGTTAAGCCGCGCTTAAGCATAAGAGGCGCAGGCTGGCTTCGCATTCAAGGCTAACAAAAGGTTACCGCCATGGAGCTTCAGGATTTGCCGCTGCTCAGCATGCTTCGCCAGCGGATGACCTGGCTGAACCAGCGCCAGGACTTGCTGTCGCAGAACGTCGCCAATGCCGACACGCCCCGCTATGTGGCGCGCGATTTAAAGCCGCTGGACTTCGACCAGCTGGTGGGCGGTCCCGGCCAGCAGAATACCTCCCTGATGACGACCAATTCGCGTCACATCGCGATTGCGTCCAGCCGCAGCGGCAAGTTCGAGGACCATGAGACCCCCGACCAGGAATTCAACCCCAACGGCAACGCCGTGTCGCTGGAAGTGGAAATGATCAAGGTTTCCGACACCCAGGCGCAATTCCAGGCCGCGGCCAATATCTATGCCAAGGCCATGACCATGATGAAGACGGCAATCGGGCGTTGATTTTTTTATTGGGATTGTTGACCCGGACTGTTGAACGCTGAAGGAGAAAAGTGATGGACTTCTCGAAATCCATGGCCGTGGCGGCTTCCGGCATGCGGGCCCAGACCGACCGCATGAAGACCATTGCGGAAAATATCGCCAACGCCAGCTCCACCTCGCCGGTCAAGGGCGCCGATCCCTACCGCCGCAAGATCGCCACCATCCACAATGATTTCGACCGCGAGCTGGAAGCCAATCTGGTCAAGGCCGGCAAGCCCATCCCCGACAAGAGCGATTTCCGCAGCCAGTATGATCCCGGCAATCCCAATGCCGACAAGCAGGGCTATGTGAAGCTGCCCAATGTCGACAGCCTGGTGGAAATCATGGATATGCGCGAAGCCCAGCGCTCCTACGAAGCCGATCTGTCGGTGATGGAATCGACCAAGCAGATGCTGGTGAAAACCGTTGATCTTTTGAATAAGTGACCCCCTCCGCCCTACGCATCGCAAGCGATTCTACGGGCACCTCCCCCTTGAATGTGCTGCGCACATGAGGGGGAGGCGGACCTGAGAAAGGACAAGTAGATGGCCATTCCCGCTGCAGCCGCCGCCGCCTATCGCGCCACCGCTCAAATGGCGGCGCCGGCTTCCAATGCCATTGCGCCCGCCAATCTGCCGGGCGCGAACTTCAGCGATTTTCTGTCGGGCGCGATCAAGGATTCGATCAGCAATATCCGCCAGGGCGAGCATGCCGCCACCCAGCAGATCGAAGGCAAAGCCAATCTGGTGGACGTGGTCCAGTCGGTGAATGCCGCCGAGATCACCTTGGATACGGTGGTGGCGGTGCGCGACAAGGTGGTCGCCGCCTATCAATCCATCATGAACATGCCGATTTAAGTCCGCAAAAGAGAAAGAGTCAGAGACAACATGGATCCCGCTTCCACCATTGATTTTGCCCGCTCCTCCATTCTGGTTCTGTTGGAGATCATCGCGCCTGCCATGCTGACCGCCCTGGTGGTGGGTCTTGGCATCGGTCTGCTCCAGGCTGTCACCCAGATCCAGGAACAGACCCTGGTCTTTGTGCCCAAGATCGTGGCGATCTTTGTGGTGCTGCTGCTGGCCCTGCCGTTCGCGGGCGCCGCCATGAGCGGATTGATGACGGATATTGCGAACCGTATTGCCGCTTATTGAATGGAAAAACGGGCCTACCGCTCTTGCTACTTGAGGCCCGTTTTTCGTAACTGGTTGAAAGATACGGCTGTAAGGCCATGACGATTCATCTCCCCGCGCTGTCCGGCATTGTCCTCACCTATCTCTTGGTGTTCAGCCGGGTGGGCGCGATGGTGATGCTGCTGCCGGCGATCGGGGAAATGGGCGTGCCCAGCCGGGTGCGCCTGGTGCTGGCGCTGGCGATCGCCTTTGCGCTGACGCCCCAGGTTCAGAACAATTATCCCGCGATTGCGCCGCAATCGACCCTGTCGCTGGTGATCCTGATCGCCCAGGAAGTCACCGCCGGGGTGCTGGTGGGCGCCATGGCCCGCATCATCATGAGCGCCTTGCAGGTGGCGGGTTTCCTGATCGCCACCCAGACCGGCCTAGCCTATGCCACCACCATCGATCCCACCCAGAATACCCAAGGCGCGGTGCTGGGCAATTTCATGATGCTGCTGGGCACTACCCTGATCTTCATGACCAACCTGCATCACCTGGCGATCGGCGCCATTGCCGGCAGCTACCGCATGCTGCCGCCCGGCGGGCATTTGCCGACCAGCGACATGGCGCAGCTGGTGATCCAGCTCACCTCCTCATCCTTCGCGCTGGGCTTCCAGTTGGCGGCGCCGTTCCTGGTGTTCGGCTTCGCCGTCTATGCCGGTCTGGGCGTGTTGGCCCGGCTGATGCCGCAATTGCAGATTTTCTTCGTCGCCGTGCCGCTCAACATCATGTGCGGCTTTCTGATCCTGCTGGCCCTGATCGGCTCGCTGATGACGGTGTTCCTCACCTATTACACCAACTCTATGGCGACGTTTCTATGACGCCTCATGTAGCGAAGCGATAGGCGATTAAAAAAGAGCCATGGCGGACGACCAGGACAAATCGCAACAGACCGAAGAGCCCACAGCCAAACGGCTGGAGCAGGCGCACGAGCATGGCGATAGCGTCAAATCCGCCGAACTCAGCACCTTCATCCTTCTAGGCGGCGGCACCCTGGCCATTGCCATGTTCGGCAAATATACCGCGGTGGAACTGGGGCGCACGCTGAGCCTGTTCCTGCAACAGCCCGACGCGATCAGCGTGGATGGGCTGGGCCTTGCCGCCATCATGCGGCTGTTGCTGCCCAAGCTTGCCGCGGCGGTGGCGCCGTTCTTTGCGGTGATGATCGCCGCCGGCCTTGCCGGCCATCTGCTGCAGAGCCGCCCCACTCTGTCCTTCGACAAGGTGATGCCGGACTTGTCCAAGATTTCACCCCTGGCGGGATTCAAGCGCCTGTTCGGCGCCGAAAGCTGGATCAACCTGATCAAGGGCCTGGCCAAGATGGCGGTGGTGGGCGTGGCGATCTGGACCCAGCTTTGGCCGGAGCGCGGCACTCTGGAATCCATCCTCAATCAATCCACCGTGGCGGTGGTGAGCGACATGTCGCACCTGTTGTTCAAGGTGCTGATGGCGTCGCTGGCGTCCCTGGGCGTGATCGCAGGCCTGGATTATTTCTGGCAACGCCTGCGCTGGCTGTCGCGCAACCGCATGTCCAAGCAGGAAGTCAAAGAGGAATACCGCCAGAATGAGGGCGATCCCACCATCAAGGCCAAGATCCGCCAATTGCGCCATGAGCGCGCCAGAAAGCGCATGATGGCGGCGGTGCCCCAGGCCACGGTGGTGATCATGAACCCGACCCACTTTGCCGTGGCGTTGAAATATGAGAGCGGCAAGATGGCGGCGCCGGTTTGCGTCGCCAAGGGCGTGGACGCGCTGGCGTTGCGCATCCGCGCCGTTGCTGAAGAAAATGACGTGCCGGTGGTGGAAAATCCGCCCCTGGCGCGCGCCCTGCATGCCGCGGTGGAGATCGACGATCCCGTCCCGCCGGAGCATTTCAAGGCGGTGGCGCAGGTCATTGGCTATGTGATGCGCTTGCAAGGCAAGCTTCCGGCCCGCGCCAGCTAGGCGCACTTTTTCCGTGCCCAGACGGTCTTGATTCGGGCGTTAACGGGGCCGTCACAAAAGCTTTCGAACAGCGTTCAGCCGGGTTCCAAATTAACTAATAAGTCCAGCTATTTAGGGCTTGGAAAGGATTGGTTAACCGAATCTTGTATTGTTGCGGGATGAGTACCGCAAAATGTATGGCTGCGATGAGAGTTGGCGTGCCGACAGGGTCCTGGCGCTGGGCGTCGTTAGGGTTTGTTCTTCTGGCCCTGGGCGCCGCCGCCTTGACCGTCGCCGCGCCGCAAGTGGCCGGGCTGGCCGGCTATGCCCTGCTGGGCGGCATCGCCCTGGTCGCCATTCTGTTCCTTTTGGCGGTATGGCCGCGCTCCGGGCGCGCCACCCAGGATGCCTTGCGGGTCGCCGAGGCCGCCGCCAAGGCCAATATCGCCTGGGCCATTACCGGGGAGGGCGGGGCGGTGCTGGACTGCAATTCCGTCTATCGCCGCATGGCCGGTGTCAGCGACGCGGATGCGCCGCCGCCGCCGGAATTGGCGCTGATGGGCGAACCCAGCGCCGCGGTGCTTTACCGCTTGTCGCGCGACGCCGCCGAAGGCCGGATGCGGGAAGAATCCTTTGTGGTGATGCCGGGCCTTGAGCTGGTGGCGGCGGTTCGTCCCTTGCCCGACAAGCAGACCGCCTGGTGGTTCACCCCCCGGCTTGCCGCCAAATCGTCGTCCCAGCCTGTGCCGGCGCGCGCCGCGGCGCCGGAAATCAAGGCGGAAGAGGCGCCCGCACCGGCGCCGGTTGCGGTCCCCGACGCGCGCCGGAATGTCGGCGACCTGTTCCAGGATGCGCCCATGGGGGTTGCGTTCGCCGACGCCTCGGGCGTGATCAGTGACGCCAATATGGCGCTGGCGAAATTCTTTGGCGCTTCCGCCTCGCTGGTGGGCCGCAATTTCCTGAGCCTGGTGGATCAAAGCGAACGCGGCCAGGTGAGCGCCCTGATCGAACGCGCCGCCAAGGGCGAAGCCGGGCTGAAGGCGGTGGAGTTGCGCGGGCTGAAATCGGGCAACGGCGAATACCGCATGGCCGAGCTGTTCGCCACATCCGTCGCGGGCGGCCAGGCGGTGCTTTATCTGCTGGACGTGTCCGAACAGAAGGCGCTGGAGACCAAGTTCAGCCAGGCCCAGAAGATGCAGGCGGTGGGACAGCTGGCCGGCGGCGTGGCGCATGACTTCAACAATCTCCTGACCGTCATCATCGGCAATTGCGAATTCCTGTTGATGCGCCATCAGGCGGGCGATCCCTCGTTCAAGGAAATCAACGAGGTGCATCAGAACGCGCTGCGCGCCGCAGCCCTGGTCAGCCAGCTTCTGGCCTTCAGCCGCAAGCAGACCATGCAGCCCAAGGTGCTGGCGCTGAATGAAGTGATCGGCGAACTGGCGCAAATGCTGCGCCGGCTGGTGGGCGAGGGCGTCACCTTGACGGTGGAGCGCGAGGCCGAACTGTGGCCGGTGCATGCCGATGAAGCGCAACTGGGCAACGCCATCATCAACCTGGTGGTCAATGCCCGCGATGCCATGCCGTCGGGCGGCGCCGTCACCATCAAGACCGCCAACCAGACGGTGAACACGGCCTCGAGCCTGGGCACCGCGATCATGCCGGCGGGCGACTATGTCTCGATCGAGGTCGCCGATACCGGCACCGGCATGTCGAAGGAAATTCAAAGCAAGATCTTCGATCCCTTCTTCACCACCAAGCCGGTGGGCCAAGGCACCGGCCTTGGCCTGGCCACGGTTTATGGCATCGTCAAGCAATCCGGCGGTTTCATCACCGTCGACAGCGAGCTGGGCAAGGGCACCAGCTTTCGCATCTATCTGCCGCGGCGCCGGGTCGAGGCGGCGGACAGTGCCCCGGTGGAAGCCGCGCCCGTGGCCACTCGCGATGTCACCGGCCAGGACACCATTCTGCTGGTCGAGGACGAGGAAGCGGTCAGGAGTTTCGCGGCGCGCGCCTTGCGCATGCGCGGCTATAATGTGCTGGAGGCGTCCGGCGGCGAGGAAGCGCTGGAGATCGTCAAGAGTCAGGGTGACAAAGTCGATCTGGTGATCACCGATGTGGTGATGCCCAATATGGACGGCCCCACCATGGTGCGGCATGTCAAGGAACTTCGGCCCGATCTCAGGGTGATCTTCATGTCCGGCTATGCCGAGGAAGCCTTCCGCCGCAGTGATCAAAGCTCCGAAGACATCCATTTCCTGCCCAAGCCCTTCGGCCTCAAGCAGTTGGCGGCCAAAGTGAAAGAAGTGCTGGCCGGGCCAAGCAACTAGCCTGCTTAAAACCGCGTCATTCTTTCGCTCTTGCAAAGCGCCAGCCCCCCTCTATGGTCGCTGGCTCATGAAAAAGATCTCTGCTGTTTTTGCCTGCCTGCTGCTGGCGGGCTGCTCCGATGCCCAATGGGACCGGGCGATGAATTATATCAATCCGCTGGAGCCCGAGGATGTGGAAGCGGCGGCCGCGGCGGCGCCGCAACCCCAGCCGCAACCGGCGGCATCCGCGCTGCCCGCCAATGCGGAATTCTGCCACGCGGTGGCGACCGAGGATGCCACCAGCAATGGCTTTGATGCCGCCACGCAGCAGCGGGTGTTGGCGCGAAGCTATGCGCAGTGCGTCGCTATTTATTCCCACTAACAAAATCTGACGCGAGGGATTTTGCGGCGTGAGCAGGAGCGTCGCGCGGAGCGTACGAACAGTACGTGAGCACGCGCGACGAACTCACGACGCAAAAGAACCGCGTCAAGGAGGTGAAACGCTGAAGCGGTATTCGGTCACTTCGCTATAGATCGTGTCCTGCTTCAGCAATGTGCTGGGGAAGCTTGGAATGTTTGGCGCATTGGGAAAGCCTTGCGCCTCCAGCGCCACCGCGCTGTGGATGGCATAGCCCTTGGCCAGGCCGACCGGAGGCGGCTGATAGTTGCTGCTATAGACCTGCAGTCCCGCTTGGGTGGTCCATTCCTCCAGCACCCGGCCGGATTTGTCGTCCTGGAGCCGCGCCGCCAGCCTCAGCTTTCCCGGCGCGCCGTTGATGGCATAATTCTGATCGAAACCGCCGGCGCGCTGGATGGCGGGATCGGCGTCCTTGATGTGCAGGCCGATGGGCGTGGGCTTGCGGAAGTCAAAGGCGGTCCCGGCCACGGCGCGCATTTCTCCGGTGGGAACATTCTTGTCATCGACCGCGGTGATCAGATCGGCATTCACCGTCAACAACTGGTCCAACACCGGCCCCTCGCCCGCCATGTTGAAATAGGCATGGTTGGTGAGGCTGATGATGGTGTCCTTGTCGCTTCGGGCGCGATAGGCGATCCGCAAGGCGTTGTTGCGGGTCAAGGTATAGGTGACTTCCACCCGCACCGTGCCGGGAAAACCCATGGTGCCGCTGCGGTCGATCAGGGAGAGGACCAGCTGAGGTTCGTCGCCGTCCTTGGCTTGCGCCGTCCACACCCGCTCGTCATAGGGGCGGTTGTCGCCTTCGTGAAGGACGTAGGTATCGCGGCTCACGTGATAGGTCGTGAGACCGATTTTATAGGTGTTGTCCTTGATGCGGTTGGCGAAGCGGCCGATGATGGCGCCGTAACGGCCTTTATAATCCGGGCCGGTATAGTCCTGCAGCCGGTCGAAGCCCTGCACCACATTGGCGAATTTTCCATCGCGCCCCGGCACGCGGATGGAGGTGATGACCGCCCCGTAATTGGTGATCCTGGCTTCCATCCCCCTGGCGTTGCTCAAAATAAAAAGGTCCACGCCTTTACCGTACACGCCGCCCCAGGCCTGGATGGCGACGCCGGCCTGGGCCGAGACCGGAATTGCCGCCAGCGCGGCGGCGAATATGGCTTTCAGGATCGCTTTCATGAAAAATCCTCCCCGGCGCTGAGCTTACAAAGCTGCCTGAAATGACGCCATATTGCGAACGCGAAACAAACGCTTGCCATGCCGCGGACGGTTTGACCTGAAAGGCCGCGCCTGATTAGCTGCCGCCACAAGAATTGGCCGCAGGGCTCTAGGGAAAAGGGGAAGGACTCGCAATGAAGCGTTTTTTGATTTCGGCCGCGATGATCACGGCCGTGGGGATGGGTGCGTTTTATCTCGGCACGGGCGCGGCGTTAAGCCAGGCCAATGAAGACGATGTCGCCGCCCGCCAAGCGAAATATCCGCTGGCTGCCAAAGCCGGCGAAGACAGCCATGCCATCGACAAGGCGCCGGCGGGCGCTCTCAACCAGGGCAAGTTCGACGACAAGACCTGGAAATTCGGCCATGCCTATGATGCACCGGCGGGCTCCAAGCTGTGGAATCCGGCCAAGATCAAGATGCTGGCCGGCGGCAAGGTGGTCGGCGGCACGCTGTTTACCGCCACCGATCCAGACATCTATTGCGCCATGGCCAATGCCGGTTACGACTTCATCTGGACTGAGCATCAGCACAATGCCCGCGACTGGAAGACCACCGAGCGCATGTGGGCGGCCTGCCCCTATGCCAAGGCGGTGCCCGGCGTGCGCGTCGCTTATACCGATGAGCGTGAGGAACAACACGCCCTGGATGCCGGCGCGCTGGTCCTGGTGGTGCCGACGGTGCGTTCCTATGAGGAAGCGCTCAAGGCGCGCGACTGGGCCTATTTTCCCCCGCTGGGACGGCGCAGCAATGGCGGCGGCCAGGCTTTTGCCCTCTACAACAATGTGCCGGGCGGTTATCGCGCCACCATCAATGACAATCTGGTGCTGATCCTGATGATCGAGACCTTGGCGGGCCTGAAGGATGCCGACCGTATCGCCAAGATCCCCGGCGTCACCGCGGTGTTCGCGGCCAGCGGCGATCTGGGCAATCACTCCGGCTACAAGCAGAACGATCCCGACTATGAGCGCGAGATCAACATCGTGCACGATGCTGCGCTTCATGCGGGCGTGCGGCTGTGTGGGCCTTACGCCTGGGTCGATCGTCCGGACTTCACCTGCTTCCAGGCGGGCGGCGAAGTCGGCGCCATCGCGCGCGGCGTGAAGGACGAGCTGGGCAAGCTGGCGGATACCCAAGGCCAGCCGGAAGTCGGCCCCTGGGCCAATCGCAAGAAGTAGCAATTCCCAACCCCCTCCGTGGGTCTGAGGATGCTGAACGAAAGAGGGCGCCGCGATCACTCGCGGCGCCTTTTTTTGTGACCCATCCGGAGATTTCAAATGTGGGATCAAAACTCTCTGGCCGGCAAACGTGTCGTGGTGACCGCCGGAGGCAGTGGCATCGGCCTTGAAATTGCGAGCGCCTTTCTGGCTGCCGGTTCGAAGGTGCTGGTCTGCGATATTCAACCTGGAAGCATCGAGCGCCTGACGAGGAGCTTGCCGGACGTGCACGGTTGCGTTGCCGACGTGTCACGGGAGGAAGACGTGGCGTCAATGTTCGCGTTGGCGGATCAGAAACTCGGCGGCCTGGATGTGTTGGTCAACAATGCCGGCATTGCAGGTCCCACCGGAGGGATCGAGACCCTGTCGCTGGCCGACTGGGAACGCACGCTCGCCGTCAACCTGACGAGTCAGTTTCTGTGCATCCGTCAGGCCGTGCCGCGGTTGCGCAAGGGAAATGGGCCATCGATCGTAAACTTGTCGTCCGTCGCGGGTCATCTCGGCATGCCAGGACGTTCTCCTTATTCCGCCTCGAAATGGGGTGTCGTGGGACTTACCAAGACACTCGCAATCGAGCTCGGAGGTGACGGCATCCGCGTCAACGCCATCCTGCCAGGCGCGGTTGATGGTCCGCGGATTCGGGCGGTCATCGCCGCCAAGGCAGCAGCGCTTGGAAAGCCGGTGGATGAAGTGACACGCCTTTACACCACCCAGGCCGCGCTTGGGCGCATGGTTACAGCCGGCGATATTGCCAACATGGTGCTGTTTGTGGCCAGCGACCTGGCCGCCAACGTCACCGGACAAGAACTTGTGGTGGACGGATATACGCAGGCATTGAGTTGACGGCTGCACCGCGTCATCTCGTGCCAATGCGCGCTGCGCGCCGGGTGGGACTGTCTGCTCTGCGCCAATACCGGACATTCGGATTGGCTCACATACGGAAAACCGGCTTAGAAGCGGGGGATATCCGACTTGGGACCTTCCCCCTTAGCAGATGCAATTGGCGCGCTGTGTTGATACCGTTGACACCGGTTTAGAAACTGGAGAGCTTGGCCCGGGCAAATCGGACAGCTCACCGAAGGAATAGCATCGTGATTTTGAGAATTGTTTCGCTCGTCGCGGCAATCCTGTGTGCAGCCGTTCCGGCCTTTGCCGCCGAAAGTTACCAGACCGACATCGGGCCGACGCCGAAAAACGGCAAGCAGGGCGCCAACGCCCAGGGCCGCGGCACGGTGCTGGCCACGCTCGACAACAACACATTCTCGCTGCAGGGCAGGTTCGCGGGACTGTCTTCGCCGGCGACCGTGGCTCGCCTGCATATCGGCAATGTGATGGGGGGAACCGGGCCCGCCATCGGCGATCTCAAGATTGAGCAGGCGCGCAGCGGCGAGATTTCCGGCACCTTCACGCTCACCTCTGCTCAAGTCGCGGCTTTGAAGGTCGGCAAGCTGTACGTGATGCTCGACAGCCAGAGCGCGCCCCTGGGCAATCTGTGGGGCTGGTTTCAACCCGCGCACGTGACCGTGCCGCCCGACGTGCCGCAGATGTATGACTGGTATATCCCGAACCTTCTCAAGGACGAGACGGGTCCGGCAAGAAAGAACAATAGCTGACGAACGAATTCAGGGCTGAATTCAGGGCCGCGTTCGGGTGGCAGGAGCAGTAAAAGACATGATCAAGGGCCAGAAAAAAATTTCCATGCGCGCCTTCGCCGCCATGACGCTCGCGGCGGCGGGTGCGGTTGGCCTGTGGACGTGGGACGCCGTTGCACAGACCTCCCCCGGCCCCTTCACGGACGCCCAGGCGCAGGCCGGGCAGGCCGTCTATACCGGCAAGTGCGCTGTCTGCCACGAAGCCGGCGGCGAAACGATCAAGCTTATCGGCGCGGGCTTCACGGATGGCTGGAAATCACGCAGCACCAAGGATCTCTATACCCGCATCAAGACCACCATGCCGCTCAGCAATCCCGGCAGCCTGAGCGATGCCGAGGCCGCCTCGGTCGTCGCCTATATTCTCAAGGGCAATGGCGCTGCGGCCGGCGCCGCCGCCCTTACTCCGACAACGAATGTGGCGATCGGCGGCATCATCGCGGCGCGGCCCGACGCCTATGCGGGCTATGTCAGCCTCAGCGGCATGCCCGCCGCCACCGGCATCACTTTTCCGGGAACGGTGGAAAAATACACGCCGGTCACCGAAGAGATGCTGCTAAATCCGCCAGCCAATGACTGGCTGATGCACTACCAGAATTATGCCGGCTGGAGCCATTCGCCGCTGAAGCAGATCAACACCCAGAATGTGAAAGATCTGCAGCTTCGCTGGGTCTGGTCGATGGATGATGGCGAACGCCAGCAGATCACGCCCATGGTGCATGACGGGGTGATGTTCATTTCCACCGCCATCAACAACAAGGTGCAGGCGCTCAACGCCGCCACCGGCGACCTGATCTGGGAAAATTCGCTGGGACCCAGGCTGGAGAACCAGGTCAACGCCACCGCGCGCGCCATGGTGCTGTACGGCAACCAGCTCTTCTACCCAGCATCCGATGCCACACTGTATGCGCTGGACGCGCGCACCGGAAAGATCAACTGGAAGTTCAAGCATACCGACTATGGCCGCGACAAAATCGGCGGGCTGATGATTGCCGACGGCAAGCTGATCGTGGGCCGCGGCGTCTGCGACGAGGCTGCGCTGGAGGACCGCTGCTTCATCGCCGCCTATGACGTCAAGGACGGCCACCAGCTCTGGAAATTCAACACCGTCGCCTATACCGGCGAGCCTGGCGGCGACAGCTGGGGCAACATGGCCAACGGCGAGCGGGCCGGCGCCGATGCCTGGATCGCGGGCACTTATGATCCCAAGCTGCGGCTGGTCTATTTTGGCACCGGCCAGGCCAAGTCGGGCAAGAACGGCATCGGCGACAAGCTTTTCAGCAACGCCACCATCGCGCTCGACGTCGATACCGGCAAGCTCAAATGGTACCACCAGCCCGCGCCGGACGAAGGCCTGGACCTGGATGAGGTCTATGAGAAGATCCTGGTGGACAATGGTTCGCAGAAACTTCTTCTGACCGCCGGCAAGAAGGGCATTCTCTGGAAGCTTGACCGCGCCAGCGGCAAGTTCCTGGATTATGTCCCGATGGTTTTCCAGAATGTCTTTACCAGCATCGATCGCAAGACCGGCCGCGGCACCTACCGCGCGGATATCCTGCATCCCGAACCGGGCGGCTCGCGCCCGTCATGCCCGGCCCAGTCGGGCGGCCATAACTGGCCGGCCGCGAGCTACGTCCCCGAAGAAGATCTGATCATCTTTCCGCTCGACCAGATCTGCGTCACCTCGCAGGGTGAGATGATCGGCAATTACGAAGCCCCCGCGTCGGACGGTAATATGGGGCGCGTGAGCGCGTACCGGGTAAAGGACCTCAAGCCCGTTTGGACCTTCCAGCAACGCGCCCCCTTCCTCACCAGTTCGATGACCACGGCCGGCGGGGTTGGTTTTATCGGAGACTGGGACCGCACCTTCCGGGCGTTTGACATCAAGACCGGCAAGACCTTGTGGACGACCCGGCTCGGCACAACGGCGCAGGGTTTTCCCACAACCTTCACAGTCGACGGCGAACAATTCGTGGCCGTTCCGACCGGCTATAATGGCGGCAGCCCGCAGATCAGGCCCAGCAGCATGTTCGCCTTTGAGCGCAATCGCCCGCTGGTGGGCCATGCCGTCTATGTCTTCGCGCTACCGAAAACAAAGTGAGTGCCGGGAATCTGAAATAACGGGGCACACCGAACGAATTGCCCATTCAAGCGGCAAGCCGGCGGCCGGAGCCCGTCGAATATCCGCTTTGGGTCAAAGGCGGCCATTCAGCCAATGTACTTATTTCGCCGTCGCGAAGCGGAATTCGGTGACCTGATAGAAAATCTTTCCCGGCTTCAATTCCGTGCTGGGAAAGGCCGCAATGTTGGGCGCATTGGCGAAATGCTGGGTCTCCAAACAGAAAGCGCCGCGCTTGATATATTGCGCCCCACCCTTGCCGGTGATCGGCTTTTCGTTATTGGGCAGGTAAAGCTGGACGCCGGGCTGGGTGGTCCATACCTCCATCACCCGTCCCGATTCCGGTTCCAGAACGGAAGCCGCGGGACGCAGCTTGCCCATGGGGCCGCGCACAATGAAATTGATGTCATAGCCCGGCGTGGCCACGATGGCCGGGTCGGGCCCGTTAATGTCCTTGCCGAGCGCTTTCGGCCGGGTGAAGTCAAAGCCGGTGCCTGACACTTTCATCACTTCGCCGGTCGCCATGTGATTGGCGTCGGTGGGTGTCACAGCATCGGAAAAGACCTGCAGGCGATGGTTCAGCACATCGCCTTGGCCTGCGCCTTTCAGATTGAAATAGGAATGGTTGGTGGGATTGAGCACCGTCGGCTTGTCGGTGGTGGCGCGGTATTCGATCTTGAGCGTGTTGTTGGCCATCACCGTATAGGTGACGGTGAAATCCAGCGTGCCGGGAAAACCCTGATCGCCGTCCGCGCTCACCATATGCAGGATCAAGGCCGGTGACGGCCCGTTCAGCGGTGTGGCGCTATAGACATGATTGGAAAAGCCGACCGGCCCGCCATGGATATTGTTGGGCCCGGCATTGGCCTTGAGGTGATAGGTCTTGCCCTCCAGGGTGAATTGCGCGCCGCCGATGCGGTTGGCGAAACGCCCGATCACCGCGCCATAGGTGGTGCCGTGGGTATAGTCTTCCAGCTTGTCATAGCCCAAGACCACATCGGCCATCTTGCCCTTCTTGTCGGGGACATTGAGGCTGACCAGGAAGGCGCCGTAATTGGTGATGCGCGCGCTCATGCCTTTGGCGTTGGTCAGGGTGTAGATATCGACCTTCTGGTGATCGGGGGTTTCGCCCCAGGATTCTTTTTCGATTTTGGCCTGTGCTGGCGCGGCCAGGCACAGGCAAGCAAAAGCAAGCGCGATCTTCTTCATCGAGACGGTCCCTGATTTCTTCTTGTTATTATTGATAGGTGCGGGCGAATAAGCCGCCGATAGTGGCGCTGGTCAACAGATGGCCTTTGGTTTGCGCCAGGAACTGTTCGCGGGTCAAACCAGCGGGCAGGTTGGGTTCCAGGTCGGTGGCCATCACCGTGATCAGATAGTGATGCGGCCCGTCGCCTTGCGGCGGGCAGGGACCGATATAATTGGCGTTGTTGCGGGTGCCCGCGCCGCCGGTGAAGCCGGTGCCCGCCGTGCCGTCGCCTTCCTTGAGTTCGGTGGTGGTGGGCGCGATGTTGTAGGCCACCCAATGCGACACCCCGGCGCCGAACTGGCCGTCCACGTCATACATCAGGATGGCAAGGCTTTTGGTTTCGGCGGGCACATTGTGCCAGGCCAGTTGCGGCGAGACATTCTTGCCGGGGCAGGGGCAGATCAGGGTGGGCGTGCGGGGGCTGCAAGCGCGCTTCTGGTCATCGCCGCCGAAACGCACCGGAATGCGCTGGCCGTCCTTGATCGAGGTGGAGGTCAAGGTCATCCAGGGAGCGGCGCTGGCCGCCGAACCCGCCAGAAGCACCGCCGCCAGGCCCAAGGCCGCCGTCCTGATTCTGCCCATTTTCGTCCCCGGTTTTCGTTGGTTGAGGGGAATTTAACCGTCAGAAAGAGTCTGGGGAAGGCCATTATATACTTGACTCAGCAACTCTCCTGATCTAGTATTAGATTCAAGGAGATAGTCATGTCTAAGTCATTGCTAGAAAACAAGATTTTCCACGATGCGACCAAGGCCCGCGCTTGGCTTGAAGCCTTGCTCTGGGCGGATGGCCGTTCATGCGGATACTGCGGGACCGTGGACGAGTCCACAGAGCTTCCCGCACGTCCGGGTTTCTACCAGTGCAATGCTTGCCGCAAGCAATTCACGGTCATGGTCGGGACCGTATTCGAGCGTTCGCACATCCCGCTCAACAAGTGGCTGTGCGCCGCTTTCCTTATCAGCGCCTCTAAGAAGGGCATCAGCGCCCATCAGATGCACCGTATGCTTGGCATCACCTACAAGAGCGCCTGGTTCATGATGCACCGCTTGCGTGAGGCTATGGCCCCTGGTCCCAAGCCCGGCGCGCTCGGCGGCGAAGGAAAGGTTGTGGAAGCCGATGAAACCTATATCGGTAAGCGTGATGGCAAGAAGTCCAAGCCGGATAGTTTTGTCTCGGGCTTCGGCTGGGTTTCTCACCCCAAGATCGAGACGCAGCGCAAGATTGTCGCCCTGGTAGAACGTGGCGGCGCTGCCCGCTCGTTTGTGGTGTCCAACGTGGACAAGGCCACTGTCCGCAAAATTCTGTTCACCAATGCTGACCGTAAGTCAGTGCTGATGACGGATGAGGCCCCCGTTTACAAGAACACCGGGGCCAACTTTGCCGATCATTGGACCGTCAACCACAGTCAGTATGAATATGTTCGCGGCCAAGCCACCACGAACACCGTGGAAGGCTATTTCAGTATCTTCAAGCGCGGCATGAAAGGCGTCTACCAGCATTGCTCAGAGGCCCATCTGCATCGCTATCTGGCGGAATTTGATTTCCGCTATAGCAATCGCGCCGCGCTTGAGATTGACGACAAGGAACGCGCCAAGAAGGCCCTCAAGGGCATTGTTGGAAAGCGTCTTACCTATCGGCGGATTGACGAAACCCGTTACGCTTAAACAGAAGGCCAGAGCATTTTTGGCTTGGAAGAGGAAAAAACATGATTGAGATGGCTACTATCAGCGCAGCGGTCAATAGCCTGCAATCTGCGGCGGATATCGCAAAGGGACTCATAGGCCTTCGCGATACGGCCATGATCCAGGGCAAGGTTATTGAACTTCAAAGCGCAATTCTTGCCGCCCAGACTAGCGCACTTGCGGCTCAATCTGAGCAATTCTCTCTGCTTCAGAAAATACGCGGCCTTGAAGAAGAAATTGCTCGCGTGAAGGCATGGGAGGGCGAGAAGGTAAAATATGAATTGAGAGAACTTCAGCCCAGAAGCTTCGCCTACGCGATTAAGCCAGAGGCTAAGGGATCCCAGCCCTCGCATTACATTTGTGCAAATTGCTATGAGCATGGGGAAAAACGGATTTTGCAACAGCGCGATCACCTTCATTTGGCTTGCCCCCACTGCAAAACAGCGGTCCAAGATAAATTGGGGCGCTCATTCAACGGTTAGGGGTTCTACTTCCCGCTCTTATGCGGCTTAGGCCCCATCTTCGCGGCCGACTTAATCAGCTTTTCAAATTTCGGCCAAGCGCCGGGGTCCAAGTCCAGATTCGCCACTTCAGGGCTAATTGGCTTAGGTTTGTTGGTCTTTGGCTTGGGGGCTTTCGCCATGGTTCATCCAAAAAAGGTCGATAAGGATAACCAGTATAAACTCGCCCTTGGCGCGCTCATAATGTCCGCTTCCCATCTCGAGATGCTTATACTGGACCTGATGTCATTGGCGATGGGGGCTGACATTGTGTCAACCATCATTGTAGCCGGGCATCAGCAGGCAAGCTCCAAGATTGATTGCCTTATTGCCCTGGTTCGGGCCAATGCGGGCGATGCCAATAAGGACATTCAGGATACCGAAAACGGCCCAGTAAAAGTGCTCTTACGTGCCAGAGAGCTTTTGGACTTTCGAAATTCCGTGGTCCATGCGTTCTGGATCGAAAACGAAGATGGCGGTCTATCCTCAACCCGGTTTTCCGCCCGCCAGAGGTTTACTCGATCAAGGAAGCCCCAGAAGCCCGCCACGATGACAGCATACGCGGACGAAATGGACACAATCTCGGACCGCCTTGAGGCGTGGCGAGATGATTGGGCGAAATCCGAAGAGCCAAGCCCCCTCGGGGATCGCGAACCAAAGTAATTTTATTGCTCAGTTCTGAGCTGTCGGCCCGTCCAGGTGATTCGTACCCGATTTGCTTACTCAAGTATATAATCCCCCTGGGGAAGGGACCGAGAACGTCCTTAGAACAACATATAGTATTATGACGAAATATCAGTGCCTTAGACAGTATCTTGCCAAAGAGAACAAACCGTGTACCTTCTTTTTGTCCACCCGCCGCCGGATTCGCTTGGGGATCAGCGGGCGCTGTGGAATAACCGAGGAGATTTCCATGTCGCAGGCGGCTTTACGGGTGGTTGGCAAGGAACAGAATTCAGATCGCAAGCGCGCCCTTGAGGCCGCGCTCAGCCAGATCGACCGGGCATTCGGCAAGGGCTCGGTTATGAAGCTGGGCAGCCGCGATTTGGGCCTGGCGACCGACGCCGTCTCCACCGGCAGCCTGGGCCTGGACATCGCCTTGGGCATCGGCGGGCTGCCGCGCGGCCGTGTGGTCGAAGTCTATGGCCCGGAATCCTCCGGCAAGACCACCCTGGCGTTGCATGTGGTGGCCGAGATCCAGAAAAAGGGCGGCACCGCCGCCTATGTCGATGCCGAACATGCGCTGGACCCGGTCTATGCCAAGAAGCTGGGCGTGGACATTGACGAGATGCTGATCTCCCAGCCCGACACCGGCGAACAGGCGCTGGAAATCACCGACACGTTGGTGCGCTCCGGTGGCGTCGACATTGTGGTGGTGGATTCGGTTGCGGCCCTGACACCCAAGGCCGAATTGGAAGGGGAAATGGGCGACCAGCTTCCCGGCCTGCAGGCGCGGCTGATGAGCCAGGCGCTGAGGAAGCTTACCGGCTCGATCTCCAAGTCCAACACCATCGTGCTGTTCATCAACCAGATCCGCATGAAAATCGGCATCATGTTCGGCAATCCGGAGACCACCACCGGCGGCAATGCCCTGAAATTCTATGCTTCGGTGCGTCTGGACATTCGCCGCATCGGCGCCATCAAGGACCGCGATGAAGTGGTGGGCAACCAGACCCGCGTCAAAGTGGTCAAGAACAAGGTCGCCCCGCCCTTCAAGCAGGTCGAGTTCGACATCATGTATGGCGTCGGCATTTCCAAGGTGGGTGAACTGGTCGACCTGGGCGTCAAGGCCGGGATCGTGGAGAAGTCGGGCTCCTGGTACTCGTATGACGGATCGCGCATCGGCCAGGGCCGTGAAGCGGCCAAGACCTTCCTCACCGAAAACTCCGACATCGCCGACAAGATTGAGCAGGCCATTCGCGCCAATGCCGGCCAGATCGGCCAGAATCTGGTGCTGGACGCCAGTGAGAAGGCGGACGCGGAAGAAGAATAGGTCCTCAGGGCGTAGGCGCGAGCCGGAGCCCCATTAAAAACCAGGACCGTCAGAACGTCGTTTTAGGGTTCGCAGCCTGAAACGACTCCTCGGCAGAAGGCGCCGCCTGTGAATGGGCGGCGCCTTCTGTTTTTGTAGGTGGCCGGCGACAGCGTAGCGCCGCCGCGATAGCGGGACTGGCCTAATCGGCCTCAAGAATGGGCATAGCCGCCCCCGAAAACCTCGGCGTGACAGGGCTTTTGTGAGCCGTTACAACCGGACCCCATGAAAAGCCTGTCCGACGTCCGCTCCGGTTTCCTGGAATTCTTCGCCGAACGTGGCCACAGCGTGGTCCCGTCCTCGCCGCTGGTGCCCAGGAACGATCCCACCCTGCTGTTCACCAATGCGGGCATGGTCCAGTTCAAGAACCTGTTCACGGGCGCGGAAAAGCGCCCCTATAGCCGCGCCACCACGGTGCAGAAATGCGTCCGCGCCGGAGGCAAGCATAACGACCTGGACAATGTCGGCTATACCGCCCGCCACCACACCTTCTTCGAGATGCTGGGAAATTTTTCCTTCGGCGATTATTTCAAGGAAGAGGCCATCACCTTTGCCTGGGACTTCGTCACCAGGGTGGTTGGCCTGCCCAAGGACCGCCTGTTGGTCACGGTCTACAATACCGACGACCAGGCGCGGCAACTTTGGAAAAAGATCGCCGGTTTTTCCGACGACAAGATCATCGGCCATGAGTCCAATCTCTGGGCGATGGGTCCGACGGGCCCCTGCGGCTATTGCTCGGAAATTTTCTTCGACCAGGGTCCCAGCGTGGCGGGCGGGCCGCCCGGCTCACCCGAGGAAGACGGCGATCGTTTCCTGGAATTCTGGAATCTGGTGTTCATGCAGTTCGAGCAGGTGGACGAGAAGACCCGTCTCGATCTGCCCAAGCCGTCCATCGACACCGGCATGGGGCTGGAGCGCATCGCCGCCATCCTGCAAGGCGTCACCAACAATTATGACGTGGACCTGTTCCGCCACCTGATTGCGGCGTCGGAGTCCGCCAGCGGCGTGGCAAGCACCGGCGAAGCCACCTTCAGTCACCGCATCATCTCCGATCATTTGCGCGCCACCTCTTTCCTGATCGCCGATGGCGTGCTGCCCTCCAATGAAGGCCGCGGCTATGTGCTGCGCCGGATCATGCGCCGCGCCATGCGGCATGCGCATCTGCTGGGCACCAAGGATCCCCTGATGCACCGGCTGGTGCCGGCGCTGGTGGCGGAAATGGGCTCGGCATACCCTGAGCTTCAGCGCAACGAGGGCCTGATCGCCGAAACCTTGAAGCTGGAGGAAATCCGCTTCCGCGAGACTTTGGCGCGCGGCCTCAAGCTGCTGGATGAAGCCAGTGTGGGTCTCAAGAAAGGCGACCAGCTCAAGGGCGAGATCGCCTTCAAGCTTTATGACACTTACGGCTTCCCGCTGGATTTGACGGAAGAATCCCTGCGCGCCCGCGGCGTCACCGTGGACACCAAGGGCTTCACCGCCGCCATGGAAAAACAGAAGCAGGAGGCGCGCGCCTCCTGGCAGGGTTCGGGCGAAGCCGCCAGCGAAGCGCAGTGGTTCGCGGTGCTGGACGAAGTCGGCCGCACGGAATTTCTGGGTTACGACACCGAAGAAGCCGAAGGCGTTGTGCTGGCCATTTTCAAGGATGGCGGCCGGGTAATGGCGGCCCAGGCCGGCGATGCGGTGGAGATCGTCACCAACCAGACGCCTTTCTATGGCGAATCCGGCGGCCAGGCGGGCGACACCGGCCATATCACATCCGCCAAGGCCAAGGGCCAAGTCACCGACACCCAGAAATGGCTGGGCGCCTTGCACGTCCATAGCGTGCGGGTTACCGAGGGCCTGCTGACGCCCGGCGACGCGGTGGATCTGAAAGTGGATGCCGAGCGCCGCCGCGCCACCCGCGCCAATCACAGCGCCACCCATCTGCTGCATGCCGCGCTGAAGCGCGTCCTAGGTTCGCATGTCAGCCAAAAGGGCTCGCTGGTGAATGCCGAGCGGTTGCGGTTCGACTTCTCCCATCCCAAGCCGGTGTCGGCCGAAGAGCTGGAACAGATTGAATCCCAGGTGAATGCGGTGATCCGGCAGAATTCCGACACCACCACACGGCTGATGGCCACCGACCAGGCGATTGCCGCCGGCGCGGAAGCCTTGTTCGGCGAAAAATACGGCGATGAGGTGCGGGTGCTCTCCATGGGAACCGACACCGGCGCCGGCAAGTCCTATTCGGTGGAATTGTGCGGCGGCACCCATGTCCACCGCCTAGGCGATATCGGGCTGTTCGCCCTTGTCTCGGAAAGCGCGGTGGCGGCCGGGGTGCGCCGGATCGAGGCGCTGACATCCGAACATGCCCGCCGCTATCTGGCGGGCCAGGCCGAAATCGCGCGCGAAACCGCGTTCGCGATCAAGACGCCGCTCGGCGAATTGGCTGGCCGCGTGGCGCAATTGGCGGAAGAACGCCGCAAGCTGGAACGCGAACTGGCGGAAGCCAAGAAGCAGCTGGCGCTGGCCGGCCCCGCCAAAAGCGGTGGCGATGGGGTGGAAACCATTGCCGGTCTCAAAACCGTGCTGCGCCTGGTGGAAGGGGTTTCGCCCAAGGACCTTAAGAGCCTGGCCGACGGCGCCAAATCGCAGGTGGGTTCCGGCGTGGTCGCCTTTGTGGCGGCGGCGGATGGCAAGGCCTCGATTGTGGCGGGCGTCACCGACGATCTGACCGCGCGGATCAATGCGGTCGATCTGGTGCGGGTGGCGGCGGAAGCGTTGGGCGGCAAGGGCGGCGGCGGCCGCCCCGACATGGCGCAGGCGGGCGGACCGGATAACGGCAATCCGTCGGTGGCGCTGGATGCTATCCGAGAGAAGCTAAAGCTTCTCGCTCCTGTTTAATTTGTCGCGCAGCTTCGCTGTGCTCGGCCGCTTTGATTTCGGTGATCCCGTCTTTGCGTTGAAGCTTCCGCTTTTGCCGCAGCGCCACTAGGCTGGCATCGGCGAATGTGGAGGCAAAAAATGACCTGTCGCGCGTTCTTCCTTGCAACTGCCATGCTGGTGGCAGCGCCGGGCCAGGCCGCCCCAGTCAAGTCCGCGCCAGTCAAGCCTGCGCCTGCCAAAATCAAAGCTGGCATCAGCGGCCAGGATTGGGGCACCACGCAGAAAGGCGACAAGGTCAGGCTTTTCACCCTGACCGGCAAGGGCGGCATGGTGGCCAGAATCACCAATTTCGGCGGCGTGGTGGTGGATCTGATCGTGCCGGATAGGCATGGTAAGCCGGTCAATGTGGTGCTGGGCTATGACGATTTTGCCTCTTACGAAAAAGGCGGCGTCTACAGCGCCCTGATCGGGCGCTACGCCAACCGCCTGTCGTTCAAATTCCCGGTTGACGGCAAGATTTACGAACAACCCGCACCGCCGCCCCGCACCGAACGCGCAGGTTCCGTGCCCCAGACGCCGCGACCTTACATCCAGCACGGCGGCAGCAACGGCTTTCAGAAGCGGGTGTGGGATGCGGTGGCGCATGACGGGCCCGAGCCCAGCCTGGCTCTCACCATCAAAGAGGCGGACGGCACCGGCGGCTTTCCCGGCAATATCACAGTGACAGTCACGTATACGGTGCGGGCCGATAATACGCTGGTGCTGGATTACAAAGGCACCACCGACAAGCCCACGGTGATGAACCTCACCAACCATTTTTATTTCAACTTGAATGGGGCTGCCCGGGACATCAGCGACGAAAGGCTGACACTGTTCTCCAGCCGCTATACGCCTTTTGACGCCAACGCCATGCCCACCGGTGTCATAGCGCCCGTGGCAGGCACGCCCTATGATTTCACAAAGCCCGTCCGCATCGGCGACCGGCTGGCGCTGCCCGATGTCGTGCAGACCGTCGCGGATGGCGTGCGCATTCCCGGCTATGACACGTCCCTGCTGACGGATGGCGTGGTCGGGCAACTTCGGCCCGCTGCCCGCCTGGACGATCCCGACACCGGCATCGTGATGGTGACGTTCACGACCCAGCCGGGCCTGGAACTCTACACCGACAATATCAACACCCAGGTCAAGGGCAGAAAGGGCGCGTTGTACGGCAATCATTGGGCCATCAGCCTGGAAACGCAAAGGGCGGCCGACACGCCCAATCACCCCAACTTCACCTCGGCAGAAGTAACGCCCGCCAGGCTGCTGCACGAAGTCACCGAATACCGGTTCAGCACTTTGAAGTGGTGAGCGACGGCGCGCGTAGCACGTGAGCGGGTGTTTGCCGCTTGAAACCGTCCACCGGAGGGTTTCGCAGGTCTGGCGGCCTGACGCGTCTCACGGACCCGCGAAAGGAGCGAGCGGCCGGAGTGCCGGGCCCCCGATACAGCGCCGCCGCAGGTCAGAAGCGGACATATCCCGCTCTAGGCAATAATATCCGGCAACAGCCCGTTGTTGATCTCGGTGATCTCGTCTTTCAGTTGAAGCTTGCGTTTCTTCAACCGCGACAGCGCCAGCAAATCCGGATTGCCCGCCGCCACCATGGCTTCAATGGCCGCGTCCAGGTCGCGATGCTCCTGCGTCAACTGAGCCAGCTTGGCGCGCGCGGCGACTTCGTCAGGGCCGACTACGCGAGTCATGGCTTGCTCTTTTTGCTGCGCCGGCTTTTGGCCAAATCTTCCCCCCAGCGCTTCACGTCCGGCCAATCATAACCGAAAAAGTCCAGCGCGCGTCCCACCATTTGATCCACCAGGTCGGACAGATTGCGCGGCTCGGCGTAGAAGGCGGGAACCGGCGGCAGGATGATGGCGCCCATTTCCGCCAGCGCCGTCATGGTGCGCAGGTGTCCCAGATGCAGCGGGGTCTCGCGCACCATCAACACCAGCGGGCGGCGCTCCTTCAGCATCACATCGGCGGCGCGGGTCAAAAGATTGGTGGTCACCCCGGTGGCGATCTCGCTCATGGTGCGCACCGAACAGGGCGCCACAATCATGCCCTTAGTCTTGAAACTGCCGCTGGCGATCGGCGCGGCGATATCGCCCACCGCATAGCTGTAGTCAGCCTTGGCGGCGATCTGTTTGGGGGAGAGCCTGGTTTCATAGCCGATGGTCATTTCCGCAGGCTTGGTCATAACCAGATGCGATTCTATCCCCAACTCCCGCAACGCTTCCAGCGCGCGGATGCCATAGGCGACGCCCGACGCCCCCGACAGGCCGATAACCAGCCGTTCCGCTTTGCTTTTCGGGTTTCCGCCTTGTTTCATGGCCTCCCGTTAGCACTTCTTAAGGCAAGGACAAAGAGTTTCAGGTTCCTGGCGCCTCAAGCCCCTTTTGGGGATGACAGGGCCCGCGATTGGTGCTTCACTTTTAAGGCCAGGCGTCGGGAGCCGCGAGGCACTTGCGCCAGCCAACCGAAATCGAACGATGAGGTGCATGCATGGCGCTAGAAGGACATATCCTCCACCTGTCCATCCAGCATAAGAAAATCCAGGACATTATCGAGAGCGAGATGGCCAATCCCGATTGGGATGAGATGCGCGTCGCCGCCCTGAAAAAACAGAAATTGCGAATAAAGGACGAGCTCGAGCGGCTTAGAGCCGCCGTCAACTGAGCCTCCCCGTCTCCCGCGCGGACCGCGCCTAAACGGCCGCGGCCGCGGGAGTGCTCATAAGCCTTTCGCCCGTTCGCGCAGCACGAACTTCTGGATCTTGCCGGTCGAGGTCTTGGGCAGTTCGCTGAACACCACCGTGCGCGGCATCTTGAATTTGGCCAGCCTGGTTTTGGCGAAGGCGAGAATGTCGTCTTGCGTCGCCGCGTGCCCCGGCCGCAATTCCACAAAGGCGCAAGGATGCTCGCCCCATTTGGCATCGGGCCGGGCCACCACCGCCACGAACAGCACGGCGGGATGGCCGGCGATGGCATCTTCCACTTCTATGGAGGAGATGTTCTCGCCGCCGGAAATGATGATGTCCTTGGAGCGGTCCTTGAGCTGGATATAGCCGTCCGGATACATCACCCCCAGATCGCCGGTGTGATACCAGCCGCCCTTGAAGGCCTCCCTGGTCGCTTGCGGATTGTCGAGATAGCCGCGCATCACGATATTGCCGCGCATCATCACCTCGCCGATGGTTTTGCCGTCGGCGGGCACCGGCTTCATGCTTTTGGGGTTCAAAACCGTCAGCCCCTCCAGCGGGGCATAGCGCACGCCCTGGCGCGCCTTCTTGGCGGCCTGGTGGGCCGAATCCAGCGCGTTCCAGGCCTCATGCCATTCATTGACCACGGCGGGACCGTAAACTTCGGTCAGGCCATAGACATGCACCACCTCAAAGCCGGCATCCGCCATCGCCGCCAGCACGCTTTCCGGCGGCGGCGCCGCGGCGGCCATGAAGCGCACTTTTTGCGGGAAGCTTTTGCGTTCGCTTTCGTCCGCATTGATCAGCGTCGACATCACGATTGGCGCGCCGCAGAGATGGGTGACGCCATGCCTGGCCAGCGCCTCGAAGATCGCGCCCGCGCGCACCCAGCGCAAACAGACATGGGTGCCCGCCACCGCCGACAGCGACCAGGGCATGCACCAGCCGTTGCAGTGGAACATGGGCAGCGTCCATAACAGAACAGGATGCTCCACCATGGTGCCGGCCAGGGCATTGCCGTAACACATCAAGGCGGCGCCGCGATGGTGGTAGACCACTCCTTTGGGATTGCCGGTGGTGCCGGAGGTATAATTCAGCGCGATGGCGTCCCACTCATCGTCCGGCATCTTCCAGGCGAAATCCAAATCGCCGCTTTTGAGGAATTTCTCGTAATCGATCTTGCCCAACCTGGCGCCGGTTTGAGGAAACTCCTTGTCGTCATAATCGATCACCAGCGGCTTTTTCTTCAGCAGCCTGAGCGCCGCCGCGACGGTGGCGGAAAATTCCCGGTCGGTGATCAGCACCTTCGCCCCGCCATGCTCCAGCATGAAGGCGATCGCAGCCGCATCCAGCCTGGTGTTCAGCGCATTCAGCACCGCGCCCAGCATGGGGATGCCATAATGGGCTTCCAGCATGGGCGGGGTGTTGGACAGCATCACCGCCACCGTGTCGCCCTTTTTGATGCCCAGCTTCGACAAGGCGGAGGCCAGCCTGCGGCTTCGGGCGTAAAAACCGGCGTAATCGATTCGCTGGCTGCCATGGATGATGGCGGTATGGTGGGGAAAGACCTGCGCCGCGCGCTCCAGGAACGACAAGGGCGTCAGCGGCTGGAAATTGGCCGCCACCCGGTCAAGCCCCGTTTCATAAGGCTTTCCTGCTTTTGTGACGGCTTTCCGTTTGGTCTTTTTGGCGGTCATGAGGGCAATGAAGCTAGAGAAAGCCTTAACCAGCGGCAAGGTTGGATGACTTGTTTGTTAGCTTGGCACCGTAGTGTTAGAAGCCGGACATGACCATTATCGACAAACCCGAACCAAAAAAACCGCGCGGGTTGCGCGCCGTCTATGCCTGGATGCTGGCCAATGCCTCCGGCCCGCATGCCTGGGCGGCGGTGGCGGCCTTCGCCTTTGCCGAGGCCAGCTTCTTTCCCATTCCCGCCGACGTGATGGTGTTGCCCATGATGCTGGCGGACAGGAAACGCGTCTTTCTTTTGGGGGCCTGGGTGGCGTTCTGGTCGGTGGCCGGCGGCATGCTGGGCTATGCCATCGGACACCTGTTTTGGCAGACAGCAGGGCTATGGCTGATCCATGCCTTGCATGTGCCGCTGGAGCAGGTGGAGGCGCTGCGCCTCAAATACAGCAGCAACGCCTATCTGATCATGGTGCAAGGCGCGACGCCGATCCCCTACAAGCTGGTGACGATCGCGTCCGGCCTGGCGGGCGTCAGCTTCCCGCTTTTCATGCTGTATTCGGCGGTCACCCGCAGCGTGCGCTATCTGGTGATCGAGGCGTTGCTGGTTTATTTCTTCGGCGCAAAGGCGCAGGAGTTGCTCGAGAAATATCTCGAACTGGCGCTGATACTATTTGTTGTCGTGCTGATACTGGGCTTTGTGGCGCTCAAATATCTCTGAGGGGGGCGCGGGCCTTTTGCGTCGTGAGTTCGTCGCGCGTGCTCACGTGCTTTTCGCACGCTCCGCGCGACGCTCCTGCTCACGCCGCAAAATTCCTCGCGCCGTGATATTCAGTCCTGTTCGAGCTGACTCGACAACTTCCACTCGTCGGACGCCGGCGCGCCTTCGCCTTCGGCGGGAACAACCTCCGGCATGGCCAGCGGATCGGCTTGGGCCGGAGCCGGCGCGGTGGTTTCCGCGATCGGCTTCAGGGCGGCGCCTTTTTTGGCGGCGCGTTTCTGGGCGCGTTCATGCTTGGCGGCGACCCGCGACACCGCAAGGTCCAATTCCAGCTGGCTGCACAGGCCCAAGGTCACCGGGTCCACCGCCTTGATGTTGGCCGCGTTCCAATGCGAACGCTCGCGGATCTTGGCGATGGTGGCCTTGGTGGTGCCCACCAGCTTGATGATGTCGCTGTCGGAAAATTCCGGATGGTTGCGGATCAGCCAATAGACCGCATCGGGCTTGTCCTGGCGCTTGCTCACCGGTGTGTAGCGCGGGGCGCGCTTCAGGCGCACGCTGGGCATCTTGTGCTTGGCGGGCGCCATCTTGAGGCGCTTGCGCGGGTCCTTTTCCGCATCGGCGATCTGCTCGCGGGTGAGCTGGCCGGACGCGACAGGGTCCTGGCCCTTGATGCCCTTGGCCACGTCCTCGTCGGCGATGCCTTTCACTTCCAGCGGATGCAGGCCGCAGAAATCGGCGATCTGCTCAAAGGACAGACCGGTATTGTCCACCAGCCAGACGGCGGTGGCTTTGGGCATCAGGGGTTTCTGGTCGGCGGCCATGGTGGTTTTCTCCCGTTGAGCGGGAACCCTGTCCGGGTCCTCCGCCCCTCGACAGGCTATCCTTTCGAGGAACGCGGTCTTTTACCGGGACGGGGCAGCGGGTGCAAAGACTTTCAGGCCATTCGTAGCAGGATTTTGCCGATATGGCCGGTTTTGGCCATGGTTTCATGGGCTTGCTGGGCCTCGGCCAAAGGGAAAATCCGCTCGGTGACCGGACGGATCCGGCCCCCCAGCAGCGGCCAGACCTCGCGCCGCAAGGCATCGCGGATAGCCTGTTTCTGCGCCGTGTCGCGGCCTCGCAAGGTGGTGGCCGCCAGGCTCAACCGCTTGGTGAGAACAGGCAGAAAGTTCACCTCGGTCTGGAAGCCTTTCTGATAGGCGATATTGACGATACGGCCCCAGGCCGCGCACGCCTCGATATTGCGCTGGACATAGTCGCCGCCCACCATGTCGAGAATGACATTGACGCCCGCGGCCCCGGTTTCTTTTTTCACCACGGCGACGAAATCTTCCTCGCGATAATTGATGGCGCGCGCCGCCCCCAGCTTGCGCGCGGCTTCGCATTTCTTCTCGCTGCCGGCGGTGGTGAAAATCCTGTGTCCCCGCGCGGCGAACATCTGGATGGCCAGGCTGCCGATGCCGGACGTGCCGCCATGAATCAAAAGCGTTTCGTCCGGCTGAAGCCGTCCCATGTCCATCACATTGGTCCAGGCGGTGAACAGCGCTTCCGGCAGGCCCGCGGCTTCCACCAGATCGATACCGTCCGGCAGCGGCAGGACACAGCCCTGATCCGCCACCGCCTGCTCCGCATAGCCGCCGCCCGCCAGCAGAGCGCAAACCTTGTCGCCCGCCTTCCAGCCGGAAACGTCGTCGCCCATGGCCATGATGGTGCCGGACGCCTCCATGCCCAGGATGGGCGAGGCGCCCGGCGGCGGCGGATATTTGCCCCGCCCCTGAAGCAGGTCGGCATTGTTAAGACCTGCGCCGGCCACCGCGATCAATACCTGGCCGGGCCCGGGCTTCGGCTCCGGTTTCTGGCCCACAACCAGCCGATAGTCCGGTCCCGGCGACTCAATCTGGATGGCTTTCATGGCTTGCGTGCCTGCTGTCCCGGGCACAAACTAACCATGAACCGGAGGCAAAGACGATGGACCTGGAGGATCTTGAGCCGCGCAAGAAGCTGCCGGATATCGTCCTGGGCCAGGATATTTCCACCCTTTCGGCGCATGAGCTGGAAAAGCGAATCGCCCGGCTGGAAGAGGAGATCGCGCGCTGCCGGGCCGCCATCACGGAGCGCCAGGCCACCAAGTCGGCGGCGGAAAATTTCTTCCGCAAGTAGCATCAATGTTAATACGCACAGCAAGTTAGGCATGTGCGCAGCAAACAGCGTTATTTACCAACCATAATGCTTTGCGAAGCGGAACGAGCTTGCTAGCGTCGCGCTTGTTCTTCGGGGGACAGGATGACCGCAATAGAAGCCGAATTGGCCAGCTTCAGCGACAGCGCGATGTTCGATCGCACCTTCGATGAAGGCATGGCCCTGGTGGAAGAAACCGCCCGCTATCTCGACGGCAAGGGCCGCGAGGAAGCGCGGGATCTGCCGCGCAAGCTGGCCATGCTCTATGCCGGGGAAAGCATGCGCGTCACCACAAGGCTGATGCAGGCGGCAAGCTGGCTGTTGGTGCAGCGGGCGGTGCGCGACGGCGACATGGCGCGCACCGACGCCATGAATGACCGTTACCGGCTGGGCAGCCGCGAAATTTGCCTGGGTCAAGCCAGTGAGGATATCAGCGAGCTGCCGGCGCAGTTGCAGGACCTGCTGGGCCGCAGCGATCATCTCTATCGCCGGCTGGTGCGGCTGGATGATGCGCTGTTTGGCGAGATCGAGGCTCCGTCGGGCGCGCGCGGGCAAATCGACGCTTTGGCGCGGGCCTTCGGCACCAAGTAGCTGTCTCTGGCACAAACAAAAACGCCGCCGGAATCCGGCGGCGTTTTGGTTTCTGATGTAAAGGCGTTTAGCCTTTCACGAAGCCGGCAAACTTCTTGTTGAAGCGGGTGAGGCGTCCGCCGCGGTCCATCAATTGCTGCTGGCCGCCGGTCCAGGCCGGGTGGGTGGAGGGGTCGATGTCCAGGGTGATCTTCTGGCCCGCGGTGCCATAGGTGGTGCGCGTCCTGTAGGTGCTGCCGTCGTTCAACTGAACATCGACAAAGTGATAGTCGGGGTGGATGCCCTTTTTCATGACGCAAAACCTTTCGTGGCCGGTGTGCCCATTCCCCCGGCGGCGGAGCCGCCAATGGAGATAAGGGTGCCCGGGAGCCGGGGCTTATAAGGGAGGGCCCCCCGGTGAGGCAAGGCTGTCGAGGCAATAGGCTCATGACAATGGCCGGTTCCGGCCTATATACAGCCCTAACCTGTTAACGAGGCACTGCTTTTGGCCAGGGGCGACACAAGTTTCACCAGCGAGACTGCCCGGATAGCGGCCGGGCGGCCCAAAGCCAGGTCCCTGGCGCCGCTGCGCGCGGTGCTGCCATTTTTGCGACCCTACCGGGGCCGCATCCTGGTGGCGGTCTTGGCCCTCCTGGCCTCCTCAACCGCCACCCTGGTCCTGCCCTTGTTCCTGCGAGGCCTGATCAACGCCCAGGGCTTGACCGAAACCGAGGCCCATGCCCTGACCGGCTTCTATGGCGCCTTCATATTGGCCGCGGCGATTTTGGGGCTGGCATCGGCCACGCGCTTTTACGCCGTCACCTGGCTGGGCGAGCGGGTGGTGGCCGACATCCGCAAGGCGGTGTTCGGCAATGTGCTGCGCCTCAGCCCGCAATTCTTTGAAGTGACCCGCACCGGCGAGGTGCTGTCGCGCATGACTGCCGACACCACCTTGATCCAGACGGTGGTGGGGTCTTCCGCCTCGCTGGCGATGCGCAACCTGGTCAACATGACCGGCGGGTTGATCCTGATGTTCGTCACCAGCCCGAAGCTGGCGGCTCTGGTGATCGCCGCGGTGGTGATTGTGATGCTGCCCATGCTGCTGTTCGGCAGATGGGTGAGAAAACTTTCCCGCCAGAGCCAGGATTCCATCGCCGAAACCGCGGCGCGCGGCACTGAGACGCTGAACGCGGTACCCACGGTGCAGGCCTTCACCCAGGAAAATTTCGAGCGCCGGGCATTCGGCGAAGCGGTGGAGCGTGCTTTCGGTTTTGCGCGGGATCGCACCCGGGCGCGCGCCATTCTCACGGCGGTCGCGATCTTCACCGCCTTCGCCTGTCTTGCCACCATTCTGCTGGTGGGCTTGCATGACTTGATCGCCCATCGCACCACGGGGGGCGATCTGGTGGCCTTTATTTTCTTTGGCCTGCTGGTGGGCGGCGGCGTCGGTTCGCTGTCGGAAGTGTGGGGCGATCTGCAGCGCGCCGCCGGCGCCTCGGAACGGCTGATGGAGCTGCTGCATGAAGTGCCCGCCATTCGCGCCCCCGACAAGCCGCAGAGCTTGCCTGCCAAATCCGGCGGCGCGGTACATTTCGACGATGTGACTTTCCGCTATCCCACCCGGCCCGATTTCAAGGCGTTGAGCGGTTTTTCCCTGGATGTGAAAAGCGGCGAGGCGGTGGCCCTGGTGGGGCCCAGCGGCGCCGGCAAGTCCACGGTTTTCCAGTTGATGTTGCGCTTTTTTGATGCCCAATCCGGCGCGATCCGTTTCGATGGCGTGGACATCACCCAGCTTGATCCGGTGGACTTGCGCCGCCACATCGCGGTGGTGGCGCAGGAGCCGGTGATTTTCTCCGGTAGCATCGCCGCCAATATCCGTTATGGCCGCGAGGAGGCGAGCGATCAGCAGGTGCGCGACGCCGCCAAGGCGGCCGCCGCCAGTGAGTTCATCGAAAAACTGCCCCAGGGTTTTGACACCTTGGTGGGCGAACGCGGCGTGACCCTGTCGGGCGGCCAGCGCCAGCGCCTGGCGATTGCCCGCGCCATCCTGCGCGATGCGCCGCTCTTGTTGCTGGATGAGGCGACGTCGGCGCTGGACGCGGAGAATGAAAGGCTGGTGCAAACCGCGCTGGCCAATCTGATGGTGGGCCGCACCACTCTGGTGATCGCTCATCGGTTTTCCACCATCCAGCGCCTCAAGCGCATTGTGGTGATGGATGAAGGGCGGATGGTGGCGCAAGGCAGTCATGCCGAGCTGATGGCGGCGGGCGGGCTTTACGCCCGGCTGGCCTCGTTGCAATTCGCAGATACCGGCACATGAGCGGCGCAGGGGGTTTTCGGACAAGCCGCAGGCTGCGCACCCGGCGCGGGCTGTTGATCCTGGCGGGGCTGGCGATGGCGGTCTTTATCGGCCGCATCCTTTGGGCCAATGGCCTGTTTTCCTCCGTGCCCACCGGATTCACCGGCAGCTGCAAACCGGCCGCCGCCGTGCCGGGTGTCGAAGACATCGAAACCATCAACGGCCTGACCTTTGTTTCCGTCGCAGGCGCCCGCGGCCCCGATCCGCGTGACGGAATTTATCTGTTTTCCGGCGGCAAGCTGGCGCGGCTTGCCGGAACGCCCAAGGACTTTCATCCGCGCGGTATCGGCCTTTACCGCTCGCCGGACGGCACCGGCCTTTTCCTGCTGGCGGTGAACCGGCGCAGCAGCGGGCGGTTCAACATTGATTCCTTTGAAGTCACCGGTCCGAGCGCCAATCCGGCGCTGGTGGCGCAAGGCACCATCGAGGGCGGCCTCTTGACCGATCCGCAAGATGTGGCGGCGGCGGGACCGGGGGCCTTCTATGTCAGCAACAACAGCGCCAAGGAAAAAGCCGTGAAATGGCTGGCCTCCTGGGGTGTCTTGCCGGGGTCCAATATTCTGTATTTCAACGGCATGTCGTTTCAGCCCATGGCGGACGACCTGTACGGCGCGCGCGGACTTTTGCTGGCGCCGGACGGCAGCCATCTGGTGGTTGCCAGCCTGACCTCGCGCGCGCTGAAATCTTTCAGCCGCGATCCGTTCAGCGGCCAGCTGACGGAAGCGGGCTCGCTGACCCTTCCCGCCGCGCCGGAGAAGATCAGCCTGGAAGCCGCCGGCGATATTTTGGCGGCAGGGCATGCCAGTTTGCCGGGTTGGCGCGATTTCGCGGCCGATCCCCGCAAGCGCACGGCCTCCCAGATCTTCCGCGTCAGCCTGCTGAATGGCGAACCTCAGGAAGCCCGGCAGGTCTATGGCAATGACGGTTCAGAAATCGCCGCCGCCAGCGCGGTGGCGGCCCAAGGCAAGCATCTTCTGATCGGCTCCAGCTTGGATGGCAAGTTGCTGGACTGCACCGAAAACTAGACTCGAGCCGCGCATTCCGCGCGGCGACTATCCGCTAGGGCCATAACCTGCCTCCCCCTTCGCGTGCGTAAGCACGCTCAAGGGGGAGGTGGCCGGTCCATAGCGGCAGCGTATGGACGGCGCCGGAGCGCAGCGACGGCGTGATAGTCGAGGCCGGAGGGGGTCAAAAATAAAAAAGGCGCAGCCGAAGCCGCGCCTTTTTGTTTTCGTAACGTTACCGCGGCCGCTTACGCGACTTGGATAATCTCTTCACCATTAGGGTCCCGCAGCACATAGCCGCGGCCCCATACGGTTTCGATATAATTGGCGCCTTCGGTGGCGGCCGCCAGCTTCTTGCGCAGCTTGCAGATGAAGACGTCGATGATCTTCAATTCCGGCTCGTCCATGCCGCCATAAAGATGATTGAGGAACATTTCCTTGGTCAGGGTGGTGCCCTTGCGCAGCGAGAGCAGTTCCAGCATCTGATATTCCTTGCCGGTCAGATGCACGCGGGCGCCGTCCACTTCCACGGTTTTGGCATCCAGATTGACGGTGAGCTTGCCGGTGGTGATGACCGACTGGCTGTGGCCCTTGGAGCGGCGCACCACCGCCTGAATGCGGGCGACCAGCTCGTCCTTATGGAAGGGCTTGGTCATGTAATCGTCGGCGCCGAAGCCCAAGGCCTTGACCTTGGCCTCGACAATGGCGTTACCGGACAGGATCAGCACCGGCGTCTGCACCTTGGCGACGCGCAGGGCTTTGAGGACCTCGAAACCCGACATGTCGGGAAGCTGCAGGTCCAGCACAATAATGTCGTAATCGTAAAGCTTGCCGAGATCGATCCCTTCTTCGCCGAGATCGGTGGTGTAGACATTCAGGCCCTCGCTGCGCAGCATCAGTTCAATGCTGCGTGCCATGGCGCTGTCGTCTTCAATCAGGAGTACGCGCATATCGGGCCCCTCTCTTGCCGTCCGAACATGTCCCGCAACGGTGCAGGTACGGTTAATCGGTTTCCGGACGGTAAGCTTAAATAGTTAACAGCAGCTTTAACTTCCCTAGCAAGCTTCAACCCTTCCTGCTTCCGGATTAAGGCGGGAACCCCGCCGGGGGCCCGCTAAGGGTCTTGATTCGATTTATTAAGTTTACCGCCGTTTAAATTCTTGCCCGCAATATGCGCGGATTGGCGGAGAAAAATTCTCCGAGAAAAGCCGCAAAAAGGCGGCCAAACAGAGATTTTCATGCGGGCTTTGCTGAGTGAGATCGAGGCCGTCCCCATCCTGACCCGCTTTGGCCGGGTGGCGCGGATCGAAGGCCTAGCAGTGGAAGTCACCGGCGCCCAAGGGGCGGTGAGCCTGGGCGGCCAATGCCGCATAACTATCGGAAATAACAAGAAAATTCCCTGCGAAGTGGTCGGCTTTCGCGAAGGCCGGGCCCTGGTCATGCCACTGGGTTCGCTGGACGGGATCAGCCTGGGGGCGCGGGCGGATTTTGAAGACCGTCCGGCGTCGATTTATCCCTGCACCGCCTGGCTGGGCCGTGTGATCGATGCCTTTGCCCAGCCGGTGGACGGCAAGGGCGTGCTGCCGCTGGGAAGCGTGCCGTACCCCATCAAGGCGGCGCCGCCGCCCGCGATCAGCCGTGGCCGCGTGGGCGCGAAACTGGATCTCGGCATCCGCGCCATCAATCAATTCACCACCTGCTGCGCCGGACAGCGCATGGGGATTTTCTCCGGCAGCGGCGTGGGCAAATCCACTTTGCTTTCCATGCTGGCGCGCAATTCCAATGCCGATGCCATCGTGATCGGCCTGATCGGCGAGCGCGGCCGCGAAGTGAAGGAATTCATCGAGGACGATCTGGGCGAGGAGGGCTTGGCGCGTTCGGTGGTGGTGGCCGCGACCTCGGATGAGGCGCCGCTGGTGCGCCGCCAGGCGGCCTATGTCGCCATGACGGTGGCCGAGCAGTTGCGCGATCAGGGCCTGAATGTGCTGCTGCTGATGGATTCCGTCACCCGCTTCGCCATGGCCCAGCGCGAGATCGGTCTTTCCGCCGGCGAACCGCCGGCTTCCAAGGGCTATACCCCCACCGTGTTCGCCGAATTGCCGCGACTGCTGGAACGCGCCGGACCTGGTGTTGACGGTTCGGGCACGATTACCGGCCTGTTCACCGTGTTGGTGGAGGGCGACGACCATAACGAGCCGGTGGCGGATGCGGTGCGCGGCATCCTGGACGGCCATATCGTTTTGGAACGTGCCATTGCGGAACGGGGGCGCTTTCCGGCCATCAACATCCTTAAAAGCGTCAGCCGCGCCATGCCCCAATGCAACAGCGAGGCGGAGCAAAAGCTGGTTTCGCGCGCCCGCCAGCCGCTGACCATTTACGAAGACATGGCGGAACTGATCCGGCTGGGCGCCTACAAGCTTGGCACGAATCCTGAGGTGGACAATGCCATTAGGCTTTATCCCGCGCTCGAGGCCTTTCTGGCTCAAACCAAGGCCGAGCGGGCGGAATTGAGCCAGGGCTATGAAACATTGTCCGCTATCCTGGACGGGGCGGAGGAGAGTGCGCCATGAACCGGACTGATACGCTGCTGCGCCTCAAGCGCTTTCGCGTCGATGAAATGAAGCGGCGCATTGCCTCGATCGATGCCATGAAAGCCGATCTGGAACGCAAGCTGACCGACTTGGACGACAATGTCGCGCGCGAACGTCAGCGCGCCGGGGATTCCGACATCGGCCGGCTGGCCTTCCCCTCCTTCCTGCGCTCCATCGAGGCGCGGCGGGAAAATCTGCGCACCACGCTCAAGGAAATCGAGCGCGAATATGCCACCGCGCAAGCCGATCTTTCCTATGCCTTTCAGGATCTCAAATCGCTGGAAGTGGCCTGCGAGCAGCAGGCCAGGCGGTTGAGCGAGATGCAGGCCCGCCGCGCCCAGACACGCATGGACGAGATGGCGCTGGTACGCCACCTGCGCAAGCACGCCCCACGCAATACTGCTTAGGGCGGGCGGTTCGCGGGAAATGGTCCAATGGACTATTTACCGCAGGCCGAATGCGCGAAGACAGGTTTGGCCGGGCCCGCGCTGCGGACCAAACATTTCCACCCTGTCAGAAAGCCCCTTAGATCAACATCGCCAGCACGACGCAGGCGATGATTGCCGTGCCAAAGCCGCGCAAGATCAGCGCGCTCCAAGGCAGCGGCGGCTGCAGGCGGTCTTCCCACTCCAACTCCCGCATCGCCAAAGATTGCTGACGCTCGAAGAATAGCTGCTCGTGCCGCACATCGGCATAAGCGGATATGACAACGGTTTTTCCAGTATTGCTGAAGATGCCTAGCGCAGACATTGCCCAGACCTCACTTAAGGGCCCTCGAATAAGGCCCTGCCTCCGCAACAACGCTGCCATCCCGGGGGGCGTTCCCTAACCGCCATATTGCTTCCGCCCTGTGGCAAAAAAGCCTCTAATTTCGGTGCGAATTTACCATCCTGTTGAACCGGAACGGCTCTGCCTTATGCTTGCCTTGGATGAGTCGTCTCCGGCGGGTTTTCCGGGCGATCTCTGGGGCAGGGCATGTCATTTTCTGAAACAATCTCGCCTTTCTTCGGGCGCTGCGCCTTTGTCTGGTTCTACCTGACCAGCGCCATGGACATCATGGGCAACTGGAGCAGCATCGCCACCGAACTTGCCGCCAAGCATGTGCCGATCCCGCCGCTGGTGCTGCTGGTGGTGCTGCTGTTGATCGTGATGGGCAGCATCTCGCTGCTGTTCGGCTATCACACCCGCCATGCCGCCATCATGTTGTTCGGCATGACCATAGCCGCGACCGTGACCATGCATGATTTCTGGCACTATGCCGATTCCGCCGCGCGCGCCAAGGAATTCGCGATTTTCGCCCGCGACTTCGCCATCTGTGGCGGCCTGCTGTTACTGGTGGGCCTGGGCCCCGGACCGTTCGCGGTGGATAACAAAGGTAAAGGTGGCAGCGGCAAGAAGCACTGATCGCGCTTTTTAGTGCGCCGGAATCTCGAGCATTTGCGCGGCCAGCCTGCCCGGCTCCAGCATTTCCAAGCCATCTTCCGGCCGGGGGCCATAGGTAACATGGGCGAGAGACGCGCCCGAGGTGAAAGCCGCCAGCGCCGCGCCCAGCCGGCGGGTACGGTCCAGATGGGTGATGATCACCCGGCGGAAACGGAACGTCGTGACGATGTCGCGGATATCCTCGGCATCTTGCAAAGCCGACACCACGCCGATGGTTTCCACATCCTCGATCTCGCCCAGGGCGCGGAAGGCGTGTGCCGCGCGGGCGTTCAAGGGATTAAAGCCATCGGCTTCCATCACGGTCAGGCGTTCCGGCGCATGGGTGGCGGTGCGGAACAGCGCCAGGCCGCCATCAGCCCTGCTCAGTTCGCAGCGGCGGCCGATCAGATGGGCGGCATGCAGGATCTTTTCCGCCACCGCGCTTTTTCCCGCGCCCGAAGGCCCGACCAGAAGAATGCCGCGCGCCATTTCCAGGTCGATCGGCGTCTTCACCAATCGCCGCGACAGGGCAAAAGCCAGCGCCGCATCGGCGGTGACTTCGGGGAATTCGGCGGCTTCGCGCACCAATGCCTGGCCAAGGTCTTCGGGCAAGCGGTGGCGCCGCACGGCCTGACCCAAAATGAGACGCAGATCGGTGCGGGGAAAGGCGATCAGGTTGCTGGCTGTGTTCAGCTGGGCCATGGCCGGCACCGTCAAACCTGACCCAGGGTGCGCAACCGCACCGAGGCGTGAATTTCATTCTGGCTCATCACCACCGTCTGGGGACGGAACCGCTCGATGATGGAGCGCACAAAGGGACGGATCTGCGGGCTGGTGAGCAGCACCGGCACTTCATTCTTGGCGCCGGCTTCGTCGAACGCCTCGCGCACCTGCTGGATGAATTGCTGCAGCTTGGAGGGCGCCATGGCCAATTGCCGTTCCTCGCCGGTGCCGACAATGCTTTCGGCAAAGGCCTGTTCCCAGACGGGCGACAGCGCCACCAGCGGCAGATAGCCGGCCGGCGACAGATTGGCATGGCAGAGCTGGCGCGCCAGCCGCGCCCGCACATGTTCGGTGATGTACAGCGCGTTCTTGGTATGGCCGACGGCTTCGGCAATGCCTTCCAGGATGGCCGGCAGGTCGCGGATGGAAACGCGCTCGGAGAGCAGGGTCTGCAGCACGCGCTGCACGCCGGTGACCGAGATCTGCGACGGGATCAATTCCTCCACCAGCTTCTTGTTTTCCGGCGGCAGGTCGTCCAGCAGTTTCTTGGTCTCGGCATAGGACAGCAGTTCCGCCATATGGTTCTTGAGCACTTCGGTGAGGTGCGTGGTCAGCACCGTGCCGGGGTCCACCACGGTGAAGCCGCGGAAAGACGCTTCTTCCTTCAGGGCGCCGGAGACCCAGGTGGCGGGAAGCCCGAAAGCGGGTTCGGTGGTGTGGGTGCCGGGCAGGTCGATCGGCAGGCCCTTGGGATCCATGATCAGGAAGCTGCCGGGGAACAGCTCGCCCTTGCCGGAATCGAATTCCTTGATGCGGATGCGATACTCGTTGGCGCCCAGCTGCATATTGTCCAGGATGCGCACCGCCGGCATCACAAAACCCATCTCCTGCGCCAGTTGGCGGCGCAGCGCCTTGATCTGGTCGGTGATGCGGTGGCCTTGGACATCGTTGATCAAAGGCAACAACCCGTAACCCAGTTCGATGCGCAGCAGGTCCAGCGCCAGGGCGGTTGAGATCGGCTCTTCCTTGGGCGCGGCGGTGGCCTGGGCGGTTTCGGCGGCCGCCTGCTGGTTGCGGGCGTCCTTGCGCTTATAGGCGTACCAGGCCAGCGAACCGGTGGCGGCGGAAAGTCCGCCGAACACCAGCAAGGGCATGCCGGGCAAAATCGCGACAATGCCCATCACGGCTGAGGCCATGCCCAGCGCCTGGGGATAGAAGGAAAGCTGGCCCATCAGCGCCTTGTCGGTGGCGCCTTCGACACCGGCCTTGGACACCATCAGGCCGGCGGCGGTGGAAACGATCAGCGCCGGCATCTGCGACACCAAGCCGTCACCCACGGTGAGCAGGGTGAAAGTGTGCGTGGCATCGCTGAAGCTCATGCCTTTTTGCGCCACGCCGATGATGATGCCGCCCACGATATTGATGACCACGATCAAAAGGCCGGCAATGGCGTCGCCGCGCACGAATTTGCTGGCGCCGTCCATGGCGCCGAAGAAATTGGATTCCGCTTCGATCATCTTGCGGCGGGACTTGGCTTCCTTCTCGTCGATCAAGCCGGCCGAGAGATCGGCGTCGATCGCCATTTGCTTGCCGGGCATGGCGTCCAAGCTGAAGCGCGCCGCCACTTCGGCGATGCGGCCCGAGCCCTTGGTGATGACCACGAAGTTCACGATGATCAGGATGGCAAAGACAATCAGGCCGATGACGAAGTTGCCCTGCATCACCAGGTTGCCGAAGGCCTGGATCACATAACCGGACGCAGCCGTGCCTTCATTGCCATGACCCAGGATCAGGCGGGTGGAGGCGAGGTTGAGCGCCAGCCGCAGCATGGTGGTGAGGAGCAGGATGGTGGGAAAGGAGCTGAATTCCAGCGGCTTGCGGATGAACACCGCTGTCATCAGGATCAGGATGGAGAAGGACAGCGAAAAAGCCAGCGACACGTCCAGCAGCCAGGTGGGCAAGGGCAGGATCAAGACCACCAGAATGGCCATGATGCCGATCGCCAAGCCCAGATCGGACTTGCGGATGAAGTCGGCGATCCTGGCGGGTGAAAGATCCAGCCCTGGGGACGCGGTGCTGCCGATGTCGGACATTCAGATCAACCTGTGGTCAGCTGGCGGCGCGTTGTTCGCCATGGCCGGGAATGCTCAGGCCAGAGTCGGAATATTCCTTGAGCTTGTTGCGCAAGGTGCGGATGGAGATGCCCAGGATATTGGCGGCATGGGTACGGTTGCCCAGGCAGTGGTCCAGCGTGTCCAGGATCAGGTCGCGTTCCACATCGCTGACAGTGCGGCCCACCAGCGAGCGGGTCACGGCGCCGGCTGAGGTCACCGCGCTTTGCACGCTGCTGTTCTGGGGGCTGATCATGGGCGCGGCGCCCACTTGGGTGCCATCGGGCAGGCGGATGGCTTCGGGGCCGATCTCCGTGCCGCTCGCCAGCAGCACCGCGCGATGGATGGTGTTTTCCAATTCGCGGACATTGCCCTTCCAGTTGTGGGAGAGCAGCAAGCGCTCGGTCTGCGAAGAGACGGCGCGATAGGGCACGCCATTGGCTTCGGCATATTTGCGCGCAAAATGATGCGCCAGAGCGCGGATATCCTTGGGCCGCTCGCGCAGGGCGGGCAGGCACAGGTTCACCACATTCAAGCGATAGAGCAGGTCTTCGCGGAAAGTGCCGTGCTTGACGGCTTCCGCCAGGTCGCGATTGGAGGTGGCGATGATGCGGATGTCGACCTTGACCGGCTTGGTGCCGCCGACGCGGTCGATCTCGCGTTCCTGGATGGCGCGCAACAGCTTGGCCTGCAGGCGGGCATCCATCTCGCTGATTTCGTCCAACAGCAGGGTGCCGCCATTGGCTTCTTCGAACTTGCCGATGCGCCGGGCGATGGCGCCGGTGAAGGCGCCTTTTTCATGGCCGAACAATTCCGATTCCAGCAGGTTTTCCGGAATGGCGGCGCAGTTCACCGAGATGAAAGGCTTGTCGGCGCGCTGCGACTTGCGGTGGACATAGCGGGCCAGCACTTCCTTACCCGTGCCGCTTTCGCCGGTGACCAGGATGGAGGCTTCGCTGCCGGCGATTTGGTCCGCCAGGGCCAGCACTGCGCCCATGGCTTCGTCTTCATAAACCAGCTGATGGGATTCGTCCGCCACCGCCGCCAGCACCGCGGCGATCAGTTCGGGATCGGCGGGCAGCGGCAGATATTCCTTGGCGCCGGCCCGGATGGCGTCCACCGCGCGGCGGGTGTCGGTGCCGATGCCGCAGGCCACCACCGGGGTGCAGATGCGCTCCGCCGCCAGCCCGCGCACCAGGGCGCCGATGTCCAGGCCGACATCGCAGAACACCAGGTCGGCGCCCACGCCGCCACGAAGCGAGGCCAGCGCCTGTTCGATATCCGCGGCATGGGTGACTTTTGCACCCTTGTCCATGGCGATTTTGGTGGCCAGGCCGATCTGGCCCTGAAGTCCGCCGACGATGAGGAGACGCATAGCGATTATCCTTCAAAAACGAGTTAGGAGCCGGACCCGGCCTTGATGATTTCGGTCATGGTGATGCCCAGCCGGTCTTCCACCAGCACGACTTCGCCGCGCGCCACCAACCGGTCATTGACATAGATGTCGATGGCTTCGCCCACCTTGCGGTCCAATTCCACAATGGTGCCGCGCCCCAGTTTCAGGAGTTGGCTGACTTCCATCCCGCTTTTGCCCAGCACGGCGCTCACCGTGACCGGAACGTCGAACACCGCTTCCAAGTCGGCGGCGGAATGTTTCGGCGCGCCCTCGGCGGGACCGTCGGCGTTGAGCAGGGCGGCGGGGTTGGCCGCGCCTTCATGGCTGAGATCGGGCAGATCGACATTGTCGGTCGCCATGGGACTTATCCTTTCACTGTGTGCGAGAAACGTTGGGCGATCAGGGCGGCGAGGGCTTCCTCGATGATCTGTTCATTGCGTTCGGCGCCGCCGCCGCGCCATTCGATGCGGCAATCCGCGCCCGTCATGGCGGGATCGGCCGCCATCAGCACGCGGCCGTCATAACCTTCCTGATGGGCGATTTCGGCCAGGCGCGGCTCCAGCACTTCGGCAACGGCGGGCGCGGCGCGCAAGGTGATGCGGGGTTCGGCGATCGCCTGATGCATGGCCTGGCGCAGCGCGATCTCGACATCGCCGGCGGGAAGCGCGGCCAGCGCCGCGGGGGCGATTTTCTTGGCCATGGCCAGGGCCAGGCGGGCAGCGTCGTCGCGCATGGTCTCGATCTCGGCATGGCTCATGTCCAGCGCCGCGCGCACCGAAATGGTCAGGGCGGCGATGGTGCGTTCCAGCGCCTCGATGGCGCGCGCCTTGGCGGTGGTCTCGCCTTCGTTGCGCGCCGCGGCCTGGAGATTTTCCAGTTCCTCGGTGGTGAGGGTCTTCTTCTGGCGAACGCGGGCGGCCTCGGTAGGGCGGTCCTCGTCACCGGCAAACTCGGTGTCGAAGGTGAACTTGCGGGTCTGGGCCTTGTTCGCGGACATCAATACACCAGCTCGTCTTCGGCGCTGCCGCCGGCGATCATGATCTCGCCCTTGTTGGCCAGGTCCTTGGCGATATTGACCATGCGCATCTGGGCCTCATCCACATCCTTGAGGCGCACCGGACCCATGGCTTCCATGTCGTCGCGCAGGATCTTGCCGGCGCGTTCGCTCATATTGGAGAAGAACACGTCTCGCAGCCCGTCGGTGGCGCCCTTGAGCGCCAGGCCCAGCTTGTCCTTGTCGACATTGCGCAACAGGGTCTGGATCGAGCCGGGATCGAGCTTGGCCAGGTCTTCGAAGGTGAACATCAAGGCCTTGATGCGCTCGGCGGAGTCGCGGTTGCGTTCCTCCAGCGCGGTGACAAAGCGGCTTTCGGTCTGGCGGTCGAAATTGTTGAAGATTTCCGCCATCTGCTCATGGGCGTCGCGCTTGGCGGTGCGCGCCAGGTTGGACATGAACTCCACGCGCAAGGTCTGCTCCACCTTGTCGAGAATGTCCTTCTGCACGCTTTCCATGCGCAGCATGCGCTGCACCACTTCCAGGGCAAACTCCTCGGGCAAGGCGCCAAGGACGCGGGCAGCGTGCTCCGGCTTGATCTTGGACAGGACCACCGAGACGGTTTGCGGGTATTCGTTCTTGAGATAGTTGGCCAGAACCGATTCGTTCACATTGGCCAGCTTGTCCCACATGGTGCGCCCGGCAGGGCCGCGGATTTCCTCCATGATCGAGCCGACCTTGTCTGTGGGCAGGATGTTGGCCAAGAGCCGCTCTGTGGACTCATACGAACCCATCAGCGAGCCGGTGCCCGACATCTGGGAAACGAAATCCACCAGCAGTTTTTCGATCAGGTTGGCGGAGATCGAACCGAGATTCGACATCACCTGGGAGACTTCCTTGATCTCTTCCTCGTCCATCATCTGCCAGATCTTGGAGGAATGGTCTTCGCCCAAAGACAGCATGATGATGGCGGCGCGTTCCGCGCCGGAAAGGGAGCGAATGTCTTCTTTAACAGCGGCTTTGGCGGGTTTGGACATCTTTGTCTCTTAGACCGGTTGGTGCAGCCAGGTGCGGATGATCGCCAGCGCCTCTTCGGGATGGGCGGAGACCACTTCACCGACTTTCTTGATGGAGGATTCGCGCACCTGTCCGTCGATGCGGCTGACATCGATGGGGGAGGGAACAGGCGCCGGCAAGGCGGGCGCGCCATCGGCGGAGGGAGCGGCTCCGGCGGCGGCGGCGGCCGGCGCGGGAAGGCTGCCCGCCACCGGCGAGGCATTGCCCAGCGCGACCGGCCCGCGAGCCGCCGCGGCTTGGGCGGCGAACATGCGGTTGATCAGCGGCTTGGCCACGAACAGGCCGATCAAAAGCGCGGTGACGCAGAGGATGGCGGCTTCGATGATCTTGAACCAGTAGGAACTGTCCAGCCCCAGCAGCGGCTTGGGCGCTTCGGTGCCGGCGGCCTGCTCGATGCGGGCGAACTGCATGTTGGTGACTTGCAACTGGTCGCCGCGCGCCTGGTCGAAACCCATCGCCGACTTCACCAGGGCGGTGATCTTGGTCATTTCATCGGCGCTGCGCGGCTTATAGGCCGCGGCTGTCTCGCCGGAACCGTCCACCACCACCGCCACCGACAGCTTTTTCACATCGCCGCCATCGACGGTCGAGGTCGTGACCTTCTTGGAGATCTCGTAATTGGTGGTTTCCTCGGTGCGGCCCGACGTGTCCTTGGACTGGTCATTGGTCGCCTGGGCCTGGCCGCCGGGCAGCGCATTGGCCACCGACACGGCATTGCCGCCGCCCTGGGTGTTGGAGGCATTCTGCTCCACCGTCTGGGTCGAGCGCACCACCTTGCCGTCGGGATCGTAGGATTCGCTGGTGGTCTGGGTGTGGTTATAATTGATGTCGGCGGCGACCTGGACCTGGACATGGCCGGAGCCCACCACCGAAGTGACGATGGCCTCGATGCGCTGGCGCAGGGCGTTTTCGTAATTGCTGGTGTCGTCGTCCTGGCTGCGGGCGAGCGCATCGGGGCCGGATTTTTCGTCGCCGCCCGCCAACAGGCTGCCGCGATCATCCACAATGGCGACCCGGTCGGCGGAAAGCCCCGCCACCGCCGCCGCCACCAGATGCTGCACGGCCAGGACCTGGCCGCGATCCAGCTTGCCGGTGGTTTTGAGCACCACCGAGGCGCTGGGCTGCTGATCGTCGCGGGAAAAGACCTGGCGCTCGGGGACCACCAGATGCACGCGGGCCGACTGGATGCCCGCGATGGTTTGCATCGAGCGGGCCAGCTCGCCTTCCAGGGCGCGCTGGTGATTGATGTTCTGGACAAAGGCGGTGGTGCCGAAGGCATCCGACTTGTCGAAAATCTCATAGCCGACGCCGGCGGCCGGCAGATTGTCCTGGGCCAGCGCCATGCGCAGGCGGGTGACCTGGTCGGCGGGCACCAGCACGGTGCCGCCTTCCTTGACGTCATATTTTACCGCCATGGAGTCCAGCTTGCTGGTGACGGCGGCGGCGTCGCGCGATTCCAGGCCGGAGAACAGGATGGTCTTGGGCGGCTCGGTGATGGCGCCCGCGATATAGAGGAAGAAGGCGGTGAGCACGGCGGCCACACCGGCCATCACGCCGAACCGCGCCGCGCCTACCGTTCTGAAAAACTCGGGCAAGATGTCCTCCTCGCGGGCGGGCGGAAAAATCTTCCGTCCGTTCTGCTAGGCAAACATTGCCGCCTGTACGGTAAAATTAAGCTTAAAGGAAAAGCCTGCGCGGTGCTGTCGCACGCGCTATTTTGCTTAACCGGTTGTTTACCGCTTTGCCGTTTTGCGGCCCGATCGCTGTCTTTTAGTTGCGATACTGCTGCACGCGCGTCGCGCGCAGGCCCGCCAGGCCGAAACGGTCGATGGCATGCTGCCAGGCGAGGAATTCCTCCACCGTCAGCGTGTAACGCTTGCAGGCATCGTCCAGGCTAAGCAAACCGCCCCGCACCGCCGCGACCACTTCGGCCTTGCGGCGGATTACCCAGCGGCGCGTCGAAGGCGGAGGCAGATCGGCGAGCGTCAGCGGCGACCCATCGGGCCCGATGACGTAGCTCACGCGTCCCTTGCGCTCTTCCATTTGAAAACTCCCAACACTCTCCACGCGCAAACTACGCTCTCCCGCGTTTAAAAAGGGCCAAGACACGTGGTAAACGAACTCATAAAAGCTTCATTCGACTTGTCGGCGATGGTGCCGGAAAAGCCCATTTTCATGGGCTTTTCCGTTCACCTTACTGTTTCAGCTGTTCCAGTTCCTGCAGCATCTGATCGGCGGTGGTGACGATGCGCGCCGAGGCGGAGTAGGCGCGCTGGGTGGTGATCAGATTGGTGAACTCGGTCGCCAGATCGACGGTCGAGGCTTCCAGAGTCTGCGCCGCGACGCCGCCGGCGCCGCCGGTGTTGGCCTGGTTGATGTTGGCGGGACCCGAGGCGCGGGTGGCGGTATAGGCATCGCCGTTCATCTGGCCCAAGCCGTCCGGATTGGTGAAGGTGGCGACCGGGACCTTGTACACTGCCTGCGACAGGCCGTTGGAGAACAAGGCCGTCACCGTGCCGTCCTTGGCCACGGTCACGCCGGTGATGCTGCCGAAAGGCGAGCCATCCGGCGAGGTGCCGTTCAAGGTGGAAGCGGAGTCGAACTGGCTCAAGCCCGACGTGCCGCCCACCGCGCCCAGATTGACGGCGATGGTCTGCGACGCCAGGCCGGTGGAAGCCGCCCACGGAATCGTCAGGCTGAAAGAGCCGCTGGCCGGCGCCGCGCCATTGACATTCTTCATGGTGCCGTCGGAATTGAAGGTGACGGTGCCGGTGCCGATGGGGTTGGGGCTGGACAGCATGCCCGCCGGGCCGGAATAGGCCGCTTCATAGGCCCAGGTGTTGGCGGCGGTCTTGACGAAGGAGAAGGTGATCGGCTGGCTGCCGCCCTGGCTGTCATAGACATTGATGGTGCGCTGGAAGTCAGGCGTCACCGCGCCGGAGGTCATCTGGCCCACGACATAGCCGGGGTTGGTGGCGGCGCTGGACTGCAGATTGGCCTGGATGCCCAGATTGGCGGTGGCTTGCGCCTTGCCGGTCAGGCTGGACACGTTGATCATGCTCAGCGAGCTGGTGTTGGTGGGAATATTGCCCTGACTGTCCAGCTTCCAGCCCAGCAGATACAGGCCGGCGGCGTTTTTCAGGTTGCCCAGCTCGTCCGGCGTGAAGTTGCCGGCGCGGGTATATTCCTGCTGCGCGGTGGGGCTGTTGTTGCTGGCGACCACGAAGAAACCGTTGCCCGAAATGGAAAGATCGGTGGGCGACGTGGTGGAAGTCGGCAAGCCTTGGGTGGTGACGTCCTGGCCGACCACGGCGCTGACACCGGCCGAGGAATTGCCGGCCAGGCCCGGAATATTCAGGAAGGTCTCGAAATTGATCGTCTGGTTCTTGTAACCGACGGTGTTGACATTGGCGATGTTGGACGAGGTGGCCGACAGCGCCATGCTGTTGGCGGCGAGGCCCGCGACGCCGATGGTGAGGGCTCCATACAGACTCATTTTACGTTTCCTTCATGGCGGAGGAGGCTTCGGCCGGACCCGCTTTCAGTTTGACGCCGTTCTCGGCGCCGGGTTCAAAACAATCAGTTCGCGACCGCAGCGATATCGCCGAGGCCCAATTCCATGTTTCCGACGATCAACTTCGGGGTAGAGCCGGTCATGTCGATCTGCGTGACGGTGCCGGCGCTGGCCACCGAGCTGGTGACGGTGTTGCCGGCGGGATCGGCGGCGGTGACGGTCAGCTTGTAGGTGCCGTCGGGCAGCTGGTTGCCGTTATTGTCCTTGCCGTCCCAAGTGAAGCTGTTGTTGCCGGCGGCGGTCTGGCCGGTGCCGGTAAACACCGTGCGGCCATTGGCGTCGGCGATGTTGAGCTGGGTGGCGGCGGCGGCGGTCGCCAGATTATAGGTCCAGGTGGCGCTGCCGTTGGTGAGCGAGGCGTCGCCGTTGGTGATGGAAACCTTTTTGCCCAGATAGCCGGTGGTCATGGCGGCGCCATTGCTGGTGCCCTGGGAGATCAGGGTTTTGAGACTGTCGTTGGTGTCGATCTGCTGTTCGACCTGGCTGTACATCACCAGCTGCTGGGTGAACTGGTTGGAATCCATCGGGCTGGTGGGATCCTGGTTCTTGAGCTGGGTGGTCAACAGCGTCAGGAAGGTCGAGAAATTGCCCGACAGTTGTTTCATCGCATCCGGCTGGGTCGTGGCGGCGGCGGGGGTGGAAGCGGCGGGAGTGACGGTCATGGCGATGATCCTTTAAACCCTGATATCCAGACGCCCATTACCCGGCCCGCGATAAGCGGCGGTGAGGGCGCTGGCGTCGATGCTGACGGCGGCGGAAAGCGAAATGCCGCGCGGGCGGCGGCTGCCGTTGCCGGCATTGCCGCCATTGTCGCCCTGCTGGCGCAGCGAGAAGTTCAAGCCGTCCTGGGACACGTCCAGGCCCGCATCGCGCAAGGCGCGGGTCAGGATGGGGGCGTCCTTCTGCAGCAAGCTCAATGTCTGCGGCTGGTCGGCGGAGAGATGGGCGCTGGCCTTGCCGTTTGCGTCGATGGACAGGCGCACATCCACCCGCCCCAATTCCGGCGGATCCAGCCTTATGTCGAACTGCTTGGCGCCGGATTGCGACTTGGCGGCGATTTCGACCGCCAGCGCCGGCAGATTGGGCGCCGGTGTCGCCGTGACCTGGATATGCTGGGTGAGCGCGTGCGCATCCGTCAGGCTGGGCGGATTGTTCTGGGCCGGCGCGATGAGGTCGATCGCCGGATTGTTGTTGAGCGCCTGGACCGGCTGCGGCGCCGGTTTGGGCGCGGGAATGTCTTGGACGTCTTCGGCCTCCAGCTGTGGCGGGGCGGATTGCGCCAGCTTGTCGGCATCCTTGTCGGGATTGGTTTTGGCGTCCTGGACAAACCGGCTTTTGGCGCTGTCGCCCTTGGGAGGAGCGGCTTTCACGGTTTCGCTTTTGCCGGCCGCAGGCTTGGGCACCGCCTTGTCTTTCGGCGCAGATGCGGCGGCCGCAGCCGCGTCATCCTGGGTGGAAGCCCCGTCGCCGCCAACGGGAGGCGCGGGATTTTGGCCAGGCTTGGCGGCCACCGTCACGGGCTTGGCAAAACTCTTGCCGGGCTGGACCGGCTTGCTGTCGGGTTGCGGCGCGTCAGCCTGCGGCGCGCCGGGTTGGGACGCGGCGGCATGGATCTCAGTTCCGGCGGCAATCGCCGTCTCATCGTCTTGCTGGTCATCCTGCGTGGCGATGAGGGCGGGCGTGTTTGCGGGCTTGACCGGCGCATCGGCGGGCGGCGCAGCGGAGGGAATATCGGCAGACGGCGGCGCCTGCTTGGCCGGAGCGGCGGGATCGACCGTCAGATGGTCATCACCGGGGACGGCGGCGGCTTGAACGGTGATTTGAGTGGGCGGCACCGGAGGCTGGTTTTGCAAGCTCAGCAACTGCAAGGTCGTGGCTGCGACTTGGCTGTCGCCCGGCACGTCCTGATCGGTCCCGCTTGACGTACTGTCCTTGCTGTCATCGGACTTGCCGCTTTTGAGCGGCGCCGTAGATTTGACGATGGGCTGCGCCACCGTTTGGGCGGTGGTTGAATCCTGCTGCGTGCCGGAATCCTGCTGCACGGCCGATTTGTCTTCGCTGTCGCCGGCTTCCTGACTATTGTCCTTCTGCGAGGCTTTGGCGTCCTTGACGCCGTCCTTCGGCGCGACCCTGTCGACCAACAGCGCAAAAGGCGAAGCCGGGTCCGCCTGGTTGGTGTTCGACTTGGCTTGCGACGCCGCGAAGTTCGCGGCAGAGGCAATCCGGGATGTCGCTGACGCTCGCATGAATCCGTTGCGCAAAAACTCGTCAGGCACAGACGCAAGGCGCGGGCCAAGTGCAACGCTCAAGCTTTTCCCGCGATTTTGTTGGACTTTCCGGGATTTGCGGCTGCATCCACAGCACAAAGGAACAGGCAGGAGCTGCCGGTACGGCAAACTCTGCCGCCTGGGCGCGGGGTCTGGCTCTCCTCAAAAAACCGCCAAATCCGCGGAAAAAATCCGCATCTAAAGTGGCACGGGGCTTGCGACGTCTCCGGCGGAACAAAGTATTCGGACCTTGAGACCGTGAGCCTGAACGGAATCGCCGCCACCGCCATCAGCGCGCTGAAGACCAATCAGGCCGCGTTGGGCGTGGTGTCCAACAACGTCTCCAACCTCAACACGCCCGGTTATGCCCGCCGGGTGGTAAACCTTGAGACCTTGAGCGCCGGCGGCCAGCTGATGGGCGTGGATGTCGGCAGCATCCAGCGCGTCAGCGACCAGTTCCTGGCCCAGGAACAACTCGCGGCGGGCGGCGCCGCCTCACAATATGACACCATGGCCAGCCTGTTCACGCAGTTGAACGGGCTGTTGGGCGCGCCGGGCGACAACCAGTCGCTGGCCACCCAGATGACCAATCTGTCGGCGGCGTTCGCCACCGCTTCCCAGACCCCGACTTCCAGCGCCAGCCGCACCGGAGTGATGAACGCGCTCTCCAGCCTGGCCGACAGCATCACGGGCGTGTTCAACACCATTTCTTCCCTGCGCTCCCAGATCGACCAGCAGACGGTGAGCTCGATCAGCTCGACCAATTCGTTGATCAAGCAGATCTTCGACCTGAACAGTCAGATTCGGAGCAATACCGCCAGCGACCAGCAATCCTCGGCGCTGCTGGACCAGCGCGACGTGGCCTTGAACAGTCTCGCCAAGGTGATCGGCATCAAGACCAGCACCAACCCCGATGGCAGCGTCAATGTCTCCACCGAGGACGGCATCAATCTGGTGTCCAACACCTATGCCAATCTGAGTTACGCGGGCGGCGCCCAGGTCGGCGCCTATGGCAATATCACCATCCAGGACGTGAACCCGGTCAATGGCCAGAATATCGGCAATCCGTTGCCGCTGGACCCGCATCTGACGGGCGGCTCCTTGAAGGGCCTGATCGACATGCGCGACCAGGTCTTGGGCGGGCTTTCTCAAACCCTGGGCAACCTGGCGCAGCAAACCGCGCTGGCCTTCAACCAGCAGGCCAATGCCAATGCCGCCTATCCGCCGCCTACCTCGCTCACCGGCCGCAATACCGGCCTGCTGGGCAGCGATGGCCTGAACTTCACCGGCAAGACCACCCTGGCGGTCACTGACGCCAGCGGCAATCTGGTGTCGCGCATCGACGTGAACTTCGGCGCCGGCACCCTCAGCGTCAATGGCGGCGCCTCCGCCGGCATCGGCGGCACCATCGCCAGCTTCACCACGGCCTTGAACACGGCGCTGGGCGCCAATGGTTCGGCCTCCTTCGCCAATGGCCAGCTTTCGATCTCCGCCACCGGCGGCAACGGCATCCTGGTGCAGGATGACGCCACCACGCCATCCTTGCGCGGCACCACGGGCTTCTCGCAATTTTTCGGTCTCAACGACCTGTTCAAGTCGCAATATCCCTCCATCACCTCCACCGGACTGACCGCCGGCGATTCCAGCGGCTTGGCGGCGGGCGGGGTGATCGCCCTGCAGCTCAAGGGACCGGATGGCGACATCGCCAAGAATGTCAGTATCACCACCACCGCCGGCCAGACCGTCGGCAATGTCGTCACGGCGCTGAACACCGCGCTGGGCGGGGCGGCGACCTTCACCCTGAATGCGGACGGCTCGATCTCCACCGCCACCAGTGCGCTTTTTCCGGGCTATTCGCTCAACGTCACCAACGACACCACCCAGCGCGGCACCACCGGCATGAGCTTCACCCAGATCTTCGGGCTGGGCGACAATGGCCAGGCGCTGCAAGCGGCGGGCTTCGGCTTGACGGCGGCGGTCAGCGCCAATCCCGCCGCGGTCGGTTTCGCCAGCCCGGCGATCACGCCCAGCACGGTGGTCGGCGATACCATCGTCTCGGCGGGCGACAATGCGGGCGCCATCGCGCTGCAGAATGTAATCACCAAGACCCAGAGCTTCCACGCCGCCGGCGGCATCGCCGCCCAGGCCGCGTCACTGTCCGATTATGCCGCGGGCTTCTACCAGAATGTCTCGACCCGCTCGAACGCGGTTACCGCGGCCCAGACCACCCAGGATGACCGGCTGACCGAAGCCAATTCCCGCGTCTCCGCCAATTCCGGCGTCAATCTGGACGAAGAACTGATGGCGCTGACCCAGTATCAACAGGCTTATGCCGCCGGCGCGCGCATCCTCACCACGGTGGACCAGCTTTATCAGACCCTGTTGGGCATCCAGTAAGGCGATGAGAAGGATTTTGGCTCCATGAGCATCGACCGCATCTCGACCTCCGCCCAGACCGCCTTTCTGCTGACCCAGATCCAGAATGCCGGCAATCAATTGGACAAGGTCCAGGAACAGATCGCCTCGGGCAAGAATGCCGATACCTATGCGGGTTTCGGCGACAAGGCCCAGGTCTTGACCGCCACCATTTCCGCCAATGCCCGCAACGACGCCTATACCGACGCCACCAAATTCGCCGTCACCCAGACCGATCTGCAGGACACCCAGCTCACCAGCCTGGCCAGCCTGGTGACCGACCTCAAGAAGGCGGTCAGTGACGCGGTGGCCAACAATGACGCCACCACCCTGATGGACAAGGCGCAAAGCATCTTCGACCAGGCCAGCGCCATCCTCAATTCCAAGGATTCCAACGGCGACTATATCTATAGCGGCGGCAAGACCGACGTGCCGCCGATCACGGTGGGCGCCTTGTCGGGCCTGACGGGCCTGGGCAGCGTCTCGCAAGCCTTCGCCAACGGTAATCTCAAAAAGTCCGTGCAAGTGGCGGACGGCGTCACGGTCAGCTATGGCGTCACGGCGTCGGATGTCGCCACCGGCCTGATGCAGACCTTGAAGGATATCGCCGATTTCGACGCCAGCGGCAGCGGCAACTTCAATTCCGCCACCTCGCTCACCGCGGCCCAGAGCGGCTTTCTCACCAACACTATCGGCCAGGCCACCACGGTCTATACCAACCTGAACGCGGCCACCGCCGCCAACGGCTATGTCTCCAACCGGCTGACCGACGCCCAGACCCAGCAGACCTCGATGACCACGCTGTACAAGCAGTTCACCTCCGACATCCAGGACACCAATATGGCCAATGCCGCCACCCAGCTGTCGCTGAACCAGACCCAGCTGCAGGCGGCGCTGCAGGTCACCGCCGGGTTGCACCAGCTTTCGCTGCTGAATTACCTGCCGATCAACGGCCAGTAACGCTTAATTCTTGCGGTTCCAACGCGCCGGTCCTATAGGACCGGCCCATGACCGACCCTGTCCTCAAGCCTGGAAGCCGCATCGTTGCGGCCATGTCCGGCGGCGTCGATTCGTCCGTCACCGCCGCCCTGTTGAAGAAGCAGGGCTATGACGTGGTGGGCATCACCTTGCAGCTTTATCCCGAGGAGAAGACGCCGGCCCGCAAGGGCGCCTGCTGCGCCGGCGCCGACATCTATGATGCCAAGCGGGTGGCCGAGACCATCGGCATTGCCCATTATGTGCTGGATTATGAAAGCCGCTTCCGCAAGCAGGTGATCGAGGATTTCGCCGACAGTTATGCGCGCGGCGAAACCCCCATTCCCTGCGTGCGCTGCAATCAGAAAGTGAAATTCGCCGATCTGCTGGACACCGCGCGCGAGCTCGGCGCCGAGGCGCTGGCCACCGGCCATTATGTGCGCCGCGTGGAAGGCGCGGACGGCGCCCAACTGCATGCCGCCGCCGATGCGGCGCGCGACCAGAGCTATTTCCTGTTCGCCACCACCAGGGCGCAGCTCGACTATCTGCGCTTTCCCTTGGGCGACATGGAAAAAAGCCAAGTGCGCGCCATCGCCGCCGAATTGGGGCTGGTCAATGCGGCCAAGCCCGACAGCCAGGATATTTGTTTTGTGCCCCAGGGCCGTTACACGGCCATCGTCAACCGTTTGCGCCCCGATGCGGCGCGGCCCGGCGAGATTGTCGATTCCGCGGGCGCCGTGTTGGGCCGCCATGACGGCATCGCCAATTTCACCGTGGGCCAGCGCAAGGGGCTTGGCCTGTCCGGCAATGACGAGCCGCTATTTGTGCTCAAGCTGGATGCGGTGAATGCGCGGGTGGTGGTGGGGCCGCGCGGCAGCCTGGGTTCCTCCAGCGTGATGCTGAAAGAGGTGAACTGGCTTAAGGCGCAGGACGCGCCCTTTGCCGCGCGGGTGAAGGTGCGCTCCATGCGCCCGCCGGTGGCGGCCACCGTCACGCCGCTCAAGGACGGCGCGGCGCGGGTGGAACTGGCCGAGCCGGAAGAGGCGATCGCGCCGGGCCAGGCCTGCGTTTTCTATGGCGCGGAAGGCAGCCGGGTGCTGGGCGGCGGCTGGATCACGGGCTCCGGGCGCGACCGGGCGGCCGCCTGAAAAGGGCGGGAAACCGGGTGGTGAGTCAGTTTCGGCTTCCTAACTTCGCGGGCACCAGTCACGACCCCACCTCAGCCGACCGCTTACCAAATACCAGTTCAAACCGCAGTCCTTTGGCTGCACGATCCTGAATGAATTGGGCTGCATGACCATATGGGTCTGCGACGGGAGGGAAGGCGTTGCCGCTATAGTCCCAACTATCCTCAAGCGAGGGTTGAGTCTCACCATCTCTCAGATACGCAGCATCAAATCCGAGCAACAGTATGCCTTGCGCCTTGGCGGCGCGGATCGCAGCTATGGCGTCCACTGGCTCAAGCCAAGGCGTTACTGACATATGATGACTCCGTAAACATGCACCTCAAAGCTTGTCCCCCAAAACGCTATTCCAACAGAAGCATTACGGGGCGATGCGAATTCAGTAGCTGCAATCCATGGCGTAGGTATTTTTGCGGGGTCGATATACGCAACCCTCGCTCTCGAACCTACCGACGACCGGCCACGGTCCCCTTGGCGATTTTACGACGGCCAAAAACTCCAACTTTCCAATTTTACCCTGAAACGCAGGTCGCTTTCCCACCTCCGGAAACGGACCGTCAAAAATCAGCAAAACTCCCTCGGGTTGCTTTCCGCCCTTTGTCACCACAGCCGCAATGTCTAACTGTCCGTTAGCTCGAAAATCACCGACAAGCGTATAAGGCTCGTAGTCTGGGACCGGTCCGTCATATGAGCCAACGGTTCGCATATGCCGTATATCTTCGTCGCAATTACAATCCTCTGGTGTCGCCAGCCTGAAGGTTGGATGTTGGATCAGCCACTTTTGAAGCGTTGCTTTCTCGCGCGGGCCAAGGCTCGAAGTCACGGCCAGCGCGTCCGGCACGGACAGGCACATCAAGCCGATCATTATTGTTAAAGACGTGAATTTCAACCGCAGCATGTTCAAGTGCCCACCCATATAGCTTCCAGTGCCCATGCTCTAGCGCTCTTTCTGTGTCGCAGATGGTGAGGAAAACCAGCCGTCTCTGGGTGGATAAGGGAGCCCGGCGGTTTGCCGCACTAACGCCAAAACGGCGTCACTAACCCTCTCATAATGCTTGATGCACACATTGCCTGATCCGGATGTGGTTCGGTCCTTGCGAATTCGCTCGAATGCGATCTCTGTCCCGTCCAAACATAGACCTCTAGTATCCCCTGCGTAACCGTCAGTAAGGGCGCCGAGCTTTTCCATGATTTCATCATATGCGCTACGGGATACAACAAATCGCGTGGTAGAGGGGTTTGAGAAGCCCCCGTTCGGTCGGCGGGGCTCGACAGTGACAATCGACCCCTCGATTTCATTTCCATCGTCGAGCAGAGATACTGCGTACCAGTGCCAGCCTAAGCCCGGCAAGGCAGCGAACCTAAAACCGCCCCCGAACGTTGCGGGAGACGGAAGCAGTTTGAACAACGGAATGGCATAGCTTGCCGAATCGTATTGTCCGTGCGCAACCAGCATCCCGTCATGGGTGCGGGTCTGATTCTTAAGCTCGGCCAAGTTTTGGTGATATTGCACCCAGCCGCGCAGGGCTAAGCCGCTCAACGCTAAAACTTCGACGATCACAATGAGAGTGCAGCCGTACCCGAGCCAATGAATTACCTTCCAACCGCGCGGACTTAGCATTGTGACACCGTGTTCGATGCTGGCTAGTTAGACCTTACCCAATGTTTGACATAGTGACCAGTGACGCACAACGAGCAGACTGAATGTTCGACCGGCGCGAGCGTTTCGGCGCACCGTCGCGCTGCCCGCTCTGTCTCGAATGCGTACCACACATTTGCGCCTGTCCGGTTGGCTTTACGGCCAAGCCCTTGACGGCAGTTGCCACACGCCCCCTTGTGAATCTTCGCTTCGCGCTTTACGGGAGAATACATCACAAAGTAGGGCAGCGGGGATGTCTCGCCTGCCGCCAGCGGCACGTACTGACGGCGCGGGAGGACATGCAAGGTCGGCTTCATCGCCTTGTGCTGCCAGTACTCATCCACTTTGTTGAGCAGGTCGTCGTAAGACCATACCGTGTTCGTTAGTCCGGCCTTCATGGCTGGGGTATAGTTGCGCTCCGCCCCTTTAAAACCATGATGTTTGCGTGAGAAGTTGTAGTACATGACAAAAATAGACTGGGCATGAATGTGGTTTTCCAGTCGTTTGGAGAATTTGTAGGTCTGGCGCGTGAAACGCGAAATCGAATTCCGGATTGAGCCATTCAGGCGCTCGACCAAGCTGGTGGAGGCAAGAGACAGATCGACGCTGGTGCGGCGCTGCGGAACCTTTTGGAGCATCGTCAGCTTGTTTCCGGACTCGCCCGTCTCAGGATTCCACCATTTCTTAAACTCTTTCATCAGCACGACATGCTCTGCCTCGTCGCCAAACGTCTTGGTGACAAGGTCTGGATATGGATTGTGACCATCCGTCGTGATGAGTGGGCGGCTTACGATGCGGTTGTTGAGGTCGTGGAAAAACGTGAGCCCGGTATCGTATCCACGATCACCAACCAAGAAGCCGAGGAACAGTCGGGTGTCCGGGTCGAGCGCGGTCCATGTGTAGAACGCGCCCAGATCGGAAGGTGGCGGGCGCTTTCCATTTTCGCGGCAGACATTTCGTTCCCGCTTTGCATAAACATAAGACCAGATTTCATCCACCTCCACCCGGCTTGGCGCAACATTGCGGACGAGTCTGTCATGCGTAGCCAGAAGGCCCTCGCCGAAACGTGCAAGGTGACGCCGGACTGTATTAGGCGAATGGCCGGTTACATCCACGATGTCCGCAATGCTGCTATCACGGCACATCAGTTTCAAAATGAGACGCTGCTGGTCTCTGCTCAACACGTTCATGTCGATCCCGCTTCAAGTTGCGGTCGTCCATGTATGCCAAAAAATCTGTTGACAACAGTCTATATTTCTATAAATATAGAAGCGTCAATTTTGGTCTAACATAGCCCTTAACCTTCAGGCGCTTTACGTTAAAGGCATGGACGCGAAACAGGCGACACAAGGCTACGCGGCGCTGTCTACCGAAGTACGTCTCAACACAATCAAGTTGCTTGCGCGGTCTGGCGAGGACGGTTTGCCGTCTGGTGAGATCGCCCGAAAGCTCAAAATTCCAGCCAATTCGCTTTCCCAGCAGTTGGCGCTTCTGTCGGCGGCAGGGCTCGTCAAGCAGGAACGAGAGGGGCGTAAGGTGTTCTATGCTGTCGATTTCGACGCTCTCAAAAAGCTTGTTAAGTTCCTTGTTTCGGATTGTGCTGCGGGCAGGCTGAAAGGCATCCGTATCGATGGCTAAGGGTCCCAAGGGCGAATATCGGCCCGCTGACCCGCTCAAGGGCGGGATGTTGGTCATGCGCCTCGCTGTGGGGGACGTAACCGAAGCGGAAGCACGCAAGGGTGCCAAGAAGCCGAAGCGGGCGGGGAAACGGCGGGCCAAAGCCGCACCAAAGAAGGCGGGCTAATTTCCGCCAGAAACTTCGCCGGGAGGCCCCGTCAGGCTGCGGCCTCTTGGGAACTCATTTCCACCAGAAGCCGCAACAGGGTGCCCTTGGCAGGGGCCGTAGCACACACCTGCCCGTCGATAGACCCGATATAGGTACGCTGCCGGTACTTGGTGCGGACGGCGACCGAGAGGCGCTTCCCCCGGTGCTGGATGTCAAACAAGTGGCGCTGATTTTCCATGGGATAGTCCTCTTGGGAGGACACCCAAAGTCAGCAGATTTTCGCCAGTCTCAAGCCAAAAAACTGAGTAAATCCAAACTGACTCACCACCGGAAACCGGGCAAACTTGACAGGCAAGGGGGGCGAACCCTACATCCCCGCCTCCGCGGCCGCATACAAAAGGCCGTTTCGGTCGGCACCGTAGCTCAGCGGTAGAGCAGGGGAATCATAATCCCTTGGTCGGCGGTTCAAATCCGTCCGGTGCTACCATTTCATTGCCGCCCATGCGGGCGGCAATGAAATGACAAGGGCGGACTAGCGTCAGCGTAGTGTCCGCCCGCGTCAGGAAGTCCCGCTCAGTCCGCCTGTGCGGCAGAGGAGTTCTATGCCCACCGCCCCCACCTTCGCCGACATCCAAGACGCCCAGCGTGCGATTGCGCCTGCCTTGGTGCGCACGCCCACCCGGCATTCGCGCACGCTTTCCGGCATCGCCGGCTGTGACGTTTGGCTGAAATTCGAGAACCGGCAATTCACCGCCAGCTTCAAGGAGCGCGGGGCGCTGAACCGCATCCTGGCGCTGAACGACGACGAAAAGAAACGCGGCGTGGCGGCGATGAGCGCCGGCAATCACGCCCAAGGAGTGGCCTATCATGCCGGCCGCCTGGGCATTCCCGCCACCATCGTGATGCCGGTCACCACGCCCTTCAACAAGATCAAGCATACCCGCGATTTCGGCGCCACCGTGATCCAGCATGGCAAGGACCTGATCGAGGCCGACAGCGAAGCGCGGCGGATCGCGCGCGAACAGGGCCTTACTTTTATCCATCCTTATGACGATCCTTTGGTGATCGCGGGCCAGGGCACCTGCGCTCTGGAAATGCTGGAAGACGTGCCGCAGCTTGAGGCGCTGATCGTGCCGGTGGGCGGCGGCGGGCTGATCTCGGGCTGCGCCATCGCCGCCAAGGCGATCAAGCCGGCCATCGAAATCTTCGGCGCCCAGAGCGAGCTTTATCCGGCGATGGTCGACGCCATCAAAGGCCTGACCCCGCCATCCGGGCCGGTCATCCAGACGATTGCCGAAGGTATCGCGGTCAAACGCCCCGGCGCGCTCACCACCGCTATCTGCAAAGAGCTGGTGGAAGATATTTTTGTGGTGGGCGAGGACGAAATCGAACATGCCCTGGCCATGATCCTGGAAATCGAAAAGACCTTGATCGAAGGCGCGGCGGCAGCCGGGTTCGCCGCATTGTTGGCCAATGCCGCGCGCTTCAAGAACCGCCAGGTCGGGATTGTGATGTCGGGCGGCAATATCGACATGCGGCTTTTGTCCAATGTGATCCTGCGCGAACTCGCGCGGGAAGGGCGCATCATTCTGCTGGTGCTTCAGATCGAGGACCGTCCGGGTCAACTGGCCGAGATCGCCCGCATCATCGCCGATGCCGGCGGCAATGTGCTGGAAGTCTCCCACAACCGCATGATGGCGGGGATCCCCGCCAAGTCGGCGACGCTGGAGCTGGTGGTGGAGGCGCGCGATCCGGAACATGCGCAGGAAATCCGCGATCAGCTGACGGCCAAAGGCTTCAAACAGGCCTGACAGGCTCAAAGAGTCTCATAACGGGACAGCGTCACATACGCCGCTGTGGGCAAGTTTAACCATTCGTTAAATATTTGGTTCACTTCGGCCCCGAGAGCCGCCACCATCCTTGGCATGCGAGCCTTTCTTCCCAAGAGCGTGGCGCAACTCACCGGAGTTCTGGTGACGGCCATCGTCGCTTTCGGCACCGACATGGACGTGTATTACGCCGTGCCGCTGGGCGTGTTCGCCGGCGCGCTGGCGGTGTTCTTTGTCTCGCTGTCCGAAGCCCAGGACGCCTATCGCGCCAGATGGCGCAGTCTATCCTAGATCAAGCCGTATCCGGCGGAATGTTGTTCAGCGAGTTTTCCAGCTCCTGGAAGCTGGGCTGATATTCGCTAGGCACGCTGCCGCGGCCGATTTCCACCGATACCTGCGCCGCATTGCCATGCAGATGCGCCACCAGGACGTCGCGGATCACATGATAGAACAGGGCGTCCTCGTCGATCACCGCTTTCAGGCGGGTGCCCAGCGGGCCGACAATGCCGTAAGCCAGAAACACGCCCAGGAAGGTGCCGACCAGCGCCGAACCGATCATTTCGCCCAACACTTCCGGCGGCTCGGTAATCGCGCTCATGGTCTTGATCACGCCCAACACGGCGGCGACGATGCCCAAGGCCGGCAGACCATCGGCCATGGATTGCAGCGCATTGGCGGGAACCAGCGCCTCGTGATGATGCTTTTCCAGCTGCTTTTCCATGGCGGTTTCCACCTGGTGCGGGTCTTCCAGGCTCATGGTCATCATGCGCAGCGTGTCGCAGATGAAATCCAGCGCGAAATGGTCTTTGCAGATCTTGGGATAGCGCTTGAAGATCGAGGAGTCTGACGGTCTTTCGATATGGGCTTCCAGCGCGATCAGGCCCTTGGACTTCATGGTCTTGGCGAGCAGAAACAGCAGGCAGAGAAGATCGTTGTAGTCATTGGGTTTCCAGGACGGGCCCGAGATCACCTTGCCGAGTGAACCGGCAATCTTCTTCATATTGTACATGGAGCCGGCGATAAGCATGGCGGCGATGGCAGCGCCGAAAATGGTCAGCAATTCGTGCGGCGCGGCATGGATCACCACGCCCAGCGAGCCGCCGGTCATCAGATAACCGCCGAACACGCAGCCGAAGAGAACGACAATGCCGCCAATCTGGAGCATGAAAACCCGCAAAAATTCGCGCCGACAGTATTAACGCCAGGGCTTAAGGAGGGATGAATTGAGCCCGGTTGGCGGGTCTTTCAAAAGTTAACGCTTTGTGACCGAGAGGCCCTCGACGCGGGCGCTCAGGCGGTTTCGGCGCCCGACAGGCGGCGGGCCACCAACGCCGCCAGTTCCGCCGCCACCACTTCGCCGGTGCGGACATCGTCCTCCTCGGCGCGGGCGGCCCGCGCAATGGCCGAGGCGTGCAGCGCCACAATGGCGGCATCGGAGGATTTCCCCATCCGCTCCATGTCATCCATGTAGCGGCAAAGCGTGTCGGCGATCCGTCCGGTGGTGAGCAGGCCGGCGGTTTCGGCAAAACCGCGAATCTCATGGGCGATTTCGAACTGCTTTTTCATGTCGCCGCCCGCCCGCTCCATGTCCTCGACATATTGCAGGATGGCGGCGCGCATGGGCGGGATGGCGGCTTCCATCGCCAAATGCGCCCGGGCGGCGGTCTCATGCGAGCGCAAAGCAAGAAGCGCGCGGGCGGCCTGCGGCCTGCTCATCATCTGGGGATAGGCATCGGGCGCGATCATCTCGACGCCTTTGCGCGCCGGTTTTCGGGGCTTGACCATCAACGGGGTTCCACTTCCTGGAAGTCGTCCTGGCGGCGCCAGGGGCCGGAATAATCGTCATTCTGGTGGCGGCGCCGGTCGGGGCCGAAATAGCCGTCACAGCGCACAAAGGCGCGGGGCCGCTCCACGATCTCGGCGATGCGGGCGAACAGATTGTGGGCGGTGATGGGCTTGGCGAGGAATTCCGTGACGCCGGCATCGCGCGCCGCTTCTACCCGGTATTTTTCGGTATGGCCGCTGATCATGATAATGGGCACGAAGGGATTGGGGCTCTTCTCATGGGTGCGGACATGGCGGGTGAATTCCAGCCCATCCATCGGCTTCATCACCAGGTCGGTCAGCACCAGATCGGACTTGCGCTCGCGCAGCGCCTCGAGGCCGGCCTGGCCGTGCGAGGCCTCGGCAATATCCTTGACGCCGACGGAATTGAGCAGCGCCCGCAGCAGCGAGCGCATATGCGCATTATCCTCGACAATCAGGGCCTTGAGATTTTCGAAGCCCGACATCCGTTACGCCTCTCCTGGCGTGGCGCCGGCCATGCCAAGAAATTCCAGATTACTAAAATGTTCACGCCTAAGTTACACAAGCGGGGGTTATTGAACCGTTACAGGACAAGAGCGGCGCGCCGGTGTTAACAAAATACCTTTTCCGCCTTTTCATGCTGCTGCGGGCAATCTGGGCGCCCACCGTGTTCGGCGTGGCCGGCGCGGTGTTCGACGCCGAGGGCCGGGTTCTGCTGGTGCGGCACCGCTACAATCCCGGCTGGCGGCTGCCGGGCGGCGGGGTGGGCCGGGGCGAGCTGCCGCAAAAGGCGATCTTGCGGGAACTTGCCGAAGAAGTCGGGCTGACCGGCGGCGTGCCGGAATTTTTCGGCCTCTATGTTTCCAAGGCGGGATGGGTGAGCAATGTGGTGGCGCTCTATCGCGTCCGGGGCGGCAGCGTGAATTTCCGGCCCAATCTGGAAATCAAGGAGATCTGCTTCGCCGACCTCAAACAGCCGCCCAAGGGCTGCTCACGGGCCACTTTGCGGCGCTTGCGGGAATTGAGCGGCGACGCGGCGCCGTCCGCCAAATGGTAGCTTGCCTTTTTGATCTGTCCCGATTAGCGAAACCGGCATGAACGCGCCGGAAACAAAAAAAGAAGCAAAGGGGGCAGGCTGGCGGATCCGCCTGGAACGGCCGGACGATGCCGCTTCGGTGGAAACGCTGAATGCCGAAAGCTTCGGACCGGGGCGCTTCGCCAAATCGGCCTATCGCCTGCGCGAAGGCGTGGCCCCGATCGCGGCTTTGTCTTTTGTCGCGGTGGAGAACAGCAAAGACGGCAAGGATGTGTTGCGCGGCTCGGTGCGGTTCTGGCCCATCAATGTCGGCGGGCATCAGGAATTGCTGCTGGGTCCCTTGGCGGTGCAAGGCGACCAGCGCGGCCGCGGCATCGGCATCGCCTTGATGCAGGCCGGGATCGAAGCGGCGCGGCAAGGCCCTTGGCGCGGCATTCTGCTGGTGGGCGATGAGCCCTATTACGCCAGGGTTGGTTTTTCGCGCCTGCCGCCGGGGCGGGTGAAATTCCCCGGCCCCGTCGATCAGAACCGCATTCTGGGCCTGTCCTTGAAGGCAGGCGAGCTGCTCACCCTTTCCGGCCAGGTGCGCCGGGCGCAGATCGACGAGCCGGTCTGCGCTTGCGGCGCGGGTGTTGGCTAGTGAACTCCCCTTTTCCCGCCTAGGGGAAAGAAAAGCCGCTACGGGTCGATAGAACGGGCGGGGGAACGGCGCAGCTGCGCCCAATAAGCGTTGCGGAAGCAAAGCACCGAAGTCAGCAGCCGCGATGCGGATTGAACTTGCGGCTTAGCGCATACCACCTGCTCGGGATTTCCGGTGCCGTCAGGTGTTTTATCGACTATTGGCGCCGAGGCCGGTTCCAGCACGGTTTTGCCGTCAGCGCTGAGAGTCTTGCCCCTGACCCAAAGCGCGGACCAATAAATATTCTTGAGGCAAAGCCGCGGACCCATCGCCTGCGAACCGGGCAAATGCTCCGGCTGACGGCAGACGACGGCATTTGGATCGCCGGAGCCGGTCGGCTGATCGGTCGATAGCGTGTCGCTCGCGGCAGATACCGCCGCTGAAGGTGACTCAACTTGCGGCGCGGGCTTGTCTTCGGCAATAGGCGCCAGGACCACCGGGACGTCCGGTGTCCCCACCGTTGTGACGGGAAGCGCATTGGCGTGCACACGGTACGTCCCGGTCAGCGGCTTTTGCTGGCCGGGCGAGAGCGGTGGCACCGCCTCGCCCATATCCCGGCGGGATTGCGTCACAGCTATCTCGCTCTTGGGGTGCGTGTCAGGAACAATTTCCCGGATTGGCAAGGCTTTCTGCTGCACAAGAGCGTGGACCAACGCCCCCGCCTTCGAAGTGTGAATCGGGAACACGCTTCCCGGCATGACGCGGCTTACGGACAGGACAGACATGAGGAGGAGCAACCCGGCGGCCAAGGCCACCGCCCGGGGATTCTGACCGGCCGGTTCGTGACCAAGGACGCCCAAGATGCGCTCGGAAAGCGGCCCCCGATTTGCCGCCATGGCGAGACGCGGCGCGCTTCGCCATTCGCCCATCAAGCCCAAGGCGCGGGCATATTCCAGGCGGTTGCCATAAACGGAAACGGCGATCTCGTCGCAACAACGTTCCCGCTCGATGCGAATGCGCCGGCCCAGCCACCAGACAGCGGGATGATAGAAAAACAAGGCCTCTACCAGGGTCTGCAGCAAGTTCACCACCCAATCCAGGCGCCGGATATGCGCGAGTTCGTGCGCGATCACCGCGCGCAGCTGGTCCTCGGAGAGGCCGGTCAGGGCGGCGACCGGCAGCAGGACGACCGGGCGCAGCCAGCCGATCACCGCCGGAGCATGCAGCCAGTCGCATTCCAGATAGCGCACCACTCGTGTGAGGCCGAGACGCTCTTGAACCTCGCGGCAAAGGTCAAGGAAGCGCCCGGCTAGGGGCCGCGAATGCCATCGGCGCTTTTGCTCCAGCAAAAGTAAACCGCACACCAGCCTGAGGGTGAACAGGGCGACGCCGATAAGCCACGCCTTGACCAGCATGGGCATGAAGCCTGCGATGGGCCAATGGCCCGCAGCGAACGGGGTCAGCCGGATTTGCGGCGCCGCCGGCAAGGAATGGCTGATGAAATCGTGCGAAGGCGACACGGCGCTTTGCGCCGCGATAACGGTGAAAGACGCGTCCTGGAAAAAAACCAAAAAAGTGGCGGCGGCTGCCGCCGGCATCAGGGCCAGCGCCGTTACGCCCACCAGATAGCGGGTGGAGGGGCGGCGGCTCAACGCCATCAAAAGTGCGGCCAGCGCGGCGATAACCAGGTCCTGCCACAGCGAATGGATCAGCGACCAGCCGAGCGCAAGGACAATCCCCGGCGGGAGCCAGGCGCCGATCTCAGTCATCGTTCTTGTCCTCATAGGGCCGCAGGATGTTGCGTATCTCTTCGATTTCCTTGCGCGAGGGCCGGCGTCCGCCCAGCGCATGGGCCATCAGTTGGCTGGCCGAGCCTTCGAATACGCGCTGCAGAATGTCGCGCGCCAATTGACGCTTTGTCTGCTCCGCCGGGCGGATGGCTTCATAGACATGCGCGCGCTGGGTTTCGTTGCGGATCACGATTCCCTTGGCCGTCATGTTCTGCATCAGCTTGAGCACCCCGGTATAGCTCAAGTCCTTCTTCTCATTGAGGACATCCATCACCTCGCGGACGGTCGAAGGCCCACGCCGCCAAAGGACATGCAGGATTTCCAATTCCGCCCCGGTCGGCTTGTGCATGCGCCGCTTTGCGCCCTGGTCCGCCATCGGCACCCCTCGGATCAACGACAACCATCGTAGTTTGGCAGAAACCCGCCTCTTTGGAAAGACCGGCCCCGGGGCACCGCGCGGTTCCCGCCCAGGCAGACGTGGCCCAACTTGACTCCACGACGATCATCGTACTACGAATCTAGTCGTACTATAAATATCGTTCTTAACCACCGGGTCCTTTCCCGTGTTCCACCCAGCATCGGAGAATTCGCATCATGCGGCATCTTTCCCTGGCGCTATTCGTGATTTGCCTTCTTCCACCTACCGCCCAGGCGCAAACCGACACGCCGCCGCCGGCAACGCAGCCGGCAGCGCCGGCCGCCGCCGATGCGGCTGCCCCCAAGGCCAATGATCAAAAAATCATTTGTGTTGTTCAGGACCCCAGCGGCGCGACGCGTCTGCAGTCCAAGCGCGTCTGTCACACAGAGCAGGAGTGGAACAAGCTGGGCGGGATTCCCAGGTGAGGTAGCGTTGGATACCGGGAAGCCGCTTCGGCCTATCGCCCTTCCAGCCTCCAGGCCAGCAGCAGCATACCGACGATCAACAACAGCGCCAGCCATTGCGGCATCAGCTTTTCCTGTTCCAGGGCGGTGACCCGGTAGGCGCCATTGCTGCGCAGGCCGATCCAGCCGGAGCCGCTGGCGCTGTCGCCCTTGGCGACGCGGCGGATCTCGGGCAGCCCGTCCGCCAGCCAATGCACACTGCCGCCGCTGGCTTGTGCGTCCGGCTTGAGCACCTCATCGGTAGCGCGCATGTCGGCCACTTCCTTGGGGTTCAGCGGCCCCGCCGCGGTGACGGTGGAGAGAATGCCGTCCGTGGCGCGGTAAAGCCCCAATTCGCCCGCCTTGGCATCGGCGCGCCAGATGCCCGGCTCGGCTTTGGTCAGCGGCAGGTTCACGACACGCCCTGACGGCATGGTGAGGGTCACCGGCGGGGTCTGCTGCGCCATGGTGCGGCGGGTGACGCGGATCGTGTCGCCGATGATCTGGGCCGACAGATTCTCCGCTTCCAGTTCCGGCTCCTTCATCAGCCAATGGGCCAGCCGCCGAAGCAGCTCGGCCTGCGGCCCGCCGCCTTCAAAACCGCGCGCCCACAGCCAGGTCTGATCCGACATCAATTCCGCCACCCGGCCCTTGCCCACCCGATCCAGCACCAAGAGCGGCTTGCCGCCATCGGCCGCCATCACGGTCTGGCCGGAAACCTTGTTGGCGCCCAGGACGCGGAACCAGCGGCCCCATGTCGGCGGTGTCTTGTCCTGGTTGCGGCCGGGCAGTTCGCGCGTCACCGGATGCGCCATGCCGTCCTCGGTTACCACCGGCTTGAACGGGGCGGTGAAAATCTGTCCCGTCGGCTGCACCGGCAGGACCTGGGAAAGCGGCGTGCGATACACGCTCTCCGGTCCGGCAAATTCCGGGCCCGAGGAAATCAGCAGCGCGCCGCCGTCCTGGACATAGTTGGCGATGTTCTGGAAATAATCGAGCCGCAGCACGCCGCGCTCGCGATAGCGGTCGAACACCACCAGGTCGAAGGAACGCAGCTTTTCCCGGAACAGCTCGGTGGCGGGGAATTGGATCAGCGACAATTCATTGATGGGCGTGGAATCCTGCTTGTCCGGCGGACGCAGGATGGTGAAATGGATCAGGTCGACGGAGGGATCGGCCTTCAACAGGTTGCGCCACACCCGCTCTCCGGCATGCGGTTCGCCCGACACCAACAGCACCCGCAGCCGGTCGCGCACGCCCGACACCGTCACCACCGCATGATTGTTCTGTTGGGTCAGCTCGGCGGGACCGGGCCCGGCCGACAATTCGATCAGGTTTTCGCCTTCATGCGCCACCGGCAGGCGCAGGTCGGTGTCCTTGCCCACCGGCACCAGGCGCGAGCCGAACGGCTTGCCGTCGATGCGGATATCCAGCGTCGCGCTGGTTTCCGCGCTGCCGCCCAGATCGTCCACCCGGAGCCGCAAGGTGGCCCATTGTCCCACAATGGCGAAACGCGCCGCGTTCAGCACCGTCAGCTTGCGGTCGCGCTCGCCGCGCGCGCCCGCCACCAGCACTTGCAAGGGCGCATGCAGGTTCAGCGCCTCGGGCGCAGGCGCGTCATGCACCTGGCCGTCAGTGATCAGGATGGCGCCCGCCACCCGCCCTTCCGGCACGTCCGCCAGCGCCGCGTTCAAGGCGGCGAAAGCCTGGGTACCGTTATTCTCGCCGGTGGCGGTGGTGGTGATGCTGGTTTCCCGCACGATCAGGCCCGGCTGCTGCGCCAACAGCCGCGCGATTTGCGCCCGCGCGGCTTCCGCCTGCCGGGCGCGCGTGCCCAGGTTCATGCTTTGGGAGCGATCGGTGATGATCACCGCCACATCGGGAAGCGGCGCATGTTTTTCCTTGACCAGCAGGGGACCGGCCAGCGCGAACGACAACACGGCAAAGGCCAGGCCGCGCGCCCAGGCGCCTTTCGCCCGCGCGATGAAGCCGTACAGGGTGATCAAAATGGCAAGCGCGATCAGCACCGTCAGGGCGCTCAAGGGAATGACGGGCGCGAAAGCCAGCCGGGTCATCTTTCGGTTCCCAGGCGCTGGAGCAGCGCAGGCGCATGCACCACATCGGTCTTGTAGTTGCCGGTGAGCGCATACATCACCAGATTGATGCCGAAGCGGAACGCCATCTCGCGCTGAACCTCGCCGCCCGGCGAGGGCGTGAACTGGAAATGGCCGTTTGAATCCACCGCCCAGGCCGAAGCCCAGTCATTGCCGCCGATCACCACCGGCGACACCCCATCGCCGCCGCGCGCCGGCGGCGCGCCATTCTTGGGCGCCGGCGGCAACGCTTCCACCCAAAGCTGGCCGCCGATCCAGCGCCCGGGAAAGTCGCGCAGGATATAAAAGGTCTTAGTCAGGACATGATCGGCGGGCACCTGCTCCAGCGGCGGAAGGTCCAGACCGGCGGTCAGCCGCTTCAAGGTCTGTTCGCCGGGCGAGGCGGCGCCGCGCACCGCGCCCAAAGTGAGATCCCTGGTGTCGAACAGGATGGTGCCGCCGTTCCGCATATATTCGCCGATGCGCGCCAGCCCTTTGGGCGACAGGCTTTTCTCGCGCGGGTCCATCGGCCAGTAGAGCAGGGGGTAAAAGGACAGATCATCAGCTTCCGGATCGACGCCGATGGGTTCCGGCGGCTCGTAAGAGGTGCGGGCCCTCAGCATGAAGCCCAATCCCGTCAGTCCCGCCTGGCTCACCTGATCCACATCGGCAAGACCGGTGCGCACATAGGCAAGGCGGGTATCCAGCGCCGCCTTCATGTTCATGGCCTCATCGGCGCGGGCTTGCGGCGCCGGAACGACAAGAAGCAGCAGCGCCGCCGCCGCGGGCCAGCGCAGCCTGCCGGGCGTGAAACCGCGCAGCCAGAGCGACACCAGCGCATCCAGCAGCAGCAGCGCCATGGCCAGCGCCAGCAGGTAAGGCTCCAGGGCGCGGGCATGGGTGTTGCCGTAGCTCTGCATGCCCGACAGCGACAAAGGCGTCAGCCGGTCGTTGGCCCGCATCACATTCAGCGCGCTTTCCACTTCATGCGCACCATAAAGGCCCGGCGGATGTTGCGGCGAGACGCGGAGCTGCGAAAACCCCTTGGCCGGCAGCGGCGTCACATCGGCGGGCGGCGGCATGGCCCGGCCGAAACCGTCCAGCAGCGACACCGGCGGCAGGCTGGTCAATCCGGACAGATCGCGCACCGGCGTTCCCGCCGACAGGGCCAGCAGCCGCTTGAGCATGTCGACATAGAGGCCGGAGATCGGCAGCGACGACCAGCCCGGGCTGGCGGCGGTGTGGAACAGCACGATCCAGCCCGATCCCATCGCCTGGGCGGTGATCAAGGGCGTGCCGTCGGTCAATTGCGCCCAGGTGCGGCCCGCCAGTTCGGCGGACGGCTCCGCCAGCACCTGGCGTGTCACCGTCACTTCGGAAGGAATGTCCAGCCCATTGAAAGGACTCTGGGCAGTGAACGGCGCCAGATGTTGCGGCGCCGACCAGGCCATGGCGCTGCCCAGATAACGCCCACCGGCGCGCAGCCGCACCGGCACCAGATCGTCGGAGCCTGCCGTCATGCGGTCGCCGGCGAAGCGGATCAGGACGCCGCCCTGGCTGACGAAATCCTTCACCCGGTTGAATTCGGCGGCGGGGACTTTCGCCACATCGGCCAACAGCAGCACCGAGACATGCTTGTCCAGCAACTGGCCGATCCCGCCCTTGGCGATTTCGGCATAGGGCGACAGAGCCCGCTCCAGATAGTAGACATCGGACAGCAGCGGCTGGCCTTCGCCGGCGGCATTTTCCGACACAATGCCGGCGCTGCGCTGGGCGGCGCCCCGGTCCAGCAATTGCACCGCGCCTGCGCTTTCCTCGCCGGAAATCGCCAGCCTTGTGGTGGCATTGCGCACTTCCATGGGCAAGGCGATATGGCCGCTGGCCCTGGTTTCGCCGCGCTTGAAACGCAGCCGGGTGGCGGCCAGGGTTTCGCCGCGCGCGCCGATGGCGCCGGCTTCCACTTCCTGCGGCGCGTTGCTGTTGGCGCGGGTGGCGCTCAAGGCAAAGCCGCTGGCGTCGCGGGTCACTGGCAACAATCCCAAAGGCGAATGCGCGGGCTGGAAAATCGCCGCGCCGCCATAGCGCTGCATGGCGTCACGCAGGGCCTTGCTGTTGCCGTCCTCGATGCCGTCGCTGAGCCAATAGAGAGCGGGCGGGGCGCTGAAGCTGAAACGGCCCAGCGCCGCGGCCGCGGCCATGCGGTCGCCGGGCCAGGGCATGGGCTTGAGCTCCCGCGCCAGGCGCGCGGCTTCGCCTTCATTCAGCAAACCCGTGGGCATGCTGCCGGCGGTGGGAATGATGGCGACGGCGCGGCCCTGGGCGCTGTGCAGCAGATCCGCGATCAGTTCCTGGCGCGCTTCCCAATCGCGCGCCGCCGTCCAGCCATTGTCCACCACCAGCACCAAAGGGCCGGTGGTGTTGAGCTTGGGGCTTTGGCCCAGCAGCGGATCGGCCAAGGCCAGGATCAACAACGCCGCCGCCAGCAAACGCAGCAGCAACAGCCACCAGGGCGTGGCGGCGGGCGTTTGCTCTTCATCTTCCAACCCGCGCAGCAGCTTTAGTGGCGGGAACAAGGTGCGGCGCGGCAGCGGCGGCGTCACTCTCAACAGCCACCACAGTACGGGCAAGGCAAGCAGCGCCGTAAGAATGAGGGGAGCGCCAAACGTCAAGGGAAAACCGAACATGCGCTTCAGACACCGCCAATGGCGGCATGCAGCGCGATCAGAGACGCCTGGGGCGCATGGTCGGTGCGATGCGCCGTTGCGGTCCAGCCCAGCTTGGCGGCGGCCTGTGCGACGCGTTCGCCATGGGCGGTGAAGCGGGCGCGATAGGGCGCGCGGATGCGTTCGGCGCGGCCGAAGATTTCCTCGGCTTTTCCGTCGGGGGCCTCGAAGCGGGTGCGTCCCATATAGGGGAAATCCTCTTCCGCCGGATCGATGATGCGCACCAGATGGCCTTCCACGCCTTGGTGGGAAAGCCGCTTCATCCGCTCGAATGCGTCTTCCTCCAGGAAGTCGCTGAACCACACCAGCTGGTTGCCGCGGGCAAACGGCATTTGCGGCGGCAAGGCGCCTTGATTGCGTCCGAACATGGCGCGGCCCATGCGGGTCAAGGCCAGGCGCGAGGCGGCAGGCGCGCCGTCCATGCCGGCGAAGCTCACCCGTTCGCCGCCGCGCACCAGCAATGAAGCCAGCGCCAGCAGCAGCAGGTCGGCGCGGGCGCGCTTGCTGACCGCGCCGGATTTGAAACTCATATTGGCGCTGGCGTCGCGCCAGAACCATACGGTCTGGGCCGCTTCCCATTCCCGCTCGCGCACAAAGATATGCTGCGACTTGGCGGATTGCCGCCAATCGATATCGGAAGCGGAATCCGGGCTGGCATAGCGGCGGAACTGCCAGAAGCTTTCGCCCATCCCGGCGCGGCGGCGGCCATGCACTCCCAGGCTGACCGAGGCGGCCAGATGATCGGCTTCCACCATAAGCGGCGGCAATCCGGCGGACAGGCCATCGGCTTCATGCTGAAGCGCGGAGAACTGGCTCAAACGGGGCTCATGTCAAAAGAGATTTGTTAAAACGGGCCGGCTAGAACAGACTTTGGCAGAGCCGCTCGATCACGCTGGCGGTGGTGGCGCCTTCGGCGCGGGCGGCGAAATTCAAGGCCATGCGATGGCGCAGTACTGGGCCCGCCAGCGCCACCACGTCATCGGTGGACGGCGCGAAGCGGCCATCCAGCAGCGCGCGGGCGCGCACCGCCAGCATCAAGGCCTGGCTGGCGCGGGGCCCCGGACCCCAGGCGATCTGGCCTTGCGTGCCGCTGTCATGATCGCTGTCGGGGCGCGCGGCCCGCACCAGGGAGAGAATGGCCTCCACCACCTGTTCGCCAACCGGAATGCGGCGCACCAGGCTCTGGGCTTCCAGCAGGTCTTCGGGCCCGCACACCCGCACCGCGCTTTTCTCATCGCCCATGGTGGTGGCGAGCAGCATCCGGCGCTCCGCCTCGCGGTCGGGATAGCCGACATCGATCTGCAGCAGAAAACGGTCGAGCTGGGCTTCGGGCAGGGGATAGGTGCCTTCCTGCTCCAGCGGATTCTGGGTGGCCAGGACATGAAACAGCCGCGGCAGGTCATGGCGGGCGCCCGCCACCGTGACATGCTTTTCCTGCATCGCCTGCAGCAAGGCCGATTGGGTGCGGGGGCTGGCGCGGTTGATTTCGTCCGCCATCAGAAGCTGGGTGAAGACCGGACCGCGCAGGAAGCGAAAGGCGCGCTCGCCGCTGATGGATTCCTCCATCACTTCCGAACCGGTGATGTCGGCGGGCATCAGGTCAGGGGTGAACTGCACCCGCCTGGTGTCCAACCCCATCACCACCGCCAGCGTGTCCACCAGCTTGGTCTTGGCCAGGCCGGGCACGCCGATCAGCAAGCCATGCCCGCCCGCCAGCAGGGTGACCAGGGTCTGCTCGATCACCTCGTCCTGGCCGAAGATCACCGCGCCCAAGCCGGCGCGCACCTTGGCGAAACTTTCCGCCGATGCCGACAGCCGTCTGGCCGCGTCGCGCTCGTCCTGGATATCCACCTTGTTCATGCGGGGCCTGAAGCTTGCCGGGATTGGCCGATATGTTGCACCGTGGGACGCGAGCGGCGCAACCCCGGATATAGGCTTAAAGTCCAGCGGAAAAGATGAATTATGGCGTCATGACGGCAATATTGTCCTTGTACAGCTTTGACGGCCGCGGTTTCGACAGGGCGCGCCCATGAGGATCGCGCTGGAACAGTTGCGGGCCCGGTTATCGCAAACATCGCCGGAACTTGTTGAGCATGACGATTATGATCCGCAGGCCGAGCGCCCCGCCGGCTTCGGCGCGGTCAAGGCGGCGGTGCTGTTGCCGGTGATCTTGCGCCAAAACGAACAACCCGGCCTGTTGTTCACCCGCCGCACCGAGAGCCTGGCGCGGCATTCCGGACAGGTCAGTTTTCCCGGCGGACGCAGTGAAGCGGGCGACTTGACCCCGGTGGAAACCGCGTTGCGCGAAACCTTCGAGGAGACCGGCATCGCGCCGTCCGCCGTGGCGGTGGCGGGCTATCTCGACCGTTATCTTACCGGCACGGGCTTCGACATTCAGCCGGTGGTGGGCTTGCTGGCGGAAGGATTCGCGCTGGCGCCGGACCCGCGCGAAGTGGCGGAAGTGTTCGAAGTGCCTCTGGCCTTTCTGTGCGACCGCGCCAATCTCAGGCGCGAAAGCCGCGAGATCGGCGGACGCCGGCGCAGCTTCTACGCCTTCACTTATCAAGAGCATGAGATCTGGGGCGCCACCGCCGCCATCGTGGTCAGCCTGACAGAGCGCCTAAATGGTATAAGTGAGTCGTGAAAATCGACCCCGCCCAACATGGTTGGATGACAGCGCCGGAGACCGTTCAGGTGATGGCGGCGCTGGGACAGGCGCGCTTTGTCGGCGGCGCCGTCCGCAACGCGCTGCTGGGCGCCGCCGTGGTGGATATCGACATTGCCGTGCCCATGCCGCCGCAAGAGGCTGCAGCGCGGCTGAGGGCACAGGGGATCAAGGTGGTGGAGACCGGCCTGGATCACGGCACCGTCACCGCCGTCGCCGGCACCCATGCTTTTGAGGTCACGTCGTTGCGGCGTGATGTGGAGACCGACGGCCGTCATGCCGTTGTCGCCTTCACCGATGACTGGGCGGAGGACGCCCAACGCCGCGATTTCACCATCAATGCGCTCTATGCCTCAGCCGATGGCGAGATATTCGACTATGCCACCGGGGTCGAGGACCTGATCGCGGGCCGGGTGCGGTTCATGGGCGATGCCAAGACCCGCATCGCGGAAGACTATCTCAGGATACTCAGGCTGTTCCGCTTTCATGCCTGGTACGGCAAGGGCGAGATCGATGCGCAGGGTCTGCGCGCCGCCGCCGGGGCCAAGGACAAGCTCAAGACCCTGTCGGCGGAGCGCATCGCCAAGGAATTGCTGCGCCTGTTGGAAGCGCCGCGCCCCGCCCCGGTGCTGCGGGTGATGGCGGCGACCGGGATTCTGTCCGAGTTGCTGCCGGGCGCGTTGCAGCTGCCGCGCCTGGAAAGATTGAGCGAGCTGGATACCCCTCTCCAAAACAATCCGGGGCGCGATGCGGTGCTGCGGCTGGCGGCGCTGTTGCCGGACGGCGCGCCGGGCGCGCAGGCGGTTGCGGATCGGCTCAAACTCTCCAATGCCGATCGCGAGCGCCTGGCGCAGGCGCTGTCCGGAGAGGGGATCGCGGCCCATCTCAGCGCGCAGGAAGCGCGGCGGCTGCTCTACCGCCTGGGCGTGCCGCGTTTCCGCGACAAGCTTTTGCTGCAATGGGCGGCGGCGCCGGAAAAGGCCGGCGCCTGGCGGCTGCTGCTGGAGATGGCCCGCAACTGGCGGCGGCCGCATTTCCCGCTCAGCGGCCATGACGCGATGCAGGCGGGCGTCTCCCAGGGGCCCGAGGTCGGCCGGGTGCTGGCGGCGGTGGAAGACTGGTGGATCGAAGGGGATTTCGCTGCCGATGAAGGGGCCTTGCGCGACCGTCTGCAAACCATCATCGCGCAAAGACCGGCATGAGGCTGGAGCTTCTGGAGTCCCTTTCCCTGCCGGGCGATCCCGCCCGGGTCAATGAAGACGCTTTCGGCTGCGAGGAGCTGGCGGCGGCGGTGATCGACGGCGCCACGCCTTTGGGCGAGGGGCTGATGCCGGGGCCCAGTGATGCGGCTTGGATCGCCCAGTTCGGCGCGCGCCGTCTGCTGGCGCATTTGCGCCAAGGCGGGGGCGCCCGCAAGGCGTTGCGCGGCGCGCTGGCGGATGCGCAAAAATCCTTCGAAGCCCTGCGCCGCCATCCGCCGCAAGAGATGTGGCAGACGCCTTGCGCCTCGATGATGCTTGCCGTGCCGGGCGCGGAGGGGCTGGAATGCCTGTGGTTCGGGGATTGCGCCGCGTTATGGAAAGAGGGCGATGCGCCGGTGACGGTGATCGGCGAAACCTTTGACAAGCGCGCCGCCGAGGCGCAGCGGGCGCAAAAGATCGCGCAGGAAAAGAAATTGCCGCCGGCCGCCGGCCTCAGCCGGCCGGAATTCATCGGCGCCCTGCGCGCCGCACGCAACCGCATCAACAGCGGCAATCATTGGCTGTTCAGTCCGGATGTGAAGGCCGCGTCGCATGTCTCGCGCCGGATGCTGAAGGCGGCGCCCGGCGGCACCTTGCTCTTGGCGACAGACGGCTTCCTGGCGCTGGCCAGCGACTATGGCGCCTACGGCGCCGACAGTTTGATGGCGGCGGCGATGGCAAAGGGCCTGACCGCGCTGGGCGAAGAATTGCGCCGGATCGAATCCGGCGACAGCACCGGCGACCGGTTTCCCAGATTCAAAAAGAGCGATGACGCTACGGCGTTGTTGCTGCGGCTTCTCTAGCCGCTGCTAGCCCACACTTTCATCACATCATGCCCGCCGTGCCAAATCATCGAAATGGCGACATAGAGCACGATCGCCAGTCCGACATAGCTGATCCAGCGGTAGCGGTCCAACAGCCGGGCAATGACATTGGCCGCCGCGCCCATCAGCGCCACCGACAAGAGCAGCCCGATCACCAGCACATCGATGTGATCGCGGGCGGCGCCCGCCACCGCCAGGACATTGTCCAGCGACATGGAGACATCGGCCAGCACGATCTGCAGGATGGCGCGCTTGATCGACGTCGTCGCATCCGGCGCTGCCACCTGATGGTGCTTGCCGCCGGAAATATCGCGCCAGAAGCGCCAGCACACCCACAGCAACAAAATGCCGCCGGCCAGGGTCAGGCCGATGATCTTCATCAGCGACACCGCGATCACCGCCAGGGCCACCCGCAGGATCACGGCCGCGACCAGGCCCCAGAGAATCACCTTGCCGCGCAGCTTGGCCGGCACCCGCGCCGCCGCCAGGCCGATCACCACCGCATTGTCGCCCGCCAGCACAATGTCGATCATCAGCACTTGGGCCAGCGCTAAGAGGCCGCCCTCTTGGAATAGAGTCAGATGCACGCCGTCCCCCCACTCTTGGGAAAGCCGCCAGGAAACAGAGAGGTCTGGCGCAAGGCTTCCCCCAGCACCATCGCGGCTGCCTGCGCCACATTCAAGGAGCGTTGGCCCGGACGCATGGGAATCACCAGCCGGGCATAGGCCGCGTCATGCACCTCTTGCGGCACCCCGGCGCTCTCCCGGCCCACCAGCAGGGTATCGCCGCGCGCGAAGGCAAAATCGGTATAGGCCATGTCTCCCCCCGTGGTCAGCAGCACCAGGCGGCCGGAAAAAGCTTCACGGAACCGCGCCCAGGAGGGATGACGGCAAATCTCGGCGCTTTTGAGATAGTCCATCCCGGCGCGGCGGAAATTGCGGTCGGTGAGCAGAAATCCACAGGGCTCGATGACATCCACGCCCACCCCCAGACAGGCGCCCAGCCGCATCAGGCTGCCGGCATTCTGGGGGATATCGGGCTCATACAGCGCCAGGCGCATCCCAAACCTCCATTTTCCCCCATCCGTCTGTTTGGCGCTCTGGGACGGGGCGCAGGGGATAAGTCGCGGGAGGACAAGGCATTTTATGCGTCATCGTGCCGCAAGACCCTCGAAAATCGACTCTCTATTTTACCGGCCCAACGAACAAGCGCGCCGGACCCAAAGCGCGTCACCGCGTCAGTACCGTATCCGCGCTTGTTTGTGGCAAGAGTTCGACAATGTTCTTCCAGTTTTTCCGGTGAGGGTGAACCCAGTGGCAGCTACCATGAGTGATGCGGGCACGACACGACGCGATTTCCTGTATGTGGCGTCGGCCGCCGTGGGCGGTGTGGGCGTGGCGGCCGCGGCCTGGCCCTTTATCGATCAGATGAATCCCTCCACCGCCGCCCTGGCGCTGGCCTCCACCGAAGTCGACCTCTCCACCATCCAGCCGGGCCAGCAGGTGCTGGTGAAATGGCGCGGCCATCCCTTGTTCGTGCGCCGCCGCACCCCGGCCGAAATCGCCGCCGCCAAGGCGGTGGATGTGAGCGCTCTGCCCGATCCGCTGGCCAACAACGACAATCTGCCGGACAGCGCGCCCGCCACCGACGCCAACCGCGCCACCAAGCCGGAATGGCTGATCCTGATCGGCGTCTGCACCCATCTGGGCTGCACCCCCACCGTGTCCACGCCGCAAATGCCGGAAGGCGATTATGGCGGCTGGCTATGCCACTGCCATGGCTCGATGTACGACACGGCGGGGCGCATCCGCAAAGGCCCGGCGCCGCGCAATCTGGAAGTGCCGCCCTACAGCTTCCTGTCTGACACCCGTATCAAGGTCGGTTGAGGAGAACAACAATGTCTGGCCCTTCGACCTATAAGCCCAATTCCGGTTTCGAGCGCTGGCTTGATGCGCGCCTGCCCTTGCCGCGCCTTATGCATGACACCATGCAGACCTTCCCCACGCCGCGGAACTTGAACATCTGGTACACCTTCGGCGGCATCCTCACTTTCTGCCTGGCCATCCAGATCGTCACCGGCGTCGTGCTGGCGATGCACTATGTCGCCAATGCCGGGCTGGCCTTCGACAGCGTCGAAAGCATCATGCGCGACGTCAATTACGGCTGGCTGATCCGCTACATGCACGCCAACGGCGCCTCGATGTTCTTCCTGGCGGTCTATATCCACATGTTCCGCGGGCTCTATTACGGCTCCTACAAGGCGCCGCGCGAACTGATCTGGATCATCGGCGTGCTGATCTATCTGCTGATGATGGCCACCGCCTTCTTCGGCTATGTCCTGCCCTGGGGCCAGATGTCCTTCTGGGGCGCCACCGTCATCACCAACCTGTTCAGCGCCATTCCCTGGGTGGGCACCCACATCGCCACCTGGCTGTGGGGCGATTTCGCGGTGGGCGACGCCACCTTGAACCGCTTCTTCTCGCTGCATTATCTGTTGCCCTTCATCATTGCGGGCGTGGTGGGATTGCACATCTGGGCGCTGCATGTGCCCGGCAACAACAATCCGCTGGGCATCGATGTGAAAAGCCCGCAGGACACGGTGCCCTTCCATCCCTATTACACGGTGAAGGACGCCTTCTATCTGGTCCTGTTCGTGATCTTCTTCGCGGCCTTCGTGTTCTATGCGCCGGAATTCTTCGGCAACGCCGACAACAATATTCCGGCCAATCCGCTGGTGACGCCGCCGGATATCGTGCCGGAATGGTACCTGCTGCCCTTCTACGCCATGCTGCGTTCCATCCCCAACAAGCTGTTGGGCGTGATCGTGATGGCCGGCGCCCTGGTCACCCTGGTCTTCCTTCCCTGGCTGGACACCAGCCGGGTGCGCTCCTGCCGCTTCCGTCCCCTGATGAAGCAATTCTTCTGGGGCTTCGCGGTGGTCTGCGTGCTGCTGGGCTATTGCGGCTCGCAGAGCGTGGACGCCGCCAAGTTCGGCATCCCGCTGGTGTGGGTGGCCCGCATCGCCACGGCCTATTACTATGTTTTCTTCTGGCTGATCATGCCCATCGTCGGCTTGATCGAGACTCCCAAGAAGCTTCCCGCGTCCATCGCGCAATCCGTGCTCGGCGATACCGCCGCGGCTCCCGCCGAGTGAGAACCACCATGCGTCTGACCCATCTTTCGCTCGGCTCTTCCCTGATGTTGGGGCTTTTGGTCTCAACGTCCGCTTTCGCAGCGGACACCATCGACACCAAGCGTCTCGCGCCCAAGGCGGTCGACTTCCCGTTCGAGGGCCCGTTCGGCACCTATGACCGCGGCGCCCTGCAGCGCGGCTATCAGGTCTATAAGGAAGTCTGCGCCGCCTGCCATGCGGTGAACCACCTGGCCTTCCACAATCTGGCGGAGCCGGGCGGTCCGGAATTCACTGAAGCCCAGGCCAAGGCGCTGGCCACCGCCGCCAAGGTGCCGGCGGAGCCCAATGACAAGGGCGAAACGACCGACGACAAGGGCCAGCCCTTGATGCGTTCGGCCACCCTGGCCGATCACCTGCCAGCGCCGTTCGCCAACGAGAATGCCGCCCGCGCCAACAATGGCGGCGCTGCGCCGCCTGATCTTTCCATGATCGTCAAGGCGCGTGCCGGCGGGGCGGCCTATGTCTATTCCATCCTCACCGGCTTCCACGAGAAGGCGGTGCCGGGCTTCAAGGTGACGGAGGGCAAGTATTTCAACCCCTATTACGAGGGCTGGAATATCGCCATGCCGCCGCCGCTGAACAACAACTCCGTGACCTATTCCGACGGCACCAAGGCCACCATCGAGCAGGAAGCCCATGACGTGGTGACCTTCCTGGCCTGGGCGTCGGAGCCCAAGATGGAAGAGCGCAAGCGGGTCGGCTTTGGCGTGATGGTGTTCCTGGTCGCGCTGGCGGGTCTTCTGTTTGCCGCTTATCGCAAGGTCTGGAAGGACCAACATTAGACGTCATAATCCCGAGGCATTGCCCCAGGGGTCCATCGTGATAAAAGGGCGCTTTCCTCGCAGAAAGCGCCCTTTTTCATGACCAGGACCGTGCTCGGCATCATCGGTGGTTCCGGCGTCTATCAGATTGACGGGCTGGAGAATGCCCAATGGCAGGCGGTGAAAAGCCCCTGGGGTGAGCCGTCGGACCAGCTTCTGATCGGCACTTATGCCGGGGTCGACCTGGTGTTTTTGCCCCGCCATGGCCGCGGCCATGTCCAGACGCCGACCAGCATCAACTACCGCGCCAATATCGACGTCTTGAAGCGCATCGGCGTCACCGATGTGATTTCGGTTTCGGCCTGCGGCTCGCTGAAAGAGGAATTGCCGCCCGGCACCTTTGTGATGGCGGACCAGTTCATCGACCGCACCTTCGCCCGCGACAAAAGCTTCTTCGGCCCCGGCTTTGTCGCCCATGTCCCCATGGCCCATCCGGTCTGCCCCAAACTGTCCGGCGCGCTGACCCTGGCGGCGCGGGAACAGAAGATCGACCACAGCGAAGGCGGCACCTATATCTGCATGGAAGGCCCGCAATTCTCCACCCGCGCCGAAAGCTTTCTCTATCGCAGCTGGGATTGCAGCGTGATCGGCATGACGGCGATGCCGGAAGCCAAGCTGGCGCGCGAGGCCGAGCTGCCTTACGCCATTGTCGGCATGGTGACCGATTATGACTGCTGGCATGACGATCACGAGCATGTGACGGTGGAGGCGGTGATCAAGGTGATGACGCAGAACGCCGCCAATGCGCGGCGGCTGATCCAGGCGGTGGCGCCCAAGCTGGGGCCGCAGCGCGCGCCCTCCACTTGCCCGGACCGCCCCGAAACGGTGCTGGATTTCGCGCTGATCACGGCGCCGGAAAAGCGCGATCCGGTTCTGACGGCGAAACTGGATGCGGTGGCCGGCCGCGTTTTGAAAAAGGTGTGACCATGGACTTCAAAGACGCGATCCGCACCATTCCCGACTATCCCAAGCCCGGGATCATGTTCCGCGACATCACCACTTTGCTGGGCAATCCGCGCGCCTTTCGCCGCGCGGTGGACGAGATGGTGCAGCCCTATGCCGGGATGAAGATCGACAAGGTGGCGGGCATGGAAGCGCGCGGCTTTATTCTGGGCGGTGCGGTGGCGCATCAATTGTCGGTGGGCTTCATTCCGGTGCGCAAGAAAGGCAAGCTGCCCCACAAGGTGATCGGCGAGGATTATGACCTGGAATATGGCAAGGACCGGGTGGAGATTCACATCGACGCCCTGGAAAAGGGCGAGCGCGTTTTGCTGGTCGATGACCTGATCGCCACCGGCGGCACCGCCTTTGCCGGCATCCGGCTGTTGGAGCGGGCAGGCGCCAATATCATCGGTTGCTCCTTTGTCATCGACCTGCCGGAACTGGGCGGGGCCGACAAGTTGCGCGCCATCGGCAAGCCGGTCTCGGCGCTGGTGGCGTTCGAGGGTCATTGAAGAAAGGGAACCGGGCGGATGAAGCTTTACTCCCATCCCGTGTCACCCTTTGCGCGCAAGGCGCGGGTCATCGCGCATGAGTTGGGACTGCGGCTGGCGATTGTCGATGTCCAGGCGCGCACCGATGAAAGCCTGCGCGACATCAACCCGCTCAAGCAGATCCCCATCCTGGTGCTGGATGACGGCTCGACCTTGTTCGATTCGCCGGTGATCTGCGAATATCTCAATCATGTGGGCGGCGGGAAATTCTTTCCCGGCATGAATATCTTCAAGCACAGTGGCGGGCGCTGGAAGGCGCTGGGCCTGCAGGCGCTGGGCGATGGGCTCGCCGATGCCGCGGTGAACTGGCGCTATGAACTGACCGAGCCTCAGGAGCGCCGCAACCCGGACCGTATCGCCCGCTGCCAGGCGACAATCGCCGCCGGCCTGGACGCGCTGGAGCGGGTCAAGTTCTCCAAGGAGCCCACCATCGGCGAGATTTCGGTGGCCTGCGCCCTGGGCTATATCGATTTCCGCCTGACCGATCTTGATTGGAAAAGTTCCCGCCCCAAATTGTCGGCCTGGTATGCGCTATTTTGCGAATATCCTTCGATGAAGGCCACGGCGCCGCACGTATGAAGGCTTTTTTGAGATGAAGATTGGCGGCAAGCACTACCGGTCTGTCTGGCCCATCGGCGAGGATGCCTTCGGCATCATCGACCAGACCAAGCTGCCGCATGAATTCGTGACCATGACGTTGCGCTCGGCGGACGATGCCGCGCGGGTGATCAAGAACATGAATACCCGCGGCGCTCCCCTGATCGGCGTGGTCGGCGCTTATGGCCTGGCGCTGGCGGTGCGCGAGGATGCTTCCGACGACCATATCCAGAAGATGGTGGAGATGCTGGCCGAAACCCGGCCCACCGCCATCAATCTCAAATGGGCGCTGTGGCGGATGCGCGGCGCGCTGCTCAACCAGCCGCGCGAACGGCGCGCGGCGCTTGCCTGGAAAGAGGCCGGCCAGATCGCCGATGAGGACGTGGCGATGAGCGAGGCGATTGGAAAAAACGGCCTCAAGATCATTCGCGACATCGCCGCCCAAAAGCCCGGCGAAACCGTCAACATCCTCACCCATTGCAATGCCGGCTGGCTGGCGACGGTGGATTACGGCACCGCGCTCGCCCCCATCTATCTGGCGTATGACGAGGGCATTCGCTTGCATGTCTGGGTGGACGAGACACGGCCCCGCAACCAGGGCGCCTCGCTGACGGCGTTCGAATTGGGCAGCCATGGCGTCGCCCACACCATCCTGGCCGACAATGCCGGCGGCCATTACATGCAGGCGGGCCAGGTGGACATGGTGATCGTGGGCACCGACCGGGTGACGGCGAACGGCGATGTCGCCAACAAGATCGGCACCTATCTGAAGGCGCTGGCGGCGCATGACAATGGCATCCCCTTTTATGTGGCGCTGCCCAGCTCCACTATCGACTGGACGCTGGAATCGGGGCGCGACATCCCCATCGAGGAACGCTCTGAGGACGAAGTGCTGAAGATGGCGGGGCGGCTGCCTGACGGTTCCGTGACAGTGGTGGAAATCGCCGCCCCCGGCTCCGGCGCTGCCAATCCCGGCTTTGACGTCACCCCGGCGCGGTTGGTCACCGGCTTCATCACCGAACGCGGCACTTGCGCCGCCACTCCCGAAGGCTTACGGAGCCTTTTTCCCAAGTAGGGTTTTGCGATGCAGTCCAAATGGTCCGACGCCGAAGCGCAGGATTTTGTCTCCCGCTACGCCCCCCAAGGAAACAATAAGGGCGTCAATGCGGACCTGGCGGTGCGCACCTATACCACGCGCCTTTTGGGCGCTGATCCGAAAATGGTGCTGCATGGCGGCGGCAACACCTCGGTCAAGACGACCATGAAGGACCAGTTGGGCGAGGATGTGGAAGTGATCTGCATCAAGGGCTCAGGCTGGGACATGGGGGTGATCGAGCCCGCCGGCCTGCCCGCCGTGCGGCTGGAGCCGCTGCGCAAGCTGCGCAAGCTGGACAAGTTGTCCGATGAGGACATGGTCAATTACCAGCGCATCAATCTGCTGGACTCCACCGCGCCCAATCCATCGGTCGAGACCTTGCTGCACGCTTTCCTGCCGCACAAATTCATCGACCATGTCCATTCCACCGCCGTCTTGGCGCTGACCGACCAGCCCGACAACAAGGCGCTGGTGCAAGAGGTCTATGGCGACCGCGTCGCCTATGTGCCCTACACCATTCCCGGCTTTGCCCTGGCCAAGTCAGTGGCCGATGTATTCGACAAGAATCCCAAGGTGGAAGGGTTGGTGCTTTTGCAGCACGGCATCTTCACCGTGGGCGACAGTGCCCAGCAGGCCTATGGCCGGATGATCGAATTCGTCACCATGGCGGAGGAGCGGCTCACCCGTCAGCGCAAGGTGCTGGCCCAGGCCAGGCTGCCATCCAACATCGCATCCGTGCCGGAAATCGCGCCCATCCTGCGCGGCGCGGTGGCGATCGAAAAGAACGCGAACGCCGGCACCGCCAAGCGGCAGTTGCTGGATTTCCGCACCAACGCGCAGATCCTGAACTATGTGAACGGCGCGGAACTGGCGCGCTACAGCCAGGTCGGTGTGGTGACGCCCGATCACACCATCCGCACCAAGAACTGGCCGGTGATCGTGCCCGCGCCGGAAGCCGGCAAACTGGAGGAATGGGCCAAGGATGTGCATGAGGCGGTGGCGGCTTATGTCGCGCGCTATCACCGCTATTTCGAAGACAACAACGCCAAGAGCGCGGTGAAGAAAAAGGAACTCGATCCCCTGCCGCGGGTGATCCTGGTGCCGGGCGTGGGCATGTTCGGGGTGGGCGGCAGCGCCAAGGACGCGGCCATCGCTGCCGACATCGCCGAGAACGCCATTGCGGTGATCACCGATGCCGAGGCGATGGGCGAATATCGCAGCATCAGCGACTTCGACATGTTCGAAGTGGAATATTGGTCGCTGGAACAGGCCAAGCTGGGAAAGTCCAACGAAAAATCGCTGGCCCGCCAGGTGGCGGTAGTCACCGGCGGCGGCTCCGGCATCGGCGCGGCGACGGCGCGGGCGATGGCGAAAGAGGGTGCGGAAGTCGCCATTCTCGACCGCGACCCGGACGCCGCCAAGGCGGTGGCCAAAAAGATCGGCGGCAAGGCGCTGGCAGTGGCATGCGATGTCACCAATCCCGGCAGCGTACGGGCGGCGTTTGACGCGGTGGTGTCGGCGTTCGGCGGGGTGGATATCGTCGTCTCCAATGCGGGCGCGGCCTGGCAGGGCACCATCGGCAAGGTGGATGACGAGACCTTGCGCAAATCCTTTGAGCTGAATTTCTGGGCGCATCAGGCGGTGGCGCAACAAGCCACCCGCATCATGCAGGCGCAAGGGACCTTTGGCTGCCTGTTGTTCAACACCTCCAAGCAGGCGGTCAATCCGGGCAAGGATTTCGGGCCTTATGGCCTGCCCAAGGCGGCGACCCTGTTCCTGGTCAAGCAGTACGCCCTGGATCACGGCAAGGACGGCATCCGCGCCAATGCGGTGAACGCCGACCGCATCCGTTCGGGCTTGCTGACCGACGAAATGGTGACGGCGCGTTCCAAGGCGCGCGGGCTTTCCGAGGCTGACTACATGGCCGGCAATCTGCTCAAGCGGGAAGTGACGGCGGAAGACGTGGCGGATGCCTTTGTCTATCTCGCGACCGCTACCAAGACCACTGCGGCAATAATCACGGTGGACGGCGGCAATATCGAAGCGAGTTTGCGCTAGCCCGGCGATGCGCTAGGCTCGCCCCAAGGCCGGAATAACAGGCCAAAAGGGAGGGCGTATGCGTCTGCATCAAATTTTGGTGGTGGTATGCGCGCTGAGCGTCGGCGCCTGCGCTGGCACGGCGCCGCAAGTGGCGATGCCGCCGCCGCACGATCCCAACGCCTATCCCAATCCCTATCATATCGAGGAAGGCTGGGCGAAGCTGGGCCGCAAATTCGGCGGCATTTCCGCCCTGGACATGGACCCCGACGGCAAGAGCGTGTGGGTGTTCGAGCGTTGCGGCTTGGCGGATGACGGCTGCGCTAAGGACAAGACGCTGGATCCGGTGCTGGAGTTCGATACCAGCGGCAAATTGGTCAGGAGCTGGGGCAAGGGCGAGGTCCTCTATCCTCACGGTATCTTTGTCGGCCGCGACCATCATGTCTGGCTGGTGGAAGGCATCTCGCAGAGCGGCGTGGTGTCCAATGTGATCCATGAATATACCGCCGACGGCAAGCTGCTGCGCACTATGGGCACGCGCGGGGCTTCGGGCGCGACCACCGATCTGTTCAATGGCGTGTCGGATGTGCTGGTGGCGCCGGACGGCAGCATCTTTGTCGCCGACGGCCATAGCGACAAGACCAACAACCGGATTCTGAAATACGACCATAACGGCAAATTCCTGCTGAGCTGGGGCAAGCTGGGTTCGGGACCCGGCGAGTTCAATGCGCCGCACGGCTTGGCGATGGACCGCCAGGGGCGGCTGTATGTCGCCGACCGCAGCAACAGCCGCATCCAGATCTTCGACCAGCAGGGCAAGTTCCTGGCGGAATGGCGGCAGTTCGGCCGGCCCAGCGGGTTGTTCATCAAGGGCGACATGATCTATGTCGCGGACTCGCTCTCCAGCGACAAGAACAATCCCGGCTTCAAGAACGGCATCCGCTGGGGCCATATCAGCGACGGCAAGGTGATCGGATTCATCCCCTGGGGCGAATATAACGCCATCGAGGCGGTGGCGGTGGACGATGCGGACAATATCTATGCCGGCTTCACCAATGTGCCGAATTTCAGGAAGTTCACCAAGAACTGATTTTCTTGTCATTCCCGCGAAAGCGGGAATCCATTTTCGCCACCGGCGCTATTGTCGAAACTTATCTCGAAAAGAATAAAAGACGTTTCCGAGAAGAACCATTGCCACAAATAGCCAAATGAGCCATCGGCCGGGCATCATCGGATTGTTTTTGACCGTGCCCCAGCTCCACTCCATGCCGCGGCTATGCAGAAAGGCCGTAAACTGAACAACATCCGAAATACAGAAGAGAATCAGCGCAAGACCCGTTACTAGCCCTGTCCATCTCAAGACTGATTTCATGGACGCCCCCAACGATCAATTATTAAACCGGAAATGCATCACGTCGCCATCGGCGACGATATAGTCTTTTCCTTCCAGGCGGAATTTGCCGGCGTCGCGCGCGCCCGCTTCGCCATTGTTCGCCACATAATCGGGAAAGGCGATGGTTTCGGCGCGGATGAAGCCCTGCTCGAAATCGGTATGGATTACGCCCGCGGCCTGGGGCGCGCGTGAGCCCTTGGTCACCGTCCAGGCGCGGGCTTCCTTGGGGCCGGCGGTGAAGAAGGTCAGCAGGCCCAGCAGGTCATAACCGGCGCGGATCAGGCGGTTGAGGCCGGGTTCTTCCAGCCCCAGCGAGGCCAGGAAATCGGGGCGGTCCTCCGCCGGCATCTGGGCGATCTCTTCCTCGATCTTGGCCGAGATCACCACGCTTTTGGCGCCCTGTTTCCGGGCCATCTCTTCGGCGCGCGCCGAAATCGCATTGCCGTTGGCAGCGGAAGCCTCTTCCACATTCAGCACATACAGCACCGGCTTGCCGGTCATCAGGCCCAACTGGGAATAAGGCCCGCGTTCTTCCGGCGTCAGCTCGGCCAGCCGCGCCGGCTTGCCCTCGCGCAACAGGGTGACCGCCTTCATCACCAGCGCCACTGCTTCCTTGGCTTCCTTCTCGCCGCCCTTGGCCTTCTTTTCCAACGCGGGCAGGCGCTTTTCCAGACTGTCCAGGTCGGCCAACATCAATTCGGTATCCACCGTTTCGGCGTCGCCGATGGGATCGATGCGGTTTTCGACATGGGTGATGTCGTCATCCTCAAAACAGCGCAGCACATGCGCCACCGCATCCACTTCCCGGATATTGGCCAGGAACTGGTTGCCCAAGCCTTCGCCCTTGGAGGCGCCGCGCACCAGGCCCGCGATATCGACAAAGGTGATGCGGGTGGGAATGATCTCGGCCGAGCCGGCGATCTTGGCCAGCGCGTCCAGCCGCGGGTCGGGCACCGCGACATCGCCGACATTGGGCTCGATGGTGCAGAAGGGATAGTTGGCCGCCTGCGCCGCCGCCGTCTGGGTGAGGGCGTTGAACAGGGTGGACTTGCCGACATTGGGCAGGCCCACGATTCCACATTTGAAACCCATTAATCCGTATCTTTCTTTTTCGTGTCTGGCTTTTTCGCATTGGCTGGCGGCTTGAGCAGCACCGCCACCTTGCTCATGAAACCGGCATCGTCATCTTCGGCCAGAAGCGGCGCCGCCTCGACCATCGCCATCACCAGCGGCTTCAGCCAGAGGATGTCGTCCTTGCTGAAATTGTCCAGCACATGGCCGCTGACTCTGTGCTTCTCGCCGGGATGGCCGATCCCCAGTCGCACCCGGCGATAGTCCGGCCCCAACGTGGCGGTGATGGAGCGCAAGCCGTTCTGTCCCGCATCGCCGCCGCCGCTTTTCACTTTCAGCTTGCCCGCCGCCAGGTCGATCTCGTCATGGATCACCACCAGCGCCTCCAGCGGCAATTTGAAAAAGCGCAGCGCCGGACCGACACAGTCGCCGCTGAGATTCATGAAGGTCTGCGGCTTAAGCAGATAGGTCTTGCGCCCGCCCAAACTGCCTTCCGACAGCAGTCCCTCGAACTTGGCCTTCCAGGGGCCGAACTTGTAATGGGCGTGCAATTCGTCCGCGACAATGAAGCCGGCATTGTGCCGGTTCTTCGCATATTGCGAGCCAGGGTTTCCCAACCCGGCAATGAGAAGCGGCGTCTCCATGCCGCCCCCTGCGGCCTTGGCTTACTTCTTGGCCGGAGCGGCAGCCGGCTTGGCGCCGGCGGCAGGCGCGGCAGCACCGGCTGCTGGCGCGGCGGCGCCCGGAGCACCTGGCGCAGCGGCGGCACCTTCGGCGGGCGCGGCTTCGACAACCGGCGCGGCGGCAGCGGCGGCGGCGGCGGCCGCAGCGGCGCGCTGCTCTTCGATCACGCTGGTGGGCGCCACGATGGAGCAGATGGTGAAGTCACGGCCCCGGATCACCGGCTTCACGCCGCTGGGCAGGGTGAGCGCGTTGATATGGATGGACTCATTGATGTCCAGGCCGGAAACATCGACTTCGATGGTGTTGGGAATACTGTCGGCGGGGCAGATCAGGCCGATGGAGTGACGTACGATGTTGAGCACGCCGCCCTTCTTCAGGCCGGGTGAAGTTTCCTGGCCGTTGAAATGCACCGGAATCTCCAGGCGCACACTGCCGCCTTCCGCCAGGCGCATGAAATCGACATGCACGGGACGGTCGCTGACCGGGTCCAGCTGCACTTCGCGCGGGATGACGCGGGTCTTCTTGCCGTTCACGTCCAGCATGAACAGGGTGGTGAGGAAATGGCCGGCTTCGATGGTGCGCGCCAAGACATGGCTGTCCACGGCCACATTTTCGGGATTGTCGCTGCCGCCATAGATCACGCCGGGGATCAGGCCCTTTTGACGCGCCTGGAACGCCGGACCCTTGCCGGTGCCGTCGCGCGCTTCTGCCTTAAGTTCTTGAACTTGCGCCATTTTCCTGATCCTTCGTACCCGAAAGGCGCGGTGTGCCTCCGGAAAGGCGAGGCTTTTAGCCGATGGAGGGGCCAGAAGCAATAACACCGCGCCGGGGTGGCGACCGGGTGGCGACCGGCCGCATCCCGTTACTTTCCAACACAAAAATCAGGCTCTAACGTGCCGCAAAACGGGCCGGCCGGGACTTCTGTCCGCAGGCCCAGGCAATGGGAGGAACAGGGCATGCAACACGCACTCATCGCCATCCTGGCGGCCGGTGTCGCAGGATGGATCTTCGGCGCCATCTGGTACACCAGCCTGGGCAAGGTCTGGCAGCAGGCGCAGGGCCTCGATCCCGAGGCCTGCAAGGGCCAGAAGATGCCGATGGCGCCCCTGGCGGTGGCGTTTGTTGGCGCCCTGGTGATGTCGGCGGTGCTCTACCAGCTGATCAGCAATCTGGGCGTGATGGGCGTGGCCCCTTCCGCCCTTGCCGGCTTCACGGTCGGGGTGGGCTTTCTGTTTGTCGCCACCCTGGTCAACAACATGTTCCAACGGCGCAGCTTCACCCTGACTTTGATCGATGGCGGTCATTGGGTGCTGGTGGTGGTGATTGAATCGGTTGTGATCGCGTTACTCGCCTGATCTCGAGCGAGGCATTTCGCCGAGCGACCCTCAGCATCCGAAAGATCCCTTCCCCCTCATGGCGAAGCCATCAGAGGGGGAAGGTGTCGCAGCGAGGTGTTTGCGACTTCGCAAACCCGAGCTGCGACGGATGGGGGTCAAAAAAATAAAACGGACCCAAGCTCTGACAGAGGGCAGTAAATGCGACTCAATCAAACAGGCTGGATACCGATGCTTCGTTATTGATTCTTCGCATCGCCTCACCCAGCAACGGCGCGATGGTGATGACGCGCAGATTGGCGCAGGTCTTCATCTGGGGCGTGGCCTCGATGGAATCGGTCACCACCATGGATTTGAGTCTGGATTTGCCGATGCGTTCCACCGCCTTGCCCGACAGCACGCCATGGGTGGCATAGGCATAGACTTCGGTGGCGCCATTGTTCAGCAGCGCGTCGGCGGCGTTGCACAGGGTGCCGCCGGAATCCACGATATCGTCGATCAGGATGCAGGCCCGGCCCTCGACATCGCCGATGATGTTCATCACTTCCGACTGGCCGGCTTTTTCGCGGCGCTTGTCGACAATGGCGAGATCGGTGCTGAGCCGGCTGGCCAGGGCGCGGGCGCGCACCACACCGCCCACATCGGGCGACACCACCATGGGGTCCTTGCCTTTGAGATTGTCGGCAATGTCCTTCACGATCGCCGGCATGGCGAACAGATTGTCGGTGGGGATGTCGAAAAAGCCCTGAATCTGGCCGGCATGCAGGTCCACCGTCAGCACCCGGTTGGCGCCCGCCTCGGTGATCAGATTGGCCACCAGCTTGGCGGAAATCGGGGTGCGCGGGCCCACCTTGCGGTCCTGGCGGGCGTAACCGAAATAGGGGATCACGGCGGTGATGCGGCGCGCGCTGGCGCGGCGCAGCGCATCGATCATGATCAGCAATTCCATCAGATTGTCGTTGGCCGGGGCGCTGGTGGACTGGATCAGGAACATGTCCTCGCCGCGCACATTTTCGCGCACCTCGACAAAGATTTCGTCGTCGGAGAAGCGGCGCACATCCGCCTTGACCGGGGTGAGGCCCAGATAGGAGCTGATATCGGCGACCAATGTTTTGTTGGAATTGCCGGTGATGAGGCGCATGCCCCGAGATCCGTTGAGATCCGTCATTGCGCCCTCGACACCCCATGAAACTTTGATGACGAGCTTTTAGCGGCTGGTCCCCTTGACCGCAACCAGAGATGCCTTTTTGCCGCGATCAGGCCGTCAGCATGATGGCCGAGACTTGGCGGCCATAATCCGGCTCGCCGGCATGGGTGGTCCGGCGGAAGCTGAAAAAGCCGTTTTCCGGGGGATAAGTGCAGATCCCCAACCCTTCCACCGATCCCACGCCGGCGGCCGTCAGGCGGTGGGCGGCATAGCCGGCCAAATCGAAGCGGTAATGGCCTTCCTTGTCCGAAGGAACAAAAAAGCGGCGATGCCTGAGGCCATCTTCCAGAAAGCGGTCGCGGAAATCCGCGCCCACCTCGTAATTCGCCTGGGAGATGCAGGGCCCGATGACCGCGTTGATGCGATCCCGCAAGGCGCCCAATTTTTCCATGGCCTGCAAGGTGGCTTCCAGCACGCCTTCGCCGTTCTTCCCCAAGGCGCCTTTCCAGCCGGCATGGGCGGCGCCGATCACCTTGGCCTTGGCGTCGGCCAGCAACACCGGCGCGCAGTCGGCGGTGAGGATGCCCAGCGCCAGGCCCGGGGTGGCGGTGACCATGGCATCGCCTTCTGGACGTTCCTGCCAAGCGGGAAGGACATGCACGATGGCGCTGTGAATCTGGGACAGGCTGAGAAGCCTGGTGTCTCCCGGCGCCAGCGCCTCGGCGGCACGGCGGCGATTCTCCGCCACCGACGCGGCATCGTCACGCGAACCGGGGCCGCAATTCAGCGATTCATAAAGCCCGCTGGACACGCCGCCTTCGCGCCCGAAAAAACCATGGGCGATGCCCGGCATTTCCAGGGTCCTGGCCGTCAGCCGCTTCATGGCGGAAAGCCCGCGACATCGCTCAAAGCCGGTGGAACAAAGGCCAGCGCCTTGAACAGGGTGCCCATCTGGTCATTGCCGATCAGCCGCTCGGTAGCACTGAGCAGGGTTTGCGCGCTTTCGGGATTGGACTTCATCAACTGTTCCGCCCGCTCGGTGATGCCGATATTGGCCAGGAACAGGCCCTGGGTCACCGGCCCGAACACGTTTGCGCCGCCGCGCCGTCCGGCCTCGGCCAGGGCGGCAAAATCCACATGGGCCGAAAGGTCATCGTCGCCCGGTTCGGCCAGGGCGTCGGCGAAACGATGGCCGCTGACCGCCTGCAAGGTCTCGGAAAATCCGCTGGCGCTGGTATAGCCATAATCCATCACCAGCGCCGCGCCGCCCTTGGCGGTGATGATGCGGGCAATCTCTTCCGCCAAGGCGGTGGCGGCGGGCGAGGTTTCATAGACGCCGCCGTCCGGCGCCTGCTCGCGGTCAACCGGAATGGCGGCGCGCGGCGCCGGCACCGGCGCCAAGGCGAAACTCAGTTCGTCATTCAGCACCGTCACCATGCGTTCGCACCAGCCGCGCGCCGTCCTCACATATTGGCGCAGCGGTAAGGCGTCGAAAAACTCATTGGCGACCAGAAACAGCGGCCGGTCGTTCAAGCTGTCATCGAACTGCGCTTGCCAGCTGATGTCGGCGGCCATGATTCCATTGTCTGGCCCGCGCAGCCTGTCGGCTTGGATTTGCTGCAAGGCGGGACTGGCTTCGATCAGCACCACCTCAAGATTTTCCAGAAATTCCGGCGCCACCTTGGCGGTGCGCAAAATGTCGGCCATCAAGGTGCCGCGCCCCGGTCCCAATTCCACCAGGCGGGGATTTTTGGGGCAGCCCTGATCGGCCCAGCTCTGCACCAGCCACAGCCCGATCATCTCCCCGAACATCTGGCTGATTTCCGGCGCGGTGGTGAAGTCGCCGCCCGCGCCCAAGGGATCGCGGGTGGCGTAATAGCCGTCTTGCGGATCGAGCAGGCTGATGGTCATGAATTGGGCCACCGACATCGGCCCCTGGGCTTCAATCAGGGCCGCAATGCGCGCTTTGAGGCTCATGCGGCTTGCGGTTTCCGATAGGCGAGCCAGAACAGCACGCCTGCCGCCAGCCAGACCGGAATGGACAAGGCCATGCCCATGCTGATGGGACCGATGAATTGGGTATCGGGCTCGCGGAAGAATTCGCAGATGAAGCGGAAGGTGCCGTAACCCAGGAAGAAAATGGCGCAAAGCAGGCCGGGGCGGCGATGGGCTTTGAACACCCGCAGCGCCACCTGCATGATCACCAGCAGCAGCAATCCCTCCAGCGCGGCTTCGTACAATTGGCTGGGATGACGCGGAATCGCTCCGCCCCTGGGGAAAATCATCGCCCAGGGCGCATTGCTGGGCCGGCCCCACAATTCGCCATTCACGAAATTGGCGACACGCACCGAAAAGATCACCAGCGGCGTGTAGGCGCAGAGAATGTCGCCGATGGAAAGGAAGTTCAGCTTCTGGCGGCGGCAGAACCACCAGGCCGCGATCACCACGCCCACAAGCCCGCCATGGAAGGACATGCCGCCTTCCCAGGCGGCGATAATGCGGATGGGATTGGTCAGGAACCCCATCGGCAGGCCGTCACAGAACGCCGCATAGTCCGGGGTGACGCTGCACAGGATGGTGCCATAGATCAGCACCCAGCCGAGCCGCCCGCCCAGGATGACACCCAGGGTGACCCACACCACCAGGTCGCCGATCTGATCCTCGGTGGCCGGGGGCTTGCCGTTGAAGGGCGGGGGGGACCAGATTGCCCTGTCACGCACCAGCCGCACCACCAGCCACCAGCCCAGCACGATCCCGGCTATGTAGGACAGGGCGTACCAGCGGATCGCCAGCGGCCCCAAATGGAGAGCGACCGGGTCAATATTGGGAAAGGGCAACAGGGCCTGGACCATGGGCGGGAAAGGTCAGTGCTTCGTGTCTTGTGTCAAGTGACGCGACGGCCATATACGAAAGCAACCGGCGACCCGGCGTGGCTGCCAAACAGCCGCACGGGGCCCGCCGGTGCGACCGAACATAAACGCCCAAACGGAGGTCCTTATGGCGCAGACCGACAATCCCTTCCTGGACGGCGTGGCCAAGGCTTTCACCGATGCCGCCGGCATGGCCCAAAGCGTACGGACAGAGATCGACACCTTTGTCCGCCAGCGGCTGGAACGGCTGGTGGCCGACATGGATTTTGTGCCGCGCGAGGAGTTCGAGGCCGTGAAAGCCATGGCCGCCAAGGCTCGCGCCGAAAATGAGGCGCTGGCGGCGCGCATCAAGGCGCTGGAGGACGGCGCTTTGGAATCCAAATCAAACACTTAGTGGGAACCCGGACGGCGAACCGGCCGGCCGCTTCGATTCCCGCTGTCACGAATCCTTGCGCCGGTTCAAAGCTGTGGAATCTTTTTCCCAGCCGGGGATGAGCAGCCGGGGACTCTTGTTTTCTCAAAATCTTGTGCCAGTTTGGATCGCAACTGCTTCGTTTTGTGTCGGAACGTGCCTGGAGTTGTTGCCCGATGACCATAACCCACCTGGATGACGAGCCGCTGGACACCCTCCATCCCCTCGACCTCCTGGAGAGGGCGGTGGAGGCCAATGGGTGGGCGTTTGAGCGTGCAGGCCGCGATGAACTCAACCTGTCGGTGGCCGGCAAGTGGAGCGACCATCATTTCAACTTTTCCTGGCGGGAGGACCTTCAGTCGCTGCATCTCTCCAGCGCCTTCGACATGCGGATCAGCGAAGGGGTGCGGCGGCAGAATATCGCCGACCTGCTGATGCATGTGAACGCCAAGCTGTGGATCGGCCATTTCGACCTCTGGCCCCAGGACGGCACCGTCATCTTCCGCCATGCCATGATCTTCCCCGACGCCGAGACCAGCGCCGCCCAATGCGAGGCGCTGCTCAATCTGGCGCTGGAGGCTTGCGAGCATTATTACCCCGCTTTCCAGTTCGTGCTGTGGGGCGGCAAGACGGCGGAAGAGGCGGTGGCGGCGGCGGTGCTGGAGTGCGCCGGCCAAGCCTAATGGCTAAGTCGTGACGGTTCTCCTTATTGGTGCAGGACGTATGGGCTCGGCCTTGCTCAAGGGCTGGCTGGGCAGGGGCGTCAAATCCATCGCCGTGGTCGAGCCCAAGCCTTCCGCTGGATTGCGCAAGCTGGCCAAGGCCAAAAAAATCTCGCTGGTTTCCGCGCCATCCCAGGTCAAACAGAAACCGTCCGCCAAACCTTCTGTCTGCGTGATCGCCATCAAACCGCAGGCGCTGAAAGGTGAAGCCGCGACATTGGCGGGCTTTGCCCAGAACGGCGCGCTGATGATTTCCATTGCCGCGGGCACTTCGGTCGCCGCGCTGACCAGGGCCTGGGGAAAAAAGGCGCGCATCATCCGCGCCATGCCCAATACGCCGGGCGCCATCGGGGCCGGGATCACCGGCCTCTACGCCGCCAAGGGCACCACGGAGGCGGATAAAAAGCGCGCCACCGCTTTGTTGTCGGCCCTGGGCGAAACCGTATGGGTGGCCAAGGAAGAACTGATCGACAGCGTGACGGCGGTGTCCGGTTCAGGCCCCGCTTATCTGTTCTTGATGGCCGAGGCCCTGACCGAAGCGGGGGTGGCCGAAGGCCTGCCGCGCGATCAGGCGGAGAAATTCGCCCGCGCCACCGTATCGGGCGCCGGCGCGCTGCTGGCCGCCGACAAATCGCACGCCTCGGCCTTGCGCGAGGCGGTCACCAGCCCTGGCGGCACCACCGCGGCGGCGCTTTCGGTGCTGATGGCCGATGACGGGCTGGTGGCGCTGATGAAACGCGCGGTGCGCGCGGCGCGCAAGCGGGCGGAAGAGTTGCGTTGATCCCCTTCACCGCGGACGCTTGGGGTGGGCATCTCCGCCTTGCGCCAGAAGCGGACGTTCCGAGGTCTGGACCGCGCGACTAACGAATAACAAACATGCGGATACCTAGAGCCACAAGGAACAGTCCGATCACTGTCTCCATCGCCGGTCGAGTCTTGAGAAATGCGCGCCGCGCCGCCTCAGCCGATAACAGCCAAGCGACACCGCAATACCACGCGCACGAGATGAGCGATGTAACCCCCATCGCCGCACCGTAGACCCACATAGGCGCATGGGCCGGGACGAGTACCGCAAAGACGCTGGCATAATATGCCAGGGACTTGGGATTGGTCATGTTCACAAGCCAGGCCCTACGGGCACTGACCCAAGCGCCAGAAGTTGTAGCCGCAACGGGCCGCATTGGAGCGCCGGCTTTCCAAGCCATCTTGCCCCCCAGCCATATCAGGTAAGCCGCTCCCACGAGGCGCATAGCATCGTAAAGCTGTGGCAGGTGAGATATCACCAGACCAAGCCCGCTGAGTGTGAGTGCCGTCCACGTAATGGCGCCGGCCGCCACGCCCAAGCCTGCTCCTATACCAGCGCGGCGCGACTGGTTCATTGCGGTTGAGGAAACAAACAGGAAGTTGGGACCGGGACTTATGACACCCAATGTGTGCGCGCCAGCCAGCAGCGCCAATGCCCCCAAATAGCCCATAAATGCTTTTAGCGCGCCTGGCGGGGTGGCAAAAGGGGCGCAACTATGGAACGTCCGCTTTGGGTCAAAAGCGGTCATTTCCCCAGTGAGGTGGAAAGTCTCACACCGGCAACCGCACCGTCGCCTTCAATCCGCCCAGCGCACTCTGATCCAACACAATATCCCCGCCGTGCGCGCGGGCGATGTCGCGGGCGATGGCCAGCCCCAGGCCGGAGCCGCCGCTTTGCAGATTGCGTCCCTCATCCAGGCGGTGAAAGGGACGGAAGGCTTCCTCCCGCCGGGCCGGCGCAATGCCGGGGCCATTGTCTTCCACCGCGATCTCCACCGCATGCTCATCCTGGTTCACACCCACCGCCACCTGGGAGCCGTGCTTGACGGCATTGTCGATCAGATTGGCCAGCACCCGGCGCAGGCCCGCGCGCCGCACCCGGACCGGCGCATGGACCGGCGCTGTCACCGCAATCCGCGCGGCCGGCTGCGTCCGTTCCGCCGCCGCCGCCACTTCGCGCACCAATTCACTGAGATCGATCAGGCTGGCATCTTCGCCGCCTTCGCCGCGGGCAAAGGCCAGATAGTCATCCAGCATATGCTCCATCTCGGCGATGTCGCCGCGCATGGATTTGATGTCGCTCGGGGCATCATGCCCCTCACCATCGGGCATCATCGCCAAAGTCAGCTTCAGCCGGGTCAGCGGCGTCTTGAGATCGTGGCTCACTCCCGCCAGCATTTCGGTGCGCTGGGCGACATGGCGCTCGATGCGCTCGCGCATGGTGATGAAGGCCTGCGCCGCGCGGCGCACTTCGGTGGCGCCATAGGGCTTGAAATCGGGCACAGCGCGGCCCTTGCCGAAACTGTCGGCGGCGCGCGCCAGCCGCTCAATGGGGCGCACCTGGCCGCGCAGAAACAGGATGGCGATCAGCATCAGAAGCAGGGACGAGCCCACCATCCAGAGGATGAAGATATCGGGCTTGGAAACGGTGACGCGGTCGCGCGGCACCAGGACCGACAGCACGCCGTCATGCACATCCACCTTGATCTCGAAATCGTCACCTGCCCGGGCGGTGCGGAAATCCCGCCCCAAGCCAATGCGCTGTTCCAGAATGTCATCCAGCGCCACATCGATGGTGGTGGTCAGCCGGCCATGAAAGGGCGGCAGATTCTCGCCGGGCGTGAACTGGATGCGATAATCGAGCTGGTGCGCCGCCAGCGCCCGCAACCGCTCGCGCTGGGGGCTGCGGCTATTGTCTTCCAGGGCCACCAGCATGGCCATGTCGGCGGCGACATCCCGCGCCAGCCGGCGTGTGGTGGTATCCAGGTCGCGCTCGAAAAAGACATAGGCGATGATCGCCTGCAACAATACGATCGGCGCCAGGATGATGATCAGGCCGCGGCCGAACAAGCCGCGCGGCATCAGCCGCTTCAGCGACCAGGATTCAGCCACGATCCGGTACCAGCATATAGCCACGCCCCAATGCGCCCGCATTGGGGCTATTAAAAAACAGGGTTGGCGGAAAGGGGCTAACCACGATCCGGGACCAACATGTAGCCAACCCCGCGCACCGTCTGCAGATAGAGCGGCAGCTTGGGGTCTTCCTCGATCTTGCGCCGCAGGCGCGTCACCTGCACGTCGATGGAACGTTCCAGCGCCACATTCAGCCGCTTGCACAATTCGCTGCGGCTGAAGGGGCGCCCCGCATGGGTGGCGAACAGTTGCAGCAAGGCGGCTTCCGCGCCGGTCAGCTTCACCGGCCGACCGCTGCGCGTCAGCCGCGAGGTGGAGGGGTCAAACACCGCCTCGCCCATCCGCACCGGGCCCAGCGCGGGCGCCTCCGCCGGCGCGGCGCGGCGCAGCAGCGAATTCACCCTGAGCAGCAACTCGCGCGGCTCGAAAGGCTTGGGCAGATAATCGTCGGCGCCCAGTTCCAGGCCGGCAATGCGGTCGGCGGGATCGCCGCGCGCCGTCAGCATCAGGATGGGAACCGAAGATTCCTTGCGCACGCTTTGGGTGAGATCCAGGCCGGATTCGCCGGGCATCATCACGTCCAGGATCAGAAGGTCGAACGCCATGCTTTTCATCAGGGCGCGCGCCTCGGGCGCCCCCGGGGCGGCTGTCACCCGGTAACCATTGGCGGTGAGATAGCGCTGCAACAGGGCGCGCAGCCGCTCGTCATCGTCCACCACCAGCAGATGTGGCTCATCCGGACCTGGCAGGTTCGGGGGCAAACTCATGGCTGCCATGCCTTGGGCAGGGGCGAAAAAGCCCTTGTCACCCTTGCGGTTTTCGCGCCGGCCATGCTGCAATACATGACGGAAAACTAGGCCCTCCCCGGAAGGCGGGCAAGCCCGGCAGGACAAGCGCAGGATTAAGGCAATGGCAGACGTGATCCCTTTCGACCAACGCGACGGTTCGCTTTGGTATGACGGCAGGCTGGTGCCCTGGAAAGAGGCCAAGACCCATGTGCTGACCCACGGGCTGCATTACGGCTCCTGCGTGTTCGAGGGCCAACGCATCTATGGCGGCACGATCTACAAGCTGAAGGAACATACCGCGCGGCTGTTCTCTTCCGCCGAGACGCTGGGCTTCAAGATTCCCTTCACCCAGGATGCGATCAACCAGGCCTGCATCGAGGCGGCGGAGGCGCAGAACATCAAGGACGGCTATCTGCGTCCGGTGGCGTTCCGCGGCAGTGAGATGATGGCGGTGTCGGCGCAGAACACCACCATCCATGTCGCCATCGCCTGCTGGCCTTGGCCGTCCTATTTCAGCCCGGCGGAAAAGCTCAAGGGCATCCGGCTGGATATTTCGCGCTGGAAGCGGCCGTCGCCGGAAACCGAACCGGTGCATGCCAAGGCCGCCGGCCTCTACATGATCTGCACCATCTCCAAGCATGAGGCGGAAGCCAAGGGCTATGCCGATGCGTTGATGTTCGACTATCGCGGCTATGTCGCGGAAGCCACCGGCGCCAATGTGTTTTTTGTGCAAGACGGCGTGCTGCACACCCCGACGCCGGATTGCTTCCTCAATGGCATCACCCGCCAATCGGTGATCGCTATCGCCAAGGCGCGCGGCATCAAGGTGGTGGAGCGGCACATCCAGCCCGACGAAATGACCGGTTTCACGGAATGCTTCCTCACCGGTTCGGCGGCGGAAGTGACGCCGGTGTCGGAAATCGGACCGTATCGTTTCAAGCCCGGCGCGCTGACCGAGTCCCTGATGCACGCTTATGCGGATGAAGTCCGGGGCGTCGCTAAGGTTTCGGCTTAAGCCCGGAATTCGTTTGTGTCGCGCAATCGCGGCGGCTCCGGGGTCGGTCCGGGGCGCAGATGCGCCATGCCATTCCTGAAATAGATCACCCCGGTGTAAACCGTCAGCGCCGCCGCCAGCCACAGCAGGGAATAGGCGATGGCCGCGTAACTCAGGGCCGGGATCCCCGGCGCCAGGACATCCGCCAGGGGCGTGAGGATCATGGCGCCGATGGCGATCATCTGCACCGCGGTCTTGAACTTGGCCACGGCGGTGACCGGCACGCTGACCCGCGTCCCGGCCAGAAACTCGCGCAACCCCGACACCAATATCTCGCGCGCCAGGATGATCAGGGCCGGCACCAGCTTAAGCAGGCTCAACATGCCGTTGGGCTTGATCTGGGTGAACGTGCCTTCCGCCACCAGCATCATCAGCGCCACCGCCACCAGCACCTTGTCGGCGATGGGGTCCAGCATGCGGCCGAAATCCGAACCGGCCTTGAGCTTGCGGGCGGCGAAACCGTCCAGCCAATCGCTGACCCCGGCAATCACGAACACCGCAAAAGCCACCAGTCGGGCGACATCTCCCGGAATGACAAACGCGACGACGAATACCGGCACCAGCAGGATGCGCAGGATGGTCAGGGCATTGGGCAGGGCGAACATGGGGACAGTTTAGAACCCCTCTACGGTCAGGTCATCCGCCCGAATGAAAGAAATCAAATATTTTCTTGGCCAGTGTTTCGCTGACACCAGAGACCGAGGACAGGTCCGTCAGGCTGGCCCCGGCCACCGCCCGGGCCGAGCCAAAATGCTGCAATAGAGCGCGTTTGCGCCCCGCCCCCACGCCGGCGATCTCGTCCAGCGGGTTGGCGCCGATGGCGGCGCTGCGCTTTTTGCGATGGCCGCCGATCACAAAACGATGGGCTTCGTCACGCAACCGTTGCAGATAGTACAGGACCGGACTCTTGGGATCGAGGCGGAAGGGTTCCTTGCCGGGAAGGTAGAAATGCTCGCGCCCCGCATCGCGGTCGGGCCCCTTGGAAATACCCACCACGGCCACATCCTCCACCCCCAGATCGGCAAAGACCTGGCAGGCGATGGAAAGCTGGCCGGGGCCGCCGTCAATCAACACCAGGTCGGGGCGCTTCCATTTGGTGTCGGCGTTGGCGGCGTCGGCTTCTTCCTTCACCATGCGGGAAAAGCGGCGGGTCAAGACTTCCCGCATCATGGCGTAGTCGTCGCCGGGCGTGAGGTCTTCGGTCTTGATGTTGAACTTGCGGTATTGCGCCTTCTCGAAGCCGTCCGGCCCGGCGACAATGAAGGCGCCCAAGGCGTGCGCGCCCTGGATATGGGAATTGTCATAGACCTCGATGCGGCGGGGCGGCTGATCCAGGCCGAAGGTGTCCGCCACGCCTTCCAGCAATTGGGTCTGGGCACTGTTTTCCGCCAGGCGGCGGCCCAGCTGCTCACGGGCATTGGTCAGGGCGCGGTCCATGATCTCGTGCTTTTCGCCGCGCTGGGGCTTGGAGATTTCCACCCGGTGTCCGGCGCGCAGGGCCAGGGCTTCGGCCAACAAGTCACGGTCCGGCAATTCCTCGGATGTCAGAATCAGCTTGGGCGCGGTGCGTTCGTCATAGAACTGGCCGACAAAGGATTCCAAGACCTCGGCCGGCGGCAGATCGCGGTCATGGCGGGGGAAATAGGGCCGGTTGCCCCAATTCTGCCCGGCGCGGAAAAAGAACACTTGAATGCAGGTCTGACCGCCTTCGCTGTAAGCAGCGAACAGGTCGGCCTCTTCGAACGTCGCCGGATTCACGCCTTGCGACGACTGGATATGGCTCATGGCCTTGAGCCGGTCGCGCAATTTGGCGGCGGCTTCGAAATCCATCGCGTCAGAGGCTTTGGCCATTTCAGCCTTGAGCAGGTTTTGCACCGCCTGGCTTTTGCCGCGCAGGAAGGTTTCGGCCTCGTCCACCAGTTCTTGGTAGCCGGCAGCATCGATGCGCTGGACGCAAGGCGCGCTGCAACGTTTGATTTGAAACAGCAGGCAGGGGCGGGTGCGGCTGTCGAACACCGAATCCGAACAGGAGCGCAGCAGAAAGGCGCGCTGCAGGGTGTTCAAGGTGCGGTTGACGGCCCCGGCCGAGGCGAAAGGGCCGAAATAAATCCCTTTGCTGGTCTTGGCGCCGCGGTGTTTCAGCAGCTGGGGAAAGGCATGATCCTGGCGCAGCAGGATATTGGGAAAGCTCTTGTCGTCGCGATAGCTGACATTGTAGCGGGGCTTCAGCCGCTTGATCAGGTTGGATTCCAGCAGCAGCGCTTCGGTCTCGCTGGCGGTGGTGACGAACAGCATCTCCGCCGTCTCCGCCACCATGCGGGTGAGGCGGTCGCTATGGACCCCGCCGCGGGCATAGGAAGACACCCGCTTCTTCAGGCTCTTGGCCTTGCCCACATACAGCACATCGCCCGCCGCATTCAGCATGCGATAGACGCCGGGGGCGTCGGGCAAGGTCTTCAGATAGGCGGCGATGCGGTCCGCGCCCTTCAGAGGCGTTTCGGGGGAATCCATGACCTGAATATATTAGCGGGTGCGTTCTATTTCTATGCCGACCGACTCCGCGTGGGTCAGGGCCGCCAACTTCTCAACCCGCACCCGTACGGTACGCACCCGCACATCCTCAAAACAGGCCGCCGCGATGCGCTCGGCCAGGGTTTCCGCCAGCCGGACATGGCCTTCGGCGATGATGGCGCGGATGCGCTTTTCGATCACATGATAATCGACCACATTTTCCAGCATGTCCTGGGCGTCGGCGATGTCGGCGGTGGCCAGGTCGACATTGATGCGCACCGGCTGGGTGCGGCCTTCTTCTTGCCTATAGACCCCGATATGGGCCGGCAGTTCCAGATTGCGGATGAAGACATGGCGGATGCCGCTGACGGCGCTGGCGAAACGCGGGGTTTCGATCTTGCTCATTCGCCGACCTGCACATCGGGCGTCTGCCAGATCAGATGCTGGCCGCCATCCACCGCCAGCATCTGGCCGGTGACGGCTTCCGCCTCCAGCAGATAGCGCACCGCGCCACAGATATCGGCGGGACCGGCGCCGTGCTTGAGAATGGTGGCGTCACGCTGGCGGTTGAAATCGGCATCCGACTGGCGCGGGTTTTTCAAGGTCGGTCCCGGCCCCACGGCATTGACCCGGATGCGCGGCCCCATGCCTTGCGCCAAGGTGGTGGTCAGCCAGTACAGGCCCGCCTTGCTGACGCTGTAGGACAGGAATTGCGGCGTGGGTTTCAGCACCCGCTGATCGATGATGTTGATGATATTGCCGCGCGCATCTTCGGGTAGCTGCTTGGCGAACTGTTGCGACAGCACAAGCGGGGCACGCAGATTGATCTCGATATGCTCGTCCCAGGTCTTGCGGGTGGCGCTCTGCCAGTCGTCATTCTCGAACAGCGAGGCGGAATTGATCAGCGCCGTCAGCGGGCCTAATTCCTTGACGGTGCGGTCCACCAGGGTGGCGGTTTCGGCTTCCTTGGACAGGTCGCATTTCAGCATCGCGGCTTCGCCGCCAAAGGCGCGCACCGCTTGCGCCGCGCTGTCGGCGTCGTCTTCCGAACCATTATAGTGGATCGCCACATTCCAGCCATGCGCGGCCAGGTCCAGGGCGATGGCGCGCCCCAGCCGTTTGGCGGCTCCGGTGACAAGTACGGTCTTGCTCATGGCATGAGAGCTTACAGAATGGCCATGCCTGGGGGCAACTAAGGCTGCATCTGCATCATTTGTTCCGCGGGCATCATGTTCTGGTTCAGATGGTCCATGATCCAGATCGAGCCCAGCACCACCAGCGCGACCACCATAACCCCAAAAACCAGGGCCAGGACATTGTTGGTGTTGTCGGGACCGGTCGTGACATGGAGAAAAAACACCAGATGCACGCCCATTTGGGCAATCGCCAGCACCGCCAGCGCCACCGGAAGCGCGGGCCCCCAGATGGGGTGGGCAATGGCCGCCCAGAAAGAGGCGATGGTGAGAAGGGTGGCAAGGCCCAGTCCCAAAAGATAACTCCGAACCCAATGGCCCGCGCTATCCATCGGTTCGTCGCCGGGCGCGTGGTCATGCCATTCGCCGCGCGTCATCCCGGAATGGCCATGTGGTGTTTCGCTCATGCGATCCATCCCATCAAATAGACGATGGTGAAAATGCCCACCCAGACGATGTCGAGGGCATGCCAGAAGAGATTGAAGCAGATCAGCCGGTGGACGATTTCCTTGCGGAAGCCTTTCACCTGGACTTGGGCCAGCATAGTGCCGAGCCAGAGACCTCCGGCCGTGACATGCAGGCCATGCACGCCCACCAGGGAAAAGAAGGCGGTGAGAAACCCGCTGCGTTGGGGCGTGATGCCGCGCATGGCCAGGCCATAAAATTCCTGCAGCTCCAACAGAACAAAGGCCAGGCCCAAAGCGCCGGTCACGACAAGGAAAATCTGCGTCCAGAGCTTGTTTCTGGCGTTGGTCGCGGCAAAGGACAGGCCGCAAGTGAAACTGGAGGCCAGCAGACAAGCCGTTTCCCATTCCACCCGGGGCAACTCGATGATTTCGCGAATGCCGGGCCCGCCCGCGGTGGCATGCTGCAACACCGCATAGGTCGCGAAAAAGCACGAAAACATCACAATGTCGCTGAGCAGGAAAATCCAGAAGCCGTAGCCGACAATGATCCGCTTGCTCGCCGGGCCGGTCTCGCCATGGCCGGCGCCTTGAACCGGGCCTCTTGGCGCATGACCGCCCTGGCCGACATGATCGGGATCCCGCCGGCGGCGAACGGCCTCCAGGCTGGCGGGGAAGTCGATATTGGTCATGAGGGCGCGCCTCCCTCTTGTCCCAGCTTCTCCAGAACCGCGCGGCGCGCCGCGCGCCGCGCCCGGTCCACGGCGGCAACTACTTCGACCGGCACTTCGTATTCATGCACATCGCGCCAGGCCAGGATGACAAAGCCGATGAAAGCGCCCACCAGGCCGGCGCCGGCAAGCCACCAGATATGCCAGATCAAGGCAAAGCCGGTGAGGCTGGCAAAAAAGGCGGTGTAGAAGCCCACGCCGCTGTTCACCGGCATCTCGATCGGCTGATAGTGCGGCTCAGGTCCCATTCGCTGGCTTTCGATGGCGCGCTGCTTGATGCCCCAATAGGCCTCCTCGCCCTCGACATTGGGGGTGACGGCGAAATTGAAGAAGGGCGCGGGCGAAGGCGTGGCCCATTCCATCGAGCGGCCGTCCCAGGGATCGCCGGTGACATCGCGCAGCTTCTCCCGCTGCATGATGCTGACCACCAGCTGAATTACCTGACAGGCGGCTCCGATGATCAGGATGACCACGCCGATCAGCGCCACCTGCATGTAAGGACGCCAGGGTTCGATCACCAAATGCTGGAGACGGCGGGTCATGCCCAGCATGCCGACGATGTAGAGCGGGGTGAAAGTCACCCAGAAGCCGATCAGGGCGAACCAGAAGGCGGCCTTGCCCCAGCCCGGATGCAGCCGGAAGCCGAAGGCCTTGGGAAACCAATATTCCAGGCCCGCAAACAGCGCGAACACGACGCCACCGACGATCACGTTGTGAAAATGCGCCACCAGGAACATGGAGTTGTGCACCAGGAAGTCGGCAGGCGGCACCGCCAGCAGCACCCCCGTCATTCCGCCGATGACGAAGGTGAAAATGAATCCCATGGACCACAGCATGGGCGTGTCGAACCGCACGCGGCCGCCATACATGGTGAAGATCCAGTTGTAGATTTTGACGCCGGTGCCTACCGCGATAACGCTGGTCGAAATCCCGAAGGCGGTGTTGACCGCGGCGCCGGCCCCCATGGTGAAGAAATGATGCAGCCAGGTCATCATGGACACGACGCAAATGAACAGCGTCGCCGCCACCATCGAGCGATAACCGAACAAGGGCTTGCCGGAGAATGTGGAGAAGACTTCGGAAAAGATGCCGAAGGCGGGCAGGACCAGGATGTAGACTTCGGGGTGACCCCAGGCCCAGATGAGGTTCATGAACATCATCGGATTGCCGCCGGCTGTGTTGGTGAAGAAATGAAAGCCGAAATAGCGGTCCAGGGTCAGCATCGCCAGGGTGGCGGTGAGAATGGGAAACACCGCCACAATGATCATGCTGGATGACAAGACGGTCCAGCAGAACATCGGCATGCGCAGATAGCTCATGCCGGGGCATCGCATCTTGAGAACGGTGGTGACGAAGTTGATGCCTGTCATCATCGTCCCGATGCCGGAGATCTGCACCGCCCAGAGATAATAATCGACGCCAACGCCGGGCGAATAGGCCGTCTCGCTGAGCGGGGGATAGGGCAGCCAGCCGGTGCGGGCGAATTCTCCCACGAACAGCGAGACATTGACCAAAAGCGCCCCGGATGCGGTGAGCCAAAAGCTGATGGAATTGAGGGTGGGAAAGGCGACGTCCCTCACCCCCAGCTGCAACGGGGTGACGAAATTCATGAAGCCGATCACCAGCGGCATCGCGGCGAAGAAAATCATGATAGTGCCGTGGGCGCTGAAAATCTGGTTGTAATGTTCCGGCGGCAGATAGCCGGGTGCGTTGATGGCGATCGCCTGTTGGGTGCGCATCATGATGGCGTCGGCAAAGCCGCGGATCAGCATCACCACGCCCAAAAGAATGTACATGATGCCGATACGCTTGTGATCGACGGTGGTCATCCATTCGCGCCACAGATAAGGCCACCAGCCCTTGATGGTGACAAAGATCAGCGCCCCCAGCATGACGGCGATGATCGCCAGGGAGGTGAGGAGTGGAATGGGTTGATCGAACGGGATTGCGGACCAGCTAAGCTTGCCGAACATCACGGTCTCCCGGCATTGGATGCTTCCTGCCCCGCATGCCCGGGATTTTCCGGCTCCGGGCCCGGCGCGGGCGCAATCTTCTGGCTGGCGATATCGGCGAACAGGGCGGGATCGATGGCCTTGTAGCCGTACGGTTTTACATTGTGGCTTTGCCGCGCGAGCAGGGCGTAGGTCCCGCGATCCAGTGTCTGGCCGGATTTGCGCATGTCCGCGCTCCAGCCCGCGAAGGAGGCCGCGGGCACGCTGCGGACTTCAAAATTCATGTCGGAAAAGCCGTCGCCGCTGAAATGGGCCGATTCTCCAAGCAGCGTGGCGGGCTGGTCCGCCTGAAGGTTCAGCTGGGAGGTCATTCCCGGCATCGCGTAAATCATCGAGCCCAATCGCGGAATGAAGAAGGTGTTGAAGACGCTGGCCGAGGTGATCGAGAAGCGCACGGGGACGCCGGCGGGAATCACCAATTGATTCACCGTGGCAATCTGCTGCTGGGGATAGATGAACAGCCATTTCCAATCGAGCGCCACGACCTGAACCTCCAGCGGCGGGGTCTTGGACAGCGGGCGGAACGGATCGAGCCGGTAGGAACCGATCCAGATCACGCCGCCAATGAACAGGATCACCAGAATCGGAATCGCCCAGACGACCGCCTCGATGCGTCCGGAATAGGACCATTCCGGCAGGTAGGACGCCTTGGTGTTGGAGGCGCGATACCGCCAGGCGATGCCGAAGGCCAAAAGAATGGTGGGAACCACGATGACCAGCATGATCAGCAAGGCATCGATCAGGATCGCGCTGTCGTCAGCGCCGACGGGACCTTGCGCGTCCAGAACGCCGCCCCGGCATCCCGAGAGCGCCGTTGCCGCCGCAACCAGGGCAACTGTCCTCAGACTTCGGCGGGCCTTGAATTCGGACATGAGAAGCATGTCTCTCCGGCGGCGGGCGATGGACCCATCTTACGCCCGCCGGTTTTTAGGGCAAAGGCGCGCGGCAAACACGCCCGACATGGAGACTAGGACTAAAGGCCAGGGGAGGGGATCAGGAAATGAAGCCGACGCGCTGCTTGACCTGGTCCATCACGGGGGCGGCAATGGCGCGCGCCCTCGCCGCGCCGTCCTTGAGGATGCGGTCAATTTCAGACGGGTCCGCCAGCAGCCGGCGCATTTCCGCGGTGATGGGCCCCAGCTTGGCCACTGTCAGATCGGCCAAAGCGGGTTTGAAGGCCGAGAATTGTTGACCGGCGAACTGTGAGATTGCCGCCTCCAGCGTCAGGTCGGCCAAGGCGGCATAGATGCTGAGCAGGTTCTCGGCCTCGGGACGGTCCTTCAGTCCTTCCTTGCTTTCCGGCAACGCCAGGGGATCGGTCTTGGCGCGCTTGATCTTGTTGGCGATCGCATCGGCGTCATCGGTCAGGTTGATGCGGCTCATGTCGCTGGCGTCGGTCTTCGACATTTTCTTGGCGCCGTCGCGCAGGCTCATCACCCGCGTACCGGTGCCGGTGATCACCGGCTCGGGCAGGGGAAAGAAATCCGGCGCGTTGAAATCATTGTTGAACTTGGCGGCGATGTCGCGCGCCAGCTCCAGATGCTGCTTCTGGTCCTCGCCCACCGGCACATGCGTGGCCTTGTAGACCAGAATGTCGGCCGCCATCAGCACCGGATAGGTGTACAGCCCCACGCTGGCGCGTTCCTTGTCCTTGCCGGCCTTTTCCTTGAACTGGGTCATGCGGTCCATCCAGCCCAGCCGCGCCACGCAGTTGAGGACCCAGGCCAGCTCGCCATGCTCGGCCACCTGGCTCTGGTTGAAGATGGGTGTGCGCCTGGGATCGACCCCGGCGGCGATATAGGCCGCCGTGACTTCGCGGGTGGCGCGGGTCAATTCCGCCGGCTGGGCATAGCCGGAGTCCTGGGTGATGGCATGCATGTCCACCACACAGAACAGGCAGGGCATTTCCGCCTGCATGCGCACCCAGTTCTTGAGCGCGCCCAGGTAATTGCCCAGATGCAGCGTGTTGGTGGGCTGCATGCCCGAAAGGACGAGAGGCTCGTGAGTCATGGGGAAGGCTTATGCCTTGACCGGCGCGGTGGCTTCAAGTGGCGGCGGAGCTACAGCGGCTTTCAGCCGCCGCTCCACCGCTTCCAGCCGCGTGGGATGCACGATCTTGTGGCCGAAACCGTCGCGCACATAGAAAACGTCGATCGCCCGCTCGCCATAGGTCGCCACCATGGAGGTGGAGATCGACAGCCCGGCCTCGAAAATCGCCTGGGTGATGTCGTAGAGCAGGCCGGGCCGGTCCAGGCATTCCACCTCGATCACGGTGGCGATGCGCGAGGCCTCGTTGTCGAAATGGATCTTGGGCTTGATGTTGAAGGCGCTGGTGCGGCTGCGCACACTCTTGCGTGCCAGTTCGCGGCGCGGCCGGATCTCGCCGCGCAGGGTCTTCTCGATGGTTTGGCGCAGGCGCGCCAGCCGCTCGGTGTCGCCAAAGGCTTCGCCTTCCTGGTCCTGCACCGAAAACACATCCACCGCGAAGCCGTCCGAGGTGGTGAAGGCCTTGGCATCGACAATGGAGCCGCCCGACATGGCGATGGCGCCGGCGAATTGCGAGAACAGGCCGGCGTTGTCGGGGGTATAGAGAATGATCTCGGTGACGGCGCGAAACGCGTTGGTGTGCGCCTCCAAGGTCAACAGCCTGCCTTCGGCATCGGCCTTGGCGATCAGCCTGGCATGGCGCTCCAACTCGTCTTCCTCAAAGGCCAGCCAGTAATTGTCGTAATGGCGATTGAGCGCCTGTTCGCGCAAGGCCGGGGTAAAATCGCTGAGCCGCTTTTCCAGCGCCGCCTTGGCGGCCGCGACACGGCTGGAGCGCGACGGCACCTGGTCGCCGCCGGTCATCATGTTTTCCGCCGCGTAATAGAGCTCGCGCAGCAACTGGCCCTTCCAGCCGTTCCACACCCCCGGCCCCACGGCGCGGATATCGGCCACGGTCAAGATCACCAGCAGGCGCAGCATTTCCGGCGATTGCACCATCTCGACAAAATCGCGCACCGTCTTGGGATCGGAGACATCGCGGCGCTGGGCGGTGTCGCTCATCACCAGATGGTTCTTGACCAGCCAGGCCACCGCAGCTGTATCGGCGGGCGAAAGCCCCAGCCGGGGACACAGGCTGCGGGCGATTTCCGCCCCCACATCGCTGTGATCGCCGGGCAGCCCCTTGGCCACGTCATGCAGCAGGATGGCGCAATAGAGCACATTGCGGGTCTGGATGCGTTTGACGATGTCGCTGGTGAGCGGGTTGGTGTCCTTATGGTCGCCGCGCTCGATGGCCGCGACATTGCCCACGGCGCGGATCAGATGCTCGTCCACCGTGTAGTGGTGATACATGTTGAACTGCATCAGGCCCACGGCATGGCCGAATTCCGGAACGAAACGGCCCAGCACGCCGGCCTCGTTCATCAGCCTGAGCGCCCGTTCGGGATCATGCCGCGAGGTCAGCACGTCCAGGAAAGCCTGGTTGGCGCTGGAATCGTTGCGCACGGCATCGGTGATCAGGTCCAGCGAACGCGTGACGGTGCGCAAAGCATGGGGATGAATGTCCACGCCTTTGGAATCAGCCACCTGAAACAGGCGCAGGATATTGACCGGATCGGTGCGGAAGGCGGAAGGGCTGGCATTCAGCCGGCCATTCTCGACAAAGAAATCGTCATTCGGGGTGCGGGCCTTGAGGAAGCCGGGCAATATGGTGCGCAGCGACGGACGCACCTTGCGATGCTGCTCTTCCAGGGCGGCGATGAAGATGCGGGTGAGATCGCCCACATCCTTGGCCACCAGGAAGTAGGCGCGCATGAAGGCTTCCACCGCCCGGCGCGGCTTTTCCGCATCGACATAGCCCAGCTGCCCCGCCAGCGCCGATTGCACGTCAAAACTCAAACGTTCCTCGGCCCGGCCCAGCAGGTAATGCAGATGCACCCGCACATTCCACAAAAAGGCTTCCGCCTTCTGGAAGGTGCGGTATTCCTCGCGGGTGAAGACGCCATGCTCCACCAGGTCGGCGGCGTCATCGACATGATAGAGATATTTGCCGATCCAATAGAGGGTCTGCAGGTCGCGCAGCCCGCCCTTGCCTTCCTTGATATTGGGCTCGACCAGATAGCGGCTTTCGCCCTGGCGCTGGTGGCGTTCCTTGCGCTCGGCCAGCTTGGCTTCGACAAAATCGCGGCCATTGCCGGTGGCGACTTCGGCCCAGAATTTCTTGCGCAGGTCTTCGTACAATCCCTGGTCGCCCCAGATGTAACGCGCCTCCAGCACCGCGGTGCGGATGGTGACGTCCAGCTTGGCCAGCCGCACGCTTTCCGCCAGGCTCCGGGTGGCGTGGCCGACCTTCAGGCCCAAATCCCACAGCATGTAGAGAATGAATTCGATGACGCTCTCGCCCCAGGCGGTCTGCTTGAAGGGGCGCACGAACAACAGGTCGATGTCCGATCCCGGCGCCAGTTCGCCGCGGCCATAGCCGCCGGTCGCCACCACCGCGATGCGTTCGGCGCTGGAGGGGTTCTGGGCGTAATAGACATGCTTGACGGCGAAGTCGTAGATCACCTGGATGATGGTGTCCTGAAGCTGCGACAGCACTCGCGCCGCGGGCAGGCCGGGCAGGCCTTCCTTCTCCACCGCATATTTGACCTTGTCGCGCCCGTCCTGGAACGCCTGCTTGATCAGGGTGAGGCCGGTCTTGCGCAAGGTGCCGGGATCGCCGGTCTCGCGCGCCAGCGCCGTCAGGTCGCGGCGCAACGCGTCGGCGTCGATCAGCTCCCGCAAGGACAGGGTTTGGGGTTTTTCCAGGCCCATGGCGGCGCCGATAATGTCATGCGGGAGTCGCAGTGACTACAGGGCCGCTTTTTTCGGGCTTTCGGGGCCTTTCCAGACCGCCGGCCCCCGGGTGCGGACCACCACCCCGCAGGCGATGCGGTCCCCGGCATTGCCCAGGGGCTGGGTGCGGTAGTCGTCGCCGCGCTGATCCACGATCACCGAAACGCCGTTCTTGTCGAAGATCGACTTCTTGCCGTTGCCGATGGTGAAGCTGGAAACCTCCACACTGGCATGCAGCCGCCCGTCGGCCCCGGCGAACTGGTTGGGCAGGTCGCCCGCTTCGGGTCCGCCCTCCGCCAGGTAGCCATGCTGCTTGCCGGGGGTCAGCGACAGGATGGGCCCGGCCGAGGTGAAGCCGGTCTTGGGGTCGCAATTGCCGGAGGTGTGCAGATGGATGGCATGCGGCCCGGGCGGCAAGTCATGCAGGTCGAAGGTGATCAGCACGCCATGGTTCAAGGCGTCGAACTGGGCGGTGCCCACCGGCTTGCCCTCCAGGCTGGACAGCCGGGCGACCGCCTTGGCTTTCAACGCGGCCAGGGCAGGCAAACAGAAGGCGGGCGCGGCCGGCAGCAAAATCGCCAACAGCAGAAACGTTTTTTTCATGAGCCATCCCCATACTGGGGTGCACCCTGCCATAGGCCGGAAACTGTGGGAACCCGGTCCGCCCTTGTGCGCTTAAGGGCTGTAGGGGAAAGGCTCACCGGGCAGACGGCCCAAACCGTCCGGACGTTGCGGCCAGCAAAAGGGAGATTTGCCATGCGCCTTTTCCTGATGGCCGCGACCGCGGCCGGATTTGCCCTGACCACCTTCATGATGGCCGAACAGGCTGCGGCGGTGCAGGACACCCCCACCACCATCAATGGCGTCGAGACAGTGTGCACCGGCGTCGGCTCGGCCAAGGACGATCCGCGCTGGAGCCAATATCCCGTCAAGATCGTGCTGGCCACCACCGGCGGCGCCAATCTCGCCAACGCCCATGTCTCGCTGACCAAGGGCGGCAAGGAAGTGGTGGGTCTGGATTGCGACGCGCCCTGGATCTTGTTCAAGCCGCCGGCCGGCAGCTACACCGCTACTGCGACGTTGATCGGTACGACAAATAGCGCGCATGCCAATTTCAGCACTTCGGGCAGCGGACAAAAAGAAATCACGCTGACCTTTGTGCGGCCGGCTGCGGCGCCGTCGCAGTAGCCTTTTTATTTTTGATCCCCCTCCGGCCTCGACTATCACGCAGCCGCTTTGCGGCTGCGCCCGTCTCGGCCACCTCCCCCTTGCTTTCGCTTCGCTCAAAAGGGGAGGTGGGTCATGGCCCTAGCGGATGGTCGCCGCGCGAAATGCGCGGCTAGAGATCATTTAATTGTTCAGGAATCTCGAGCGAGGCATTCCGCCGAGCGACCTTCAACCCACACCAGCTTTCTCCCCCTTCACGGCGAAGCCGTTGGAAGGGGGAGATGTCGCAGCGAAGTGTTTGCGGAACGCAAACCTGAGCTGCGACAGAGGGGGATAGGAAAAGAAAAAAGGCCGCTGGATTGCTCCAACGGCCCTTAATCACAAAACCCCGACGGTGCTTAGACCGCCTTCAGGTTCGCCGCCTTGGCGCCGCGCGCGTCAGGCACGATGTCGAACGACACCTTCTGGCCTTCGCTCAGCGAGCGCATGCCGGCCGCTTCCACGGCAGTGGCGTGCACGAACACGTCCTTGCCGCCGCCTTCCGGCGCGATGAAGCCAAAACCCTTGGAGGTGTTGAAGAACTTAACGGTTCCGATAGTCATGGTACTTTCCTGCATTGATTTTCCGCGGCGGCGGGATGCCGTTGCGGAACGGGGCTTTACGGTGTTGCAGGGAAGGAAGTTCAACCGTCGTCCAGGCGCGCACTCTAAGGGCGGGCAGGGAAAGTCTAGGTGCGCTTCACTGTAACGGGCCGTAATTCCACGTGGGGCCGAGTTTACGCGGCCCCCGGGCGGGACGCAATCCCGTGCGGCGGCAACCGCGAGCTTGGGCGAGTGGCTGCCGCAACCGGCGGAAAGACCGCAAAAGGTTGCGGATTGGGCGGCTACAACCGTCTTAACAACTGTATACGACAGGTGCGAACGGTGCGGAACCAGACATCTGGCGTTTCGTTCCCTCCGGCTGAGGGAGCGCTTGGAATGAAGATCGAAGTTGCCCGCCGGGCCGCCCGGACGCCGGATTTTGAGCTTGTTTTTCAAAAAATGCCCGGCCTGTGCCTGGTTCTGGACACCGGCTTTACCATCGTCGCCCAGAATGAAGACCATGCCCGCGCCACCCAGACCGAGGGCGGCCGCATCCTGGGCCAGAACCTGTTCGCCGCCTTTCCCGACAATCCGGCCCATTCCGGCGCCACCGGCGTGGCGCAGATCCGCCAATCGCTGCTCAAAGTGCTGAAGACGCGCCAGCCCGATCACCTGTCGCTGCTGCGTTATGACGTGAAGGAGCCCGGGGGCCTCTACCGGACGCGCCACTGGTCGGTAACCAATGTTCCCATCCTAGGCGATGACGGCTATGTGCAGTGGATTTTGATTAGAGCAGAGGAGGTTACAGGCTAGGCGCGGACCGACCGGACCTTCTAGGCGACAGGCTGGTTAATGCGCGGCCGCAAACCGGACGGCGGCAAGTGTGCTATTATCAGGCGTCCTAATCCCGGATGCCGCAATGAAAGTGACCATTTATCACAATCCCCACTGCTCCAATTCGCGCAAGGCGCTGGAGACCATCCGTTCCCACGGCATCGAGCCGCACATCGTCGAATATCTCGGCACCCCGCTGTCGCCGCAAAAACTTCGCCACCTGATCAAGGACGAGATGCACATGATGGTGCGCGAAATGGTGCGCACCAAGGAGCCTGTCTATCAGGAGATGGGCCTGGACGGCGCCGATGAAGATACCCTGCTGTGCGCGATGGCAGCCCATCCGATCCTGATGAACCGGCCGGTGGTGGTGACCGACAAAGGCGCCAAGCTCTGCCGCCCGGGCGAGGATGTGGAGGAGTTGCTATAGAGGCTTTCACATATTGATTGTGAGAACCTCAATCTCCCCCAACGGCTCCGGCGCCTCAATCACATCGCCGGCCTCCGCCCCCAAAATCGCCTGAGCCAGAGGTGAGCGGAAGCTCACCAAGCCTTTGGAGACATCGGCTTCATCGACTCCCACAATTTTGAAAGTCTGGCGGCGGCCCTTGCGGCTGATGGTGACAGTCGAGCCGAATGACACTTTGTCAGGGTCCGGCGGCGGCGCCAGTTCGGCGCTTGCTTTGCGGATTTCCCAATAGCGCAGATCGCGGGCGAGCGTTTCGCGCAGCAACACGTTGGATTCGGTTTTCATCGCCGCTTCGATGCGGACGATGTGGCCTTCGATTTGGGCAAGCCCCTCGGCCGTGACCAAGTTGGGGCCGTCATCCACCATCCTCTCCGGTGGTGCAGCGCTTTCTGCCGTTTCTTTTACGAAGGCGCGTGACATGGTGGGAGTTTAACGCGCCAGCGTGGCGCCTGTCTCAACGGTCCCGGATCTTCAGCACCAGAATCGTGCTGGTCAGGCCCAAGGAAACCGCATTGGCGCCGATGATGGGCCAATCGTTCTGGATCAGGCCATAAGCCAGCCACAGAGCGGTGCCCAGCGACATGACGGCATACATCCGAAGCGAGATGTCGGCGGCGCTGCCGCTGCGCCAGGTCTTCACCACCTGGGGCAGATAGGCGCCGGTGGTGCAACAGGCAGCAGTAGTGCCGATCAGGGTGACAAGCTGCATGATGGGCTTTTAGCGCGCGGCCATGGCGTTGTCTGCGGCGTGCCGCGCCCGCCCCCAGGCTTTATGCCGGCGGCGCTTCGTCCAGCCAGCCTTCCGCCGCCAGGGCCGCGCACAGGGCCTTGTCCGCCACCTTCAGGCGGCCGCCGTCTGCCGGAAAGTCCACCGCATCCCAGAGCGACTGGCTGGCGGTGCGCCAGTGGCTGGCGCGCCAGGTTGCCAGCGGCAGTTCCTGGACGCGATCGATCGCCTGTTCGACCGTCTCGAGGGAGGCCGGAAAACGCGGTTGCGCTTTGGCGTTGGTGCGGATGGTGCGGCCGAAGCTGATGTCTGAGACCATCGGGTGTTACAGGCTGTGCGGATCGCGGGCGTTCAGCGCGACATTGCCCAGCTTGACCCGCGCCACCAGCCTGTCGCCCTGCCAGATTTCGACGGACCTTTTCCCGGAACGGCGCACGCCCTCGTCCAGGGCGGCCAGGTCGTCCCTGCAGGCGAGGCTTTGCGAAAGGGCGATGGCACCCTTCAGATCAAAAGAATGGAAAAAGTAATTGCTCACGGATGCTCCTCGACTTCTGCGGGAGCGCGGACAGCGTTCCAAAATCTGTCCCTGAAGTCTCTCAAGCGCCGGCTTGCGAACAAGATTCGGCGACCGGCGCAGCCTAGCACATTTACCGGCGAATAGCGATGCGCGCAGGCGAGATGGTTCCGCGCCGCAATTCCATTATTTGAGCTTCCGCTTGCTTTAAACCGGCGCGGCGCTGAGCCGGCGGCACTGTTCCGCCAGGTAATCATCGAGATCGCCCAAGACGCGATGGAGGTCGCCGCCGCTAATGCCCTGGGCGCGGGCGGCGCCGGTCAGGCCGGCGGCCAGCCGGTCCACTTCAAGCGGCGTGTTGGAAATGGCGTTCTGGCCGCGCATGTTGTTTGCCACCCATTCGGCGACAAAGCCTTCGATCTCTGCCCGTGTCTGCATTGGGGTATCCTTTGCTCAGGCCGCACCAAGCGGCCGGCGAAATCAGGGCTTGGATTTGCGCTTCTTCGCGGGGGGAGGGGGCGGCGCGTTTTTAGCCGCCTCTGCGTCCTCGGCTTCCTTGGCCAGGCGCAGGGCGCGCAAGCGCGCGGTCTTGGCGTCATTGGCGGCGCTCTCCGCCGCCAGTTCCCTTTTCACCTGTTGGGTGCGTTTTTCCCACACTTCGGACACGCCTTGGGCGGTGCGGTTGGCGGCGTCGCGGCGTTGCGAAGCTTTGGTCTCGCTCATGGCGTCCTTCCTGAAAAGCGGCGTGAAAAATGGGCGGCGTTGGTCACGCCGCCCGTCCGACCTCAAATGGCCGACAGATTGGCGGCCTTGGAACCGCGCTTGTCCGGCTGAATGTCGAAATTGACCTTCTGGCCCTCATTGAGGGTGCGCAGGCCGGCCGCTTCGACGGCGGAGATATGCACGAACACATCCTTGCCGCCGTCATCGGGCGCGATAAAGCCAAAACCCTTGGCGGCGTTGAAAAACTTCACGGTGCCGATGGTCATTTTGTTCCTTTAGATCATCGCAGGTTCCGCCCGCGCGATATGCGCGAACGGCCGTGGAAACAAAACATTCAGGTCGGTGGAAGTTTTTCGGTTCGTCCGGCGCGCCTTTTTAAAAAAAAGAGCAGGTCAGAAAGACAGAAGCGCTTCGTCTGACTTGGGACGCAAGAACCACGTGAATCTGATATAGGCGTTCCGGCCTTAATGTACAATGAGCGCGCTTTTATCGCATGCGAACAGCGGCTTAACGCGCCCTCGAGCCGAAAGTTTTGGGAACATTGGGCCGGCCCGCGCGCTGCAAGCGCTTGCGTCCGCCTTTCGTCCCTCCCTTGGATGGAATGGGCTTGGACGGGCTGTCTTCGCTTGAATAAGTGATCTGCGCATCCAGCCCGGCGCGGGCGACATCGGACTGGCGCGCAAACGGATCATCGGCAATCGCCAGCGCCGTGGATTGCAACCGCTTGAGTTCGTCGCGCAGCCTTGCGGCTTCCTCGAATTCCAAATCGGCGGCGGCGGCGCGCATCTTCTTCTCGATGTCGGCGATCACTGTCTTGATATTGTGGCCGACAAATTCGCGCGCCTCGTCGGCAAAGCCCGCATCCACCGTGACATGGTCCTTCTCATACATGGAGCCCATGATGTCGGCGATATTGCGCTTGACGGATGCCGGCGTGATGCCGTGTTCCTTGTTATAGGCTTCCTGCTTGGTGCGGCGGCGGCTGGTTTCGGCCATCGCCCGCTCCATCGAGCCGGTGATCTTGTCGGCATAGAGGATCACCTTGCCGTCGACATTGCGGGCGGCGCGGCCGATGGTCTGGATCAGCGAGGTTTCGCTGCGCAGGAAACCTTCCTTGTCGGCGTCCAGAATGGCGACCAGCCCGCATTCGGGAATGTCCAACCCCTCGCGCAGCAGATTGATGCCGATCAACACGTCGAACGCGCCCAAACGAAGATCGCGGATGATCTCGATCCGCTCCAGGGTCTCCACATCGCTGTGCATATAACGCACCCTGATGCCCTGTTCGTGCATATACTCGGTGAGGTCTTCCGCCATCTTCTTGGTGAGCGTCGTCACCAAAGCGCGGTAGCCGCGCTTGGCGATGTCGCGGCATTCCGCGATCAGATCATCCACCTGGCTTTCCACCGGGCGGATCTCGACCGGCGGATCAATAAGTCCGGTGGGCCGGATCACCTGTTCGGTGAAGACGCCTCCCGTGCGCTCCATCTCCCAATTGCCGGGCGTGGCGCTGACATAGACCGACTGCGGCCGCATCGCGTCCCATTCCTCGAACTTCAAGGGGCGATTATCTATGCAGCTTGGTAGGCGGAAGCCATATTCGGCCAAGGTGAACTTGCGGCGATAGTCGCCGCGATACATGCCACCGATCTGGGGCACGCTGACATGGCTTTCATCGGCGAAGACCAGGGCATTGTCGGGCAGATATTCGAACAGGGTCGGCGGCGGCTCGCCCGGCTTGCGCCCGGTCAGCCAGCGGGAATAATTCTCGATGCCGGCGCAGGAGCCGGTGGCCTCGATCATCTCCAGGTCGAAATTGGTGCGCTGTTCCAGCCGCTGGGCTTCCAGCAATTTGCCATTGGCGCGGAACTCCGCCAGCCGCTGGATCAATTCGGCTTTGATGCCTTTCATCGCCTGCTGCAGGGTGGGACGCGGCGTCACATAATGCGAGTTGGCATAGACCTTGATCGCCTCCAGCTGGCCCGCCTTGTGGCCGGTCAAGGGATCGAATTCGGTGATCGCGTCGACCACATCGCCGAACAATTCCACCCGCCAGGCGCGGTCTTCATAGTGGGCGGGGAAAATGTCGATCACATCGCCGCGCACCCGAAAGGCGCCGCGCGCGAAATTGTCGTCATTGCGCTTGTATTGCAGGGCCACCAGATTCTGGATGGCGGCTTGGCGGTCTATTCTGTCGCCGCGCTGGATGCCCACCGCGGTGCCGCTATAGGTTTCCACCGAGCCGATGCCGTAGATGCAGGAAACGCTGGCCACGATGATCACGTCATCGCGCTCCAAAATCGCCCGCGTCGCCGAATGGCGCATACGGTCGATCTCCTCATTCACCGATGAGTCTTTCTCGATATAGGTGTCGGTGCGGGGGATATAGGCTTCCGGCTGGTAGTAATCGTAATAGCTGACGAAATACTCCACCGCGTTTTCCGGGAAGAAAGTCTTGAACTCGCTGTAAAGCTGGGCCGCCAGGGTCTTGTTGGGCGCCAGGATCAAGGCAGGGCGCTGGGTGGCCTCGATGATCTTGGCCATGGTGAAGGTCTTGCCCGAGCCGGTGACCCCCAACAGCACCTGGTCGCGTTCATTGGCTTTGACCCCCGCCACCAGTTCCGGAATAGCCGTGCGTTGATCGCCCGCCGGTTCATAGCCGCTGACCAGCTTGAACTTCTTGCCGCCTTCGGATTTCTCGGGCCGCGCCGGGCGGTGGGGCACGAACTGGCTGATCGGCACGGTCTCATAGGCGGGGTCTATTGCGGGATCGCCTTCCAGCCGGACGACAGAGAGCGAATCCACCGCCGCCTGGTATTTGGCGGCAACATCCTGCATGCCCCCCACTTCAGATTTGGAGTGGGCACGCGGCTTTTTTGCGCGGGGGACCATACCGTTATTGTGGGCCATAGGGACAATATAGGCTGCGGTGGAATTTTTTGTAGGTTTTTGCCGTCTTTTTTGGCCGTATTTGTCTTTTAAGGAACCAGCAAAGGGGAAAGCCATGCATCAACGCAACCGGTTGGAAAAGGTCCTGGAGCTGACCCTGTTCGAGTCGCGCTGGCTGCTGGCGCCTTTCTATCTGGGATTGGTGGTGGCGTTGTTCCTGCTGCTGGTGGCGTTCGTGGGCGAACTGGTCCACGCCTTCCCCAGCAGCATCAACCTGGCGGAAGTGGATTCCGAGCATACCATCCTGTTGGCGCTGGGCCTGATCGACCTGTCGCTGGCGGGCAATCTGGTGGTGATCGTGATTTTCTCCGGCTATGAGAATTTCGTTTCCAAGATCGACACCGAGAATGCCAGGGACCGTCCCAGTTGGATGGGGACCCTGGATTTCTCCGGGCTGAAGATGAAATTGATCGGCAGCATTGTGGCGATTTCCGCCATCTCGCTGCTGCGCGCCTTCATGACCCTCACCGAGCTCGACAAACCCTTTGATGTGCCGCATCTGCGCTGGATGCTGTATCTGCACCTGACCTTTGTGATTTCAGGGCTGCTGTTCGCGGTGATGGACTACATCGCCAATCGCGCGGAGAAGCCCAAGGAAGCGCAGGATTGAAACAAAAAGGCCGCCCCAAGGGGCGGCCTTTTTTCTTTACCCGCACCAGCTACCTCCCCCGCGCGCGCGTCAGCGCGCTCGCATTGGGGGAGGTGGCCGTAGCATCGCTTGCGATGCGTAGGCCGGAGGGGGATTACTTCGCTGCGGCCACTGCGTCGGCGGTTGCCTTGGCGGCCTTCTGCACGGTGGCCAGGTCGCTTGAGCCCACGCCGGTCTTGGCGGAAGCGGCGATCGAGGTCAGCTTGGCCTTCTGGGCCGCATCCGTGGTGTCGGCAATCGCGCCGTTGCCCGCCTTGCCGCAGGGGTTGCCGGCAGCAGCGTCAAAGCCGGTGCCGCTGGGGCCGACCAGGCAGTTCACCGCATGTTGAAGGTGCTTCTGAGCCATGGCGATGTCGGTCTGGGTGGCGGCCATGCCGGCATGGGTCTGGGCCGTGGACAGTTCGCCCGCCAGGTCGGCGAAGGCGGGGGTGGCGATCAGCGCCGCGCAAGCGGCAAGCAGGGCGATTTTCTTCATTGGGGTTTCCTCATTTGGGGCCAAAAATCTGGGTGCCCGGCTTTCCCCTCCAGGACTGCCGGACGCCCAAAGGCTACTCCTGAAATGGCAGCGGTTACCAGATACCAGCCAGCTTTCTCTGCAGGTTCTTGGCGGCCGGACCCGTGGCCGGGACTTCGTTCATTTCCTTGTCCTGCTTGATGACGGTGCCGTTGAAGGTCAAACCGCCATAGGCGCCGGTGCCCGAGGCCCAGACCACAATGTCCCCGCCATGGGCGGTGGTGGCGCCTTCGGCCCCGCCGGACAGGGTGACGACGGTCAGCCCGGCGCCCGCGCCCAGCTTGACCTCGCCTTTTTCGATACCGCGCAAGGCCCGCTTGCTGTTGATGATGAAGATCAGCTCCGCCTTTTCCAGGCCGATCTGAAGCCCAAAGCTGGCCGAGCCCATGCCGTAAAAGCGCGGCGTACCCCAGCCGCGGCCGGTGCGGTGCAACAAGACGCCGTCGCCGCCTTCGGCGCCGAAGATGAAGCCGCCCTTCACCAGCCGGGGCACGATGTATACAGCCTCGGCGCCCTGCAGCATGGTGCGGGCGGCGCCGAAAGCCGGGTCGCTACGCAGATGCACCACGGTCTCACTGGCGTCGTCCAGGAGTTTAACTTTATCGGATGCGGTGTCCGCGCGGACGGGAGAGATGGCCGACAGGGCAAAGCCCATGGCGATGGCTGCCGCCAAAGTCAGTTTGGTCAAAGTCAGTTTGGTCAATGATTTCAGCATGAGAAAATTCCCCTTTAGTCGAGGCAGCATCTAACGCCAAAATTGGGGGAAAGTTCCAGAGGCTTTCTGGTCAGCAGCGCCAGCGGCGGGCCAGGAAAAGCCCGGTGACAAAGCCCAATACCGCCGCGATCAGGGCAAATTTCACGACCAGCCCAAGGACTTTGAGGACAATGAACAGGAGGGCGGCCAAAAGCAGGGCGGCGATGATGTCCAGTCTTGCCAAGCCTGCCTCCCTTGCGAGGGCAGTTTAGGCGGCGGTGGTGTCGATCACCACCGGCTTCTTGATCACCGAGCTTTCGCCCTTGATCTTTTCGCCGAAGCCCGAAGAGAAGTCCTGGAAGATGGCCGACAATTCGTCACCGTCGATATTGGCGCTGCCCGGGGCGAAGCGGTAACGCCAGAAGCTCACAATGTGGGAAATGGCGCCCAGCTTCTCGCCCAGCTCCAGGAACATGTGCGGGGCGCTGAGCAGGAAGTCGCGAAAGGTCTTGGGCGACTGGTTTTCCACCAGGTCGCGGAAGGAGGTGTCGTACACCCCCAGCACCTTGTTCACATGATTGCCGTTGTCGCGCACCATCTCGATGATGTTGCGCCGCGCCCCGGCGAGATAGACTTTCTGCTCCGGCGTCTGGCCGCCCAAAGGCTGGATGGTGTTGATCTCGCGCAGCACGCCCATCACATCGGGCCAGAACTTGCCCATCGACCATTTGTAGAACAGAAAGCCGCGCCAGCTGAACACGCCCTCGCGGAAATCGTCGCCGGTCAGGCCCAAAGTGACGCGCAGCGGCTCCAACTTTTCGTCGATGCGGTTGGACAGCATGGCCGAAACCAGCCGGTTGCTGGAATCACCGCCGCCGCCCGCCAGCATCACCAGCTTGGACATTTCCTGGGTGACAAAGGCGTGCATGCGCGCCTGGTCGCCTTCGGAAATGGCGAAATAGCTGGGCGACACTTCGATCTCATTGTTGCGCAGATGCTCGCGCAGCAGGAACGGGTCCAGCGACGGCACCGCGTTCAACAGCCGCAGCACCGTCAGGTCGCGCTCCAGATTCTCGCTGTTGTACTTGCCCGCTTCGCGCAAGGCTTCCCCATAGCCGCGTTGGTCCACGAACAGCGAGCGGCCGCCGGCGCGCAGATCGGCCGGGTCGAAGGGGATGATGATCTTGGTCGCCACGGCTTTGGCGGAGGAGAACAGGTAAGTCTCATCCGACCGGGTGCGATGCTTGAGCAGGAAGGCACGGTTGATCACTGGCGAGCGGAACAGCGGGCGTTCCGCATGCTCGGGATTGTTCGCATTGTCGATGGCAATGCGGTACAGGTTCAGCACCCGGCTGGTGGAGGCGCCACCCAGTGCGCTCAGAAAGCGGACAGAACGATCGTTGGCCACTTATGCCCCGGGGGATGCGCTCGAATAATGCAACAGATTGAGGGAGTTCCCTTAAGATAGCTTTACCGCCCTGGATTCGGGCTGATCCCGGCTTTTGACGGTTAACCGGCAATGAATTTCGACCGATCGCTAGATGCACCCTATGGCGTGGAGGTGCGCCTGTCGCCGCTGGTGTCACGGCTGTTGGCGCCGAATCCGGGGCCTTTCACCTTCAAGGGCACCGGTGTCTACATCCTGGGCGCGGGCGCGTCGGTGGCGGTGATCGATCCGGGGCCGGCGCTGCCAACCCATGTCGAAAATTTGAAACGCGCCCTGGGCGCGCGGCGGGTGAGCCATATCCTCATCACCCATAGCCATCGCGATCACTCGCCCGCCGCAGCGGCATTGAAAACGTGGAGCGGGGCACAAACTTATGGTCTGCCGCTTGCTTCGCGCGCAGCGCCGCCCGCAAGCGGGGAAGGCGTGGTGGACGAGGCCCATGACCATGACTTTGTTCCCGACATCGTGGTGCAGAACGGCATGACGATCGCGGGCGACGGCTTCACGCTAGAATGTGTCGTCACGCCAGGTCACACCGCAAATCACATCTGCTACGCCCTGGCGCAGGAGCGGGCGTTGTTCAGCGGCGATTGCGTGATGGGCTGGTCCACCAGCGTGATCGCCCCGCCCGATGGCGATATGGGCGCCTATCTCGCCAGCCTGGAAAGGCTGAAAGCGCGCGACGACCGGATCATCTATCCCACCCACGGCTCACCCATAGCCAATCCCAAAGACTGGATCGGTCAGTTGATCGCCCATCGCCATGACCGGGAAGAACAGATTCGCGCCGCGTTGGCGCGCGGTCCCCACACCGTCCCGGAACTGGTGGAAAAACTTTATCCCGTGCTCGAACCGGTCTTGCGTCCGGCGGCGGCCCAGCAGGTCGCGGCGCATCTCCAGCACCTGAAAAGCCGCGGGCTCGCCACAGCGGATCGGCAGCGCTGGCGCGTTTAGAAGCGGAAGACGCGGAAGAAGGCTTTGAGCCGCGCCACATTGCGGCCGTGGTCCAGTTCGCCATCGCGGCTTTCCGAGCGCACATCCACCCGGCTGCCGATGGTGCCCGCCGGCCGCACCCGGATCACGATGTCGGAGATGCGGCCGAACCAGAAGCTTTTGTCGGTGGCTTCGATGCGCAGGTCTTTTTCATTGGCCTCGACGATGGTCCAGCCCAGTTTCTTGACGGCTTCGAAGCAGCGCCAATAGGCTTTCTGCGGCGATATCAGCAGCCCCGCATGCTGATGGGTCAATTCCGGATATTTGTCATGGAAGGCATAGGCCAGGGTGACCGTCTGGCCCCTGTAGCGGGCATCGGGACCGGAATAGGGAATGCGGCGTTCGCCATCAAAGACGCGGGAATTGCCCGACGGCAGCCTGGCCAGGGCCACGAATTGCGGCGGGTCTCCCGGATCGGTGGTCACGTCATGGACGGGCAGCGCCGCGAAGCCGTAATAAACATAGCTGAGCGGGCAATAAAGAAAGGCGCAGGCGCCAAAAAATGCCACCAGACCCAGCCGCTTTCCCTCACCGCTGTTGCGGGCGAGCGCCGAACGCAGCCAGGCCAGCGCCAGCATCAAAGCCGCAAGCCCCAGCACAATGGTGGGAATCATCAGGGTACTGCCGGCCCTGTCGGTCAAATAGCCCAGACGCACCCCGGCCACCGCGGCCGACGCCGCCAGCACGGCAAGGAGCAGGGCGGCGAAGGCCATCCGCGCCGCAATAAGTTGGAAACGCATGGGAGCAATCCGGGATTCAACGGTTTTATTGCTGTCACCTTAGGGTAGATTTCCCCGCCCCGCGAGTGTGAGAGAAAAATGCCCACCAACACCAGTTTGTCAAACACGGCTTTGTCCCAGGTGCAGGCGCGCGACATGGCGAGCCTGCTGCATCCTTTCACCAACCTCACCACCTTGCGCCAGACCGGACCGTTGGTGCTGGAGCGCGGCAAGGGCGTGTTCGTCTATGGCCTGGATGGCCGGGACTATCTGGAGGCGATGGGCGGGCTTTGGTGTACCGCGCTGGGCTGGGGCGAGGAAGAACTGGTCGAAGCGGCGGCCGAGCAGATGCGCAAACTGCCTTTCGCGCACATCTTCGGCGGCAAGAGTCATGAACCGGGCATTCTCCTGGCCGAAAAATTGAAGGAGATGGCGCCGTTTCCGGTGGGCAAAGTGTTTTTCGCCAATTCCGGCTCGGAAGCCAATGACAGCCAGATCAAGCTGATGTGGTACGCCGCCAATGCGCGCGGACAAAAAGGGCGCAAGAAGATCATCGCCCGCAATCGCGCCTATCATGGCGTGACCCTGGCCAGCGCCAGCCTGACGGGGCTGGACGCTTTCCACAAAAGCTTCGACCTGCCGTTCGACTTCACCGTCCGCGCCGATTGCGCGCATTATTATCGCGGCGCGGAAGCCGGCGAGAGCGAGGAGCAATATTCCGCCCGTCTCGCCGCCAGGCTGGAAGCGCAGATCGAGCGCGAGGGTCCCGACACCATTGCCGCCATGTTCGTGGAGGCGGTGATGGGCGCGGGCGGCGCCATGGTGCCGCCGCGCGGCTATTTCCAGGCGATCACCCCGGTGCTGAAGAAATACGGCATCTTCCTGGTGGATGATGAAGTGATTTGCGGCTTCGGCCGTACCGGCAATGCCTTTGGCTGCCAGACCTACGATTTCCAGCCCGATTCCATGTCCATCGCCAAGGCGCTGTCATCGGCCTATCTGCCGATCTCGGCGGTGCTGTTGTCGCCCGAACTGGTGGAGATCATCGAGGAAGAGGCGGTGCGGATCGGCGGGCTGTGGCATGCCTTCACCTACAGCGCCCATCCGGTATCGGCGGCGGTGGCGGTGAAGACGTTGGAAATCTATCAACGCCGCGACACGTTCGGCCATGTCCGCAAGGTGGCGCCGCTATTCCAGGCGCGGCTGAAGGCGTTGGAGAATCACCCGCTGGTGGGCGAGGCCGGCGGCGTGGGCCTGATCGGCGCCATCGAGATGGTGGCCGACAAAAAGACCAAGCGCAATTTCGAGGCGGCCAAAGGGGTGGGCACCCGTTGCGGCCAGTTCTGCCAGGAGGAAGGCATCATCGTGCGGCCGCTGATCAACGACCGTATCGCGCTGTGTCCGCCGCTGGTGATCAATGAAGCGGAGATCAACGAATTGTTCGACCGCTTTGGCCGCGGGCTGGATCGCACCTTGGATTGGGCGCGGCGCGAAGGAATTTTCGCCTGACGCGGTTCTTTTGCGTCCTGGGGTGAGCCGCGTCATGCGAAGCATGTGAGCAGGTCCGGTGGACCTGCGAAAGCGGCGAACGCCGCGAGCTTGGGCGAGCGGCCGGGATAGCTCGAAAAAGAAACCGCTTGCCCGGCGCGTCGCTTGTGCTCCGCGCGTTCGGCACTCAAATCGGTCCACTGGACCGATTTGCCCGGCAAGCCGGTCGTGCCTCACTCTTCGCGTCAGGGGTTCAGCCCGCCCTGAGCATCTGCCGTTCCCAAGCCACGCTGGGACGGCTGTAGATCAGCATCTCGCCGCTCCACACTTCCAGTTTTTTGGCGCTGGGCAATTTCATGGCATGCGCCAGGACCTTGGCGCGCCGGTCGTCATCACAATCGGCGGTGAACTTGTAAGTGAGGTCGCCTTGTTCATCGAGATAGCAGATTTCATATGCAGGCATGATCGGCTCCGAGAAGCTCTTTGCTTTCCCCGCTTGTCCCTGTTTTGCGCGAAGCAGGCGCGAATGTCGAATGACAATTGGGTTACAGCGATCACGAAATGCCGAAAGCGCCTTCCACGACATTTGGCGAATTATTTTTGCAAATGCGAGTTGCGCGGAGCTTTCCGCGCCCCATATGCGTTAACGGGAAACCGTCATTTGCGTTTGGTAAGGAGTTGTCATGTCTGGTTCCTTCACGCTCGCGCCGCTGCCCTGGGACGATGATGCCCTGGCCCCCGTCATTTCCGCCAACACCATCTCGTTCCATTATCACAAACATCACAAAGCCTATGTGGACACCCTCAACAAGCTGGTGGAAGGCACCAAATATGCCGGCATGAAGCTGGAAGATATTGTGCGCGCCACATCGGGCGCCAATGAGGCAAAAGAGAAGTCCATTTTCAACAATGCGGCTCAGGTTTGGAATCACGACTTCTATTGGCGCAGCCTCACCCCTTCCAGGACGGAAGCCAGCAGCCAGTTGGACAGCGCCATCACCGCGGCGTTCGGCGGCAAGCAGGAACTGATCGCGCAGCTGGCCGAGGCCGGCAAAACCCAGTTCGGTTCCGGCTGGGCCTGGCTGGTCAGCAAAGGCGGCAAGCTGGCAATCGAAAAAACGCCCAACGCCGAAAACCCGATGGCCAAGGGGGTTAATTGCCTGCTCACCGTGGATGTGTGGGAGCATGCCTACTATCTGGACTACCAGAATGCGCGGCCCAAATATCTGGAAGCCGTGCTGGGCAAGCTGTTGAACTGGGAATTCGCCTCCCAGAACCTCACCCAAGAGGCGCACGCCGTCCGGGCTGCTGCGGAATAGTTTTTTAATGACCCCCTCCGCCCTACGCATCGCAAGCGATGCTACGGGCACCTCCCCCTCTTGTGCGCTCACGCGCACGAAGGGGAGGCGGGCCTGAGCTTGCCTTTACCTGCCGGAAAGCCTCGGGCGGCTATCCTCGCATCTTCAAAATGCGGGGATTTCGTGGCCTTCACCGGCGCCAGAGGGACATTCGGGAAGCGGGCACTGGATGCGCCGGTTCGCGCAACCGCGCAGCCAGCGCCGCAGGCTGCCCCGCTGCCGCAAGTCCTACCGGGCTTTGGCGCCCGTATCGCGGCTCGCATTCCCTGGTTCACCTTGGCGCTCAGCGGCGTGCTGGCGGCGCGCTTCGTGGTGGAGTTGCGTTCGGCCACCGACTATGTGGCGCCTTATGCCCCAGGACACTTCACCCTGCTGGCGGCCGGCGCCTCCAGCCGTGACCAGGTGCTGGGGCATGGCGAATGGTGGCGGCTGTTCACCGCCACGGTGCTGCACGGATCGCCGGAACATCTGATCGGCAATATCGTGACTTTTCTCATTGTCGGTTTTCTGTTGGAGCCGATGATCGGCATCGGCTGGTTTTCCGCGATCTATTTCACCGGCGCGTTCGCGGGCGCTGTGATGTCGATGCTGTTGAACGATGCCGGCACGCTGGCGGTGGGCGCCTCCGGCGCCATCATGGCGACCTTGGCGGCTCTCTTCACTTTGAGTTTCCACGCCGGCGCGGCGCGGCCGAGACTGATGCGCCGGGTGGCGGGCGGCTCGCTGTTTCCCGCGCTGATACCGACAGTGGCGCAGGGCGGAGCCATCACCGACGTCAACGCGCATTTCGGCGGCTGCCTGGCGGGCGCGTGCATCGCCTTTGCCATGCTGATCGCCTGGAATGACGAGACCGACACGCCGCCGGGCCGCTCCATCGCCGCGATCATTGCCGGTCTCTGGCTGGCGATCACGACTTTCGCTTTTGCCTCTGCCGGCCACAGCTATGCGACCTATGCCAAGCCGGGGCTGGACTATATTCCGCCGGCGGAATTGCCCAAGGACGACAATGCGCTGAAAGCCGGAAGCCTTTCCCTGGTCGACAAATATCCCAAGGACCCGCGGGCGCATTTGTTTCGCGGTCTCTATCTTTTGGAGCAGCAGGACGCGGCCGGCGCCGAGCCCTATTTCCGTTCCGCGATCCGGCTGGATCAAACCAGCCAGATCCTTAGCCGTGAATTTCATGACTGGGACCTGGCGCTGCTGGCGCTGGCGGTCAGGGTCCAGCACCGCAATGACGAGGCGCGGGGCCTGGCCGCGCCGCTCTGCGCCGATCAGGGCGCACTCGACCAGCGCACCCTGAAAACTCTCGAACTTACCAAGCTTTGTAACTAAAGCCCGCGCGGCAATTGACCGTTGCCCGGATTCTGGTCCGGGATCGGTCCGCTGGGCACCGTGCCCGGCAGCGCGCCGCCGCTATAGCCGCTGCTGCGGCAGGCGCTCAAGCCGCGATTCCAGCCCACATGATAGGCGCGGTTGTTCTGATATTGGGTGTCGTCGCGCACGATGGTGTCGTCATGGCGCTTGTCGGCGTCTGGGGCCCAGGCGCTATTGCAGCCGTCCTGATAGCCGGCACGATAATCCGGCGATTTGCGCAAGGTGCGCAGCTCCTTGTTCTCGAACAAGCCGCACGCCGCCAGCGGCAGCAACAGAAGAAGGAAAATGATCCCGCGCATGTCCGGTCCCGAGGTGACCGGAGACTTTTACCCGGCCTGGCCGCAAAAGGCCCGGAATTTCAGCAGGGATTAAATTGCCGTCAGATGGCCTTCGCCCGGGCGGCGCGATCCCGCCGGTCTTGCGCGATCTGGGCCTTCACATCGGCCAGGCGGCTCATCAGCTCGCTATTGGCGGTGAGGTGGAACACGGAGAGCGGGCCGCCGGCACAATCAAAACCACAATCCGTTCCGGTTCGCGAGAGACCGTTAGCGGGGGATTGGATTGCGGTGGGGGAGGGATGTCCTGCGCCGGCGCCCCCCAGGCCGAGATCGCGGGGCGCCAATAACGACACCAGCCCGATCCAAAATACAGCCCGGAATATCATGTCTTGCTCTTCCGTGTTCCACGCGAGCAGCATCGCGCAATGCCTGTTCCTGGGCGCTTATTCCCTTTTATAAAATTGGATCGAGTTGCCCGCTTCGTCATTGCAGCGGAAACGCGGTGCTGCAGGGTTCGTTGCTGTTTGATTCAAAGAAATGGCTGGTTTGATTCAGATTTTAATTAATTTGGCGCCATCCAGATATCTCGAGCCGCGCATTCCGCGCGGCGACCATCCGCTAGGGCCATGACCTGCCTCCCCCTTCGCGTGCGTAAGCACGCTCAAGGGGGAGGTGGCCGAGACGGGCGCCAGAGCGCAGCGACGGCGTGATAGTCGAGGCCGGAGGGGGTTAATTAAACTAAGACGCCGTAGGCAGGGCGGCAGCCGGGAGCGTAATCGTCGCGCGGAAGCTTTCGCCCAACTGGCTGTCCAGTTCCAGCCAGCCACCGTGCAGTTCGGCGAAGGCCTTGACCAGGGTCAGGCCCAGGCCCGCGCCCTTGGCATGCTCGGAACCTTCGCTGTGCCCGGCATGCTCAAACGGCTCCAGGATGCGGGCCAGATCCGCAGCCGCCACGCCATGACCGTCATCTTCCACCGTCACGGCGATGCCGGCTTCGGTAGCGGAGGCCGACAAGGCGATGTGGCTGCCGCTGGTGAAGGTGACGGCATTGTCCAACAGGCTGTGCACCATGGCGGTGAAAACCCCTTCATCGGCATCGGCCATCAATCCCACAGGACATTGATCGGCATCGATAGTGATGCCGCGCGCCGCCGCCCGCGACAGGAATGTGTCGCGCGCCTGCCACAACACGCCGCCGGCATCCACCGGCATGCGGCGCAAGTCATAGCGGCCCGCCGAAATCTTGGTGAGGTCCATGATCTGGGTGATGATCTTGAGCAGATTCTGACCGCCCTGATGGACCAGTCCGGCATATTCGCGGATCTGCGCCGGATTCATATTGTCCGCCAAAGTCGCCATCAGGTCGGAAAAACCCAGGATGGCATTCAGCGGTGTTTTGAGTTCATGGCCCATGGTGCGCAGCAGGGTGGTCTTGGCGCTGTGCACGCTGGCGCTGGCCTGGTCCAGGCGCGCCGTCAGGTCGGCGAGATAGCTGCTCTGTTTTTCCGCCTGGGCGCGGCTGTCGGCCAGGGCGTGTTCCTGCTCTTTCAGCGCAATCTCGGCCCTGACCTTGTCGGTGATGTTGGTGAAGACCATGACCCGTCCGCCGTCATGGCCGGCGCGGTCGCGCACCAGATAGGCTTCGCCGCTATTGGTGCGCAGGGTGGTGGCGCCCGCGGCGGCGCGATGTTTCGCCAGCCGGCGTTCAAGCCATTGCTCCGGGGTTTCCTCGAACACCATCCGGCCGCTATAGGCGACGGTGGCGCAGATTTCGGGAAAGGTTTTGCCGATCATTTCGTCCAGGCTCTTCATGCCGCAGATATGGGCGTAGAGGTCGTTGGCCAGGATCAGCCGGTCATTGGGGTCGTAAAAGGCGAAAGCTTCCGCCGACAGCGCCACCGCTTCCTGCAGGCGCATCAGCTGCGCCCGGGCGGCGGTGACGTCGGTCCACAGCAACAGGGTGTAGCCGCCCGGCGTGCGCCGCGCCTTGATTTCCACCACCCGGTGGTCGCGCAGCATCACGTCGCGAGGCGCATATTGCTCTTCCCGCAACTGGGACAGGCGCTGGGTGATGAAGGCGCGGTTGCCGGCCGCCAGCGCCGAAGGCGCGATCTCATCGCCTTCGATCTCCAGCCGGATCAGTTCCTCATAGCTCTTGCCCACCAGCATGTCGCGCGGCGGAAAGGAGCGGAAAAGATAATTGAAATGGGCGTTGGCATAGACCAGCCGGGCCTGGGCGTCGAAAATGGTGATGGCGGTGCGCAAGGAATCCAGCGTGCCCAAAAGCGCCGCCGGGTCGTCCTGGTCCTGTTTCCTGCGGTCAATAATCGCCTGATGGGCCACGGCCATTTTTGTGCTCTGTGCCTGATCGCGGCGGGATACTGCGACGCTTTGCGTTGCGGATTGGTTAGGGAACCGGCAATCACTATGGTCGGCCTGCGACAAAGGCCGGTCCCCCGCCTCGTCTTCCCGGCCCGAATCGCGCCATCTTTCCTAACCAGGAATGAATTCGGTTCCGCTTCCGAATTCAGCCTTGGCCACAATGCTTGTGGAGAACTGAACGCAATCGCCGGTGGTTCAGCTTTCATTAAGCCTGTGAAGCGAGACTGGCGGCGGGTGACGGCAGCGGCGGATTTTGATGGCGATGGACCAAGGCGGCATGGCGGAGCGCGGGTTCTTGAACCCGGCGGCCCAGCGCCGCCGCTTTGCCCTGATGCAGGCGGCCAAGGCGCTGATCGGCGGCCTGCTGGGTTTGACCTTTTTCCTGGTGATTGGCCGGCCCGATGCCGCCGAATGGGCGGCCCTGGCGGGGTTGATGATTCCCGCCTGGCTGGCGCTTCTGGCCCTGACACCGGTTTCCTTGTCCCTGCTGGAACAGGCGGGATTGGCCAGTTTTGCCCTTCTGATCGGCTATCTGGCGGTTTTGACCGGGGGCGCGGCCTCGCCCCTGGTGATCTGGCTGGCCCTGGTTCCCGCCGAAGCCGCCCTGACCGGCGGCCGTCCGGCAGTGCTTCGGGCCGGAATGGCCGCCGCCCTGGCCTGGCTGGCGGTGGTGGGGATCGAGGCTTTTGGCCTGTTGCCGCCTTCGCGCCTGGTGTTTCCCGGCGCTCCGCCCTTGTGGCAGGTGCAGGCCGGTTCGGTGCTGGCGGCCTTGATGCAGGCCGTGCTGGTGGCGGTGGCCGCCCAGGACCGCCAGCGCGCCGCCGATGCCGCCGCCGCGGAAGGCGCCGCCATGTACCGCTTCCTGGCCGACAATGCGCTGGACCTGATTACCCGCCATTCCTCCGACGGCCGCATCCGTTTCGCCAGCCCCGCCACGCATGCGCTGCTGGGGCGGTTTCCCGAAGAACTCACCGGCATGGCGCTGCAGAGCCTGGTCCATCCCGATGATCTCGACGCCGTGCAAACCGCGCTGATGGAGTCCAGCTATCACGGCCGCGCCGGGGCCGCGGAAGTGCGGCTCAAGCATGGCGACGGCCACTATGTCTGGATGGAGATACGCTGCCGTCCGGCCCAGATGAACCTGGGCGGCCCCACCGATATTGTGGCGGTGGCGCGCGATGTTTCCGAACGCAAGCGTCATGAGCGCGCCCTGGTGGAGGCGCGCGACGCCGCGCTGGACGCGTCCCGCGCCAAGTCGCGCTTCCTGGCCAATATGAGTCACGAATTGCGCACGCCGTTGAACGCCATCATCGGCTTTTCGGAAGTGATGACGCGGGAAATGTTCGGCGCGCTGGGCCCGCGCTATCAGGAATATTCCCGCCTGATCCATGAATCGGGCGCGCATCTGCTGGAGCTGATCAATTCGGTCCTGGACATGTCCAAGATCGAGGCCGGCAAGTTCGAATTGCATGAGGAATTGTTCGACCTGGAAGAGATGGCGGAAGGCGCGGTGCGCTTCCTGAGGATTCCCGCCGAGCGCGCCAATGTCGCCTTGAAGCTGACTGTGGCGGCGGGCGCGCGGCTGGTGTTCGCCGACCGCCGCGCGGTGAAGCAGATTCTGGTCAATCTGTTGTCGAATGGGGTGAAATACACCCCGGCGGGCGGCGAAGTGAAGATAACGGCGCGGCCGGTTGAATCCGGCCAAGGAATCGGTCAGGGCATCGAGATCACGGTGCGCGACACCGGCACCGGCATTTCAAAAGCCGACCTGGAGCGGCTGGGCAAGCCGTTCGAGCAGGTGGAAAATGCCGAAACCCGCGCCAAGGAAGGCACAGGGCTGGGCCTGGCGCTGGTCAAGTCCCTGACCCAGATGCATGGCGGCACGGCCACCTTGGATTCAACTTTGGGCGAAGGCACCACCGTGACGGTGCGGCTGCCTTATGCGGCGGTGGATGCCAAGGGCGAGCGCTTGATCACGGGCAAAGTTTTGCCGTTTCGCGCCGCCTCCTGATACAAGCGACAGATGACGCCAACACCGCGCCTGAAAGCCGGAATCTTCGTGCGCGCCCTGATCCGCCGCGTCCAGGTGCAGGGAGCTTCCGCCTTCGTCGTGCGCAGCGGCAGCGAGGAAGCCGGCGCCATCATTCTGAAAGTGGCGAAACTGAACGGCACGGTGCTGGTGCTGAACCAGGTGCGCAATGCCAAGGGCGAACTGGCCTGGGCCCAAGTCCTGGGCGGCTGGACCGAGGAGGCCCGGGCCAGCGAATGGTGTCACAAACAAGTCAAACTTGACCCCGACCTGTGGATCGTGGAGATCGAGGACCGCGAGGGCCGCGCTTTTGTCGACGAGCCTATCGTCTGACTGCATCCAAACCTCCAGACGGCGGCCAACACTGCGCATGACCCAGCAACAACTCCTGCAACTCTTTGTCCCCATCCTGATCGTCTTGCCGGTGCTGTATTTCCGCATGCGCCGCATGGCCAAGACCCAGCCCTTGAAGCTGGGACAATTGTGGATTCGCCCGGCCATCATCCTGGGGCTCACCGTTTTGGTGCTGGCGGCACCCCAACCCGGACACGCCGTGCGCCACTTTGTGGCTCAGGACTGGGCCTGGCTGGGCCTGGCCGCCTGCTTGGGCGGCATCGCCGGCTGGCACTGGGGCCGCACCATGGCCATCGAAGTCCATCCCGAGGACGGCACCTTGATGGTCAAAGGCGGGCAAGCCGCCATGCTGGTGCTGGTGGTGCTGATCCTGCTCCGCATGGGGTTGCGCACCGGGCTTCAGATGGAGGGCCAGGCCTGGCACCTGGACGTGCTGTTATTCTCCGACGCCCTGATTGTTTTCAGCGCCGCTTTGTTCAGTCTGCGCGCGGTGGAAATGTATCTGCGCGCCAAACAGGTGATGGGCCATGCCAAGGGAACCGTTTCGCTCTGATCCGTCAGGTTCGCCTTGCCGGGACGGGCGGGGACTGCTAACCCCGCGCGCATGAGCCGTACCCCCGCCAGCGAAGCCGCGCGCCGCAGGACCTTCGCCATCATCTCGCATCCCGACGCCGGCAAGACCACCTTGACCGAGCATCTCTTGCTGCTGGGCGGCGCGATTCATGCCGCCGGCCGGGTCAAGGCGCGGGGTGAGGCGCGCCGCGCCAAATCCGACTGGATGAAGATCGAGCAGGAACGCGGCATATCCGTCACCTCGGCGGTGATGACCTTTGAATATAAGGGTGCGGTGTTCAACCTGCTGGACACGCCGGGCCATGAAGACTTTTCCGAAGACACTTACCGCACCCTGACCGCGGCGGATTCGGCGGTGATGGTGATCGACGCCGCCAAGGGGATCGAGGCCCAGACCCGCAAGCTGTTCGAGGTCTGCCGGCTGCGCGACATCCCGATCATGACCTTTGTCAACAAGATGGACCGGGAAGCGCGCGATCCTTTTGAATTGCTGGACGAGATTTCCGACCAGTTGCAGATCGAGACCGCGCCCATGATGTGGCCGGCGGGCATGGGGCTGAACTTCAAGGGCGTGTTCGACCTCAAGGACGGCAATTTCATCGCCTTCAATGAGGGCAGGCTGGACGACGAGCTCAAGGCCAGGCTGGACGAAGACGTGATGCTGGCGCGCGAAGGCCTGCACAAATTCGACCTCGCCACCTATCGCGAAGGCCATCAGTCGCCGGTATATTTCGGCTCGGCGCTCAAGAATTTCGGCGTGGCGCAATTGCTGGACGCGCTGGCGCAGAACGCGCCCAGTCCGCGCGCGCAGGCCGCGGTGGGCCGCGATGCGGAGCCGGGGGACAAGGAAGTCACCGGCTTTGTCTTCAAGGTCCAGGCCAATATGGACCCCAATCACCGCGACCGGGTGGCGTTCCTGCGTCTGGCCTCGGGTGAGTTCAAGCGCAACATGAAGCTCAAGCAATCCGGCACCGGCAAGACCATCGGAGTGCACAATCCCATCCTGTTCTTCGCCAGCGAGCGTGAGACGGTGGACGAAGCCTGGCCCGGCGACATTATCGGCATTCCCAATCACGGCGTGCTGCGGGTGGGCGATACGCTGTCGGAGTCCGGCGGCGTGGTGTTCACCGGCATTCCCAATTTCGCCCCGGAAATATTGCGCCGGGTGCGGCTGGGCGATCCCATGAAGCAGAAGCATCTGGCCCGCGCCCTGGAATCCCTGGCCGAGGAAGGCGTGACGCAAGTGTTCAAGCCGGCGATCGGTTCGCAATGGATCGTGGGCGTGGTGGGCGCGCTGCAACTGGACGTGCTGAAGTCGCGCCTGGTGGCGGAATATGACTTGGACGTCGAGCTGGAAGCCTCGCCCTATGACAGCGCCCGCTGGCTGTCGGGCAGCGATGCCGAGATCGAAAAATTCTCCAATGCCAACAAGGGCGGCATGGCATCCGACCGCGACGGCGCCCCGGTCTTCCTGGCCAAGAGCGCCTGGGAAATCGGCTATGTCGCCGACCGGTTCCCCAATGTGAAATTCTTGAAGACGCGCGAGCGGCACGAAGTGCACGCCGAGAGCTAGGTCTTCCGAGCTATTCCAGTTTTAATTTCTGAAATCGCCGGCGCGGTCTTGCGACCGCGCGTTCGTCACTGAATTTGGTCGTCGCGCTACGCTGCCGCTAACGACGGACCAAATTCCTCATGCGCTGTCGCGCATGAGTCGTTCCTCACCTCGCCATTGGCGCAGTGTGCGCGTGGCCTCGCTGACTGGCACGCGATCGAACGTATCCAGCAAGGCAAAGGCGTGGCCGCGGTCGCGCGCCGGATGCGCCAACAGCGCCAGCGCCGAGAACACGGCGCGATCCAGATAGGCACCCTTGCAAGCCACCGCCAGGGAGGCGCCGCTGTCATCGTCCAATATCTCGGCGGCGATCTTGCCGTTCACGCCCAGGCTCTCGACCAGAAGGACCGCCAGATCGGTGCCGGCGCGCGCCTTTTCGACCAGTGGCTGGAAGGAATGATCGCGCGGCAATATGCGTTGGCAAAGTTCCGGGCTGGAACAGAGCAGTACCCTGAGCCGGGCGCGGGTGGGTTGATCCACATCGCGCGCCGCCTTGGCCAGCAGGGCCTCGCAAATGCCGCGCATATGGTCAGGATAGTCGGACGGCCAGTTGCTCAAAAGCTCCGCCACTTCTTCCGCCAAGGCGGCGCGCAAGGCGGGACCCTGGTCCGCCAGTTGCAGCAGATGCGACAGTTTCTGGGATGCGGCCATCGGCAACCTCTAGACCCATCCTGGGACAAAGGGCTTAAGGATCCGTCGCCGAAGGCTTAACGGGGTGTAAACGGCTACCCGATAACTGCCCAACTATCCGGATAATAGCCATTGAAGGGCGAGCGCGACGACACGGTATAGGCGCCCATCGCCTCGAACAGGATGTAGTCGCCATTGGCGATGCCGTTGGCCAGCATCACCGGGCGCGGCAGCACATCGGCGGAATCGCAGGTGGGACCATAGGCGCGGAAAGGCCGCTTCTCGCCGGACAACAGCTTGGCCTTGCCTTTGGCGTCCAGGGTGATGCCGCTGGGCGGATAGTCTTCATCGAAACCGGCAAAGCGCTGCTCGTCAAAGCTGCCGTAAATCCCGTCATTGAGATAAAGCCGGTCGCCGCGCCGCATCACCACCTGGGCCACCAGGGAAATGCCCGGCGCGCACAGCGCGCGTCCCGGCTCGCACATCACATTGAGATCGGGGCGGTTCAGGGAATTCAGCGCCTCCTTGATCATGTCGAAATACCAGTGATAGGGCGGCGGCTCCTGTCCCGAATAGGCAGCCGGGAAGCCGCCGCCGATATCCAGTGCCGCGATCTCCACGCCCGACAGGCTGATGGTGCGCTGGGCGATTTCGATCGCCTGGGCATAGGAGAAAGGCGAGAGACATTGCGAGCCGACATGGAAGGTGAGGCAGGGCGCGGCGCCCGCCACCCGCACCCGCTTCAGCAGCTTGGCGGCTTCTTCCGGGCGGCAGCCATACTTGCTGGACATTTCCAGCAAGGCGCCGCCCAACTGCGCCACCAGCCGCACGAAAATGCGCAGCTTCTTGGCATTGCCGCACTCCGCCAGCAGCTTGTCCAGCTCGGCATCACTGTCGACCACGAAGTCGGTGACGCCGTGTTTCTCGAACGCCGCCTTGGCCTGGCCGGGCAGGCGCACCGGCGCCATGAAATGGCAATTGGCTTCGGGGAACAGGCTTTTCACCGCTTCGATCTCGCCCAGGCTGGCGGTATCGAAATGGCGCAGGCCCGCATTCCACAGACAGGTCAGCGCCAAGGGATGCGGATTGGCTTTGACGGCGTACAACACATCGCCGGGGAACCCGTCCAGGAACTGTTTTGCGGCGGCGGCGAATTTCTCCGGATGCACCAGATAAAGCGGCTCACCGGGCTTGAGGCTTTCGATCGCTTTCAAGGCGCTGGCAAAGCGCGGCAGCGCGTCCAGACGTCCAGGCAGGTTCACCGGCGCATTCATGTCGGCGTTGTGAGCCAAGCAACGCCCGGGCGCAACAAAAATCCCCTCCGATCCGGCCTTCGCACCTAACGGTGCTCGGCGTTCGGTTGGCTTGGCCGCCAACCTCACCCTTCGCTGGCTCGAGAGCCGTCCATACGCTGTCGCTATGGACCGGTCACCTCCCCATGCGAGCGCGCTTACGCGCGCGCGGGGAGGGAGGCCGCACCCTGCGGTGCGGCCTTTGTGACAAATTGATGTGTCTTGCTATTGCGCCGGCGGTGGCGGCGGTTCCGGCAGCGGCGGCTCGCCGGCCGGCCCGCGGCCAAGACGCCGGCCCAGCTCGGGCGGGTGGCCATGGCGCATCATGGTCATCGCCATATGCATGCGGCCGCCCATGCCGTGCCGGGCGGCACGGCCGAACTCTTCCTTCTGAGTGGGATTGAGCGCGGCATAAAGGGCGCTTAACGCCGGGCGTTCGGCCTGGAGGTCAGCCAGGCGGGTCTTGAGCATGTCTTCTTCCCGGTCCAGCCGCTGCATCATGTCGGGCCGCTGGCCGTTTGTGCGCATCCGCTCGACGCGGGTGCTGCAATCGCCTTCACGGCGCTTGGCGATGTCCAGGCTGATGTCCTTCCAGCGTGCGAATAAGGGCTGCTGGTTGGCGGCAAGTTGAAGCTTGGCTTCCAGGAAGGCCATCTCGCCCGCCTTATGGGCATAGATATCCTGGCAGAACTGGCCATGACCCCGCGCCATGGGCTCGTCCATGTCGGGCGGTGGCGGAGGCCCGGCGTCACGGTCCGCCCGCGGCGCGGACTGGTTCTGCGCCAGCATCATGAGGGGTTTGTGGATCGGTTGAGCATCGCCGGCACGGGCATTGGTGGCAATCAGGGCGGCGGTAGCGGTGCCGCAGACCAGCAGCGACGCCAGCAGGGGAAGAAGAGCCTTGCGCATGAAAACTCCCATTGGAGATGGGCGAAGCCTAACGGCTGCCCATGCCCTCCGCCGCTGAATAAGGCGTAACCTACATGAACCTGGGATGAATGACCTCCCCACGCGCGCGCAAGCGCGCTTATGTGGGGAGGTGGCTGGTCCATAGCGACAGCGTATGGACGGCTCTCGGGCCAGCGAAGGGTGAGGTTGGCGGCCAAGCCAACCGAACGCCGAGCACCGTTAGGTGCGAAGGCCGGATCGGAGGGGCAACTACCGCGTCGCCCGCAGCTCGCGGATGGTCTTCTTGCCGTCGGTGGAAGGCTGATAGACGTTGGTCATCTCGGTCAGCGCCCGGTTGAACATCTCGACGGTGAAATGGTCGGGCACTTCCCAGGCGTCAAAGCCGACCCGGTGCTGGTAGTTCACCTGGTCGTAAAGAAAATCCCCCACCGCGCGAATCTCGCCGGTGAAGCCCAGCCGGGTCCGCAGCATGCGGGCCCAGGAAAAAGCGCGGCCGTCGCGGAATTTGGGGAACTCCAGGGCGATCAAAGTGAAATGATTCACGTCGGCGCCCAGCACTTCCGGATTCTCGCTGGACTGGAGCTTGATGCCGATGGGCGTGTTGCGGGCCAGTAGCGCCTCGCGATCTTTCCGGAAGCGCGCCAGGGACACGATCACCGCACCTTCCGGCAGCGGTGCATCATCCGCAACGGGCGCAAAAATATCCTGCGCATAGGCGCCGCCCCTCTTCTCATTAGAAAAGCTGATCAGTTTGGTCACGCCGCCACAGCCTCTTGATAGGCGGCGGCCTTGAACTTCTCCATGCCGATGCGGCGATAGGTGTCCAGGAAGCGTTCGCCGTCCTTGCGCTCGGCCAGATAGACATCGACCACCCGCTCCACCGCGTCGGCGATTTCATGTTCGCCGAAGCCGGGGCCCATGATGGTGCCGACGCTGGCGTCTTCCGCGCCGGAACCGCCCAGTATGAGCTGGTAGAATTCCACGCCTTTCTTGTCCACGCCCAGGATGCCGATATGGCCGGCATGATGATGGCCGCAGGCATTGATGCAGCCGGAAATCTTGATCTTGAGTTCGCCGATCTGATGCTGGCGGGCGAGGTTTTCGAAGCGCTTGGCCAGCGTCTGGGCGATGGGGATCGAGCGGGCATTGGCCAGGTCGCAATAGTCCAGGCCGGGGCAGGCGATGATGTCGGTGATCAGCCCGGCATTGGGCGAGGCGAAGTCCAGCTCCTTGAGCTTGGCGTAAATCGCGGGCAGGTCCTTTTTGCGGACATGCGGCAGGACCAGATTCTGTTCATGGGTGACGCGCACTTCGCCCAGGCTGAATTGGTCCATCAAATCGGCGATGGTGTCCATCTGCGCCGCGGTGGCGTCGCCCGGCACCTGGCCCGGCGTCTTCAAGGTGATGGTGGCGATGGCATAGCCGGGCGCCTTGTGCTGGTGCACATTGGTCTTCACCCAATTGGCGAAATCGGCTCCGGCGTCGGGAATCGCGTCGGACAGGCCGGTCTCGAATTTGGGCGGCGCGAAATAGGCGGTGATGCGATCCAGCTCTTCCTGCGGCAGCTGCAAGCTGCCCATGCGCTTGAGTTCTTCGAATTCGCGCTGCACCCGGCGGCGCATTTCTTCCGGCCCGATGGTGTTGATCAGGATCTTGATGCGCTGCTTGTGGATATTGTCGCGGCGGCTGTCCTGGTTGTAGACCCGTAACACCGCTTCCAGATAGGCGAGGATATCCTCGCGCTCCACGAACTCGCTCATCACATGGGCGATATAGGGCGTGCGGCCCATGCCGCCGCCCGCCATCACTTTGTAACCGACGCGCCCAGTTGCGTTCTTGACGATCTGCACCGCCATGTCATGCCATTGCAGCGCGGCGCGGTCCTTTTCGGTGGCGCCGACCGCGATCTTGAACTTGCGGGCCAGGAAGACGAATTCCGGATGCAGGCTCGACCATTGGCGGATGATCTCGGCCAGGGGACGCGGGTCTTCGATCTCTTCGCCAGTGGCGCCGGCAAACTGATCCGCCGTCACATTGCGCACGCAATTGCCGGATGTCTGGATGCAATGCATCTCCACATCCGCCAGCTCGCGCAGGATTTTGGGCACGTCCACCAGCTTGATCCAGTTGAACTGCAGGTTGGTGCGGGTGGTGAAATGGCCGAAGCCCTTGTCATAGGTGCGGGCAATGTGCGCGAGGCGGCGCATCTGCTTGGACGACAAGGTGCCGTACGGCACGGCGATCCGCAGCATGTAAGCATGCAACTGAAGATACAGCCCGTTCATCAGGCGCAGCGGCTTGAACTGGTCTTCGGTCAACTCGCCGGACAGCCGCCGCGCCACCTGGCCGGCAAACTGATTCACCCGCTCGCCGACGAATTGCGCGTCGAATTCGTCATAGCGGTACATGTTGGGCGCCACGGGTTTGACGAGAGCATTAAGCATGGGACGTCTCACGCATGATATTGGCCCGCCTGCTTGCCGGTGTGTGGATGCACCGTGGGCCCGGCGGCGCGGATGATCTCGCGTTCCTTGACCGGTGTGATTTTACCATCCACCTGGCGCACCTCGAACAGATAGGGCGCGACAAACTCGTTGCGCGCCAACTCGCCATTGGCCGCGGCCAGGGCGGCATCGGCGGAACCTTGGTCGGGATAGATGTCGCCGTCGGCCAGCATCAACACCCAGCCGTCACCCTTGCGGTATAAAACGTCGCCATCCCGCAAGCGGTTCGCGGTCAGCATCTGCAAGCCCTGGTTCTGGTGCGCCATGGGGCGGAAAAAACACGCTCGGCCGGGGAAATCAAGACTTCAACACGCATAGCTTGTAGTTTTTTATGAATAACATAAAATATTTGTATTATATGGGGCCCGGAAGCGGGCATAGTCGCGGGAAAGTGGGGGATTCGTGAGCATGCAGCCGAGATTGAGCCGGTCCCAGCTTGCCGCCGTGGTGGCCGGCAACGCCCTGGAATTTTACGATTTCCTGATCTACGGCTTTTTCGCCGTCCAGATCGGACAGACATTTTTTCCGGCCCAGAATTCAACCACCAGCCTGCTTTTGGCCTTGATGACCTTCGCCGCCGGGTTCCTTACCCGGCCGCTGGGCGGATTTGTGATCGGGCCGCTGGGGGACCGCATCGGCCGCAAGCCCGCCATGATGCTGTCCTTTGGGTTGATGGGTTTCAGCATTGTGGGACTGGCGCTGACACCCTCTTACGCCAGCATCGGCCTGGCCGCGCCGCTCTTGGCGGTGATTTTCCGCCTGCTGCAGGGTTTCGCGTTGGGCGGCGAGGTCGGGCCCACCACAACGCTTTTGCTGGAAGCGGCGCCGGCGCAAAAGCGCGGGCTTTATGCCTCGCTGCAATTCGCCACCCAATGGGCGGCGTCGCTCTGCTACGGCATTGTGGGTGCGGTGCTGGCGAAGCTGATGACTCCGGCAGACTTGACGCAATGGGGTTGGCGCATCGCCATGCTGCTGGGGTCCAGCGTAGTGCCACTGGCGCTTGCCATCCGCCGCAGCCTGCCCGAGACGCTGGCGCCGCAGCAGGCAAGACAGAAGTGGCAACGCCCCAGCACGGCACAGATCGGCCTGGTGCTGCGGACGTTGTTGATGATCGCCAGCGCCACCATCGCCACCTATGCCCTGCTCGGCATCAATCTCTTTGCCACCCATACTTTGGGTCTTTCGCCTGCCCAGGCTTCTGGCGGAGTGATCATCGGCGGCGTTGTCGGCGTCATCTTTAATCCGATCGGCGGCTGGCTCAGCGACCGGCTGGGCCGCAAGCCGCTGATGATCGGGGCTCACGGCCTGCTCTGTCTTGTGGGCCTGCCCTGCTTCATGGCGATCGCGCAATTGCGCACGCCAGGGGTGTTGTACGCGGCCGTGGCCTTGATGTCGGCGCTGCTGGCCCTGGGCCTGCCCTCCATTCTGACCCAGGTCGCGGAAGGCCTGCCGGCGGAAATGCGCTCCGGCGCCATCGGCATCATCTATGCCGTGGCCGTCTCGCTGTTTGGCGGCACCGCCTCCCTGATCGTCACCTGGCTGACGTCCGTCACCGGCTCGCCGCTGGCGCCGGCCTGGTACATGTGCGGCGCGCTGGCGTTGGGGGTGCTATCAATGCTGACCTTGCGCGAGACCGCGCCGGTCAAGACTGGCGGCTGATCGCGCTTTCATGCCAACGCCGCAGCAGCGCCCATTCCAGTAGCGAGAGCGCGGCAAAAATCACAATCCCGGTTGCCGCCAGCAGCGCCAGGGCGGCAAACAGGGTGGCGATTTCCAGCCGGTTGCCGGATTCCACGATCCGCCAGGCCAGGCCGGTGGCGGTGCCGGAGCCGGCGACAAATTCCGCCACCACCGCGCCGATCAAGGCCAGGCCGCCGGCGGTTTTCATTCCCGAAAGCAAATAAGGCAAAGCGGTGGGCAGACGGATGCGCCACAAAATCTGCGCCCGTGACGCGCCATAAAGGCGGGCAAGGTCTGTGAGATTGAAGTCCGCGCTTTTCAAGCCCAGCGTAGCGCCCGCCAGGATGGGAAAGAAGGCGACGATGGTGGCGATGATGGTCAACGCCAGGTTGATGCGCTCGAAGCCCACCCAGATCAGGATCAAAGGCGCGATGGCGACCACCGGCGTCACTTGCAGGATCACGGCATAGGGATAGAGCGTGCGCTCCAACAGCCGGCTTTGCGAAAAGGCGATGGCCGTTGTGATGCCCAGCACAGAGGCGGCCAGGAACGCCTCCACGGTCACCGTCAAAGTGGAAAGCAGCGATGTCATCAGCGACAGAAAATTGTCCGCCAGCGCGCGTGCGATCGCCGAGGGCGCGGGCAGGACATAGACCGGGACTTGCCAATGCGCCACGGCCCATTCCCAGCCGCCCAACACCAGCAAGGCGACCAGCAACGGCATCGCGATGTCCAGCAAGCGCCTCATGCGGGATTTCTCTTTTGGTCGCTCGCCCGTACGCTGTCGCTACGGGCCACGCGCAACGCTCCTGCCTCATTCAGGGCCTGGCTTATCAGGCGCTGGGATTCGATGGTTTGTGGCGACAGGCGGCTGTCGCGTCCGGCGGGCAGGGCGATATCCGCCTTCACATGACCCGGCCGCGGCGTCATCACCAACACACGTTGAGACAGGTAGCTGCTCTCGCTGACGCTGTGGGTGACGAACAGCACGGTCAGCTGGTCTTCCCGCCATAGCCGCAGCAAATCATCGCCCAGGGCATTGCGGGTGATCTCATCCAGCGCCGCAAAAGGTTCGTCCAGCAACAACAGTTTGGGACCTGCGGCAAGCGCGCGGGCGATAGAGACCCGCATCTTCATGCCGCCGGACAGTTCGCGGGGATAGGCGCGCTCAAAGCCTTTTAAGCCAACCCGCGCCAGCGCCGCCGCCGCTTTGTCATTGGCCTCGCCGCGCGGCAGGTTTTTCAAATCCAGCGGCAGGCGCGCATTGGTCAGCGCATCCGCCCAGGGCATCAGGGTGGGTTCCTGAAAGACAAAACCGATTTCCGGCTTGCCCTCGGGCATGAGGATTTTTCCGCTGTCCGGCGCCAGCAAACCGGCAACCAGCCGCAGGGCGGTGGACTTGCCGCAGCCGCTGGGCCCCAGCAGTGACACAAACTCGCCCGCGCCCATCGTGAAGGACAGATCGCGCAACGCCTCCACGCCATTCGCAAAGCGTTTGCCGACGCCGGAGAGCGCGATCATTGATATTTCTGCAAAGTGGCGCGGACGAAACTCAGGTCATAGGCTTTTTTGTAGTCCAGTCCCTTGGGATAAAGCCCTTCCGCCGCCATGGTGTCGTAAAACAGTTTCCACTGCCCTTCGGTCATGCTGCCCAGGCCGAAGGCCTTGCCGTCGCCGCTCAGCAGCATGTCATGGCGTTTCATCTTGTCCCAGGCCTGGGCCAGGATGGCGTCGCTGATGTCGGGATTGTCGCGCTTGATCAGCGCATTGCCTTTGGCGGGATTCTCCAGATAGCGCAGCCAGCCGTCGCGGGTGGCGTCGACGAACAGCTGCACCGCGCGGCGGTTGGTGTCGATCCATTTCTGCGGCACCAGCACCATGTTGGCATAGCCGGGATAGCCATAATCGGACAGCAAAAAGACTTTCGGCTCCCAATGCGCTTGTTGCTGGACGGTGAAGGGTTCGCTGGTGAGATAGCCTTCCTGGATGGCATTGGGGTCCAGGATGAAGGGCGCCAGATTGTAGGTGTAACGCCGGATCTGCTTGTCGCTGAAACCGAACTTGGCGCGCAGCCAGGGCCAAAAGGCGTTCATGGTCGCCGCCGAAATCAGCACCGGCTTGCCCTTCATGTCGGCCAGCGAATTGATGTCGCGGCGGGGATGCGACATCAGCACCTGCGGGTCTTTCTGGAAGATCGCCATCACGGCACGGATCGGTATGCCGGTCTTGACCAGGTTGAGGCAGATGAAGCTGTTGGACCCCATGCCGAAATCCGCCGCGCCGCCGGCCAAAAGCTGCGGCACATTCACATCCGGCCCGCCCTGGATGATCTTCACCTCCAGTCCGCGCCTGGCATAGAGGCCGTCGGCGACCGCCTGGTAAAAGCCGCCATGCTCGGCTTGCGCTTTCCAGTCGGTGACAAAACGGATGGTGGTGGCCGCGGCCGCGGGCCGGATCAGCGCGGTGGCGGATGCGAGACCGGAAACAAGAAAAGCGCGGCGGCGGATCATGCCCGCCTTATAGCACGGTGTTCAACGATCGGAATTCCCGCCGCGCGGCGGCGGCGGCGCACTGTCCTCGTCGTCGTCATCGCCAAACAGCCAGCCCAGCAAGCCGCCGCGATGGTGGCGCTCCCGCCGGGGCTGCTGCTCCCCTTCTTCCGGCGGCAGTTGGGGAAGCCGGCTCAGGCTTTCGTCATCATGCCCGTCCCACACCGCGCCCGAGGAGGCCAGCTCGATCTCTTCCGGCGGCGGCTGCACGGAGCGGTCCAGCGGGTGATAGGGCTTGCCCTGTTCGGCCGCCAGCATGGCGTCGCGCCAGATATAAGCGGGCAGGGTGCCGCCGGTGACGCCGCGGGTGGGTGAGGAATCGTCATTGCCCACCCAGGCGGCGGCGACATAGTCCGTTGTAAAGCCGACAAACCAGGCATCATGGGAATCCTGGGTGGTGCCGGTCTTGCCGGCCGCCTCGCGGCCATGCAGCGAGGCATAGCCGCCGGTGCCGTTGACCACCACGCCATACAGCATGGCGGTAAGGTCGCGATTGACTTGCTCGTCGATCACCCGTTGCGGGCGCGGCGCCTGGCGCTGATAGACCAGCTTGCCGCTGATATCGACTTCGGTGACCAGATAGGGCGTCACCCGCGTCCCGCCATTGGCGATGGCCGCATAGGCCGCGGTCAATTCCAGCGGCGTGACTTCATTGGTGCCCAGGGCCAGCGAGGCATTGGCTTCCAGGGGCGAGGTGATGCCCAGCCGCTTGGCGGCCGCCACGACTTTGGGCACGCCGACCTCCTGCGCCAGATTGACGGTGATGGTGTTGACGCTGTGGGCCAGAGCGTCGGCCAAGGTCAGGGTGCCATAACTCTTGCCGCCGAAATTGGTGGGATGATAGCCGCCAATGTCCACCGCTTCGTCATCGCGGGTCTCCCAGGGCGACAGGCCCGATTCCAGCGCCGCCAGATAGACAAAGGGCTTGAAAGCCGAACCCGGCTGGCGATGGGCCTGGGTGATGCGGTTGAACACCGAGTCCCGGTAGTCCACCCCGCCGATCATGGCGCTGACCGCGCCATCCAGTTTCATGAACACCACCGCCGCCTCTGTGGTGCGGGTCTTTTTGCCGTATTTGGCCAGCGTATGCAGGGCCGCCAGGCGCGCCGCTTCCTGCACTTTCGGCTCCAGGGTGGTGTGCACCACCATGTCGGCGCTGGGCGCGGCGCCGTTGACGGTGGCGAGCCTGGTCGCCTCGTCGGCGGCGGTATCCAGGAAATAATTGCGCGCGTCCACGCTGGCGCGGTCGATGATCACGGCGGGATGGGCGCGCGCCTCGGTGGCCTGGGCCTCGGTGATGGCGCCATTGTCCACCATGGAGTCCAGAACCAGGCTGGCGCGCTGCTGCGCCCGGAGCAGATCGCGGCGGGGCGAGAACACCGACGGCGCCCGCGTCAGGGTGGCCAGCATCGCCGCCTGGGCCAGGGTCAATTGCCGCGCGCTGGTGCCAAAATAAACCCGCGCCGCCCCGTCCACGCCATAGGCGCCGCTGCCCAGGTAAATGCGGTTGAGATAAAGCTGCAGGATCTGCTGCTTGCTGAGCGACTTCTCCAGTCCCGCCGCATCGATCAACTCGCTGAGCTTGCGCGACATGGTGCGCTGCTGGTTGGTATAGACGATCTTGGCGGTCTGCTGGCTGATGGTGGAGCCGCCCGCCACCCAGCGCCGGGCGCGCAAGTCCAGCAACATGGCGCGGCCCAGGCCCAGCGGATCGATGCCGTTATGATAATAGAAGCGGCGATCCTCCATGGCGATGAAGGCGGCGGGAAGATAGGAGGGCATCTCCGCAAGCTTCAGCCGCTCGCCGACAATGGCGCCGCGATGGCCCACGTCATTGCCGTCCGCATCCAGGAAGGTGAAGGCCAGCGGCCGGTTGACGGCATAGAGATCGACGCTGGGATCCAGGCGGGGCGCGAACAGGCCCAACACCAGCGGGGTGAGATAGAGCAACGCCAGCGGAGCGGCGATCACCGCCATCGCGATGGCGAAAGCCGGCGCAAACCGGCGGATCAGCGGATTGGCAAAGGGAATGGCGCGTCGCGCGGCGTCGCGCAGCGCTTCCGGGTCGAAACGATCTTGCCAGCTGGGCATTTGCGGTGATTGCTGACTGATATTTGCGGCAGATTCAAGGTGAGGTTCCAAGGCGTATGGGGCTGTGGCAAGGTTGAACCATGTGGGACGGCATGACTTTGATTCCAGGGCGGGATTGCGGGGGTTGCACCGTCTGTTGCGTGTTCCCCACCATTAACAAGCCGGAAATACAGAAATTGTCCGGCGCCCGCTGCCGTCATTGCGCCAGCACCGGTTGCGGGATTTATGACAGCCGCCCGCCGGTTTGCCGCAGCTATTATTGCGCCTGGCGCACGGTGGATATTTTCAGCGAGGAGTGGCGGCCCGACAAATCCGGCGTGCTCGCCTATGTCGAGACCGAAGGTATTTCCCAGGATTTCGATCTTTCCACCGGCATCGGCTTGATGCTGGTGGAAAATCCGCTCAACACGGTGCGGAAGAAATGGTTCCAGGAGTTCATCGTCACCGGGGTGATGAATTCGGTGCCGCTGTTTCTGTCTCTGCCGGGCCCGCGCGGCCACCAGGCGGCGACGGTGTCGCTCAACACCGAACAGATGCTGGAGGCGATCCGCCGCAACACGGTGAAGGACGCGCTGGAAGCAGCGGTGAAAATTTTGCGCACCTGGGATTTCCGCCCGGCGGTCATCACTTATTCCGGCAACGATGTCAGCAGCCCGGAAGAAGAAGCCTAATCGAATCTCGAGCCCGGCAGCGGAGCCGCCGGGCGACCGACAGCATCCGCCAGCCTCCTTCCCCCTTCGGTGCGAAGCACCAAGAAGGGGGAAGGTGTCGCAACGAGATATCGGCGGAGCCGATTCGAGTTGCGACGGATGGGGGTAAACAAAAAAAGAAACCCCGCGTCTTCCGACGCGGGGCTCCACTTGACGCTTGGGGCCCTATGGGGAGGGGCATACCACGGGCCTTACGCCCCAAGATTTTCTGCTAGAGGATCACCTCGCGCATGAAGGCGCCGCTATAGGGGTCGACCTGGATGAAAACCACGCGGCCGAAACGGTCATGGGCGCGCACCACATAGCGGCCATGGACGAAATAGGGATCGCCGATCATCCGCAGGCGATGGAAGCGCAGGGTCTCAGCAACCCGCATCCGGTCCACAAAAGCGCGATGCTCGAAGCGCTCATGGCGCTCAAAGGCGCGATCGCGCCAGCCATAATGATTACCATGGTCCCAGGGCTGGGCCGCGGCGGAGCCGATGCCGGCCGCCGACAAAACCGCCAGGGACGCTGCCATCAGAACCGTTTTCATGTTAAACATGGTCATCTCCTTAAATCGCATGAGGACGAACATCTGCCGTCCATGGGGCGCACTTTAGGAGGATCAAACTGAACCGGGTCTGGATGCGGTATTCATGCCGGGTTCATGTCCCATGACGTACAAAAACCCCATGCGCGCCCTGGCTTTTTCCTTTCTTTTGGGCCTTTTCGCTTTGCTGAGCGGCCTTCCCGTTTCAGCCCAGCCTTATGGCCCTCCCCCCTATCGCGGCGACCCCCGCGATGGCGTGCAGCCGCTCGACCGTCTCTTGCCCGGCATCCGGCGCGAACATCCCGGCGACTTCTATGATGCGGAAGGTCCCACCTATGGTCCCTCCGGCGATCCGCACTATCACCTGAAATGGGTGACCCCTGATGGCCGGGTCATCTGGTTCGACACCGATGCCCGCAATGGCCGGGTGCTGCGCTCTTCGCCGGGGCGCGACAGTTTCGACAATCATCGCTTTGAGGGTCCGCCGCCCGGCTATGCGCGTCCCAATATGGACCGCTATCCCGCGCCTTATGAACGCGGCCCCTATCCCCCGGCATATGGCCGCGAGCGCAATTTCGGACCCGGGCCCGGCTATGCCAGGCCCTATGAGGGTTTTCGCGGCGGCTTTGGCGGCCGCGGCGATTTTGGCGGCCGCGGCGATTTTGGCGGTCATGGCGGTGGCCATGGCGATTTTGGCGGCCGCGGCGGCGGCCACGGACGGCATTAAGGGAGGAAATGCATGCGCATTCTTCTGGTGGAAGACGATAAGGACCTGCAGCGGCTGTTGCGCAAAGCGCTGGCGGATGCGGGCTATGTGGTGGATTCCGCCTTTGACGGCGAGGAAGGCCACTTCCTGGGCGATACCGAGCCCTATGACGCGGTGGTGCTGGATCTGGGACTGCCCAAGATGGATGGCGTGGCGGTGCTGGAGAAGTGGCGCCAGGGCGGCAAGAGCATGCCGGTGTTGATCCTCACTGCCCGGGACCGCTGGAGCGACAAGGTGGCCGGCTTTGACGCGGGCGCCGACGATTATCTGGCCAAGCCGTTCTACACCGAGGAATTGCTGGCGCGGCTGCGCGCGCTGCTGCGCCGCGCCGCCGGCATCGCCACCGCCGATATCGAGATCGGCAAGCTGCGGATCGATACCCGCGCCAGCCGGGTGACCTTTGACGGCAATCCGGTCAAGCTCACCAGCCAGGAATACCGGCTGCTCGCCTATCTGGCGCATCATCGCGGCAAGGTTGTGTCGCGCACCGAACTGGTGGAGCATCTCTACGACCAGGATTTCGACCGCGATTCCAACACGATCGAAGTCTTTATCGGCCGCCTGCGCAAGAAGCTGGACGCAGGCCTAATCCAGACGGTGCGCGGGCTTGGCTATTCGCTTGAAGATCCCAAACTGGGCGGCACGGCGGCTGAAGCTTGAGTCGCTATCGTCCCGCCTGATCGCGGCGGCGGCGGTATGGACCTTGCTGGGGCTGGCGGTGGGCGGCGCGGTTCTCTCCAACGCCTTCCGCATGGCGGCGCAGAGCAATTTCGACGCCGCGCTTCAGGCCGACATGGACGGGTTGATCGCCGCCGCCGAACCCGATCCCAATGGCGGAGTGATGCTGGCCGACCGTTTCCTCAATCACAATTTCGACCGGGTCTATTCCGGCCTCTACTACCAGATCCGCGCCGGCAACAGCGGCGGACAGATTTCGCGTTCGCTGTTCGACAAGGAGATCACGCCCGTCAATCAAATCAGGAAGGGCAATCTCTCCTGGGGCAGCGCGGTGGGGCCGGAAAACCAGCAATTGCGCGTGGTGTCGCGGCTGGTGGATTTGACGCCGGATAACAGCAGCGACGCCGAATATACTTTTCTGGTGGCGGGCGACATGGCGGCGGTGGAGCGCCAGACCCGGGAGTTCAACACCACCCTGTTCTGGTCTTTTCTGATCCTGGGACTGGGGCTGATCGCCGCCATCCTGGTGCAGGTGAAAGTGGGCCTGTCGCCGCTGCGCCAAGTCAGCAAAGGGCTGGCGAAAATCCGGGACGGCGAGGCGCGCCGGCTGGAGGGCCGTTTTCCCACCGAGATCGCGCCCTTGGCCACCGAGCTCAATTCCCTGATCCAGCACAGCGAGGAAGTGGTGGCGCGCGCCCGCACCCATGTTTCCAATCTGGCGCATTTCCTCAAAACCCCGCTGGCGGTGCTGGCGGCGGAAGCCGAAGCGCACGATCACGACACCGAGGCAGCGCCTTTGGCGGACATGGTGAAGCGTCAGGTCTTCTCCATGCGCCGGCAGGTGGATCACTATCTCACCCGCGCCCGCGCCGCCGGTTCGCTGGATGTGCTGGGCAACCGCACCCAGGTCAGCGCGGCGTTGGATGACCTGGCGCGGGTGATCGCCCGCATCCATGCCACGCGCGGTATTGTGGTGGATGCGGAATGCGACGAGGCGATCTATTTCCGCGGCGAGCGCCAGGACCTGGAAGAGATGCTGGGCAACCTGATCGACAATGGCTGCAAATGGGCCAAGAGCCGGGTCAGGGTCCGTTGCGAAAAGAGCGGCGGACGCCTGGTGCTGAGTGTGGAAGATGACGGTCCCGGCCTTTCGGCCGAACAGCGCAGCCAGGTGGGGGAGCGGGGGGAAAGGCTGGACGAAAGCGTCCCCGGCTCGGGCCTGGGGCTGGCCATCGTCCGGGATATTTCCAAGCTTTATGGGGGTTTTTTCTCCCTGGGAGAGAGCCCCTTGGGGGGCGTCCTGGCCCGGCTGGAGCTTCCGGCCATTCAATAAAAGAAACAAGCCGTTAACGATGTCGCCCCTAATGTTGGCGGCCGCAGCGGGGGCTGCAGGATGTCCGTCATGCCACAAGACAAGACAGGATTACTGAAATCGTTTCTCGGCGGCCTTCCCGGGCCGGCGGCGGCGCGTCTTGCCATGGCCATCGAAGTCGACCGCCTGATGGACGGCACTCTGCTGCCGCATGACGATATTCTGGAAGGCCTGCGTCCCGTCCTGCGCCGCGAGAATTTCGAGCGCACCCCCACGCCGCTGCGTCTGTTCTGCCGCCCGTTCCAGGATCTGCTCACTTGCGCGCCGCGCCGCGTCAAGCAAAAGGGCTCGATCGCCCGCGGCACCCTGGTGCCGGCATGGAATTGGCTGTCCCAGACGTTGCTGCCGGCGGAAACCAGAGCCTATTGCGCCGAATGCAAGGCGCTGGTGCTGGCGCACAAGCCGGATGACGCGCTGAAGCGCGCCATGAAATTCTGGCCGGTCGCCGCCGAGGCCATGACCAAGGCGCTGGCGACTGAAGCGGGCCGCCAGACGGCGCAGAAGATTTTGGGCGACGCGTTTGCCGTGGAGGATATTTCCGACATGGCGCAGTTGCTTTCGGCCGGGGAGACGATGGAGGAATTGATCGCCCTGCTGCCGGCGCCGGTGGCATCCTTCAATGAACAGCTGGTCTGGCAGGTGCGCGAAGTTTACGACCGGATCGTCGAGTCCAAACCCGATGTCGCGCCCTATGTGGCGGTGGTTGTGATGAACCGGCTGAACCGTCCCTGGGAAGCGTTGCGGCTGCCTTTGCTGGTCACCCGCCATACCGATGAAACCCTGATCTCCAAGACCGATATGGGGCTGGTGGGCGAGATTCTGTTCGCGCGGATGGAAGCGCTGAAAAGCTCCATCCAGGTCACCCGCCATCCTTTGTTCGATGCCGAGAGACTGATGGAGGAGGTCAAGACCTTCTCCGATATTTCCAGCCATATCGCCAAGGAGATCGAACTCAAGCGCGAAGGCGAATGGGGCAAGCGGCTTTTGGCCGAACGGGTGCAGATCGGCAAGGTGATGGAAAGCTTCATGGAGCGCGCGCCAAGGGAAGTCACCGCGGCGCTGCCCACCTCCAAGGGCATGGGCGGGGATTTCAGCAAGCATCCGGGCCCGGAAAAACATGAAATGGCGCTGCGCTATGCCCGGCTGGTGGCCGGCAGCCGGCATTTTGCCGCCGCCGCCTCCTTTGCCGCCAAGCAGAAGACCACCTATGACGAGCTTTGCACTGCGCTGAAACGCTATAACGAGGATGTGGTGAAGGCGCTCAAGGCCGATCCGCAGAGCACCGTCGCCAATGCGCAATTCCAGCTCTGCGCGGAACTGACCGCCATTCTGTTCAGTGACCAGGAAGCGGAACTGCTGCGCCGGCGGGGTAAGGCGGCCCTCTCCGCTGCGGCATAATCATATTCGGATGCCCCGCTGTTGTTTTAGGGCGGCTCCGCCGCCGGGGGTAAGGCCGCCCTCTCCGCCGCTGCTTAACCCTTGGGGGCGCCTACAGCCTTTCAAAGCCTAGCTGAATGCCAGATGAACGGTGACCCGTTTTGGGCATAAATTAGCAAAATCTTGGCTTTGACATTGAACGCGGGCGGGCGTCTGCTATGTCCGCTGAGGGACAATTTCGTGGAGACGCTTTCGATGTTCCGTGCACCGCTTATTGCCGCGCCAACACTTGCTTTTTTGGCGGCCGCCCTGCTGGGCACCAGCGCGATGGCGCAGCCGGCCAACGCACCGCCCGCCAATCTGTCCAATAGCGCACGCAATGCGCCGGACTATGACGAAGACGCGCCGCAGACCGCTCGTCCGGCGGATCGCGGCTATGCGGAAGCGCCGCCGCCGATGGAGAATGCGCAAAGAAATGCTCAGGCGCAGCAGGCGATGGCCGATCGCGACATGTTCTGCCGCCGCGATGCCGCGGCGCGCACCGGGTATGTCACGCCGCATGAAGCTGCCCGCGATGAGCAGACGCGCGGTACTGTGGGTGGCACCTTGGGCGGCGCCGCGCTTGGCGCCATTCTGGGCGCGGCCGGCGGCAATGCCGGATTGGGCGCCGCCGCCGGCGCGGGCGCGGGCTTGATCGCGGGCACCGCGATCGGCGCCGACAATGCCCGTCATGCCGCCAATGATGTGCAGGCCGCCTATGCCGATGCTTATTACGCCTGCATGCATGAAGAGCAGCAGGCCGGCTATTACGGCAATGGCGCGCCCCCTCCGGGTTATGCTTACGGCCCGCCGCCGCCTCCGGCCTATTACTATCCGGCTCCGGGTTATTATCCTTATCCCTATGGCTATCCTTATTATGGCCCCAGCGTGTCGTTCGGCTTCGGCTTTGGTGGCGGCGGCCATTGGGGACATGGCTGGGGTGGCGGTGGTCGGGGGTTCCACGGCGGCTGGCACCACTAAAACAAGCGTCACTACGCGCTTTGCTTGAAAACGGCCGGGACGGTATGGTCCCGGCCGTTTTCCTTTAGGCTTGCCAAAGATCGTCTCATGCCGCCCAAAACCAATCCCGCCAAGCTCAATCCGCTGCAATTGCGCACCCTCACTTTGTTGCAGGCCATTGCGCGGATTCCCGGCGCCTCCAATCCCACGCCGGACGGCGATACCGCCATCACCCAGTTTCCCCATGCCCATGGCGATCATTTCCATTTGGGCGATGCCACGGTGTCGGCGCGCGACGCCACCGGGCTGGAAAACGAGAATGTGTGGAATGCGCTGGGCCGCAAGGGGCTGATCAAGGCGGCATGGCCGGACCAGATCGCGCTGACGCCGGCGGGCATCGCCTATGACACCGGCATCGCCGATGAGATCCTTCATAGAGGCGGAGATCATTGAACGCCAAGAAAAAACGCCGCCTGGCTTTTGCCGCCGCTTTGCTGGCGGCGGGCGCCGCCTTGGCCGGCGTGATCGTCTATGGGCTGGGGCAGCACACCATGTATTTCCGCAGCCCCAGTGATGTGGCCGCCAAACAGGTCGGCGAAGGCATCGCTTTCCGCCTGGGCGGGCTGGTGGAAAAAGGCAGCCTGCGGCATGGCGCGGGCGCGGCCGTGAGTTTCCGCGTCACCGACGGCAACAGCAGCGTCGCGTGTGATTTCAATGGCGTGTTGCCGGCCTTGTTCCGGGAAGGCCAGGGTGTCGTCGCCACCGGCGCCCTGAATGGAAGCGGCACCTTTGTCGCCAGTGAAGTGCTGGCCAAGCATGATGAGAAATACATGCCGCCGGAAGTGGTCCAAGCCTTGAAGAAAAGCGGCCGCTGGCAGGAAGATGCGCGATGACCGGTGAACTGGGCCAACTGTCTTTGTGTTTCGCGCTGGCGCTGGCGCTGGTGATGGCCGCCGCCGGTCTGATGGGCGCGAGGCCTGAGGCGCGCCTGGCGCGCGGCGCGGCGGCCAGTTCCGCCATGGGGCTGCTGGTCTTTGTGGGCCTGGCCTTCGCCACCCTGACTTATGCCTTTGTGGTTTCGGATTTTTCCATCCTGGCGGCGGCCAATAACAGCCATACCTTGAAGCCCCTGGTCTACAAGATCAGCGGCGTGTGGGGGAATCATGAAGGTTCGATGCTGTTGTGGGTGCTGGTGCTGGCGATTTATGCCGCGCTGGTGGCGGGCCTTCAGCGCGGCGGCGAGCGGCTGACCAGCGCCGCCTTGGGCATTCAAGGCTTGCTGGCGTCCGCCTTCCTGCTTTTCATTCTGTTCACCTCCAATCCTTTCCTGCGCGTCGATCCGGCGCCGTTTGAAGGCGCGGGCCTTAATCCCTTGCTGCAGGATCCGGGTTTGGCGATGCATCCGCCCATGCTGTATGCCGGTTATGTCGGATTGTCGGCGTCTTTCTCCTATGCCGCGGCCGCCATGATGGTGGGTGAAGAAGGCTGGGCGCGCGCCGCGCGTCCCTTCATGCTGATCGCCTGGATCGCGCTGACCTGCGGCATCGCGCTGGGCTCCTGGTGGGCCTATTACGAATTGGGCTGGGGCGGCTTCTGGTTCTGGGACCCGGTGGAGAATGCTTCGCTGATGCCCTGGCTGATCGCCACGGCGCTGCTGCACTCCGCTTTGGCCACCGAAAAAAGCGGCGCCTTCCGCACCTGGAGCCTGCTCCTGGCCATCGCCGGATTTTCCCTGTCGCTGATCGGCACCTTCCTGGTGCGGTCGGGCGTGCTGTCTTCAGTGCACGCTTTCGCCAGCGATCCCACGCGGGGCTTCTTCATCATGATCCTGATCGCGCTGGCCATTGGCGGCGCGCTGGCGCTGTTCGCCTGGCGGGCGCCCTCCTTGCAAGGCGGCGCCGCCTTCGCTCCGGTCAGCCGGGAAAGCGCCTTGCTGTTGAACAATGTGTTTCTGGTGGCGGCCTGTTCGGCGGTGTTTGTCGGCACGCTCTATCCCTTGCTGCTGGATGCCTTGAACGGCACCAAGATTTCGGTTGGTCCGCCTTATTACGCGCTGATATTCGCGCCCATTTTCTTCGCCCTTTTGCTGCTGGTGCCGTTCGGGCCGGCGCTGGGCTGGAAACGCGGCGATCTCAAGGCCGCCTGGCGCGCGCTGATGCCCGCCTTGGGTCTGGCGGCGGTGGCGGCGGTCAGTATTCTTGCCATCGTGTCGCCGCGCGGACTGGCTTCGACCGGGGCTTTTGCCGTGGCCGGCTGGCTGATCGGCGCCTCCATCCTCGACATTCGCAAACGCAAGGGCGCGCGCGCCAGCGCCTTTGCCGCCGCGCTGGCTCATGCCGGGCTGGGCATCACCTTGATGGGAGTTACCGGAACCACGGTGTGGCGCAGCGAGGCGCTGACCGTTGTGGCGCCGGGACAGACCATGACGGTGGGGCCCTATACCCTGCGCTTCGATGGCGTGACGCGGGAGAAAGGTCCCAACTATATCGCCGACCGCGCCCATGTCGCGCTGATGGACGGCGGCAAGGTCAGCACCACGCTTTTGCCCGAGCATCGCTTTTATCCGGCGGAAGGCCAGGACATGAACGATACCGCCATCCACACCACCGGCTGGCGTGATCTCTACCTGGCGCTGGGCGATGAAAGGGATGGCGGACGCTTTGCCTTGCGCGCCTATGTCTCGCCGCTGGCGCCGTTGATCTGGCTGGGGGGATTGGTGATGGCGCTGGGCGGCATGTTGAGCCTGTGGGGCCGCCTCAGGGTCAGAGAACCTGAAAAGGTCCCTGCCGCGCCCGCCATCGCGCAAGCGGCCGAATGAAAACCGTCTTGATGAAAGCCGTTCTGGTTTTTCTGCTGGCGATATTTTCAGCGCTGGTGGCGCCAAGTCTTTCGCGCGCCCAGCCGCCCGATACTTCCGCGGTCGAAACGTTTTCCAATCCGGCTTTGGAAGCGCGCGCCCGTAATCTGCAAAGGCAATTGCGCTGCCTGGTGTGCCAGGGCGAGAGCATCGATGAATCCGGTTCACCCTTTGCCGCCGATGTGCGCCATCTGGTGCGCCAACAGATCGCTGCCGGCAAAAGCGACCGCCAGATCCAGGACTTCCTGGTGGCGCGCTATGGCGACTTCATTCTGATGAAGCCGCCGTTGCAGCCGGACACCTGGCTGTTGTGGCTGGCGCCGTTCCTGGTTCTGGGGGTGGCGGGAAGCGTGGCCTGGATCACGGTCAAAAAGGCTGCTGCCCGAGGGGCTTAAGCATAGCCCTGAATATTACGACATTGTAATCCATTGTACGTAATCCGGCCATGTTAGACTTCTATACCCCGAGCAGCAGATGGGCCGGAAAGACCCGTCTTAAGGAGCCCCCATGCAGAATGATCCGCATACGCCGAACGGCCTGTTTTCCCGTCTTCCCAAACCTTCCCTTCGCCAGCGCCGCCTGATCGCCATGGGCACGGCCGCCACCATCATCGTGGTGGGCCTTGGCGCCTTCGCGCTGCTGCCGCCGGTGCGCGCCATCCAGACTGCCGGCACCACCCCCACCATGGTGGCAGCCAATGAGACCAGCGACACCCGCGCTCCGCGCATGCTGGAAAACAGCGCGCCCTTCAGCTTCGCCGACCTGGTGGAGCGGGTGAGCCCCGCGGTGGTGACCATCACCAGCGAGACCACCACCACCGACAGCGACATGGACGCCGACAATATTCCCGCGCCGTTCCGCGACTTCTTCAACCAGTTCAACAACGGCCAGAAGCCACAGCCGCACAAGGCGCTCAGCGCCGGCTCGGGCTTCATCATCGACAAGGCCGGCTATGTCGTCACCAACAACCATGTGGTGGACGCCAGCAAGAAGATCACCGTCAAGCTGCCGGACGGCCGCAGCTTCACCGCCAAGCTGATCGGCACCGACCCGGTCACCGATGTGGCGCTGCTCAAGATCAACAGCGAGAAGCCGCTGCCGACCGTGGAATTCGGCGACGACAAGAAGCTGCGCGTGGGTGACTGGGTGGTGGCGGTGGGCAATCCCTTCGGCCTCTCCAACTCGGTGACCGCGGGTATTGTTTCCTCGCTGGGCCGCAATATCGACCAGGGCAGCCAGCAATATACCAGCTTCATCCAGATCGATGCTCCCATCAACCGGGGCAATTCGGGCGGTCCCACCTTTGACCTGCGCGGCCAGGTAATCGGGATGAACTCGATGATCTTCTCGCCTTCGGGCGGCAGCGTCGGCATCGGCTTCGCCATTCCCGCCAGCCTGATCCATGACGTGGTGGCCCAGCTCAAGGAACATGGCCGCGTCACCCGCGGCTATCTGGGCGTCAACATCCAGCCGGTGACGCCGGAGATCGCCTCCGCGCTCGGCATCAAGGAAAGCAAGGGTGCTCTGGTCGCCGAGGTGGTGCCCAACGGCCCGGCATCCAAGGCCGGATTCGAGCAGGGCGACATCGTCACCGCCATCAATGGCCAGTCGGTGGACGATGCCACCGACCTGACCCGCAAGGTCGCCAGCGTCCCCACCGGCCAGGTGGCGACTTTCAACATCTCGCGCCAGGGCAAGCCGCTGCAGATCAAGGTCACGATCGGCACCCGTCCCGATGCCCAGCAACTGGCTTCGAACGCGCCTGACCGCAACGGGCTGATGTCGCCTTCCAGCGCCAATGCGGCGGGACTGGGCCTGTCGTCCCTGACGCCGGAAACCAAGAAGAGCTTCAATATCGCCGAGAATGTGATCAGCGGCGCGGTCATCACCAAGGTCGATCCCGACAGCGATGCCGCCGACAAGGGTCTGCAGCCGGGCGATGTGGTGCTCAAGGTGGGCAGCCGCATCGTGCGTTCGCCGGCTGATTTCCAGACCGGCGTGGCGGAAGCCAAGAAGGGAGGCCGCTCCAGCGTGTTGTTGCTGGTGGCGCGCACCCAGGGCGGCACCGGCTTTGTCGCCATTGATATCGACAAGACCTGATTTCCCGAGGGCGCGGGTCCAACCCGCGCCCTTCTCATTTTCATCCACAGCTGGGAGTGATGATGCGGATTCTTGTAGTCGAAGATGATCTGGAGGCGCAGCGCTATCTGGTGCAGGGCCTCAAGGAATCAGGCCATGTGGTGGACGAGGCGGCGGACGGCGAGACGGGATTGAACCTGGCTCTGTCGCGCTCTTATGACGTGGCGGTGATCGACCGTATGCTGCCGGGGCTGGACGGGCTGAGGGTGGTGGCCGAAATGCGCGAGCATGGCAATTCCACCCCGGTGCTGTTTCTCTCGGCCTTGTCGGAAGTGGACGACCGGGTGAAGGGGCTCAAGGCGGGCGGCGATGACTATCTCACCAAGCCCTATGCCTTTGTCGAACTGCTGGCCAGGATCGACGCCCTGATGCGCCGGCGCATGCCGGCGGGGATCAAGACCCGGCTGGATGTGGGCGACCTGGAGCTGGACCTGCTCACCCGCGCCGCCAAGCGCAGCGGCACCGACATCGAGCTGCAACCGCGCGAATTCCGCCTGCTGGAATATCTGATGCGTCATGCCGGCCAGGTGGTGACCCGCACCATGCTGCTGGAAAGCGTGTGGGAATATCACTTCGATCCCCAAACCAATGTGATCGACGTGCATATCAGCCGGTTGCGCGCCAAGATCGACAAGGGTTTCGAGGCGCCGCTCCTGCACACGGTGCGCGGCGCGGGCTACATGATCCGTGCGCACTAAGCCACCTAGCCTTTTACAGACCCAGGCCTTCCGGATCGTTCTTGTCTACGTCCTGCTGTTCGCCTTTTCGGTGACGGCGCTGTTGTTCTTCACTTATTGGAACACCCGCCGCACCCTGGACGATCAGACCGACCAGATCGTCGAGGCCGAGATTACCGGTCTTTCGGAGGAGTATCGGCATTTCGGCCTGCCCGGACTGGTCGAGACGGTGCGGGCCCGCGCCCTGCATCAGGGCCAGGCGCTTTATCTCCTGGGGGACGGCCTGCATCATGTGGTGGCCGGCAATCTGGAATTCTGGCCGCAGGTCTCGGAAACCGCGGCCGCCATGGTCGAGTTCGACTATGACCGGCCGGTGAACGGCAAGCTGGAAGCCCGCCGCGCCCGCGGGCGGGTCTTGGCGATACCGGGAGATTTCCAGCTTTTGGTCGCCGAGGATGTGCATGACCGCTATCTCACCGAGCGCATGTTCACCACCACCCTGCCCTGGACGGTGGTGCTGATCCTGATCCTGGGCACCGCGGGCGGGGCGCTGATCGGCCGCAACATGCTGCGGCGGCTGGACGCCATCAACCGCACCTCAGGCGAAATCATCGCCGGCGACCTCACCCGCCGGGTGCCGCTGGCGGGGTCGGGCGACGAGCTGGACGTATTGTCGGAAAATCTCAACCGCATGCTCGACCGTATCGAGCGGCTGATGAAGGGCCTGCGCGAAGTGACCGATTCGGTGGCGCATGATCTTCGCACCCCGCTCAACCGCCTGCGCAACCGGCTGGAGGAATCCGCGGCGCGGCTGAATGCCAGCGGCGCGCTGAAAAATGAAATGATGGCGGGAGAAATCGAACGCGCCATCGCCGAAACCGACCAGTTGATCGGCACCTTCAATGCCTTGCTCCTGATCGCCGAAACCGATGCCGGTACCACGCGCGCCGCCATGTCGGCGCTGGATTTGCGCGAGGTGGCGGCCGATGTGGTGGAATTGTACGAGCCGCTGGCCGAGGAAAAGCGGGTGGCGCTGACCAGACTGCCTTCGACTCCGGTGGTGATCGAAGGCAATCGCAGCCTGATCGCCCAGGCGCTGGCCAATCTGGTGGACAATGCCATCAAATACACGCCGGCCGGCGGCAAGGTGCGCATCCAGGCCGCCGCCACGGCGGAAGGCATCGATCTGTCGGTGGCCGATAGCGGCCCCGGAATCCCCGCGGCCGACCGGCCGCGGGTGGTCGAACGCTTTGTGCGGCTGGAAGCCAGCCGCAATTCTCCGGGCACCGGGCTGGGCCTGTCCCTGGTGGCGGCGGTGGCGCATTTCCACAATGCGGAACTGGTGCTGGAGGACAACCTGCCCATTGGGCTGAAGGCGATCTTGCGCTTTCCGCACACCGCGATCCGCCTGCCGGCTTCCATCAAAAGCGCGGCTGAGTGAGAGGGGAGGTTCGCCGAAAGGCGAACGTCCCGAGCACAGGCAAGGGGCTCGAGCGACGATGCCCAAAAAATCCGCCGATGGTCTATAAGGCCGCATGCCTCTCCAAATTCCGCCCACGCCATTCGATCCCGCCCGCGCCGCGCGGGTGAAGGAGGCGCTGGCCGAGCGCGGCTTTGCCAGCACGGAACCGCTGCTGGATTCGGCTTTCGGCAACAGCCCCTATCTGGGACGGCTGGCGCAGCGCGAAACCGGCGCCTTGGGCGAATATCTGGCGGCGGGACCGGAAACGGTGCTGAACGCCGCCATCCTGCTGGCGCGGGCCTGTGCGCGGGCGGCGAGTGAAGCCCAGGCGATGCAGGAACTGCGCACCGCCAAGCGGCGCGCCGCCTTGGCGATCGCGCTGGCCGACATTTCGGGCCAGTGGGATGTTAACAAGGTCACGGCGGAATGGAGCCGCTTTGCCGATGCCTGTGTTTCCGGGGCGCTGACATTCCTGCTGCGCCAGGCATCGGCGCAGGCCGGCTTGGCGGACGTCGCGGAGCCGGACTGCGGCTTGATCGTGCTGGCGATGGGCAAATACGGCGCCTTTGAGCTGAACTATTCCAGCGATATCGACCTGGTGGTGTTCTACGACGCCGCAAAATTCCCGTTCACCAAGCGCGGTGATGCGCGCAGCGCCGCGGTGGACATTGCGCGAGGCCTGGTCAAGCTTTTGTCGGAGACCACCAGCGACGGTTATGTTTTTCGCGTCGATTTGCGCTTGCGCCCCGACGCGGGCGCCACCCAGATCGCCATCTCCACCGATGCGGCGCTGGATTACTACGAAGCCATGGGCCAGAACTGGGAACGCGCCGCCATGATCAAGGCGCGGCTGTGCGCCGGCGATCCGCAGACTGGCGAATATTTTCTTGCGGCGCTGAAGCCTTTCATCTGGCGGCGCTATCTGGATTTCGCCGCCATCGAGGATATTCAATCCATCAAGCGCCAGATCCACGCCCATGTCGGGCATGGCGAGATCGCGGTCAAAGGCCACAATATCAAGCTGGGCCGCGGCGGCATCCGCGAAATCGAATTTTTCGCCCAGACCCAGCAACTGATCCTGGGCGGGCGTCACTCCCGCCTGCGCCAGCCCGCCACCCAGGCCGCGCTGGACGCGCTGGTGCAGGAAGGCCGGGTCGAGGCGCGGGTGGGCGAGGACCTCAAGCGCGACTATCGCTATCTCCGGAGCCTGGAACATCGCCTGCAGATGATCGAGGACCAGCAAACCCATTCCGTCCCCACCAGCGACGCGGGCATCGCGCACATCGCCTGTTTCATGGGCCATGACTCGGCGCAGGATTTCCGTGCCGCGCTGACCCTGGTGCTGGAGAATGTGCAGGGCCATTATGCCCGGCTGTTTGAAAGCGCTCCCGATCTGGCAGGCGCGGAAGGAAGCCTGGTTTTCACCGGCGTGGAGGAAGATCCCGAGACCCTCGACACCTTGTCGGCCATGGGGTTCAAGCAACCGGCGCATGTCAGCGCCGCCATTCGCGGCTGGCATCACGGCCGCATCCGCGCCATGCGCAGCCAGCGGGCGCGCGAGCTTTTGACCAAACTGATTCCATCGATTTTGAAGGCTCTGGCGGGGTCGGCTGATCCCGATGTCGCTTTCGCCCAGTTCGACCGCTTCCTCTCCAACCTGCCTTCGGGGGTGCAGCTTTTTTCCCTGTTCCTGGCGCGGCCGCATTTTCTGGACCTGCTGGCCAGCATTGTGGGCTCTGCGCCCCGGCTGGCCAGCTATCTGGCGCGCCATCCCGCCATCCTGGATGCGCTGCTGGACGCGGAATACCTCAGCCGCCTGCCGGCGCGCGCCGAACTGGACGCGCAATTTTCCGCCGCGGCCGGCGGTTCCTATGAAGACGTGCTGGATGGAACGCGGCGCTTCGCCCGCGAGGCGATTTTCCGGGTGGGGGTGCAGATCGTGGAAGGCACCGCCCGCGCCGAACAGGCCGGACCGGCGCTGGCTGACATCGCCGAATGCGTGATCGCGGGTCTCTTGCCCCAGGTGGAAGCGGAACTGGCGGCCAGCGCGGGGCGTATCGCAGGCGCTGGCTTTGCCGTGGTGGCGATGGGCAAGCTGGGCGGAAGGGAAATGACCGCCAGTTCCGATCTGGACCTGGTCTTTGTCTATGACGCGCCGGCGGGCGTCGAAGCTTCGGATGGAAAGAAGCCCTTGCCGCCTACTTTGTATTTCGCACGCCTGGCGCAACGGCTGATCGCGGCGCTCACCACGCCCACTGCCGCCGGCGCTTTATACGAAGTGGATATGCGGCTGCGTCCCACCGGCAATAAGGGGCCGGTAGCGGTGAGTTTGCAAAGCTTCAGCGAGTACCATGCCAGCCAGAGCTGGACCTGGGAGCATATGGCGCTGACCCGCGCCCGGCTGATCGCGGGGCCGCCGCAATTGCAGGCCCGTATCGCGGCCGATATCCGCCGGCGCTTGACCCAGTTGCGCGAGGCGTCCGCGATCATCACCGATGCCCGCGATATGCGCGCGCGCATGGCCGAGACGTTTCCCGGCCGCAATGTCTGGGACTTGAAACATGCGCCCGGCGGGCTGGTGGATATCGAGTTCATCGCCCAGACCCTGCAGTTGATCCACGCGCCGGCGCTGCCCGAAATACTGGACCCCAACACCGTCGCCGCCTTGGAGAAGTTGCAGAAGCTGGGCCTGCTGGATGTGGCCGATGCCGATGTGCTGATCGCGGCGGCGCGCTTGCAACATGCCCTGACCCAGGTGCTGCGCATCGCCCTGGACCAGACGCTGGACATCGAGGAGGCCACGCCCGGATTGAAGGCGCTGCTTACCCGTGCCGCCGAGGCGGGCAGCTTTGCCCGCACACAGTCCGAACTGGCGGCGCTGCAAAAGGCGACACGCGAAATCTTCAGCCGGTTGTTGGCAGTCCCATAAGATATTCCGGCGGAAAGGCGAGATGCACTGCCGCCGTCGCGGGCGGCGCGCCGCTGACCGCCACCGGCTCGCCGCGGCCTTCGATCCTGACATGGAAACGGCTGCGCTCGCCCAGGAAGGTTGACGCCATGATTTCGCCAGCGATGCCCTGCTGCGCGAAGCGGACATGTTCCGGGCGGATCGCCAGCAGGACATGGTCTTCCGGCTTGATCCCGGGCCCCAGATTGGCGCGCGGCAGGGTGACAAGGCCCAGCAGGCCTGCATTCACCAGGACGCCGCCGGCGGTGATCTCCCGCACCGTGGCATGGAAGAAATTGATCTCGCCGATGAAATCGGCCACCGCGCGGCAATTGGGACGCTCATACAATTCGCGCGGCGCGGCCACCTGCAGGATAGTGCCTTTTTCCATCACCGCCACCCGGTCGGACAGCGACAGGGCTTCTTCCTGGTCATGCGTCACCAGCACAAAGGTGATCCCGACTTTTCTCTGAAGCGCGCGCAATTCCAGCTGCATCGCTTCGCGCAGTCTTTTGTCCAGCGCGCCCAGCGGCTCGTCCAGCAGCAGGATCTTGGGCTCGCGCACCAAAGCGCGGGCCAGGGCGACGCGCTGGCGCTGGCCGCCGGACAATTGATCTGCGGCGCGTCCGCCCAATCCTTCCAGCCGCACCGTCGCCAGCATGGCCTCTACCTTGGCCCGCAGCGCCTCCTTGGGCAGGCGAGCCTTGCGCAGGCCATAGGCGATATTGTCGAACACATTGAGGTGCGGAAAGATCGCATAGGACTGGAACACCATATTGGTGGGGCGCAGATGCGGCGGCACCCTGTTCATCGCTTCGCCGTCGATGGAAATCGTGCCGCTGTCCGGCGTCTCAAAGCCCGCGATCATCCGCAGCAAGGTGGTCTTGCCGCAGCCCGAAGGTCCCAGCAGGGAGAAAAACTCGCCGCGCGGCACGTCCAAGCTGACGGCATCCACCACGGGCGGGCCGCCGAAACTCTTGCTGACATTGGCGATGTTCAAAAAGCTCATGCACCCACCATGGGCTTTTGCACCCCCCGGTTGCGGACATATTCGGCCAACACCACCAGCCCCACCGAGACGGTGAGGATGATGGCCCCCAGCGCCAACACCATTGGCAGGCGCTCGGGGAAACGCAACTGGCCCCAGATATAGATCGGCAGCGTGGCTTCGGTGCCGGAGAGGAAATAGGCCACCAGGAATTCGTCGAACGAGGTGATGAAGGTGAGCAGCAGGCTGGCGATGATGCCGGGCGCCATCAGGGGAAAGGTGACGCGCCAGAAGGTCATCCAGCCATTTTCGCCCAGATCGGCGCTGGCTTCCTCGAGATTCTTGTCGAAGCCTTCAAAGCGGGCGATCAGCACGGTCAGGGCAAAGGGCACGCAGACCAGAAGATGCCCCAGCACCACCGCCGCCAGCGACAAAGGCAGGTTCGCCGCGCCCAGCAGCAAGAGCAGCGAAATGCCCAGCACAATGTCGGGAATGAACAGCGGCAGCGAGATGAAGCCCAGCGCGACACCCGCGCCTTTCAGGCGATAGCGGGTCACCGCCTTGGCGGCAGTCAGCCCCAGCAGGGTGGAAAGCAAGGCGGTGACCACACCCACTTTCAAACTGTTGCCCAGGGCATGCTGCATGGCGCTGTCGGCGGCCAGGCCCTGATACCAGCGCAAGGTGAAGCCCGACAAAGGAAAGGCGATGAATTCGGAATCGTTGAAGGAAAATACCGGCAGCACCAGCACCGGCACATATAGAAAGGCCAGATAGGCGATAGCGTAGAACAACAGGGTGCGGTTTTTCATCGGGCCGCTTTCGCTGCTGCCCGCGCCGCGGCCACGAATAGCAGCGCGATCACGCCTACCATGGCCATGCTCACCAGGGACAGCGCCGCGCCCAACGGCCAGTTGCCCACGCCGTTGAACTGCACCTCGATGATGTTGGCCAGCATGGTGCCCTTGGTGCCGCCCACCAGCGCGGGCGTCACGAAATCACCGGTGGTGGGGACAAAAATCAGGATGGCGGCGCCGATCACGCCCGGCATGCTCAAGGGCAGGGTGATGCGCAGGAAACGCCGCAACGCGCTGTCGCCCAGATCGCTGGCGGCCTCCAAGAGCGAGCGGTCGATTTTTTCCAGACTCACATAGATGGGCAGGATGGCAAAAGCGGCCCAGGCATGCGCCAAACTCACCACCACGGCAAAGGGATTGTACAGCAAAAATTCCAGCGGATGGCTGATCAGGTGCAGGCGCATCAATCCGGAATTGATCACCCCGTTGAAGCCCAGGATGATCTTCCAGGCAAAGACACGCAGCAGATAGGAGGTCCAGAACGGAATGGTCAGCGCCACCAGCCAGAAGAATTTATGGCGGGCATGGAAGGCGACGAAATAGGCCATGGGATAGGCCAGGGCCACGGTCACGGCGGTGACGGCGGAGGAGATCAGCACCGAACGCAGGAACAGAGCGCGATAGCTGGCGCGGCCCAGCGCGGCGCCATATTGGGCCAACGTCCAGCCCTCGGCGAAGCCCAGCCCGCTTTGGTTTTTCAGGCTGGTGACGGCCATCAGGCCCAGCGGGGCGGCCAGCGCCAGCCCCATCACCACCAGAGTGGGGGCAATCAGGACATAGCCTTCGCTTGAGTTCCGTCCCCTGTCCGCCACCATTCCCCCTTGCTGGCGCAGATTGTTGGGAAATCAGGGGCTCCGGTGCAACCGAAACCTAAGGAATTGCTGCTTGAATCCCCGGGGACGATGGGTCATAACCCGCCGTCTTGGAGTGCGGGCGTAGCTCAGGGGTAGAGCATAACCTTGCCAAGGTTAGGGTCGGGCGTTCGATTCGCCTCGCCCGCTCCAATTTTCTCAGTAAATTCAAATAGTTATGTGGAAGCCCTGGCGGGCGACCACGGCTGCGCTTCCTCTAGGTAAGCAGGGGGTAAGCTGGCCGCTGAGATTTCGGGTTCTGGCACTTCACAGCTGCTCTGACGCGTGACCCTGGCACTTTGCCCCGGGCGCTAACTCTGCCAGCGATGAAAATCCCGCGATGGCGCGAAGGGCTGCCACTGGAACATACATCTCACGGAGGTCGATTGGCCCCATCAGAATTCTCGGTGCATCGTAGGTCAGCGAAGTTTCGTCGCCCCAACTGTTACCTTGAAAGTGCAAGGTAGACCGCGAAACCTTCCCCCGACCGGACTTGACCGGATCGACGCCATGCTCGTTCACGTTGCGCACGTCAACGACAGGAGATGTTGCAGTTAGAAAAGCCTTTCGCACTGCACGCTCAATCCGCAGCCCAGCCGCGCCGTGATCCACGATGCGACGGGCGCGAACAGTGTAAAACAGAAAAGATTGGGCGAGGGCCATCTGTATCGCAGCAAGTTCTTGCATGAGAAAACCCGGCCCGCTGAGTTGGACCTCTTTGCGAAGCAATTTGTCCAGCGTCTCGAAGTCTCGACACGCCGCTTCTAGCATCCACGCCAAGTCATCCTTTGCGGTCCTTGGGGGCAGGGAGGGCGATGAGTTAATCAATTTTTTGCCTCGCCTCGGACCAGTTTAGTCCGCTGCATTTCTCGCACAGCTTCTGCGACCAGCCGCCAGTATCGACTGTCGAATAGCTCGCCCAGATCGAGTGCATCGCTGCCGCGTTTCTCGGCCACGGGCGCGGCACGTTCCCCATAGTGGCGCAGCAGGCGTTGCGCGCTGTTCCAGACCGCTTTGTCGCTGATCGGCTCCGGCGGCAGGCCATACATTTCCCAAAGGTCTTGGGCCATAACTAGAACAAGCCTCCTGGATCGGAGACAGTGGGCTTGGCGCGCTTCTTGGATTTGTCTGCCGCTCGTTCCGATTTTGTCATCGTCCAGCGCACGCCCTCGATCGTTTTGAGCAGTTCTTTTGCCTCGGCGGGTGGCACGGGCTCCTCGCCAATCCACTTGTCCCAATCGTCTTGGGGAATGAATGCGGGCATTCGGTCGGTAATGGCCGAGATGAGCGCATTCGCTGGCACCGTGACCATGACACAGGCGACCAGCGGAACGGGTACGCCTTCCAATTCGTAACGCCGCCAGATGACAGCGAAGCCAAGCGGCGCATCATTCCCCGGAGTTATCGTGTGCTGCTCAGTTTTACCGTTGGGGAGTTCAAGCCCTTCATTAAACGTCTTGACGACGACTATACCGCGTTGGCCGTCAAGAAAGGCGGCCCGAAAGGTCGGCTTTTCGTCAACAGTCTCGGCGCGCGCGTGGATAGGGTCGGGTCGTCGCCAGTCGCTCCGGTGTGGAAAACCCCAGCGCATTTTGACGTTACGGCGAACGTGGGCTTCCCGGTCCCAAACAATCACAGGCAATGTGCCCATGACGCGATAAGTGACCTCCTGATCCTCTTGGCCGTCGGGGCGCGGTTCGGCAGCGTCGGCCATCGCTTTCGAGAAGGCCACCGCTTCGCGCCACGACGTCATCGCAGTAAACAGACCGCACATGCCCTAAACTCTATTGGCCGCCGCGACGCATTGGAACAGGTCTCGTCTCGCCCTCTCAGAGGGAGAGACGGTCTGATACCAACTGACGTCGACCGCCATTCCGCCGCAGCGTGGGCATCTCAGCCTTTGGCGCAGCCGCCAGCAAGGGAATTTCGCGCCTCGGGTCCAAATCAGACTCTCAAGGTCCAAGTCGGCGCTGTACAGGCACGGCTCAATCTTCGCGGGGCTACGCCCATCCCGCAAACAATGCACATGCGGTTGCATTCCCTGTAAGAACGCTTCGCCCAGTGTGCGTTCGTTACGGCTGAGGCGTTCCGCCGCGCGCGCTCTCAGCGGAGTAGGCTCAACCATTGGCCTCCAACTGGACCTTTGTTCCGCCGGTCGCTCGCGCAATTCGAGCACGCCGGAACGCATCAACTGACAGCGCCACGTGGCCTTTGAGCCGCCCGTCCACGGCCTGGCTCATCAGGTCGTGGTGGGCGTCGCGCGGCTTGATGCAAGACGAATGGATCGGATCAGGACTTCGTTCCGGTCGCTCAACATCAATTAGGAATAAACACCAACCCTGCTCTTGAGCGGGTTCAAACCGATAGGAATACCCACACCGGCAGGCGATTTGCGCGAAGGCCTGATCAAGGGTTTTTGCTATGTGAAGTGGCTGTCCCTTAAACGCCTCTTCTGTTTCCTCGACAAAAACAACGTACATGGCTCAATTGCCCTCCCAAATCTCATGAGAACAAATAGAGAACGATTCTGATTGGGAGTCCAGCCGCTAGGTATTGATTGGCCTGGTAAGACAGGCCCAAAGACCGGGCAACACCTGTAAGGTTCCCTGGGGTTGGGGAGGGCTGGATTGGTGGGGTGGTTTTCAAAATTGTTCGGCGGCGAGGCTCCCGTCGCTCAACAAGAAGCGGTGTCAGCAGCCAACCTGCCGATACGCACCACGAGCACGATCTCCACCGAGAGGGCGGCTCCGTTACCGGACTTTTCTCTTCATCGCCGAGGCCGCGCGGTAGTGGTCGATTGTGAGACCACTGGTTTTTCTTGGGCTAAGGGGGATCGAATTGTCTCGCTCGCCGGAATTGAGGTTCGCGACGGACTGCCCACCGGCCTAGGTTTCAGCTTGGTATTCAATCCAGGAAGACCATCAGCTGCAGGGGCACGTCGTGTGCATGGACTTCCGGATGCATATCTTGCCCTGCAAAATCCCTTTGCCAATCATGCGCAAGAGTTACGCCACTTCATCGGAGACGACCCAATTGTGGCCCACAACGCCACGTTCGATCTCGGTTTCCTGAACAACGAATTTACGCTCGCAAACCAACCGCCATTAAAACGCGAACCGATCTGCACCATGTGGCTATATCGTGCTCGCTTTCCCGGCAGTGCTGCCCTCGACGTTTGTTGCGCCCGCTATAGTTTGGACAGCTCATCGAGGGCAAAATATCACGGCGCGTTTATCGACGCGGCCCTCACCGCCGCCCTTTATCAAGGACTGACCGATCCCCGCGAGCCCCCCTTCCACCTCGTGAAAGTGGACTTTCTCGAACCGACAAACGCGGTGGGATCCCTCGACGAGCATCGAGCCGCTACAAAAGGCTGAGTATTCCCTTCAGGACTATCGGGGTCGGCCACGTTAACCGCTGCGCTGCCTGGCGCGTTGCGTGCATAGGCCCAATAAGGCATGTTCGGCGCAGGACAGGCCATCTGTCTTGGGGCTTTAGAACCTCTCACAAGGCGGCGCGAGTGCTGCCGCCCAAAGCACTCCTCGACCCTACGGTCGGGGAGGCCTGCGCGCATGTTCAGGGCGAAAGCCTAAAGGCGCAGGCGGCTCTCCTTGTGAGGCTTCTAAACTCCCCGGTCACCAGGGTTGGGGAGCGAGCCATGATCGAGGCAATTAAAACAGCTCAAATTTCGCCGCAGGCAAAACGATTTCTCAGCATTGCCTACAAAACAATACTGATAGTTGGTGGTCTTTGGTGCTTGGCCGTCGCCAAGCTCGCTGGGCTACTTTCCCTTGCTGTCTTCGGAGCTGCCGCAATCATCTATTACCTCGCAAAGCTCATTGCGCCAAAGGCGAAAGAAAAATTGCTAATGGTAAGCGCAATAATGGCCGCGCAGGCGTGCTGGATGATTTTCGCGGGAGCATACGCAATTCACAGCGGGCAACGCGTCACTGACGACGCCAATGCAAACACTATAGAGATATTCGTAGGGCTCCTACTGGCCGTAGTATATGTGGGAGGCATAGTCTGGTTTGTCAGAACTGCAACCGTTCGCGCAACGACAACTCTCTTTCTGTATGTCAGCCTTCTTTTGATACTATACGTGTCCCGCATTGAATTCAGTCAGCTGACTGAGCCGGGTCAAAGCGCTGCCGCGCTACAGATCACAATGTTCCTCGTTATTGTAGTCCTTCTTCCCGCGAGCTACTACGAGTATACACGAACGGCAGGAGTCCAATTGGCATTGAGCGCCGCGCCCGAGGACGCCGCAGAAATTGCGGCGCACGCGGACACAGTGACTCATGCAGATGCAGCCGGAGGCAGCCAATCATACGTCCCTAACTGGTTCGTAGGACGAGATGCGCGCCTCTTTCTAGGCAGTCTACTAGCAGTAACTTTGATCATCGCGCTAATGGTATTCATTGGTCGGGAGCTATCACCTCAACCAACGTTAGTGGCATCACCTTCTCTCGAAGGTAACGACACCCAACCAACCGCGAGCACCATCTTGCGAGCCCAATCAGCCGATGGCGTTATCCATGAATTTCCCGCCGGGACGAGCCAGGCGGTGATCGATCGCGTGATGAAAGAATACGCGATCAGTCAAAACAATCGCGAAACCGACGCGTTGACCAACATCTATCCGAACTGGCGCGAGATCGTTGGTGCAGTCGACAGCCGGGAAAAAGCAGATCCGGCTAATCCATTTCGGAAATGGCTTAGCAAGCAACCCGAGGCCTACCAGAAGTTGATAAACGAGACCCACAGTGCCTCAGTCTTGATCGCAGCGATCGGCAAGTTCCAAGCTAACAAGGCGAAGTCTGCAGCGCCATCCCGGCGAGGTACTTCAGGGGCCAGTGAATAAACATATAAAACCTTCTCCCAAACAACCCGAAAAGAGAGCATTCGTTGGATGTCATGGCGACTGAAGAAGAGTTTGAGGTGGTTTCTTCGAAAGATAAATCATATGAGGGAGGCTGGGCCGAATTGTTGATGCTGAGATATCCCATGCTGGCGCGCGAGGAAGCTGATCTTAAGGTAATCGGTGGGTTGGACACGGTCGAGAAATTGAAGCTGAGATTTCCCTGTCTTACACACGAAGCAGCGGTAGAAATGTTGGCAACGGGCTTGGGGCCAATCACTCAAGCGTTATTGCAGCACCCCGGTCTTACGCGCGAAGCGGCGGAAGAGCAGCTCGCAGCTCACGGCTTCTGAAGTCCCTCGTCAAAATCTTGTCCCTGATCGCAACCGAGCCATAAGGCTCTCTAGAGCGCGCGCTTCAAAACGCTCGCACTTCTCGCGAAGCTTGCAATAAGCCCGCCAGGAGACCCACGGCGGCCTTGCAGGGAACGGAGATGCCAAGTTTGACTGCCCGCCAAGGCTTCGTCTGATACGCTGCGCAATCAGACGTGGCCGATCTCCTTTTGCCATCAGCTGACTTCTATAAGCCAGTCCGTGGCATTTACGACAACGAAAGATGCCGTTACGGAAATAGAGTTTTGCGCACCGGCTATCGCAGCTCGGGCATTCAAACCAGAGGCGCCTGCCCCCATAATGACAGGGCGTCCGTAACAGTAAGATTGCTTGTGGTTGTCGCATTGCGCGGTCTGCCGCATCCGTCACCAGCACCCGATCATCCTGGAATGACAAATCGACACAACAAAGACGCTCACCGTTACGATACCAGCGCCATGAGAGGCTACAACCCGGTCTGTCGATATGCGCCCGCAGCTGTGTGTCTCGAGTGTCGATCGCCGGACAATCATCACAGCGTCCGCGCCCACGACCGACATTGTCGGGTGTTGATAAGACCGAAATGATTAAGCGCCCCATTGCAACCACACTACTAGCTTTCGTAACGAGCAGCCGACAGTTGCCATTGTCGCATCACAAACGCGTCGGCACGCGCATTCGCACGGACGTGCCCACGTTACACGATCTGAGTGTCCGAAAGAACGGGGCCCACCGGGAACATTGATTTTCGAGGGGGTAGTAGGCCCTTCAGACTTTCAGCTGCTTCACTGCTTCACCCTTAAAGGGGGGTGAAGCAGTTTGAAGTGATGCAGCGTTGCTCCTTTGCTTCAAATGGAGCGTTTGAAGCGCAATGAAGTTGAAGCGGTTGGCCTTACTGGGAAACCTCGGCTGGTGGAGCAACTCCCGGCTCGTAAAGCCTACCTTGGTGCAAGATCAAGACACGCCGCTTCAGCAGCTGGGCAAGAGCCCTCTCGGCGTGAGACCGGCGCTGGTCGCGTGCGGTTTTGCTGCGCTCCATGGATGCTGCGGCCCTGTCAATCGCTTCCTTCCGATCTCCTCCCTCAATGAGGGCTGCGCCTAGCTCCCTTGCCATGTCGAATACGATACGCTGGTTTAGCCCCTTGGGCCCCCGCTTGCGATCACTTGAGGGCGGAAGTGCGTCCATGCGTTCGATCACGCACGACGTGACAAAATCTCCGTCTGCATCGACCTCGAGCTCAACAGTCTTCAGCATGAACGGGAACGAAAAACCTTCATCGCCGTCCTTCATCTTTGATACGCGCAGCTCACGAGCTCCACCGTCGTGCTTAACAACTTCTAGTTCCGCGTCTGCGGCAGCCCTTATGCCCGACCATCCACGAGACCCCATTGTGGGATTTTTGCCCGAGTGGTGGATCAGCATGACGACAGCGTCGGTTGCCTCGCGCAGGGCGCGAGCGTTGGCCAGCGCCAGACCCATATCTTCTGCCGAATTCTCATTTGCACCGGCAGTGACCTGCGCAAAAGTGTCAGTGATGATTAAGTCGCATCCGCCTGCTGCTTTGACGGCTGCCACAACTTCGGTGATGTCATCCTTCTGCAAGAAGTTGGGCGCGGCTAAAATGACGGCAATGTGAAGAGTTTCGAGCTCGACACCGTGGTGCTTGGCATAGGCTTTCAAACGCTTGCCGATGCTCCCACCGCCCTCTGCGGCGATTATCAGAACGCGACCCTTTGCTGTTTTGTTTCCCCACCACGGGATGCCGCGCGCGACCGCACCACCCATGTCCATGCCAATAAAACTCTTGGCGCTACCGCTGGGGCCGAAAAGCACTATGACGTCTGCACGCGGCAGTACATTTTTGATTAGCCAACCGGGAGGCGGGCGCTTTGACAATGCACTAGCACTGATTGCCTCGAACTTACCGTTGAAATCAGGAGGGGTTTCGAATTTGCTCGGATCATCCGTGCTCACCCCAGCCGTCGCCTCCTTCAGTTCGCTTGCCGTGGCATGCTGGCGCGAGCTGTCGAAGCCAGCCTCTTTTGCCATGAAAATGACGCTGGCCATAGTGACCAGTTTGCGACCTTCCATCTTTGGGCGATCGAAACTTTCCCACTGCGACTGCAGATCTTCCTCGCTGAGATATTTTGCTCCGTTGGACGACCACTCGTTCCACAGCGCGAAACCGGTGTCGTCGCCGTCGCACTCATGATGCAGCGCCATGCCAACGCGGATCCACTGGTCGCGACCAATATCAGGGTCGATCCATTTCAGGATCTCTTCCATGCGCGGAATGCTGAGACCTAGCTTGGGCTCATGACCAGCGAACGGGTCATCGCTTGAACTGCTCGAGCGCTGGCGATTGGGGCCGAAGCGCTTGTCGCAAAGTGCCAATACCTTGTCGTTTACTGGTGCAACGGTATCTTCAAGGCCCAGGAGCTCAGTCGACACCAGGATATTACCAGTCACGGTGACGTAGCCGGTGCTGGAGAAAACCTCAAAGCCATACGGGTTGTCCTTAGTGGGGCTCTTGTGGTTACCAATATCTCCCACGAAGAACGCACGAATGCCTTTGCCGCTGGGGCTGTATTCAGCATAGGTGCATATAACGATGTCACGGATTTCTTCTGGGAGCTCGCCATTGGGCCCAACGCAATTGTCGAAATCTAGCGCGACGACGTTCATCCCGGACTGGGGAGCGAAGCCGACGCCGTCAAACCCTCTTCGCGCGGCAGCGTCTCGGGCGGCGGCGAATGACGTCAGCGCGATGCGATCCGCTGGTGACCCATGACGGTTCGTCCTGATCCCGCCATGGCTGTAATAGGGCATCTTTCGGGGCTTAGTTCCGCCACGACAATTCTCTGCGCGCCAAATGAGCCACCCTTCCTTGCCGCGCAGGATGGTCGGAACGTTGATACGCCGCACGTGGGGCGTGATGACCGGCACTTCCGTGTTGGTGGCTGGTGGTGTTTCTGACATTGGTCAAGCCGCCCTAGGGCCCTGGTCGGAGGTCGATAGGCGGCTGTGCGAGACTAGCCATGTCTCGAGATCAGCGCGCCGATAGAGAACGGAGCGTCCAATCTTGAGGAACTTCGGCCCGCCTCCCTCTAGCCGCATCTTCGCGAGGCGCTGGGTGCTCAGGGACAAAAGAACCGCCGCAGCATCAGGGCGCAGCGCAGTTGGCGTGTCGGTGTTCATGAGTTGGTCTCCAGAGTGTCTGGACATGGTGTCCGGATACCTGGAGAGCTTGGGTCGCAGACTGCCGGATAGCACGCCGCAACTAACGCAAGTAACGCAATGCAGTCCTTGCGTCAGTTGCTGCGGCCAGCAGCTCTCAAAATTGTGTCTTTGCTCAGGGGCGTCTCCCCCTGCCTCAATTGCTGGTTCACACGAAAAACCAGTTCCTTATTGGGCAGATCCGGTTGTGACGGAATGTTCCCGGTAAAGAGCTGACTCAATATGCTAAGTGCGCGGGCACGTTGAGGCTGGATGCGCCTTCGGCCCGTGGGCGAAGTCGGGACGGGCCCAACGAATTCAGGCGGTAAATTCCAGCGTGCGAACGCCTCTCTTACGAGCCGGGCATCGATATTCGCGATCTCTAGCTCACGTTCCGTAATGCGGCGATCTCGTATGTCCAAATCACCGACCCCATTGCACTTCGCGTCCTTCGCCTCCTGGATCTCAGCGTACAATTCAAACATTCGCTGCATATCCGGCTGGCAGGCGGGGTCATTTTCAAAATCTGATTGCAAGGCAACTTCTCGCCGTTGGCCTGGGGACAGTCGGTCCCAGGCCACAAGAAACATTTCCGTAACGCGCTTTTGTAACGCGGCGGGCAACTCGGCTTGGTCTCTCTCAAAGTGGCCGATGAGAGCTGACGTCAGCGCTAGAAACTCGCTCATAATGCACCTCCGCATGGCGCGCCCGCAGGAAAGGTGCGCGGCAGATCCATGCGGATGGACTCTTCGGTGGCCGCCTAGCCGCGCGGGATTAGTCTATAATAGTTGGTCCTCGCCCACCAGCGCGCAGACCCGTCTGCTTAAACCGCCTTCCTCTGCAATTGAGGTGATACCGCACGCCGCCGATTGCGAGGCAAGCCCGACTGCGGATACGTTTCGTGCAGAATGACTACTATAAGCTTCAGCCACCTCTCGCGTCGCAACCGGAAACATCC
>DASSGF010000026.1:0-1689 GCA_035693565.1 Rhizomicrobium sp. | reverse complement strand
CCAGCTCCCAACCGGAAACTGATAATCGCAACCACCCCCTACAGTCCCGAGATAACCACGACCGCCCGCGGTTGTGGTGCTGGTGAACTGGACGCGCGGCGGACCGTCGATAAAGCCGGTATTTTCCTGGTTCCAGAGGCCGTAGCCGCCGCCGCCGCCGATATAGCATCCGGTCCAGGACGGCGCATATGCAACCGGAGCTGTCACCGGCGCCCTGACGGGCATGTCGGCGGCAAATGCCGGCGCGGTCAAGGCCGCGATAGCCGCCAATGTACTTGCCAGCTTCTTCATGGTTGGATTCCCCCATCCGGCGCCCGGACCCACCGCTTGGCAGGGCGCGAACGCCGATTCCCCGATCCCAAGGCTAGGATTATAAGCCGGTTCCACCGAAAAGACTGTTGCCGGTTAGGCACACCCGCCCTCCAATAATTCAGCGCGGCTCCGAGACAGCCTGAAAAGGGAGCGCGCCGCGCCAACAAAAAAGCCCCGGCCGATGCCGGGGCTTTTCGTATGCTAACCTTGAACGAGGATTAGTACCTCGCCGCGCCCCAGTTAAAGCGATAGACCAACGATGTGCTGATGGTCTGTACCCAAGGCTTGAAGGTAACAGATGAAGGCGCAACTCCCGGGACAACAAAGGTTTCGGGTAGGGTGATGCGGTCAAAGAAAGCGGAGCGGTACTCCGTCTTCATAAACCACCCCGGCGCCGTAATGCCAAAGAAGTTCAGGCTGTTTTCAAAACCGCCGCCAACGAACCAGCCATCACGATGGAATGACGTCGTGGTAGCAACAGTGGGTCCTCCGACGAGGCTGGTCAAAGTGACGCCCGACCACTGGGAACCGGTGTAACCGGCATTGAAGTAGGAATAGACATTCGGCGCGACGAGGTAACCTAGCCTCACGCCAGCCGCCCAGGTGTCGCGAAGCTTTTCGCGGCCTTCAATGCCGTTAAATGGGTCCGAGAGCGAGCCGCGGATTTCGCCGAACTGACCGTCGCCGAACAGACCTGCCACCCAAGAGCCGAACTGCCAGTCGTATCCGGCGCCGACCGTTCCGAACCAGCCGCTGCCGCCCAGTCGCTGATCACGGGTGAAGGCAACTCCGGCGGGAAAAGCCACCACGTTGCTATCCGCGTTCCACAAGCCACCGCCGCCACCGCCGAAGATATAGAAGCCGGTCCAACTATAGACCGGTGCGGGTGGCTGATACATCGGCGCCTTCGCAGCCATGTCCGCCGCAAGTGCCGGCGCGGTGAACGCCGCGACAGTCGTCAACGCGATTGCTAACTTTTTCATTTTCAAATCCTCGGTAATGAAGCGTTCGGACCGGACCGCCAGCGATTCCCAAATCCCAGAACCGGGACTATAGCCTTGTCGCCTCGAAATGCTGTTGCCGGACGGGCACACCCGCTGGAAAACGGCAGTGCATTTAAGGGGCCGGAGTCCCCAAAAAAAGGCTGATAATGGCGTCAAATCCGCCCCGGACAGCGCAATTGTCGTCCACAACCCGGGCGAGATGCGTGCCCCGACCTACACGTCAAGCAAATCTTCGCTGGCAAATTCCGCCTTGTCGGAAATGAAGGCGAAGCGGGCCTCGGCCCTGGTGCCCATCAGCCGCTCGACGGAATCGGCCGTGCCTTCGCGATCGTCGGCGAGCAGCACCACGCGGAGCAACGTGCGCTTGGTCGGA
>DASSGF010000025.1:0-1009 GCA_035693565.1 Rhizomicrobium sp. | reverse complement strand
ACAATCCGCGTCATGGGCAGCAGCACGATGGGCGTGGTGGCGATGATGGCGGTGACGATGCCGGTGGGTGTGTTTTCGAGCGCCCATTGCATGCAACTGACGCCGACCGTCTGCCCGGCCAGGCTGTTGGCCAGCACCCAGGGCCAGAGTTTCATTTTTTCGCGCGGGGAAAAGGAATCCTTCATTTGCGCGTCGTCACCGTGCCGGCGGGTGTGCCGCCATTTCACAATCAGAAAGACCAGACCCAGCGCCACGGCGCCACCGATGACGCGTTGGTAGCCGGTGGTGCCGGGGTCGGGATGTTCGCCCGCCGCGTGCGCGACGAAATAGGCTTTGCGGCTCAACACCGCACCGAGTGCGCCGCCGAGTGCGGCGATGGCGCTGGCCAAAATCCCGATCTTCAATCTGGGCCCGGGGATTTTCAGGTGATCGCCCGGGGCCAGGGCAATGACCACCCCGGTGAGAATCACCGCCACGCAAAAAATTTCCGCGAGGTTCAGCCGGGTGCCGAGCCAGAGCCATTCAATCAACGTGGCGAACAGCGCGGTGAGGCATTGGGTGAGCAGAACGGTCCGGCGGCTGCCAAGCCGCGGCAAGGCCTGGAAATAGGCGGTGTCGCCCAGGCCGATGCCGGCCAGTCCGCTCAAAACAAAAATGGGGAAGGCGGCGCCGCGGGTGCCCGTGCCCATGGTGTTTGCCCAGACGGTCAGGAACAGCACTGCGCCGCAGATACGCCAGAAATTGGCCTCGACGCCACCGAGCCGCGTGGCGGTGCGATGGCCGCAAATGGCCGAGATCGAGAACAGCAGGGTGGTGAGCAGCGCGGCAAACATGTCGGATGCAAACGAGATTTTTACGGCCCGGCCAGTCCGATGGGACGGCCATGCCGGGCGGATGAGCCGCTAAAGTTCCTCGTAAAACTCGTCCGCGGCCACATCGTTGGCGTCTTCGACTTCCACGCCGCTTTCCTGGAGGATTTTGGCAATGTCCGGCGCAACCCAGCGTTTAT
>DASSGF010000024.1:0-1273 GCA_035693565.1 Rhizomicrobium sp. | reverse complement strand
CGCTGGATTTAGGGAGTGTCGCCGCACATTGTTAGAGAAGTTCACGGTGAGCTTTTCAAGCGACGGCTTGGCGGAGGCAAGTCGGTTTAAGTGCCCTTCGGGCAAGCTTACTCACCAGCCGGTAGCATAGGCGACATCGGGCGCCTGGAAGAACGACTGGATCAGCTGGGGCATGCGCTTGATTTTTGCGAGCTGGGCTTCGATTTTGTCCCTGAGCTTCTCGCCGCGGCGCAGCGGCGTTCTGGCCACCTCGGTTCGTTTCATGTGGCTCCAGAGCCATTCGTCAGGGTTGAGATCCGGGGCATAACCCGGCAGGATATGCAGCGTCAGCCGCCGCTCGGTTGAGGCGACATAAGCCTTCACCAGTGCCGTCTTGTGCGCCGGAAGCCCGTCGGCCAGCAGATGTACCGGCTTGACGCGGTTGCGCATCATCCGCCGCAGCAGACTGACAAATAACTCAGCGCTCAGGCCGCCTTCATAGGTGCAGTACCAGAACCCACCACTGGCCGTCACCGCCGAGGCGGCGCTGATCGACTGGCGCTGGCCGGGGCGTTCGATCACCGGCGTCTGCCCCTTCACCGCCCAGGTCCGGCCATGAACGGCATCCGCCCGAAACCCCGATTCATCCCAGAAATACACCTCACCACCGGCGGCCTTGGCCTGTTTGGCAATGTCGGGGAAGGTCTTCCGATGCCATTGCTCAATCGCCGCCGGATCGCGCTGATAGGCCCGTTGCAGCGGCTTCTGCGGGGTCAGGCCAAGCCTGGCGAGCAAGTCGCCAACTGCCGTCCGGCCAAGCCGGATGCCGAACTTCTGTTCGATCAGGCTGGCCACCACCGCGCGGGTCCACACCCCCGTCTCCAGGCCATATTCGCGCGGATCATGGCCATTGATCCAGCGGAACACCTGCCGCCCCTGGCGCGGTGTCAGGCGGCGCGGGCAGCCGCTCGCCTGTCGCGAACGCAGCGCTTTCACGCCAAGCCCAGGCTGGGCGGCGGCCTTGAGCCATTTGTCGATCGTCGTGCGGGCAAAGCCGTAGGAGGCAATGACCGCGGCGGGGGCTTCGCCCTCCCGAACCCGCTCAACCGCCATCAGCCGAATGGCTTCCAGCGTCGCATGATCGAAACTGCGACCGTCTCTTCTCATCTTTCGCCGATATCGGGCCGACCGGCTTTCAGCAACATGATTGTCGCCTAAATCCCCGGCTGGTGAGTAAGTCAACCCGGTTCCTGTCCAGCCGATGGGGCCCACCTCAGATGGTCTGCATGGACAT
>DASSGF010000023.1:0-91211 GCA_035693565.1 Rhizomicrobium sp. | reverse complement strand
CTCTTGGCGAAGGCGCGGCCGAAATTCTCGTCCAGCCCCATCACCTCGCCGGTGGAACGCATCTCGGGCCCCAATATGGTGTCCACGCCGGGGAAACGCGCGAAGGGCAGCACCGCTTCCTTGACCGAGATATGCTTGGGGTTCGGTTTTTTGAGATTCATCGACTTCAGCGTTTCGCCCGCCATCACCCGCGATGCGATGGCCGCCACAGGCAGACCGATCGCCTTGGCGACAAAGGGAACGGTGCGGCTGGCGCGGGGATTGACCTCCAGCACATAGATTTCGTCATTCTGAATGGCGTATTGCACATTCATCAGGCCCTGAACCTTCAATGCCCTGGCCATGGCGATGGTCTGGCGCTCGATCTCGGCGATGATCTCGGGCTTGAGCGAACGCGGCGGCAGGGAACAGGCGCTGTCGCCGGAATGCACGCCGGCTTCCTCGATATGCTCCATGATGCCGGCGATAAAGACGTCGCCGTCCTTGTCACAAATGGCGTCGACATCCACTTCGGTGGCGCGATTGAGGAAACCGTCGATCAGCACCGGATTGTCGCCCGAGATGCGGAACAGTTCGCCGGATTCCACCTGCTTCTTCAGTTCGCTTTCATCCGACACCACCACCATGCCGCGTCCACCCAGCACATAGGAGGGCCGCAGGATCACCGGATAACCGATCATCTGGGCGGCGGCGACGGTTTCTTCCGCCGTCATGGCGGTGCCGTTGCGCGGCTGCTTGAGCTTGAGCTCTTCCAGCAGAGCCTGGAAGCGCTTGCGGTCCTCGGCCAGGTCGATGGCGTCGGCGCTGGTGCCCAGGATCGGGACGCCGGCATCGCGCAAACCATTGGCCAGCTTCAAGGGAGTCTGGCCGCCGAACTGCACAATCACCCCGGCAAGCGTGCCCTTTTCCCGTTCCTTGTGAATGATCTCCAGCGTGTCTTCCAAGGTCAGGGGCTCGAAATACAGCCGGTCGGATGTGTCATAGTCGGTGGAGACGGTTTCGGGATTGCAGTTGACCATGATGGTTTCATAGCCGCGCTCCGACAGCGAGAAGGCGGCATGGCAGCAGCAATAGTCGAACTCGATGCCCTGGCCGATGCGGTTGGGTCCGCCACCCAGGATGATGATCTTCTTGGCTTCGGTGGGATTGGACTCGCACGCCACCGTGCCGCCCCCCACTTCAGAATTGAAGGGGGACTCGTAGGTCGAATACATGTAAGGCGTCAGCGCCTGGAATTCGGCAGCGCAAGTGTCGATGCGCTTGAAGCAAGGGCGCACATTCAAGGCGTGACGGGCGGCACGAACCGCGGCTTCCTTCTGGCCGGTCAGCCTGGCCAGGCGCGCGTCCGAGAAACCCATGGATTTCAGCTGGCGCAGGCCCTTGGCATCCTTGGGCAGCCCGTTCGCGCGAACGCGTTCCTCGGTCTGGATGATGGTTTCGATCTCGCCCAGGAACCAGGGATCGTAACCGGTGATGCGCTGGATCTCGGTCAGCGGGAAATCGTAGCGCATCGCCTGGGCCGTCAGCCGCAAGCGGTCCGGCGTGGCGCGGGCCAGCGCGGCGCGGATTTCCACCGGATCATTTTCCAGCGCGATCTCGTCAAAGCCGGTCAGGCCGGTTTCCAGCGAGCGCAGCGCCTTTTGCAGGGATTCGCCAAAGGTGCGGCCGATGGCCATGGCTTCGCCCACCGATTTCATCGAAGTGGTCAGAAGCGGCTCGGCGCCGGGAAATTTCTCAAAGGCGAAGCGCGGAATCTTGGTGACGACATAATCGATGGTGGGCTCGAAACTGGCCGGCGTCACCTTGGTGATGTCGTTCTTGAGTTCGTCCAGGGTGTAGCCGCAGGCCAGCTTGGCGGCGATCTTGGCGATGGGAAAACCGGTGGCTTTCGATGCCAGCGCCGATGACCGTGACACGCGCGGGTTCATCTCGATGATGACCATGCGGCCGTCCTTGGGATTGACTGCCCACTGTACATTCGATCCGCCGGTCTCCACCCCGATCTCGCGCAGCACAGCGATCGAGGCCGAGCGCATGCGCTGATATTCCTTGTCGGTCAGGGTCAGGATGGGGGCGATGGTGATCGAGTCGCCGGTATGCACTCCCATGGCGTCGATATTCTCGATCGAGCAGATGATGATGGCGTTGTCGGCCTTGTCGCGCACCACCTCCATCTCGAATTCCTTCCAGCCCAGCACCGACTCCTCGATCAGCACTTCATTGGTGGGCGAGGCTTCCAGCCCGCCTTCCACGATGGCGAAGAACTCCTCGCGGTTGTAGGCGATGCCGCCGCCAGTGCCGCCCATGGTGAAGCTGGGACGAATCACGGCCGGCAGCCCAACCTCATCCAGCACCGTCAGCGCCTTGGACAGCGTCTCCGGTCCCAGTTCCATCACCGGCGCATTGTTGCCGTCATAGATGGGGTTGCCGCTTGAGTCCTTCTTGTGGCGCAGCTGGCCTTTCAAAGTGAAACCCTTGGGCACATCCAAGCCGATGGACAGCATCGCCTGCTTGAAGCGCTCGCGGTCTTCCGCCTTGTCGATGGCGTCGGCGGTGGCGCCGATCAGCTCGACATTGTGACGCTGCAGCGCGCCGATCTTGCGCAAGCTGAGCGCTGTGTTCAGCGCCGTCTGCCCGCCCATGGTGGGCAGCAGGGCGAAGACTTTTCCTTCCGGCACATTGGGCCGCTCGCGGGCGATGATTTTTTCCACCATCTCCGGCGTGATCGGCTCGATATAGGTGGCGTCCGCCATGTCCGGGTCGGTCATGATGGTGGCGGGATTGGAATTGACCAGCACCACCCGGTAGCCCTCTTCGCGCAGTGCCTTGCAGGCCTGGGCGCCGGAATAGTCGAATTCGCAGGCCTGGCCGATGACAATGGGCCCCGCGCCGATGATCAGGACGGTATGGATATCGGTGCGTTTGGGCATTTTACTTCTCTGATTGGCCAGGGCCTCGCGGCCCTGGCTGTGCGCGCAAACGGGCCCACGCTTTTGAGGGCGCTCGGGTCCGGGCAAGTTGTAGGTTAAGGGGACCGTTTAGCGAGGTCGGGCAGGGTCCGCAACCCCTGAATCATCCGGTCTGTTCAGCTTTTCCAGCGCAACACGCGTTCTTGCACAGGATTGACGAAATCCGTGCCGTTTTCGACCGATTCCGCCCAGGCTTTCTTGACCCGGTGGTACCAGATGGCGGGCTGGTCGGCGTCCTGGATCAGCATCAGGTTGGGACTGAATTTCAGGCCCTCGCGCTGCAATTCCACAATCTTGCGGTCGTCTCCGATGAAGGTGGAACCCAGCGCCCAGAAGAAGGGATAGATGAAATTCAGCCACCCCGGCCAGTAGAATACCTGGATCACATCGGTGGTCTCTCCATCGCGCGGGGTGCAGACGGTGAGGCCCACCACCTTGAAATCGGCGCCGAACAGCTTGCCGCGAATGATCTCAAAGCGGGTGGAAGGAAGTTCGAAGGTGATCTCGGTGGTGACGTCGCCCAACAGGCTATAGACCGGCTTGGACGGCTTGTGCGGGCTCATCACAAAGCCGTTGGGCAAGGGCGCATAGTGTTTTTCCTTCACCCGCGGGGTCTTTTTCCACCACCAATGAGCGTGCACATAAGGACCATGGGCAGGGTCCATCAGCCCGATCACCGCATGGTCGATGCCGCAACGGAAAATCTGGGTCTCCGTCCAGCGCATGGCGTGCGGCACGCCGACCGACGGCGGCTCGGATTTCGGAACGCCGCCCGGCTTGGCGGGCATATAGACCCAGATCAGCCCGTCCTGTTCGCGCACTGGATAGGCGCGCACGCGGATCGACTCAGCCTTGAGGTCCTCGGTGCCAGTCAGGGACGGAATCTTGCTGCACTGGCCGTCGCGCTTGAAACGCCAGCCATGATAGGGACATTCCACACTGCCTTCCGCGAGAATACGGCCTGCCGACAAAGGCACGCCGCGATGCGGGCAGATGTCGCGCAACGCAAACAGGTCGCCGGATTTGAGCCGGCCCAGAACGACGGGTTCCCCCAGCAGCATTTCACGGCGCATTTGGCCGGGCGCCAGGCTTTTTGCCAGCGCCGGCATGTACCAAAGGTCGCGCAGGAACTGGGCCGCGCCCAGTGTCTCATTTTCGCCCGCCATGAGGGACTGATTAGAGAAAACACGCCGGAAAAGCCAGAAAGGGTGTTTACGGGGGCCCGCCACGCGCTAGGTTTTGACACATGAAAAAAATCGCCAAGACGCTGGTGGACGCCAGGATTCTGGACCGCGCCTTGCTGGCCGGGGTGCTGTGCGAGGCGGGATTTGCCGCGCTGGGCCATTATCGCCCGGGAATCGCCCAGCATTTCGGCCTGTTCGGCACCATGATGATCGCCGGCACCGCGGCGCTGCTTTACGCCCGCGACCTGGCGCGCGGCTATATTTCCGGCGCTTTGGGAGGGCTGGTGATCGGGGCGGCCTGTGGGTTGGTTGCGGTGGCTGCGGCGAATCTGCTGGGCGATCATCCCGACCGCCTGTTGCCCTACGGTGTGATGATCTGCGCCCTGGTCGGGGCGATCGGCGGGCTATTCGGCCAGTATGCGGCTTGGATACGCGAATTCATCGCGACTTTAAGGCAATAAGCGCGCTGACGCGCGGGGGCGGCAATTGCCGCGCGCTAAATCGCGTTGCGGAACTGATTCTTTTTTGGGGGAAGCTATATCGGTTGGCGCGAATGCGACCCGGAAAGGGGCTGGGGGGCTTGTTAATCCGAACCGCTTCGCAGCCAACCGACAAACACACAATCGTCCCGGAAAGCGACAAGGCCGTGGTTCAATCATGACCATTTCGGGGCAAGGCGTGACATTTCGGATAGGAATCACAAGTGTTCCTGTGGGGCGCGCGCGGTTCCATGCTTGCAGCCGGCGGGTTCCCGCACCATCATCAAAGCGGATGGTTGAAGAACCCATATCTTTGCATCGCGCCGTGAAGGCTGAAACGGCGCGAGACATGTCACCGGCTTCCCTGCCGCAGGTCACGTTCGACCGCCTGGAACTGAACCGGATCCTCACCGTCTATGGCCGCATGGTCGCCGCCGGAGAATGGCGCGATTACGCCTTGGATTTTCTGGACGATATGGCGGTGTTCTCGATTTTCCGCCGCGCCAGTGAAATGCCGCTGTTCCGAATCGAAAAGCGCCCCCGGCTGCGGGCCCGGCAGGGCCAGTACAGCGTGGTGGCGGCGGGCGGGGTGATTCTCAAGCGCGGCCATGAACTGACCCAGGTGCTGAGGATATTCGATAAGAAGCTGTTGAAGGTTGAGGCGCGACCGGCGTAGCCGGGCAAATCGGTCCAGTGGACCGATTTGAGCGCCGAAAGCCGCGAGCTTGGGCGAGCGGCGGGTGGACATAAAAAAAGCCCGGCATTGCTGCCGGGCTTTTCGTTTTGAACTTGCTCTCGCCTAACGCCGGTTGCCCATGAAGCGCAGCAGGAACAGGAAGATGTTGAGGAAGTCGAGATAGAGCGCCAGCGCGCCCATGATCGCGGCCTTGCCCGCCACCGCCGCATCGCCGCCCACGGCGTAATAGGTGTTCTTGATCTTCTGGGTGTCCCAGGCGGTCAGGCCGGTGAAGATCAACACGCCCAAGACGCTGACCACAAAATTGATGGCCGGCGACTTGAAGAAGAAGTTGGCAAGACTGGCCAGCAGGATACCGATCAGGCCCATGAACAGGAAATGGCCGAAGCCGGTGAGGTCCCGCTTGGTGGTGTAGCCCCACAGGCTCATGGCGCCGAAGGTGCCGGCGGTGACAAAGAAAGTCATCGCCACGCTGGCGCCGGTATAGACGATCAGGATCGAGGCCAGCGATGCGCCCACCAGTGCGGCATAGCCCCAGAAAGTGGCCTGCGCCGCTGCCTGGCTCATCTGCATGATGCGGAAGGACAGCAGGAACACCAGCGCCAGCGGCGCCAGCATCACCACCCAGCCCAAGATGGTGGGCTGGAGCGCCACGCCATTGGCGGTCAGAACCTGATGGTAGAAGGCGTTCAGCAGGGCCGGGGTGTTGGCCACCACATAGGCCACCGCGCCGGTCAGCGCCAGCGCGCCCACCATATAGTTGTAGACCCGCAGCATATGCGCGCGCAGGCCGGTATCCATCGTGTCGGCGACAGTGGTCGCGCCACGCACAAGTCGGTTGTCGAAGTCAGCCATTGGTTACTCCCTTTGACCCCTACTATATCGTGTTTTGTCGCGGCGGTATCAAGGCCGCCGCGAAGGCCGGAAAACCAGCAAAAATTTGAAGGATTAAAGACGGTTAAGCCGCCCGCAACCGCCGTGCCGGGCGCGACCTGAGCGCCGCCAGCGCGCCGATCAGCCCGAAAACCAAGGTGGCGGCGCCACCGCCCGCCACTGTCACAATCACCGCGCGGGCGTCAAAGGTGAAAGGAACGTCCAGGATGGAGTGGGCAATCACCCAACCCGCCAGGGTTCCGGCCAGAAGCGCGATCACCCCGGTGGCCGCGCCCAGCACGCCATATTCGATCACATAGACCAGGGCGATTCGCGTCCGCGTCGCGCCCAGCACTTTCAGGATGGTGGCGTCGTAGAGCCGCGCCCGGCCTCCCGCCGCAATGGCGCCCGCCAGCACCAACAGCCCCGCCAGGATGGTGACCAGGCTGGCCGCGCTCACCCCCTGGGCCAGAGAGGCCAGCAAAGTCTGGACCTGCTGGATGGCGTCTTTCACCCGCACCGTGGAAATGTTGGGGAAGCGGTTGGTCACCGTCATGTACATGGCGTTTTCCTGTTCCGGGCTGACGCGCACCGTCGCCAGGAAGGCATGCGGCGCCTTATCGATCAGGCCCGGCGACAGCACCAGCACGAAATTTTGCCCGCCGGTGGTGAAGTCCACCTTGCGAAGCGAGGCGATGCGGCCTTCGAAACTGCGGCCCAGCACGTTCAACGTCATGCTGTCGCCGATCTTGAGGCCCGTGCCATGGGCGATGGCCTGGTCCAGGGAAATCAGGGTCGGCCCGTTATAATTTTCCGGCCACCATTTGCCTTGGGTGATGACGGTTCCGGGCGGCGGTGTCGAGGCATAGGTGATGCCGCGATCGCCATTCAGCGCCCATTTGGCCTCGGGCGCGACCTGGGCTTGCGCCGACGGCACGCCGTTCAGGGCCGTGATCCGTCCACGGATCATGGGCGTGCGTTTGTATTCGGAGGCGCCCGAGAAACCGGTGATGACGCGGTCGAAGGGGACCGCTTCATCCGGCTGGATGTCGACAAAGAAAAAACTGGGGGCGCGAGCGGGCAGCGCGGCGGCGACCTGGGCATTGATGGTGGCGCTGAGCAGGGTGACGGTGGCCAGCAAAGTCAGGCCCAGCCCCAACGCGGTGACGACACCTCCAGTGGCGGCGCCGGGCCGCAGCAGATTGGCGAAGGCAAGCCTTATCAGCGGCGAACGGGAACGCGGCAAGGCGGCGATGGCGCGGCGCAGTCCTTCCGCCAGCAGACGCAAGAGGCCCAGGGCGGCGATTGCGCCAGTCAGAAATTCCGCCGCAAAAAATGGGGAGGGCGCCACCAGCAGGGTGAGCATTGCCACGCATAACGCCGCACCTGCGGAAATGGCGCGATAGAAATTTTGCCCCTCCGCTTTCGCGGGAGCGACCGCATCGCGGAACAGGCTGGCGGGCGGCACGGCGCGGGCGCGGCTCAAGGGCGGCACGGCAAAGGCCACCGCCGACAACAGCCCGAAGGCCAGCGCCAGCAGCAGCGGCACGGGATAGAAGCCGAAGCTGGGCGGCACAGGCAGGGCGTCGCCATAGATCCACACGGCGGCGAATGGCAGCATGGCGCCCAGGCCTGCGCCCAGTACCGTCGCCAGGACAGCCACCGCCATCACTTGCAGGAAGAAAATCAGGAACACAAAACCGCCGCTGGCGCCCAAGGTCTTGAGGATCGCGATGTCGTTTCGTTTGCGGTCCAGGAAAGCGAGAATGGCCTGGCTCGCGCCCACCCCGCCCACGCCCAGCGCCACCAGCCCCACCAAGGTGAGAAACATGGTGAGCTGCTCGACAAAGCGCTTGATGCCGGGCGCGGCGTCGCTGCGGTCGCGGATATTCCAGCCGGCGTCGGGAAAACGCCGGTCGGCCAAATCGCGAAAGGCGGCGATGGCGCCATTGGCCCGCGCCGGATCGGCGGCGGCGTTCAAGCCGATGCGATAGGTGTAATTCACCAGGCTTTCCGGCGTCACCAGTCCAGTGGCGGGCAGGCCCTTGGAAGAGATCAACAGTCGCGGTCCCAGATTGAAGCCGGTGGAGATGCGGTCGGGCTCCTTGTCCAGCACCGCCATCACCCGCACCGTGGCATTGCCCAGCTTGAGCAGATCGCCGCGTTTCACTTGCAGCCGGTCCAGCAAGGTCTGCTCCGCCGCCACGCCGCAAATGCCGTCGTCCTCGCAGGCCAGCGCATCGGCCAGCGGCTGGTCCGGGATGAGGCGCGGCGCGCCGAACAGCGGCCAGCGCGAATCCACGCCTTTGAGTTCGATCAGCTGGCGCGCGCTATTGTCCCGGGCATAGACCATGGCGCGCATCGACAGGGCTTCGGAAACCTTGCCTTGCGCCTCCAGGAAAGCGCGTTCCTCCACGCTGGCCGGGCGATGCACCAGACTGACGGAGACGTCCCCGCCCAGCAAGACCTGTCCCTGATCCTTGAGGCCGGTGAGAAAGGCGTCGCTGAGCGACTCCACGCCGGAGATGGCGGCCGCGCCCAGCATCAGGCAGAGAAAGAAAATGCGAAAGCCGGCAAAACCGCCGCGCAATTCGCGGCGCGCGAAACACAGGGCCAGCCGGAAAGTCACGACACGATATTCCCGTCGGCCATGCGCAACACGCGCCCGCAGCGCCGGGCCAGCGACTCTTCATGGGTAACCAGGAACAGGGTGGCCCCGCGTTCGGCATTCAAGCCGAAGATCAGGTCGGCGATGCCGGCGCCGGTGGCGCCGTCCAGATTGCCGGTGGGTTCGTCGGCGAACAGGATTTGCGGCCCGGGCGCCAAGGCGCGGGCCAAGGCCACGCGCTGCTGCTCGCCGCCCGACAATTGGCCGGGATAGTGATCGGCGCGCAGGATCAGGCCCACGGCGCGCAATTCGCGTTCGGCGCGGTCAAAGGCGTCGGGCAGGCCCATCAATTCCAACGGCACCGCCACATTCTCCAGCGCGGTCATGGTGGGGATCAGATGAAAACTTTGAAACACCACGCCGACCCGGCCCAGGCGGAAGCGGGCCAGGGCGTCCTCGCCCATTTTGGTGATATCGGTTCCGGTGACCGACACGCGGCCGCCGGTGGATTTTTCCAGCCCCGCCGCCACCATCAGCAGGGAGGATTTCCCCGATCCGGAAGGGCCGGTGAGGGCCACGGTTTCGCCCGCGCCTACCGACAAGGATACGCCGGTCAGGATATCGACCGGCCCCGCCAGACTTTTGAGGGTGAGGCTGACGTCTTGAAGCTGAAGCGCGGGCGGGGGATTGTCCATGCGGCCTAGTGTCGAGGTTTCGAAGTTCGCAATATATCGATATCGGGCTCCGACGAATTTCGGAATCGGGACACCAGCTGGATAAAATGATTGCCATGCGTAGTTTCAAGTCGCTGCTTACCACAGTTCTGCTTTTAATCATGGCGGCAGCAGGGCCGGCCTTTGCGGCGCCGGTAAAGATTTTGGCCTTGGGCTCCAGCCTGACCCAGGGCTATGGCCTTCCCCCCGGCACGGAATTCACCGTGCAGTTGCAGACGGCGCTAAAGCAGGCCGGCATTGATGCGGCGGTGACCAATGCGGGGGTTTCCGGCGACACCTCGGCGGGCGGGCTGGCACGGCTGGACTGGTCGTTGGGCGATTCCCCGGATGCGGTGATTCTGGAGCTGGGCTCCAACGACATGCTGCGCGGCATTCCGCCCGCGGTGACGGAAAAGAATCTGCGCGCCATCCTGGACAGGCTCAAGGCGGCGCATGTGAAGGTGCTTTTGACCGGCATGCATGCCCAGCGCAATCTGGGCCAGGACTATGTCCAGCAGTTCGACGCCATCTATCCCAGGCTGGCCAGGGACTACAATGTGCTATTCTACCCCTTCTTCCTGGACGGGGTGGCGCTCAAGCCCAAACTCAACCAGGCCGACGGCATGCATCCCAATCCGGCGGGCGTGAAGGTGATCGTGACGCGCATGCTTCCCATGGTGAAGACGCTGCTATCAAAAGAAGGCAAGGACCGCTGATGCTGAAAAAGCTGGTCTCGGTCGGCGGCTTCACGCTTCTGTCGCGCATCACCGGCTTTGCGCGCGACGCGCTGCTGGCCTGGACGCTGGGCGCCGGCATCCTGTCGGATGCTTTCTTCGTCGCTTTTCTGTTTCCCAATTATTTCCGCGCCATCTTCGGTGAAGGCACCATCAATCCCGCCTTCCTGCCGCGTTATGCGGCGCTGCATGCCAAGGGCGAGCGGGACCACGCCGCGCGCTTCGCCAATGCGGTGTTTTCCTGGCAGCTGCTGGCGCAGGTCGTGCTGCTGGTGCTGGCGACCCTGTTCATGCCGGCGATCGTGCGGGTGCTGGCGCCGGGCTGGTCGGGCGAACAGTTCGATCTCACCGTGTCGCTGGCGCGGATCACCTTTCCCTATCTGATCATGACGCTGGTGGCGGTGCAGCTTTCGGCCATGCTGAACGCCATCGACCGTTTCTGGGCGGGGGCTTTCTGGTCCAATCTGCAGAACCTGGCGATGATCGCCACCCTGCTGGTGTGGCAGCGTTTCCCCAATGCCGGCTATGCCGCCGCCTGGGGCGTGTTCGCGGGCGGTGTGGCGCAGCTGATCTTTATCGTCTGGGCCGGGGCACGTGACGGGCTGTGGCTGAAGCCGTCCTGGCCGCGCTGGAATGCCGAGATGAAGGAGTTTTTCGTTGCCTTCGGTGCGGTGACGTTCGGCGCGACCTCCATTGTCATCGCCCCTTTCATCGACACCATCCTGGCCAGCCTGCTGCCCACCGGCAGCCGCACGGCGCTCTATTATGCCGACCGCATCAATCAGCTGCCGCTGGGCGTGCTTGGCATCGCGCTGGGCACGGTGCTGTTGCCCGAAATGTCGGCGCGGTTGGCCAAGGGTGACATAGCGGGATCGGATTTCGCCCAGAATCGCAGCGCGGCGATGAGCCTGGTGCTCACGCTGCCGTTCATGGCGGCCTTCCTGGTCATTCCCGGCATCATCATCCGCGCCGTGTTCTTGCATGGGGCGTTCGACAGTGTGGCGGCACAGCTGGCAACGTTCGCCTTGATGGCCTATGGCGCGGGACTGCCCGCCATGGCGCTGCTGCGCATTGTGCAGGCGACCTTCTATGCCCGCCATGACACCATCACGCCCGCCCGTGCCACCGTGATCGCGCTGGTCAGCAACATTGCGCTGAAGCTGCTGTTCGTCTGGGGCTTCGATCTGGGTGTGGCGGGATTGGCGCTGGGGACCTCCCTGGGCGCCTGGATCAATATCGCCCTGCTCACCTGGACAGGACGCAGCCGCGCGCTGCTGGCGATCGAGCGGCAGTTCATGCAGGCGCTGCCTGCCGCCTTGCTGGCGGCGCTGGCCTGCGGCGCAGGCGCGCGCATCGGCGCGGGGCTGGGCCAGATGGCGATGCCCGGTCATTGGCGCGACGTGGCGGCGCTAGCGGCGGCAATGGCCTGCGCCGCCGTTGGCTATGGCGCGGTGTTGCTGCTGTTTCGCGGTTCTCTTCCCCTGAACAGCCGGACAGAGGGGCGCGCGGCATGAGGCTTTTTGTTGCGCTTCCCATTCCCGATCCCGTGGTGCAAGAGTTGATGCTGCTGCATGGCGGGGTGCCGGGCGCCCGCTGGCAGAGCAGCGATCAGCTGCATCTCACCTTGCGCTTCATCGGCGAAGTGGATGGCCGCGACGCTCGCGCGATCGAGGACGCGCTGACGGGAATCGACGCGCCGGCCTTCCATCTGCAATTTCACGGCGTGGGCCAGTTCGGCAACAAACAGCCGCACACCCTATGGGCGGCGCTGCGGCCCAATGAGACGCTGGATCACCTAGCCCGCAAGGTGGACAGCGCCATCCGCCGGGTCGGCCAGCCCCAGGATGCCCACAAATTCTCGCCGCACGTGACCCTGGCGCGGCTCAAGCATCCCGAGCTGGACAAGGTGCGGGAATGGCTGACCGATCATGCGCTGTCCACCAGCAGCGAATTCACCGTCGACACCTTCTGTCTCTATTCCAGCAAGCTGACCAGCGACGGCAGTATCTATCGCGTGGAACAGGAATATCCCTTGCGAGGCTATGACGATGCCGAAATTGACTATTGAGGAATTGCGCACCGCCTTGAAGCGCCTGCCGGACTGGGAGCTGATGAAGGACCGCGAGGCCATCACCCGTAAATTCCAGTTCGTGGATTTCGACGCCGCCTTCGCTTTCATGACGCGCTGCGCGTTGCTGGCGGCCAAGATGGATCACCATCCCGAATGGTTCAATGTCTACAACAGGGTGGAGGTGACCCTGGCGACTCATGATGCCGGCGGGGTGACGCAAAAGGACATCGATCTGGCCGCCGCGATGGATGGCTATGCGGCGTTGAGCCGGGGCTGAAGGAACCTTCCGCCGCGGGAACCCGTTTGCCTCCTGGGACAGCTATCTCAGGAGAGAGTCATGGCCGTGGAAGTTGATAACAGCGGTGGCGGCGGCAATGTGCTGATCGGGTTCCTGCTGGGCGCGGCGCTTCTTGCTGTCGCGATTGTGGGCTTTTTCATGTGGGACAACTACAAGAGCCATACCGGCGGAGGTGCCTCGACTCCCACCGCCACCATTGTGGTGAAGAAGCACTAGCGCGACGCGCTGCCAAACAGCTTCAGCGCCACGATGGCGCCGACGGGCGTCAGCAGCATGGCGGCCGCAAACCAGATCGCTGGATTGCGGCCGTTCAGCTTGCACCAATAGGCGACGCCCATCGCGGCCAGGACATAGAAAAAGACGAGCACGCTATGGCCTCACGCTAATCTCTGACGCTAAGCCCTGGCGTTCTTCACAAGATCAGCCACCACCGACGGATCGGCCAGGGTCGAGATGTCGCCCAGGCTGGAAGTGTCGCCTTCCGCGATCTTGCGCAAAATGCGGCGCATGATCTTGCCGGAACGGGTCTTGGGCAGGCCGGGCGCGAACTGGATCACATCCGGCCTGGCGATGGGGCCGATCTCATGGCCGACGAATTTCTTGAGTTCGTCGTTCAGTGCGTCACTCGCTGTGACGCCCACTTTCAAGGTGACATAGGCATAGATGCCCTGGCCCTTGATGTCGTGCGGATATCCCACCACCGCGGCTTCCGCCACGTCGTGATGGCCCACCAGCGCGCTTTCCACTTCGGCGGTGCCCAGGCGGTGGCCGGAGACATTGATCACGTCGTCCACCCGGCCGGTAATCCAGTAATAGCCGTCCTCGTCGCGGCGGCAGCCGTCGCCGGTGAAATATTTGCCGCGATAGGTCTTGAAATAGGTGTCGATGAAGCGCTGGTGATCGCCATAGACCGTGCGCATCTGGCCCGGCCAGCTGTCGAGCAGGCAGAGATTGCCGCTGGTGGCGCCTTCCAGCACCTTGCCATCGGCATCCACCAGTTGCGGCACGATGCCGGGCAGCGGCTTGGTGGCCGAGCCGGGTTTCAAATCGGTGGCGCCGGGCAGGGGCGAGATCAGTGCGCCGCCGGTTTCGGTCTGCCACCAGGTATCGACGATGGGACAGCGGCTGTCGCCCACCACCCGGTGATACCACAGCCAGGCTTCCGGATTGATCGGCTCGCCCACGCTGCCCAGCAAGCGCAGCGAGGCGCGGCTGGTTTTCTTCACCGGCGCGTCGCCGTCGCGCATCAAGGCGCGAATGGCGGTGGGCGCGGTATAGAAGATATTGACCTGGTGCTTGTCGATCACCTCCCAGAAGCGGGACGAAGAAGGATAGTTGGGCACGCCCTCGAACATCAGAGTGGTGGCGCCATTGGCCAGCGGGCCATAGACGATATAGGTGTGTCCGGTGACCCAGCCGACATCGGCGGTGCACCAATAGATGTCGCCGTCGTGATAATCGAACACATAGTGATGGGTATAGGACGCCCACAACAGATAACCGCCGGTGGTGTGCAGCACGCCCTTGGGCTTTCCGGTCGAGCCCGAAGTGTAAAGAATGAACAGCGGGTCTTCCGCGCCCATGGCTTCGGCGGGGCAATCGGCGGATACCTTCGCCGCTTCCTCGTGATACCAGACATCGCGACCCTCACGCATCAACGCGGCGCCGCCGGTGCGTTTGATGACGATCACCGTCTCCACGCCAGGAGCGGCTGTGGCCGCCAGGTCCACATTCTTCTTGAGCGGAACAGTCTTGCCGCCGCGCACGCCTTCATCGGCGGTGATCACGACTTTGCTGTCGCAGTCGGAAATACGGCCCGCCAGGCTGTCCGGCGAGAAGCCGCCGAACACAACAGAATGCACCGCCCCGATGCGGGTGCAGGCCAGCATGGCATAGGCCGCTTCCGGGATCATGGGCATGTAGATGGTGACGCGGTCGCCCTTTTGGACGCCGCGGGCCTTCAGCACATTGGCGAATTTGCAGACCTCCTCGTGAAGCTGCTTGTAGGTGATGTGCTTGCTGTCTTTGGGATCGTCGCCTTCCCAGATGATGGCGGTCTGGTTGCCCCGCTCGGCCAAATGCCGGTCGATGCAATTGGCCGAGACGTTCAGCACCCCATCCTCGAACCATTTGATGGAAAGATTGCCGGGGTCCCAACTGACATTCTTGACCTTGGTGAAGGGTTTCAGCCAGTCCAACCGGCCTGCCTCCCTGCGCCAATAGCCTTCGGGATCGCGGATGGACTCCGCATAGGCGCCCTCATATTGCCCCCGTGTCATGTAGGCGCGCTTTTTCCAGTCTTCCGGCACCGGGATGATGGTGTCGCTCATGACGCTTTCCTTTGCCCCACGTTGGTCTAGATTGAATGGGTAGGAGATTACGTCATGCCGCAAAATGGGCAAGCGGAAGGGGTGGCGAGTGGTCCAAACTGGCCATGGCGCCGGCTGATGGTTGGGGCCAGTGCTGTTCTGGCGCTTGTGCTTTGTGCAGCCTTTGCAAACACGGTACGGGACGCGTTTACGCCACCGCCGCCAGATTTCAACGGTTTCTGGGATGGGCCTGCGCCACCCCCGCTCACCGTTTACTTCATTTACGCGATGTTGCTGTTCGGGGCTGTCGCCGCACTGTGGAAGGGCAAGACCTTGGCACTCTCGGTAGGTTGGTTGGCAATGCTTGGGGGATTCTTGTTCGATCGCTGGCTGATTTGGCGCGATTATCCCGACATGTCCGGAGCAGTGCGGCCCTGGAGCATTTTTACAAATCCGCTATTCCTCTTTTTCATTGTGGGATTTGTGCTTGCCTTGGCTGGACGGTCCTCGCGAATAGCTCTTACCAACGATGATGTAAAATAGGCGACATATGCAGCTTCATCTCTCCACCTGGCCCGAGGTCGAGGCCTATCTGGCCAAGTCCAAGGCCATATTGATCCCCATCGGCTCCACCGAACAGCATGGCCCCAACGGTTTGCTGGGCACCGATGCGCTGTGCCCGGAAATCATCGGCAAGCGGGCGGGCGACGAGGGCGGCATTCTGGTCGGCCCCACCTTCAATGTGGGCCAGGCCCAGCATCATATGGGCTTTGCCGGCACCATCACCTTGCGTCCCTCCACCATGATCGCCGCCATGCTGGATTGGGCGCAATCGCTGACCCGTCATGGCTTTGAGCGCATCTATTGGCTGAACGGGCATGGCGGTAATATCGCTACCATCACCGCGGCCTTTTCCGAGATTTATCACGGCGTCAGTTTCGACCGTTCCGGCGCCAATCATCCGCCGCTGCGCTGTTCGTTGCGCAACTGGTGGGAATTGCCCGGCGTGATGGATGTCTGCCGCCAGCTGTTCCCGGTGGGCGAGGGTAGCCATGCCACGCCGTCGGAAGTGTCGGTGACCTGGTTCGGCTATCCGCAGGCCGTGAAATCGGTGGCCATGACCCCCAAGATCGCCCCTACCGGGCCGATTTTGGATGCCGACGACTATCGCCGCCGTTTCCCGGACGGCCGCATTGGTTCCGACCCCAGCCAGGCCAGCATCGAAGCTGGGGAAAAGATCGTGGCCGCGGCGGTGAAAGGCGTGATTGCCGAGTTCAAACAGTTTGCGGCCAGCTGACCTTCGGCGGTAAGATAACTGCTTCCCAGGGGTACGCCTCAGCAAGGCGTTGAGACCGCAATCCCGCGGATCCCTTAGAACCTGATCCGGTTCAGACCGGCGTAGGGAGAGGTCGCATGAACAAGCCCATTCTCGACAAGTCGATTTCCATCACCCGTGGACCGTTGCCCGGCTCGAAGAAGCTGATGCTTGGCGGCGTGCCGTTCCGCGAGGTGGCGCTGTCCGGCGGGGAGCCGCCGGTCAGGCTGTACGACACTTCCGGTCCGTACACGGATGATTCCGTGGCCATCGATATCGAGAAAGGCCTGGCGGCCCGCCGCCGGGAATGGATCCTGGCGCGTGGCGATGTCGAGGAATATGAGGGGCGCGCGCGCAAGCCGGAAGATGACGGCCTCAAGCGTGGGGAAAAGCTCACCGTGCCGCAATTCGTGCGTGAAGGTGTGAAACTGTTGCGCGCCAAGCCGGGCAAGAATGTCAGCCAGCTTCACTATGCCCGCCAAGGCCTGATCACCGAGGAAATGAAGTTCATCGCCGCGCGGGAAAATCTGGGGCGCTCGGCCCTGGCCGACGGCAACAGCTTCGGCGCCAACATTCCCAGCGAGATCACCCCGGAATTCGTGCGCGACGAGATCGCGCGCGGCCGCGCCATCATCCCGGCCAATATCAACCATCCCGAGACCGAGCCGATGATCATCGGCCGCAATTTCCTCACCAAGGTCAATGCCAATATCGGCAACAGCGCGGTGACCAGCGGCGTGGGCGAGGAAGTGGAAAAGCTGGTCTGGTCGATCCGTTGGGGCGCCGACACGGTGATGGACCTGTCGACCGGCCGCCATATCCACACCATCCGGGAATGGATCATCCGCAATTCCCCGGTACCCATCGGCACGGTGCCGATCTACCAGGCGCTGGAAAAGGTCGGTGGCGTGGCCGAGGACCTGACCTGGGAGATTTATCGCGACACCTTGATCGAGCAGTGCGAGCAGGGCGTGGATTACTTCACCGTCCATGCCGGGGTCCGGCTGGCGCATATCCCGCTGACGGCGGAGCGGGTCACCGGCATTGTCAGCCGCGGCGGCTCGATCCTGGCCAAATGGTGCCTGGCGCATCACAAGGAAAATTTCCTCTACACCCATTTTGAGGACATTTGCGAACTGCTGAAACAGTATGACGTGTCGTTCTCGCTGGGCGACGGCTTGCGGCCCGGCTCGACCGCCGATGCCAATGACGCCGCGCAATTCGCCGAACTGGATACGCTGGGCGAGTTGAACAAGATCGCCCAACGCCACGATGTCCAGGTGATGATCGAAGGCCCCGGCCATGTGCCGATGCACAAGATCAAGGAGAATATGGACCGGCAGCTGGCCGCTTGCGACGAAGCGCCGTTCTACACGCTTGGACCGCTGACCACGGACGTCGCGCCCGGTTACGACCACATCACCTCAGCCATCGGCGCGGCGATGATTGGCTGGTTCGGCACCGCCATGCTTTGCTATGTCACGCCCAAGGAGCATCTCGGCCTGCCCGACCGCGACGATGTGAAAGCGGGCGTGATCGCCTATCGCATTGCCGCCCACGCCGCCGACTTGGCCAAGGGCCATCCGGCGGCGCGCATCTGGGACGACGCCATGTCCAAGGCGCGGTTCGAATTCCGCTGGCGCGACCAGTTCGCGTTGGCGCTCGATCCGGAGACGGCGCAGCTTTATCACGACGAGACCTTGCCGGCGGAAGGCGCCAAGGTGGCGCATTTTTGCTCCATGTGCGGACCGAAATTCTGCTCCATGAAGATTTCGCAAGAGGTGCGTGACGCCGCCAAGGGCAAGAACGACACCATGTCAACGGCGGAAATCCGCGCCGCGATGGCGAAAAAGGCCGAAGAGTTCAAGCAAAGCGGCGGGGAGATTTATCTCCATAAGCCGGCGGCGGAGTAGCGGCAGATCGGTTGACCGATCAAAAAGTGGTTTTGATTCCGTGAGCTAGGGCTTTGGCCGCTTCGGGCAGCACTGGATGACTTGACCGAAATGATACAGCCAGCTTTGTCCGGATGTATCTGTTTACAGCAGATGAGGTGCGGACAACCTGCTTCCAGTCCCATGCTTCAGGCGATTTGATCTCCGGGTAGGTATGGGCCCATAAGTTGGCGCGTTTTTCTGAATTGTGGTTCGTATGGGACAGGACAAGCCCCGATGGACCGAGGCCGCCAAGATAGAGTTGGATCAGTCCCCATCCTTCGATCGAGTATCTATATTTGTGGCCAGTGCTAGGCTTAAGCACTATCCGCCTGATGTGGTAAAGAGCGTCAGCTCCCGGCGGCACAAGTTGAAGGTATACGGAATGAGATGAGCCGATGCACTCACCTATGCGATAGACTTGCGACAGGTCGTTGGTAGACTTGAATTCGCGAATTTCTGCATCGAATTCAGAGTAGCTTTCAAAAACGCGGCATCCGGACCGGTTAAAAATAAAGTCCAGAACAGGCTGGAAATCCAAACTGGCTGCATAGAAGTCGAGGTTGGGCATGGATTGCAGAGTTAGATAAAACGAATAATTTTTGCACGTTTGTTGTGTTGTCACTAGTACATTGCAGGAGAAATTATGGCTCGTCTGGTAGTAATCGCGATTGCTGCATTGTTATTTGTTGCTCCTGCCATGGCCGTCGAACCGTTTCCTGCCGCCTTCAAAACCCAGACCATCAGAACCAACGGCACCGAACTTTATGTCCGCGTAGGTGGGCATGGACCAGCGGTGCTGCTGCTGCACGGCTTCGGCGACACCGGCGACATGTGGGCGCCGATTGCCGCCAAGCTGGTGGCCGATCACACAGTGATCGTGCCGGATTTGCGCGGTATGGGGCTCTCGGCACACCCCGACGCCGGCTACACCAAGAAAAACGAGGCGCTGGATATCGCCGGCGTCATGGATGCGCTGAAGGTGGACAAGGCCCAGCTCGTCACCCATGACATCGGCAATATGGTGGGCTATGCGCTGGCCGCGCAGTATCCCGCGCGTATCACCAAATGGGTGGTGATTGATGCGCCGCTGCCGGGCATCGGCAACTGGGACAAGATCCTGCTCAATCCGCTGCTGTGGCATTTCAATTTTCGCGGTCCCGACGCCGAACGGCTGGTCAAGGGGCGGGAGCGCATCTATCTCGACCGCTTCTATAACGAGCTGTCCGCCGATCCGAAAAAGATCGATGAGGCGACGCGCAACCATTATGCCGCGCTCTATGCCAAACCCCATGCCATGCATGATGCGTTCGAGCAGTTCCACGCTTTCACGACCGACGCCACGGACAACAAGACGTTACTGGCCAAAGGCGGCAAGCTGAAAATGCCGGTGCTGGCGTTGGGTGCGGAAAAGTCCTTTGGGGACGGCATGGCGGTGGAATTGAAATTCGCCGCCGCCAATGTCACCAGCGGCATTGTTCCGGCATCGGGCCACTGGATCATGGAAGAAAATCCCGGGGCCACCGAAAAACTGGTGCTGGATTTCCTGAAATAGGCGATGCGGACTTAGCGCAACGGCCTGTGCCCGGTGATGGCGTTCCAGATCGCCAGCACGATAATGGCGCCGATCACCGCCACCAGGGCCGAAACGATGAAGCCGTGCCGCTCATAGGCAAAGCCGCCGTCCAGGGCACGGAACAGAAAGCCCCCCGCCAGGGCACCCACCAAACCGAGCGCGATATTGACCATGCAGCCTGAGCCCTGCTTGCCCATGATCATGCTGGCCAGCCAGCCGACAATGGCGCCGAACACAATCCAACCCAAAATGCTGAACATCATCCAGCTCCGCTAGCCCACGTTCACATATAACATGGTGATGGTCGCCGCCGCCATGATGGCGGTGGAAAGCCAGCCCAGGCCGCCCAGCACCCAGCCGGCGCGGAAATCGCCCATCCTGAGGCGGCTGGTGGCGACCAGCATCAGGGCCGCCATCATCGGCACCGCGATCACCCCGTTCAGCACCGCGCTCCAATACAGCGCCTTGATGGGGTCCAGCGGCGACCAGTCGATCCACAGCCCCAGCAGCACCGCCGCCCCGATCACCGAATAAAAGCCGCGCGCCTGCCACGGCATATTGTCCAGGCCGGTTTTCCAGCCCGCCGCTTCCGCCACCGCATAGCCTGCCGATCCGGCCAGCACCGGAATCGCAAGCAGTCCGGTGCCGATGATGCCGATGGCGAACAGCAGGAAGGCAAAGTGTCCCGCGATGGGTTTCAGCGCCTCGGCGGCTTGTGCGGCGGTGTTGATGTTGGTGACGCCGTGCTGGTGCAGGGTGGCGGCCGTGGCGATCATGATGGCCAGGGCAATCAGGTTGGACATCAGCATGCCGGCGATGGTGTCGATGCGGATGCGCGCGATGGCGGCGGGCGCCTGTTTGGGAGATGTCAACAGGGGCTGCTCGTCCGGCGCCTGGTCCACTTCCTCGACTTCCTGCGCGCTTTGCCAAAAGAACAGATAGGGGCTGATGGTGGTGCCGAAGATCGCCACGATGGTGGTGGCCGCACCTTCCGTCAGGTTGGGATGAAGTCCGATCAGGCCGGCGCCGATTTCCTTCCAGTCCAGCGGCAACAGGAACATCACCGCCACATAGGCGAACAGGCTCAAGGTCAAAACCGTCAGCAGCCGGGCATATTTGCGGTAGGGTATGAACAGCTGCAGCAACAGCGAGATGGCCGCGAAGAACAAGGTCGCGGCATGCTGGTTGAAGCCCAACACCAGCCTGGCCGCCTCTCCCATCGCCGCGAGATCGGCGCCGACATTGATGGTGTTGGCGATGAACAACAGCGCCAGCAGTCCCATCACCACCGGCCGCGGCATCACTTGGGCCATGTTCCAGGCCAGCCCCCGGCCAGTGACCCGCCCCACCAGGGCGCACAGCATCTGGATCGCCGCCATCAGGGGAAAGGTCAGCGGCATGGTCCACAGCAGATTGAAGCCGAACTGGGCCCCGCCCTGGCTGTAGGTGGCGATGCCGCTGGGATCGTCGTCTGCGGCGCCGGTAATCAGGCCGGGGCCCAGCTGCTGGAGCAGGGGCGCGCTATGGACACGCTGGCGCAGGGCGGATTTGGATTCTGACATGCGGGCCTGAAGAATTGGGATCGAAGGAAACCTGGTTGCGTAGTAGAATGCGCGAGGAGGGCCGATGGAGACTAGCATGACTCGCAATCTTTGGATTGGCGCGCTGCTGTGCATGGCCGCGCCCGCCATGGCGCAATCTTCCCAACCCTATCCGCCGAAGCCCATACCCAATGAGCCGCCCTGCCTGCGGCAGATGAATCTCTATGATTTCCAACTGGTGCCGGGCAACCGCTCCCTGATTGTGATCGATCGGGCGCGCCAGCGTTACCGGCTGGATTTCATCGGTGTCTGTTACAATCTGCAATATCACCTGGGCCTGGGCTTCAGGACCCATGGCGTGGGCGGTCTGTCCTGTGTCGAAAAAGGCGATTCCGTGGAGATGCGCGATGTCGTCGGCCCCAACACCTGCATCATCAAGAATGTGCAGTATCAGACCGTGGCCCTGGACCAGGCCGACGCGCAGGCCGCCGCCGCCGCCAAGGAGAAGCAGCACTAGGTGCTGAATTATGAATCGGCTAGGAAGTTAACCTCCCCCTGCACGCGCGAAGCGCGTTCGCATTGGGGGAGGTGGCCGTAGCAACGCCGTGGCGCGCAGGGTGAGGCTGGCAGCCAAGCCAGCCGAGCGCCGAGCACCACGGCAAAGTTGCGAAGGCCGGAGGGGGCGATCTTGCGCGGATATTTCGGAGTTGGTGTCGAAGGCGTTTCCAAGCCGATGAACCTGGGCAACCTGGTCCGGATCGCGCACGCCTTTGACGCCAGCTTTTTCTTTTCCATCGCCCCGCGCCTCAAATTGTCGGACGCCAACAGCGACACGTCGCGCGCGCAAGACGCGCTGCCTTTCTATTCCTTCGAGCATCCGGAGGATTTCCGCCTGCCGCTGGGGTGCCGGCTGGTGGGGGTGGAGATCACCGATGACGCGGTGGAATTGCCCCGCTTCCGCCATCCCACTTGCGCCGCCTATGTGTTCGGGGCGGAGCGGTTTTCGCTGTCGCCCCAGATGCTGTCCCTGTGCGAATTCGTGGTGAAGATTCCCACCCGCTTTTCCATCAATGTGGGCATGGCCGGCGCCATCGTGCTCTATGACCGTTTGATGACCTCGGGCGATTTCGGCGACCGGCCGGTCACGCCCGCCGGCGGCGCCCATGTGCCGCCTGTACACACCTGGGGCGCGCCCCTGGCCCGGCCGCGCAACTATTAAACCGTATTGGGGTTGGAAAAGCCCGGATTGGTTCCATATAAGAGCGGCATGCCTGTTCCAGCCCTGAAAATATCCAATCTTCGCAAGGTGTACCGCCGCGGCACGGTGGCCGTGGAAGACCTGTCGCTGACCATTCCGGAAGGGGAGTTCTTCGGCTTCCTGGGTCCCAATGGCGCGGGCAAATCCACCACCATCCATTGCGTCACCGGCGTCGCCGAACCCACCCAAGGCACTATCGAGATTTTCGGCCTGGACGCGGTCAAGGATTATCGCGAGGCGCGCCGGCTGGTGGGACTGTGCCCCCAGGAATTCAATGTCGATCCTTTCGCCAATCCGCGCCAGATCGTGGACTGGATGGGCGGCTATTTCGGCATGCCGGCCAGGTTGCGCAAGGAGCGCATCGACATGCTGATGGAGCGTTTCGACCTGGTGTCGCACCAAAAGAAACAGTTCCGCGAATTGTCCGGCGGCTTGAAGCGCCGGGTGGTCTTGGCGCGAGCCCTGGTGCACGATCCCCGCCTGATCATTCTGGACGAGCCCACCGCCGGGGTGGATGTGGAATTGCGCCGGGTGCTGTGGCGCTATCTGGCCGAGATCAACAAGGACGGAAAGACCATTCTTCTGACGTCGCATTATCTTGAAGAAGTGGAGCGGCTGTGCCGCCAGATCGCCATTGTCGCCAAGGGTAGGATCGCCCGCGAAGGCAGCAAGGACGAGATCGCGGGCGGACCCGGCGGATTGGAACAGGCTTATCTGGTGGCGACCGGCGCCGAAGCCGATCATGTGGCGGGGCAATGACGCCAATGGCTGTGGAAACTCCCATGACGGCGGAAGCGCTGGCGACGATGGACCTCAACAAACCGCTGGGGGTCAACTGGATCGGGCTCTTCACCATGGTGCGGCGGGAAGTGTCGCGCATGATGCGGGTGCCCATCCAGGCCTTCATCGCGCCCTGGATCTCGGCGCTGCTGTTCATTTTCATTTTCGGCGCGGTGGTGGGCAGCCGCATCACCCAGATCGGCGGCCACCGTTATCTGGAATTCGTGCTGCCCGGCATCATCATGATGAATGTGATCAATGCCGCCTTCCTTCAGTCCTCCTCGGCCATCTATTTCTCCCGCTTCATCCGCTTTGTGGAGGAAATATTGGTGGCGCCGCTGTCCTATGTGGAGATGATCGCGGGCAGCCTGTCGGTGGTGGTGCTGCGCGCTTCCGTCACCGGGGTGGGCATTCTGGTGATGGGACTGGCCTTCGGCGCCACCCATATCCATTCCTGGCCACTGTTCCTGTTCTGGGTGGCCAGCGTGTCGGGCGTGTTCGGACTTCTGGGAATCATTGTTGGTCTTTGGTCCAAGAGCTTTGAGCAACTCAACATGCCGGTGGTGTTTTTCTTGACGCCGCTTTCGATGGTGGGCGGGGTGTTCAACACCGTGGCGATGCTGCCGGACTGGCTGCGCTGGCTGGCCTGGGCCAATCCGTTCTTCTATTTCATCAATGGCATTCGCGGTTCCATGATCGGCTTTGACGAGACGCCGCCGGGCCTGGGCATTGGGCTTACGCTGCTTTTGTTGACGGTGCTGGGCGTGACGGTGTGGCGGCTGTATTCCAAAGGCTACGGGCTGCGCGAATAGCGTGGTCCTTTAGGTCCCTGAGTTGATCGTACGCTGGCGCTACTCACCTCGTCGCTCATGGGGCTTCTTCGCCCACATCGCTCGTTGCTACGCTGTCGCTAGCAACCCTGCTCAGGAACCAAAATTCCTCGCGCTATTGGGCCGATTGAGGTTCTGGTCTGGCTCCGCTATCTTGCCCGCGCCATCATACAAACGCCCGATTTTGCTGCGAATTTTATGCATCGAATCGGGCAATTTGGAGCCGCGATGAAAAGGAATTTTTTGTTCCCCCTGCTGTTGAGCCTCGCTGTGGCCGGCCCGGCGGGCGCGGAACCCGCCAACCTGCTGGGCGTGTTCGGCAACTGGTCGGCCTATAGCTCGGGCACCGGTTCCAGCCTCACCTGTTATGCCCTGTCCAAGCCGCGCGCCACCCGTCCCGTCGGCGCCAAGCGCGGCAGCGCGGTCTACCTGATGGTGTCGGATTGGCCGGAGCGCAAAGTGAAGTCCGAACCCCAGATCGTGTACGGCTATCAGGCCAAGGAAAACGGCGCCGCGGCGTTGGGCGTGGGCGGCGACAAGTTCACCTTCTTCATCCGCAACAAGGGCAAGGACGGCAGCGCCTGGCTGCAGCAGTTGAGCGACAATCAGCGGCTGATCTCCGCCATGCAGGACGGCGTCTCCGTGGTGGCCAGCGGCACCAGCAGCAAGGGCACCAAGACCAGCGACACTTACAGCCTGGCGGGCTTCAATGACGCCATGACCAGGGTGCATGCCGCTTGCAACATGGGATGAGCGACAAAACCTCCCTGATCGGCCTGGACCGCGAGGCGCTGAAGGCCGCGCTGATCGCGGCCGGGGTGCCGGCAAAATCGGTGGCTATGCGCGTGAGCCAGTTGTGGAACTGGATCTATGTCCATGGCGCCAGGGATTTCGCCAGCATGAGCAACCTGGCCAAGGATTTCCGCGCGCTCCTGGAAAATGCCTTCACCCTGGAGCGGCCGGAGATCACCGCCGCGCAAGTCTCGCAGGACGGCACCCGCAAATGGCTGCTCAAGACCGCGCCCGGCATCGAATTCGAGACCGTCTATATTCCCGAAAGCGACCGCGGAACCTTGTGCGTGTCCTCGCAAGTGGGCTGCACCTTGAATTGCCGTTTCTGCCATACCGGCACTCAGAAGCTGGTGCGCAATCTCAACCCGGCTGAAATTCTGGGCCAGCTGTTCGTGGCCCGCGACGCGCTGGGGGACTGGCCAGGAGGGTCGGCCAGGCGGAGCGAAGCGGAGCCGTCCGGCCGCCCGACCAACAATAAGTCGGCTCCCGACCGCAAGGTCACCAACATCGTGATGATGGGAATGGGCGAGCCGCTCTACAATTTCGACAATGTGAAGCAGGCGTTGCTCACCGTCACCGATGGCGACGGGCTGGCGCTTTCCAAGCGCCGGGTGACCTTGTCCACCGCGGGCGTGGTGCCGATGATCCCGCGCGCCGGAAATGAGATCGGCTCGGGCCTGGCGATTTCGCTGCATGCGGTGAGGGACGAGATCCGCGACGTGATCGTGCCCATCAACAAGAAATATCCGATTGCCGAACTGATCGAGGCCTGCCGCACCTATCCCGGCGCCTCCAATGCCCGGCGCATCACCTTCGAATATGTGATGCTGAAGGGGGTGAACGACTCCCTGGCCGAGGCGCGCGCGCTGGTAAAGTTGATCGCCGGGATTCCCGCCAAGATCAACCTGATCCCGTTCAATCCCTGGCCGGGCGCGCCGTACGAGTGTTCCGACTGGAGCCAGATCGAGAAATTCGCCGAAATCGTCAACCGGGCCGGTTATGCCTCGCCGGTGCGCACCCCGCGCGGCCGTGACATCATGGCGGCCTGCGGCCAGCTGAAGAGCGAGAGCGTAAAAGAGCGCGCTTCGCAGCGCACGGCCCGCGAGCTGGCGGAGATTCAATCCGGCCAGCTGGCGCGGATGCCGCACTGAAATGGAGCCGCATCTCAATCCGGCGCTGGATCGGGATGCTTTCGCCCAGGCCTATCGTCGCAACCGCCGGGTCCATATTCCCGGCATTCTGACCGCCGAAAGCGCCGCGCGGGTGCATCGCTGCCTGGAGCAGGAGACCGACTTCTCCCTTCTCACCATGACGGGTGCCGACCAGGCGCAGGCCTGGCGGGTCGCCGGCCTTGATCCGCGCAAGCAGGCCGAACTGATGAGCAGCGCTTACACCAGCGCCCGCGAAGGATTCCACTATCTTTATGACGGCCATCTCCTGTCCAAGGAGGGCGAGGCTTATCGCGATCCCGCCCATTATCTTTCCGCCGTCACCGGCTTTCTCAACAGCGCCGCCTTTCTGGATTTCGTCCGCAGCGTCACCGGCCAGCCGGAAATCGCTTTCGCCGACGCCCAGGCCACCCGCTATCGTCCAGGCCATTTCCTCAACCGCCATGACGACGCCAATATTCCGGGACGGCTGGCGGCCTATGTCCTCAACCTAACGCCGCTATGGCGGCTTGACTGGGGCGGGGCGCTGCTGTTTTCGGACGGCGACGGCCATATCAGCGAGGGCTATCCGCCAGCCTTCAATGCCTTGAACATCTTTGCGGTGCCCCAGGATCATTGGGTGGGCTTTGTCGCGCCCTTTGCGGGGGCGGCGCGTTATTCCATCACCGGCTGGTTTCGCGCACCGCACCAGCAGCGGCCAAACTTGACCTTTTCCTGACGCCGCCCGACAAGACGGCATGAGTACTATCGCGCTCGCGCCCCGCACCGACACCGACGCCTTGGCGGCCGAGTTCGCCAGATGCGGGCGGCTGCGCATCCCCAACCTTCTGCGGGAAGCTGACGCGGCGCGGCTGCATGAGATATTGGTCCGGCGCACGCCGTGGAATCTGTTCATTATCCATGACGGGCCCAAGGTGATGCCGCTGGCGCAATGGCAGGCATTGCCTGCTGCCGAGCGCAAGTCCATCGACGAGCAGATGGCGGTGGCCGCCCGCGACAAGTTTGAGGCGCGATTCCTGCAGTGCCCGTTGACCGAGACCGGCGAGCCTTTTGCCGGCCTGATCCCCGAACTCGACGCTCTGGCGCGCTTTCTCAACAGCGAGCCCTTCCTGTCTTTCATGCGCGCGGTGACCGGCAGCGGGAAAATCGCCTTCGCCGATGCGCAGGCGACCTGCTACCGCGCCAACGATTACCTGCACCGCCACACCGATGAAGTGCCGGGCAAGAACCGCATTGTCGCCTATGTGCTGAACCTCACGCCGCGCTGGCAGCCGGAATGGGGCGGGCTGCTGAACTTCATGCGGCCCGACGGCCAGGTCGGCGAGGCCTGGGTGCCGGGCTTCAACACGTTGAACTTGCTGCGCGTGCCGCACGACCATTTTGTGGGGTCGGTGGCGGGCTTTGTCGAAGCGCCGCGCCTGGCCGTCACCGGCTGGCTGCGCCACCGTTAGAGGCCGCATTGATGCAAAGGCTGTTGGTCATGAGTGGCGTGATCCTGGTGGCGGCCGGGCTGCTATGGCCTTATTTGTCCCGCCTGGGATTGGGGTGGCTACCGGGCGACATCGCCATCCGCACCGAGCATGGCGGTTTTTACTTTCCCATCGTGACTTGCATCGTCATCAGTGTCGTGTTGTCGGCGATTTTTTGGTTGACCGGAAAATTCTGAACATTCCCGGCCTCGTCGGCATTCAACATCAATAGTCACACCCCTGCCGTGCGGCGGGCGCATGGCGCGCGATTGAAGCGGGCGGGGCGCAAACCTATCTATTGCCCACCCTGGATGCCTTTGCAAAAGACATCGGGCGGACGAAAACGATCCCGTTTCCGTCGGCATTATCTGGGGATTTCCATGCATGCATTTTATGCCGTGGCCCTTGTGGCCACTTTCCTTGCCTTGTCGGGCTTTCGCATCGCGCAAGAGTATGAACGCGGCGTGGTCTTCCGGCTGGGACGATTTCAATCCGTCAAAGGACCGGGATTGTATTGGATCATTCCACTGGTCGACCGACAGGTGCGGCTCGATTTGCGCACCCGCACCGTGACGGTGGAACAACAGGAAACCATCACGCGGGACAGCGTGACCATCAAAGTCAACGCCGTTCTGTGGTACCGGATTTTCGATCCGGAGCATGCGGTGGTCGCCGTGCAAAATTACAACGCCGCGGTCTATCAACTAGCGCTGACCTCGCTGCGCAACATCATTGGCCAGCATCAGTTGGATTCCGTTCTGAAGGAGCGGGATGGCATCAATGAGACATTGCGCGGAATCGTGGACAAGACGACCCAACCTTGGGGCATTCATATCGAAATGGTCGAAATGAAGGACGTCGAAATTCCCGAGGCCATGCAGCGGGCGATGGCGCGCGAAGCCGAGGCGATCCGCGAGAAGCGCGCGCGCCTGATCAAGGCGGAGGCGGAATCGGAAGCCTCCGAGAAGCTGGCGGCGGCGGCGAAGCTGGTCGCGGCCAATCCCGCCGCACTGGAATTGCGCCGCATGCAGATGGTTTCCGAGATCGGCGCGGAGCACAACACCACCACGATAGTGCTGATGCCCTCCGAAATGGTCGGAATGGCCAGTCAGTTGACCAAGCTTGCATCCTGAATGACGGGCGCCGGGCGGTCCCCGGCGCCCTTTTTCGGAAAGGGTTGCCCTTATCGGGCTGGGGCTTTATTGAACCGGCCCAGCATCCTGAGAGCTTCCCCCATGTCCAAGAAAGACATCAAAAAGGTCGTGCTCGCCTATTCCGGCGGGCTAGACACGTCTGTGATCCTCAAATGGCTGCAGACGGAGTATGGCGCCGAGGTGGTCACCTTCACCGCCGATCTGGGGCAGGGGGAGGAGATCGAACCGGCGCGGCAGAAGGCGCTCACCCTGGGCATCAAGCCGGGCAACATCTTCATCGAAGACCTGCGCGAGGAATTCGTCCGCGATTTCGTTTTTCCCATGTTCCGCGCCAATGCGGTCTATGAGGGCGTCTATCTACTGGGCACCTCCATCGCCCGGCCGCTGATCGCCAAGAAGCAGATCGAGATCGCCGAAAAGGTGGGGGCGGACGCGGTGTGTCACGGCGCCACCGGCAAGGGCAATGACCAGGTGCGGTTCGAGCTGGGCTATTATGCGCTCAAGCCCGACATCAAGGTGATCGCGCCCTGGCGGGAATGGGATTTGACCAGCCGCACCAGGCTGCTGGAGTTTGCCGAAAAGAACCAGATTCCCATCGCCAAGGACAAGCGCGGCGAGGCGCCCTTCTCGGTGGACGCCAACCTGTTGCATTCCTCATCGGAAGGAAAGGTGCTGGAAGACCCTTCGAAAGAAGCCGACAGCATTGTCTATCAGCGCACCATTTCGCCGGAGGAAGCGCCCGATAAGGCAAGTTATGTCGAGATCGGTTTTGAAAGGGGCGACGCGGTGTCGATCGACGGCGAGAAGCTGTCGCCAGCCACCCTGCTGACCAAGCTAAACGCCCTGGGCAAGGCCAATGGCATAGGCCGGCTGGACCTGGTGGAGAACCGCTTTGTCGGCATGAAATCGCGCGGCGTTTATGAAACGCCCGGCGGCACCATTCTGCTGGCCGCCCACAGAGGCATCGAGAGCATCACCCTGGACCGCGGCGCCGCCCATCTGAAGGACGACATCATGCCCCGCTATGCGGCGCTGATCTATAACGGCTTCTGGTTCTCGCCGGAGCGGGAGATGCTGCAAGCCCTGATCGACAAGAGCCAGGACTTCGTCACCGGCACGGTGCGGCTCAAGCTCTACAAGGGCAATGTCGCGGTGGTGGGCCGGTCGTCGCCCTATTCGCTCTACAGCGAAAGCCTGGTGACGTTTGAGGACGACAAGGGCGCCTATGACCAGAAGGACGCGGCGGGCTTCATCAAGTTGAACGCCCTGCGCCTGCGGACGCTCGCGATGCGCAAGCGGAAGAGCAAAAGCTAAAACCGCCGGCTGATCCCGAAATAGAACTCCAGGTCCGGCGTGGCGCGGTTGAGCCCGATATTGACGCCGCCGTCCAACTGCATGTCGTTGCCGGCGAGCCAGGCCGCATCCAGGTCGAAGCTGTACTGACGGATGGTCCCCGCAGGGTCCAGATTCTGGTCCGTCCAGACTTCCGCCCCCAGGGTCCAGGCTCCGAAGCTTTTTCCCAGCCCCACCACATCCACCAGATTGACATGCGTGCCGCTGCCCGAGGCGTTCAACTGAATGTCGGCCTCCGGCGTCATCGCCAGTGACCAGTTGTGGCCCAGGTCATAGCTCATCGGCAGGACGAACCCGCCTTCCACCGCGCCATTGCCCAAGCCGCCCGTGGCGGTGGGGAGCTTGAGAAACGGGTCCAGCACCAGGGCGAAGGCGCCATCGCCGGGCAGAAGATTGTATTTCCCATGCAGGAACAGGTCGCCGACGCCGCTCATGGTGGTGGTGCCGGTCGCGTCATGCACGCGCTGGTACTGGTAGAGCGCCATCCCGGCCTCTACGTCCATCCGGTCGTTCACGCCCCACTTGGCCAGCAGCGAACCGACATTGTCGGTATCGGTGGTGACCCCGGAACGGTGCTGAAAGCTGTCGTCAAACAGGCCCAGCTCAAGCTGGGCATGGCCCGCCTCCAGGGTGCAGGGGGAGGTGCCCCGGCCGGGGCGGTCGGGGCAGATAGGCTTGAGATCTTCGGCCCAGGCCGCGCTGGCTGTAAGCACTGTCAGCAGGGCAATCGCGGCTCGTGTGATTCCTGAAGACACGGCCACAACCCCCTGAGTTAACGGGAAATCCTCAGATATCCACCGCCGCGTACAAAGCGTTGTCCTGGATGAAGTCCCGGCGCGGCTCGACCACATCGCCCATCAGCTTGGCGAACAATTCGTCGGCCTCGTCGGCATGCTGGACCTTCACCAAGAGCAGGGAACGGGCATTCTCGTCCAGGGTGGTTTCCCACAACTGTTCGGGATTCATCTCGCCCAGGCCTTTGTAGCGCTGCAGGGCAAGGCCCTTCCGGCCCCATTCGAAGATGGCGTTCAGCAGTTCGGACGGCGAGCGGATTTCCCGGGTCTCGTCCTTGCGCTTGAGGGTGCCGGCGCGCAGATAGGCGGTCTGAAGCTCGGACGCCATCTTGTCCAGCTTGCGGGCATCGGCGCTGGCGATCAGGGCGCCGTCAACCGCCGCCGCCTCGCGCACCCCGCGCACCTCGCGCCAGAATTTCAAGCCGCCATCGCTGGTGGGTTCGCCATGCCAGCCGCGCTCATATTCCTCGCTCAGCGTGTCCAGCCGCTGGGCGATGTACTTGGCCGTTTCCGCCGCCTTGGCCGCGTCCGACAGGATGTCGGGATTGAGCGCGCCTGCGATGGCCGCCTGTTCCAGCACAAAGCGGGGATAGTGACGGGGGAAATTGTTCAGCGCCGCCACCGCCTGGCGGGCATGGGCGATCAGCTCGTCCAGATGGGCGCCGGTGATGGTCTCGCCGGAATGCAAGGTCAGCCCCGCGCCCGACGCCCCTTCGGCAATCAGATAGTCCTGAAACTCGGCTTCGTCCTTGAGATAGCGCTCCGACTTGCCGCGGGTGGCTTTGTACAGCGGCGGCTGGGCGATGAAGATGTGGCCGCGATCGATCAGCTCCGGCATCTGGCGATAGAAGAAGGTCAGAAGCAGGGTGCGGATATGGGCGCCGTCGACATCGGCGTCGGTCATGATGATGATCTTGTGGTAGCGGAGCTTGTCGGCGTTGAACTCCTCGCGCCCGATGCCGGTGCCCAATGCGGTGATCAGGTTCACGATGGACTCGCTGGACAGCATCTTGTCGAAGCGGGCGCGCTCGATATTCAAAATCTTGCCGCGCAAGGGCAGCACCGCCTGATTGGCGCGGTTGCGGCCCTGCTTGGCGCTGCCGCCGGCGCTATCGCCCTCGACGATGAAGATTTCGCATTTGGCGGGATCGCGTTCCTGGCAATCCGCCAGCTTGCCGGGCAGTGAGGCGCCGTCCAGCGCCCCCTTGCGGCGGGTCAGTTCGCGCGCCTTGCGGGCGGCTTCGCGGGCTGCTGCCGCTTCCACCACCTTGCCCACCACCGTCCTGGCTTCAGCGGGATGCTGCTCGAACCAGGCGCCCAGCTGGTCGATGAGGGCGCCTTCCACGATAGGGCGCACTTCCGAGGAGACCAGCTTGTCTTTTGTCTGAGACGAGAATTTTGGGTCAGGAACCTTGACCGACAAGACGCAGGTCAGGCCTTCGCGGCAGTCATCGCCGGTCAGCGCCACCTTGTCTTTCTTGGCCGCCGGCATGTCCTCGGCATATTTGGTCACCACCCGGGTCAGGCCGGCGCGGAAACCGGCGACATGGGTGCCGCCGTCGCGCTGGGGGATGTTGTTGGTGAAGGCCAGGGTGCTTTCGTGATAGCTGTCGTTCCAGGTCATGGCGATTTCCACCGTGACGCCGTCCTTTTCCGACACGATCATCACCGGGGCCGCAATCAAAGGCTGCTTGGCGCGGTCGAGATATTCCACAAAGGCCTTCAACCCGCCTTCATAGTGCAGGATGGTTTCCTTGGGCTCGACGCCGCGCTTGTCGGTCAGCGCGACATAGACGCCGGAATTCAGGAACGCCAGCTCGCGCAAGCGGTGTTCCAGGGTGGCGTAATCGAACTCGGTCTTGGTGAAAGTGGCCGGCGAGGGGAGGAAGGTGACTTCGGTGCCTTTTCTGCCATTGCCTTCGCCCACGACTTTGAGCGGCGCCACGGGATCGCCGTGGCGGAATTGCATGTAATGTTCCTTGCCGTCGCGCCAGATGCGCAAGTCGAGGAATTCTGACAGGGCGTTGACCACCGACACGCCCACGCCATGCAAGCCGCCGGAAACCTTGTAGGCATTCTCGTCGAATTTTCCGCCGGCATGCAGCTGGGTCATGATGACTTCCGCCGCCGAGACGCCTTCATCCTTGTGGATGTCGGTGGGGATGCCGCGGCCATTGTCGCGCACGGTGCAGGAGCCGTCCGGATTGAGGATCACGTCGATGCGGTTGGCATGACCGGCCAAAGCCTCATCGACGGCGTTGTCGACCACCTCATAGACCATATGGTGCAGGCCCGAACCGTCATCGGTGTCTCCGATATACATGCCGGGGCGCTTGCGCACCGCATCCAGGCCCTTCAGCACCTTGATGCTGTCGGCGTCATAAACATTCATATTGGGTTCTGACATCACATCACCATGAAACGGATTATAGCGCGACCGCCTGGAACACGCCGTCGCGTACTTCGAAGATTTCCGCCTTTGCGTCGCGGAACAGGGACAGGTCGGTGCCGGTCATCCAGGCCTGGGCGGACAGGCTGTCGATTTCCTCGAACAAGGCAGCACGGCGCACCGCGTCCAGATGGGCGGCGATCTCGTCCAGCAGCAGGATGGGTGCCAGGCCTTCGCGCGCGCGCGCCAGTTCGCGGGCATCCGCCAGCATGATGGAGATCAGAAGCGCCTTCTGCTCGCCGGTGGAACAGTCGCGCGCGTCCATCCGCTTTCCGGTATGGCGCACTTGGAGATCAGTGGTGTGCGGGCCCGCCAGAGTGCGGCCGGCTTCGGCGTCGCGCATGCGCCCCGAGGCGAACTGGGCGCGCAAGGCGTCGACGCTGGAGAGATGAAGATCGTCGGTCAGCGCCAGGGACGCGGCCGGGAAGGCTTGCGGGCCGCGTTCCGCCAGCGCCCCGGACAGTTTCTCGACCGTGGCGGCGCGCGCCTGGGCGATTTGAATGCCGGCCTCGGCCATCTCATTCTCCAGCCCGTCCAGCCAGGCCGGATCGCGCGGACCGTATTTCAGCAGCCGGGCGCGCTCGCGCATGGCGGTTTCATAGCGGGTGGCGGCGCGGGCATGGGCAGAGTCAAAGCCCAGCACCAGCCGATCCAGAAAGCGCCTGCGGCCGCCCGCGCTTTCGATGAACAGGCGGTCCATGGCCGGGGTCAGCCAGATCAACTGCACGATATCGCCCAGGTCGGCGGAAGATTGCGCCGCGACGCCGTTCAGACGGACCTGTCTTGACGGCGATTGCTGGGTCAGGCCGGTGCCGATCTCATAGTCGGCGCCGCCGCGCGCCACGGTGGCGGCCACCGCCCATAATGTTTGTTCGGAAGGGTGCGGACCCTTGCGGGTATGCTCGGCCAGCTTGGCGCCGCGCAGGCCCCGCCCCGGCGACAGCAGCGAAATCGCATCCAGCACATTGGTCTTGCCCGCGCCATTGGGGCCGGCCAGCACCACGGATCTGCCGCTGACCGCCAGCGCGCCCGCCGCATAGGAACGGAAATTGGTCAGCTGCAGGCGCGTCACCGCCAGGCGGGAATGCTCCGCCTGGCCTGCATGCATGTCCAAAGCAACTGTCAAATCAAACGACTCATGATTAGACTCGGAGTGGCATGAGGACGTACAGCGTGCGCGCGTCCTCCGCGTCCTCGATGATGGCGGGCGAGCCCGCGTCCGAAAGCAGGAAACGCACTTCCTTGCCTTCGATCTGGCTGGTGATGTCCAGCAGATAGCGCGCATTGAATCCGATCTCCAGCGCGCCCGCGCTATAGGTGGCGCCCACATCCTCGGTGGCGGTGCCCGATTCCGGATTGACCACCGACAAGGTCACCTTGTCCTTGGCCAGATTGAGCTTCACCGCCCTGGTCTTGTCGGCGCTGATGGTGGAGACGCGGTCCACGCTTTGCGCGAACTCCTTGGCCTCCAGCGCCAGGCTCTTGTCATTGCCCGACGGGATCACCCGCTCATAGGGCGGGAAATTGCCGTCGATCAGCTTGGAGGTCAGCTCCACGCCATTGAAGCCGAACTGGACCTTGGTGTCGGACAAGGACACGTCGATGGCGCCATCGGCATCATCCAGCAGCTTCATCAGTTCGCCCACCGTCTTGCGCGGCACGATCACGCCCGGCATGTCGCCGGCGCCGTCGGGCAGCTCCAATTCATAGCGGGCCAGCCGGTGGCCGTCGGTCGCCACCGCGCGCATCACCGCCGGCTTGGCGTCCTTGGCGGCATGCAGATAGATGCCGTTGAGGTAATAGCGGGTCTCTTCTGTGGAGATGGCAAAGCGGGTCTTGGCGATCACCCGCTTGAGGTCGTCGGCCGCCAGGCGGAATTTGTGGGGCAGGGCGCCCGCCGTCATCTGCGGGAAATCCTCACGCGGCAGGCAGGACAGTTCAAACCGCGACGACCCGGCCGACACCGCCAGCCGTCCGCCTTCGCTGGAAAGAAGCTCGGCCTGGACCTGGGCGCCTTCCGGCAGCTTGCGCACAATGTCGTAGAGCATATGGGCCGGGGCGGTGGCCGAGCCGTTGCGCAGCACGTCGGCAGGCAGGGCCTCGACAATCTCGATATCCAGGTCGGTGGCGGTGAGCTTGAGCTCGCCCTTGGCCGCCTCGATCAGCACATTGGAGAGGATCGGGATGGTGTTGCGGCGTTCCACCACGCTTTGGACATGGTTCAGCGCTTTCAGCAAGGCGCCACGCTCGACGTTGATCTTCATTCTTCCACCGCCCGGTTCGCTGATCCGCTTTCCGGTGCCCGAGACGGCCCGAAAACGCCCGTTTTTCCAATGTCTGGCTTGTGTTTGGGAGAGCCCCGTAGGACCCCAAGACTCAAGTAAAAAACCATACCAAAACGGGGGCGGAAGGGCAAAGAAAAGGGGCCCTATTTGGGGTCTTTTTTGCCCGGTTTTCCGCCTGTTTTTGGGGCTTTTGTCCTGGCTCAAATCGGCGATGCGGCGGGGCCCTGCCGAAGCGGCCCAAAAAGCGAAAGGCCCGGATCGCTCCGGGCCTTTCGGGATCAGATTTCCGGACGCCTTTGGAGCATCTGGGAGAGGAAATCCACTTCCTGGCGGAACAGCGCGTCTTCCACGATCAGCGCCTCGATCCGGCGGCAGGCATGCAGCACGGTGGTGTGGTCGCGGCCGCCAAAGCGCCGGCCGATCTCCGGCAGGGAACGCGTCGTCAGCTTGCGCGACAGATACATCGCCACCTGGCGCGGACGGGCCACCCGGCGGGCGCGCTGGGGCGAGTGAAAGTCCTTCACGTCCAGCTTGTAGAATTCCGCGGTTTTCTTCTGGATGTCCTCGATGGAGGTCTTGGCGCCGGGTCCGGCGCGCAACCCCACCGCTTCCTCGGCCACTTCCAGGGTCACCGGCTTCTTGGTCAGGTCGGCATAGGTGGCGAGTTTGGTGAACACCCCGATCAGTTCGCGCGGGGAGGCGTCTTCCAGGTCGGCGATACGCTCCAGGACGCTGTCGGGCAGCACCACATCCGGCTTGTGGCGGGAAAATTCGGCGGCGCGGAATTTGAGGATGGCCAGCCTTGTATCGCGATCCGGCTTGTCCAGGCCCACGCACAGCCCGCCGGCCAGGCGCGATTTCACGTCGGCGCCCAAGCCTTCCAGCGCCTGGGGCGCGCGGTCGGCGGCGATCACCACCCGGCGGCGCAGATCGGCAAAGGCATTCACGGTGTAGAGGAATTCCGACGCCGTGGCGGCGGAACGGCAGATATGCTGCAGATCGTCGATGATCAGCACTTCGGCGGTGCGCAGCTCTTCCTTGAAGGTCAGCGTGTCCTTGCGATACAGCGCGCCCAGGAAGTGGCGCATGAAATCCTCGGCCCGCAGGAACAAGGTGCGCTTGCCGCGTTTGCGGAATTCCAGCGCCGCCGCGTTCAGAAGATGCGTCTTGCCGAAGCCGAAACCGCCATGAATGTAGAGCAGCGGGATATCGGACTGCTGGCCGTCGGCGAAGCTCTTGGCGGCGGAGTGGCCGAACTGGTTGGCGGCGCCGGGAATGAAGCTGTCAAAGGTCTGCTGCGGATGCAGCATCCGGTTCCACAGGCCGCGATCCTCTTCCGGGGCGCGCGGCGAAATGTAGGAGACGCTGGCGGGCTGGGATTCCGGCGCCTCGCGCACAATGCCGCCACCGATGGCCGGTCCGAAATTGTGGGAGGGCGGGGTGGCGCTGATCACAATGGAGAGCGAGGCCGGCGCGAAGCCTTCCGCGGCAAAGGCCTTCTCGATGCGGCCGACATAATGGTTGGCCACCCAATTGCGCACAAAGGGCTTGCTGGCGCCGATCTTGAGCTCATCGCCGTCGGAGGATTCCAGATTCAGCGGCCCGATCCAGGCATCGAATACCGGATCGCCCAGCTCTCTGCGCATCCGCTCACGCACCGCCGCCCACGCCGCGCGCCAATCCGGCATCGATTTCCCAACTTGCACCATCTTGCTGTCCATTCTTTTTGTTTGTTCGGCCCTTATGGGCCCGATTTCCCCGTGAAGCTTTCCGTCCGTTAACACTGACTGACCTTGGCCAATCCCCTATCCTTGCCGCCAGGGCAGTCCCGCCGCTTTCCATCCATTGCGGGTGCCGCGATGGCCATCCGCATCCACACTCCCCTCAAAACCGTCAGCGATATTGAACGCATGACGAAAGCCCGCGTTCGTCAGCGCGATTGCCGCGGCGCGCGAGCGTGCCCCAGAACGGCACAACAGCAGCACCGGCGCGTCTTGATCGGTCAGGGCGCCGGCGGCTTCGCGGACAAAAGCGGGATTGATCTCGCCCGCCGGAAAAGTTTGCCACTCGATGCAATGGAGCTCTCGGTCCAGCGCGGAAAGGTCCGGCACCCCGACGAAGTTCCATTCGGCGAAGGTGCGCACATCCACCAGCTGGGCCCGCGGATCGGCGCTGAGCTTGTCCCAGGCGTCCCTGGCGCTGAGGTCGCCGGCATAGTCGAGAGAAGGGGGAGGAGCCATTTTTTGCGCTTTAGAGACAATTCGGGTTCCGCCGGGGTCTTCGCCCAGCACAGCAAGGTCACAATTGCAGGGATTTAAGGACTTATAGACTGTCGCTTATTTTGACAGTTTCGGCTCGCAGTCCAGTGAGTATTGCCGAATACTTCCGTTTTATTTGGTATATTCTTCGACATTCCCGCTGCCCGCCCCATTGGTTGGTTAAGATACGTCCAACCGGAGCGCTCCCACAAGGGGATAAAATGCGAACAAACGCCCTGATTCGAAAATTTTTTCGATTTTGTGAAGCCGACTAAATGGTTGTGCCGTATACGGAAAATGCGTGTTTTGCACCAAACTTTTTTGAATCAGTCACTTAGCTGTCAAATCCTCCGTGTTGCTCCTGCGAAATTGTGGCTTTTTCGAGAACGTCTGCACACGGACAAATAAAAAGGCCCGGAATTCTTTCCGGGCCCCAATCTGAACTTAAAAGCCGAAGAATTCCAAGCTTTTCGCTATTTTGACAGTTTTGCGACCCGCTTGGTGAGGCGCGACACTTTGCGGGCGCCGGTGTTCTTGTGCAGCACACCTTTGGACACGCCGCGCATGATTTCCGGTTCCGCGGCCTTCAAAGCGGCCAGGGCGGCCTTTTTGTCGCCGGAAGCGATGGCTTCCTCCACCTTGCGGATAAAGCCGCGCACCCGGGTTTTGCGCGCCGTATTGATGGCGGTGCGCTTGGCGGTGGTGCGGACGCGCTTCTTGGCGGAGGCGATATTCGGCATGGTTTCCTGCGGTTTTCAGCTAAAGAGGCGGGCCTATAGCGCGGGACGCCCCCCGGGTCAACAAGCGGGCGGCTCACTCGTCCCTGAAGGCGGGTTTACGCTTTTCGGCAAAGGCCGCCATGCCTTCCTTCTGGTCGGCGGTGGCAAACATGGCGTGGAACAGCCGCCGCTCGAAATGCAGGCCCTCGGCCAGGCCGGTTTCCAGGGCCCGGTTGACCGCCTCCTTGACCATCTGGACGGCGGGCGAGGATTGGGCGGCGATCTTCTGGGCCGCTTTCAAGGCTTCCGCCATCAGCAGATCCGCCGGTACCACCCGGGACGCCAGGCCGGCGCTTTCGGCTTCCGCCGCGTCCATCACCCGCCCCGTCAGGCAAAGATCCATGGCCTTGGACTTGCCCACGATCCGGGTCAGCCGCTGGCTGCCGCCCAGGCCGGGCATGATGCCCAAGGTGATCTCGGGCTGGCCGAATTTGGCGGTATCGGCGGCGATCACGAAATCGCACAGCAAAGCAAGCTCGCAGCCGCCACCCAAGGCATGGCCCGCCACCGCCGCGATGATGGGTTTTTTGATGCGGGCAATGCGGTCGAATTGATCGCCGAACAGGTTTTCCCGGTACATCTGGGAATAACTCTTGGGCTGCATCTCCTTGATGTCGGCGCCGGCGGCAAAAGCGCGCTCGCTGCCGGTGACGATCATGCAGCGCACGTCACCGCCCTGATCCCAGGCTTCCAGCGCATCGGCCAACTCGTTCAGCAGCGCGGTGTTCAGCGCGTTCAGCGCTTCCGGGCGGTTGAGGGTGGCGATGCCGACCGAGCCAGTCACTTCCGTTTTGATATTCATGAGGGTCTCACGTCTGACATTTGGGACAATAGAAGGTGGAACGGCCCGTCTGCACGATGCGCTTGACGGTGCCCTTGCAGCCCAGCTTACAGGGCTTGCCCTCGCGGCCATAGACCAGGAAGTGATGCTGGAAATTGCCCGGATCGCCGGTGGCCTGGGCATGGTCGCGCAAAGTCGAGCCGCCGGCCGCGATGGCGTCTTTCAGCACCTTCTTGATGGCGGTGACCAGGGGGCTGATCCGTTCCTTCTTGATCGCGCCCGCCAGCCGCTTGGGCGAGATATGGCTGCGGAACAGGGCCTCGCAGACATAGATGTTGCCCAGGCCGGCAATCAGCCGCTGATCCAGCAGCGCCGACTTGATCGGCGTCTTCTTGCCCTCCAGCGCCTTGGCCAGATAGGCCGTAGTGAAGCCTCCCGACAAAGGTTCGATGCCAATGTCCTTGAACAGCTTGTCGTCTTCCAGCCGCGCCGTGTCCACCAGCGCCATCAGGCCAAAGCGGCGATGGTCATTGAAGACGATGCGCGCCGGAGCATCCGTCTCGAACACCACATGGTCATGCTTGCCCGAGCCGGCGCCTTCGGGCGCCGTGTCGTAGAAATAGTTACCGAGTTTTCGCTGATGCCCTCCCGCATACACGCTCATGCGGCCGGACATGCCCAGATGGATGACCAGGCTCTCGCCGCTGTCCAGATCGGCCAGAATGTATTTGGCCCGCCGCCGCAACGCCTTCACCTTGCGTCCCTTGGTGCGGGAGACGAAGTCCTTGGGGAAAGGCACGCGCAAGTCGCCGCGCCGTGTCTGCACATCGGTCAGCCGGAAGCCCTCCATAGCGGGCTGCAGGCCAAGGCGGACGGTCTCGACTTCGGGTAGTTCGGGCATCCTCTTCCTATAAATAGTCGCGGGGACTCTTTTAAGCCCTATCGCTTGGCTACTTGAGGGCGGGTGGTAGCCTCGAGCGCAGGGGGCGGCTATGTTCCCGGCATGACAGATAAAACCGCCAGTTTCGGCTTCCGGGAAGTCCCCGAAAGCGAGAAGGAAGGCCTGGTCAAAGAGGTTTTTTCCTCGGTGGCGGCGCGCTATGACCTGATGAACGACCTGATGAGCGCCGGCGTCCATCGCATCTGGAAGGACGCGATGGTGGAATGGCTCAACCCCCGGCCCGGCTGGAAGGTGCTGGATGTGGCGGGCGGCACGGGCGATATCGCCTTTCGCATCGCCGGCATGGCGCGGTCCCGGGGTGGCGAAGCCGCCGTCACCGTCTGCGACATCAATGACCAGATGCTGGGTGAAGGGCGGCGGCGGGCGGAAGAAAAGAAGGAAGCGGCGATTGAATGGGTCTGCGGCAATGCCGAGGCGTTGCCTTTTCCCGCTTCCAGTTTCGACGCCTATACCATCGCCTTCGGCATCCGCAATGTCACCCATATCGACAAGGCGCTGAGCGAAGCGCGGCGGGTGCTGAAACCGGGGGGACGCTTTCTTTGCTTGGAATTTTCCAAGGTGGATGTGCCGGGCTTGGATGCGCTGTACGACGCCTATTCCTTCAAACTGCTGCCCAAGATCGGCGGCCTGGTCGCCAAGGATGAAGAGTCCTATCGCTACCTGGCGGAAAGTATCCGCCGCTTTCCGCCCCAGGCCAGGTTCGCCCAGATGATCGGCGAGGCGGGGCTGGAACAGGTGAAGGTGCGCAATCTTTCCGGCGGCATTGCCGCCATGCATTCGGCCTGGCGCCTCTGACATGGGAGCGATTTCCAGCTCGCTGCGTCTGTTGCAGGCCGCTTGCCTGTTGGCCGGGCCGGCCGCCGCTTTGCGCGCCAACAGGCCCGATGCCGGCGCGCGACTGGGCCGGGCGCTGGAACGCTTGGGGCCCGCCTATATCAAGCTGGGCCAAATGCTGGCGACCCGGCCCGATATTGTGGGCAGTGAAATCGCCGGCGCGCTGGAACATCTGCAGGACCGGCTGCCGCCATTTTCGGAAAGCGCGGCGCGGGCGGAGATCGCCAAATCCTTTGGCAAGCCGGTGGAGTCCTTGTTCTCCAGCTTCGGCGGCGCCCTGGCGGCAGCCTCCATCGCCCAGGTGCATCGCGCCCAGACCAACGACAACCCGCCGGCACGGGCGGCGGTGAAGATTTTGCGCCCCCGTATTCGCGAGCAGTTTGCCCGCGACCTGGAGGCGCTGGCCTTTTTCGCCCGCACCGCCGAGCGTTTTTCCGCCGAGGCGCGGCGGTTGCGCTTCACCGCGGTGGTGGCGACCTTGGCGGAATCCGTGGCGCTGGAACTGGACCTGCGCATGGAAGCCGCCGCGGCGTCCGAGCTTTATGAGCGCACCAAAGGCGAAGCGGAATTCCGCGTGCCGCATGTCGACTGGACCCGCACGAGCGCCAATGTGCTGACCAGCGAGTGGATCGACGGCATTTCGGTGCGCGACGTGGCGGGCATCGCGGCGGGCGGACGCGATCCCAAGCAGGTGGCGGTGCTGGTGATGCGCAGCTTTCTCACCCAGGCGCTGCGCGACGGTTTTTTCCATGCCGATATGCATCCCGGCAATCTGTTCATCGACGGCCAGGGGCGGCTCGCGGCGGTGGATTTCGGCATCATGGGACGGCTGGATGGCGGCATGCGCCGCTTCATGGCGGGGACCTTGGCGGGTTTCCTGCAGCGCGATTACCGCAGGGTGGCGGAGCTGCATTATGAATTCGCCTTTGTCCCGCCGCATCACCCCATCGAGACATTCGCCCAGGCTTTGCGCGCCATCGGCGAGCCGATATTCGGCAAGAGCGCTCGCGACGTCTCCATCGCCCGGTTGCTGGCGCAATTGTTCGAAACCACCCGCCGCTTCGACATGCAGGCCCAGCCGCAACTGGTCCTGCTGCAAAAGACCATGGTGGTGGTGGAGGGCGTATGCCGCGGGCTGGACCCGGATTTCGACATCTGGGAGGCGGCGCGGCCGGTGGCGGAAAAATGGGTCAGCGAGAATATCGGCCCCGAAGCGGTGTTCACCCGCGCCACCGAGACGTTCGGCGCCCTGGGCAAGCTGGCGCAGGACCTGCCGCAACTGGTCAAGAATGCGGAAGAACTGTCCCAGATGGTGGCGGAAGGGGGCGTGCGGCTGCATCCCGATACCGCCCGCGCCATCGCCCAGGAACAGGAACGTCAAAGCCGTCCGTGGCGCGTGGCGGTGGTGCTTCTGGCCGGCGTGATCGCGGTTGCGCTTGTGCTGACGCTAGTGTCCCGATTCCGAAATTCGCATGATCTTGATATGGGGCCCCGAGCGAATTTCGGAATCGAAGGACACTAGCAATTTTATTGAATCCTAGTGTCGCTTTGGTTTCGAAGTTCGCCAAGAGCTTGATATCGATGATTTGCGAACTTCGAAACCGCGACACTAGAGCGGTTTTTTTGACAGCAGCGCGAAGCGCGCGGTCAAGGTAATGGCCGCCACCACCAAGCCGAACGCCAAGCCCAGCCAGATGCCGAAGCCCTGCATGTGGCCCCAAAAGGCCAGCCAGAGGCCGACCGGCGCGCCCGCGAGCCAATAGGACGCGCCGGCCAGCCACATCGGGCCCCGCGCATCTTTCAGGCCGCGCAGGCTGAGCGAGGCCGCCACTTGCAGGCCATCCGCCACCTGAAAGGCGGCGGCGACGTGCAAGAAGCTGACGGCAAGCGCCAGCACATCGGCGTTGCCGGGGATATCCGGCAGCCACAAGGTCGCGATGGGGCGGGGCCATAGCAAGAGCAGCAGCGCGGTGCCGCACATGAAAGCCGCCGCCATGCCGATAGCGGTGAAGCCGGCGCGGCGGGCGGCTATCTGATCGCGGGCGCCGGCGGCAAGCCCGACGCGAACCGTCGCCGCCTGGCCGATGCCCAAGGGCACCATGAAAGTGAGGGACGGGATGGTGATGGCGATCTGATGCGCTGCCAGCGAGGCCAATCCGAACGTCCCCATTACCAGCGCCGCGCCGTTGAACAGCGCCACTTCAAACAACATGGTGATGCCGATGGGAAGCCCCAGGCGGAACAGTTCGGCGAAGCGCCTCCAGTCCGCCTGCTGCAGCCGGTGCAGGATGCGGTAGCGCTTGAGCGCGGGCACGGCCAGGCAGATCACCAGCATGGCCAGGAAACTGAAAATGTTGGAGCTGGCGCTGGCGATGCCTGCGCCATACAGGCCCATTTCCGGGAGACCGAAATGACCGAAAATCAGGGCATAGTCGAAGCCCGCATTCCACAAGATCGCCACCACCATCACCGCCATGGGCGGCACCGCCCGGGACAGGGCGGTGGAGAAACTGCGCAGCACTTGAAAGCCCAGAGCGAAGGGCAGCCCCCAGGCCAGTCCCGACATGAAGGTGGCGGCGTCCTGAGCCAGGCGCGGCTCCTGTTGGAAGAACAGCAGCAAGGAACGGGTGAAGATCAGCACCGACAATAGCGGCAGCGACACCAGCACCACCGACCACAGCCCCATGCGGACCGCGATGCGCACATCGCGGCGATCGCGTGGTTTCGTGCTGGCGCGGTGGCGGCCCTGGACATGGGCGATCACCGGCGACACCGCCATGGGCATGCCGCTGCCCAGGAGCCAGACCATGAAATAGATGATGTTGCCGAGCGCGCCGCCGGCCAGCGCTTCCTTGCTGTAATGGCCCAGCATCACCGTGTCGGTGGCCAGGATCGCCATCTGCGCCAGCTGGGTGGCGGCTAAGGGCACCGCCAGGCGCAGCAACTCGCGCCCTTCCAGCAGCCAGGCATGATGGCGGCGGGCGGGGATCAGCGGTCCGGGATCGGAAAAATGGTCGGTCATGGCGGTTGGCCATAGCATAGGCGCGCGACGGACGCGCGCGATACCGCTATAAAAAGCCATGCAGCCCTGGAACATCGCGCATCGCGGCGGCGCGCAGCTGATGCCGGAAAACACCCTGGCGGCATTTTCCGATGCGCTTGCGCGGGGTTGTGATGGCGCGGAACTGGATGTGCAGCTGACGCGCGATGGCGTGGCGGTGGTGCATCACGATTTCCGCCTGAAGGCGGGGCTGGCGCGCAAGAACGGCGTATGGCTCACCGAACCCGGGCCACGGATCAAGGATCTGACGCTCAAGGAGTTGCGGCAATTCGATGTCGGAATGGCTGAGCCCGGCGGAGACTATGCCCGCGCGCATCCGCTGCTGAAGCCGATGGAAGCCTCTGTGCCCAGCTTGGAAGAGGTCGCCGCGCGGACAAGCGGCAGGGATTTCCGATTGTTTGTGGAACTGAAATGCGATGCCAGCGCAGACAGTGCTGATCCTGTCGCATTGGCGGACGCCGCCTTTGCGATAACGGGGGTGCGCGCGATCTATGTCGGCTTTGACTGGCGGGCGTTGAAACGAATCCTGGAGCTTGGCGGCGCCTGCTGGTTCACCGCCGACAAGTTGCCCGGTGAATTATCGGGCGATGCCCGGCCGCTGATCGACATGATCGCACGGGCTGGCGGGCAGGGCTGGTTTCCCAATTTTCCCGACGCCACGCCGGACAATGTCGCTTATGCGCGGGCGCGCGGCCTTAAGGTCGGCGCCTGGACGGTCAACGATCCCGCCGATATGCGGCGATTGAGCGGGCTTGACGCGATCTGCACCGACCGGCCGGACTTGGTGTCCGACATTACTTTTCAAGAATGATCGCCATGGCCGCCAAAATCGCCATGGTGGCTGCCGTCATTGGCATACAAATCGCTTCTTTCGGGGTGATTTGAAGTTCGTTCATAATTGTCGGCACGAAAGAATGTGCGAATGAAGAGCGCCATCACGATCAACAAGAAACAACCGATCAGGATAGCCCCTATCACGTCATAGCCCCTCAAATAACGCTGTCGACAGATACCGTTCCGCGAACGACGGAATGATCGCCACAATGGTCTTGCCCGCATTCTCCGGCCGCGCTCCCACTTCCAGCGCCGCCGCGATGGCAGCACCGGAGGAAATGCCCACCGGAATGCCTTCCTCACGCGCCGCGCGCCGTGCGGTTTCCAGCGCGGTCTCATTGGAAATGGTGATCACTTCGTCGATCACTTTTCGGTCAAGGATGGCGGGCACGAAACCGGCGCCGATGCCCTGAATCTTGTGCGGCCCCGGAGAACCGCCGGACAGAACCGGGGAATCTTCCGGCTCCAGCGCGATCATCTGCACCGAGGGCTTTCTTTGCTTCAGCACCTGGCCAACCCCGGTGATGGTGCCGCCGGTGCCCACGCCCGAGATCACGATGTCCACCTTGCCCTTGGTGTCGTTCCAGATTTCCTCCGCCGTGGTCTGGCGGTGGATTTCCGGATTGGCGGGATTTTCGAATTGCTGCGGGATCACCGCGCCGGGATTCTCCGCCACCAGCTCGTGGGCGCGGGCGATGGCGCCTTTCATGCCCTTGGCAGCCTCGGTCAATTCAATCTGCGCCCCCAGGATCATCAGCATCTTGCGCCGTTCCAGCGACATGGATTCCGGCATCACCAGGATCAGCCTGTAGCCCTTGGCGGCGGCGACAAAGGCCAGCGCGATACCGGTGTTGCCCGATGTCGGCTCGATCAGCACATTTTTGCCGGGCGCAATGATGCCCTGCTTTTCCATCGCTTCGACCATATGGACGCCGATGCGGTCTTTGACCGAGGAGATGGGATTGAAGAATTCCAGCTTCAGAAGAATATCCGCCTTGGCCCCCGCCTCCTGGGGCATGCGGTGAAGCCGGACCAAAGGCGTGTCGCCGATGGTCTCGGTAATGGAGTCGTAAATGCGGCCCCGTCCGGCTTTGCCCTGTTCCATGCTGTGATGCTCCAAATCTTAAATCGTGAAATCCGCGCTATTCTCTATACCGGCTTCGACACCTGCATGACGGGCGCGCTGACAAAGGTCCTCGATCGACACGGAATCGAGCCTTTTCATCAATTCGTCCTGCAAAGTGACGACAAAGGGCGCGACAATGCGCTGACCCAGGTCGGAGCGGGGGGTGCTCTTTTCTTCTTCGTCCTCGATGCTTTCCGCCACCCGCACCACATCGCCCACCGAAATCCGCCGCCGCTCCCGCGCCAGGCGGTAGCCGCCGCGCGGTCCGCGCACGCCTTTGAGGATGCCGGCGCGCACCAGCTGCTGCATCACCTGTTCCAGGTAGCGCTGCGGCACGCCCTGGCGAGCGGTGATTTCCTTGGCCTGCACCGGCTCGGGCCGCGCGTTGAAAGCGATGTCGATCACCGCTTCCAGGGCCAGCAAGGTTTTGCGCGACAGTCTCAGCATCAGCTTTTGACTTTCATGCCAGTGGAGCCAAAGCCGCCTGCGCCCCGGCCACTTTCGCTCAGGCTTTCGGCTTCCACCAATTCCGCTTGTTCATGGCGGGCGATCACCATCTGGGCGATCTTCATGCCGTGCGAGATCTTGAACACCACGTCGCTGTGATTGATCAGGATGGCCTTGACCTCGCCGCGATAGTCGCTGTCGATGGTGCCCGGCGCATTGAGGCATGTGATGCCATGGTTCAGCGCCAGGCCCGAACGCGGGCGCACCTGCGCCTCGACGCCTGCGGGCAATTCGATGGCGATGCCGGTGGGCACCGCCAGCCGCGCGCCGGGCGCCAGTTCGATCTCCTTGTCGGTGGCCGCCAGCAGGTCCAGTCCGGCGGACCCGGGGGTGGCATAGTGGGGCAGGGGAAGATCGGCCCCATGCGGCAGTTTCTTGATGATGACTTTCATGCGGCCCCTTTAAGCGCTTGCGCGATACGGGCCGCCAGTTGCTGCCCCACTTCGCCCTTGGTCATTTCCGGCCAGTCTTCGATCAAGGGGGCTTCGACGCCCGCCCGGCTGATCAAATGGACACGATTCTTTTCGCCGCCCATCACGTCGCCGGACACGTCATTGGCGATGATCCAGTCCGCGCCTTTGCGTTGGAGCTTGGCAACCGCATTCTGCACGACGTCGTCGGTCTCGGCCGCAAAGCCGATCACCAGCCGGGGGCGCTGGGGGCTCTGGGCAAGCGTGGCCAGGATGTCGGGATTTTCCACCAGCTTGATCAAGGGCACGACGCGGTCGGTGGATTTCTTGATCTTGCTGTTGGCGGCGATATCAGGCCGCCAGTCGGCCACCGCCGCCGCCATCACCAGCACATCGGCGGGAAGCGCTGCTTCGCAAGCCGCCAGCATCTCCCGCGCGGTGGTGACCCGCTGCAGCCTGACGCCCTGTGGTGGCGTGAGACCGACCGGACCGGAGATCAAGGTGGTGTCGGCGCCCGCGCGCATCAAGGCTTCGGCAATGGCATAGCCTTGCTTGCCGCTGGAATGATTGGCCAGGAAGCGCACGGGATCGACCGGCTCGCGGGTGGGACCGGCAGTGACCAGCGCCTTCACCCCGGCCAGTGCGCCCCCATTTATTTTTTTGGAGCTGGCCAAGGCCTGTTCGATCGCCGCCACGATCTCCAGTGGTTCCGCCATGCGGCCGGGACCGAATTCGCCGCAAGCCATTTCGCCGTCATTGGGGCCGGCAAACAGCACGCCGTCTTTTTCCAGTGCGGCGCGGTTGCGTTTCACCGCCGGGCTTTCCCACATCCGCACATTCATGGCGGGCGCCATCAGCACCTTTTTGTCGGTGGCGAGCAGCGCCGTGGACGCCAGGTCATTGGCCAGCCCGTTGGCCATCTTGGCCATCAAGTCGGCGGTGGCCGGCGCCACCACCACCAAATCGGCGCTGCGCGACAATTCGATATGGCCCATCTCGGCCTCGTCGGTCAGGCTGAACAGGTCCTGGAAAATTTTTTCGCCGGTCAGGGCGGAGAGCGACAGCGGCGTGACGAACTGTGCCCCCGCCTTGGTGAGGATGGCGCGGGTCTTGACGCCGCGCTCGGCCAGCCGCCGCACCAGTTCAAGGCTCTTGTAAGCGGCGATGCCGCCGCCCACGATCAGAAGAATGGTTTTGCCGCGCACCGGAAATCCACGTCAGTTGGGTGGGGTATATAACAAATCACGATGCCGGCGTGTAGTTCTGATATAAACAACTGATTTAAAAAGATAATCGCGAATTAAGCGGCCGTTCATCGCGCCCTGTCATGCTATTGGCATGAGGATGACCACAGGCGACCTCTACCGGCTTGCAGGCGATCTCGCCGCTGAACATGGCGCGGCCGCGTCCGATTATGCCAGCCGGGCGGTGATGACCCTGGAAGCCGAGGGCTCCCATGACCGGGCCCAGTTCTGGTTCCTGATGCTGATCCTGTTGGGCGATATCCATTCCGGCCGGGTCGATCCGGAAGCGCGGATAACCATCCACTAGCGCACTGGTCTAAAGCGCACTGGTCTAAAGTTCCTCCAAATGCGTTAGCATTGCCGCCTTCTGCGCGCCGAGGACTTTGATGCCTCTCGATCCATTGGTGAAAGCCTTTCTCGACCGGGCGGCCCAGATTCCGCGCCCCAAAGTATGGGACATGGCGCCCGCCATGGCCCGCCAATCCTTTGCCGGGATGATGCAGCTGACGGGCCCGACGGATGTTGCCGTCGGCAAGGTGGAGAGTTTCACCATTCCGGGTCCGGATGGCGCGCTCCGGGCGCGCTCTTATTCTCCCGTCGCGGCGGTGGGGCCGCTTCCCACCCTGATCTATTTCCACGGCGGCGGCTTCATCGCCGGCAGCCTGGAAAGTCATGACGGGCTGTGCCGCCTGTTCACCGCGGAAGGCGGGTTCAAGGTGATCGCGGTGGACTACCGGCTAGCGCCGGAGCATCGCTATCCCGCGGCGGTGGATGACGCCTGGGCTGCCACCCAGTGGATCGAGCAGAACGCCGCTCAGCTGGGCGTGGATGCGGGGCGCGTCGCGGTGGGCGGGGACTCGGCCGGCGGCATGCTGGCCGCCATCGTGACCCAGTTGGCGCGGGAAAAGGGCGGGCTGAAAATCGCCTATCAGCTTCTGTTGTTTCCCAACACCCAGATCGGCGGCGAAACCTCATCCCTTAAGGAATTCGCGGTGGGCTACTTCCTGGAGCGCCGGGCCATCGAGTATTTCAATTCGCTGTATCTAGCCCCCGGAGCGGACACCGCTTCGCCCAAACTGTCGCCGCTGCGCGCCAAGGATTTTTCGGGACTGCCGCCGGCTTATGTGATGCTGGGCGGCTTTGATCCCTTGCATGACGAAGGCCTGGCCTATGCCGAGAAGCTAAAGGCCGCCGGGATCAAAGTGACGGTCGCCGACTATGCCCAGATGGTGCACGGCTTCATCTATCTGCAGACCGTGCTGCCCCAGGCCCATGAGGCGGTGGCCAAGGCGGCTACAGCGGTGAAGCAGGCGCTGGACGCGGCCTAGCGCGATCCGAAAAATCGATATCGATATTTCGAATATGGCGCGACAATCAAAAAAGCTGCGCCATCGCCGGATTGAGGATGGCTTCGGGGTCCAGTGATTTCTTGGCGCCGCGAAGAATTTCCTGCCGCAAGTCATTGCCGGAAACCGCGCTGGCCGCCAGCGCCGCCAGGCGAATCTGCCGGGCCTGGGTGATGCCGTCGCCCAGGATGCGCGGATAGAGCCAGGTGAAGGTCAGGCTGGCGCTGTCGGCGCGCGCGCCGCTGAGATGGGCCAGGACAAGGCCATGGGCGCCGGCGCGCGGCGCATGTTCGCGCATCGCCTGCTTGAGCGCGGCCCGCACCGCCACATAAAGCTGTGGCAGCTTTGTCCAGCTCGCTGAAACGGTCAGGCTGTCCATCCCGGCGCCGCGATCCAGCATGGTGTCGCGGCGATAGCCTATGGCATAGCGGCAGTCCTGCCAGTGCCGGTCCGCGCTCAATGCCAGCGCTCCCAGCTGCCGGGCCAGCCCGTCAAAGCGGCGGCGCGCCGCCGTCACTTCGCTGTCACTGCCGGCAAAGCCCGCCACCAACCGCGCGGCGCCGGTGTCGAAACGCCGGATGCTGAGATAGACGTCGAACATATGGTCGCGGAAGGACCAGTCCTTGCCGGCCCGCGCCAGGGCGCGATCCAAGCGGGTTTCCCCGTCATCGGACAGGCGCAGGAAAGTGTGCGGCAGTCCGATGCGCAGGGCCTGGCGCACGGCGGTGAGTCCGCTGGCGAAATCGGGAAAGAGATAGGCGCGATGCTCTTCCTTGGCGGGCAGGGCGCGAATGCGGATGGTGGCGGCGGTGATCACGCCCAAGGCGCCGCGCGAACCCAACAGCAAGGGCTTCAAGTCCGGCACCCCCGACGGCCTGAACAGGCCCTGGGGCGTCACCACTTTCAGCCCCAGCAGCCAGTCCGGCGCTTCGCCATAGCGCGCGCCTTCCTGGCCGGCGCCGGGCTGGGCGATCCAGCCCCCCAGGCTGGAAAATTCAAATCCGTCGGGGCGGTGGCCCAGCATCATGCCGCGCGCCGCCAATTGCCGCTCCAGCGCGGGACCCAGGATGCCGGCTTCGGCTTCCGCCAGGCCCGACACCGCGTCCACCAAGGTGACACGGTTCAGGTCGGACAGATTCAAAGTGACCACAGCCTGATGACCGCCGCGCGACGGCTTGACATCGCCGGTGCCGCCGCCGAACGGCATCACCGCGATGCCGCGTTCGGCGCACAGTTTCAGCACCGCCAGAACATCGCCTTCATTGCGGGGATACAGCACGGCGTCCGGAGCCGAAGTGAGATCGCCGGCACGCAGCGCGAGCAGGTCCTCCAGCCCGCGCCCCGCCGCATGCCGCGCCCGCTCGAACGCGCCCTGCTGCACGCCGGAAGCGCCCAACAGGCCGGCCAGCTTTTCGGCATCGCCGCTCTTCAACCGCGACGGCGGCAAAACCATGTCGGCCACGTCGCGCGGCGGCGTCGCCAGCAGCGCCGGCATGGCGAAGGCATGCGTCAGCCATCGCCAGGCGGGCTCGTTAACCGCAAGCGGATCGTCATGGCCAGGCGAGCCCCAGCCATTCCAGCGCGTCTGGACCTGCTCCATGGGTCTTAAGAATAACGAAAACCGCTTTCAGGCGCGGAGATTGATGGCAACAGGGTAAATTTCGAAGCTGGCGGGCAGCACGCCGGCGCATTCACCATCGGTTTCCACATCCACCGCGCCTTTGGTGTCCAGGGTAGGGGCCGCGGTCAGGCGCGCGGCGCGAATGGAACGGGCCTGGTCGACGCGGTTCAGCCCATCCAGCACCTGCATCTCGAACCCTCCGGCGGTTGGCGACAGGCTGACGCTGGCGATGCCGGCGATCTCGTCATAGCTGCCGGCCATCAGCCGCACCCTGGTTTCATGCCATCTGAGCCGGGCCATAAACCGGTGCAGGCCGCGGGCAAAGCCGGATCCGAACAGCCTGGCGATGCGGGCGCGGCCGAGTGTGCGCGCCATGCTGGCGCTGAGCCCGAAACTGGCGCCGCCCAGGAAATAGCGGGTCACCGGCTCGCCCTGCGCGCTGAGACAGGCGACCCGGCCCACATCGCGCTTGTGGATGCGGGCATGGGCGAGATGCGCCACCCCGGCGCGCCAGCCCGGCGGGATGCCGAAGCGCGCGCAAAGCGCGCTGTCATGGCCATTGTGGACGAAGCTGAACACCGCGTCGGGGGAGATCGGCATGCCGCGGTCGAAAAAGCCGTTCAATGCTTCGTTGATGGTGCCGTCGCCGCCAATGGCGATAATTTCCAGATGACCGTCGCGCAAGGCGTCGCGCACCATCTGCGCCGCCTGAACGGGGCCGGTGGTGACGAAGAAGGACATCTGGGGAAAGACTTTTTCCAGCGCCTCCTCAATCTCGTTCCATTCGCGTCCCGTTCGGCCCGAAGCGGAAGCGGGATTGAAAATGACAAAGGCCGTCATGGCGCCGTCCTGTAGATGGAGGCCAGGCCGGCGATTTCAGCTTCCTTACGCTGCGCGCTCCAGTCCAGCAGCACCGCCATCTGACTGGCAACCGTATCCAGCAATTCCGCCGGTGGCTTGCCGAATTGGCCCAGCGCGGTCCGCCGCATCACCACATCCTCCAGGGTCAGCGCCATTTCCCCGGCGACGGCGAAGGCGATCTGGGCGGGGGTGTCGCCGCTTTCCCCCAGCGGCGCCAGATCGGTGAGGCGCGCGCCTGTCAAGGCCTGGGGCAGCCGCGCGCCCAGCATATGCGCCATGTTGCGTAAGGCGGAAATACCGGGCCAGGTTTTGACATAACCCTTCACCATGTCCTCGAAGCGGTCAAAGCGCCCCCCAGGCAAGGCCGTGACGGCGGTGGCGCAGCGCGGCGCCTTCTTTCCCAGCCGCGCCACCAGCGTGTCGGTGATTTTTTCCGCCAACCCGCGTGAGGTGGTCCATTTGCCGCCGAGCGCCGAGAACAATCCTTCCAGTGCGCCCTCCTTGCCATGGTCGATCAGCTCCGAGCGGCGGCTGACATTGTAACTGTCTCCTCGCTTTGGCGAGCCATCGCTGACCAGGGGCCGCAGACCGGCATAAAAGAATTCGACTTTGTCGCGGGCAAGACAGGCTTGCGGCAGATATTTTTGGAAGGTGGCAAGAAAATCCGCGACGTCGCTTTCCGCCACGCCTACCGTGGCGGGATCGCCGGTGAATGCGGCGTCGGTGGTGGCGAGCAAAGTATGGCCGCGCCAGGGCAGGGCGAAAAGATGGCCGTTGCCGGCTTCGATGGTGAGCGCGGCGCGGCTGATTTCCGGCACCAGCAGATGAATGCCCTTGGAGCGGATCAGCTTGTGCGCCGCTTTTTTGTCCGTCGCCTGTTCCAGAAACAGGTCGGCCCAGGGTCCTGCCGCCACCAGCACCGTCCTGGCGCGGATGTCGAAGCGCGCACCGGCGATTTTGTCCCGGACCGTGCAGCCTTCGACCTTGCCGTCGCGCAGCAGAAGTTTCTCCGCCGCAACATAGTTGGCGATCGCCGCGCCATGGGCATCGGCGTCGATCAGGTTCTCCAGCGCGATGCGTTCGGGCATGTACATCTGGGCGTCGTAATATTCAAACGCGCCTTCAAAGCCTTGCCCCGCCAGCACCGGCTCCCGCGCCGCCGCGTCCTTGGGCGAAAGCCAGCGGTGAGCGGGGAGATGCTGTGCCGGATCCTCCAGGCGGTTGCGGTCATATGAAAGCAAGTCATACAGCGTCAGTCCCGCTTTCAGTTTTGCCCGCTCCATCATTCCGGCGGAATAAAGCGGCAGCAGGAACGGCAGGGGCCGCACCATATGGGGCGCGATGCGCATCAGATTGCGGCGCTCGCGCAAGGATTCGCGCACCAGTGAAAGTTCGAAATTGCGCAAGTAACGCAAGCCGCCATGCGCCAGCTTGGAATTATGGGCGCTGGTGGCGCAAGCGAAGTCCCGCATCTCCACCAGCGCCACCTGAAGACCGCGCAAGGCACAATCGCGCGCGGTGAAACAGCCGGTGGCGCCGCCGCCGATGATCAGGACGTCGAATGTTTCGTTGGAAAGTCTGGAAAGCGCGCGCTGCATACGCGCGAAGGCTAACCTGTTATTTCAAGCAAGGGGAAGAGTGCGCCTAAGGCGCGAAGCGGCGGCGGATCAAAAAATTACTTGATCTTGCCTTCCTTGAACTCGACATGCTTGCGCAGCACCGGATCGTATTTCTTGATCGAGAATTTCTCGGTCATGGTGCGGGTGTTCTTCTTGGTGACATAGAAGAAACCCGAGCCGCCTTCGCTGTTGAGGCGGATTTTCGCGGTGGTGGGCTTCGCCATGACAAACTCCAAAAAGACCTGGTCCCAAGGACCATCAAGGGGCCGGGTAATGGCCGATAGGCCCCTTGTCTGTCAAGGACTTAGCGCAGGCCTTGGCATAAGTCCTCGGGATTTCAGCGCTTTTTTCCCTTGAAGCGGCCCTTATGCTGCTTTTGGCGGTGTTCCTGAACCGGCCGGCCGGTCTTGGGCGAGCCCTCCGCCAGTTCGAATCTTAGGCCGCCGGTGATGGGGGCGGCTTCCGCCAGTTTCACCGTCAGCGCGTCGCCCATGCCGTATTTCAGGCGCGTGCGTTGCCCCACCAGGGCCTGGCGCTTTTCGTCGTGATGGAAGTAGTCGCCACCCAGGGCGCGGATGGGGATCAGGCCTTCGGCGCCAGACTCCGCCTCGCGCACGAACAGTCCAAAGCGCGTGACGCCGGTCACCCGCGCGTTAAAGCTCTGGCCGATACGGTCTTCCATATAGGCGGCGACATAGCGATCGTTGGAATCCCGTTCCGCCGCCATGGCGCGGCGCTCGGTCATGGTGATGTGCTCGGCCACCGAACCCAGCGCTCCCATTTCGCGGTCGCTCAAGCCGTCCTCGCCAAGCTTGAACGCCCGGATCAAGGCGCGATGCACGATCAGATCGGCATAGCGCCGGATGGGTGAGGTGAAGTGGGCATATTTGGCCAGGTTCAAGCCGAAATGGCCGATATTGGCGGGATCGTAAATCGCCTGGGCCTGGGAGCGCAGCACCACGTCATTCATCACCGCCTCATGCGGCTTGCCGCGTGAGGCGCTGAGGATGCGGTTGAAGGCGCCGGGCGCAATCACCTGGCCCTTGGCGAAGCTGATATTGAGGGTGCGCAGGAAGTCGGAAAAGGCAAAGAGCTTTTCCTTGGACGGCGTGTCATGCACCCGGTAGATCAGCGGTGTCTTGGCTTTTTCCAGCGCCTCGGCGGCGGCGACATTGGCCAGCACCATGAATTCCTCGATCAGCTTCATGGATTCCAGCCGCTCGCGATAGGCGATGGAGGCGACATGGCCGTCGGCGCCCAGCACCACCCGCCGTTCGGGCAGATCGAGATTGAGCGGATCGCGCAGATTGCGCGCGACGGTGAGGGATTTGTAGGCCTCCCACACATCCGCCAGGGTTTTCTTCACCACCGCGGTCATGCCGGGATCGGGCTTGCCGTCAAACGCCGCCTGGGCCTGGGCGTAGGTCAGCCGCGCCGCCGAGCGCATCACCGCCCGCTGAAACAGATGGCTTTTCTTGTGCCCGTGTTGGTCGAACACCATCCGCGCCACCAGGCAGGGCCGGTCCACGCCTTCTTTGAGGGAGCAAAGATCGGCGGACAGCTCCTCCGGCAGCATCGGCACCACCCGATCGGGAAAATAGGCACTGTTGCCGCGCTTCAACCCCTCTTTGTCCAACGCCGAAGCGGGCGTGACGTAATGGGCGACATCGGCAATGGCCACCAGCACGATATGGCCGCCGGGATTTTTGGAATCTTCGTCCGGCCCCGCCCATACCGCATCGTCATGATCGCGGGCATCGGGCGGATCGATGGTGACCAGCGGAATGGCGCGCAGATCGGTCCTGCCGCGCGGATCGATGGGCTTGGCGGCCTTGGCCTCTTCGATCACCGGATTGGGAAATTCGGTGGGAATGCCATGGTCGTGAATGGCGATCAGGCTGATGGTCTTGGGCGAGTCCATGCTGCCGATGCGCTCGCTCACCTTCACGCGGGCAAAACCGGCGATGCGGCCAGGCTTGGGTTCGGCGGCCACCAGCTCGTTATGCTTGGCGCCGTTCAGATCGGCCTTGTCGATGGCATATTCGGTGCGCGCTTTTTTATCGATCGGCGCCAGCCGCCAGCCGGTGGACGGGGCGTGACGCACCACCCCGATCAGCCGGGTGGGTGTTTCGCGCTCCAGCCGGCGGATGATGCGGGCTTCGTAGTTGTCGGCGTGTTTCTCCAGCCGGGCCAGCAGCCGGTCGCCTATTCCCGGCGCACCGCCGTCTTTCGGCGGCGTCACATAAATCAGCGGCGGTTCCTGGTTGCTGTCCCAATTCATCGGACGGGCCAGCATCTCGCCATCGTCATCCAGGCCGGTGACCTGGATCAGGGCGGTTTCGGGCAGTTCGCCGTGGCGCGTGAAGCCTTTTTTGGCGGAGCCTTCGATAGTGCCTTCGGCTTGCAACTCCTTGAGGATGCGCTTGAGCTGAATGCGGTCGGAGCCTTTCAGGCCCAGTTTTTTGGCCAGGTCGCGTTTGTTCGCGCCGTTGGCCAGCAGTTCGAGCACGCGCGCCTTATCCAAAGCGGGCGTGTTCTGGTCTCGTTTGTCTTTCTTCAATTGTCCTATTCGCCTGCCATCTCGGGCATTTTGGATTTGCCCTGCGACTTACCCGGCGGCTTGGCTTGCGGTTTCGGCGCTGCCTTGGCTGCGGGTTTGGCAGCTTTCTTCTTGTTTGAGGTTGTCTTGTTTGTCTTGGTTTTCGCGCTCTTATGCGCGCCATTGGTCTTCTGCGCGCCATTGGTCTTCGCGGCCGGCTTTTCGGCCGGGGCGGCCTCCGCCTTGGCTTTTTTCTCGGCCTTGGGTTTGGGCGCCTTCGCTTTTTTCTTGCCGCCCTTGGCCGCGCGTTCGGCGATCAGGGCCAGCGCCTGCTCCAAACTCACGGAGTCGGGCTCGGTGCCTTCAGGCAGGGTGGCGTTGGTTTCGCCATCACTGACATAGGGACCGAATTTGCCTTTCTGCACCTTGATGGATTTGCCATCCGGGCCCGCGCCCAGATCCTTGAGAACCTGCGCGCCGCGGCGCCCCGGTCCTCTTGCCTTCTTCTCGGCCAGCAGGGTGACGGCATGGTTCAATCCGATGTCGAACACGTCTTCCGGCGAGGGCAGCGAGGCATAGATGCCGTTGTGCGCCACATAAGGGCCAAAGCGGCCGAAGTTGGCGCTGATTTTCTTGCCGTCTTCGGGATGCAGGCCAACTTCGCGCGGCAGCGCCAGCAGTTTGAGCGCCATCTCCATGTCCACATCGCTTTTGTCGGTGCCCTTGGGCAGGCCGCTGCGCTTGGGCTTGTCGCCGTCGCCCAACTGCACATAGGGCCCGAAGCGGCCGGTGCGCAGGGTGATCATCTCGCCATTGTCGGGATGAGCCCCGATCTCCACCGGACCGGCATCGCCCTCGCCGGGCTTGGCGCCCAGCTGGCGTGTGAACCTGCATTCCGGATAGTTGGAACAGCCGACAAAAGCGCCGAACTTTCCCAGCTTTAAATTCAGCCTGCCGTTTTCACAAGACGGGCACTTGCGCGGGTCGATGCCGTCTTCGCCATGCGGGAAGATGTGGGGCGAAAGCACATGGTCGAGTTCGTCAATGACCTGGGAGATTTTCAGGTCCTTGGTCTCGCCCACCGCAGCCGAGAAATCCTTCCAAAAGTCGCGCAACAACTGCTTCCAATCCAATTTGCCGTCGGAAACCTCGTCCAGCTTCTCTTCCAGGTCGGCGGTGAAGTCGTAAGCGACATAGCGGTGGAAGAAGCTGTTCAGGAAGGTGGTGACCAGCCGGCCCTTGTCCTCGGGCATGAAGCGCTGGCGGTCCATGCGCACATAGGCGCGGTCGCGCAAGGTGGAGATGATCGAGGCATAGGTCGAGGGCCGGCCGATGCCGAGCTCTTCCAGTTTTTTGACCAGGCTGGCTTCGGAATAGCGCGGCGGCGGCTCGGTGAAATGCTGCGCCGGATTGATTTGCTCGATCCTGGTGGCGTCGCCGGCCGCCAGCTTGGGCAGGCGCGAGCCGTCTTCATCGGACTCGTCGTCCTGGCCTTCGAGATAAAGGGTGAGAAAGCCGTCGAACAGAGTGACGGTGCCGGTGGCGCGCAGCACGATCTTCTTGTCGGCCGACATCACATCGACGGTAGTACGTTCCTGTTCCGCCGATTCCATCTGGCTGGCCACGGCGCGCTTCCAGATCAGTTCATAGAGCTTTGCCGCGTCGGCATCGAGGTAGCGCGCAACCTCATCGGGGGCACGGGTAAAGCTGGTGGGGCGCACCGCTTCATGGGCTTCCTGGGCCGTGGTGTTGTTGTTGGCATAGGCGCGGGCGCTAGCCGGCACATATTTGGCGCCATACTTTTTGCCGATCATGGCGCGGGCTTCGTTGATGGCCTCGGGCACCATGGTGATGCCGTCGGTTCGCATATAGGTGATCAGGCCGGTGGTGTCGCCGTCGATTTCCACACCCTCATACAGGCCCTGGGCGATCTGCATGGTGCGCTTGGCGTTGAAGCCCAATTTGCGGCTGGCTTCCTGCTGCAGGGTGGAGGTCTTGAAGGGCGGGGAGGGGTTGCGCTTGACCGGCTTGGCCTCGACGCTGTCCACCGCGAATTTCTGCGCCTTGATGGCGGCCACGGCGCGATCGGCATCGCCCTGGTTGCCCAAAGTGAGCTTTTCGATCTTCTTGCCATCCAGCTGAACAAGCCGGGTGGTGAAATTGCCGGCCTGGGCCGCCAGGTCGGCATCGATGCTCCAATATTCCTGCGCCTTGAACGCTTCGATTTCCTGTTCGCGTTCCACGATCAGGCGCAGCGCCACGCTCTGCACCCGGCCCGCCGAGCGCGCGCCCGGCAGCTTGCGCCACAAGACCGGCGAAAGGGTAAAGCCCACCAGATAGTCCAGGGCGCGGCGGGCGAGATAGGCGTCCACCAGCTCCTTGTTGATCTTGCGGGGATGCTGGATGGCTTCGGTCACCGCCGATTTGGTGATGGCGTTGAACGCCACCCGCTCCACCGGCAGATCCTTGAGCAGCTTCTTTTCCTTGAGGACTTCCAGGATGTGCCAGGAGATGGCTTCGCCTTCCCGGTCGGGGTCGGTGGCCAGGATCAGCTTGTCGGCGCCTTTAACGGCTGCCGCGATATCCTTGATTTTGGATGCGGCGCGGGCGTCCACGTCCCAGGTCATGGCAAAGTCGTCATCCGGCTTGACCGAGCCGTCCTTAGACGGCAGGTCGCGGATATGCCCGAAGCTGGCCAGCACTTTATAATTGCTGCCCAGATACTTGTTGATGGCTTTGACCTTGCCGGGGGACTCGACGATCAGGACATTCATTTAGGAACAGGAACCTAATTTCGGGGTGAAGAGGGGCTTATCTGGGGTTGCTGGGACGATCTGCAAGGTTGGGGGTTGGGCCGGTCCGGCAAACGGGGCGGGACACTGACCCCCGCCGCCGCTCGCTGTCAACGCCGGGTGGAAGCGGTCCTTGTAACCACTGATTGTATAAGCAGCTGTTACGGCCATAGAAAATAACCTGAAGTTGTATAACCTTCGGCGCTTTCCTATGGTTAAGCGCTCAATCCTTACAAAATGATGATTGTTGTACGGCCAAAGCCCTGCATCCGGGGCGCAATAAACCGGTAAGAGGCTGATTTCTATCCGAAATCAGTCTCTTTCTGGTTCCAGAAGGGAACTTTGCCGTTTAGCCGACCGGCGCCACGGTCCGGCCATAGGTGGCATTGGTGACCAGGGCGAAGCTGCCATACATGGCGAGCGCCCCGCAGACCAATCCGACCCAACCGCCCAAGGTATGCAGCATGGGCGCGCCCAGCACCGCTCCGCCGCCCAACAGGAAAAACGCCAGCCAGAGGGTCAGGAAAATCAGGAACAGGAGCCGCGTCAGCCGGAAGGTCGAGACCCACAGGCCCAGGGTGAAGACGCCCCACAGCAGCAGGCACACCCCGATGGTGGTCCCGGCGCCGGACAAGTCCAGCACATGATTGCCCCCCAGCATGACCAAAAGCGCGAACCACCACCAGAAAGCGCCGTAACTGGTGAAGGCGGTAGCGCCGAACACATTGCCGGTCTTGAATTCCATGATGCCGGCAATGATCTGGGCAGTGCCGCCGAATGCCATGGCCAGCGGAAGCACCACCGGCTCGCCCGTCGCGGGCAACAGGCCCGCATTGATGCTGCTTAAGAGAACTGTTGTGAGACCAAAACCCATCAACCCCAAAGGTGCGGGGTTTGCCGTGTCTGCCATAGATGCCTCCCAGTCATTGTTACTTGTTATGGGAGAAGTCTAAGCAGATTTCATCGCCATGACACGCGATTCCCGGGATGACGAAGACAGCGCCCCGCCAATTCCAGCTCCAGAATGACGGTGAGAACGGCCGCCGCTGAACTGCGGGTTTGGCGGATCAGTTCGTCTATCTCTACCGGCGCGGGGCCCAAGGCTTCTTCGATCCGCTCCCGGATGCGGTCGGCTTCCGCCTCCAGCGCGGCGGCCGGAGCTGCGCCGCCATCGTCCGGATCGGGCTCGCGAAAGCCGGACGCCAGAACGGGATTGAGGACTTCCAGGATATCGTCCGCGCTTTGCACCAAAGTGGCGCCATTGCGGATCAGATTGTTCGCGCCCCGCGCCCGGGGGTCCAGCGGCGAGCCGGGCACGGCGAACACCTCGCGGCCCTGGTCGAGCGCACATTGCGCGGTGATCAGCGAGCCGGATTTTTCCGCCGCCTCCACCACCACCACGCCGCGCGACAGGCCGGAGATGATGCGGTTGCGGCGGGGGAAATGGCGGGCCTGGGGCGCTTCGCCAAGGCGCATTTCCGACAGGATCACGCCGCGGTCCCTGATTTCGTCGTGGAGCTTTTCGTTTTCCGGCGGATAGACGATGTCCACGCCGCCGGCCACCACCGCCACCGTTCCCACCGCCAGTGCCGCTTCATGGGCGGATGTGTCGATGCCGCGCGCCAGGCCCGACACCACCACCAGGCCGGCAAAACCCAGATCGCGCGACAGGCTGTCGGCGAATTTGCGCGACAAGGCGGAGGCGTTGCGGGCGCCGACAATGGCGATCATCTCCTTCCGGAGCAGATGCGGATGGCCCAGCACGCTGATGACGGGCGGCGGCGCTTCCAGCGCGGCCAGGCCGGCCGGATAGCCCGGCTCGCTGGACGCGATCATCCGTCCGCCCAGCTTGGCCAGCGCTTCCAGTTCGCGCGCCGCCTCGCTTTCATCAGCCAGGATGAAATTCTTGCCGCCGCCGCGCGCCGCCAGGCGCGGCAGTTCCTCCAGCGCCGCCGAAGCGGCGCCGAAACGCGCGATCAGGTTGCGAAAGGTGACGGGGCCGACATTCTCGGTGCGCGCCAGCCTGAGCCAGGCGCGGCGTTCAAGATCGTTCATACTTATTTGGCACCGGCGCCGATGCGCGGTTCCTCGCCCTTGAGCAGCCGGCGGATATTGTCGCGATGCATCCAGGTGACCAGCAAGGAAAGCGCCAGCGCCAGGACGGCGTAGTTTTCGCGGTGAAACAGCAGGAAATAGGCCGACGATAGCGCGATGGCGATCAGGGCCGACAAGGACGAGATGCGCCACACAAGGGCTGCGCCCAGCCATGTCGCGGCCACCAGCAGCCCGGCCGGCCAGTAAAGCGCCAGGCACACGCCCAGAAAGGTCGCCACGCCTTTGCCGCCCTTGAAGCCCAGCCAGACGGGAAACAGATGACCGAGAATGGCACCGAATGCAGCAATGATAGCGGGTTCGTCGGCGGCAAATATATGACGCGCAAGCAGCACGGCCGTGGCGCCCTTCGCGCCATCACACAGAAGTGTTGCCGCGGCAGCCCATTTTTTGCCGGTGCGCAGCACATTGGTGGCGCCGATATTGCCGGAGCCGATCTTGCGCACGTCGCCGCCGCCCGAAGCCCAGGTGAAGAACAGGCCGAAAGGAATGGCGCCCAGCAAATAGCCGAGCAGTAGTGCTTCTGCCGGGATCGCTATGAAAGGGCTCTCGTTCATGAACCAGACGATGCCAGCCCTGACGACGGAAATCTACCGGGCGTCGAACACCTGCAGCCCGCCGACAAAGGCCGCGCGCGCCCGCCCCTGGAATTTGCGTCCGTCAAAAGCGGTGTTGCGGGCGCGGGATGACAATTTCTCGGCGTCCACCACCAGCGGCTCGTCCGGATCTAGCAGGATCAAGTCGGCAGGCGCGCCCTTGGCCAACCGGCCGCCGGGAAGACCAAAGATCTGCGCCGGCGCCGCCGTCATGGTCTTGAGCAGATGGGCGAGGGTGGCGCGCCCGTCATGCACCAGGGACAGGGCGGCGGGCAGAAGCGTCTCAAGCCCCACCGTGCCGGCGGCGGCGGTGGCGAAAGGCTGGCGCTTGGTGTCGGCGCCCTGCGGCTCATGGCTGGAAACGATCACATCGATCAGCCCCGCGGCCACACCTTCCGCCATGGCGGCGCGATCGGCCTCGCTGCGCAAGGGCGGACGCACCTTGCGGAAAGTGTAATAGGAGCCCACGTCCAGTTCATTCAGAGTCAGGTGGTGGGCGGCGACGCCGCAGGTCACCGGCAGGCCGCGCGCCTTGGCGGCGGCGATCACATCCAGGCTGGCGCGGGTGGAGATCTGCCCGAAATGCAGCCGCGCCCCGGTCAATTCCACCAATCTTATGTCGCGCTCCACCATCATGGCCTCGGCGATGGCCGGCGCGGCGGGCAGGCCAAGCCTGGTGGCGAATTCACCTTCGGTGGCGCTGGCGCCTTTCACCAGTTCGGGGTCTTCGGCATGGGAGATCACCAGGGCGTCGAACGTGGCGGCATAGGCCAGCGCCCGCCGGAACACCCGGGCATTGGCCACCGAGCGGTCGCCATCCGTAAAAGCGACGGCGCCGGCTTCCTGAAGTAGCCCAATCTCGGTCATGGTTTCCCCGAGCAGACCCTTGGTCAGGGCGGCGCAGGGCAAGACGCGCACCTTGGCGGTGGCAGCGGCCCGGCGCAGGATGAAATCCACCAGCGAAGGCTCATCGATCACCGGATCGGTGTTGGGCATCACGATCATGGAGGTGATGCCGCCCGCGGCGGCGGCGGCGCTGGCCGATTCCAGGCTTTCGCGATGTTCGCCCCCCGGTTCTCCGGTAAAGACACGGCAGTCGATCAGGCCGGGCGCCAGGACCAGGCCGCGGCAGTCGATCACTTCCGGATCGCGGGGCTCGGCATCGTGGAACAGGCGCGGTCCGACATCGGCGATGCGGCCATTTTCCACCAGCACGCCGCCTTTGACATCCAAGCCGCTGGCCGGATCGATCAGACGTGCATTCTTGAAGGCGATGCGGCCGGTGCGCGAGGTGATCATGCCATCCCCCGCGCTAGTGCATCGAGTATGGCCATGCGGATGGCGACGCCCATTTCCACCTGTTCGCTGATCAGGCTGACCTGGACGTCGTCGGCAATATCGCTGGCGATCTCTACGCCGCGATTCATGGGTCCCGGATGCATGACCAAGGCGCCAGGCTTGGCGGCGCCGAGCTTTTCGCGGTCCAGGCCATAGAAGCGGAAATATTCTCTTGCGGAGGGCACAAAGGCGCCCGCCATCCGCTCCAGCTGCAGCCGCAGCATCATCACAATGTCGACGCCGGCCAAGCCCTGTTTCATGTCGGTGTAGATTTCAACCCCGAAGCGGTCGGCGTCGCAGGGCAGCAAGGTCCGCGGCGCCACCAGACGGACGCGCGCGCCCATCATGGAGAGCAGCCTGAGATTGGAACGGGCGACGCGGCTGTGCAGCACGTCGCCGCAAATCGCCACCACCAGGCCTTCGAAGCTGCCGCGATGGCGGCGGATGGTGAGCGCATCCAGCAAAGCCTGGGTGGGATGTTCATGGGCGCCGTCGCCGGCATTGATCACGCTGCAATCCAGCTTGCGCGACAGAAGCTCGGCCGCTCCCGCATCCTGGTGGCGCACCACCAGGATATCGGGGCGCATGGCGTTGAGGGTCGAGGCGGTGTCCAGCAAAGTCTCACCTTTGGAGACCGAGGAGGTCCTGACCGACATGTTCATCACATCGGCGCCCAGCCTTTTGCCCGCCAGCTCGAAGGAGGACTGGGTGCGGGTGGAGGCCTCGAAGAACAGGTTGATCAGGGTGCGGCCCTTGAGCAGGGCGGTTTTCTTGTCGGCGGCCCGACCCTGGCCGACATAGGTCTGGGCCAAGTCCAAAAGGGCGATGACATTGGCGGGCGAAAGCCCGTCGATCCCCAACAGATGCTTGGAAGGGAGAATGGGGTCGGGCGATGTCATTAAAGGGGGGCTTATAGCGTCGGTTGGAAAAGGGGGCAAGCCGGGAGCGGCGTCAGGGCTGGAGCATGGTGAATGCAGCGGGCCTTGTCTCCCGGTTTTGCGCCAGGAAGCTCAATTTCGGTTCAATTTCCTGGGGATGACGCCGTATCCTGGGTGATATGCGTCCCCTTATTGATGCAGCCGAAATCCCGGATGCCCGCGGCATTGACGGCGGGCGGCAGGGGGCAAAGCTCGAAACTGCCGGTGATGCGGGTCTTCATGGAATTGGTCTTGCTTTGCCAGTAAAGCCAGTTCTGCATCACCACCGGCGCGATATCGGCATTGGAGTCCGGCGGCGCCTTGATGATGAAGCGGGTGCCGTCCTCGGCATTCAAAGTGACCCCGATCCCCGATGTCAGCCCCAGGCTGCCTTTGATGGTGGAACATTTTCCCGTCAGCGCCGGACTTTTCTTGCAGGTCATCTCCGCCGCGTTTGCGGACAAGGGCAGCACCAGGACCGCCGCCATCAGGAATTCACGCACCACTCATCTCCTCCAGGCTTTTGCCCGCGGGTTCGGGCAGAAACAGGATAGCGATCATGGTGATGGGGATCGAGATCAGCAACCATTGCAGGGCAGGGCCGTGGCCGCCCAGCCGGTCATAGAGCACCCCTTCCAGCGCCAGGGCCGCCGCCCCCGCACCGATCTCGATGGCGTAACGCAATCCGCCTACCGTGGCGCGATAATGGGTCGGCACGATCTCCAGGGCAAAGCCCGCGATCATGGTGTCGCCGGCGAAAAATCCCAGGAAGCCCAAAACCCAAAGCGGCGGGGCGGCCCAGGCCGGCGCATGGTTGTAAAAGAAAAAGAAGGCAATGCCGGCCAGGGCGGCGGTGGCGATGGCCATGGGCTTGCGACCCAGCCGGTCCGACAGCCGTCCCGCCGCAATGGTAAGCCCCAGCCCGATCAGGCCGCCCGGGATCAGCACCAAACTCACCTGGCCCGGCGAATAGTGGTAGACGTCCTGCAGATATTTCTGCGCCAGGAAGGTCGCGGGCGAGATGGCGAAGCCGAAGGCCGAGGCCGCGATGATCACCGTCAGCACCCGCATGGGATATTGCCGGGCGATGTCCTTCAACAGGTCCAGCGCGCCGCCCAACTTGAATCCGGCCTCGCCCCGGCTTTGGAAGCGTTTGGTTTCCGGCAGCCTCTGGCGCAGGAACGCCACCAGGAAAATCGGCACGGACCCGATCACATACAGCGCGCGCCAGCCATGGGGCAGAAAATCGACCGCGGCAAAGACAGCGGTCGCAAGGCCCGCCCCCAGGAAATAAATGGCGATGATGGTGGTGTTGGCCCAGCCCCGGGCCTTGGCGGTGATTTCTTCCGCCACCACCACGAATAACAGCATCTCTTCGGCATAGCCGAAAATGCGGGTGAAAAACTGCGCTCCGACGAATTGCCAATAATGGGCGCCAAAGGCGCTCAGCAAGGTGAAGATCGCCTGGCCGAAAATGGTGAACAGCAGTAACCGCCGCCGCCCCACCAGATCGGCGCTGGCCGCCAGCAGAAAGGCAAAAACCGCGGCGATGCGGAAATAGGCCAGGGTAGGCGCGACCTGGTTTTCCGGAATATGCAGCGAGGCCTGGATCTGCGGTGTCGCCAAGCCGTAGATATTCACGTCATAGCCGGCGAACAAAGCCGCCGCGCCCACCAACAGGAAGATGCGCTCGGTGCGGATATCGATGGGCACGGGAGGGCGAAGATATTTCAGGACCCGCGCCGGATCGGAGTCCGCGGTCATCTGAGATTCCTCAGCCGGTCCAGGGCGCCCTGCAGAATGTAAGCGGCGGCCATTTTATCCACCACATCGTCCCGCCGCCGCCGCGAGGCATCGGCTTCCAGAAGCGTGCGGGTGACGGCGCTGGTGGAAAGCCGTTCATCCTGCAGCACGACCGGAAGGGGAGAACGGGCGGCCCAGTTGCGGGCAAAAGCCCGGGCCGACTGGGCAGAGGGCCCGTCGGAGCCGTCCATGTTCAGGGGCAGGCCCACCACCAGGCCGCCCACGCCTTGCGCACTTATTATAATGTCCAGCTGGGCGGCATCGGCGGCGAATTTGCCCCGTTTCAGGGTCTGCATGGGAGTGGCGATAGAGAGCAGGGTGTCCGACAGCGCCAGGCCGATGGTCTTTTCCCCCAGGTCCAGCCCCAAAAGCCGCAGGCCGGGGCCGATTTTCAGCTCTTCCAGGGCTACGACTGCCACTAAAATCCCCTTTTGCTTGCCTCCGGACCCCCCGGTTGCTAGCTACCGGGGCATACCTAACACAGCAGGAACATCATGTCCGTCGACAAGGACACCGTGCGCCGCATCGCCAAACTGGCCCGCCTGGCCGTGCCGGAAAACCGGCTGGAACCCATGGCCGCCGAACTGAACGGCATCTTCCAATGGGTGGAGATGCTGGGCGAAGTGAATGTCGAAGGCGTGCCCGCCATGACCTCGGTGGTGGCGCAGAAACTCAAATGGCGCAAGGACGCGGTGACCGATGGCGGCCAGGCCGACGCCCTGATGATCAACGCACCCGAAGGCGAAGAGCATTTCTTCGTGGTGCCGAAGGTGGTTGAGTAATGCCCTCTTTGCCATCTGATCTGATTTCCATGAGCTTGGCCGAGGCGCGCGACGCCATCCGGGCCAAGAAGATTTCCTCCAAGGAACTGACCGGCGCCTTTGTGAAGGCGATCGAAGGAGCGCGGCCGCTGAACGCCTTCATCACCGAGGCTGGTGAAAAGGCCATGCTGATGGCCGATGCCAGCGACCGCCGCATTGCCGAAGGCAAGATGGGTGCGTTGGAAGGCCTGCCGCTGGCGATCAAGGATCTGTTCTGCACCAAGGGCACCCGCACCACCGCGGCGTCGAAAATCCTGGGCAATTTCGTGCCGCCTTATGAATCCACCGTCACCCAGAATTTGTGGGATGCCGGGGCGGTGATGCTGGGCAAGACCAATCTGGATGAATTCGCCATGGGCTCGTCCAATGAGACCTCGGCCTTTGGTCCGGTGTTCAATCCCTGGCGGGCCAAAAACAGCAACGCCAACCTGGTCCCCGGCGGGTCTTCAGGCGGATCGTCAGCCGCCGTTGCCGCCGATCTGTGTCTGGCGGCCACCGGCACCGACACTGGCGGTTCCATCCGTCAGCCGGCCGCCGTCACGGGCCGGGTGGGATTGAAGCCCACCTATGGCCGCTGCTCGCGCTTCGGTATCGTGGCTTTCGCGTCCTCGCTGGACCAGGCCGGTCCCATGACCAAGACGGTCAAGGATGCCGCCATCATGCTGGGGACCATGGCCAGCGTCGATGCCAGGGATTCCACCAGCGTGGACATGGCCGTCCCCGATTACGAAAAACTGCTGGAAGGCGGCATCAAGGGTCTGCGCGTGGGGATCCCGAAGGAATATCGCATCGACGGGGCGCCCGCCGAGATCGACGCTTTGTGGTCCAAGGGCGCGGAATGGCTGAAGGCGCAAGGCGCGCAAATTGTGGACGTGTCGCTGCCCCACACCAAATATGCGCTGCCCACTTATTATATCGTGGCACCGGCGGAGGCCTCCTCCAACCTGGCCCGCTATGACGGGGTCAAGTTCGGCTATCGCGCGCACGGAGCGCACGATATCACCGAACTATATGAAAAAAGCCGGGGCGAAGGCTTTGGCGCGGAAGTGCAGCGCCGCATCCTGATCGGCACCTATGTTCTGTCGGCGGGATATTACGACGCCTATTACGCCCGCGCCCAGAAGCTGCGCTCCCTGATCAAGCGCGACTTCGAACGGGCCTTCGAGCTTTGTGACGTGCTGTTGACGCCGACAACCCCCGGACCGGCCTTCGGCGTGGGCGCGAAGACGACGGACCCGCTTGAGATGTATCTGCAGGACGTTTTCACCGTGACCGTCAATCTGGCGGGCCTGCCGGGCATCTCGGTTCCCGCCGGCCTCACGGCGAACGGCCTGCCGCTGGGCCTGCAACTGATCGGCAAGGCGTTCGACGAGGGCACCATGCTTCGGGCGGCGCAGGCCATCGAAACGGCGGCCGATTTCAGGCACAGCCCGGCCAAATGGTGGTCCCTATGAGCGCAGCTGCAAAAAGCAAGTTGTTGAAGGGCGAAAGCGGCGATTGGGAGATCGTGATCGGCATGGAAGTCCATGCCCAGGTCCTGTCCAACGCCAAACTGTTCTCCGGCGCCTCGACCCAGTTCGGGGCCGAGCCCAACAGCCAGGTCTCCTTCATCGATGCCGGTTTCCCCGGCATGCTGCCGGTCATAAACGAGAAATGCGTCGAACAGGCGGTGCGTACCGGCCTGGGCCTGAAGGCCAAGATCAACCTGCGCTCGCTGTTCGACCGTAAGAATTATTTCTATCCCGACCTGCCCCAGGGCTATCAGATCAGCCAGTACAAGGACCCCATCGTGGGCGAGGGCGAAGTCCTGATCGACCTCAAGGACGGGGAGACCATCCGGGTGGGCATCGAGCGGCTACATCTGGAGCAGGATGCCGGCAAAAGCCTGCACGACCAGCATCCCGACAACAGTTTCGTGGACCTGAACCGCTCGGGCATCGCCTTGATGGAGATTGTCACCAAGCCGCATATGCGCACCTCCGAGGAGGCGGCGGCGTTCCTGAAGAAATTGCGGGCGATTGTGCGCTATCTGGGCACTTGCGACGGCAATATGGATGAAGGCTCGATGCGGGCCGACGTCAATGTCTCGGTCTGCCGGACGGGGGGCTATGAGAAATTCCGCCAGACCGGGGATTTCAAGCATCTGGGCACGCGCTGCGAGATCAAGAACGTCAATTCCATGCGCTTCATCGCCCAGGCGGTGGAATATGAGGCCCGCCGCCAGATCGAGGTGATCGAAGGCGGCGGCAGCATCCGCCAGGAAACCCGGCTTTATGACAGTAAAGTGGGCGAAACCCGCTCCATGCGCTCCAAGGAAGAGGCGCATGACTATCGCTACTTCCCCGACCCCGACCTGTTGCCGCTGGAATTGGAGGCGGATTGGGTGGAAGCGATCAAAAAGACCCTGCCGGAGCTGCCGGATGAGAAGAAGGCGCGCTTCATGGCGCAGGGCCTGTCGGCTTATGACGCGTCCGTCCTGGTCGCCGAGCGTGAACTCGCGGATTTCTATGAAGAATTGGCCAAAGGTGTGGATGCCAAGGCGGCTGCCAACTGGCTGAACAATGAAATTCTCGGCCGCCTCAATCGTGACGGCCTGTCCATCACCGAAGTACCGGTAAGTGCGGCGGCGAACAACGCCATCATCCAGATGATCGCGGACAACACCATCTCCGGGAAGATCGCCAAGGACTTGCTGGACATCGTTTGGACCGAAGGTGGTGACCCGCGCCAGGTGGTGGAGGCGCGCGGTCTCAAGCAAGTGACCGACACCGGCGCCATCGATGCCGCCATCGAAGCGGTGATCGCCGCCAACCCCAGCAAGGTGGAAGAGGTGAAGGCCAAGCCCAAACTTGCCGGCTGGTTCACCGGTCAGGTGCAGAAACTGATGGGGGGCAAGGCCAATCCGGCGGCGGTCAACGCGGCCCTCAAGGCCCGACTCAATCTGCCCGACGAGGGGTGATTCGCACAAAATGCGCAATTTGCGGACCGGCCCCGCATTTTTCGCATTTTTTAGTCCGTACACGGAATGACGGATTTAACCCTTGTAAAATGCGGGTTTCTTGAATTTCGCGTTTTGGGGGCTTTTTGCGAACCCCCTATGGAGTTGCATTTCAAAATGCAAGTACTTCATATTGATGACGTTTTGGGGGGCGACGTCAGTCGTTCAGACCCGAACAAACGATAGAGGAGTTGAACATGGCTGCGAAGAAAAAGGCCAAGAAGGCCAAGAAGGCGACCAAGAAGAAGGCCGCCAAGAAGAAGAAGTAATTGACCTCGGTCAGTTAATTTCTTCTCGGTACCCCTGAACATTCACTCAGGAGTATCCGATGAATAAGGCAAAGGCCGCGGCCCCCGATAGGGTGCCGCGGCCAAGCTTTTTCTGGTTCCCCTTGCCGCTTTTCCGCTTATCCTCATTTGCTATGGCGTGTTGCAGGGAAGCGGACCATGGCTCAAAGACACAAGAAATCCACCAAGAAGCCTGTGAAAAGGGGCGGGTCCCCGAAGCCTGGCAAGCCCATCGCCCTTTATTATTGGCCGACCCCCAATGGCCATAAGATCAGCATCATGCTGGAGGAGCTGGGGGTCGCCTATAAGGTCATCCCCATCAACATCAACAAGGGCGAGCAATTCGCCCCCGCTTTCCTGAAAATCGCGCCCAACAACCGCATCCCGGCCATCCTTGATCCCGCCGGCCCGGGCGGCAAGCCGATCTCGGTCTTTGAGTCGGGCGCCATCCTTCAGTATCTGGGCCGCAAATATGGCCGCTTCTATCCGCAAGCCGAGCGCCAGCGCGTCCAGGTGGAGGAGTGGCTGTTCTGGCAGAAGGGCGGCCTGGGTCCCATGGCGGGGCAGGCCAATCATTTCATCAATTCGGCATCCGAGGACCTGCCCTATGCCAAGAAACGGTATAGCGACGAGGTCCACCGCCTGTTCGGGGTCATGAACACCCGCCTTGCCGGCCGCAAATTCCTGGCCGGCGCCTATTCCATCGCCGACATCGCCTGCTGGAGCTGGGTCCTGTCGGCCTCCCGCTACACGCCTATCGACGACTTCCCGCATCTCAAAGCCTGGCGCGACCGGGTGGGTGCGCGCCCCGCGGTCCAGCGCGGCAAGGCCCTGGGGGCGGAATTGCGCAAGCCGATCACGGACGCGGACCGGAAAGTGCTGTTCGGCCAACGGGCTCGTTAGACGAGCCCGTTGTTTTTGTTTTCCCCCTCCGGCCTACGCATCGCAAGCGATGCTACGGCCACCTCCCCCCTCTTGTGCGCTTACGCGCACGAGGGGGAAGCGGACTTGCGTTTGCTGCGATTAGGCTTTTGTTCACCGGTCCTAACCGGCATTAGCAATTAAGGCTAATCTGCGTTTACCGCGTCTTAGTTTCTGGCGTCGCACGATCCTCACGCGAAAGGTGTTGGGCCTTCGCTCAAGGGAGACGTGTCGTGGCGTGCATCGATATAGATTCACTCGCGCAATATGAACGGGACGCGAAAGAAGGGCGCGCGGACGCGCTGTACAATCTCGGCCTTGCCTATTCCACCGGCCAAGGCGTGAGCGTGGACATGGTCGCGGCCCATAAATGGTTCAATCTGGCGGCGGTGCGCGGCGTGGAAGCCGCCAAAAACTGGCGCAACCAGCTGGCGGCGGAAATGAGCTCCGGTCAGATCGCGGAAGCGCAGCGCCTGGCGCGCGAGTGGTTGAAATTTTTTAGATAGTCACTTTGTCCCCAACGCCACCATGGCCGGGGGATTGGGCGCATACAGGTCTTGCGCGATCTTGAGCGGCACATCCTTGCCCGCCAGCCGCGCCCGATAGACCTCGACATTCTCCAGCACACGTTGCACGTAATTGCGGGTTTCCCCGAAGGGAATTTGCTCGATCCAGTCGATAGGATCGGAGGCCCGCGGATCGCCATTGCTGGCCAACCATCGCCGGACATTGGTCGGTCCCGCATTATAGGCCGCCGCCGCCAGAACCCAGGAGCCGCCATAACGGTCCAACTGGCCCCGGCATTCGGTCATTCCAAGCTGAATGTTGTAGCTGGTGTCGCCGACCAGGGCATTGGGACGATAGGGCAGGTGCGCCTGCTTGGCGGCGATCTTGGCGCTGGTGGGCATCATCTGCATCAGTCCCCGCGCCCCGGCGCTGGATACGGCATAGGCATCAAATTCGGTCTCCTGGCGGATCAGTCCCAGCACCAGCGCGGGATCGGGTGCCGGTCCCGGCCCCGGATAGTCCGGCAGGGTGATCACGGGATGGGTGAGAGCGGGCTGGTAAATGCCCGCATAACTCAGCCCCTTGGCCAGGCGCACCGCGATCTCCGGATAGCCCCATTCGTTCAGCAACAGCATCAGCCGTTTCACATGGCGGGGCGCGGGATAGGCCTCGACATCGCGTTCCACGAACAGGCGCAGGGATGCGGCCTGGCCCAGTTCCGCCAGCATCTTGATCTCCGGCATCAGGGCGTCACCGTCCAGTTCGGCCGCACCGGCGGCTTCCAACGGCGTATCGCCCAGGCGCAGCATGGGTGCGGGCTCGATGCGGGCCAGCGCGACCTGGCCATAAAAAGTTTCCGGATAGGCGGCGGCCAGCCGGTAATGGGTGCGAGCTCCTGCGTCATCTCCCAGCGCTTCCAGGCTGCGGGCCTGCCAATATTGGGCGCGGGACTTGCTGATGGGCCGCGACACCGCCGCATCCAGTTTCTCAAAGGCGGCCAAGGCGGTGTTGGAGTCTTTCAGAAAGCGCAGAGCGATGAAGCCGGCCAGGAACTGCTGATCGGCATAGAGGTCGCCGGAGGTGAAGCCGGCATGTTGCGCCAGATCAAAAGCCTGGCGCGGCTCGGCGCCGGCCAGGGCGTCGCGGGCCTGAACGCTGACCTCCGCCCACCAGCGCGCCGCATGATCCTTCAACATCGGGGCGGCGGGGATGCGCAGCAAGACCGCATGCGCTTCCCGGTCCTTCTCGGCCAGGCGCAAGGCGCGGCTCCAGTCGAACAGCAGGCCGGGGTCTGGACTGTCCTTCAGTTTGTCCACCAGCGCCTGGGCCTTGGGGAAACCGTAGGTCAAAAGCGCGATGCGGGCGTTGCCGGTCTCCGCTGCTGCCGCGTCCACGCGCAGGACCTGGCGGCGGGCGGCGGTGATCTCGCTGCGCCACAACAACGCGTCCAGCCGGGCGCGGTCGCTTTCCGGCGTCAGATAGCCTGCGTCCTTGGCCAGAATGTCCTGCTCGACCGGAGGATCGAAGCTGCCTTCGGCCCACCCCAGCCGGATCAAGGCGCCGCCGCGCTGCTTGTCTCCGGTCGCGGCCAGCGCTTCGCCCAACCGGATTTTGCCGAGGCTGGAATTGGGCGTCTTGCCGGCAAACCAGGCAACGACCGTGGCGGCTGGCATGTCCGGCGTGATTGCCGCCTCCGCGCGCGCCTGCAATGTGCCGCGCAGCGGCCAGGCGCCGGCGCTGGTTTTGGACTCGGTATTTTTGATCGCGGCATCGATCTCGGCGAAACCGGCGCCGCTGTCGCGGTCCAAGGCATAGCGCCATTCCAGCAATCTTTTGGCCACTGGACTTTGTCCCTGGGCCGCCAGGGTGCGCGCCGCCGCCCAGTCGCCGCGGGAGGCGGCCTCGAAAGCGCGCACGAACAGATCGTGTTCGGCGGCAGGCAAGACCCGCAACCGGCTGGGGCGCGCGCCCGGCAACCCGCCGGAGCTGGCCTCCGGTGCGGGCTGCGTGGTCACCGCATCGCTGCCGCGGACAGGCGCCCCGGGGGGCACCGCCGGCGGGGCTTGCGCCCAGGCCCGGACCGAGACCGCCGCGGCGATCAGAAACAGCAAGCTACGCGAGAGGGGCATGGTCACTATTTGGGCCAATGGCTTGTTGAAAAAACGGGATCAGCTTAGACGGTGCGGCCAACTCGGGGCCATAATGGATACTAGGCCGGGCACAAATGTGACCGGAACCCAGAACGGAAAAGACGCAATGACTACTATTCGCGACCGCATCAAAGGCTCCATTACCGCCCTGGTCACGCCTTTCCAGGGCGGCAAGGTGGATGAGGCCGCGTTCCGCAAGCTGATCAACTGGCAGATCGCGGAAGGAACCCAGGGCCTGGTTCCCTGTGGCACCACCGGCGAATCGCCCACCCTCAGTCATGAAGAGCATAACCGGGTGATTGAGATCTGTGTCGAGGAGGCGCGCGGCCGGGTGCCGGTGATCGCGGGCGCGGGTTCCAACTCCACCGAAGAGGCGATTGCGCTGACCCGCCATGCCAAGGAGGTCGGTTGCGACGCGGTGCTGTCGGTAACCGGCTATTACAACAAGCCTACCCAGGAGGGGCAGTATCGCCACTTCATGGCCATCGCCGATGCAGTGGACATTCCCATCATCCTCTACAACATCCCCGCCCGCGCCATTGTGGGGATCAATGTCGACACCATGGCCCGGCTTGCCAAGCACAAGAATATTATCGGGGTGAAGGATGCCACCGCCAACCTGACCCGCCCGTCGCTGGAGCGGCTGGCTTGCGGGCCGGACTGGCTGATGGTCTCGGGCGAAGATGGCACGGCGTTGGGCTACAATGCCCATGGCGGTCAGGGATGCATTTCGGTGACGGCCAATCTCGCGCCGCGCCTGTGCGCCCAGTTCCAAGCGGCCTGCGTCGCCGGCGATTACGCCAAGGCGCGGGACTACCAGGACCGGCTGATGCCGCTGCATGACGCCCTGTTCTGCGAGACCAGCCCGGCGCCGGTGAAATATGGCGCCTCGCTGCTGGGGCTTTGCAGCGCCGAGGTGCGCCTGCCGCTGGTGGAGGCCAGTGAGAATGCCCGCAGTCTGATGAAGGCGGCGATGCAGCACGCCGGCATCCTGAATTAATGGCCAAGAAAAAGACCGACGACGGCACCAAGATCATCGCCGACAACCGCAAGGCGCGTTTCGCCTATGCGATCAGCGACACGTTGGAAGCCGGGATCATGCTGGTGGGCTCGGAGGTCAAATCCCTGCGCTCCGGCAAGTCGACCATTTCGGAAAGCTATGCTCATGCCAAGGACGGCGAGTTGTGGCTGGTGAACGCCTATATCCCCGAATACACCCAGGCCAGCCGGTTCAACCATGAACCCAAGCGGACCCGGAAGTTACTGGTGCACAAGCGCGAGGCGGCCAAGTTGGCCGCCGCCATCCAGCGCGAAGGCATGACGCTGATCCCGCTCAAGATGTATTTCAACGCCAAGGGCAAGGCCAAGCTGGAATTGGGCATCGCCAAGGGCAAGAAGTTGCACGACAAGCGCGAAACCGAGAAACAACGCGACTGGCAGCGGGATAAGGCGCGGTTGATGCGGGCGAAAGGGTGATTGAATGAGGCGGGCGCTGATCGCTGGATTTCTGCTCGGATTCAGTTTCACGACAGCCTACGCGTCACCCGACTCCGTAAAGGCCGAAGTCCAAGACGATGGGTCTGTCACCATTGAGGGTGTGCGTTACACGGATCCTGCCCCTCTCAAGGGCGCGTTGAAAGAGATCGAACATCGCCATGGATCAATTGAACTTCATGTTCACGCAACGCCACTCATGAAATTTGAAGCCATTGGGAAGGCGATTATACTGCTGCAAAGGGCTGGCTATACGAAAATTGGCTTTATTACTGAGCCCAGACCACACTGACAGCTGAGTTTAAATCCCCGCCAGCCCCTTCGCCTTCGCCACGACATCCTCGAACATCCTGGTCGTCAGCACGCCGGTGTTGGTGTTGTAGCGCCTATCCCACTAGTGTCATTCCCGCGAAAGCGGGAATCCAACTTGGCCAAAGAACACCGGTATTTCGTTTATGTTCTGGCCAGTAAGCCTTACGGCACCCTTTATGTCGGAGTGACTAACGACCTTGCCGGTCGCACATATGAGCATAGGGAAGACCTGTTGGAAGGTTTCACGAAGAAATATGGCGTTCATCTTCTGGTCTGGTTTGAGGAATACGGCTACATCCACGATGCCATCTTACGCGAGAAGCAGATTAAGAAATGGCGGCGCGCATGGAAAGTTGAGCTGATAGAACAGATGAATCCGCGCTGGGAGGATTTATTTCCTCGGATAATTTGATTCTTAAGAAGTTGGATTCCCGCTTACGCGGGAATGACAAGCTGGGGTAGGGGTGGCTAGATCTCCGCCAGCCCCTTCGCCTTCTCCACCACATCCTCGAACATCTTGGTTGTCAGCACGCCGGTGTTCGTGTTGTAGCGCGAGCAGTGATAGCTGCCGACCAGCTTGAATTGGCCGATCTCATAGACCGCGCCATGCTTGAAGGGATGCAGCGCCTTGCGCGCCCCCAGTGTGTCGCACACCGAGTCATGGGCGATCTTGCCCAGGGCCAGGATCACTTTGACATCCGGCAAAGTCTCCAACTCCGATTTCAGGAATTGGCGGCAGGTCTTGATTTCCGACGGCTCCGGCTTGTTCTGCGGCGGCACGCAGCGCACCGCATTGGCGATGCGGCAGTCGACCAGCTCCAGCGTGTCGTCGGCGCGTTCCTCATATTGGCCCTTGGCCAGCCCCAGCTTGAGCAAAGTGTCATAGAGCAGGTCCCCGGCCCAGTCGCCGGTAAAGGGCCGTCCGGTGCGGTTGGCGCCTTGCAGCCCCGGCGCCAGGCCCGCGATCAACAGGCGCGCCGTCAGCGGCCCGAAGCTGGGGACGGGATCGTTGAACCAGCCGGGATATTTGCGCCGGTTGTCATGCCTAAAAGCTTGCAGCCTGGGGCATAGCGGGCAATCGGTTTGCGGTGCGGCGGGAGGCTTCATCCCTCCCGGTTAAGGCCAAGCCGCGCTGCTGTCTAGCCGACGAAGGCCGGCGACGCCGTCTTGGCGGCATCGCGGGCGATCTGGCTTTTCAGCTCGTCCAGCTCGATGAAATTGTCGGCCTGACGGCGCAGTTCGTCCGCCACCATGGGGGGCGAGGTGCGGATGGTGGAGACCACGCTCACCCTTTTGCCCCTGCGCTGCACCGCTTCCACCAGGCGGCGGAAATCGCCATCGCCGGAAAAGATCACCACATGGTCGACATTGGCGCTCATCTCCATCACATCGATGGCCAGTTCGATGTCCATATTGCCCTTGACCCGGCGGCGGCCCTGCACATCGGTGAATTCCTTCAGTGGCTTGGTCACCACCGAAAAACCGTTGTAATCCAGCCAGTCGACCAGGGGGCGCAGGGGCGAGAATTCCTGGTCCTCGGCCACCGCGGTGTAATAAAAGGCGCGGACCAGGGTGCCCTTGCGGGCGAACAGCTCCAGCAGCCGCTTATAGTCGATGTCGAACTGGAGCCCCTTGGCGGCGCCGTACAGATTGGCGCCATCGATGAACAATGCGAGTTTTTCAGATGGGTAAAACAACATATGGCCTCCAATAAGCCTGCCAAAGAACCTGCCAACGAACCTGAAGGCCGGCGCACCTTATCTTGCGGTACGGGCCCGTGATCTTGATCGCGCTAGGCGCCAATCTGCCCAGCGCCGCCGGTCCCCCGGCGGTGACACTCAGAAAAGCCTTGCTCCGGCTTGAGGAGCGGGGCGTTAAAATCCATTCTCTCTCTTCCTTCTATGAGACCTCCGCTTGGCCGGACGCTTCCGAGCCTGCTTTTGTCAATGCCGTGGCGGCGGTGGAAACCGCTCTCCCACCGGTTGACCTCCTGACGCTTTTGCATTCTGTAGAAACTGACTTCGGGCGGTTGCGTTCCAGCCCCAATGCCTCGCGCACCCTCGATCTTGATCTCTTGGACTATGAGGGCAGGGTGACGGCGGACGGCGTGACGCTTCCCCATCCCAGACTGGCGCAGCGCGCCTTTGTCCTGGTCCCCTTGGCCGAAATCGCGCCGCTTTGGCGGCACCCGGTCAGCGGCCAGACGGCAGGCGGCCTGCTGGCGGCCTTGCCGGATCAGGGGCGGGACCAGGGGGTCTGCAAAAAACTGGCTTGAGGGGGGTAATTCTGCTATTCCCCGCCCAACTCCCGAGGGTTTGCGGCTTTGCGGGCCGCTAACCTGTTGAATTCTATGAATGTAAAGGATGCCTCATGGCCCGCGTCACTGTCGAAGATTGCGTCGACAAGATTCCCAACCGTTTTGATCTGGTTCTGACCGCGGCCTTCCGCGCCCGCCAGCTTTCCGGCGGCGCTGAGCCCATGCTGGAGCGCGACCGCGACAAGAATCCGGTTGTCGCCTTGCGTGAAATCGCCGGCAAGATGATCAAGCCGGATGAGGCCAAGGAAGACTATATCCGTTCGCTGCAGAAGCATGCCGAGGTCGACGAGCCGGAAGAGACGCGTCCGGAGACCGATGACCGCGAGGATCCGGCGCATCGCCAGGTCACCGAGGAAGAGCTGCTGCGAGCTTTGACCACCGAGGCCCAGCGCCGCGCCGAGCCGCAGCCTGAACCCGAAGCCGACTACGAAGAGTGACCTGCCCGGTCTTTTTGCCCCCCGGCGGCGTCGCTCGTCGCTCATGGGCTTGTTTGCCCACATCGCTCCTCGCTCCTGGCCGGATGATCAAAAATCCTCGGGCAGGAAAATCTGGTAAAGTTTGAAGCGTGGCGAACGCCGCCGGTTGAAGCCGCCGCAGCGGCAGTCCCACGCAGCCGGTTAGAAATAGTCCAGTAGACCATTTCCAACGGCGGTCTTTTTCTGCCCGCCCCCAAGCGGCGAACGTACCCCAAAGGCTAGTATCGGGCAGGCGGTTTGGACGAACGGCCAAGCCAGGAGCTTGGTTTTCCGCCATTTTAAGCCTTTAGGCTTAAGGCGGAAGTCAGGAATTCCTATATACTGGGCCCATGAGCGCCCCGACCCCGGAAACCGCGGTCCCCCCAGCCGGGACCAAGACCGCGAAAGCTGCTTCTGTCCCTGCGCCCGCCCCTGCCGCGATTTCAGGGCGGGGCCGCCGCCGGCTGATGCGCCAGACCGACCTGGTCGAGCGGGTGCTGGCCTATGACCCCGGCGCCGATGAGGCCCTGCTCAACAAGGCCTATGTTTTCGCCATGACCGCCCATGGCAAGCAGTTCCGCGCCTCGGGCGATCCCTATTTCGCCCACCCCCTGGAAGTGGCGGCCATCCTCACCGACTTGAAGCTGGACGTGCCCACCATCGTGACGGCGCTGCTGCACGACACCATCGAGGACACGCTGGTCACCTATGAGGAGATCCGCGACAAGTTCGGCGAGGAGATCGCCAATCTGGTGGATGGCGTCACCAAACTGTCCCAGCTGGAAGTTTTTTCCGAGCGCACCAAGCAGGCGGAGAATTTCCGCAAGCTGATGCTGGCCATCACCAGCGACATCCGCGTGCTGCTGGTCAAGTTGGCCGACCGGCTGCACAACATGCGCACGCTGGGCTATATCGACAAGGCCGACAAGCGCCGCCGCATCGCCCAGGAGACGGTGGACATTTATGCCCCGCTGGCGGGGCGCATCGGCATGCAGAACATGCGCGAGGAACTGGAGGACCTGGCCTTCGCCGAGCTGGACCCGGAAGCGCGCAATTCCATCGTCACACACTTTGCCCGCCTTGATATGGTCGGTGGAGACCGGGTGGGCCGCATCGCCGACCAGATCAAGCGGCGGCTGGCCGAGCATGGCATGGAAGCCTGGGTCTATGGCCGGGGCAAGCGGCCTTTTTCCATCTGGCGCAAGCTGCAGACCAAAAAGCTCAGCTTTGAACAGCTCTCCGACATTTTCGGCTTCCGGGTGATCGTCGGCTCGGTGGGCGATTGCTACCGGTCGCTCGGCATCATCCATACCAGCTGGCAGATGGTGCCGGAACGCTTCAAGGATTTCATCTCCACCCCAAAGCCCAACGGCTATCGCAGCATCCACACCACGGTGATCGGGCCGGAAAAGCAGCGGGTGGAAATCCAGATCCGCACCCAGGAAATGCATGACGTGGCCGAGCGCGGCGTCGCCGCCCATTGGCGCTATCGCGAGCATGTGCCGGAATCCAGTGGCGGGGCGGGCAAGGAAGACAGCGTCACCTATGGCTGGCTGCGCGACATGGTGGATTTGTTGGAGCGCGGCGACAGCGCCGAGGAAGTGCTGGAGCATTCGCGCCTGGCGATGTACCAGGACCAGGTCTTCTGTTTCACCCCCAAGGGCTCGCTGATTTCCCTGCCGCGCGGCGCCACCCCCATCGATTTCGCCTATGCGGTGCATACTGACCTGGGCAACAGCGCGGTGGGCGCAAAGGTCAACGGCAATCATGCGCCGCTGCACACCCCGCTCAAGAATGGCGACCAGGTGGAAATCATCACCATGCGGGATTCCTCGCCCTCGCCGATGTGGGAGCAGTTCGTGGTCACCGGCCGGGCGCGCGCTGAAATCCGCCGTTTCCTGCGCCATGCCCAGCGCGACGAGCATGTCCGCTTCGGCCGCAAGATCCTGGAAAAGACCTTTGCCGATGAGGGCCGCGAATTAACCGACAAGGCGACGGAAGAAGTCGCCAAGAAGCTGCGCTTGTCCAAGGCGGAAGATGTCTATGCCGATGTGGGGCGCGGCGCCTTGCGCGGCCATGAAGTGCTGCAGGCGGTGTTCCCCGAGCTCAAGCGGACCGGCAAGGTGGCCCGCAAGGCCTCCGCCGGCGCCGTCAAGCCGATTTCCATCCGGGGATTGACCGAGGGCATTTCCTACAGCCTGGGCCAGTGCTGCCATCCCTTGCCCGGCGACCGTATCGTGGGCCTCAACACCCCCGGCGAAGGGCTGGTGATCCACACCATCGACTGCGCCGAGCTGGACAAGGCGCATGACATGAACAACTGGCTGGACGTGGGCTGGGGGCAGGGCGCCTCCGACATGGGCCTGTCGGTGGCGCACATCCAGGTGCGGGTCAAGAACGCGCCGGGCACGCTGGCGTCGGCCATGTCCGCCATCGCCATCAATGGCGGCAATATTTCCAACCTCAAGCTGACCGAACGCAATCCGCTCTATTTCGAATTCTATGTCGATGTGGAGGTGCGCGACGTGGCGCATTTGCAGAATATTCTGGGCGCGCTACGGGTATCGGATGCGGTCGAATCGGTTGACCGCGTCCGCGAAGCGGAGACCGTGCAATAGATTTTGCCCTCCCTCGTGGGAGGCTGTCATGGGGTGGGTATGAACGTCGAACAAGTCCTAAGCGAATTCAAAAAGTCGGGCGCGCTGCTGGAAGGTCATTTCATCCTCTCCAGCGGGCTGCATTCCGACAAATTCCTGCAAAAGGCGCTGGTGTTCCAGGACGCCAAGCGCACCGCCAAGCTGTGCAAGGCGCTGGCCGCCAAGGTGAAGAAGGAAATCAAGGACGAGATCACGGCCATTGTCTCGCCGGCGGTGGGCGGCATCGTGCCGGGCTATGAGATGGGCCGCCAGATGGGCCTGCCCGCCATGTATGTCGAGCGGGTGGACGGCGAATTCCAGCTCCGCCGCAACTTCACCCTGAAAAAGGGCCAGAAGGTGCTGATGGTGGAAGACATAGTCTCCACCGGCGTGTCGTCGCGCGAATGCATTGCCGCCATCAAGAAGACCGGCGCCAAGGTGGTGGCCGCCTGCTGCCTGATCGACCGTTCCGGCGGCAGCGCCAAGGTGGGCGTGCCGCTGATCGCCCTGGCGGAATGGAAAGTGAAAGCCTGGCCCGCCGACAAGCTGCCGCCGCACTTGCGGAACATCCCAGCGGTGAAGCCGGGGAGCAGAGGGCTGGCGTGATCGCGCTAAAATCGCCGCAAAAATACACCCTCTTTCTGCTTACCGTAGTCACGTTTTGTGTGATCTGGCATTACTTTGGTATTTGGGTTGCTCAAGCAATTTGGCCCCTGCTTTCAGAGAAGAACCCTTCTTTCGAGCTTGCAGTATTTCTTCAGGCTGCAGCCTTCTTATTTGGTGTGCAGGTGGTCGTTGGTTTTTTGGTTTCTTGGCTTCTAGGTCTCTGGAAGAACACCTCTTCGGGAAAGGCGTTACTGCTTGTTTCTGTGTGTTTGATCTTGCCATTGGCAGTTAACAACGACTTGGCGCTTTTCTCGCCAACACGAACTGTCTTCGTTACGGCTGGCCCCCAGAAATGACCAAACTCCGCTTGGGCGTAAACGTCGACCACGTCGCCACCGTTCGCCAGGCGCGCGGCGGCGACAATCCCGATCCGGTGCGTGCCGCCGTTTTGGCGGCGAACGCGGGCGCCGACGGCATCACCGCCCATCTGCGCGAAGACCGGCGGCATATTTCCGATGATGACATTGCCCGCCTGTCCAAGGCGCTGACCATTCCGCTCAACCTGGAAATGGCGGCGACCGACGAAATGGCGGCCATTGCGCTCAAGCATCTGCCGCATGCCGCCTGCATCGTGCCGGAGAAGCGGGAGGAGCGCACCACCGAAGGCGGCATTGATGCGGCCGGGCAGCACAACCGCCTTCAATCCATCGTCACCGCCTTGGGGGCGGCGCGCATCCGCGTCTCCATGTTCATCGAGCCGGACCGGCGCCAGTTGGAGGCTTCCAAAGCCTTGGGCGCCCCGGTGGTGGAATTGCATACCGGCGCCTATGCCAATGCCTCTGGGGTGATGCGCGAAAGACTGCTGGAGAAAATCCGCGAAGCGGCTGCTTACGGCGAAAGCATTGGGCTGGAAATCCATGCCGGCCACGGCCTCACCTATGACAATGTCAAACCCATCGCAGCCATTCCCCAGATCAAAGAGTTGAACATCGGTCACTTCCTGATGGGTGAGGCCATGTTCGTTGGTCTGGAAGCTTCGATAAGAAAGATGCGCGCCCTTATGGATGAGGCTCGCGCATCATGATCCTCGGCATCGGAAACGACCTGATCGACATCCGCCGCATCGAAAAGACCATCGCGCGGCATGGCGAGCGATTCCTTTCCCGCATCTATACCGACATCGAACGTGCCAAATCGGACCGCCGGCGCATGCGCGCCGCCTCCTATGCCAAGCGCTTTGCCGCCAAGGAGGCGTGCGCCAAGGCGCTGGGAACCGGGCTGAACCGGGGCGTCTATTGGCGCGACATGGGGGTGGTGAACCTGCCGGGCGGCAAACCCACCATGGCCCTGACGGGCGGGGCCTTGAAAAGGCTGGAAAAAATCACCCCGCCGGGCACCCGGGCGCAGATCGACCTCACCATCACCGACGATTTTCCCTTGGCCCAGGCCATTGTGATCATCTCGGCGGTGCCCCAGGAAACATCCGGATAGTCCCGAATAAACCCAAGCAGTTAAAGATTAAATCCCGAAATCCTTGACAGGCGCGCGCTCTCCCCCTCTTGTCCCGCCAGAAAAACGGACGGATCAAATGACGGAAACCGACATGGCGGCCAAGCAGAAAGCCGATCAACAGCAGGGCGAATCCTGGGGCGAGCTCGCCAAAACGGTGATCTATGCCGGCTTGATCGCCATCGTGATCCGCACCTTCCTGTTCCAGCCCTTCAACATCCCCTCGGGCTCGATGGAAAACACCCTGCTGATCGGCGATTACCTGTTCGTGGAGAAATTCTCCTATGGTTACAGCCGCTACACCTTTCCTTTCGGCGCCTGGCCGTTCGGCAAGATGATGCATGGCCGCTTGATGGAAAGCGCGCCGGAGCGCGGCGATGTGGTGGTGTTCAAATACCCCCAGGACAATGCCACCGACTTCATCAAGCGGGTGATCGGGCTGCCGGGCGACCGCATCCAGATGATCAATGACGTGCTCTATCTCAACGGCAAGCCGGTGCAGCGGGAAAGGGTCGCCGATTATGTCGGCAACCTGGACGGCGAGGACGGGCACTGGACCCAGTATCGCGAGACCCTGCCGGGCGGCAAAAGCTATGTAACCCTGGACAAGACCACCGAAGGGCCGCTGGACAATACCGAACTGTTCGTGGTGCCGCCCGGCCATTATTTCATGATGGGCGACAATCGCGACAATAGCGACGACAGCCGCGAGGCGGTGGGCTATGTGCCGGCGGAAAATCTGGAAGGCAAGGCGCTGTTCCGCTTCTTCTCCACCGACGGCTCGGCCCGGTTCTGGGAAATCTGGAAATGGCCTTTCGCCATCCGCTATTCCCGCATCCTCACTTTGGTGAAGTAACGATTTGAGCGGCGCGCTTTCCGAAAAACTCGGATACCGGTTCAAGGACCAAGCCCTTCTCAAACGCGCGCTCACCCATGCGGGGGCGGATTCGCACGCGTCCAATGAGCGGCTGGAATTCCTTGGCGACAGGGTGCTGGGGTTGGTGGTGTCGGAAACCCTTTATGGCCGCTACCCTGATGAGGATGAAGGCGCGCTGACCCGCCGGGTGCACAGCCTGGTGCGCTGGGAAGCCTGCGCCAAGGTGGGCGAGGCGATCGGGCTGTGGGATCATCTGGTCTTGACCCGCTCGGAAGCGGCGGGCGGCCGCGCCCGCGGCCCCATTGTGGGCAGCGCCTGCGAGGCGGTGATCGCAGCCCTGTATCTGGATGGCGGCATGAAGGCGGCGCGCAGTTTCATCGAACACTGGTGGGAGCCGATGTTCGCCGATCCGGACGCCGACACCCGCGATGCCAAGACGCGGCTGCAGGAATGGGCGCAAGGACGCGGCAAGGATTCGGGTGCGCCGGTGTATAACTTGAAGGACCAGGCCGGGCCCGATCACGCGCCCCGCTTTGTGGTGGAAGCCAAGGTCAAGGGATTTGATCCGGTGAGCGGCGAGGGCGGTTCCAAGCGCCAGGCCGAACAGGATGCGGCGGCGAAACTGCTGGCCATTGTGGCGCCCGGATCATGACGGATCAGAAAATTGGACGCTGCGGTTTTGCCGCCATCATCGGCGCTCCCAATGCCGGCAAGTCCACGCTGATCAACGCCCTGGTGGGATCGAAAGTCGCCATCGTCACCCCCAAGGTGCAGACCACCCGCATGCCGGTGCGCGGTATCGCCATCGCGGGCGACACCCAGATCGTGTTCGTGGACACGCCGGGCATTTTCCGGCCGCGCCGGCGGCTGGACCGCGCCATGGTGACCAGCGCCTGGGCGGGGGCGGAGGAAGCCGATGCGGTGCTGCTGATCGTGGATGCCGCGGATTTTGCCGCCTATCCTGATGGCCCTGGCGGGCGCGATACCATGGCGATCCTGGACGGCCTCAAACAGGGCAAGGGCAAGAAGCGCGCCCTGATCCTGAACAAGATTGACGGCATGAAACGCACCGACCTTCTGCCGCTGGTGGAAAAACTCAATGCCGAAGGCGTGTTCGAGGACGTGTTCATGGTCTCGGCCTTGAAGGGCCAAGGCGTGTCAGATGTCGCGCAATGGGTGGCGGCGCGCATGCCCGAGGGTCCCTGGCTCTATCCGGAAGACCAGGCGGCGGATATCCCCTCACGCCTGCTGGCGGCGGAAGTGACACGGGAGAAAATCTATCTGCGCCTGCATGATGAATTGCCTTATGCCAGCGCGGTGGAAACCGAAAAGTGGGAGGAACGCCGCGACGGTTCGGTGAAGATCGACCAGGTGATCTATGTCCAGCGCGACGGCCAGAAGGCGATTGTGCTGGGCAAGGGTGGGGCCACGATCAAGACCATCGGCGCCCTGGCGCGGGAAGAGTTGGAAACGCTGTTCGGACGGCGGGTGCATTTGTTCCTGTTCGTAAAGGTGCGGGAAGACTGGGCTGAGAACAGCGAGCATTACAAAGAGATAGGTTTGGATTTCCCCAAAGAGTAGCGTCATGGAATGGAATGATGACGCGATTGTCCTGTCTTCCCGCGCCCATGGCGAGACGGGCGCGATCCTGGAATTGCTGACCCGCGATCATGGCCGGCATATGGGGCTGGTGCGCGGCGGCGCCTCGCGCCGGGTGAAACCCACGCTTCAGCCGGGCAACAGCGTGCATGTGCAATGGCGCGCCCGGCTGGAAGAGCATCTGGGCGGCTTCACCTGCGAGCTGGCGCGGGCGCGGGCAGGCGAGCTGATGGACAGCCGCGAGGCATTGGCCGGACTGAATGCCTTCACCACCATGACCAGCGCCGCCATGCCGGAGCGCGAAGCCCATGCCGCGGTTTTTCGCGGCGCGGAAATTCTGCTGGACGCGATGATGGCCGATGATACGGCGCACTGGTTGCCGCTCTATGTCCGCTGGGAAGCGGGATTGCTGGAGGCGCTGGGCTTCGGTCTGGACCTGCGCGAATGCGCTGCCACCGGGGCAAAGAATGACCTGATCTATGTTTCGCCCAAGAGCGGGCGCGCGGTGTCGCGCGATGCAGCGGGCATCTACGCCAATCGCCTGTTCAAGCTACCGGGATTTCTGACCGGCGGCCAGAATCAGGAAGCGCATGCCGACGAAGTCGCCGCCGGGCTGGCGCTGACCGGGCATTTTCTGCTGGAACGGGTGCTGAAACCGCATGGCAAAGAGATGCCCAAAGCCCGCTTGCGGCTGGATACAATTGCCATCAACGAATCAGACTAGAGCTCTCTGCCATGGTTGCTGTTCCCGACGAAATCCGTTCCGAACCCCTAAGCAAGGCGTTGGCCGAGCGCTATCTGGCTTATGCGCTCTCCACCATCACCCAGCGGGCGCTGCCGGATGTGCGCGACGGGCTGAAGCCCGTACACCGGCGCATCCTTTACGGCATGCGTCAGCTGAGGCTGGACCCGGACTCCGCTTTCAAGAAATGCGCCAAGGTGGTGGGCGATGTGATGGGCTCCTTCCATCCCCATGGCGACCAGGCGATCTATGACGCGCTGGTGCGCTTGGCCCAGGATTTTTCCGTGCGTTATCCGCTGGTCGATGGCCAAGGCAATTTCGGCAATATCGACGGCGATAACGCCGCCGCCATGCGTTACACCGAAAGCCGCATGACCGAAGCGGCCAGCCAGTTGCTCAATGGGCTGGACGAGGATGCGGTGGATTTCCGCACTACCTATGACGGCGAGACTTTGGAGCCGGTGGTGTTGCCGGCGGCTTTCCCGAACCTGTTGGCCAATGGCTCCAGCGGTATCGCCGTGGGCATGGCGACCAATATCCCGCCGCACAATCTGGGCGAATTGTGCGCCGCCACTATCGCGCTGGTCGAAAATCCCGCCATCCAGGACCGCAGCCTGCTGAAATTCGTCAAGGGGCCGGATTTTCCCACCGGCGGCATTCTGGTGGAAGAACAAGCCAGCATCGCGGAAGCCTATAAGACCGGGCGCGGCAGTTTCCGGGTGCGGGCGCGCTGGGAAAAGGAAGAGGGGACGCGCGGCACCTGGCAGATCGTGGTCAGCGAAATTCCCTATCAGGTACAGAAGTCTAAGCTGATCGAGCGCGTCGCCGAATTGCTGGAACAGAAGAAGCTGCCGCTGCTGGACGATATTCACGACGAGAGCGCGGAAGACATCCGCATCGTGCTCACGCCCAAGAGCCGCACGGTCGATCCGGAAATCCTGATGGAGCAGTTGTTCCGTGCGTCCGACCTGGAAGCGCGCATTCCCTTGAACATGAATGTGCTGGACATGGGCCTGGTGCCCAAGGTGATGAGCCTGAAGGAGGTTCTGGCGGCGTTCGCGGCACACCGGCGCGAGGTGCTGGAACGCCGCTCGGCCCACCGGCTGGAAAAGATCAAGGCAAGGCTGGAGGTGCTGGAAGGCTATCTCGCGGTCTTTTTGAACCTGGACAAGGTGATCAAGATCATCCGCACCGAGGATGAGCCCAAGCCCAAGCTGATGAAGGCTTTCAGCCTGACCGAGGTCCAAGCCGAGGCCATCCTGAACATGCGGTTGAGAGCCTTGCGCAAGCTGGAAGAGATGGAAATCCGCGGCGAACATGATGCGCTGACCAAGGAGCGCAAGGAGCTGACCCGGCTGATGGGGTCCGAAAAACTCAAATCGGAAAAGCTGATCGCGGAATTGAACGAGATCGACGCCAAATTCGGCCTCAAGACGGTGTTGGGCAAGCGCCGCACCCAGATCGCCAAGGCCGCGGAAGTGGCGGAGATGGCGGCCTTAGCCGAACATGCCGAGGAACATGCCAACCGTGTGGAGAAGGAGCCCATCACCGTGGTCTGTTCCGCCAAGGGCTGGCTGCGCGCCCTGAAAGGGCATCAGGAACAGTCAAGCGACGACAAATACCGCGAAGGCGACCGTGCCCGTTTCTGGTTTCATGCCCAGACCACCGACCAGATCATGCTGCTGGCCACCGACGGGCGTTTTTTCACGCTTGACGGCTCCAAGCTTCCCGGCGGGCGCGGCAATGGCGAAGCCATCCGCAGCTTCATCGATCTGCCGCCGGAAGCCGACATCGTCACCATGTTCGCGCATGTGCCGGGGCGCAAGCTGCTGGTCGCGGCCACCAGCGGGCATGGCTTCATCACCAATGAGGATGAGGCCGTGGCCATGACCAAGAACGGCAAGCGGGTGATGAATGTGAAGCCCGGCGTGGAAGCGGCGTCCTGCCGCCCGGTGGAAGGGGACAGCGTGGCGGTGGTGGGCGAGAACCGCAAGCTGCTGATCTTCAAGCTGGAAGAAGTGCCGGAGCTGGGACGCGGGCAGGGTGTCTATCTCCAGCGCTACAAGGATGGCGCCCTGGTTGACGCAACTACCTTCACCTGGAAGGACGGGTTGAAGGATGAAAATGGAAGGCTGTTCGAGCCTTCTGATTTGAAGGAATATCGCGGCGAGCGATCTCAGGCCGGACGAGTTGTGCCGCGTGGCTGGGCAGGCTCGAAAAAATTTGTCGCGAGTTGGTAGGCTTGCGCGTTTAAGCGTGCCCGGTCACCAGCCAAAGAATCAGAATGATGGGCAGCGGAATACCGATCGCCCACAAGAGCACTGAGCGCATGAAACTCTCCCACAAAGGTCAGGGAGATAACTCATGCGGTACAGGGATGTTCCCGCTCGCCGCTAGCGCCGCAACTCGTACAGCGCGATTGCCGCCGCATTGGAAACGTTGAGACTGTCCATCGTCTTGGAGATCGGGATGAAGGCGGACGCTTCGCAATGTTCGCGCACCAGGCGGCGGATGCCGGCGCCTTCCGAACCCAGCACCAGCGCGACATCGCCGGCGGGAACGGCTTCAGCCAGGCTGGTTGAGCCATCGCCAGCGAGCGCGATGCGCCAGAAGCCGCGTTCGGCCAATTGATCCAGGGTGCGTGCGATATTGACCACTTCGATATAGGGAATGAGGTCCAGCGCGCCGGATGCCGCCTTGGCCAGCGCCCCGGATTGCGGCGGGGCATGGCGGTCCTGCACCACCACGGCGGTGACGCCAAAGGCGGCGGCGGTTCGCAGGATGGCGCCGACATTGTGGGGATCGGACAGCTGATCCAACACCAGGATAATGCGGCGCGCCTGGCCGGAGGCGGCGGCAATGATCCCATCCAGGTCTGGGGACTTCAGCGGCCAGGCTTCCAGGGCTGCCCCCTGATGGACCGCTCCGGGGGGAAGCAGCCGGTCGATGGAACCGGGGTCCTGGGTCTCGACCCGGACCCGGGCCAGGAGCTTAGACCCCAAGGTTTCGATTGCCCGGGGGGTCAGGACCGCGCGGCCCAATTTGCGCCGGGGGTTGGCCAGGGCTGCCTGGACTGCATGGAGGCCATACAGCCACTGGCCCCCGCCCGCCGGACGCTCTGGACGTGGGCCGGGGCGTGGGGCGGGGTGGGAGGGTGGCGGCGGAACGGCTTTTTTTTCAGCTTTTCCGCGGTTTTTGACCGGCCGGGGACGGCGATCTTTGCCAGCTTTTGGACCGAAGTTTTTGGAGCGCATGGCGCGCTTATAAAGAAGTGGGGGAACTGGTAAAGCGTGGGCAGCCAAACCCCTTGGAAAATCCTGGTTTTCCGGGGAGAAAGCCCTATTGACAGTCACCTTCTGTTGACCAATAACCCGCGATCCGCAGCCACACCTTGATTTGGAGGATTTTTTTCGCTCGTCCGCGCACATACGGGCGGAAAGCAGCGTCGCCAGCCGGTAGCAGGGTTTAATCCTCTGTTTTTATTGCAATTTTGGGGGAGTGTCCCGAGCGGCAAAGGGGGCGGACTGTAAATCCGCTGCTTTCAGCTTCGTTGGTTCGAGTCCAACCTCCCCCACCACCATCCTTCGCGGCTGCGCCGCCATGGATGGTAAGCCCGGCGAGTGCATAGCGAAGGATGTCCTCCGAAGCCTTGGCGGAGGAGGACCGAAGAGTGATCGAACAAGGCGGGTGTAGCTCAATGGTAGAGCAACAGCCTTCCAAGCTGATGACGAGGGTTCGATTCCCTTCACCCGCTCCATGCTCCGGCCGAACCGGAGAAAGTTTTGAATAGCGGCGGCGAAAGCCGCTGAAGAGACAAGAGAGACGAAAGAGACAAGTCATGGCGAAAGCAAAATTTGAGCGTACCAAGCCGCACTGCAACATTGGGACGATTGGCCATGTCGATCATGGCAAGACGTCGTTGACGGCGGCGATCACCAAGGTATTGGCGGAGACGGGTGGGGCGACGTTCACGGCCTATGACCAGATCGACAAGGCGCCGGAAGAGAAGGCGCGCGGTATTACGATTTCGACCGCTCACGTCGAGTATGAGACCAAGGCGCGCCACTATGCCCATGTCGACTGCCCCGGCCATGCCGACTATGTGAAGAACATGATCACCGGCGCCGCCCAGATGGACGGCGCCATCCTGGTGGTGTCGGCCTCGGACGGCCCGATGCCGCAGACCCGCGAGCACATTCTTCTGGCCCGCCAGGTGGGCGTTCCCGCCCTGGTGGTGTTCATGAACAAGTGCGACATGGTCGATGACCCGGAACTGCTGGACCTGGTGGAAATGGAAGTGCGCGAGCTCTTGTCCTCCTACCAGTTCCCCGGCGACGACATCCCGATCGTGCGCGGCTCGGCCCTGATGGCGTTGGAGAACAAGGAGCCCAAGCTGGGCCATGACGCCATTCTGGAATTGATGGCCAAGGTTGACGAATTCATCCCCCAGCCGGACCGTCCGATCGACAAGCCGTTCCTGATGCCGATCGAAGACGTGTTCTCGATCTCGGGCCGCGGCACGGTTGTGACGGGCCGCGTCGAGCGTGGCGTGGTGAAGGTGGGCGAGGAAGTCGAGATCATCGGCATCCGCCCCACCTCCAAGACCACGGTCACCGGCGTGGAAATGTTCCGCAAGCTGCTGGACCAGGGCCAGGCGGGCGACAATATCGGCGCACTTCTGCGCGGCATTGAGCGTGACGGCATTGAGCGCGGCCAGGTTCTGGCCAAGCCCGGCAGTGTCACCCCGCACACGGTGTTTGTGGCGGAAGCCTATATCCTGACCAAGGAAGAGGGCGGGCGTCACACCCCGTTCTTCGCCAACTACCGTCCGCAGTTTTACTTCCGCACCACCGACGTGACCGGGATCGTGAAGCTGCCGGCGGGCACCGAAATGGTGATGCCGGGGGACAATGTCTCGGTGGAAGTGGAACTGATCGTTCCCATCGCCATGGAAGAGAAGCTGCGCTTCGCCATCCGTGAAGGCGGCCGCACCGTCGGCGCCGGCGTCGT
>DASSGF010000022.1:0-1595 GCA_035693565.1 Rhizomicrobium sp. | reverse complement strand
ACCCCCACCCCCAACAAGCCAGGCGGCGGCCGGAAGTACACGCCGCGGCCGTGCGCCGTCTGTAACGCCGATGCGTCGTACAGTCTGCAAACGATGGTACGAACCATCGGCCGCGGACAGTCGGGCCCAGGCCGGAAAGTAAAGATGGGCGCTACCGTCCTGCTATGCGACAGGTGCACCAGACGGCCGCACAGCTTTACCGATGAGCTCGTGGCGGCCGTCACCCCCACAATCGACCTGGTGCGAGCTCCCAGGCCCAACAGCGGCCCCGGCCTGTTCGCGGCCCCGCACGGCCGCCGCGGCGACTACCAGGCGGCCCAGGCGTGAGACAGGAATTGCGAATTCATCTTTCTAGGCGGCACCGCGGGCCCCGTAAGGCACCGGCACCACCCAACGCGAGCACCAGGAGCACGGCGGACGATCTAGACCGCCAGCGCACCGGCCGCGGCGATCTACCGAACACCTTGCAACACCTTAAAAACGAAACGGCCAGGACGCTAACCCCGGCCGTCCGTAATGCTCTAATTTCTCCCACTCCTGCGACGGAAAGAGAAGAAACAACCGACGACAAAGGCAGCGGCCAAAGGCAGCGGCACAAAGGCGGCGCTATGTGCTGAATCCTACTCCCACCCCCCGCGCCCCGCAATTAGAAACCGCAATTAATTATTTCTCGGCGAACGCCGAGAGAGCGCAATTGCGCCAGCGGCCCCGCCGATCACCGCGGCCGCAAAGTTTAGGTGTGCTCGCCAGCGTGAACAAACCGCCGCGGGCCTGACTAGTCGACCACTCACCACCCGCCGCCGCGAAAGAGCTCGCGATGGCGACAGGAGAATTGTGCTTTTGAAACACGCCGCGAACGATGCACGAACCCAGGCCGCGAGGAGCTCGGCCCCGGCTCGGCCTAAAGGGCTCTCCCAGGAGGAACTAGACGAACGGGCACCCATCACCGTAGAAGAGGCGGCGATCTTCCCCCAGGGCAAAGCAGGGCGCACCGCGCGGCGTGTCTACCAGGTAACTCTGTTGCTCTCCCAGGGCGGAACCCATCGGCCCGAGGTTAACGCCGTGGCGAACCTGGTGGGCGTCTGCGGCCGCACCGTGCAGAGAGCGACGGCCGCGAATGAGAAGCTCGACCTAGTAAAGCGGAAGTTTCATAAGGTAGGGCCGCGAATGAACAAAGCCAACACCTACACCTTTCCCATGCGTGCTCGGCAGTTGCGTCTCTTCTCCAAAAATATTTTTTTTGTCACCCATAGCAGAAAGAAATTAACAACCAAAACAACTACACCCAAAAACGTCACCCAGGAGTGGGGGGGTGGTGGAAAAACCACTCGCGAACGGCCGGGCGATCACCCCGAGGAGATTCGAACCAGGTGGGAAGAACGGCGAAAAGCAAATCACCCCGAGGAGATTCGAACCAGGTGGGAAGAACGCGCGGCGATGTGGAAGTTTATGCGTGGATGGCGGCCGCGGCGCTCGGCCGAGCGGGCCCGCCTGGCGATGGCGTCGACCATCGGCGTGCATTACGACAGCGCCGAGCACCAGGCCGCGGCCCAGGCCGAGGCGCTACGCCGCGCGGGCGCGAGCGAACACGAAGC
>DASSGF010000021.1:0-1971 GCA_035693565.1 Rhizomicrobium sp. | reverse complement strand
GACGGTAGACCCAGGGGCTCTTGACCATCTCGGTAATGGCGATGCCGCACTTCTTGTGGAAGGCGACGTCGGCAACGCCGCGGGCCTTGGCGGCGGCGAGATTGGCGCGGCTGGCGTAGCCACCATCGGCGGCGGTCTGCCGCGGCGGTGCGCCGGTGCGAGCCATATGGCGATCGAGCATCGACACAAAGCGCTCGGCATCGGCCGGATTGCCGGTTTCGATGACGATATCGAGGATCAGTCCGCTTTTGCCGGTCGCCAGGTTGAGCTTGTGTCCGTACTGAACCTGGCGACCGCCTTTGACGACGATGTCGGCGTGCGGCTCGAACAGGCTGACCAGCTTCTCACTGGCCGGCACTATCTCGCCGTCAAGCACGCGGCGTTGGGTCTGGACAATAACGCGCGCTATCAGCGGCAGGTAATGCGCGACCTCGGCGCCCCAGCGCTCGGTTCCGATCTCGGCCACCTCGGCCAGCCCTGCGGCCATCGCTTGCAGTTCATCTCGGCTGGCCTCAGTAGCGGCAATCAGCTCGCGATAGAGCTGGCGCTTTTTGTCCTGCCCGCGGCTGTACTCGATGGCGCGGGCCCGCTTCTTGGCCAGGCGCCGCCGATCGCGCCATGGGACCGCCGGCGCCCCCGGCAGCGCCCCGCCGCGCTGCAACAACCGGGTCATGACCCGCACCGCATCCCATAACAGCGTGCTGTCGCTGGGCTCGTGCATCAGAGCCGCGGTCACCGTGCTGTCGAGCCGCACCGTGGCGCCGCTTTCCAGCCGGTCTTGTTGGGCGCTGGCCAACAAGGCGTGGTTGATCGCCTCCCAGGTCCCGGCGCGAAGCGCCGCGATTGTCTGGTGCAGCACCGACTTCTTTGGCGACCACCGCAACGGAAGACGGGCAAAGGCGCGAAACGAGGCGGAATCTTCAAGGTGAAAGGCTAATACCGGCTTCCGGTGATCCCCAGATGTGGTAGAGTGACTAGGCAAGCGTACCATGTTTGGGGGATGGACGATGCCGGCATACTTCTTTCGCAGCGAACCGGGGGCGGCAGAGCTGCGGCGCTTGGCACGACGCGAGAGCGGGCGGGTCTGCCAGCGAGTTCTGATGATCGCGAACCTGCTCGAGGGGATGGAGCATGAGGAAGCGGCGCGGCTGGCTGGGCTGAGCCGGTCAGCGGCCTACGAATGGCATAACCGCTACGAAGAGGAAGGCATTGAGGGATTGCGTGACCGGCCGCGCCCGGGTCGGCAGCCACGGGTGGACACCGTGACAAGCGCGCGGTTGAAGGAACGGATTGTCGCCGGTGCCGAGCTGCAGCGGGATGGGGTGGTGGCGTTTCGCGCGGTCGATGCGCAACGCATCCTGAAGGAGGAGTTTGAGATTGATTGCAGTCTATCGAGCACCTACCGGCTGCTGCATCGGATAAAGTTGAGCTGGTTGGCCCCGCGTCCTCGCCACCCGCAGGCCGACACAATGGCGCAAGCAGAGTTTTCGCAACTCTTGGATTGCAATTAGAGCGAGTCCGGGCGGCCCAACCACCCGGTGGGCGAGTCGAGGTATGGTTTCAGGACGAGGCTCGCATTGGCCAGAAGAACAGCTTGACCCGGATGTGGGGGCAAACCGGCAGCCGACCGACGACACCAAAGGACCTCGGCTTCGCCTCGGCCTATGTGTTTGGTGCGGTCAGCTCGTCGGAAGGCAAGGCGGCGGCGCTGATCATGCCAATCTGCAATACCGTCGCAATGAACCATCACCTCTGCGAGATCAGCAGCCAAGTCGCCGCTGATGCCCATGCCGTCGTGATCCTCGATGGTGCCAGTTGGCACAACAGCCATGGATTGATGGTGCCCAGCAATATCACTTTGTTAGCGCTGCCGCCTTACAGCCCGGAGCTCAATCCAGTCGAGCGGGTTTGGCACTATCTGCGCAGTCACTGGCTCGCCAACTCGGCATTTCGTAGCATGGCGGACATCAT
>DASSGF010000020.1:0-1258 GCA_035693565.1 Rhizomicrobium sp. | reverse complement strand
TGGCCACGCCTATCACCTTGGCGCGCGCGCCTATCGATCCCAACGCCAAGCTGTTGTGCGTGTCCTATGCGCCCTTCCGCGAAGGGCAGACGCCCCTGGTGCAGACCACTCAGATCGCGCCGGAGCAGATCGCCCAGGATTTGGCGCAACTCGCCAAAATATCCGATTGCGTGCGCACCTATTCGATTGAAAACGGCCTCGATCAGGTTCCAGCGCTCGCCGCCAAAGTGGGCTTGAAGGTCATCCAGGGGATATGGCTCGGCAGCAACCGGCTGAAGAACCTGGCGCAGATTTCGACCGTGGTGCGGCTGGCCAAGGAATACCCCGGTGTCATCACCGCGGTGGTGGTCGGCAACGAGGTGCTGCTGCGCGGCGAGATGACGACATCCGACCTCGCCGCCACGATCCGCTCGGTCAAATCGCAGGTTTCGGTTCCGATCACCTATGCCGATGTGTGGGAGTATTGGCTTCGCAATCGGGAAGTCTACGAAGCCGTCGATTTTGTCACGATCCACATCCTGCCTTACTGGGAAGACTTTCCGATCCGCGCCAAATATGCCGCCGCCCATGTCGACGCCATCCGCAAGCGGATGGCGGTAGCGTTTCCGGGAAAGGAAATCCTGGTCGGAGAGACCGGCTGGCCGAGCCAGGGACGGATGCGGGAGGGGGCGCTGCCATCTCGCACCAATCAGGCGCGGGTTGTCTCGGAAATCCTGGGACTGGCGAAGCAGGAGAATTTTCGCGTCAACTTGATCGAAGCCTACGACCAGCCGTGGAAGCGTCAGCTCGAGGGCACCGTCGGCGGATATTGGGGCCTGATGGATTCCGTGCAGCGTGCGGTGAAATACCCGCCCGGCGAGGCCATCAGCAATTTTCCGTTCTGGAAGCTGCAGATGATCAGTGGAATGGCATTGAGCGTTTTTGTATTCGGCGCAGCCTGGTTGACCCTGCGGCGCCGGCCGTGGAAACCGCGCCTTGCATCCTGGATCGGGGTTGGCATCTCCGCGACCACCGCCGGGATTCTTTTGGGAATAGCCACCGACAAGATGTTTTATGAAAGCTACGGCATCGGCGGCTGGCTTGCATGGGGCGCGCTGCTGACAGCCGCCATCGCTTCCCCCTTGCTTTGCGCCAACGCGCTGATGTCGGGGCGCGGGTTGCCGACATTTCTGGAACTGCTGGGGCCACGCGACGGGCGCGCCGCATCGGTGCTGACGATGATCCTGGGAGCCGCGCTGGTCGTCACCACCTTGATCGC
>DASSGF010000019.1:0-1168 GCA_035693565.1 Rhizomicrobium sp. | reverse complement strand
GCCCCGGGCAGTTGGCCGAGCGCTTTCGCCAGAGCAACGGCAGGATCGGCGGAAACGGGCCCCGCAGCCTCGAAATTCTGCTGATCCATCATGACTTTAGACGCCTTGCTCCTGTTACGCCCTGCTAATGCCGTTTCTTGTTGTTTTGTTCCGGCAGGCCGCTTGGGCCCGGGGAGGCCATTTAGGGGGTAATTGTCCGGAGCGCCAGCCCATTTTCCATGAATTACGGTTCCTGGTTACCGTTAACCGAACCATCAGACCCGCCATGCGGCGTTTTGACCTTCCGACAACGCGAGCGCGATGGCCCGCCAGAGTCCCGCGCCTAGCCTGACGACGCCCTCTGCTTCGCCATCACCAACTTGATCCGGCGCAAGCGAAGCCTCCACCGAAGGTCGTATTCGTTCCGCTTGTCGGCGCTGGGCGGCCCGACGCATAATCGTTGTCACAATGGCTTGCCGTGTCCGCATGCGCGGCCGGATGGGTGGAGGGTGTGAAATGTCCGAGAAAATTTATGACGTGCCTGCGGAATGGGCCAAGCGCGCCTGGGCCGATCAGGCCAAGTACCGGGAGATGTATGCGCGCTCGGTCAAGGATCCCAACGGGTTCTGGGCCGAACAGGCCAAGCGCATCGGCTGGATGAAACCTTTCACCAAGGTTGATAACGAATCCTTCGCGCCCGGGAACATTTCGATCAAATGGTTCGAGGACGGCGTCCTCAATGTCGCGTGGAACTGCATCGACCGCCATCTGCACACACGCGGCGACCAGACCGCCATCATCTGGGAGGGCGATGACCCCTCGCAATCGAAGCACATCACCTATCGGCAGCTGCACGACGAGGTCTGCAGGTTTGCCAACATCCTGCGCACCCGCAACGTCAAGAAGGGCGACCGCGTCACCATCTATCTTCCGATGATTCCGGAAACCGCCTACGCGATGCTGGCCTGCGCCCGGATCGGCGCGATCCATTCGGTGGTTTTCGCCGGCTTCTCGCCTGACAGCCTCGCCCAGCGCATCAACGACTGCCAGTCCAAGGTGATCATCACCGCCGACGAGGGCCTGCGCGGTGGCAAGAAGGTGCCGCTGAAGGCCAATGTCGATGCCGCGCTTGCCAAGACCGGCGACGTCGACTGGGTCATCGTCGTCAAGCGCACCGGTGCAGCCGTCG
>DASSGF010000018.1:0-1490 GCA_035693565.1 Rhizomicrobium sp. | reverse complement strand
CCCAATCGCCCTCGCATTCGAGCCGCATATGATCGCGCACGGTCTGGATGCGCGCGGCGGTTAACGGGTCCATGGGCATTCTCTTCACTGCAACCGAAGTTCGACGCTTGACCATCCACCTTTGCCGGGAGTCCAGGTCGGGAACCGTTAGCCTGTTTGCCAGTTCCATATGGGCTAGTCGACCCAGGCGTTCAGGCATTCGGAGCCAAGATTGTCTTCCGCCGATGATCCGCATCCAGCCAAGGCCGAATCCGCAGCGGGCGCGGCAGCCGGGGATGCGCGGGTTAGTCCTGAACAAATGCGCGCGTTTTTACGCAATTTCGCAGGACAGGCGCTGATTTTTGCACGGAGCGCCGGACGGCAGGTGCACATCTGGTGGCGGGCCCTGCAAGCGGCGATCGAGAAAGCCGGCGTCTCTCTCGCAGAACAATGGCCCGGGCTGAAGGCGCGCGTGCAGTCATCGATCAAAAACGCTCGCTGGCCGAATCTCGGCCCAAAACCTTTCGACGGCCAGCAACCTCGCGTCATGCCGAAGCCGTGGCGCAATCCGCGCGTCATGAAATTCCGGGCGAAAACTCTGGCGGTTTTCATCGCGCTGGTGTCGCTGCTGCTTTTCGGATTTGCGCTCTACAGCATCGCAACCTTGCCGATTGGCGGCGGCCTTCAGGTTGAAGCCACCCAAAGTGCGCTAACCTTTGAGGGTGCCCAGGGCGACGCTTTTGCCACCCGCGGCGTATTCAAGGGAGACAAGCTGACGGCTGCGGATCTGGCGCCGCATCTGGCCCAGGCGATCATCGCCATCGAGGATCGAAGATTTTACCAGCACAACGGCATCGATCTTTGGGGAATATTGCGCGCCGGCTGGCGCAACACACAGGCTGGCGGCATCCGCGAGGGCGGGAGCACCATAACCCAGCAGCTTGCGCGCCTGATGTATCTTACTCCGGAGCGGACGTTGCGCCGAAAAGTCCAGGAAGCGGTTCTGGCGGTGTGGCTGGAAAGCCAGCTCAAGAAAGAAGACATTCTGCTGCGCTATCTGAACACGGCTTATTTCGGAGCCGGCGCCTACGGTGTGGACGCAGCCGCCAGGAGATATTTCGGCAAGAAGGCCCGCGAACTCAGTCTCGGCGAGGCCGCGATGCTGGCCGGACTGGTGCGCGCGCCGTCGCAGCTCGCGCCAACCCGCAATTTCGGCGGCGCCCGGGAGCGGCAGGAACTCGTGCTGCAGGCCATGGTGGAAACCAAAGCCATCACCGCCGCAGAGTTTGAAGCGGCACGCAAGCAATCCGTGCAATTGCGAACGCCTCCGGAAACGCCGCCCGGCACCAATTATTTCGTCGACATGGTTACCGGCGACGTCCGGCGGCTGCTCGGCTCCTCATCGGGTGATCTGACGCTGCGCACCACGTTGAATCTGGAGCTGCAGCGGCTCGCCGAGGCGGTCATCGCGCGCCGGTTGGAGGCCGAGGGTGCAAAGAAGAATGTCTCGC
>DASSGF010000017.1:0-27202 GCA_035693565.1 Rhizomicrobium sp. | reverse complement strand
GCCGTGAACGTCGCCCCACCCGTCTCCGCCAATACCTTGGTGATCGCCGCCGTCAACGACGTCTTGCCATGATCGACATGGCCAATCGTCCCAATGTTGCAGTGCGGCTTGGTACGCTCAAATTTTGCTTTCGCCATTGTTCTTCTCCGTCAGTCCTTGAATTTAGGCGTACTTCGCCTTGACCTCGTCCGCGATCGCCTGCGGCACTTGTTCGTAATGATCGAATTGCATCGAATACTGCGCCCGTCCCTGGGACATGGAGCGCAGGGTGTTGATGTAGCCGAACATGTTGGCCAGCGGCACCATGGCGGTGACCACCTGGGCATTGCCGCGCGAATCCGTTCCTTGAACTTGTCCGCGGCGGCTGTTCAGGTCGCCGATCACGCCGCCCAGGAAATCCTCAGGCGTGACGACTTCCACCTTCATGATCGGCTCGAGCAGCTTGACCGCGCCCTTGCTGGCAAGTTCACGGAAGGCCGCACGCGCGGCGATATCGAAGGTGAGCGCGTTGGAGTCGACTTCGTGATACTTGCCGTCCACCAGACGCGCCTGGAAGTCGATCACCGGGAAGCCGGCCAATAGACCGGATTCCTTTTGCGCCTTGAGGCCCTTTTCCACCGCGGGAATGAATTCCTTGGGCACCGAGCCGCCCACCACTTCGTTTTCGAACACAAAGCCCGAACCCGGCGGCAGCGGTTCAAACTCAATGGTCACTTCGGCGAACTGGCCCGAACCACCGGTCTGCTTCTTGTGGGTGTACTTGACCGAAACCGGCTTGGAGAGGGTTTCGCGATAGGCCACCTGCGGCGCGCCGACATTGGCTTCCACCTTGTAGGTGCGCTTGAGGATGTCGACCTTAATTTCCAGATGCAGTTCGCCCATGCCCTTGAGGATGGTCTGGCCGCTTTCCTGGTCGGTAGAGACGCGGAAGGACGGATCTTCCTGAGCCAGGCGCACCAGCGCCATGCCCATCTTTTCCTGGTCGGCCTTGGTCTTGGGCTCGATCGCCACTTCGATGACGGGATCGGGGAATTCCATGCGCTCCAGGATCACCGCATTGTTGGGATCGCACAGCGTTTCGCCGGTGGTGGTGAGCTTGAGGCCCGCCAGCGCCACGATATCGCCGGCATTGGCTTCCTTCACGTCCTCGCGGGAGTTCGCATGCATCAACAGCATGCGGCCGATGCGCTCCTGCTTATCCTTCACCGAATTCAGCACACCCGAACCCGAAGTGATGGTGCCGGAATAAACGCGCATGAAGGTGATGGAGCCGACAAAGGGGTCGTCCATGATCTTGAACGCCAGGCCGGCGAACGGCGCCTTGTCGTCGGCGGGACGGGTGACTTCGTTGCCCTTGAGATCGGTACCCTTGACCGGGGGAATGTCCAGCGGCGACGGCAGATAGGCGACGACCGCATCGAGCAAGGGCTGCACGCCCTTGTTCTTGAAGGCGGAGCCGCACATCACCGGCACGAACTTGAAGCTCATCGCGCCCTTGCGGATCAGCTTCTGCAGCTCATCGAAAGACGGCTCCTTGCCGTCCAGATAGGCCTCCATGGCGGTGTCGTCCATTTCGACGGCCATCTCCAGCAGCGCGTGACGCAGCTCGGCGGCCTTGTCGGCATATTCGGCGGGAATGTCGATTTCGTCGAACTTGGCGCCCAGCTGTTCGTCATGCCAGACCAGCGCCTTCATCTTGACGATGTCGACGATGCCCTTGAATTCGGCTTCGGTGCCGATCGGCCAGGTGATCACCATCGGACGCGTGCCCAGACGGTCGATCATCATGTCGATGCAGCGCTGGAAGTCGGCGCCGGTGCGGTCCATCTTGTTGACGAAGCAGATGCGCGGCACGTGATACTTGTCGGCCTGGCGCCACACGGTTTCGGATTGAGGCTCCACGCCGGCCACGGCGTCGAACACCGCCACCGCACCGTCCAGCACGCGCATGGAACGCTCCACCTCGATGGTGAAGTCCACGTGACCGGGGGTGTCGATGATGTTGATCCGGTGGTCTTTCCAGAAGCAGGTGGTGGCGGCGCTGGTGATGGTGATGCCGCGTTCCTGTTCCTGCTCCATGAAGTCCATGGTGGCGGCGCCGTCATGGACTTCGCCGATCTTATGGGACTTGCCGGTGTAATAGAGAATGCGCTCGGTGGTGGTGGTCTTGCCGGCGTCGATGTGCGCGGCAATCCCGATATTCCGGTACATATTAAGGGGCGTGGTGCGTGCCATAGGTGTGTCCTGGGGGCGGGTCCGGATTACCAGCGGTAATGCGAGAAGGCGCGGTTGGCGTCGGCCATCTTGTGGGTGTCTTCGCGCTTCTTGACGGCCGAACCGCGATTGTTGGCGGCATCCATCAATTCGCCCGACAGGCGGCCCTGCATTGTGGGCTCATTGCGGGCGCGCGCCGCGGTAATCAGCCAGCGGATGGCAAGCGCGCGAGAACGGTCGGTGCGCACTTCGACCGGCACCTGATAGGTGGCGCCGCCGACGCGGCGGGAACGCACTTCCAGCGCGGGCGAAACATTGCGCAGGGCTTCGTGGAACACGACCAGCGGATCCTGCTTGGTCTTGGCGGCGATGGTGTCGAACGCGCCGTAGATGATGCCTTCGGCGGCCGACTTCTTGCCGTCATACATCAGGGAATTCATGAACTTGGCGAGGACCAGGTCGCCAAACTTGGCGTCCGGGGTGATTTCGCGGCGTTCGGCGCGGTGGCGGCGGGACATCTAACTTCTCCTATTCCTGGCCTTACTTCGGACGCTTGGCGCCGTAGAGCGAACGGCGCTTCTTACGGTCCTTGACGCCCTGCGTGTCGAGCACGCCGCGGATGATGTGATAGCGCACGCCGGGAAGGTCCTTGACGCGGCCGCCGCGGATCAGGACCACCGAGTGTTCCTGCAGGTTGTGGCCTTCGCCGGGAATATAAGTCAGCGCTTCGAAGCCGTTGGTCAGGCGCACCTTGGCGACCTTGCGCAGCGCGGAGTTCGGCTTCTTGGGCGTCGTGGTGTAGACGCGGGTGCAGACGGCGCGCTTTTGCGGGCACTGCTGCAAGGCCGGGACCTTGTTGCGCTTGGGCTTAAAACCGCGCGGCTTACGAATAAGCTGATTGACTGTCGGCATTCCCACTTCCTCTTTGTCATCGGTGCGGCCGCACCGGATGAACGAAAACCAAAAACCGGAGCCGAGGAGAAATCCCCGGTCCGAACTTGCGGAGGACTGAGGCAGGTCAACCCGCCTGAGTCGCGCGTCTGAGCTCTTTAAACTGGCTTCCCAACAGCGTTTTTGCGGTTTTTTCCGCAGACGGCCTGCCCTGGAAGGTGGCGGCTTATACCCACCATGGTCCGGGGGGTCAAGCGGTCCGAAATCCCGAGTTTCTGCGGTTTTTGCCCTAGCCCCGGCATAGACATAAGTTTACACTGAAAACAATGGCTTGGATTGCGGCGTCGCGCCGGATCGCTTAATCGTTAGGCCAGGGAAACAACCGCTATGACGCGCTCGGGATACGCCTCACGACCCACAGCCACTCGCAAGTGGATGGCTGCGTTTGCCTTGCTGGCCTTTTTCTTCCAAAGCCTGGCGGTCCAGACCCATGTCCACCAGCAGCCCGCTTCGGCAATCGCCAAGACCGTCTCGATTCAGAAATCGGGGTCCGCGCCGCTTAAAAGCCAGGATCCGGTGGACCAATGCCGGCTGTGCCAGGAATTGGTCCATGCCGGTAATTTCGTTACCCCGTCGGCCTCAGTCGCGCTTGCCAGCCTGAGTCTGGTTCCGGCGATCTTCGCCGCCTTGGTCTCACCCAGGACCTCCTCTGCCAAAACCTTCACCTGGCAGAGCCGCGCACCTCCGGTCCGCTAACTCCCCCCGTTTTTCGCTTGCTTCCGCGCATCCCGTATTGGGTGCGCGTCTGCTTTCCAGCTTTGGAGGCATTGTTGACCAGAAAATTCCCACCGGCTGCATTGCGCGCAGAGAGTCCCCTGCTCGCAGCCAAACCGCGCCCGCCGGGCGCATGGTTGATCGCGGCACTTCTGCTTACCGGCTGCGCGGTGGGTCCCGACTTCAAGAAACCGGCCGCCCCGCCGGTGAACGACTACACGCCGCATCCCGCGAACGCCACCGTCACCAGCGACGTGCCCGGCGGCAGCGCCCAGCACTTCGTCAAGGGCGCGGACATTGCAGCCGACTGGTGGACCCTGTTCCACTCCAAGCCGCTCAACACCCTGATCGAGCAGGCGCTGGCCAACAATCACGACCTTAAGGCGGCGCAAGCCGCCTTGCTGGTGGCCCGCGAACATACCGCCGCCCAGCGCGCCGCCTTCTTTCCGGCGGTGACGGGCAGCTTTGCCGCCAGCCGTCAGCAACAGCCGCAAACCCTGGCGCCGATCCCCAACGGCAACACCTTCACCTACAATCTGTTCACACCACAGGTCAGTGTTTCCTATATGCCCGATGTGTTCGGCCTGACCCGCCGCACAGTGGAATCCTACAAGGCGCAGGAAGAGCAAGCGCGCTATCAGCTGGCGGCGGCCTATACCACTCTGATCAACAATGTCGTGGCGGCGGCAATGCAGGCCGGCGCGGTCGAGGCGCAGATCGAAGCCACCCATCAGCTGATCGACGCCAATACCAAGATGGTGGAGATCCTCAAGAACCAGTTCGCCAAGGGCTATGCCAGCCGCATCGACCTGGCGGCGCAGGAATCGCAGCTGGCGCAAACCGCGGCCACCCTGCCGCCGCTGGTCAAGCAGCAGGCTCAGCTGCATGACCAACTGGCGGTGCTGACGGGACAGTATCCATCGCAGGCGCCGGAACAGAAATTCGAGCTGGCCAGCCTCAACCTGCCCGCCGACGTTCCCGTCAGTCTTCCCTCCCGCATGGTCGAACAGCGCCCCGACGTGCTGCAGGCCCAGGAGAATATGCATGCCGCCAGCGCTCAGATCGGCGTCGCCATCGCCAACCGGCTGCCCAATATCCAGCTGACGGCCAATGCCGGCAGCACGGCGCTCGCCATCGGTCAGGTGTTCGGGCCGGGTACCGGCTTCTGGAGCCTGGGCTCAACACTCACCGCCACCATTTTCGACGGCGGCGCCCTGCTGCATGAGGAGCGCGCCGCGCGAGCCGCCTATGTCCAGGCAGCGGAGCAGTATCGCAGCACCGTCCTCAACGCCTTCCAGAACGTCGCCGATACCCTGACGGCGCTGGAGCAGGATGCCGAAGGGCTCAAGGCAGCGGCCAACGCCGAAGCAGCCGCGCGGGCGACACTGACGCTGACGCAGCGCCGGGCGCAGGACGGCCATGACAGCTATCTTTCCTTGCTGAGCGCGGAACAGGCCTATCAGCAGGCGCGGATCAGCCTGATCCAGGCCCAGGTCAATCGCTACACCGACACGGCGGCGCTGTTTCAGGCATTGGGCGCCGGCTGGTGGCATCGCGCCGATTTGAATGGGGACGAAAATGGGGAATAAATCCGGCGCGCTTGCGGTGACGGTGATCGCGCTGCTGGCGGCGGCCTGCTCACCCAAAGACGACCGCAACGGACAACAGGCCTCCGTCACGCCCACCAATGTGACGCTGACGGCCGAGCAGCGGCGCCATATCCGTTTCTATACCGTCGCTTCGAGCCGGTTTCACAAGGCGACCGACACCACCGGCACGGTTGATTTCGACAATGACCAGGCCACCAGCGTTATCGCCCCCATGTCGGGACCGGTCACGCGGTTGATGGTTTCTCCCGGCGATCACGTCGGCAAGGGCCAGCCTTTGGCTGCGGTAGCGTCCTCCGACTATGCCGCGGCGGTCAGCGCCTATCAGAAGGCCGTCGCAACCGCGGCCAATGCGCGCCGGATCGCCGATGCCGACAAGGATCTGGTGCTGCACCAAAGCGTTTCACAGCGCGAAGCAGACCAGGCCCAGACCGACGCCGCCAACGCCGAAGCCGATCGCGATGCCGCCCTGCAAGGATTGACCGCGCTCAACATCGATGACGCCACCATTCGGGAGATCAGGGCCGGAAAACCGGTGGCGCGGGTGGAGGGCCTGATCCGCTCACCCCTTGCCGGTACCGTGGTGGAGCGGCTCGTCACGCCCGGCCAGTTGCTGCAAGCCGGCACCACAGCCAGCTTCACCGTTGCCGACCTTTCCCGCGTGTGGGTGATGGCGCAAATCTTCGATTCCGACATCAACACCGTGAATGTCGGAGATACCGCCAGGGTGACAGCCGGTTCCGGCACATTCTCGGGGACGGTGACAAACATCATACCCCAGGTGGATGCGGACACCCGTTCCATGAAGGTGCGCGTGGCGGTCGCCAATCCGGCGGGGCTGCTGAAACGGCAGATGTATGTCCATGTCTTGATTCAGTCCCGTCTGCAGAGCACCGGAATTCTGGTTCCGGATTCCGCGGTGCTGAGGGACGACGAGAACCTGCCCTTTGTCTATGTCACCCAGCGCGACGGCAGTTTCGCGCGGCGGCACGTGACCCTGGGGGAACGGGTGGGCGACCGTTATCAGATCCGCGACGGACTCCATGCCGGCGATCAGATCGCGGTTGACGGCGCCCTGTTCGTTCAATTCCTGCAGAACCAATGAGCGATCACCCCCCTCCACCGGAGCAGGCGCGCGTGGCGTCATTGATGAACGCGCTGGTCGCTTCATCACTGCGCCAGAGCATGCTGGTGCTGCTCTTGACGCTGCTTCTGATCGGCGCGGGTATCCGGTCTCTGAACCGCTTGCCGGTGGACGCCTATCCCGATTTGTCGCCGCCCATGGTCGAGATCATTACACAATGGCCGGGTCATGCCGCCGAGGAGGTGGAGCGGCTGATCACCGTTCCCGTCGAGGTGGGCATGAACGGCCTGCCGAAGATGACAACGGTGCGCTCCATCTCGCTCTATGGGCTTTCCGTCGTCACCTATACCTTCCAGGGCGATACGGACCGCTATTTCGCCCGCCAGGAAGTGTTCAACCGGATCGGCGATCTCGGCATGCCCAGCGGTGTGACGCCCTCGGTTTCTCCCCTGACCTCGCCTTCGGGACTGATCTACCGCTATGTCTTGCAGAGCTCGGACCGCTCGCCGATGGAGCTCAAGACCTTCGAGGACTGGGTGGTCGAGCCGCAATACAAGTCCGTTGCGGGCGTGGCCGATGACTCGGGATTCGGCGGCGGCACCATGCAGTATCAGGTACTGCTGGATCCCGCCAAAATCGCCGGCCTGGGGTTGACGGTTTCCGGGGTCGAAAGCGCCCTGTCCGCCAACAACAGCAATGCCGGCGGCGGATTCTATTCCCAGGGCGGCCAATTCTACTATGTGCGCGGGCTGGGGCGGATCGTCACCCCGGAAGACATCGGCAATATCGTGCTGGCGGTGCATAACGGCACACCGGTGCTGGTCAAGGACGTCGGACGGGTGGCGATCGGCATCGCCCCACGCTTGGGCGAATTCGGTTTCAACAAACAGGACGACGCGGTGGAGGGCGTGATCCTGCTGCGCACCGGGGAAAAAACCCAGGACGTGCTCACGCGCGTGGAGGCCAAGACAAGAGAACTGAACGAGCGCATCCTGCCCAAGGACATCAAGGTTCTGCCCTTCTACGACCGCAGCGACCTTGTGGCGCTGACCACATCTGTGGTCAGGGAAAACCTGTTGCTCGGCATGTTCCTCGTCGTGGCGGTTCTGATTTTTTTCCTTTACGACCTCCGCGCCGGACTGATCGTCGCCGTCACCATTCCGCTGTCACTGTTGTTCGCTTTCGTCTGCCTGGACATTCAAGGCGCCTCGGCAAACCTCCTCTCCATCGGCGCCATCGATTTCGGCATTCTGGTGGATGCGGCGGTGGTGATGGTGGAAAATATCTTCCGCCAGCTGGCGGCGCGCAAGGGACAGGCCGCCAGTGTCATGGAGATCATCAAGGCCGCCGCGGCTGAAGTGGACCGGCCACTATTTTATGCCGTCGCGGTGATCGTGGTGGGTTTCCTGCCCATCTATGTCCTCGCCGGTCCATCCGGGATCCTGTTCAAGCCGATGGCCGACACCATGGTTTTCGCCCTGGTTGGTTCGCTGATCGTCACCCTTACGCTCCTGCCGATCCTATGCGCCTGGTTCATGCGGCAAGGCGTGATGGAACGCCGCAACGCCATTTTCGAGGCGGTCAAGGAACGATATGTCGAGGGCCTGGACTACAGCCTCAAATATCCTTGGCGGATCGTGGCGGGGTCCGGCGTCCTTCTTGCCCTGGCGCTGCTGCTGTCGCTTTTGGTCGGCGCGGAATTCATGCCCAAACTGGATGAAGGCGCTCTCTGGGTGCGCGCCACCATGCCCTACACCATTTCCCTTGACGAGGCGGCCAAGATCACGCCCAAGATTCGCGAAGTGCTTTCCGCCTTTCCGGAAGTCACCACGGTGGCGTCCGAGCTGGGCAGGCCCGACGACGGCACCGATCCCACGGGATTTTTCAATGCTGAATTTTATGTCGGGCTCAAGCCCTATAGCGAATGGCGCGGCGCCTATCGTGACAAGCCGGCCCTGATCGAGGCTATCAACCGGAAGCTGACGTCCTTTCCCGGCATCGTCTTCAACTACACCCAGCCCGCGGAAGACGCCGTGGACGAAGCTGAGACCGGGTTGAAAAGCGCCCTGGCGGTGAAGGTGTTCGGCTCCGACCTCAACACCCTCGAGCAAAAGGGCAAAGCCATCAAGCGGGTGCTGGAACATGTGCGCGGCATCCGCGACGTGACCCTGGTGCAGGAGCTGGGACAGCCCAGCCTCTCCATCAGAATAGACCGCGCCCGCATCGCCCGTTATGGCATCAACGTCGACGACGTCAACAAGCTGATCGAGGCGGCGGTCGGCGGCGATGTCGCCACCCAGGTGGTGCAGCAGGAAAAACAGTTCGACCTGCTCGTGCGGCTGGACCGCCAGTACCGCGACAATCCGGAAGAGATCGGAAACATTCCGATGGCAACCGCTGCCGGCCAGCAGATCCCGCTCCGGGAGCTGGCCGATATCCAGGTGGCGAACGGCGCATCCTTCATCTATCGCGAAGACAATTCGCGCTATATCGGCGTGCAATTTTCGGTGGAAGGGCGCGACCTGGCCAGCGCCGTGAATGACGCCATCAAGCAGGTGCGCCGCACCGTGCCCTTGCCCCAAGGCTATCGCGTGGATTGGGGCGGCGAATACACCGAATACACCGCCTCCAGCCACCAGCTTCGCATCGTCCTGCCCCTGACCCTATTCCTGATCTTTCTTTTGCTGTTCGCGCTCTACAACAACTTCAAATTTCCGTTCATCACCGTGATCGGCGTTCTTTTGTCGGCGCCGGTGGGCGGCATTCTGGCGCTTGGGCTCACCGGCACGCCATTTTCCGCATCGTCCGGCATCGGCTTTTTGGCCCTGTTCGGAGTCTCGGTGCAGACGGCCGTGGTTTATATTTCCTATGTCAACGAACTGCGCCGTGACGGCACCCCGAGCGTTGAAGCGATCCGCGAAGGCGCCATCCTGCGGTTGAGGCCGATCATGATGACGGCGCTGGTGGCGGCGCTGGGTCTGCTGCCGGCGGCGATGGCGACAGGTGTTGGCACCGACACCCAGCGTCCCTTTGCCCTGGTGATCGTCAGCGGCTTGTTCTCCCGGCTTCTGATCAGCGTCTTCCTGATGCCGGCGCTTTATACATTGGTGGCGCGGCCCAACGACCGGCTCGAGGTATGAGCCACATGCGGAAAACGGGTCCAACACCCTGCGCCAGACGGTGGGTCACCATCCTGACCCTGCTGGCTTTCTTTCTTCAGGGCTTGGCTGTCCAGACGCATATCCACCAGCCGAATATATCACCGGCGGTCAAAGTCCAAACCGGCGCCACCCACAAGACACCCATCAAGCTTGATCCCGTGGACCACTGCCGGCTGTGCCAGGAATTGGTCCATGCCGGCAATTTTGTCACCCCGTCGGCCTCAATCGCGCTTGCCAGCCTAAGTCTGGTTTCGGTGATCTTCGCCGCGCTGGTCCTGCCCCAGGGCCGCTCCGCCACGGCCTTCACCTGGCGGAGCCGCGGTCCCCCGCGCCGTTAACACCCGATTTCCTGTTTCGCGTGCGGCTTCAGCGCCGCCCCAGCACGCCCGCGCGTGCACTTCCGATTTTGGAGTCCACTATGTTTCGACCGCTTTTGTTGAGTTCCGCAGGGCTGGCCCTGTTTGCGCTTCCCGCCTTGGCCCAGCAAGGCACCGAGTCCGTCACCGTCACTGCTGAGAAGCTGGCCGCCGCGCGCAACGGCATCCAGACCCAGACCGGCGCATCCACCTACACCATCACCTCAAAGGATATTCAGGCTCAACCGGGCGGCGATAATGCCCAGCTCAATTCCGTCATCCTGCAGATGCCGGGCGTGGCCCAGGACAGTTTCGGCCAGCTGCATATCCGCGGCGAACATAACGGCATTCAATACCGGCTCAACGGCATCATCCTGCCGGAGGGTATTTCCGTATTCGGCCAGACCTTGGATCCCAGGCTGGCGGAACGGGTCCGTCTGATCACCGGCGCGCTGCCGGCCGAATATGGATTGCGCACCGCCGGCATCGTGGACATTCAGACCAAGAGTGGCGTGTTCGAGGATGGCGGCGAAATCAGCATGTATGGCGGCAGCCATTCCAACTTGTCGCCATCCTTTGCCTATGGCGGCTCGCAGGGGCATTTCAATTATTTCGTTTCCGGCGACTACACCACCAACAGCCTGGGCATTGAATCGCCGGACGGCAGCAGCGATCCGCGCCATGACCGCACCCAGCAATGGCATGGCTTCACCTATTTGCAGGATATTCTGGACCAGGATAGCAGCATCAGCGCGGTGCTAGGCACTTCCAATGCCATATTCCAGATTCCCAACCGGGTGGGACTTCAGCCTTCGGGCGTGGACGGCATTGTCGGCCTGGGTCCGCAGGACGCGGGAAGCGGAAATTTTGTACTCAATGCCAATGGCGCAACGGCATTCCCTTCCGCGCTGCTGGATCAACGCCAGCGCGAAATCACCCATTACGGCATTCTGAGTTATCTCAGGTCGGTGGGATCGCTGGACTTTCAGGCATCGCTGTTCGGGCGCTATTCCAGCCTGTTCTTCACGCCGGGAAACAATGCCGGCAGCCTGCTCTATGACGGCATCGCCCAGGATGCCTACAAGCGCGATGTCGCCTATGGCTTGCAGGCGGAAGGCGCCTGGCATGCCCTTGAAGGCCACACCATCCGATTTGGCGTGCTGTATCAGGCTGACGATACGCTGTCGCGCACCTCGTCCCAGGTGCTGGCAACGGCGCCCGGTGGTGTTGGCGTCACCAATCCCAATCCGCTCTGCATCGATCCCGCCCAGACCTGCCAGGCCTCCGCGGTGCCGCTCACCATCGCCGGCAATGGCAGCAAACATGGCTACAATTACGGGCTCTATGCCCAGGACGAATGGGGGGTGACCGACAATTTCACCGTGAACTACGGATTGCGCTACGACGCTTTCTCGGCTTTCGACGCCGAGAACCAACTCAGTCCGCGCGTCAACGCGGTGTGGAAACCTAGCGACACCACCACGGTCCATGCCGGCTATGCCCGCTATTTCTCGCCTCCACCGTTTGAACTGGTGGCATCCGCCGACGTGGCTTTGTTCGACAATACCACCGCGGCGGGCGGCGGCGGTCCCAATGACACACCCAAGGCGGAGCGCGCTGACTATTTCGACCTGGGCATGGAACAGAAGATCGACGATTGGACCATCGGGTTGGACAGCTTCTACAAGGCGTCCAAAAACCTGATTGACGAAGGCCAGTTCGGCGCCCCCATCATCCTGACGCCGTTCAACTATGCCCAAGGCCGGCAATATGGCGGCGAGCTGACGATCAACTACGCCCACGACAATTTCAGCGCCTATATGAATGCGTCTTATGAGCGGGCGGTGGGCAGGAATATCGTCTCCAGCCAGTTTCAGTTCGATCCGAACGACTTGGCCTATATCGCGGGACATTATATTCCGCTGGATCACCAGCAGCTTTTCTCTCTGTCGGCGGGCGCCACTTACACTATGGAAAAGACGCACCTTTCCGCCGACCTGCTCTACGGCACTGGCCTGCGCAAAGACGGCGCCACACCCAATGGCGCCTCTGTGCCGGCCTATGTCACGGTCAATTTTGGGATCAGCCAGGATTTCGAGTTGGATGATTTGAAGGGTCTGACGGCGCGCTTCGACGTCCTCAATCTCTTTGACGAGATTTATGAAATCCGCGACGGCACCGGTGTGGGGGTTGGCGCGCCGCAATTCGGCGCGAGGCGGGGATTCTTCGTGGGGCTGTCGAAGGCGTTATAGCAGCGTTTCTTCAGCCGAACAGATCCAGCCTCGTCCCGCACACCCGCGCCTCATGCTCCAGCAGCTTACGCTTGAGCGGAAGCCCGCCGCCATAGCCGGTGAGTGAACCGTCGGCGCCGATCACCCGGTGGCAAGGCACGATCAGGGCGATGGGATTGGCGCCGTTGGCCGCGCCCACCGCGCGCGCCGCGCCTGCGTGGCCGATGCGCTTGGCCACCGCGCCATAGCTGGTGGTGGTGCCGAAGGGAATGTCCAGCAGCGCCGCCCAGACTTTCTTGTCGAACTCCGGCCCTTCCGCCGCCAGCTCGAACTCGAACTCCCGGCGCTTGCCGTCGGCGTATTGCGTCACCTGGCGCTGCACTTCGGCCAGCTTGCGGGAATTGTTCTCCGCATCCGGATCGACCTTGGCGGCGCCGGCGGCGCGCAAATGGAAGCGCAACAGCCTTCCTTCCTCATCCACCCAGGCGGCGAACTTCTGGAACGGGGATTCGATCAGGCTCCAATATTTCTTTGTCGTGTTTTTCGTCATGGCTGCCCTCCTTCAGGCGGCTTCCTTGAGATAGGTCCACAAATGCATGGTGGCGAGGCTGCGATGGGGGGCGTAGATGCTCATCAGCCGCGCCGACTGGTCGGCATCGGGCCGCTCCGGCAATTGGTGCAGCCGCTGCAACGCGGCGGCGAGCGCGACATCGCCCACCGGCGCCGCGTCGGCGAAACCGCCCCGCATCAAGACATAGCGCGCCGTCCAGGTGCCGATGCCGTGTTGCGCCGTCAGCGCTTTTTCCGCCGCGATGGCCGAGCCTTCGCCCAGATTTTCGATATCCAGCCTGCCGCCGGCCACCGCCTGCGCCGCTTCCACCAGATAGCGCGCCTTGGAGCGGGAATAGCGCCGCGCCGCCAGGGTCGAAATATCGATATCGGCCACGCGCCCAGGCGTGGGATGGGCGCGCATGTCGCCGATTTTCTCGCCCGCCAGCTCCACCATCTCGCGGCGCAGGGAAGCGGCGAATTTCACATTGATCTGCTGGCCGATGATGCCCCAGCACAGGGCGTCGAAACCGGTGGGGAGCAGCGGCATGCGCAATCCCCGGCGATTCTTGACGAAATCGGCATGCCGGGTCTCGAACTGGCTGACATCATTGGTCAGCGACAGAATCTTCAGCGCCGCGCCATGCAGGGCCGCCATGCTGCTGGGCGCCAGTTTTTTCTCCGCATGCACCCTGACCCAGGCTTGCGGCGGTTCGATGCTGATTTCCAGAACTGCCGGCCCACTTTCGGTATGCAGCGCCTTCCAGATGCGACTGCCTTCGCTTTTCTCGCTGAGCGACTGGGGATCGCGGGCGTGATAGGCGAGAATTTCCTTGGCCCGGTAGAGCGGCGGCAGTTGCAGCATGAAGACTTCGGCGCCGTCCAGGGCGCGATAAGCGCCCGGCGTCATGCGCATCTGGTTGAGGAACTGGCGGTGGAACACCGATTCGGATTCAAAGCCTGCGCCGAAACCGATCTCAGCCACCTTGTCCCTGCCCGAAAGCAGTTCTTCCGCCGCACGTTTCACCCGCACCCGCCTGAGCCAAGAGGCGGGCGCCAGATGGGCGTGATCGCGGAACAAGTCGCCCAGCTTGGTCAGGCTGACACCGGCCTCCTTGGCCAGGGCGGAAGCATCGGCGAATTCGTCGGGACGGTTTTGAATGCGCTCCGCCAGCCCCTGGAACAGGGCAACATTCTCATCCTCGCCTTTGTAATAAAGGTCGGGGCGGCAACGCTTGCAGGCCCGCAAGCCCGCCGCCTTGGCTTCCGCCTCGGTGGTGAAAAGCCGGACATTCTGGGGTTTGGGCGGGCGGGCGGCGCAGGACGGCAGGCAGTAAATCCCGGTGGTCATCACCCCGATGATGAATTTGCCGTCGAACTTGCCACTGCGGGCCTCGGCGCGGTTCCAGGACATGGGCTCGGGTAATTTCATGGGCAGACCTTAGCGCCGATATGGGGACGCCGCCTCCTGTTTTCACCGCTGGATATTGGGATAGGATCAAGCAACATGCGCCTCATGTTCGCCCTGTTGTGCGCTTTCATAGCGGTGCCCGCCGTGGCCAATACCGCGGGTATTCCAATGTTACGCGGTGAAATCCGGCCGGCGTCCGCCAAGTCATTGAAGGCTATTGCCTGTCGGAATATTGGCCGCGTCGTTCAGCTCGATATTCTCGTCAAATGGCCTAAAGACGACCTCGAGCGGGAAGGAAAAGAATACAGACGGCTCATTTTCTCGATGGAGGACCCACCCAACAGCGTCGAGAGTACTGAGTATCTGTTTTATCCAGGAACTTACCGATATCTTGGCAACGGGTATGCGGTTACGGGCTTCTTCCAACCGCACTGGGAGCGACACTCGGGAACCACTTCACTGGCGTTTATCCCGGCCAGCAAAAAAGTCATTGCGTCACGCCCTCGACGTCAGCCAATCCCGCCCTATTGCTGACGGAGAAAGGGCCGGTGTTTCCATCGGCCCCTGATTCTAAAGCTTGATTCCCGCCGGGAATAACAAGAGGTCTCGAGCCCGGCAGCGGAGCCGCCGGGCGACCAGCAAGCATCCGACAGCTCCCTCCCCCTTTGCCACGCAAAGGGGGAGGTGGACGCGACGGGCGCCTGAGCGAAGCGAAGGCGTGATAGTCGCGGCCGGAGGGGGATCAAAAACAAAAAGGCCGCCGGACGCACATCCAGCGGCCTGATTTTTTGTGCGGCCTGACCGCTACTCGGCCGGCGCGGCGGCCGGCTGCGGGGCTTCCAGTTGAGCCACAGGCTGCTGCGCCGCCTGCTCCTCCTGGATCGCCTTGTCGCGTTCGGTGGCGATCTGGCGAAGACGGGCGATGGCGCCGCCGGTGCCCGCCGGAATCAGGCGGCCGACGATCACGTTCTCCTTCAACCCTTCCAGCATATCCACCTTGCCATTGACCGCGGCGTCGGTGAGGACGCGCGTGGTTTCCTGGAAGGAAGCCGCCGAGAACACCGAGCGGGTCTGCAAGCTTGCCTTGGTGATGCCCAACAGAATGGCGCGGCCTTCGGCGGGCTTGTGACCATCCTCCTCCGCCTTCTTGTTGGCGGCGTCCAGTTCGGCCTGGTCGACATGCTCACCGGCGATCAGCGTGGTCTCGCCGCCTTCGGTGATTTCCAGCTTCTGCATCATCTGGCGGCAGATCACTTCGATATGCTTGTCGTTGATCTTCACGCCCTGGAGGCGATAGACGTCCTGGATTTCCTTGACCAGGTAGATCGCCAGCTCCTCCATGCCCTTGATGCGCAGGATGTCATGCGGCGAGGGATTGCCTTCGACGATATAGTCGCCCTTCTCCACATAATCGCCTTCGCGCACGCTGATATGGCGGCCCTTGGGGATCAGATACTCGCTCGGCTCCTGCTTCTCGTTCTTGGGACGCACGATGACGCGGCGCTTGTTCTTATAGTCCTTGCCGAATTCGACAAAGCCGTCGGTCTCGGCCAACACGGCCGCTTCCTTGGGCTTGCGGGCTTCGAACAGTTCCGCCACCCGCGGCAGACCGCCGGTAATGTCGCGGGTCTTGGCGCCTTCGGTCGGGATACGCGCCAGCACGTCGCCGGCCCGGATCGTCGAACCGTCTTCCACCGACAGAATGGCGTCCGGCGAAATCGCATAACGCGCTTCGCCGCCGGTCGCCAGCTGCACCGGCTTGCCCTTCTTGTCCAGGATCACGATGGCGGGGCGCAGTTCGGGCGCGTTCTTGGAGCCCGTACCGCGGCTGTCCATCACAACCTTGGACGACACGCCGGTCTTTTCGTCCGACACTTCCCGCACCGTGACGCCGAAGACCAGGTCTTCGTATTTCACGGTACCCTCGACGTCGGTCAGAACCGGCAAGGCGTTGGGATTCCATTCCGCCAGGCGGTCGCCGCGCTTGACGGTGGCGCCTTCGTCAACCCGCAGGCGTGCGCCATAGGTGATGCGATAGGTGGCGCGTTCCTGGCCCTTATTGTCGGTGATGACGATCTGCATGTTGCGCGACATCGCAATCAATTCGCCGTCGGAGTTCTTGACGACGTTCCTGTTTACGATCTTGACCTTGCCGTCATACGACGCCTCGATCTTCGACTGGCCGGCAACCTGCGCCGCGCCGCCGATATGGAAGGTGCGCATGGTCAGCTGGGTGCCCGGTTCGCCGATCGACTGGGCGGCAATCACGCCCACCGCTTCGCCGATATTGACTGGGGTACCCCGCGCCAGATCGCGGCCATAGCACTTGCCGCACACGCCTTCCGGCAGGTCGCAAGTCAGCACCGAGCGGACGCGCACCTTCTGGACATGCGCCGCCTCGACCTTTTCGGCCAGGTCTTCGGTCACTTCCTTGTTGCGCTTGATGATGATGTCGCCCGTGTCCGGATGCTTGACGTCTTCGGCCGTGGTGCGGCCCAGGATGCGTTCGGTCAGCGACGCCACCACCTGGCCGCCATCGATTTCCGCCTGGACCGTGACACCCTTCTTGGTGCCGCAATCTTCGCTGGTGATGATGCAGTCATTGGCCACGTCCACCAAGCGGCGGGTCAGGTAACCGGAATTCGCCGTCTTGAGCGCGGTGTCGGCCAGACCCTTGCGGGCGCCGTGGGTGGAGTTGAAATACTCCAGCACGGTCAAACCTTCCTTGAAGTTCGACAGGATCGGCGTCTCGATGATCGAGCCGTCGGGACGCGCCATAAGTCCGCGCATGCCGGCCAGCTGCTTCATCTGCTGCGGCGAACCGCGGGCGCCGGAATGGCTCATCATGTAGATGGAGTTCATCTCCTGCACCCGTCCGGTTTCCGGATCGATGCGGGGCTCGGAGATTTCCTTCATCATTTCGGCCGCCACCATGTCGGTGCACTTCGACCAGGTGTCGACAACGAGATTGTACTTCTCCTTGTCGGTGGTCAGACCGTCCTGATACTGCTGCTCATATTCGCGCACCCGGTGACGGGTCTCGTCGATCAGCTTCACCTTGGTATCGGGCACGACCATGTCGTCCTTGCCGAAGGAAATGCCGGCCTTGCAGGCTTCGCGGAAGCCCAGCGCCATCAGCGCATCGGCGAACAGCACGGTCTCCTTCTGGCCGCAATGACGATAGACCTCGTCGATCAGCTGGCTGATTTCCTGCTTGCGCAACAGGCGGTTGACCAGCTCGAACGGGATCTTGGGGCTGCGCGGCAGGATGTCGGCGATCAGCATGCGGCCCGGCGTGGATTCCACGCGGCGGGTGATCGGCTTGCCTTCGGCGTCGACCGTCTTGTAGCGGGCCTTGATCTTGGCATGCAGAGTCACCGACTTCGAGAACAAGGCGTGCTCGATTTCGCCGATGTCGTTGAAGGTCATGCCCTCGCCCGGCTCCTTGGCGCGTTCCTGGCTCAGGTAATAAAGGCCAAGCACGATATCCTGGGTCGGCACGATGATGGGCTTGCCGTTGGCGGGCGACAGGATGTTGTTGGTCGACATCATCAGGACGCGCGCTTCCAGCTGCGCTTCCAGCGACAGCGGAACGTGCACGGCCATCTGGTCGCCGTCAAAGTCGGCATTGAAGGCGGTGCAGACCAGCGGATGCAGCTGGATCGCCTTGCCTTCGATCAACACCGGCTCGAACGCCTGGATGCCCAAGCGGTGCAAGGTCGGCGCGCGGTTGAGCAGGATGGGATGCTCGCGGATGACTTCCTCGAGAATATCCCAGACCTCGGGCTTCTCCTTCTCCACCAGCTTCTTGGACTGCTTGACGGTCTGGCTGAAACCCTTGGCTTCCAGGCGCGCGTAAATGAACGGCTTGAACAGTTCCAAGGCCATCTTCTTGGGCAGGCCGCACTGGTGCAGCTTGAGCTCGGGACCGACCACGATCACCGAACGGCCCGAATAGTCGACGCGCTTGCCCAGCAGGTTCTGGCGGAAGCGGCCTTGCTTGCCCTTCAGCATGTCGGCCAGGGACTTCAAGGGACGCTTGTTGGCGCCGGTGATGACACGGCCGCGGCGGCCATTGTCGAACAGGGCGTCGACCGATTCCTGCAGCATGCGCTTTTCGTTGCGCACGATGATGTCGGGGGCCTTGAGCTCGATCAGGCGCTTCAACCGGTTGTTGCGGTTGATGACGCGGCGATAAAGGTCATTGAGGTCGGAAGTCGCGAAGCGTCCGCCATCCAACGGCACCAGCGGGCGCAATTCCGGCGGGATCACCGGAATGACGGTCAGGATCATCCATTCCGGGCGGTTGGCGGATTCCAGGAAGGCTTCCACCACCTTCAACCGCTTGACCAGCTTCTTCTGCTTTTCGCCGCCGGAAGAATCCGCCACTTCGGCGCGGATCTCGTCGCGCATCTTTTCCAGGTCGATGGCCGCGAGCAGCTTGCGGATGGCTTCCGCGCCGATCTCGGCGGTGAAGCTGTCGTTACCGTATTCGTCCTGGGCCTTGTAGAACTCATCCTCGGTCAGCAGCTGCCGCTCCTTGAGCGGGGTGAGGCCGGGCTCGATCACGATATAGTTCTCGAAATACAGCACCCGCTCCAGATCCTTGAGCGTCATGTCCAGGATCAGGCCGATGCGGCTGGGCAGCGACTTCAGGAACCAGATATGGGCCACCGGCGAGGCCAGCTCGATATGGCCCATGCGGTCGCGGCGCACCTTCTGCACCGTGACTTCCACGCCGCACTTTTCGCAGACAATGCCCTTGTACTTCATGCGCTTGTACTTGCCGCACAAGCACTCGTAATCCTTCACCGGCCCGAAGATACGGGCGCAGAACAACCCGTCCCGCTCGGGCTTGAAGGTGCGGTAGTTGATGGTCTCCGGCTTTTTGATTTCGCCGTGGCTCCAGCGCAGGATCTGATCCGGGCTGGCCAGCGAGATCTTGATGCGGTCAAAGGCCGGGATTTCCTTCTGGGTCCCGAAGACATTCATCAGCTCTTGATTCATACGAGCGTCCTTTCAAATGGGCCGGAGGGCTTCGCCAGTTCCGTCCCGTTTCCTTTAAAGTCCCCGCCCTTTGCCGGGCGCCGGGCGGGGATAGTTCATTCCGTTTCGGCCCTTACTGCGTGGGTCCGTTCACCAGTTCGACATTCAGCGACAGCGAGCGCATTTCCTTGACCAAGACGTTGAACGATTCCGGGATACCGGCCTCGAACGTGTCTTCGCCGCGCACGATCGCCTCGTACACTTTGGTGCGGCCCGCCACGTCGTCCGACTTCACGGTGAGGATTTCCTGCAGCGTGTAGGCGGCGCCGTAAGCTTCCAAGGCCCAGACTTCCATTTCGCCGAAGCGCTGGCCGCCGAACTGCGCCTTGCCGCCCAGCGGTTGCTGGGTGACCAGGCTGTAGGGGCCGATCGAACGGGCGTGGATCTTGTCGTCCACCAGATGGTTGAGCTTGAGCATATAGATGTAGCCGACCGTGACCTGACGGGTGAAAGCTTCACCCGTGCGGCCGTCGAACAGCGTCATCTGTCCCGATGAAGTCAGGCCCGCCTGCTCCAGCATGTCGACAATGTCGTTTTCCTTGGCGCCGTCGAACACCGGAGTGGCGATCGGAACACCAAAGCGCAAATTGTCGGCCAACTCGATCAGGCCATTCTCGTCGATCTCGCCTAGGCGCTCGTCGCTGCCATAGACGCTCTTCAAGTGGCGGCGCAGCGGCTCATGCTTGCCGTCGCGCTTGACCTTGTCGAGCATGTCGCCGATCTGCCGGCCCAGGCCCGAACAGGCCCAGCCCAGATGGGTCTCCAGGATCTGGCCCACATTCATGCGCGAAGGCACGCCCAGCGGATTGAGCACCACGTCCACCGCGGTGCCGTCTTCCAGATGCGGCATGTCCTCGATCGGCACGATGCGGCTGATCACGCCCTTGTTGCCGTGACGGCCGGCCATCTTGTCGCCCGGCTGCAGCTTGCGCTTCACCGCCACGAACACCCTGACCATCTTCATCACGCCGGGAGCCAGCTCGTCGCCGCGGCGGAGCTTTTCCACCTTGTCGGCGAAGCGCTTGTCCAGGCGCGCCTTGGAGTCGTCATATTGCTGACGCAGACCCTCGATCTCGGCCATCGCCTTTTCGTTGCGAAGCCCGATCTGCCACCATTGATGCTTGGCGATCGTGTCCAGCACCTGCTGGGTGATCTTGGTGTCCGCCGCCATGCCCTTGGGGCCTGAGGCGGCGGTCTTGTTGAGCAGGATTTCCGCCAGGCGTGAGAAGATGTTGCGTTCCAGGATCGAAAGCTCGTCGTCGCGGTCTTCCGCCAGACGTTCTTCCTCAGCGCGCTCGATCGACATGGCGCGCTGATCCTTGTCGACGCCATGACGGTTGAAGACGCGCACTTCCACGATGGTGCCGGTGACGCCCGGCGGCACGCGCAAGGACGTGTCGCGGACATCGGCGGCCTTTTCGCCGAAGATGGCGCGCAACAGCTTTTCTTCCGGGGTCATCGGGGTTTCGCCCTTCGGCGTCACCTTGCCCACCAGAATGTCGCCCGCCTGCACTTCGGCGCCGATATAGACGATGCCGGCCTCGTCCAGGTTCTTGAGGTTTTCTTCGCCGACATTGGGAATGTCGCGGGTGATTTCCTCAGGGCCCAGCTTGGTGTCGCGCGCCATGGTCTCGAACTCCTCGATATGGATCGAGGTGAAGACGTCATCGCGGACGATACGCTCGGAGATCAGGATGGAGTCCTCGAAGTTGTAGCCATTCCAGGGCATGAAGGCGACCAGCGCATTCTTGCCCAGGGCCAGCTCGCCCAGCTGCGTCGAGGGACCGTCGCAGATGATGTCGCCCTTCTTGACCACGTCGCCGATCTTCACCAGCGGACGCTGGTTGATGCAGGTAGAGGCATTGGAGCGCTGGAACTTGCGCAAGCGGTAGATGTCGATGCCCGGCTTGGTGGGATCGGTCTCTTCCGTGGCGCGGACGACGATACGGGTGGCGTCCACCTGGTCCACCACGCCGGAGCGGCGCGCGGCGATGGCGGCGCCGGAATCCCGCGCCACAATCTCTTCCATGCCGGTGCCCACCAGCGGCGCTTCCGGGCGCAGCAAGGGCACAGCCTGGCGCTGCATGTTGGAACCCATCAGCGCGCGGTTGGCGTCGTCATTTTCCAGGAACGGCACCAGGGCGGCGGCGACCGACACCAGCTGCTTGGGCGAAACGTCGATGAACTGCACCTGGTCGGGCGTGGTCATCACGAAGTTTCCGCCCTTGCGGCAGGACACCAGTTCGTCTGTCAGGCGCAGGCGGCTGTCGACAGTGGCGTTGGCCTGGGCGATCATGTACTTCGCCTCTTCCATCGCCGAGAGATAGACCACCTCGTCCGTCAGGTGCTTGTTGTTCACCTTGCGGTAGGGGCTTTCGATAAAGCCGTACTTGTTGACCCGCGCGAACGTCGCCAGCGAGTTGATCAACCCGATATTGGGTCCTTCCGGCGTCTCGATCGGGCAGATACGGCCGTAATGGGTCGGGTGCACGTCGCGCACTTCGAAACCGGCGCGCTCCCGTGTCAGACCGCCCGGTCCAAGCGCCGACATGCGCCGCTTGTGGGTCAGTTCCGACAACGGATTCTGCTGGTCCATGAACTGGGACAGCTGGCTGGAGCCGAAGAATTCGCGCACCGCCGCCGCCACCGGCTTGGCGTTGATCAGGTCGTGCGGCATCACCGTGTCGATATCCACCGCCGACATGCGCTCCTTGATGGCGCGTTCCATGCGCAGCAGGCCGACGCGGAACTGGTTTTCCATCAGCTCGCCCACCGAACGCACGCGGCGATTGCCGAGATTGTCGATGTCGTCGATTTCGCCGCGCCCGTCGCGCAATTCCACCAGCGCCTTGAGGATGGCGAGGATGTCTTCCTTGCGCAGCACCCGCATGGTGTCGGGCGCATCCAGGCCCATGCGCATGTTCATCTTCACCCGGCCGACCGCCGACAGGTCATAGCGCTCTGAGTCGAAGAACAGTTGGCCGAACAGGGTCTCGGCGGTGTCCAGGGTCGGCGGCTCGCCCGGGCGCATCACGCGGTAAATGTCGATCAGCGCTTGCTCGCGGGAATGGTTCTTGTCCACATTCAGGGTGTTGCGAATATAGGGACCGACATTGATGCCATCGATATTGAGCACTTCCACGTCATGGAAACCCGCTTCCAGCAGGGTCGCCAGATTGTCGGCGGTGAGCTCGTCGCCAGCTTCGACATAGATCTCGCCGGTTTCCGGATTGACCATGTCCAGCGCGGAGAAGCGGCCGATCAGCTCGTCCTGGTTGAAGGCGATATTCTTGACGCCATCCTCGCCCAGCTTGCGCAGGGCGCGCGCGGTGATCTTGCCGCCGGCCTCGTGCACCACCTCGCCGGTCTTGGCATTCTTCCAGTCCGAAACGGACTTGGCGTTGCGCATCCAGGTGGAATCCAGCGGCGTCGACCAGCTGCCATCCTTATTGTGCTTGAAGGAAATCTTGCCGAAGAAATAGGCCAGGATTTCTTCCTGGGTCAGCCCCAAGGCATAGAGCAAGGTCGTCGCCGGCAGCTTGCGGCGGCGGTCGATGCGCACATGCACGATATCCTTGGCGTCGAACTCGAAGTCCAACCAGGAACCGCGATAGGGAATGACGCGGGCGGCGAACAACAGCTTGCCCGAGGAGTGGGTCTTGCCCTTGTCATGGTCGAAGAAGACGCCCGGCGAACGGTGCATCTGGGAGACGATGACGCGCTCGGTGCCGTTGACGACAAAGGTGCCGTTCTCGGTCATGAACGGAACGTCGCCCATATAGACGTCCTGTTCCTTGATGTCCTTGACCGACTTGGCGCCGGTTTCCTGGTCCACATCGAACACGATCAGGCGCAGCGTCACCTTGAGCGGCGCGGCATAGGTCATGGAGCGCTGCTGGCACTCCTCCACGTCATACTTCGGCTCCTCGAAGTGATAATCGACATATTCCAAAAGCGAGGATTCCGAGAAATCCTTGATGGGAAATACCTGGCGGAACACCGCCTCCAAGCCCTCGTCCCGGCGCCCGCCATCCGGCTTTTCCAGCTGCAGGAACTGGTCGTAGGAGGTGCGCTGAACCTCGATGAGGTTCGGCATATGCGCGATCTCCTGGATCTTGCCGAAGTTCTTGCGAAGGCGTTTGCGTCCGGTGAAGGAGAGAGTCATTCGAATAAGTCCTTTACGGCAACAAGCCGTGTTTGCCCGGGGTGGGAACCAGCAGTTTCAAACCAATGGCAAAAGCCACCGCACCCATCGGCGAGCGGTTCGCCGATGGGGGGTGGGTGAACGAAATATGTACGCCCATGCGGCTTTTCAACCCGCTGAGCCTCCTAGTTACTTCAACTCGACCTTGGCGCCAGCATCTTCGAGCTGCTTCTTGATCTTGGCAGCTTCGTCCTTGTTGACGTCGGCTTTGACTTCCTTGGGAGCGCCTTCGACCAGGTCCTTGGCTTCCTTGAGGCCCAGGCCGGTGATCGCACGCACTTCCTTGATCACGTTGATCTTCTTGTCGCCCGCATCGGTGAGAACGACCGTGAATTCGGTCTTCTCGGCGGCCGGAGCGGCAGCAGCGCCGGCCGGAGCAGCGGCGGCGGCAGCCACCGGAGCGGCGGCGGAAACGCCCCACTTCTCTTCTAGCAGCTTGGCCAGGTCGGCGGCTTCCAGAACGGTCAGGGAGGACAAGTCTTCAACGAGCTTTTCGATCTTCGACATTTCTAAAGTTCCTTCAGTTGGTTCAGGTTTGGATGTTTACGTTGGCAGTCGCTTAAGCGGCGTCCTTCTTGGAATAAGCACCGATGACACGGGCAAGCTGACCGGCGGGAGCTTGAACAATCCCGGCGATCTTGGTCGCGGGCGCCACAAGCAGACCCACGATCTTGCCACGCAGTTCATCCAGCGACGGCAGGGTGGCGAGGGCTTTCACGCCCGCGGCATCCAGCGCCGTGCTTCCGACCGCGCCGCCCAGGATCACGAGCTTCTCGTTATCCTTGGCATAGGCAGCCGCCACCTTCGAAGCAGCCACCGGGTCAGCGCTGACAGCGATGCCGGTTGGCCCCTTGAACAGGTGGGCGATGCCTTCGATCGGCGTTCCTTTCAGAGCGCGCACCGCCAGACGGTTCTTGGCCACACGGAACGATGCCCCGTTTGCGCGCATGCGCGAACGGAGATCGGCCATCTGGGCAACCGTCATGCCGGTATAGTGGGCGACCACCACAGAGCCGGCCTTCGCGAAGACGCTATTCAGGTCTTCGACGACTTCCGCTTTCTTGGCTTTTTCCACTTTGCTCTCCTAACGTCGGCAAGCGTGACGATCCGCCTGCCAACCCTGTTGCTCTTCTCTGCCCCAGGGTCCAAACCCGAACAGGCGATGTTGACCATCGCAAATCCGGTTCATTCCCTGTCTGTGCTGGAAATCTTTTAAGCCTCTTGCGGGGCTCCAGCAGTCTCGGACAGTTCCGGCGATCGTCCGCCGGAATTTATTCGCGGCGATTAAGCCGCCGCACCACCCGCGCCGACCGCGGCGAGCGAAATCTTCACGCCCGGACCCATGGTCGATGAGATGGAAATCTTCTTCACATAATGGCCCTTGGCGCCCGACGGCTTGGCCTTCAGGACCGCGTCCACGAACGCCTTCACGTTGGCCGCGATGGCGTCTTCGGCAAAGCTGGCCTTGCCGACTCCGGCCTGCACGATGCCCGCCTTCTCGACGCGGAATTCCACCGCCCCGCCCTTGGCGTCCTTCACTGCCTGGGTCACGTCCATGGTGACGGTGCCGACCTTGGGGTTCGGCATCAGGTTGCGCGGACCCAGCACCTTACCCAACCGGCCGACGATACCCATCATGTCCGGAGTGGCGATGCAGCGGTCGAAATCGATCTTGCCGGCCGTGACTTCGGCCGCCAGATCTTCGGCGCCCACCAGGTCGGCGCCGGCCTTCTTGGCCTCTTCCGCCTTGGGACCCTTGGCGAACACCGCGACGCGCAAGCTGCGGCCGGTGCCCGAGGGCAGCGAAACCACGCCGCGCACCATCTGGTCGGCATGCTTGGGATCGACGCCCAGGTTGAGCGACAGCTCGATGGTTTCGTCGAACTTGGCGGTGGCGCGCGCCTTCACCAGCTTCACGGCTTCTTCCACCGTATAGCTCTTGCTGCGGTCCAGGCCTTCATTGGCTTTCTTGTAACGCTTGGAGATCGCCATGGCGGTTAATCCCTCACCGTGATGCCCATCGAGCGGGCCGAGCCCTCGATCAGGAGCATCGCGTTTTCGATGTCATTGGCGTTGAGATCCTTCATCTTGGCTTCCGCGATCTGGCGCACCTGGGCGCGCGTGACGCTGCCGGCCGTGGTGATGCCGGGCGACTTGGAGCCGGAGGACAGCTTGGCCGCCTTCTTGAGGAAGTAGGAAGCGGGCGCAGTCTTCATTTCAAAGGTGAAGCTCTTGTCCGAGAACACGGTGATGGTCACCGGGATCGGCATACCCTTTTCCTGGTCCTGGGTCTTGGCGTTGAACGCCTTGCAGAACTCCATGATGTTGAGGCCGCGCTGGCCCAAGGCCGGGCCGATGGGCGGCGACGGATTCGCGCTGCCCGCGGGCACTTGCAATTTGACGTAACCAGTTACTTTCTTTGCCATGTCTCGCCGCCTCCTTTTTGCGGCTTAGCGGTTCAAACGAAACTTGCGTTTCTCCCGCGGGATGAAAACCTGGACTTAAGCCCCAGGCCGGCCCCGCCGGGCAAAGCCCGGCAATTCAACGACTACATCTTCTCCACTTGCGTGTATTCGAGTTCCACCGGCGTGGCGCGACCGAAGATCGACACCGCCACCTTTACGCGGCTGCGGTCTTCGTCCACTTCCTCCACCGTGCCGGTGAAAGAGGTAAAGGGACCGTCCGCCACCCGAACCTGCTCGCCCACCTCGAACGTGATGGTGGACTTGGGGTGCTCCGCGCCTTCCGTCACCTGATTGAGGATGCGGTCCACCTCGCCCTGGCGCAGCGGCATGGGCTTGTTGTTCTGGCCCAGAAAGCCCGTCACCTTGGCCACATTCTTGACCAGGTGATAGACCTCGTCGGTCAGCTTGGCGTGCAGCAGCACATAACCGGGCAGGAATTTGCGCTCGCTATTGACCTTCTGGCCGCGGCGCACCTCGATCACATCTTCCGTCGGCACGATCACATCGGCGACGAATTCCTCCAGGTCCTGGATCTTGGCCTGGCGCTTGATCTCCTCCGACACCTTCTTCTCGAAATTCGAATAGGTGTGGACGATGTACCATTTGGCATCCGCCACGGTGCGGGTTCCAGCTTCGCTCATCAGTACAGCCTCCTGGCGCCGATCAAAATCATCTCGCCATAGTTGAGGACAAAATCGACCACCGCGAAGAATACCATGGTGAGCCCGACCATGATGAATACCATCATGGTGGTGAGCCAGGTCTCCTTCCAGCTCGGCCAGGTGACCTTGCTCATCTCGCGGCGCACTTCCTGGAAGAACTGCATCGGCGAGACGCGGCGGCGCGCGACGGGTGCTTCCCCGTCCGCGTCACTTTCCGTCTTTTTCGTCACGTCAGCCATTTCAACTCTTCAACACTTCAAACTTGGCAGGGGCGGAGGGACTCGAACCCCCGGCCCTCGGTTTTGGAGACCGATGCTCTACCAGCTGAGCTACACCCCTAGAAAAACAAGTCGTGACCGGCGCTGGCCGCCGGTCACGGCCTTAACTTCACTTCAAGATCTTTGCCACGACGCCGGCGCCGACGGTGCGGCCGCCTTCACGGATGGCGAAGCGCAGCTTCTCTTCCATGGCGATGGGAACGATCAGTTCCACTTCCACCGAGACATTGTCCCCCGGCATCACCATTTCGGTGCCCGCCGGCAGCTTC
>DASSGF010000016.1:0-1011 GCA_035693565.1 Rhizomicrobium sp. | reverse complement strand
GACATCTGGTGGCGTGGCCAGGATGCGCGGCAACTCGGCGCGCAGGAACCGCTGTCCCTGCCGCACCGCAATGCCGCGCTCCAGCAGGAAGGCGCGGATCTGATTGATAATGCCGGTACGCTGGCTGACCAGGCGCTCCCGTACCCGGTGCAGTGCCTGCAGATCGAGCTGATCCGCGGTCTTCGTCGCCACGAACTTCATGGTCGGTCGCTGCACCGCCTCGGCGATTGCCTCGGCATCGCGGAAGTCATTCTTCTGCCCCTTCGAGTAGGGGCGAACATACTTCGCCGGCATCAGCCGGGCATCGTGGCCCAGTGCCCTAAGTTTGCGACTGAGATGATGCGCGCCAACGCAGGCTTCCATCCCGATCAGGCATGGCGGCATATTGGCTAAGCGGGCCTCGACCTGGCCACGCGACCATTTCTGACGCAACACAATGGCACCACGCTCATCGTGGCCCACGATGTGGAAAGAGTTCTTGCCGATATCGATACCAACCACGGCAAATGCAGCGTTCAGTGTCTGGGACATGGCGTGCTCCTTGTCTTGACGCCCCTTCCCAGCTTCTATTGCTGGCGGGGCGGGAGCACGGCCGGACCATCCCATTAGCAGACATTGCAGCGGCCTTGGCCGATGTCGGATACGACCCAAAGCGGCAAGGGAAATGAAGAGAGGGGCACTGGCTTGGCCGCCTCAATACCCTTCATGCTTCTCTTCCGCGCTATCTTGTCACTCCTCGCCCGGTCCGGTCTGCGATAGCCTTTGGGGCGGCGAGGGCACCTAATGAAGCGACGTGAATTCGTGGGTCTCCTGGGTGGCGTGGCGGTATGGCCGTTGGGGGCGCGCGCCCAACCGCCTTCACCTCAGTCGGGAACGCGACCAGCGGCCGGCGCCTCTCGTGGCAATCGGCCCTTCCCAAAACATGAGGCTGCCAAAGAAGGAGGATGGGGTTGGCCCTCAGTCACAGTGGAATGCCATAGAGGCATCCACGGAGCGTGCGAACGCGATGGC
>DASSGF010000015.1:0-93070 GCA_035693565.1 Rhizomicrobium sp. | reverse complement strand
GTTTCCAGAAGCTCATTCACAACCTGAAGCTCCGCCAGCCCGACAACGGCACGGCGACCTCGCAGGAACAGGCGATCGCCGTTGCCGAGAAGATCGGCTACCCGGTCGTCATCCGCCCGTCCTACGTGCTGGGCGGGCGCGCCATGGAGATCGTGCACGACGTGGCGGCGCTGCGCCGCTACATGGCGAACGCGGTCAAGGCCTCCGGCAAGAGCCCGGTGCTGATCGATTCCTATCTCCAGGATGCGATCGAGATCGACGTCGATGCCGTGGCTGACGGCAAGCAGGTGCATGTCGCCGGCATCATGGAGCATATCGAGGAGGCCGGCATCCATTCCGGCGACTCGGCCTGCTCGCTGCCGCCCTATTCGCTGCCGCCTTACCTGGTCGCCGAGATCGAGCGCCAGACCGCGACCCTGGCGCGCGCGCTCGACGTCGTCGGGCTGATGAACACCCAGTTCGCCATCAAGGGCGACGACATCTACATCCTCGAGGTCAATCCCCGCGCCAGCCGCACCGTGCCGTTCGTCGCCAAAGCCATAGGTCTTCCGGTGGCGGCCATCGCCTCGCGGGTGATGGCGGGCGAAACGCTCAAATCGATGAATCTGAAGAAACCCAATCCCAAGCACATCTCGGTCAAGGAAGCGGTGCTGCCTTTCGCCCGCTTCCCGGGCGTGGACACCATTTTGGGGCCCGAAATGCGTTCCACCGGCGAAGTAATGGGCACGGATGAGAATTTCGGCCGCGCCTTCGCCAAAAGCCAGATCGGCGCCGGCACCAAACTCCCCACCGGCGGCACGGTTTTCCTGTCGGTGAAGGACGGCGACAAGGACCTGATTGAAGCCCCGGCGCGCGAGCTGGTGGCAATGGGCTTTTCGCTGATCGCCACTCGCGGCACCGCAAAGGTACTGCAAGCCAAGGGTCTGCCGGTGGAAACCATCAACAAGGTGCTGGAGGGGCGTCCCCATGTGGTGGACGCGCTGAAGAATGGCGAGATCAACCTGGTGTTCAACACCACCGACGGCGCCCAGGCGCTGGCTGACAGTTCCTCCATCCGCCGGGCGGCCCTGACCCTGAAAGTGCCCTACTACACGACAATGGCGGGAGCGGCGGCGGCGACCCAGGCCATTCAGGCGCTGAGGTCGGGCTCGCTTGAGGTCGCGCCGCTACAGAGCTTTTGAGCCGTTCCGGACAGCGGCGCTCCCACGCTCGCCCCGCTTGAGATCGCGCCGTTGCAGAGTTTCTGACAGGCGGGGGCTGAACCCTTCCAACCGCCGACTTGAAGTCGCCTCCCTCCAGTCCTACTCTTTGTGACGCACCGCTGGCCGTGAGTTGAAAAAGTCAGCGAAATCAGTGCCTTAACAAATGATGGTTCCAGTACCCGGCCAAGGACGGGGGCTGAGAGCCTTTTTTTGCCGGACGAAAGACGATGATGGAAAAAATTCCCATGACCGCCTCGGGCTACAGGGCCCTGGAGGAGGAGCTCAACCGCCTCAAGAACGAAGACCGTCATGAAGTGATCAAGGCGATCGCGGAAGCGCGTGCCCATGGCGATCTCTCTGAGAATGCCGAATATCACGCCGCCAAGGAGCGCCAGAGCTTCATCGAAGGCCGGGTGCTGGAACTGGAAGACCAGATCGGCCGCGCCGACGTGATCGACATTTCCAAATTGTCGGGCGCCAGCGTCAAGTTCGGCGCCACCGTCACTCTGGTGGATGAAGACACCGACGAGGAGCGCAAATTCCAGATCGTGGGCGACTTGGAATCCGACGCCAAGCGGGGCCGCATCTCGCTGTCTTCTCCCATTGCCCGCGCCCTGATCGGCAAGAGCAAGGGTGACACGGTGGAAGTCGCGGCTCCCGGCGGCGCCCGGTCCTACGAGATCGTCAAAGTCGAATTTAAATAGCGTCAAGAATTTCAGTAGCGAGGGATTTTGTGACCTGAGCAGGGTGAGGCCCGGTTCGCGCCTTGCGCGAACGAAATGGTCCGGTGGACCATTTCGAGGGCCGAACGCGCGGAGCGAAAGCGACGCGCCGGGAACCCGCCTCGCGGCACGTGACGCATGCTCGCTCGCGCTCGCATAGGGCAAGCTTTTCTAGGCTCGCGGTGCTCGCCAAGAAAAGCTAAGCCAACTCAGGGCGCAAAAGACCCGCGCTAGATCACTCCGGGAATAAACCGCTTGGTCCGGGCGCGATACGCCCCATATTCCGGAAAGCTCTCCGCCAGCACCTGCTCTTCATAGTGGCTGCGAATCCATAGCAACGCCATCACACCCAGCGCGATCACCCAGGACCAGGGTCCCTGGAACTGCAGCGCCGTGCCCACAATGGTGACGATCTCGACGGAATAAAGCGGATGGCGCACGAAAGCATAAGGCCCGCCGGTCACCAGCTTGCGCGCTTCGGGCAGGATGGAGAAGGACTTGCCCAGCCGCCACAGCACCAGCACCGATCCCAGACTTCCCAGCCCGATCAGCACCGCCGCCAGGATCTGCATGGAAAGGCTCAAACGCGCCACCGGCAAGGTCAAAATGCCAACCCCCAGAAAGGTGCCGATGACGCCGCAAGCACGCGGCAACACACCGCGAGATTTGCCCACGGCACCGTCGCGCACGATCAGCAGATAAACCAGCAACAGGTCAAACAAGGCCGCGGCGAACAGGGCGCAAAATTGCACCCAGATGAACAGGCTGGCGGTCCCGGCCAGGATCATCCCGCCATCGCGCACCAGCACCGGGCGAAGCTGCAAGGCGCCATAGACAAACCACAGGATCAGCGGCAGGGCAGCCAGGACATCATAGGTTTTGGTGTCCCGCGCCTTGAGCAGGCGCGGATCGGGCTCGCCCGGCAGCAGCGCCCAGATCAGCAAAGCCAGCCAGCCGGGGCCGAAATTGACCAGCGCTCCCAAACGCAACATATCGCCGACATTGCCCTCTCTCAGGACAAACAGGCTGGGAAACAGGGCATGAAAAATCAGGCTCTGCGCCAATGTCAGGACGATATTCAGGCAAACGATAAGCCAAAAGGCTTTGCGCGCGCGATTGAAAGCCAGGAAAGAGGGCAGAAAATAGACGAACAACACCAATGCCAGTTTCAGCAGGGTCGCTCCCGCGACCTGGCCTGTCATCAGCAAGTGCAGCGCAGCCTCAACCTGTTGCATCTTCGCCCCCCATTTCCCCTATTCTTCTGTTGCTATTTTGGCGTTTTGTATTTTGGTCTGTCTATTTTTGGGGCCGCCGGGCCAGCACCGCCACCAGCTCGGCAACCTCGATGAACTTCCCATCCGGCGACAATTCCCGCAAGGCCGCCATCAACTCGGCGGCGAAGGCGTCCCGTCGCACGCCTGGCGGCGATGACATGGACAGCGCCCGGCCCAGAATGTCCTGGGCGGTCAGCGCCTGACGGATGGTGACCGAAAGCCCCTCGATCTGACGGAAGGCGGAGGCAAACAGATAGGGCTCATAGCGCCTATGGCCGCCGTGACGCGATCCTTGCCGGTAGCGCTTCTGGACTTCGCACAGCACTTCGAACCAGCGATTTTCTTCAACCGGCGGATGGGCGTCATGAAACAACGCCACGCCGCCTTCGGGCATCACGATCCTGTCCAGCATGGCCAAGGTGGCGGCGCGATCCATCCAATGGAAGGAGCGGCCCATCACCACCAGCCGGAAAGGTCCCATCTGGGGCGTGAGGTCCTGCGAGCCGCCCTTTTCCCATCGGATGCCGATTCCCGGAGGCTGGGCTGTCTCAGCCGCCGCCAGCATCTCGGCTTCCGGGTCCATGGCGGTGACCGCCATCCCGGCCCGCGCAAAAGGAATCGCCAGCATGCCGGTGCCGCAGCCCAGGTCCAGCACGGCATCGCCGGGCTTCAGACCGGCCAGTGCCGCCACCCGCGCGATCAGCCGCTCGGGATAGGCAAGGCGGTAGCGATCATAATAGGCCACCGTCTCCGCGAAGCCCGTCCGGTCCTCGTGCTGGGGGCTCGCCCCTCCGCTCCCGGCCAATGGCTCGCTCCGGCCTGCCAGGCTTCCGGGGAACCTTTTTGACTTTGCTTTGTTCATCATGGGCTTATACTGCATCCTCCTTAATTTGGCAGGCGCGAGGAATGGGACCCGGGCAGGAGCAAGCGATATGGGCCATAGCGCCCATCAGCGGCGCACGGCGCATATGGGGGCCAGAACAACCGCACCGGACAGGTTGCAATGGCTAACATCGCCCTCGTCGACGATGACAAGAATATTCTCGCCTCCGTCAGCATGCTGCTGGAGCAGGAAGGCTATCACGTCCGCACTTTTTCCGATGGCGCCGCGGCGCTCACCGCGCTGACCACCACTCCGCCCGATCTCGCCATCCTGGATATCAAGATGCCGCGCATGGACGGGCTGGAACTGCTGCGCCGCCTGCGCCAGGCCCAGGACCTGCCGGTGATCTTCCTCACCAGCAAGGATGAAGAGATTGACGAGCTGATGGGGCTGAATGCCGGCGCCGACGATTATATCCGCAAGCCCTTCTCCCAGCGGCTGCTGCTGGAACGGGTGCGCGCCGTGCTGCGCCGCGCCGAAGGGAAAAGCGCGCCTCCCGCCGCCGGCGCCGCCGAGGCCGCCAAGAAGGAAGCGCTGGTGCGCGGCAAGCTGGCGCTGGACCCGCAGCGCCATGAATGCACCTGGGACGGCAGGCCGGTGCGGTTGACCGTCACCGAGTTCCTGATCCTGCAGGCGCTGGCCCAGCGGCCCGGTTTTGTCAAAAGCCGCGACAGTCTGATGGACGCGGCCTATGACGATCAGGTCTATGTCGATGACCGCACCATCGACAGCCACATCAAGCGGCTGCGCAAGAAGTTCAAGGCGGTGGCCGATGACTTCGACGCCATCGAGACGCTGTATGGCGTCGGCTATCGCTATCGCGAATAAGGGCGGGGGTGCCGTGGTTTCGAAGTTCGCACTATTATAGATATCAAGCTTCGGGCGAACTTCGAAACCAAGACGGCACCCCGATTCAATGACTGGCTAGTGTCCTTCGATTCCGAAATTCGCCTGGAGCCCGATATAGAAATCATGCGAATTTCGGAATCTGGACACTAGCGTGCCCCACTTCTCCGCCCTAACCTGGCGCATCCTGGCCTTCAATGCGCTGGCCCTGATCGTGCTCACCGCCGGCGTGGTGCTGGTGCAATCCTCCGGCCGCGGCCTGGTGGAGGAGCGGATGAACTCCATCCGCGAGCAGGCCAATATCGTGGCCGGCACGATCGCCCAATATGCCGCCGATTCCGCGACTCACACCTTGAAGCCGGACGAGGCCGAACCGCTGCTGCGCCAGCTCATCGCGCCCACGAGATTGCGGGGACGGCTCTATCTGCCGGGCGGCCAGCTTGCCGTCGATACCCGCGACCTGCTGGCCCGCAATGTGGTGCAGACCCGGGAATTGCCGCCGCTCGACACCACCAACCAGCTCAAGGAATGGCTCACCCGCCTCTATGACGGCGTGATAGGGGTGCGCTCCTTCGTGCAACTGGAGCCCTATTACGAGGCCGGCAATGACGGCAGGGTCTATCGCGAAGTGGGCATCGCGCTCACCGGCCAAGTCGCCACCGCCGAACGGGTGGATGACCGCAACCGGCTGATGCTGTCGGTGGCGGCGCCGGTGGAGAGCCGCTACCGCACGATTTACGGTGTCCTGCTCCTGTCCACCGAAGGCGGCGACATTGACGACATCCTGCGCCAGGAACGCACCACTCTGTTCGAAGTGGTGCTGGTGGCGGTGCTGGTGATGCTGATCTCCTCCTTCTATCTGGCGGGCACCATCGCCGAGCCGGTGAAGCGGCTGGCGGCGGCGGCCGACCGGGTGCGCTCGGGCACCGGCGGGCGCAGCGACATCCCCAATTTTCCCGAACGCACCGATGAGATCGGCGACCTGGCCGACAGTCTGCGGTCCATGACCGGCAATCTTTATGACCGCATCGACGCCATCGAAAGCTTCGCCGCCGATGTGGCGCATGAGCTGAAGAACCCCCTCACCTCGCTGGCCAGTGCGGTGGAGATGTTTTCCCGCGCCAAGGATGAGGAGAGCCGTGCCCGGCTGCTGGACATTGTGCGCGGCGACGTCAAACGCATCGACCGGCTGATCACCGACATTTCCGACGCCTCGCGGCTGGACGCCGAATTGTCGCGCGAGGCCAAGGAGCCGGTGGCGCTATCGAAGCTGCTGGCCACCATCATCGAGGTCTATCGCATGACCGACCGCAGCCGGACGGTGGAATTCGTGCTGCGTGACGAACTGCCTCCCGGGACCATCGTGCGGGGACGCGACGAGCGGCTTGGCCAGGTGTTCCGCAACCTGATCGACAACGCCGTCTCCTTCAGTCCGGAACAGGGCAAGGTGATCGTGACCGCCAGCCGCTATGACATGGTCGCGCGCATCACTGTCGAGGATGAGGGGCCGGGCATTCCGCCGGGCAATCTGGAATCGATCTTCAAGCGCTTTTACACCGAACGGCCGGGCGAAAGTTTCGGGCGCAATTCAGGCCTTGGCCTTTCCATCGCCCGCCAGATCATCGAAGGCGCCGGCGGGCGCATCTATGCCGAGAACCGCGCGCAGGGTAACCAGCAAGGCGGCGGCGCCCGGCTGATCGTGGAATTGCCCGTTTCACTGGCCGAGGCCTGACATGGCGGAGCAAGCCAATATTCATGCCAGCTGCGTCGCGATCGGAAATCTCGGCGTCCTGCTTCTGGGGCCCAGCGGCGCGGGCAAGTCCGATCTGGCGCTGCGGCTGATCGATGCGGGCGCAAGGCTTGTGTCGGATGACCGCACCATCCTGTTCCTGGCCCGCGGCGCATTGCATGCCAAGGCGCCGGCCAGCATCAAGGGGCTGCTGGAAGTGCGGGGACTGGGCATCATCAAAATGCCGGTCCGCGCAAATGTGAAGATCGCGCTGGCGGTCAAGCTGGGCCGGGAGGGCGACCGCCTGCCGGTTCCTGACATTTACCATGCGCCCAGGTCCTTGCCGCCGGCCGCAAAGGTGCCGCAAATCGCGCTGGACGCCCGGTTTGCCTCCACCCAAGCCAAAATCCGCCTCGCTTTGGCGGCTTTTTCCAAGGGCCTGTTTCGCGACACTTTTATCCTCAAATAGCCCTTCTCAGGCCGCGCGCTTTTGCTACTGTCCGCGCCGTCGAAGGACCCTTCATGATTGGCATTGTTCTGGTTACCCACGGGCGCCTGGCCCAGGAATTTATTTCCGCGATGGAGCATATGGTCGGCCCGCAGACCCATCTGCGCGCCGTCTGTATCGGGCCTGAAGACGATATCGAACGCCGCCAGCGCGAAATCGCCGCCGCCGCCAAGTCGGTGGATGTGGGACGCGGGGTGATCATCGCCACCGACATGTTCGGCGGCACACCCTGCAACCTGGCGCTCACTTTGCTGGAAAAGGGCAAAATCGAAGTGCTGGCCGGCGCCAACCTGCCCAGCCTGATCAAGCTGATCGATATCCGCGCCAAGCTGCCTCTTGAGCAGGCGGTGAAAGAGGCCATCGAGGCGGGCCGCAAATATATGCGCGCGGGCAGCGCGGATCTGGCTTGATGGCCAAGCTTTCCGCTCACGTCATCATTCCCAACAAGCGCGGACTGCATGCCCGCGCCAGCGCCAAGATCGTGGAAGCCTCGGCCCGCTTTCAGTCCGAAATTCATGTCGTCAAGGATGGCACCGCGGTGAACGGCCGTTCCATCATGGGACTGATGATGCTGGCCGCCTCCATCGGCTCGCAGGTGGAGATCACCGCCGAGGGGCCGGACCAGGACGACGCGCTGAAAGCGATTTTGGCGCTGGTGGAGGCAAAGTTTGGAGAGGAGTGACCGTTTCGGTCACTCCTCTCCAAACTTGCCAAGCCGGCCCGCGCGCCAGCGTCTCCGGCCGTGCGCGGCAGTAAGGAGAAAAGACTTGACCCGCTTACTCGCGTTTCTTTTCGGCCTTCTCCTCACCGTCCCCGCCTTCTCCCAAGCCCAGCTCAAACCCGCGCTGGCCGCGCTTCAGCCCCATCCCTCGCTTTGGCATATCAAGGGCGACCCCAAAAAAGGGGATCAGGGCGAAGTTTATGTGCTGGGCTCGGTGCATGTGCTGCCGCCCGGTCTCAACTGGCGCACACCGGCCATCGCCCAGGCCCTGTCACGCAGCGATGTGTTTGTCTTCGAGGTGCCCGAGGATCAGGCTTCCCTGGCGGAACTCAACGCCCTGATCCAGGCCAAGGGCTTCTTGCCCCAGGGCGAAAGCTTGCGCGCCAAGCTGGGTGCGGGCGCCGTTTCCGACTATGACGCGGCGGTGTCGGCCTCCGGCCTTGCGCCGGAAATAGTGGATCGTGAGCGGCCCTGGCTGGCCAGCTTGCAGTTGATGTTCGCCGAAATCGCCAAGCTCAAATTCAGTCCCCAGGACGGCGTCGATACCGTGCTGATGGGCGAGGCGGACAAGGATCACAAGCAATTGCGCTATCTGGAAACCATCGCCGAACAATTCGCGCTGCTGGCTCCCGACGACCCGGTGCTGGAGCTGCAGGAGTTTAAATCCGGACTCAAGGACTTGCGCGATATGGCGGGGGAGCTTGATCCCATGGTGCAGGCCTGGAGCAATGGCGATCAGGCCAGGCTGGACAAGCTCATCAATGGCGACCTGGATGAATTTCCCCAAGCCCGCAAGGAGCTTCTGGACGACCGCAACAAGCGCTGGGTCCCCAAGATCGAGGCCATGCTCAGGGAAAAGCGTGTCTTCTTCGTCACCGTGGGCGCCGGCCATCTCACCGGGCCGCTCGGGGTGCCCGCCCTGCTGCGCAAGGATAAATATAAGGTCGATGGGCCGTGATCAGTCGTGATGGTCTTTGAGCTCGAATCTCTGCTCCACCATTCTCAAACCAATCATCAAGAGCACAAAGATCACTAGCCCCAAGCCCACAATCGCCCACGGCGCCACCGCGGTCGCCAGCCCCGTCGCCGCCACCGCCCACACTTCCGCCGCGGAGGTGAGATTGTGAACCTTGAGGGTCTCGGGATCGCGCAACAGGATGCCGCCGCCCAGAAAACCGATGCCGACCAGCACACCCTGAACCACGCCCTGCATCACGCGCGAGGTCGCATCCGTTGATCCCTCCACGCCTTGGGCATGCAGCAAGGCCAGCGCGATCAGCGCCGCCGCGAAGCTCACCAGACCTAGGGTGCGGATGCCTGTCGGCTTGCCGCGCAACAGCCGCTCCCAGCCCAGCAAGACGCCGACCAGGGTGGCAGCGATCAGACGCAGGCCGATGTCCAGTATGTCGGAGGGGATGGCAGCCGGTTCCATGGGCCCGATCCTGCCGCCAAAGGGGCGGAAATCCCAGCTTTTTAAACCGTCCATAACCATATGCAGATTTCTTTATATGTTTCTTGCCCTGCCCCTGCCGGACTGCTATAGGCACGGCCGCAATCAAGGGAAGCTCCGCATGTCCGCCGCTTTTAACGACTACATCGTCAAGGACATCAGCCTGGCCGAGTGGGGACGCAAAGAGCTCGCCATTGCCGAGACCGAGATGCCCGGCCTGATGGCGACCCGCGCCGAATATGGTCCCAAGCAGCCGCTAAAGGGCGCGCGCATCGCCGGTTCGCTGCACATGACCATCCAGACCGCCGTGTTGATCGAGACCCTGAAGGCCCTGGGCGCCGACATCCGCTGGGTGTCGTGCAACATCTATTCGACCCAGGACCATGCCGCCGCGGCCATCGCCGCCGCCGGCATTCCGGTATTCGCGGTGAAGGGCGAGAGCCTGAAGGATTATTGGGACTACACCGCCAAGCTGTTCGAATGGCATGGCGGCGGCACCCCCAACATGATCCTGGACGATGGCGGCGACGCCACCATGCTGGTGCATGCGGGCCTGCGCGCCGAACAGGGCGACACCGGTTTTCTGGAAAAGCCGGAGAATGAGGAAGAGGAAGTCTTCTACGCCCTTATCAAGCGGCTGCTGAAGGAAAAGCCCAAGGGCTGGTTCGCCGAAATCGCCGCCAACATCAAGGGCGTGTCGGAAGAAACCACCACCGGCGTCCACCGCCTCTATCTGATGGAAAAGGCCGGCAAGCTTCTGTTCCCCGCCATCAATGTCAATGACAGCGTCACCAAGTCCAAGTTCGACAATCTCTATGGCTGCCGCGAATCCCTGGTGGACGGTATCCGCCGCGGCACCGATGTGATGATGGCCGGCAAAGTCGCCATGGTCGCCGGCTTCGGCGATGTGGGCAAAGGCTCCGCCGCCTCGCTGCGCCAGGCCGGCTGCCGGGTGATGGTGTCGGAAGTCGATCCCATCTGCGCGCTGCAGGCCGCGATGGAAGGCTATGAAGTGGTGACCATGGAAAATGCCGCGCCCCGAGCCGACATTTTCGTCACCGCCACCGGCAATGTCGATGTGATCACCACCGAGCATATGCGCGCCATGAAGGACCGCGCCATTGTCTGCAACATCGGCCACTTCGACAGCGAGATTCAGGTCGCAGGACTCAAGAACTTCAAATGGCACAATGTGAAGCCGCAGGTGGATGAGATCGAATTCCCCGACGGCAAGCGCATCATTCTTCTGTCGGAAGGACGGCTGGTCAATCTGGGCAATGCCATGGGCCATCCCAGCTTTGTGATGAGCGCCTCCTTCACCAACCAGACCCTGGCGCAGATCGAGCTTTACGCCAATCCGGGCAAGTATCAGAAGAAGGTCTATACCCTGCCCAAGCAGTTGGACGAGAAAGTCGCCCGCCTGCACCTGGCCAAGATCGGCGTCCAGCTCACCGAGCTTTCGACCAAACAGTCGGACTACATTTCGGTGCCGAAAGTGGGCCCGTACAAGCCGGACCATTACCGCTACTGAGGTCCTTCGCTATCGATGGACGACAAAGGGCGCGCTGACCGGCGCGCCCTTTATGTTTTGCGGCCTGCCCGCAAATTGCCACACAGCTTAACGTGCTGAAGGGACTCACAAATTCATCCACAATTTGTCCACAGGCGCAAAATCTGGGGCGGGCTGCCGCATGTCGTTTTTAAGAAAATATTAACCACAATCCCTAGGCGGACTCGGTCATCACAGCTATCTTATTGATTCATATGTGATTCGCCGAAAAGGCGACGAGTTAACAGGGGCTGGCGGCATGCGTCCCAGGTGGTTGGGACAGATTAAGAGGCCGGGGGCTAAGGGGCACTGGCGGGGGTTCCTGCTGGGTTCTGCCTGCTTGGCCCTGCTGCCCTTGCCTGCCCAGGCCGACAGTCTGACCTTCCAGACCGGCAATGCCGTGGTCCTGTCTGGCCTGGCCTGCGGTGGGGTGGCGCTCGCCATCGCCGCCGGGCTTTGGGCCCTGGCCGAGCAGAATGCTGCCCGCCGGCTCAGGCGGGTGCTGCGCCAGGCGGGCAGCCGCACCAAGGCGGCGCTGGGAGAACGCGACGCCTTGCTGGGCGCGGGCCGCGAGGCGCTGCTGGTGTGGGGCCGCGACGGATCAGGGCCTTTTTCCTATGCGGGCGGCGAGGAACGGCTGCAGTCCTGCCTCAAGGGCGCCGATGCCTTGGCGCTGTCCAGCGCCCTGGACGGATTGTCGGACCGTGGCCAGGCCTTCCAGCTCAAGGTCCATGACGCCTACGGGCAATTGTTTGTGGCGCGCGGCCGCGCGGTGGGCAGCATGGCGGCGGTATGGCTGGAGGAACAGAGCGCGCAGGCGGCGGATCAGGGCGCCGACTTTAAGGCGATCCTGGATGCCCTGCCCGTTCCGGTGTGGCTGCGCGACAAGGGCCTGGCGCTCAACTGGGGCAATCACGCCTTCCTGAAAGGCGCCGGCGCCAAGGATCTGGAGACGGCGCGGCGCGAACAGATGGCGCTGGACAAGAGCGAACGCGAGCTGGCCGCCGCCGCGCGCACCGAAAATACCATCCAGCAATCGCGCCGCTTTTCGGTGGTGGGCGGCCAGCGCCGCGCGCTGGCCTTCACCGAGATACCGCTGGGCGATGCGGGGATCATCGGCACCGCGCTGGACGTGACGGATGTGACGGCGGCGGAAGCCCGGCTGCAGCAGCATGCCGATGCCCATGCCGACACTTTGGACAAGCTGCAGACCGCGGTAGCGATCTTCGGCCGCGACCAGAAGCTGAGTTTTTACAACAAGGCCTTCGTCAAGCTGTGGGGCCTGCCCGAAGGCTTTCTCGACAAGCATCCTTCTGACGGCGAGGTCCTTGACCGGTTGCGCGAGGCCCGCAAATTGCCGGAGCAGCGCGATTATCCCGCCTGGAAGCGGGCGCGGCTTGAACTTTATCGCGACGGCTCGCGCGAAAAATCCGGCGAAGAGACCTGGCACATTCCCGGCGGCCAGACCATCCGGGTGGTGAGCCAGCCGCATCCCTTTGGCGGGCTCACTTTCCTGTATGAAGACGTCACCGCCGGCCTCACCCTGCAAAGCGACTACAACACGCTGGTCAAGGTGCAGTCGGCGACATTGAACACGCTGAGCGAAGGCGTGGCGGTGTTTGGACCGGACGGCAAGCTCAAGCTGCACAACGCCGCTTTTTCCCGCATCTGGGAATTCGAGGCGGACGATTTGGAGGACGAGCCCCATGTGCGCACCATCGCCGCTTTGTCGCGCGACAAGTTCGGCGACAGCGTTATCTGGGACCAGCTGATCCAGGCGATTGTGCAGGGCGCTTCGGCGCGCGATCTGGGCGATGTGGAACGCTCCGACCGTTCCATCCTGTCCCTGGCCACCTCGCCCTTGCCCGACGGCGCGACTTTGGTGACCTTCAAGGATGTCACCGACCGCTTCCGCATCGAGAGCGCGCTGCGCGACCGCAACGAAGGCCTGGAAGCCGCCGACCGCCTCAAATCGGACTTCATCAAGCATGTGTCGTATGAATTGCGCACGCCGCTGAACACCATCCTGGGCTTTTCCGAACATCTGGCCAGCGGCGCGCCGGGCCCGCTGAATTCGCAGCAGGAAGAATATGTCCAGGCCATCGTGGCGGGCGGCAACACGCTCAAGAGCCTGGTCAACGACATTCTCGATCTGGCGCTGGTGGAATCCGGCGCGCTGCGGCTGGAGCTGGAGCGCATCAATCTGCATGAGCTGATCACCGACATCGCCGCCCATGCCCGCGACTGGGCCGCCAAGGCGGGATTGAGCCTGGAGGCCGAGGTGGCGCAGGACGGCGTTTTCCTGGCGGATTCCCGCCGGCTGCGCCAGATCGTGTTCAACCTCTTGTCCAACGCTTTCAAATTCACCCCGCGCGGCGGCATGATCACCTTGTCGGCCAAGATCGTGGGCGAGGATGTGCAGATTGCCGTGGCCGACAACGGCCCGGGCCTGGCGCCGGAAGTCAAAGCCAGCGTGTTCGAGCGCTTCTCCGCCAAGAGCCGCAGCGGCACCCGCGCCGGCGCCGGCTTGGGCCTGGCCCTGGTCAACCGTTTCCTGGAACTGCATGACGGCTGGGTGGAGATCGAAACCGCCAGCGGCGGCGGCACCTTAGTGCGCTGCCACCTGCCGCGCCGCGTCCAGGACGAACCGCCGCCGGAGCGGAGCGCGGATGGGAAAACCGCGTATCTCTAATATGCCGGAACGCAAACAGCGCGGACCCAAACTGGTCACCGTCAATGATCGGATGCAAAAAGGCTACCGCTACAGGCTCAGCGCGCGGCCGGGACGTGATTTCGATCCCGAATTCAAGCCCGAACTGACGCCGCCGCAGATGCTGGCCTTGGGCGTTTTCGGCGGCAAATACATGACCGATTGCCGCAAGGAATTTCCCGCCGGCTGGTGGGCGCGCGCGAAACTGTCACCCAAGGGCCATGACAGTTCCTTGAATTTCTTCGGCGTCAGCGCGGGAACGCCCTTGTCGGTCTGGAAAAGGAAAGGCTGGATCCACCCGGATGATCCGCGGGGCTGGTTCCAATGGTACTGCCGCTACTATATGGGGCGGCGATTGCCGGAGGAGGACCGGCGGCAGATCGGGCGGTGGAAAGCCTTCCGGCGCCATATCGCCCAGATCAAGGCGCATTGCGAACGCGGAGACCTGTTCTGCCGTCCCCGCCAGCGGCAGGCGCTGTTGCAATGGGCTTATGACAGCCGGAAATATTAGCGCGGTTATTTTGCGCCCTGAGTTCGTCGCTCGTCGCTCATGTACTGATTTGTACACGTCGCTCCTCGCTCCTGCTCAGGCCGCAAAATCCCTCGCGCTAATGCTGTGCGCTTGGAAGTACAAACAATCCATCCAACGCCGCGCACTCGCGCCGCGTCATGATCCGGCTTGGGATGATGCCGGCAAGGTGAAGTGAAAACCCGCCCCGCCGGATTCGAGATTTTCCGCCCAGATGCGGCCGCGATGCGCCTCCACGATCGAACGGACGATCGACAGCCCCAGTCCCATGCCGCTGGCGCGGGTGGTGAAAAAAGAGTCGAACAGAGACGCCATGTTTTCAGGCTTGATACCGTGGCCGCGGTCCAGTACCGAAACTTGTATCGCATTTCCAACCCACAGCGTCTTAAGCATGACATACCGCCCGGAGGCGGGCGTTTTCTCCATGGCATCCATGGCATTGGTCACAAGATTGAGCAGCACCTGCATGATCTCGGTGCGGACACCCTGCACCGGCGGCAGGGTGCCGGCGAGCTCGGTCAGTATCCTGATCCGCCGCTGCCGGCTCTCGCCCGAGATCAGGGAAATGCAATCGAGCACCACGGAATTGACGTCAACGGGCTCAAATTTTTCCTCGTGCTTTCGCACTTGATTGTGAATCGTCTTCAGGACGTCGGTGGCCCGCTGGCAATTCTGGTCGATGTCGGCCAGGATTTCCTTGATTTTTGCCTCGGATTCTCCCGCGGCCGGCGCGCATAGGCGCAGCGTCCCCGAATTCATCAGGATTGCGCTGAGCGGCTGGCGCAGTTCATGGGCAATGGAGGCGGTAAGCTCGCCCATCTGGGACAGTCTTTGCAGATGCGCGATATGCGCATTGTTCTCCTGGGCCTGCCGCTGCTCGGTGATGTCGATCGCCGAACCGATATAGCCGCGGAAGACATTGCCGGTGTCGAAGCGCGGCACCCCGATGTCGAGAATCCACCGATACTCGCCATCGCGGTTGCGCAGGCGGTATTCCATCCGAAACGGCTCGCGCGCATCGAAAGCCGTTTGATAGATGTGCAGGCATTGCTCCAGGTCGCCCGGATGCACGCCTTCGGCCCAACCGTTGCCGAGTTCCGCCTCCAGCGGGCGTCCCGTGAAATCCAGCCATACCTGGTTGAAGAAGTCGCACAATTTGTCGGGGCCCGACATCCATATCAACACGGGCGCGGTGTCCGCCATGTTGCGAAACCGCACTTCGCTTTCCCGCACCGAAAGCTGCACGCGATGCTGCCGTTCCATCAGCCCGGCCACGGCATAAACGGGCGCGGCCCGGAAGAACAGGAAGCGGGACAGCATGGTCGCCGGCGTCATGCCGAGATAGGCACTGAAAGGCACCATCTGCCGCAGCAGGCCGGCCATTTGGAGCAGAGGGTGGGAATGGATCGCGAAAGCGGTGACGATCAGAACAGCTATGGATGCTCCAGCCATGCCGAACCGGAGCGCGGCCCAATATAGCAGCGGCACGGGTAGAAAAAATTTGGACTCCGACAAATCACCCACGGCGACGGCGGAAATGAAGGCCAGATAGCTGGTGACAAGCAGCGCGGCCAGCAGCAGCAACGCCTCGATCCCGGCGGTGGTGCTCAGCGGTGCGACCGGCGCGCCTTCCCAAAATAGCCAGGTCAGCACAGCAGGCGTGACGACGACCAGCGCCAGGGCATCGCCCGCGAAGGCGAGTTGAAAGGCCTGCAGAAAATCCTCGCCCAAAGCATGACGTAGCCCAGCCAAAGCGAACGACGCGGCCGCGGCGATCAGGATGACCACGACCATGGCCAGCCATTCCTGCCACGAACCGAACCGGCGGTGTTGCGGCGCGATCAACCGGAAGGCCCATGCGCCGGCCAGCGCCTGTGCGGCGCTGACGGCGATCATGCCGGCCCGGTACCAAACCGGATGAGGAGGAATGACATTGTCCATCAGGCGGATTGGAATTGTGAGCAGCAGGAACAGCCACCAATGTCGGGGGCGGCTGCGCAGCAGCGCGCAGAGCAGGATGCTGTTGGGAAGCCAGAAGGGGGATGGCGCGCGGCTGGCCGGATCAACGGAGAATTTGAAGGCCAGGAAATAGGCGGTTGTAAAAATGCAAAGGCCAACCGCGAGCCGGAGATATTTGTGATGGGGTGAAAGCTCAGTCCACCAGCCGGGGGGATCTGCTGATTCCCATCCTGCTTGCGGCCATGCTCGGCCGTTTGCGGGCAGTTCTGTGGCCTCTGGCACTTTCCCCTCAATCCCGGACGGACAAGTATAGTTAACAACGGATCGTCCGGCGAGGCTTTAGCTGGGAAGGTTCCAATGTTAACGGGGGTTAGGCGGAAGCTAATGCTGTGATTTCGGCAGATTGAGAATGATCCCGTCCAGCGCCGCGCTCATGCGAAGCTGGCAGGACAGCCGGCTGTTGGGCCTCACCTCGGCTGCGAAATCCAGCATGGTTTCTTCCATGTCGCTCTTGGGCGGCAGCTTGTCCTCCCATCCCGGCGCGACATAGACCTGACAGGTGGCGCAGGCGCAGGCCCCGCCGCAATCGGCATCAATGCCGGGGACCAGGTGCTTGACCGCGCCTTCCATCAACGACCAGCCTTCGGCGACCTCGACGGTGTGCGCCTTGCCGCCGTCCTCGATATAGGTGACTTTGTATTTCGCCGCGGGCATCAGGCCATTTGCTTCATTGGGACGGCGATATCGGCCAGCATCTGCGGCGCGACTTTCGCGGCCATCGCCACCAGCTTCTTGCCGATCATATATTCCGGCGCCGCATTCACCGCCTCCACCGCCGCCACCGCGCCGTCGCGCAGATGGAAAACCGCGAATTTGCGCGTTTCCGGTTTGCCGCGCAGCACCAGGGTATCGGTGGGCCGCGCCAGACCGGCGATCTGCAGCTTCAAGTCATACTGGTCCGACCAGAACCAGGGCACTTCGCTATAGGTCTTGGGTTTGCCCACCATAGCCAGGGCCGCATGCTTGGCCTGATCGATGGCGTTCTGCACGCATTCCAGCCGGATATAGTGACCCTCGCGGCCCACATGGCGGGTGCAATCGCCCGCGGCCCAGATATGGGGATCGCCGGTACGCGCATTCTGGTCCACCACAATGCCGTCTTGGGACGCCAGGCCCGCCTGCACCGCCAGCTCGTCGCACGGCACCACACCAATCCCCACCAGCACCAGATCGGCGTCATAGCTTTGGCCGCCGGCAATCACGCGCTCGACCTTGCCGTTGCCCTCGATGGCTTCCACCCCGGTGCGCAGCTTGAGTTTGACACCCGCCTTTTCATGCTCGGCGGCATAAAAGGCCGACAATTCCGGCGACACGGCGCGCGCCATCAGCCGGTCCATCGCCTCGAACACCGTCACATCCAGACCGCGCTTGGCGCCAACCGCCGCCACTTCCAGCCCGATATAACCGCCACCCACAATGGCGATGCGCGCGCCGGCATGAAACGCCGCCTGCAAGCCGTCCACATCGGCGATGGTCTTGAGATAATGCACCCCGGGCAGATCGGCGCCGGGGCATTTCAGCCGCCGCACCCGCGCCCCGGTGGTGAGCAGCAGCTTGTCATAGGCAAGCTTGCGGCCATCGCTGAGTTCGATCGCGTGCTCGGCGCGATGGATCGCCCTGGCGCTGGTGTTGACAAGCAGTTCGCAACCGGCCTCGGCATAGTAGGCGTCGGCCTTGAGGAACAGGCGCGCCCGCTCAAAACTCCCCAACAGATAGGCTTTGGACAAGGGCGGCCGCTGATAAGGCGCATAGCTCTCATCGCCCAGCATGGTAATGGCCCCGGCAAAACCTTCGGCGCGCAGCGACTGGACGGCCTGAGCGCCCGCCTGGCCTGCGCCGATAATGACGATTTTCTCCGACATTTCCTGCCGTTTCGAAGGTTTCGGGCCGAGCCGCTACCATGTCCTGTTATCTCGTGCAATCAAGCACTTCCGCATGCCCGCCCCGCAGGCTACAAGCCTGCCATGGCCCAAATCGCCGAGACATTTCGCGGGGATGTTCCCCTGCCCGACCTTGATGCCACCCAAAGGCTGGGCGTTGGCATTGCGGGCGGACTGAAAGCGGGCGATGCGGTGGCGCTATGGGGTGATCTGGGGGCGGGCAAGACCACGTTGGCGCGCGCCATTTTGCAGGCCCTGGGCGTGAAGGAAGAGGTGCCCAGCCCGACTTTCACCTTGGTGCAAAGCTATGACACGCACCCTCGGATCGCGCATTACGATCTTTATCGCCTGAAGAACGCGCGCGAGATGGAAGAGTTGGGCTTTGACGACGCCTTGGCCGAGGGCGCCGTGCTGGTGGAATGGCCGGAGCGCGCCCCGGAAGTTTTGCCTCCCGACGCCCTGCATGTGCGGCTGGGCCTGAAAGAAGGAACCCGCACGGCGCGGCTGACCGGGCCGGCGCGCTGGGAAAGCCTGGCCCATGTCTGAAGCCTCCGAGCGCAAAGCCGCGATGAGCGATTTTCTGGCGCGCTCCGGCTGGGGCGCGGCCAGCATCGCGCCGCTGCCTGGCGATGCTTCCACCCGGACCTATTCACGATTGGCGCTTGGCGGCCGCAAGGCGATGCTGATGGATCAGCCGCAACACGCGGAAACACCGGTTGCGCCGGCAGACGCCAGCGAGGACGCGCGCCGGGCGCTGGGTTACAATGCGGTGGCGCGGCTGGCGGGCGCCGATTGCGCCCGCTTTGTCGCTGCCGCCCATTGGCTGCGGGCGCACGGCATGGCGGCACCGGATATTTACGAAGCCGATCCGGCGCAAGGTTTTGTCATCCTGGAGGATCTGGGAGACGCGCTGTTTGCCGAAGTCCTGGCCGATGGCGGTGATGAAAAACAACTCTATGAACATGCCGTCGAAGTGCTGGCGAAAATTCACGCCCATGACGCGCCTTCCGCTTTGTCGCCGGACAAGCCGCTGTTCGATTATGACCTGACGGCGCTGACGGCGGAGACCGACCTGCTCACCGAATGGTTCCTGCCGCTGGCCCTGGGCCGCAAGGCCACGGAGGAGGAAAGCGACGAACATCGCCTTCTGTGGCGCGCGGTTCTTGCCGGCATCGCAAAGGCGCGCCGCGTCTTCGTGCATCGCGATTTTCATGCCCAGAATCTGTTGTGGCTGCCGCAACGCCGGGGCGTGGCGCGGGTGGGGCTGATCGATTTCCAGGATGCTGTGGCGGGAAGCCAGGCCTATGATCTGATCTCGCTGATTGAGGATGCGCGGCGGGACGTCTCGCCAGCCCTGGCCGAGGCCGCCACGGCCCACTATCTCGCAGCCCTGCGGCGGCAAGGCACGCCGGTGGATGAGACAGACTTCCGCCATGCCATGGCGGTGATGGCGGCCCAGCGCAATGCCAAGATCGTGGGCATTTTCGCCCGGCTTTACAAACGCGACGGCAGGGCGCGCTATCTGGCCTTCCTGCCCCGGGTCTGGAATTATCTGGAACGCGACCTGGCCCATCCGGCGCTGGCGGATTTACGGGCGTGGTATGATCGCGTGATTCCAAAAGACAAGCGCAGCGTGGAGCGAAATTGAGCAAAGTCACTGCCGCGATGATGATGGGCGCGGGGCTTGGCACCCGCATGCGGCCCTTGACCGACGACCGGCCCAAGCCGTTGGTCACGGTGGGCGGAAAAACCCTGATCGATCATTCCATCGACCGGCTGGTCGCAGCCGGCGTGCGGCTGATTGTGGTCAATCTGCATTACAAGGCGGAGATGCTGCGCGCCCATCTGGCCAAGCGCCGCGATGTGGAGATCGTCTATTCGGACGAAACCGACATGCTGCTGGATACCGGCGGCGGCGTGGTCAAGGCCATGCCGCATCTGGGCGCGGCGCCTTTCTTTGTGCTCAATTCCGATTCCATCTGGATCGAGACCGGCACGCCGGTACTGTCCGCCATGCTGGCGCAATGGGATGAGAAACGCATGGACGGGTTGCTGCTGCTGGCCGACATGAAAACCGCCCTTGGGTATGAGGGCGCCGGCGATTTTGCGCTGAAAAGCGACGGCCGTTTGATCCGCGCCCGTGACGCGGGCGAAAGGGACGCCGTCTTTGCCTATCCGGGGGTGCAGATCGCCCATCCGCGCCTGTTCGCCGGCGCGCCGCAGGGCGCTTTCTCCACCAACATCATGTGGGACCGCGCCATCGCGGGCGGACGGCTGTCCGGCGCGGTGATGGACGGCACCTGGATTCACGTCGGCACGCCGCAGGCTCGTGAGGAAGCGGAGGCCACTCTCGCCGCCCAGTCCGCGGCGTGAAGGCCGCGGCGTGAAACGGCCGGCGGTTTTTACCATCGCCGCCAGCGCGGCTTTTGCCGAGACGCTGGCCAAGGGCCTGATCGCGCGCCTTGGCGATGATCCGCTGGCCCTGTCGTCCGCCGTGATCTATTTGCCTACCCGCCGCGCGGCGCGCAATTTTGGCGAGGCTTTTGCAGCTGTGCTGGGCGGGGCAACGCTGTTGCCGCAATTCAAGCCCCTTGGAGACAGCGGTCGCGACAGCGAGGATGACGAGCTGTTGCTGGCGGACGATGACTTGGAACTGGCGCCTCCCATCGCGCCGCTGCGGCGGCAATTGCTGCTGGCCCGCCTGATCCGGCAATGGGACCGGAGCGAGCGTGGCGGGCAGCTTTCCTTCGCGCAATGCGCCGCGCTGGCCAACAGCCTGGCCAGGCTGATGGATGAAGTCGAAACCCAGGATTGCGACCTTTCCCGCTGGAAAGACCTGGCGCCTGCCGAGCTGGCAGAACATTGGCAAGGCGTTTCGCACTTTCTGGATGTGTTGCAGCAAGCATGGCCCGCCGTTCTGGAAGCGGAACAAGCGATGAATCCCGCCGCCCGCCGGGTTCAGGCGCTGCGGGCGCTGGCGCAACGCCTGCAAGCCGCGCCGCCATCCGGCATGGTGATCGCCGCCGGGTCCACCGGCTCCATCCCCGCCACGGCCGAATTGCTGTCGGTGATCGCACGCCTGCCGCAAGGCGCGGTGGTGCTGCCGGGGCTGGACCGGACAATGGATGACGAAAGCTGGAACACGCTGGATATTCAAGACCAGTCAGGTCATCCGCAATTCGGCTTGCGGCAGCTGCTGAGGACCATTGGGGCGGACCGGGAGGATGTGAAGGACTGGATCGCCGCCGAAACCGATCCGGCGCGCGAAATCCTGCTGCGCGAAACATTGCGCCCCGCCCCCACCACCGATGCCTGGCGCGAATTGGCCGACAAGGGCGGCGGCGAAATCGAAAAAGGCTTGCGCGGCCTGGCGCTGATCGAGGCCGCCGATCCCGCGCAGGAAGGCTTGGCCATCGCACTTGCCCTGCGCGAGGCCTTGGAGACGCCGGGCCGCACCGCCGCCCTGGTAACGCCGGACCGCAACCTGGCGCGGCGGGTGGCGGCTGAGATGGCGCGCTGGAATATCCTGCTCGACGATTCCGCCGGCCGCCCGCTGGCCCACACCGCCGCCGGCACATTTCTCTGCCTGCTGGCGGAAGCGGCGCAAGCGCGTTTCGCGCCGGTGCCGCTTTTGGCCTTGTTGAAGCATCCCTTCGCGCGGCGCGGCCTGGACAGCGCGGAATTTCGGGCGCGGGCGCGCGAACTGGACCGCTGGTGCCTGCGCGGTCCCCGCCCCGATCCGGGCCTGGCCGGCATTGCCAACGCCATCGCCAAAGCGGGCGAAGAGCGCACGCCGCCGGCGGGGCTGGCACAGCTGGCCGGCTGGTGGGAGGAAATCGCGAAAATCCTCGTACCCCTGGAACAAATCCTCGCCCAGCCGGACGCGCTGCTGGAAAATTTGCTTGAGACCCAGCTAACCGCCGCCGAAGCCTTGGCGTGCGATGAACGCGGCGCGTGCCTTCTTTGGGCCGCCGAGGATGGCGAAGCCGCTCTTGCATTGACCGCCGAACTCAAACTGGCGGCGGAAAATCTGGACGCCATCGAGCCGGGCTCATGGCCCGCTCTGTTCCGCAGCCTGGCGATGAAGGTGCCGGTGCGCGCCCAGCGCGGCCAGCATCCCCGGCTGGCGATCCTGGGACCCCTGGAAGCGCGCTTGCAACGCTTCGACCTGGTCATCCTGGGTGGATTGAATGAGGGCTCCTGGCCGCGCGGCGCGCAGAGCGATCCCTGGTTTTCCCGGCCCATGCGCGCCAGCCTGGGCCTGGAACAGCCGGAGCGCGGCATCGGTCTTTCGGCGCATGACTTCGCCATGCTGGCGGCCGGACCTTGCGTGCTTCTGACCCGCGCCTTGAAGGCGGAAGGCGCGCCCACCATAGCCTCGCGCTGGCTGCAGCGCCTGGAGCAATTGACGCGCGGGCTTCAATTGCGCGAGGCGCTCGCGCCCAAGCTGGACTATGCGCAGGCGGCGGCGCGGCTGATGGATGTACCGCAGGGACCGCGGCTGCCGCGTCCCGCCCCGACGCCGCCGGTGGAGGCGCGGCCCCGCAAATTATCGGTCACCGAAATCGAGACCTGGCTGCGCGATCCTTATGCCATCTATGCGCGGCATGTGCTGGGGCTGAAACCGCTGGAGGCGATTGACGAGCCCACCGGTCCACTGGAGCGTGGCACGGCCTTGCACAAGGCGCTGGAGATTTTTATCGCCCAGCATCAAGACGGTTTGCCGGACGATGCCGCGGCGCGTCTCACGGCCATCGCCGACCGGGTTTTCGACCAGGCCGGCATTCCCAAGGCGGCGCTGGCCGTGTGGCGGCCGCGTTTTGCCGCCGCGGCGCGCGGTTTTGTGGACTTCGAACGCGAACGGCGCGCCGACATCACGGCTTCACATCTGGAGATCAGAGGCAAACTAACCTTGGGCGGCTTTACCCTTACCGGCATCGCCGACCGCATCGACATTCTGCAAAACGGCAGCGCTGCGATCCTGGACTACAAGACCGGCGCGGCGCCCAGCCAGAAGCAGGTGACCCAGCTTTTGTCGCCGCAACTGCCGCTGGAAGGCGCCATGCTGGCGGCGGACGGTTTCGATATCGGCGCCCATATCGCCGAGCAGCTGATCTATCTCAGCCTGGCCAGCGAAAAAAAGGCGCGCGATCCGCAACAGATCGAAGGCGCGGTGGAACTGGCCCAGGAAGCGGTGGCGCAACTGTCGCGGCGCATCGCCTGGTTCCAGGAACCGGCCACGGCCTATCGTCCGCGCGTGCGGCCCTATCGCGCCGACATCGCGGGCGACTATGACCATCTGGCGCGGGTGCGCGAATGGTCACCCTCTGGCTGGACGGAGGAGTGATGCGCGAGCCTTCGGTCATCGCCTCTGATCCCGACATCTCCGCCTGGGTGGCGGCCAATGCCGGTGCGGGCAAGACTTACACTTTGGCCAACCGGGTGGCGCGGCTGCTGCTCTCCGACGCCGAGCCGCGGAAAATTCTTTGCCTGACCTTCACCAAGGCGGCAGCGGCGGAAATGCAGGAGCGCCTGTTCAAGCAGTTGGGCGAATGGTCCATGCTGCCCGACGAGGCGTTGCGCGGCGAAATCGTCAAGATCGGCGGCGATGCCCATGCCGACCTGGCCAAGGCGCGGCGGCTGTTCGCGGCGGCGCTGGAGACTCCCGGCGGTCTGAAGGTACTCACGCTGCACGCCTTCTGCCAGATCGTGCTGTCGCGCTTTCCCATCGAGGCCGGCATTCCCCCCGCTTTCGAAGTGCTGGATGACCAATCGGCGCGGGAATTGATCGGCGAAGCGCGCCAGCGGGTGCTGGAGCGGGCCGGCTCCGGCGATACCGTGCTGCAACGGGCGGTGGCGCTGCTGGTGACCGAAACCAGCGAGGCCAGCCTGACCAATATTCTGAACGCCGCCTTGGGCAGCGACCGCCGCAAACTGGACCGGTTTTTCGATTCCGTGGAAGAGATGGACGCCCGGCTGCGCGCCATCCACGGCCTGGCGGGCGGCGAAACGATGGAAAGCATCGTGGAAGACTTCTGCGAAAGCCTGCGCCAGGATTTGGACCTGTTGTGTGAACTGCCAACCTGGCTGGCCCAGGGCACCGACAAAGATAAAGACAGCGCAAACCAATGGCGCGACTATCTGGGAACCGACTTTTCGCCGGATGGTTTCGGCATCTTGCGCCGGTTGTTGCTGACCAAGGACGGCGAGCCTCGTAAAAAGCTGGCCACCAAAAAACTCACAGATGCACGCCCGCATTTGCAAAATTATCTGGTCAAATTGCAGGAACGCTGTTGCGCCGTGGCGGAGCGCCATCGCGCCGCCCGCGCCGCCGTATTGGCGCAAGCCGCGCTCACCGTCATTGGCGCCATGCGCGGGCATTATCAATCCGCCAAGCGGCTGCGCGGGGTGCTGGACTATGACGACCTGATTGTGGAAACCCGCAATTTGCTCAAGCGGCGCGGCGCCGCGGGATGGGTGCTCTATAAACTGGATGGCGGCATCGACCATGTGCTGATCGACGAGGCCCAGGACACCAGTCCCGAGCAATGGGAAATCATCCAGAAACTGACCGAGGAATTCTTCGCCGGACAGGGGCGCGAGCGCGACCAGACGCGCACCATCTTTGCCGTGGGCGACGAGAAGCAATCCATCTTCAGCTTCCAGGGCGCCGACCCCGGCCAGTTCGACATCAACCGCCGCTACTTCGCGGAAGTCATCGCGGGCGCCGACCAGCGCCTGCATGAAGTGCCGCTGATCACCTCGCGCCGCTCGGCGCCGGAAATATTGCGCTTCGTCGACCGCGTGTTTGAAGAGGAAGCGGCGCGGTCCGGGCTGACGGTGTCTGGCGCTGCGATCGAGCACCTCGCCCATCGGGACACCGCCAAAGGAGGTATCGAATTCTGGCCCGCCTTGGCGCCGGAAGAGGAGGAAGACGTCGATTATTACGCCCCTGTCGACGTGGTGCAAAAGGAAAGCCCTGTCGCCAGGCTGGCGGCTTTGGTTGCGGACAAGATCGCGGGCTGGCTGAAAAGGCGCGCCCGCCTGCCCGGGCATGACCATCCGATCGCCCCGCGCGATATCATGATTTTGCTGCCCCGCCGTGAGCCGTTCGGCGGCGAAGTGATCCGCCAGCTGAAGTTGCGCCGGGTGCCGGTGGCCGGCGCCGACCGGGTGCGGCTGACCGAACAGATCGCGGCGATGGACCTGATCGCGCTGGGCCGCTTTGTGCTGCAACGGGAAGATGATCTCAACCTGGCGGCGCTGTTGCGCTCGCCGCTGTGCGGCTTGAGCGAGGAAGCGCTGTTTTTGCTGGCGCACGGCCGCAAGGCCGACTTGTGGGCCCAGCTGGTGGCGCGGCGCGCCGATTTCCGCGAAGCCCACGCTTTTCTGTCGGCGATGCTGGAACGCGCCGATTACGCCCCGCCCTTTGAATTCTATTCCCATGCCCTGACCGCGCTGGGGGCTAAGGAGAAATTGCTGGCGCGCCTGGGCCTGGAGTCCGCCGATGCCATCGAGGAGTTCCTGTCCCTGACTTCGACCCACGAACAAAGCCATTCCCCATCCCTGGAAGCTTTTCTGGATTGGGTGGAGCGTGGGGAAGTCGAGATCAAGCGCGACATGGAGCGCGGCCGTGACGAAGTGCGGGTGATGACGGTGCATGGCGCCAAGGGGCTGGAAGCTGACATTGTGATCCTGCCCGACACCACCTCCCTGCCTGAGCCGCCCAGCCGCAAGGGTCATCTGCTGTATCAAGACGGCGATGTGCTGTTTCCGCTCCCCGAAGCGGACGCGCCCGATATCGTGAAACGCGCCAAGGCCAGGGCGGAAGAGGAAACGCGAAAAGAACATCGCCGCCTGCTTTATGTGGCGCTGACCCGCGCTCGCGACCGGCTCTATGTCTGCGGCTTTGAAAACAAGAAAGGCGTGAAGGACGGTTCCTGGTATCAATTGGCCCAGGCCGCCGCACAGGCGCTGGGCGTGAAAGTGACGCGCGGCGATGGCGAGATCACGGCCTTCGGCGCCCTGGAAGAAGAACACGGCGACGCCGGAAAAGCGGCGGGGCCCCAAGCCTCGCTTCCCGACTGGATCACCGCGCCGGCGCCGCCCGAACCGGCCTTGCCGCGCCTGATCCGCCCATCCGACGCCGCGGGTGTGCCGCCGCCCACTTTCTCGCCCCGCGACAAGGGCGCCAGCAGATTCCGCCGCGGCCTGGTGGTGCATGCGCTGCTAGCGCGCCTGCCCGAGATCGCGCCCGATAAGCGCCGCGCCGCCGCCCTGAAATATGCGCAAGCCAGCGGCTTGAAGAATCCGCAAGCCTTGGTGGATGAAAGTCTGGCGGTGTTGGAGCATCCCGCTTTCGCCGCCGCCTTCGCCGCCGGCAGCCAGGCGGAAGCCGGCCTGCTGGCGGAGCTGCCCGAATTGGGGAGCGGAGCGCGAGTCAATGGCCGTATCGACCGGCTGGCGGTGACCAAGGACCAGGTGCTGATCCTGGACTTCAAGACCAACCGTCCGCCACCCGCCACGGAAAGCGAAGTTCCACAGATTTATCTTACCCAGATGGCGCTCTACCGCGCCGCAGCGGCGAAGATTTTCCCGGGCAAGCGAATCCTTTGCGGCCTTGTTTTTACGGACGGTCCGCGGCTTCTACAGCTGTCGGATGTGGTTCTGGATGCCCAAATGGCGGGGATTTCCACCCGCCTTGACCCAAGGGGTTCGCGTTCCTAGATATTGTGGCCAGAAGTTACCAGGATCGCACCCATGCCGCTGAAAGTGTCCGACGCCTCCTTCCAGGCCGATGTCCTGGATGCCAAGAAGCCCGTGCTGGTGGATTTCTGGGCGGAATGGTGCGGGCCTTGCCGGATGATCGCCCCGGCCTTGGATGAATTGTCCGCCGAGCTGGGCGACAAGGTCACCATCGCCAAATTGAACATCGACGAAAATCCGCATGTGCCGACCAAGTATGGCGTGCGCGGCATTCCCACCATGATGATCTTTCATCAGGGACAGGTGGCCGCGACGAAAGTCGGCGCGCTGCCTAAGTCGAAGATCAAAGAGTGGATTGAAAGCTCGATTTAAGAGTTCTCGGTCAGAACTTTTCCCGCCAGATACAGCGAACCGCAGATCAGTATTCTCGGCGGCGTTTCCTGCGCATCCAGCCGCGTCCAAGCAGTGACCTGCAGCATGGCGTCATCCAGGTCTTCCGCCGGCGCGCTGTCCAACCCGGCGCGGCGCGCGATATCATACAGCGCCCCTGCCCCCAGGCTGTTCGCCTCGCCCGGTATAGCCACCGTCACCACATGCCGCGCCAGGCCATTGAAGGTGCGTAAAAAGCCCAGCGCGTCCTTGTTCTGGAGCATGCCGCAGATCAGATAGAGCGGCCGCTCGCCATGTTCTTCCATGTCGGCCATGGCGCGCGACACCGCTTCGGCGCCGTGCGGATTGTGGCCGCCATCCAGCCAGACTTCGGCGCCCTTGGGCGCGGCCTCCACCAGCGGGCCCTTGTGCAGGCGCTGCAGCCGCCCCGGCCATTCCACCGTGGCCAGTCCTGTTTCCACCGCCGTCTCCTGGCCCCAGCTCAATCTCCTGCCTTCAAAACTTCCCGCGTGACGCAGCGCGGCGATCGCCACCCCCGCATTCTCGATCTGATGCCGTCCCACCAGCTTGGGCAGCGGCAGGTCCAAAAGGCCCACTTCATCCTCATAGACCATGCGGCCATGTTCCTGGCGGGTGACAAAGTCCTGGCCATATTCAAACACTGTCACGCCCAAACGGTCGGCCTGGCGCAAGATCATGTGGCGCGCGACTTCGCTCTGCGGCCCCATCACCAGGGGCGCGCCCTTCTTGATGATGCCGGCTTTTTCGGCCGCGATGCCGGCCAGGTCGTCGCCCAGGAATTCCTTATGGTCCAGCCCCACCGGCTGGATCACCGTCATGGCCGGATTGGGCACCACATTGGTGGCGTCATAGGTGCCGCCCAGTCCCACTTCCAGCACCACCGCATCGGCGGGATAACGCGAAAAGGCCAGGAACATGGCGGCCGCCGTGATCTCGAAGAAAGTGATTTCGCGGCCCTTGTTGACCTCCTCCACCTCCTCCAGCAGCGACACCAGCCCCTCCTCGGAAATCAGCTTGCCGGCGATGCGGATGCGCTCATGAAACTTGACCAGATGCGGCGAGGTGTGGACATGCACCTTCAGCCCCTGCGCCTCCAGCATGGCGCGCAGGAAGGCGCAGGCCGATCCTTTGCCATTGGTGCCCGCGACATGGATCACCGGCGGCAGCTTCAGCTGCGGATTGCCCAGGGCGGAGAGAAGGCGCAGCACCCGATCCAGCGCCAGGTCGATCTTCTTGGGATGCAAGGATAACAGGCGCTTGAGAACACTGTCGCTGCGGGTGGTCTCCGAAAGCATCAGGTCACAGCATCACGGCGTCGCGGGAACGCCGCCATTGCCGTTGCGCCGCGGCATGGACAGCACCTTGCTGCGCGGCTTGCCTTGCTTGAGCAGCAAATGCAGCACCCGCGACAGGGTGGCCCGCATCTCCTTGCGCGGCGTGACCATGTCCAGCATGCCATGTTCCAGCAGATACTCGGCGCGCTGGAACCCTTCCGGCAGTTTCTCGCGAATGGTTTGCGCGATCACCCGCGCACCCGTAAATCCGATTTGCGCGCCCGGCTCGGCGATCTGGATGTCGCCCAGCATGGCGTAAGAGGCGCTGACGCCGCCGAAGGTGGGATCGGTCAAGACCACGATATAGGGCAGGCCCGCTTCGCGCAGCATGTCCACCAGGATGGTGGCGCGCGGCATCTGCATCAGGGAGAGAATGCCTTCCTGCATGCGCGCGCCGCCGGATGCCACGAACAGGATGTAAGGCCGTTTTTCCTTGATGGCGGCCTGCAGCGATTCAATCAACGCCTCGCCCACGCCGAGCCCCAGGCTGCCGCCCAGAAAGTCGAAGGGCTGCACGCCGATCATCACATTCAAGCCGTCTATGGTGCCACGCGCGGCGGTAAAGGCTTCCGGACGCCCGGTCTTGGCCCGCGCCGCCTTGATCTCATCGGCATATTTCTTTTCGCCCTTGAAGCGCAGCGGATCGGCCGGAACGCTGGGCGGCGGCAATTCGGTGAAGCTGCCGGCGTCAAAGGTATAGGCGAAACGCTCGGCGGGGCCGATTCGCATATGATGGCCGCAATTGGGGCAGACATTCAGATTGGCCACCAGATCGCGGTGAAAGATCATCTGCTCGCAGGACGGGCACTTTTTCCAGAGATTTTCCGGCGTGTCGCCGCGGCCGCCATCCTTGCCGCCAATCAGGCCTTTGATCCGGGGACGGACGACTTTGGTGATCCAGTTCATGCCGGCACCTTACCATGACGGGCGGCGTGGGTCGAACCGGCAAGTTGGGTGACCAATGCCAAAACCTCGGCAATCACCTTGTCCCGGCCCCCCACTTCCTTCAATGAGTCCAGGTTGGCCGCAACCTTGCTGACAATGGCCGATCCCACCACCACGCCGTCTGCCACCTTGGCGATCGCCTCCGCCTGCTCCGGCGAGCGGATACCGAAGCCCACCGTGCAAGGCAGATTGGTGGCGGCGCGCACCCGCGCCATCGCCCCGCGCACTTCCTCTTCCGGCACAGCCTTGGTGCCGGTGACGCCGGCCACCGAGACATAATAAAGATACCCGCTGGCCTCGGCGACAATGCGCTTGAGCCGCGCGTCATCCGTCGTCGGGGTGACAAAGCGGATCAGATCGACGCCTTGCGCCTTGGCCGGCACCCGCAGCACTTCATCTTCTTCCACCGGCAGGTCCACCACGATCAAGCCATCGACTCCGGCCGCCGCCACGTCGCGGGCGAAGCGGGCGGTACCATAGGCATGGATGGGATTGTAATAACCCATCAGCACCAAAGGCGTGTCTTTGTGCGTGCGGCGGAATTTTTTCACCATCTCCAGCACCTTGGCCATGCTGGCGCCGGCTTTCAGCGCGCGCACCGATGAGGCTTGCACGGCGGGACCATCGGCCATCGGGTCGGTGAAGGGCATGCCCAGCTCGATCACATCGGCGCCCGCCGCCGGCAGCCTGTCCAGAATGGCGAAGCTGGTTTCCATGTCGGGATCGCCGGCGGTGATGAAGGGCACAAAGGCGGCGCGGCCCTCTTTCTTCAGGCGCGCGAAGGTGCTGGACAAGCGGGTCACAGTTTTTCTCGCTTCATATTTTTTCACCCAGGGCATGCGCGACCGAGAAGATGTCCTTGTCGCCGCGGCCAGACAGGCAGACGGCGATGATCTGGTCCTTCTTCATCTGGCGTGCCACTTTGGCGACATGGGCGATGGCATGGGCGGATTCCAGCGCCGGAATGATACCTTCCAGCTTGGACAGCAGCATGAAAGCGTCCAGCGCCTCCTTGTCGGTGATGGAATGGTATTTCACCCGGCCGATATCCTTGAGCCAGCTATGTTCGGGGCCGACGCCCGGATAGTCCAACCCGGCCGAAATGGAATGGGCTTCCAGCACCTGGCCATCGCCATCCTGCAAAAGATATGAGCGGGCCCCATGCAGCACACCGGGCGTGCCCTTGGTGATGCTGGCGGCATGACGCGGCGTATTCACGCCATCGCCCGCCGCTTCCACGCCATGAATCTCCACCTGGCTGTCGTCGATAAAGGGATGGAACATGCCAATGGCATTGGAACCGCCGCCGACGCAGGCCACCACCAGGTCGGGCAGGCGCTTTTCCCGTTCCAGAATCTGGGCGCGGGTCTCAACTCCGATCACGGTCTGGAAATCGCGCACCATGGCGGGATAGGGATGCGGCCCCACCACCGAACCGATGATGTAAAAAGTGTCGTGGACATTGGCGACCCAGTCGCGCAAGGCCTCATTGGTGGCGTCCTTCAAGGTGCGCGAGCCGGACGACACGCCCTTCACTTCCGCGCCCAGCAGACGCATGCGGAAGACATTGGGCTTCTGCCGCTCCATGTCCACGTCGCCCATATAGACGGTGCAGGGCAGGCCGAAGCGCGCCGCCACTGTGGCCGTGGCCACGCCATGCTGGCCGGCGCCGGTTTCGGCGATGATGCGGGTCTTGCCCATCCGCCTGGCGAGCAGAATCTGGCCCAGGCAATTGTTGATCTTGTGCGCGCCGGTGTGATTGAGGTCCTCGCGCTTGAGATAGATCCTGGCGCCGCCGAAATGCGCCGTCAGCCGTTCAGCGAAATAGAGCGGGCTTTCCCGCCCCACATAATGGGTGAGCAGGCCGGACAATTCCGCCTGGAACGCCGGGTCTTTTTTTGCCGCCTCATAAGCCTTTTCCAGCGCCAGCACCAAAGGCATCAGGGTTTCGGCGACAAAGCGGCCGCCATAGGCGCCGAAATGGCCATTGGCATCGGGACCGGCGCCCAAAGAATTGGACAATGGAGAATTGGGAATCTGGTTCATGCGGTCTGCTTGCTGATGAAGGCCGGATGGGTCGCGGCCTGAACGAAATCCCGGATGCGCCCCGCATCTTTCACGCCCGGAGCGCTTTCCACCCCGGAGGAAACATCCACCAGCTTGGCGCCGGACAGTTCGATGGCGCGCGCCACATTGTCGGGATTCAATCCGCCGGCCAGGAACCAGGGCTTGGTGAACTGCCGGCCGCTGAGGATTTTCCAATCAAAGGCCGCGCCATGACCGCCGGGACGCACCGCGCCTTTGGGCGGGCGGGCATCGAACATCAGCATGTCGGCGGCATTTTCATATTCCGCGGCAGCGGCGAGATCGGCGGGTTCCGCGACCGGCAGCGCCTTGATGACAGGGACCCCAAACTTGCCCCGGATATAGGCGGCGCGGCGCGCGCTTTCGCCGCCATGCAGTTGCAGGAAATCAGGCTGTGCCGCAGTCACCACGGCTTCAATCCCGGCATCGTCCAAATCCACGATCAAGGTCACGGTCTTGAGACGGCCGCGCATGTGACCGGCCAGGGATCGCGCCTGCTCCAGGGACAGATTGCGGGGCGAGTTGGGATGGAACACCAAGCCGCCATAGACCGCGCCGGCGCTGACCGCCGCATCGATGGCGGCGGGGCTGGTCAACCCGCAGATTTTCACGGCAATGGTCATGGGTTCGGGTGTATGAGCCCGCGGAACCCGGAAATCAAGCAAACTGGGTTAAGTGGCTGAAATGCCCAGGCTTTGGGCAATATCCCGCGCCGCCTGGGCCGGATCAGGCGCGCCCGTGATCGGCCGGCCGATCACCAGCACATTGGCCCCCGCATCCCGGGCTTCGGCGGGACCCATCACCCGGCGCTGGTCACCGAGTTCGGCTCCCACGGGGCGGATGCCGGGCACCACCAGCAAGAAGTCCGGACCCAATTCCCGGCGCAGCCTTGCGATTTCATGGGCCGAACACACAACCCCATCCAGGCCGCATTGCCGGGCCAGGCTGGCCAACCGCAACACCTGGTCAGCCACAGGCGGCTTAAGACCAAGCGACGGCAGGTCTTCATCGCCCAGGCTGGTCAGCATGGTGACGGCGATCACCTTGGTGGCAGGCGCCATGCTTTTGGCCGCTTCCAACGCGGCGCGCATCATTTGCGCCCCGCCCTGGGCGTGAACATTCATGATCGACACGCCAAGCTGCGCGCCCGCGCGACATGCGCCCGCCACGGTGTTGGGGATGTCGTGATATTTCAGGTCCAGGAACACCGGCAGACCCATTTCGACAAAGGGCCGCACGCCAGCCGGACCATGCGCGTTGAAAAATTCCAGCCCCAGCTTCAAGCCGCCGACAGACGGACGCACACGCGCCGCCAATTGGCGCGCGTGATCAAGATCGGTTGTATCTAAAGCGACAAATACGGGATTGGACGAAGGGGGCGGATTCACGCCTCTCCGTTACCGCCATTCAACCGCTCGCGCAATTCCTTGCCGGTGCGGAAGAAAGGCGCACGCTTCTGTCCCACCGACACCGGCTCGCCGGTGCGCGGATTGCGGCCCATGCGCGAGGGCCGGACCTTTACACTGAAGGCGCCAAAGCCGCGCAGTTCCACGCGATGGCCATCGGCCAATGCCTTGCTGATGGAATCCAGCACCGTCGTCACGATGCGTTCGACATCGCGGTGATAAAGATGCGGATAGCGAGCGGTGAGCCGTGCAACCAGTTCTGACTTAATCATCCCCAGCCCCTTTGAGGGACACGCCGCCGGGTTCAGCCCTGCGACTGGGCTTAAATTGTCATGGGACCTTCCCGCCCGTCAACGGGAAGCATCTGAAAAACCAGACTTTTTTCGTATCCAAGCGTCATTTTGGTCCGTGCCCGGCCCATTTTGACCTTTTCTGGCCCTCGGGCGGCCCCTTCCCGATGCGGCTTGCGCCGTTTTGAGGGCCAAGAGAAAGTCCCTGCCAAGCAATAAATACGGGGAGCGGGACATGAGAATTCGTCAGTTTGCCTTGGGGGTCGCCTTTTTGCTGGTCAGCGGGGCCGTAGCTGAGTCGGCGACCAAGGCGCCGCCCAAGGACAATTGGATCGGCGCCTGGGGCTTTGCCGTGGTGCCGCCGCCGCCCGGCATAGCGATGCCGGTGACCGCGCCCGCTCTGGTGCCGCTGGCGCCGATTCCGGAAAGCCCGGCTGCCCAGCCGCCCCTGGTGGAAAATCCCGGCAATATTCCGGTTGCGACCCTGCTCAGCGACCCCGCCGATGTCACCATCCGCCAGTTGGTGCGGGTCTCGGCCGCCGGCAAGCGCATCCGCCTGCGCTTCACCAATGAAGGCGGCAGCGATGTCTTGAATTTGGGCGCGGTGCATGTGGGATTGGCGGGACCCGATGGCAGCGTGCTGCCGGGCAGCGACCGTATCGTGACCTTTGAAGGGCGCCGCGCCATCGCCATACCGGCGGGCGCGCCGCTGCTGAGCGATGCCATCGACCTTCCGGTCAAGGCCCTGGACCGATTGCTGATCTCCAGCTACCTGCCCGGCCCGGCGGCGCGCAGCGGCCACAGCTTGCTGCAATATATGGCGGCGGGTGAACAGACCGGCGCACCGCAACTGCCGGGACAGCGGCTGGCGCGGCTCACCGCTTTGGTGAGTGAAGTGGATGTCGATGCCGTCACGGCCACCAGCGTCGTGGTGTGCCTGGGCGACTCCATCACCGATGGCGCCACCTCCACCGGCAACGCCTTCCGCAGCTATCCCGACCGGCTGGCGGAACGCCTGGCGGAAGGCGGCAAATGGGCGGTGGTCAATGTCGGCATCGGCGGCAACAAGCTGTTGCGCTATGGCACCGGCCCCAACGCCCTGGCGCGGCTGGACCGCGACGTGTTGAGCGTGCCCGGGGTGAAAGCCATCATCCTGCTTGAAGGCATCAACGATATCGGCCGCGGCCTTCAAACCACCGGCGTGCAAGATCCGATCAGTCTGGAGGCCTTGATCGCCGCCGACAAGCAGATCATCCAGCGCGCACACGACCATGGCATCAAGGTGATCGGCGCCACCCTGACACCTTACCAAGGCGCGGCTTATGCCTCTCCCGCCGGCGAGGAAGTCCGCACCGGCTTGAACAACTGGATCAAGACCGGCGGCGCCTTTGACGGGACGGCGGATTTCGCCGCCGCCACCGGCGATCCGGCTAATCCTCTCGCCTTCCGCGCCGGCTTCAATATCCGCGACAAGCTGCATCCCAATGACGCGGGCTACAAGGCCATGGGGGACGCGGTCGATCTGAGCCAGTTCAAGTAGAAGAGAGACCATGAGCCACGATCCCGCCCTGGACGCCCATGAGCATACCGAACATGCCGAGCATGCGGCGCATGAACGCGATCCCTTCATCAGCCGCGTATCCATCACCGTCGCGGTGCTGGCGGTGATGGCGGCGACCGCGGGCTCGCTGGAAACGGTGGAGGCGGGCCGCGCCATCGCCGATTCCAGCGAGGCGGTACTGGCGCAGGACAAGGCCACCGACAGCTGGAACGAGTATCAGGCCGACAGCCTCAAGCGGCATATGTATGAGATCGCCTCCGCCACCAGCAGCCCGAAAACCGAGGAATATCTGCGCGACGTCAAGGAGCAGCGCGAAGGCCAGAACAAGGCGCGCGAAAAAGCCCAGGAAGCGGAACAGGAACGCGATGCCAGGCTCAAGAGCAGCGCCGCGCACGAAGACCGCCATCATTGGCTGACCGGCGCGGCCACCTTGGTGGAGATCGGCATCGCGCTTTCCACCGTGGCCATCATCACCCGGCGGCGGCCAATCTGGTTCGCGGCAATGGGGCTGGGGCTGGCGGGAACGCTGCTGTTCGCGGGTGCTTATCTGGCCGCTTGAATTCCTGGTTTTTTGTTAGGCCGCCGCGACGGAAATGTCGCCCTGCTGCAGCAATACGCCGGCGGTGTCGAAAAAGCCTTGATGCTCGGTGATCTTGCCGTTTTTCACCGTCCAGCGGATGGCGACGTCGGAACGCACATAGCGGCCGCTGGGCTGGTGCAAGGCTTCCATGTCGAAGATGCCCCATACTTGATCGCCCTTGGCGGTGATGGTCTTGGGCGCGAAGCGGGTGAAGTGATAGCGCGAGAATAGCAGCGCCGTATATTCCTTCATGCCCGCGATGCCCTTATGGGTGCCGCCGAAGCGGAAGAGCTCCCGCGGCGCGGTGGCTTTCCACACGACATCGGGGCTGAGTGCGGCGAACAACGGCTCCAGATTGCCGGACCGGAAGGCGGCCAGCACGGAAAGCATCAAGCTGTTATTGGCTAGTTCCTGTGTCATCAAACGATTCAAACCTCGCAAGGCCGCCTGCAAAGCGGGCCGGATAGAAGAAAGCATGCCGTTGTGAAAATGGGCGGTGAAATGTCTGCGGACTGCGCACGATTCGTTATCGCAGCCGCCAAAAAAATCCGCGCGTGGCTACAGCCTCGCTGTCAGCGTGTCAACGCAGGACCAACGGCAAGACGTCGCAGGCATGAAACATGTTAGCGGCGGCGCTTCACTTGCGGCTTATCAGCTGCCGCAAACCGCGCGCGCCACGGCGGGCATCGCGTCAAGCTTTTGCCAGCGCATCGTTTCCATCGTGGCGGCATGCTTTTTCTCGCGCGGATCGTTGCTGTCGATGAAGCGCGCGCCAAAGCGGTGCTGAACGCAATCGACCGCGAATTTCCGGGACAGGAAGATCAGGCTCTCATGGTCGCTGAACACCATTGGCTGCTTCTTGCTGTCGATCCAGACGCGCGTCCAGAACGTCCGGTAGGGACCCTCCTGGCGGATAGAGGCGCGATCGATCTGATGCAGGATCCGGCCCCATTCGTCATGTTCGGTCTTGAAGGTCAGCCATCTGGGTTCCCCGGCTGCCGCCGCCAAGCTCAGACACGCCAGTATCGCAAGGATTTTCGTCATGCCGCCCGCGCCCCAAGCCAGTTCTATGACTTGAGTAGTAGATAGAAATACGGCGGAATCACGGCGGACATTTTTGCCGCGCCGCACAAAGCCGGTTTCGACGTTCAGCTCCGCGACAATCCCGCGACAAGTTGATTATATACAAACTTGCTGTCCGGCGGTGCCCGCATACGGTCGCCGCCAACCAAAACGTCCAGGGATTTTCTGAAATATGCGTTCGATCAATCGCAGAATGATGCTGGCTGGATCATCGGGAGCCGTCTTGCTGGCGGTGATGCCCGCGATGGCCGAGAGCGTTGCTCCGCGCGAAACCGATTGGACGCATTATGCCAACGATCTTGCCAGCACCCGCTATTCGCCGCTGGACCAGATCAACGCCGCCAACTTCAACAATCTGCAGTTGGTTTGGCGCTTCAGCACCAATTCCCTGGGGCCGCGGCTGGACGCCGACTTTCAATCCACGCCGCTGGTGGTGAAGGGACGACTCTATTGCACGGCCGGCTTCCGCCGCGATGTGGTGTGCCTGGATGCGGGCAGCGGCGAGTTGCTTTGGCTGCACAGCTATGATGAGGGCCCGCGGCTGGGCTCGCGCGGCGGGCCGGGCCTGGGCGTGGGCTATTGGACCGACGGCGCCAGCGAACGCATCGTCTATGTCACCCGCGGCTACAACATGTTCTCGCTGGATGCCAAGACCGGGTTGCCGGATCCCGCTTTCGGAGAGAATGGCCGGGTCGATCTGCGCCAGAATGACGATCAAAACATGGACCCCAACAAGGGGATCATCGGGTTGCATGCGCCGCCGCTGGTGGTGGGTAACACCATTGTGGTGGGAGCGGCCCCCACGCTTGAGTCCAAGGGCTATGTCCGCGGCTTCGACATCAAGACCGGCCGGCGCAAATGGATCTTCCACACCATTCCGCGCAAGGGCGAGTTCGGCTACGACACCTGGACCACGCCGGGCCAGGCGGAAACCAGCGGCAATACCGGCGCCTGGGCGCCGATGTCGGCCGATCCGGAATTGGGTCTGGTCTATGTGCCGGTGGAATTGCCGCAAACCGACATGCTGGGCGTCAGCCGCACTGGGCCCAATCTGTTCGGCGAGACTTTGGTGGCGCTGGACATCGAAACCGGCCAGCGCAAGTGGCACTATCAGATGATCCATCACGGGTTGTGGGACCGTGACATCTCCTGCGCCGGCATTCTCTGCGACATCCCGCATGAGGGAAAGACGGTCAAAGCCATCGCCCAGCCCACCAAGCAGGGCTGGGTCTATGTGCTGGACCGCACCAACGGCAAGCCGGTGTTTCCCATTCCCGAAAAGCCGGTGCCCAAGGGCAATGTGCCGGGCGAATGGTATTCGCCCACCCAGCCCTTCCCCAGCGCGCCGCCACCCTTCGCCAAACAGGGCGTGACCGAGAGCGACCTGGTGGATTTCACGCCGCAGATCAAGGCCCGCGCGCTGGAAATCGCCGGCCACTATGTGCTGGCGTCGCTATTCACGCCGCCGCCGGTCGTCAATGACAAGATCTTCGGCGCCTTGAACCTGCCGGGCCTGCAGGGCGGCGCCAACTGGGCTGGCGGGTCTTACGATCCGGAAACACATATCGCTTACGTCTACGCCAAGAACCAGTTCGAGCTCACCGGCGTGATGGTGCAGCCCGACGGCAAGGTGTTCCAGCGCAACGGCCAGCCGGCGGCGGGAAGCGCCGACGCCAATGGCGGCGCCTTCGGCGGCGTCGCCAGCCTGAACGGACCGGTGGGGCGGCTGCGCGGCTCGGTGGGACGCGACGGCCTCACCGATCCCATCGTGCCCGGCATGATTTCGATCGAAGGCATTCCCTTGATGAAGCCGCCCTATGGCGTCATCACTGCGCTCGATATCGCCAAGGGCACACAGCTATGGCAGGTGGTGCATGGCGAAACCCCGGACGCCATCAAGAACCATCGCCTGCTCAAGGGCGTCACCATTCCCCGCACCGGCCAGTCCGGCATTCTGGGGACCTTGACCACCAAGACGCTGGTGATTTGCGGCGACTGCGGCTTGTACACCGACGAGAAAGGCCGCAAGGGGGCGCGGCTGCGCGCCTATGACAAGACCACCGGCGAACAAAAAGGCGCGGTGTTCATGGACAAGGTGCAGACCGGCGCCACCATGACCTATATGCATCAAGGCAAGCAGTATCTGGTCTGCGCCCAGGGCAGTTCCTACGGCGCCGATCTGGTGGCTTATGCGCTGCCGGGCGACGCGGCGGCGCCGCCGCCTCCGCGCGAGGAGCGGTAAAGCCGGACTCGCGCCTGCCCGATCAAGGCGCGCGCAGGAACAGGCCGATGGTCAAGGCGATGCCGATGGACACCGCCACCAGGCGCAAAGCCTTTTGATTCACTTTGCTGACCAGATGGCCGCCCACCAGGCCTCCCAAGGCCGCGCCGGCGCAGGCGATCCCGGCTTGCAGCCAATGCACCTGGGGTGAAAAAACAAAAATCGCCACCGCTGAAGCGTTCATCATCCCCGCCAGCACATTCTTGGTGGCGTTGGCGTTGCGGATGGCAAGTCCCGCCGCGGTCAGGGCCGCCAGCATCAGAAAGCCGATGCCGCCGCCGAAGTAACCGCCATAGACGGCAATGCAGAATTGGGCGGCGCCGGCGCCCAGCTTGCCCAGCACCGGCGGATGGTCGGCCTTGCGCGGCATGAAACTGCCATAGGCGAAGACTCCGGTCGCGAACAAGACCAGCCAGGGCACCAGCGCCTTGAAGATGTCCGACGGCGTCACCAGCAGCAGGATGGCGCCCACAATGCCGCCTGCCAGCGAGATCGCCACCAGGGCGCGAAAGGAAAGACCGCCGGCGCCGGCGACATGGCTGCGGCCGCTCCAGCTGGAGGTGATCTGTCCGGGAAACAGCGCCACGGTGGAGGTGACATTGGCGGACAGCGCGGTCATGCCGGTGAACATCAGGGCCGGCAGGGTGAGGAACGTGCCCCCGCCCGCCAGGGCGTTTTGGATGCCCGCCCAGACCGCCACGAAAAACAGGATAGCCAGCGCCGTCATGGTCCCGCTGTGACACAGCCGGGCGGATCGGAGCAAGCTTTCAGTCTATCGGCTTGGCGGGAAGCGGCTCTGCCGCTGCCGCACGGCTGGGAATCCGCTTGGCCCGGCGCACCGCCTCGCCCAGATAGCCGGGCGGCTCGCGCCAGCTATCCAGCGGCGCCTTCTTGCCCTTTGGGACTTCCTCGTCCGCCCGAAAACATGCCGGCATTGCCAGTCCCCAACTCCTTGCCGCGATATAATCCCATTGGAGGCGGCGCGTTCCGGGCAAAGATAGTGAATGCCGCTTGGGTGATATTCCGCCGCACATGCGCGAACATCGGTCACATCCGTCATGCAGGCTTTGCACAGCGCCGGACCCGGCCAGCCCCTATAGTTAAACCCAAGGCAAGGCTGAGATGAAATCGCATCTTTCCGGACGCGACGCCTTTCTGGCGCTGGCGGTGGTTTTTATCTGGGGCACCAATTTCGTGGTGGTGCGCTGGGGCCTCGGCATGCTGCCGCCGCTGCTGATGGCGGCGATCCGTTTCGCGCTGGTGCTGTTTCCAGCCATCCTCTTTCTCAAGAAGCCCGACGTGTCCTGGGGCAGCCTGGCGCTTTACGGCGGCTGTGTGGGAACGGGCCAATTCGGGCTGCTCTATATCGCCATGGACGGGTTCATTTCGCCCGGCATCGCCTCGGTGGTGATGCAGACCCAGGTCTTCTTCACCATCGCAGTGGCGGCGCAGCGCACCGGCGAGAAACCACACGCCAATCATTTTCTGGGCCTGGTGCTGGCGGTGGCGGGCTTGGGCGTGATCCTGATGCACCATGGCCGGGACATCACCCCCACCGGCCTGGCCCTGGTGCTGGGCGGGGCGGTCTGCTGGGCGATCAGCAACCAGACCACGCGCGAGGCGGCGCACAAGGCGGCTGCCCGCGGCACACCGATGAACCCGCTGGCCTATGTGGTATGGGCCAGCCTGTTTTCCATGCCCGGCCTGCTGGTGGCATCCCTGGTGCTGGAAGGCCCGGCCCGGATTCTCGAAGCGGTGTCGGTTTCGCGCTGGACCATCTGGCCCACTTTGGTGTGGCAGAGCGCGGCCAATACCCTGTTCGGCTACACCATGTGGGCGTGGCTGCTGTCGCGCTATCCCGCCGCCACGGTCGCGCCTTTGTCGCTGCTGGTGCCGGTGTTCGGCATCGGCGCATCGGCACTGGTGCTGCACGAGCCCCTGCCGCTGTGGAAAATCACCGCCTGCCTGCTGATCATGGCGGGGCTGGCGGTGAACCTGCTGTGGCGCCCGCGCCTGGCCGCGCTCAGCGGCGAGCCGGATTAGCGAGAGGGTTGAGAGATCAACTCCGCGCCTTGAACACCACATAGCTCAGCGATTTTCCCGGCGCCGCCTCCAGCATGTGCGGCATGCCCGGCGGAATCTGGAAATAGTCGCCGGGATGCAGCGGCTGGGTTTCGGCGCCGGTCAAGGTCCCGCCGCGCACTTCGCCGGGCGCGCTTTCCTTGGCGTTGGTCAGCGTGCCGCCATGGGTCAAAACGCCTTCGCCCGACAGGATGGTGATGTGATCCACCCAATGGGCATGGGTTTCCACCATATTGCCTTTGTCGATCCGCTTCACGAACTCCACATAATAATTCTCATGGTCGTTCATGAAGGTGGCGCCATAGAGACGCCCCGGCTCCGGGATGGAAACCGCTTTGTCGATCGTGTCATGACTCATGAACTTGAATCCGTCCGGCGGCGTGGCGCGCAGCGCGGTCTGGGCCAGGGCAGGCGCGGCCGCGAGCAGCAGCCCGGCCGCCAGGAAATATCTGGTGCGCATGATGTTGTCTCCTTCAGGTACGGTGCTTGAACAGCACGAATTTCAATGTCTGGCCCGGCGCCGCATTGATCAGATGCGGCACGCCCGCCGGAATCTGGATGTAGTCGCCCGGCTTGATGACCTGGACCGTCCCTCCGGCCATGGTGCCGCCGCGCTGTTCGTCGGTGCCCGTGGCTCCCGTCACCGTGCCGCCATAGGTGACCGAGCCCTCACCCGACAGCACGGTGATGTAGTCGATCCAATGGGCGTGATATTCGATGACATTGCCATGGTCGAACCGTTTCATGAACTCGACCCAGTAATTCTCATGGTCGTTGATGACATGGCCGGAATAGACCCGGCCCCGTTCCGGCGTCATCAAGGCCTGGTCCAGCTCCTGGGCGGACAGGTACTTGAAACTGTCCGGCGGGGTGGCGCGCAGCGGGGTTTGGGCGAAAGCGGGCGTGGCCGCCAGCAGCGCCGCGGCAATCAAAAATCGCATGATCCGTCCTTTAGGTTTTTTGCTTGAAAATCAGATAGGTGAAAGTGTGGCCGGGCGTGGCGGTGAAAATGTGCGGCATGCCCGGCGGGATCACCAGCCGGTCGCCGGGATGCAGCAGCTGCAATTTGCCGCCCACCAATTTGCCGCCGCGGATCTCGCCGCCGCCGGCATCGGTGCCGCCTTCCTGGGTGCCGCCATAGGTGATGGAGCCCTCGCCGTCCAGCACATGGATATAGTCGTACCAATGGTTATGCGCCTCGGCATTGGTGTTGATGACCCGCGTGACATATTCGATGAAATAGTTTTCGTGATCGATCACGATCTTGGACTGCGGCTTGCCGTCGGTGCGATGGGTCAGCGCTTCCACTTCCGCCGCCGGTTGATAGACAAAGGCGTCGGTGGGGATGGTATGCGGCGCGGGAGGCGCGGCGGTTTGGGCGGAGGCTGCTAGCGGCAGAGCTGCAAGCGAAGCAATGGCGAGCAATCGGCGGACTGTCATGCGTTTCCCCTTTTTGATCGTTGGTTTTGGGGAACCTTAACGGCAAGCGGGACAAACAAAAAGGGCGCAGGACTTTTTTTGGTGACCCCTCCGCCCTACGCATCACAAGCGATGCTACGGGCACCTCCCCTTCATGCGCTTCGCGAAAAGGGGAGGTGGGTCTCGGCCCGCCACAAACAAAAAAGGCGCGCCTTACAGCGCGCCTTTTTCACAATATCGAGTAAAGACTACTCGTCGCTCTTCTTCTTGGCCGGGGCCTTCTTTTTCAAGGCCGCGCCCAGAATATCGCCCAGGCTGGCGCCCGAGTCGGAGGAGCCATACTGCTCGACGGCTTCCTTCTCTTCCGAGATTTCGCGGGCCTTGATGGAGAGGGAGACCTTGCGGCTGGCCTTGTCCACGCTGGTGACCAGCGCGTCCACCTTGTCGCCCTTGCCGAAGCGTTCGGGCCGCTGGTCGTTGCGGTCCCGCGCCAGGTCGGCGCGGCGGATGAAGGAGCGGACGCCGCCGTCCAGCTCCACCTCGATGCCGCCATCGTTCACTTCCGTGACCGTGCCGGTGACCACCTGGTTCTTCTTCAGCGCGCCGCCGCCGGCGCCCGCCTTTTCGATCGGATCGCTTTCCAGCTGCTTGATGCCCAGCGAAACGCGCTCCTTCTCGACATCGATATCCAGCACCTTGGCCTTGACCATCTGACCCTTTTCATAGGTCTTGATGGCTTCCTCGCCCGGCGTGTTCCAGGACAAGTCGGACAGGTGCACCATGCCGTCGATGTCGTTGTCCAGCCCGATGAACAGGCCGAACTCGGTGATGGACTTGATCTCGCCCTCGATCACGCTGCCCGCCGGATGATTGGCGGTGAAGGCGTTCCAGGGATTTTCCTGGGTCTGCTTGAGGCCCAGGCTGATGCGGCGCTTGTTGGAATCCACTTCCAGGACGGCCACGTCCACTTCCGAACCTGGAGTGACCAGCTTGGAGGGGGCGGTGTTCTTCTTGACCCAGGACATTTCGCTGACATGGACCAGGCCTTCCACGCCCGGCTCCAGTTCGACAAAGGCGCCATAGTCGGTGACGTTGGTGACCTTGCCCTTGAACTGCACGCCCACCGGATATTTGGCGGCGACGCCTTCCCACGGATCGGTCTGGAGCTGCTTCATGCCCAGGCTGATGCGCTGGGTCTCATGGTTGATCTTGATGATCTGCACCGTGACGGTCTGGCCCACCTGCAAGACTTCGGTGGGATGGGAGACGCGGCGCCAGGCGATGTCGGTGACGTGCAACAGCCCGTCCACCCCGCCCAGATCCACAAAGGCGCCGTAATCGGTGATGTTCTTGACCACGCCTTCGACGATCTGCTTTTCCTGCAAGCTGGCGACCAGCGAGGTGCGTTCCTCGGCGCGGCGCTCTTCCAGAACGGCGCGGCGCGACACCACGATATTGCCGCGGCGGCGGTCCATCTTGAGGATCTGGAACAGCTGCGCCTGGTTCATCAGCGGGCCGACATCGCGCATCGGACGCACATCGACCTGGCTGCCGGGCAGGAAGGCCACGGCGCCATCGAGATCGACGGTAAAGCCGCCCTTGACGCGGCCGAAGATCACGCCGGTGACGCGGGTCTGCTCGTTGAAAGCCTTTTCCAGCTTGACCCAACTTTCCTCGCGCCGCGCCTTGTCGCGCGACAGTACGGCTTCACCCAGCGCGTTCTCGACGCGCTCCAGGTAAACTTCCACCGTATCGCCCACCTTGATGTCGGCGGGCACGCCCGGCATGGCGAATTCCTTCAGGGAGATGCGGCCTTCGGTCTTGAGGCCGACATCCACCATGGCGAAATCATTTTCGACGGCGATGATGGTGCCCTTGATGACGGAGCCTTCCTGCGGGCTCTGGGTCTGGAAGCTCTGCTCCAGCATGGCGGCGAAATCTTCGCGGCTGGGCGTGGCGATGGAGCTTTCGGCGTGACGTTCCTTGGTAGCGGCGCGAGCCATTCAAATTCCTGCATATCGTTCATGCCGACCGCCCTCTCGATGAGACGGGCCGGTGGACTTCCTTAAGACCCCTTCCAAGCGAAAGGGGCCCGCGGGCGGGTTGATTTTGGAAAGTAAGCGGGCTGCCCGGAAGAAACGCCGGGCCTCCTCTAGCCCCTCTGGCGGTCCTTGAGCGCGCCCTCGATCTTGGGAGAAACCAAGGCAAGAGCTGCCGCGAACGCGGCGTCTATACCCAAATCGGAGGTATCCAGCAAGTCGGCGTCAGGGGCTTGTTTTAACGGGGAAATTGGCCGGCTTTTGTCGGCCGCGTCCCGGGCCGCCAATTCCGCCACCACATCCTGTTCGGCCCGGCGGATGCCCATGGCCTTGAGTTCCGCCCAACGGCGGCGGGCGCGCACCTCCAGCCGGGCGTCCACATACAATTTGGCGGTGGCGGTGGGGCAGATCACGGTGCCGATGTCGCGACCATCCATCACCGCGCCCGGACCGCTGCCGGGGGGATGGGCCAGGAAGTTCTGCTGGAAGTCCAGCAGCGCCTCTCGCACCGCCGGGATGGCCGCGACGTGGGAGGCGGCCTTGCCCACGATATCGGTGCGGATGGCAGGATCGCCGGCCCGGTTGAAATCGATGCTCTGGGCGCCTTTGAGGGCATCGGCCACGTTCTGGGGATCGCCTTTGGCGTCCAGCACTGCCAGGGCAGTCAAGCGATAGAGCGCGCCGGAATCCAGATGGGCGAAGCCGAAATGCTGGGCCAGTTTCTTGGCCAAAGTGCCCTTGCCGCTGGCCGCGGTGCCGTCGACTGCGATGACAATGCTCACGATGTATAGCTCCCGCCCGTAAACCAATCCGGAGGTTTGCCTGCCCCGAACCACCCCCAGTCGTCGAGCGTTTCTATGAAATGCGCTCGATCATACTGCCGATAAGACGGATACAAAATCGAGAACCAGCGATCCAGCTTTCGTTCGCTGATTTCGGACATAACTACCGCGCCCTCTGCGCTACCGAAGTCTGGAACAAATGCTTCAAAATTCAATTCCTCATCGCCTGCAATCAAACTGAATGGAGCAATCACCCGTATTCCGAGATCGGCAGCGGCTTGCGCCCACGCATTGGACATTTGGTTGTCGATCGCCATCACAGGTTTTCAAGAACCGCGCCGAGCCCGCGCATCAAATCCTGGTATTCCGGGAATGACGTCGCGATCATGGCGACGTCATCCACCGTCACCGGCTTTTCGCTGGCCAATCCCATGGTGAGGAAGCTCATGGCGATGCGGTGGTCCATATGGGTGGTCACGCTGCCGCCGCCCGGCACCATGCCGCCTTCCACCATCAGGTCGTCGCCCTGGATCTGATAGCGGACGCCATTGGCTTTCAGCCCCCGCGCCACTGCTTCCAGCCGGTCACTTTCCTTGACCCGCAATTCCTCCAAACCCCGCATCGCGGTGGTGCCTTCGGCAAAAGACGCCGCGACGGAAAGAATGGGATATTCGTCGATCATGGAGGGGGCGCGCTCCGCCGGCACTTCGACACCCTTCAATCGCGAATGCCGCACCACCAGGTCGCCGATTTCCTCGCCGCCGCTGACCCGTTTGTTCCTGATCTCGATATCGGCGCCCATTTCCAGCAAGGTCTGGATCAGGCCGGTGCGCCGGGGATTGAGCAGGATCGCAGGCAATTCGATTTCCGACCCCGGCACGATCAGCGCCGAGACCAGGGGAAAGGCGGCGCTGGACGGATCGCGCGGCACTTCCACCACACAGCCGGTGAGTCTGGCGGGGCCCTCCAGCGCGATCGTTTCGCCGCCATCCGCGCCCGGCGTGACCGTAATGCGCGCGCCGAACGCCGCCAGCATCTTCTCGGTATGGTCGCGGGTCAGGGTAGTCTGGGTGATGCGGCTGGTGCCGTGTGCATTGAGCGCCGCGAGCAGCAGGGCTGATTTCACCTGGGCGGAAGCAACCGTCACCGTTTCGGTGATCGCCGGCGCATCGCGCGCGCCATGCAGGGTGAGCGGCATCAGCGCCTTGGGCCCCTGCCCTTGGTAAGTGACGCCGAAGGCCTTGAGCGGATCGACCACCCGCGCCATCGGCCGCGAGCGCAAGGATGCATCGCCCGTAAACACCGCCGTGACCGGGGTGGTGGCCATCGCCCCCATCACCAGGCGCGAGCCGGTGCCCGAATTGCCGAAATCCAGTTCCGATTTGGGACTTTGCCAATTTCCCACCCCCGTGCCTTGGACCCGCCAGCGGCCGGGCCCCTCGGCCGTCAGTTCCGCCCCGAAACCCCGTAAAGCCCCTGCGGTGGAATGGACATCGCCGGACTCCAAAAGCCCGGAAATACGGGTTTCCCCTTCCGCCAATGCCCCCAGGATCAAGGCCCGCTGGGAAATGGATTTGTCCCCCGGCACCTGGGCTATGCCTTTGAGGGGGCCGGCCCGGCGGGCGGCCAAGGGGAGCGGATTGGCGTTATCCATCAGGGGCTTCAAAAGACCTTTACAGGCGGGGCTACCCGTGGCAAACGCGCCCCTCCAATAACCCCTTCTTCACGGGAAGATCATCTTGGTCAAGGCAGATCTTGGAACCAAACGGGCGTGCCCCAGCTGCAATGCGCGGTTTTACGACCTCGCCAAGCGGCCGATCGAATGCCCCAAATGCGGTTTCAGCTACGAGCCGGAGGCGCTGTTCAAGCAGCGCCGCAGCCGCGCCGCGGAGACCGCCGAGGCGAGCGTCGTCGCCGCCGCCGAGACCGAGGATGAGGAGGAAGACGACGAGGAAGAGGACACCGAGTCCGAAGCCGAGGAAGAAGAGGAAGTCGCGGCCGTCCAGGAGGCGCCCCTGAACGTGGCGGCCACGGGCGAGGACGAGGAAGAGGAAGTCGAGGAAGAGGAAGCCGAGGCGGAATCGGGCATGTCGGTGGTGGACGCCGACGAAGCCGAAGACATCGAGGATATCGAGGTCGAGGACGACGAGGACGAAGAAGACGACGATCTTCTGGGCGAAGTGGAAGACGAGGAAGACGATGTCTCTGGCATCATCGATCCCGGCATCGCCAAGGACGAAGGCTAGCAGTTTCTTAAAGTCGCCTTGCTAGGGCAAGGCGCGGAGACCGGACAACCAGGCCGGTCTTCATTGGTACGGGGCCATAGCTCAGCTGGGAGAGCGCCTGCATGGCATGCAGGAGGTCAGCGGTTCGATCCCGCTTGGCTCCACCAATTCCCGCCCAACCGGCGGATCTCAAATTTCATCAGCACAAGCACGCGGGAATTGGTGGAGCCAAGCGGCCTCGCCTAGGCCGCGCTTGCAACGGCCAAGGCGGCCTAGCGACAGCGTAGTGGCCGCCGCAAGCCGCGCGCGCGGCGTGCGAGGCGCGTAGCGCCCGTAGCTTAGCAGCCCTCCGCCCGGACATCGCGAAGGGGCGTAGGCGGCCAAACGGCAAACTGCAAGGCAGCCAAGCGCCCTGTTTGCTGGTGTCAGCCGCTCAGAAGGTAAGAATAACGTCGGTGTTGAAAATCCAGCCATTACCTCCCACGACATAGGGATAGGACTGGCCGCCCACCGGCGAACGATGGCCGTAGATGCCCTGCATGTTGATGTGCATCTCGCGCCGCTCGAACGGGTACCAGTTGAGGCCCGTACTGATGTCCCAGGGATTGCCATACTGGCCATAGATCTGCGAGCCCGAGACATAGACCTGCAATTGCTTCGGTATGATCATGGCCGACCCTTGGAGCTGGAAGCCGGTGTCGTAGAGACTGCTCACGGGCACCACGCCGATGGTGCGGAAGTCGTTCACCCAGCGCCAGTAGAATTCGCCCTCCAGCGAGAAGCCGCGATATTTGACGCCGGCATCAAGGTCGAGCATCTGGTAGGTCGCGTCCGTGACCTGGCCGCCGGTGTTGAAGGCGTTGGGCGAGAATAGCAAGGTGCCGTCCGACAGGCGTATCTGGCTATTCTCGATCGCGTCGGTGCCCGGCTGTTCCTGCGCATCCTCGCGGCTACGGGTGTAATGCAGGCCGATCAGGGTGGCCGTTTTTGTATGGCCCTCAAAATCGCCGAAGCCGGTCGCCGGCCCGAACTCGCCAGTGGTCGGCATCCACCAGACAAAGCCCGAAACGGTGCTGAGATCGGCATTGAGCTGGTTGGCGGAAATGCCCAATGCCGAAAGATTGTTGGCCAGCATCACCCGGTAGTTCAGGCCCTTGGCTATCTCGCCATCGGCCCAAATGCCTTGCGAGTAGGACGCACGGAAGAATTCATCCGCAAAAGTGCGATTGTCCATCTTGAGCCAGAAGGGATAGCTCCAGTTGGTGCTGCGGGTGGAGGGTAATGGCGCGATGCCGGCATAGACATTCAGCCAGTCGGCGAAGCTGTAGCCCAAGTGACCGCCCACCACCACCTGCGCCGATTCACCCATGGCGGGCTGCTGGGTCCAGATCCAGACGCGATAGGTGAAGTCTGGCGTGAAGATCCAGCCCTTCACCGAGAGATTCACCTTGTTCCACTGAATGTCCTGGCGCCGGTGCGGCGTGAAATTGCGGCCGAAGCTGTCGGTATAGGTCTGGTCCAGGCCGGTCTGATTGAGATAGCGGGCATAGGCGATCAGGCTGATCGAGACTTCGGCGAGCTTGCCGCGCCCCAGGACAAAACCGCGGCCGGGCTCGTAGGTGCCCCAGCTATCGGGCGGCGCGGCCCCGTGCTGGCGTGGATCGTAGGGGGAATTGGAGGGGTCGATACTCGTTCCCAGGTTCACGGCCTGGGGTGCGTGCGCTTGTGGCGGGGTTTGAGCAGCGGCGGCAGGCTGCTGGCTTGCAGCGTCTTCGAGTTTTTTGAGGCGCGCATCCAGCTCGCGCATCCTGGCCGTCAAATCGTCGCGCGCCGCTTTGAGATTATCGATGCTGTTCTCGGCGCTCGCGCCGCTCTGGCCGGCCGGACCCGCCGGCTGCGCATCGGCGACAAGCAGCCCCGTCGCCAGCAGCAACACGGCCGCCGGCAACCGCAAACGCCTCCCCACCCCGCTCACTATGTCTCACCCTCGCTCATCAGCCGCGGGGGCGAACCTCGTGCCCATGAGCGGCGGAAAACGCGGGAACGATAGAATTCCTCTCAGGGAAAACCCTATTGGACCATCGTCCAATGGGGCCAGGTGGAACCAATTCACCGATTCAATGAACGTTTGCTTGTTCCCAAGCTCTCACCTTCACGCGCGCGGCGTCGAACAGCTTTTCGTAATTGCCTTTGCGGATGGCCAGGCTCGCGGCAGGCGTGAGTTGTGCGAAAATACGATCCCACAGATGGAAGACCCTCAGCACCGTCGCCTGATCCTTGGGCGCGACCACATCGGTGCCGAAAATGAAACGGTCGGGAAACTTGTTGAACAGAGCCGCGGTCCGTTTCTCGATCTCGGGCGAGGAGATCGCATATTTGGCGACCTCATCCCAGGAAATGTCGAAGTAGAGATGCTTGAACGCCGGGTCCCGCAGCAGCTCACCCAGGATGTCCAGGTGGTTCTGGTTGCGGGTCGGCCTGCTGGTCGCCTGGTTGCCGATCGGCCGCACCACGCGTCCCAGGCCCGTATGCGCCCAGATGATCGTTGCCTTGGGGTGGCGCTTGATCAGCGCCTTCATCTGGCTGAGATAGATCGGCTCCTTCTCCGGATCATCGAAAGGCGTGTCGATATCGCAATGAATGATGACCACCAGTCCCGCCTCGGCGGCAAAATCCAGGATGCGGCCAAGCGCGGGATTGCTCAGGCTGGCGCCGTTGCCGGCGATCTTCGAGGAGACGAATTCCTTGTGGACGCTGAATTCGCCGATGCCCTCGAATACGCCCGGAAAGGTCTGAAGCACGCGGCGGATATGATCGACGCCATACATGTCGGCCGGATTGAAGCCGGTAATCATGGGATCGAAGCGCTTGCGCTCCTCCGGCGTCAGGTCGAGGAAGGTCTTAGCGATCACCGCGTCGGTGAAGGAATAATAATAAAGCGGCGCGTCGGACTGCAGGTAATAGGTCGGCGCGAAGGTGCCGGAGTTTTCATACGCCCAAGTCTGCTGCAGCGGGATGCCGAACAGGGCCGAGCGCCCAACCTTGTCGCCCATGAGCTTGAGATAGTCGCGGGCGGTCAATCCCTTTTGGATATAGTTGGTCAGATGAAAATGTTCGTCATTGAACAAATAGCCGGTTTCGGCGGCGAAGACCGGACTCCCTGACAGCGGCGCGGCCAGGACCGCGCATGACAGGGCAGCCCTTAAAAACGAACCTGCCATGACATTTGCCGTCTATTGCGGGCCGGTTGGCTTGACGGCATAGGGGTTGGCCCCCAGTGCTTCTGACACCTGTGCGATCGCAAGTTGCGCCTTGTAGCTGTTGCCGGCGCTGTCGAGCGGCGGGGAAATCGCCGCAATGCCGAACTTGCCGGGCACGACGGCGATGATTCCGCCGCCCACCCCGCTCTTGGCCGGAAGGCCGGTGTGATAGAGCCATTTTCCGGCATCGTCATAAAGGCCGGCCGTCGCCATCACCGCCAGCACCTCGGGCACATTCGCCGCCTTCATCACGGTTTTGCCGGTGATCGGATTCTTGCCGCCATTGGCCAGGGTTGCGGCCATGACGGCCAAGTCCTTGGTATTCACATTCACCGCGCATTGCTCGGTATAGATGTCGGTGGCGCGCGCCGGATTGTCCTTGATACGGCCATAGGCATACATCAGCGCCGCGATGGCCTGGTTGCGCTGGTTGGTCTCCGATTCCGACTTGAATACTTCCGCATTGACCGACAGCGGACGGCCGGCAAAACCGCTATAGAAATTCAGCATCGCGTCCCAAATCCCCTTGCGGGAATCGCCTTTCACCATGCTGGTCGCGGTGATCGCGCCCGGGTTCACCAGGGGATTCATTTCCAGGCCTTTATAGCCTTCGATCGCGACAATCGAGTTGAACGCCTGGCCCGTCGCGTCAACCCCGATATTCTTTTCGACCACGTCCGTTCCCTGCTGCTCCATGACCAGCGCCAAGGTGAAGACCTTGGAGATGGACTGTATGGAAACTTCCGATTTGATGTCGCCGACCGTGAAGACACGTCCATCGACCGTGACAATTGCGATGCCGAAGATGTTCGGGTTAACCCGCGCCAGCGCGGGAATATAGTCGGCATTCTTGCCGCCTTTTGCCCCTTTGAGCTTCGCATACACGCTGTCGAGGGCGTATTTGATCGCCGTATCGTCGCTTGCTGCTTGGGCAGATGCGCCGCCGCAAATGAGCAGCGCGGCCGTGAAAGCAATAGTCTTGAAGGTAATGCGTGTCTGGGCTGACATCGAAAATCTCCACTGGTATCGGCGCGTTGAAACCGGCCGGCCAGTCTGGCCCGCCTATGCCATCGCTACGACGATCCAAGCAGGTCCGCCATTGGACGTTGGACCAGCCGCGATTAGGTGATTTTCGGGATCAATCCGGGACTAACGGCCCCGCGCTTGCCCAAGCGCATCTTGCACGCGCAGGCGCCTGGCGCCCGCCGCGATGTCAGGCGGCCAGCCGGACGCTAATGCAGCGCACTTGCCCGCGGCTGCGGCCGGGCGGACACCGCCGATGCCGTTTTCTCCTGCGGCAGCTGTATCACGAAAACGGTGCCGACCGGGGAATGCGCCTCCACCGCCAGCTTGCCGCCATGCGCCCTGATCACCGAGCGCGCGATCAACAGCCCCATGCCGCTGGCCTCTGGGCGCGTGGTGAAGAAGGCATCGAATATCTTGTTGCGGACAACCGGCGCGATGCCGGGGCCATTGTCCGCCACCCGGATAACCACCTCCCCATTCTCCCCGCGGCAACACCGCACCAGCAAGACGCGGCGCCGCTCGTTCGACTGGGTGAGGGCCTCGATCGCATTCTGGAACAGGTTCAGCAGCGCCTGCTGGAACTGCAGCCGGTTGACCGCAATCGGCCCAGGCTGTCCCTCCACCATCAACTTGACCGAGACATTGTGCATGCGCGCGCTGCTTTCGATCAGCGCCAGGGTGCTTTGCAGGATCAGCGCCGGATTGACGGAGATTCTTTCCACATTTCCCCGGCGGAATATGGCGCGCGTGCTTTCGAGAATATCGTTGGCGCGGTGGCTGGAGGCGACGATTTCGTCCAGCACCTGGCTGGTTTCGTCCGGCGGGGGCGCCGCCTTGTCCTGGCGGCCGCAAGCGAGCTTGCGGGCCACTTCCGCGTTGATCATGATCGCGGCAAGCGGCTGGCGCAGTTCGTGCGCGATGGAAGCCGACATCACATCGCGGATCAGGAAGCGGTGCTCGCGCTCCTGGTTCTGGGCGATGAGCTGCAACACGCTCTGCGCATAGAGCTTGCTGGTTTCCGCCAGCAGCGCGAAGAGAACGAACAGGCCGGACATCAGGCCCAGGGTGCGCGCCGCATACCAGCCGGCGGTATAGCCCACGGAAGACTCCGCAATCAGCGCCATCTCCAGGAACCAGCCCCACAGCATCAGCAAAAGCCAAAGGTCCAGCTCCGAATGCACCCCGCGCGCTAGCACAGCCATGCCGGCGATGATCAGCAGCATCACGGCGGATGCCGACAGAAAGATCGGCGATGACCATGGCAGAAGGGTTTTGGCGGCCGCCAGTATCACGATCACGCCTCCCGCCAGGATCATCGCCTTGACCAGATAGCGTTCCGGCGAGCGGCGCTGGAACGGCTCCGTGCCGGACGACCGGTCCGTGGCCTGGCTCAGCCAGGCATAGGGAATGATGGCGAGCGGCAGCGCGGCGTGGGAGGAAAGGTAGAACCAGAGGGGCAGGTTGTAGGTCGGGTCGAAGCGGCGCTCCACCGGTCCCAAGGCGCCGGCAAGGCTCAAAATGCGCAAGGCCATGAACAGCCCGGCAAGAAAATAACCGGCCGCCAGCACATACAGCGGCCGGGACTGCAGCACCCGGGCTTGGGCCAGCAACAGGGTCGCGATGATCCAGTCCGACATCACCATGATGACGCCGCTGATCGCGACAAAGACTTCCCGCGACGGCAGCCTTTGACTCTGGAAAAGTTCGGTGCGGAAAAACAGCGTCGCCGTGAACATGACAAGAAGCGCCGCCGCGATGCCGCAAGTGACCAGGCCCTGAGTCCGGCTGGCCGGCATGCGGTAAACAAGCAATTTTGATGCTGGCATGAGTGTCACCGAAAAGTTTGGTTGAATTGACCGTGGCGGGACGCACTGCAGATGGTTTGGGACGCAAAAACCGGCTCCGCCTGGACGGCGCCGGCCGGCAGGGATATCTCAAAGATGGCACCGAACGGTTCCTGGGATGAGACTTGAATGGTCCCGCCATGGGCGTTCACCACTGAGCGGCAGATGGAAAGCCCTATTCCCGCGCCGTGCGTCTTGGTGGTGAAGAAGGCATCGAAGACGCGCTCCAGATCGTCCGGCCTGATGCCCCGCCCGCTGTCTTGCACCCGGACCACGGCCATGGCGTCGCCACGGCTGGTTTGGACCGCTAGGAGGCGCGGCCGTTGCTTCACTTCGCTCATGGCGTCCACCGCATTGAGGAAGAGATTGACAAAAACCTGCTGCATCTGGACAGGATTGACGAGAACCGGCGGCAGGCGGTCGTCCAGATCCAGCCTGATTTTGATGCCGCGGCCGCGAAGCTCATGAGAGATCATGCGCAGCGTGTCGCGAACAAGCCGGTTGATATCGGCGAGTGATTTTTGCGGGCTGTCCTTGGCGACGGCCGCACGGGTGCTTTCGACAATCTCGTGGACACGGCGGCCATCCTGGACCAGCTCGTCCAACACCTCGGTCAGCCTGCCGTCATCCTCGGCACAGAGATGCTTGGCCGTGCCGGCATGCAGCATCATCGACGCCAGCGGCTGGCGCAACTCATGGGCGATGAAGGCCCCCACCGCCTCCCCCACCATCCGCCGGTTTTCCTGTTCCCGCTTCTGGACCGCAATCAGCAGGGCCATCCGTCCATAAAGCCGGCCCATTTCGATCAGCAACATCAGCAGCACGAACAAGCCGGACAGCAGTCCCATCAGCCGCCCGGAATACCATCCGACGCTGAAGCGGGCCGCACCCGGCAAAATCACGATCGATTCCGTCAACAAGGCCCAGAGGGTCAGCATCAGGCCTATGTCCAGGACGGAACGCGGCCCAAGCCACAGCAGCGCGATCCCCACCCCGGTCAGCAGCATCGCGAAATAGTGGACGCTGTTGGCCTGCGGCAGGCCGAAATGCAGGACACCGGTCACAAGATGGGCCCCGGCGGTGGCGAGTGATATCACCGCCACCGCCAAAATGGCCGCGGCCGCCAGGCAGACAAAGATTGCCCCGACGGGCGCGCCGGATGTTTCGCGCAACCGGTGCGGCGCGTTTTTCAACAGCGCATAAGCGATGACGGCGGTAGGCAGCGCGGTATGCCAGGAAAGATACAGCCATGTCGCCGTGTTGATGTCGGCCCCCAACAGTCCCGCGGGGGAAAAAACCTCGGGATAGGTCAAGGCATGCGCCCCCGCGAAGAGCCCGGTGAAGAAAAAGCCGGTACCCAAGGCGATGAGTGCCTTGGAGCGCAGGATCGAAGCCAGGGAGAGAAGAACGGCGGCAATGATCCCGCTGAACAGGACATACATGGTGTCGATCACGGCTATGAAGGCGCTGATTTTCGGCAGCGCGAGCACGCGAAAGGGAAAAATGGCGAGGCATGCGAGCAAAAGAGCCAGTGCGAACAACCGCGCAGACTGCGTCTGCCGGACGCTGGCCGGACGGTCATAGATGAGAAATTCGCTCTCCAGCATGGGCGCTCCCCCTCCGGCGGGGGGAGCGGGCTCTGCGACCGGCCTAGTCGCAATTGGACCAAAGTCCAATGCCAGGGAACGCCGCCCGATATGCATTTGCCACAATTATATGGTTAAACAAGACATTAGCCCGGTTCATGGGCGGCGGCCGGCGGGTTCTGACGGCCGTTTCATCAACAGGTTCTGGGGGGAACATGTCGGAAAGGGCATCCGAAGAAGCCTGGGTTTTCGTGGTCGATGATGATCGCCACTTCCTGGGCGCGCTCGAAAATCTTCTGTCCCTCAAAGGATACAGGGTCGCAGCCTTCACCTCGCCCATCGCGTTTCTTGACCGGCATGATCCCGGCCGCCCCGGTTGCCTGCTGCTCGATCTGCAAATGTCGGAGTTGAGCGGGCTGGAAGTCCAGGCCGCGCTTACTGCCCGGGGGCAATCGCGCCCCGTGGTCTTTTTGACGGGAACCGATCGCGTCGAAGAGGCGGTTTCGGCCATGAAAGGCGGAGCGCTGAACTACCTCATAAAGCCGGCGGAGCCCGATGCGGTGTTGGAGGCGGTCGACAACGCCGTTCAGGCGGACGCAGCCTACCGGAAAAAACGCCTTGAGGCGGCTGAACTCTTGAGCCAGTGGCGGATTCTGTCCAACCGCGAACAGGAAGTGTTCTGGTATGTGGCGCGCGGCCGGCTGAACAAGCAGATCGCGCATGACCTGAACATCACGGAAAAAACCGTCAAGGTCCATCGCTCCCGCATGAAGGAAAAATTGAAGCTGCGCTCCACCGCGGCGCTGGTTCACTTGGCGGCGCGCATCCAACCGCTGTGGAGTTGAGGCGGTTTTCCAGCGGAAAGCGTGAAACGGGACCAAGGTTCCTCCGCTAGACCAGCGGCAAGATTCCCTTTTGCTTGCGCCAGTCCGCGGCCATGTCCGGGGTCCATCCGGCAGGCCAGGCAATGTCGGTGCCGTTCATCAGAATCTTGGGCGCCGTATAACGGTGACACTCGCAAAAGACATCAATGTAGGAACCGTAGGGATCGGCCGGCGGCAATCCGCCATCGGCAAGCAGGCAGCCGGCTTCATGGGCGCTCAGGTCGGGATGCCTGAAAATTATATTCATCTTCCGTGAACTCGCATGTCGGTGTCCATTTTCTAAACGCCAGTGGGAAGGGTTGGTGCCTTTGGCTTGATCGGTGCCATTTCGCGCCGTGCGCCAAAATTGAGCCGCAATGTGTTCAGGGGCGGTTCAGGGAACGGAGGTCAGCTTGTGCGTCCGGATACGCAACCATGACTTTGCTGATCGCCTGCTGCCTGATCTACCACTTCGGCTTGCCGTGGTGGCTGTATCCCATCGCGGCGCTCGTCTGGGCTGGCGAAACGCTGATGAAATTCGTGTGGTGGGTCAGTTGAGCGGCTCACACTTCCTTAACCACCGCGATCGCCGCTTTTCCAGAAAACTGACATTTAGTCACAATTAACCCGAAGCGATTAGTATCCTTCATGAAAGCCGCCGAAGGGATTTCGTGAATCATGTTGGTCTTGGGCTCAAACTCGTTGGGCTACGCTCCCGCCCTTGTGGAACGCCGGGCGCATCTCCGCGCGCCGCTGGACGAGGCTGCCGAGCTCGTCATCCCCAGCGAGAATCTGACTCTGTCCTGCCAATTGGTGAACATCTCCGAAGGCGGCGCCGGCATCGCCTGTGACATGATCCCCTGCGCCGGAACCAAGGTCATATTGGTGCTCAAGGACGGACGGCGTTTCGACAGCGTCACGGCCTGGTATGGCGATGGCGAACTGGGCCTGCGCTTCACGGCGGTCAATCAGAAGTCTTAAATCCTATCGCCGGTTTGCCTATTGCCGGCTTGATGGCTCGGCCGCGCCATGTCCGGTCGCGGCCTGTGAGATCGCTTGAATCCGGCCGATATCGCGCTTGGCCCCGTCCTGATAGGCGGCCAGGCAGGAATTGAACGCGGCGGTCTGGCTGTTGAAGGTCTTGGCCCTGAGATTATAGGCCGTCATCGCCTCACGATCCGCGGGCGAAGGTGCGCTTCCCAGCGCATCACGGTCCGGTTTGGTGCAATTGTTGCGGGGATAAAAGCCCAGCGGCAAGTTGCCGGCCGCCGCCGGCGGCGGCGGGGCCGCACGCCCCATGGCTTCAGCCACGGCGCCATTCACCGTGGCGAGAATGCCCTGGATGTCGTTGTCGACTTTGGCGGTGTAGGCCTGCATGCAGCTGTTGTAGGCGGTCACCTGCTTGTTGATTTGACCGACTTTGAAATTGTAGCTCGCCACCGCTCCCGGATCGCTGAGAGTTGGCGTGGGCGGCTTTGTGCTGTTGGGGGTCACGCAGGCCGGCTTGGGATAGAAATCGGCCGGCAGATTGCCCGCCGCGGCGTCTTGCGCCCAAACTTGCGTCAAGGCCGCAGCCGGAAGCAACACCGCCAGCAATATCAAAAAACTGTGCCTCATGGCGCCCGCAAAATAGCCAACAAGCCCTACGGCCGCCACTGCCCTGAATCCCAACCCATACAAGGCCATTTTCCCACCCCATGGCCAAATCTGGTCCTCTCACTCCGCGGCAGCTCGAGCGCATCGCCAAGGCAAGTTCATGAAAATGAGCCTGAACCGCGCGGTGCCGGATGCCTATCTTGGCGCAACGCGCCAAGATCTAAAGCGCTGTCAGGGCGCCGTGGTGGTGGGCGCGATTTGGGTATTGGCCTGGCCGCTATTGCCGCCGCCACCCGAGCTGGCCACCACCGCCACAACCGCAATGATCGCGCTGGCTCCCACCAAAGCGAGGCCGGTACGCGGCAACTGGGCGGTGCGCACCCCCGCCGACCCCCCAGGCTTCAGAGGACCGTTCTGACGGCCGTTCTGATGCGTGTTCTGGGCTGGGGCCTGGCCAGCGCCGTCCGCGCCATAGGCCACAGGAGCGACCACAAACAGTGACGCCGCCATTGTGAAATTCCGGAACCCGCGCATCTTCATCCCTAAGCTCTTATTTCGCCTGTCAATTTGACAGAATTGAGACAGCCGGAGCCCAATTCTGTCCCGGCTCGCACAACTCACGGCGCTGTCGCGCGCCGCGGTGGCGGCGAACGGCGCCCGGCGACAAGCATGGCGCGAAAAGGCGGACATCAAGGCTAGGCACGAAAACGATTCGCGGAAACCAGCAAGGCTTTCGGCAGGCTGGATGTGCCGGTCAACAATGCTGAGATCACCAAATTTCCGGCATCTGACGAATCCTCCTCCGGTTCTGCCTTGCAGGCGGGGAGCGTATCTCAGCCTCTGGCGGACAGCGCTGACGGCTTCGTTGAATAATCAGCATGCCCCGTCTAAAGACGGGGCATGCGTTTTTCCGGCAAACATGTGGTGGTGACAGGGGCGGCCTCCGGGCTGGGGCTGGCCATCGCGCGCGCGGCTGAGGCCGAAGGCGCCGCCATCACCGCGATCGACCGCCTCGCCTCTCCTTTCGAGAACAGCCGCATCTGTGACATCGCCGACGAAGACCAGGTCAAGCGCGCGCTGTCGGGATTGCCGCGCCTGAATGCGGTGGTCAACAGTGCCGGCATCGCCCGGCGCGCCAAGGTCGATGAGACCGAGATGGCGGATTTTGACGCGGTGATGGACGTGAATGTGCGCGGCGCCTTCCTGGTGTCCAAACATGCCCTGCCCCACTTGCGCGCCTATGGCGGGGCGATCCTGCATCTGTCCTCGGGGGTGGCCACCACAGGCTTGAAGAATCGCGCCGCCTACAGCGCCAGCAAGGGCGCCATCCTGTCCCTGACCCGCAACATGGCGCTGGATTATGCCGCCGACAAAGTGCGGGTGAATTGCCTGTGCCCCGGTTTTGTCGACACACCGCTGCTCTCCACTCTGCCGCCGGAACGCCGCGCCCGGCTGACGGCCCTGCACCCCCTGGGCCGGCTGGGGGAACCGGAGGACATCGCCCATATGGCGCTGTTCCTGATCTCGGATCAGGCCTCTTGGATCACCGGCCAGGCTATCGCCGTGGATGGGGGCTTCAACATTGGCCATATGGACGACGTCTGATCCGACACAATTAGGACAAGACAGTTTTCTAGACGGCGCTGTAGATTTCACCCGCTTCCCCGGACAAGCCCCTTTTGACTGCCTTGATTGACGCCCGCGCGATTGCCAATGGCACGGTTCTGACGCCGGACCTGGCCATTGTGGGCGGCGGCCCCGCCGGCATCGCGTTGGCGCTGGCGCTCAAGGACAGCAAGCTTTCCATCGCTCTGCTGGAATCGGGCGGCACCAGCTTCGATCCCAACATCCAGAAAATGTATGCGGGGGCTGAGACCGGCGTGCGCTACACCGCGCTGGATGCCGGGCGCCTGCGTTTTCTGGGCGGCAGCACCAATCATTGGGGCGGCTATTGCCGGCCGCTGGACGAAATCGATTTCGAGGCGCGCGGCTGGGTGCCCGGCTCGGGCTGGCCGTTTGCCCGCGCCGCCATCGAACCCTATTTCCAGCGCGCCCAGGCGCTGTGCGAAGCGGGCCCCTGGATCTATGACAAGGGCGCAGGCGCGGTGAAGACGCCGATGCTGGAGTTGGGCAAAGGCGGGCTCTACACCAGCTGGTTTCAGTTCTCCAAGACACGCGACAGCGTGCTGCCCACCTATTTCGGTCATCGCTATGGCGACGAACTCAAGGCCGCGAAGTCCATCACGCCCTATATCCACGCCAATGTCACCGGCATCCGGCTTGCCGCCAATGGGCGCAGCGTCGATCGTCTGGATGTTGCCACCTTGAGCGGACGCCATTTCACGGTGAAACCGCGCGTCACCGTGCTGGCGGCAGGCGCCATGGAGACAGCGCGGCTGATGCTGGCCTCCAGCGATGTGATGTCCGCCGGAGTGGGCAACCAGAACGACCTGGTGGGCCGCTATTTCGCCGATCATCCGATCCCGCGCGATGTCGCCACCCTGGTTGTCTTCGCCGGCCCGCTGGCCGCCTGCTATGGCAGCACCGTCACGCTGGACAACGGCGCCATCCTGCGGGCGGTGATCTCGCCCACTGCCGGTTTCTGCCGCGCCAGGAATGTGGTGGGCTCGCTGACCACAGTGGAAAATCCGGTGGAGCTGGACGAAACCGGCAAGGCGGCGGTGACCACCACCGCGCTGGCCCTGGGGCTCGATGCCTCCAAGGCGTCCGCCTATTCGCTGGGCTGCGGCATGGAGCTGACGCCGGATCCTGACCGCCAGCTGACGCTGACCGGCGAAAAGGACGCGCTGGGCATGGCGCGGCTCAAGCTGGATATGCGCATTGCGGACGAGGATTTCGCGCTTTACCGCCGCACGCTGGAGGAGTTGGGCCGGCAGCTTCTGGCGGCGCGGACGGGCATGCTGCGGATCAATTACAGCCATCGCGAGCAATGGTTGAAGGCGATGGACTGGGGCAACCATCATCTGGGCACCACCCGGATGAGCGAGGATCCGCGCAAGGGCGTGGTCGATGCCGACAGCCAGGTGCATGGCGTGGGAAATCTATATGTGGCGGGCAGTTCGGTCTTTCCCACCTACGGCTCCTCCAATCCCACCCTCAACCTGCTCGCCCTCACCTTGCGGCTGGGCGATCATCTGAAAAAGGTGATGGCATGAAGCGGCGCGCATTCATCGCTGCGGTCACGGCGGCGGGTGCCGCCATGGCGGCGGGGCTTTACCGGTTCAGCGATCTGTTCGTGAAGCACTACGCGCCCACGCCCTATGACGATCTCCTGGCGCGGCTGACGGATCGCCAACAGGCGGCAAGACTGGGCGCCCATGTCCAAGGCGCTTTCGACCTGCCGGCCCGGGCGGCCGCCTTGCGCGGCACACTGAACGGCAAGGAACTGACCGCGGTGGCCGCCGCCGATCTCGCCGCCGGCCGCACCCTGGAAGTGGATGGCTGGGTGCTGCCCCAAACCGTGGCGCTTCTGTCGGCGCTGGCGGCCAAAGTTTAGAGCGGCTTGGCTGGGATAAGGCCGCGCAGCGCATTGCCGAAATAGACTTCGCCCTTGAGATCGTCCGGCGTCAGCCGGACCTCTTTTGTCCTTCCCTGTTCCAAAAGTTCGGCCCGCAATATGCCGGGCAACAGACCAGCTTCCAGCGGCGGCGTCAGCAGCGTCCCACCGCGCTTGACGAAGATATTGCTGCGCGCGCCCTCGGTGATTTCGCCCCTTTCGTTGAGGAAAATCACTTCATCCGCGCCCAGCCGTTTCGACTCGCTTTCATAGAGCTCACGCCAGTTGGTCTTATGGCGCAAGAACAGGTCGCGGCTGCCGGTGCGCTCCGGCGAAATTACATAAGTCCAATGCGGCGGATTGAATGGCAGATCGTGCGCGCTAGCGGCGTGTGTGCCTTCTTCATTCAGGGTAAGCCGCATCCGTAAAGCGCCTCGCCTTCCCGCCGCCGCTTTTTCCAGGGCACCGGTTGCGGCATCGCGGTCGAACGCCAGGCCAAAGACCCGGGCCGACGCTTGCATGCGCGCCAAGTGCGCCTCAAGCCGCGCAAAGCCGTTTTCATGCCGCAGCGTTTCGATCAGCTCCAGCTGCTTGCGCCCCGCCTCGAAGAACCGCGCCTTCAAAAGGCATTCGGCATATTCGCTTTCGCTGCGGGAATCCTGCACCACGCCGCCGCCGATCCCCAACTCGCCCTCATCGCCCCACACCGTCATCGTGCGGATCGCGACATTAAAACGCGCCGAGCCATCTGGCGCGAAATGGCCGACGGCGCCGCAATAGGCCCCGCGCGGACTGGATTCCAATTCCTGCAATATCTCCATGGCGCGGATCTTGGGCGCACCGGTTACCGAGCCGCAGGGAAACAGTGCCCGCAAAATATCGGCGATGCCAACATCCTTGCGCTTGTTGGCGGTGACAGTGGAGACCATGGTGTGAAGCGTGGGATAAGTCTCGACCTCGAACAGATCGTTGACGTCCACACTGCCGGGTTCGGCGATACGGCTGAGATCATTGCGGATCAGATCCACGATCATCAGATTTTCGGCGCGGTCCTTGGGCGAAGCGGCCAGCGCGGCGCGTTCGCCGTCATCGTCTCCGTTTCGCGCCCGCGTGCCCTTCATCGGGCGCACGGTGATCCGGCCACCGGCGCCAAGATCGAAAAACAATTCCGGCGACAGACTGAGGATCTGCCACCCCCCCTCTTCAGAAAATATGTCGACATAGGCGCAATGCAGGGCGCCGCTTTGGGCGCGCAGTTGCTCGTAGAGCGCACGCGGTTCGCCCGCGAAGGCGAAGCGCGCCCGCAAGCTGAGATTGGCCTGATAGATGTCGCCGGCGGCGATGTAATCCTTCACCCGTGCGAAGCGGGCGGCATAGCGCGCCTCGTCCCATTCGGGCTTGAGCGGCCCGGCATAGGCCCGGCCTGTCACCGGCGGGGCTTCGGCACCTGGGGAACCAAAGACGCCCAGTCGCAGCAGGGGCCCGGGGCGGGCGCGCTGGGCCAGCCGCGGTTCCAGGGCATAGCCCAGTTCATAGCCCAGCCAGCCGGCCACATGGTGCCCCCGGGCCAGGGCCTTTTCCACGGCTTCCAGGGCGGCTGGCAGCTCGTCCTCGGTATCGGCCCTGATGGCCGCCAGGGGCGCGGAAAAGACCCGGCGGGGGCCGTCGTCCAGGATGACCAGCATGGAGGATTAGTGCCGTCCCGGCCGGCCAGGTTCAACCGGGAACGAGAACAATCTGTAGTTGTACATCTATGTTTTTACACCTTGAACGCCGGTTTCTGCATCCTATTTCTATTCTAACCGGCCGCCCTGGAGGGGAGCCGGACAGCCGCTCAAAGGAGGGCTGGAATGAACAGGCATACGACTTTTGGGAGCCCTTATCTGTTGGGCTTTGAGCATCTGGAAAGGCTGCTGGAGCGCACCGCGCGCGCAAGCGGCGATTCCTATCCGCCCTACAATATCGAGGAATTGCCCGCCGACGCGGGCGAGGAGCATAATGGCATCCGCATCACGCTTGCGGTCGCGGGCTTCGGAAAAGACGAGCTCAGCGTCACCGAAGAGGACCGCCAACTCGTGGTCCGCGGGCGCCAAGCGGAAGCAAATGGCAAAACGTTCCTTCACCGGGGCATCGCGGCGAGACAATTTTTGCGCAGCTTTGTCCTGGCCGACGGCATCGAAGTCACCGCTGCCGCGTTGGAAAACGGATTGCTCAAGATCGATTTGGCCCGCCGGCCGGTCCAGCCCAGCGTGCGGGTGGTAGAAATCAAGACTGGAGGCCTATCATGACGGACAGATTTGACAGCGATGAGATCGAGGATGCGCGGATCATTCCCGGCCGCCTCACCTACATCAAGCCGACCGGAAGCGACGAAGCCCACCGCCTCGGCCTTATTCCGGCCAATATCGATCTGCCCGATGGCATGAAGCTCTATGTCCTGCATGCCGAGGATGGCAGCGTGCTGGGCTTTACCGATGGCTATGCCAGCGCCTATGGCGCGGCGGTGCAGAACGAGCTGACCCCTGTCAGTCTTCATTGAGGTCAGCCTGCACTGACGCCGGTTGAATTCCGACAGGAAGCCGCAAGGTTCGCGCCTTGCGGCTTTTTGTTGTCACAAATTTCCGGTTAAGGTGGCCGCATGCGCAAACTATCCCTCGCCCTTGCTCTGATCTCCCTGTTCGCCGTCCCGGCTTTTGCCCAAGCGCCGGATGCCCAGCCCGCGCCGCCCGCGGACACCAATGCCGCGCCGGCGCCACAACCGGAGCCGCAAGCCGTGACACCGGCGCCGGTCAATCCGCCCATGACGGGCCCAAAGCTCCTGCTCTCCACCTCCATGGGCGACATCACCTTGCAGCTGGATCAGGTGCGCGCGCCCAAGAGCGTGGCCAATATCCTGCGCTATGTGAAGGAGAAGCATTACGACAATACCGCTTTCTACCGGGTGGCGCATGGCTTCGTGATCCAGATGGGCAGCTTCGACGCCAATGGAAAGCCGCGCGGCATTCATCCGGGCGGCGTGCCGCTGGAGGCCAATAACGGATTGCTGAATTTGCGCGGCACCGTGGCCATGGCCCGCGCCGAGGCGCCCGACAGCGCCACGGCGGAATTCTTCATCAACCTGGCCGACAATATGCCGTTGAATCACGCCGCCGACGATCCCGGCAACGCCTCCGGCTATGCCGTGTTCGGCCAGGTGGTTTCCGGCATGGATGTGGTGGATGCGATCGGCCAGACGCCGACCGGCGACAATGGTCCCATGCCCGGACAAGCGCCGATTACGCCGATTGTGGTGAAGAAGGTGACGCTAGTTAAATAAACGCTCAGGCTGCCGTCGCGGCGCCGTTCTTGTCACCGGTCAGAATCGCATAAAGCGCTTCCGGCGATTTGGCGGCGCGCAGCTTTTCGCAAATGGTCTTGTCACGCAACAGCCGCGACACCCGCGCCAAGGCCTTCAAATGATCGGCACCGGCATTTTCCGGCGCCAGCAGCATGAACACCAGATCCACCGGCTGGCTGTCCACCGCTTCATAGTCGATGCTGTTTTCCAGCCGTACGAAGATGCCGGTGATGGTCTTGGCCTCCGTCATCCGGCCGTGCGGAATGGCGATGCCGGCGCCGACGCCGGTGGTGCCCAGCCTTTCACGCTCCACCAGGGTCTCGAAAATCCGCCGTTCGGAAAGGCGCGTCAAACCATGCGCGCGGGCGGCAAGCTCCTGCAGCAGTTGCTTTTTGGATTGAGCCTTGACGCCTGGGAGAACGGCGTCGGGCGCAAGCAGATCGGCGATGTTCATTCAGTGTCCCGGTGACGTGTCGCGGAAAAAGCGGCCGCCCCCGTGGGGCGCCTGTCCAAAAGCGGCGGGTTCATAGGCCCCCTCCCCGGCAATGTCAATCTTGACGAATGAGCATGATTAAAGGCTGGAGCGGCCTGTTCAGGCCATGCCCCAAACCATCCTTAAAACCATTCTTGACTAGCCGGGAGCCTTGAGCCGGCGGCGCTCCACCGAGGAGGGAATCCGCAGGGCTTCGCGATACTTGGCCACGGTGCGCCGCGCAATGTTCACGCCGTCCGCAGTCAATAGCGAGACAATGCGGTCGTCGGAAAGAATCTCCCGCGGTTCCTCATTCTCGATCATTTCGCGGATGCGGTCGCGCACCGCTTCGGCACTGTGCGATTCGGCGCCGTCCACCGACTGGATCGAGGCGGTGAAGAAATATTTCAGCTCGAACAGCCCGCGCGAGGTGGCGATATATTTGTTCGAGGTGACGCGGCTCACCGTCGATTCATGCATGGAGATGGCGTCGGCGATGATGCGCAGGTTCAAGGGGCGCAGATGGCGCACGCCATGGGTGAGGAAAGCATCCTGGTGGCGCACGATCTCGCTGGCCACCTTCAGGATGGTCCTGGCGCGCTGATCCAGGCTCTTGACCAGCCAGTTGGCGGTGTTGAGGCAGTCGGCCAGATAATTCTTGCTGTCCTTGTCGCGGGCGTTCTTGGAGACCGTGCCGTAATACTGGTTGTTGACCAGAAGCCTGGGCAAGGTATCGCTGTTGAGTTCGACCAGCCAGCCGCCGTCCGGCCCTTCCCTGACAAAGACATCCGGCACCACCGGCGTCACCGGCTCGGAGCCGAAGGCCAGGCCCGGCTTGGGATTGAGCTGGCGGATTTCGGCGATCATGTCGGAAATATCATCCGCGTCCACGCCGCAGAGCGCCGTCAACTGCCCCATGTCGCGCCGCGCCACCAGATCGAGCCGCGTCAGCATTGCTTGCATGGCGGGATCCAGCCGGTCCCGCGCCTTGAGTTGCAGGCTCAGGCATTCGGCCAGGTCGCGCGCCCCCACGCCCACCGGATCAAAGCCTTGCAGCACGCCCAACACGGCCTGGACATCCTCGATCTCGCAACCCAGCCGGTTGGCTACATCCATCAGCTCGGCGCGCAGGTATCCGGCTTCGTCCACCGCATCGATCAGAGCCAGGAGGATCATACGGTCCTCCGGCAGAAGCGCGGCGATGGAAAGCTGGTTTTCCAGATGATCCTTGAGCGAGCCGCCGGCGGCGACCGAGGATTCCAGACTGTCCTCGCCGTCATAGGCATTGCCCGACTTGACCGTGGTCCAGTCGGTCAGGGAGCCGGATTGCGGTCCTTCCGCGCTTTTGCGCGGCGCCGCCTCGCCGTCATACATATTGTCGTGCGCCGCCTCGTCCATGTCCGAGGTCTTGGAGAAATCGTCGCGGCTCAAGGCCACATCGGCGCGTTCATTGCCGGTATTTTCCGCCGCCGCTTCCGGCGCGTCGTTGAGCGGCGCCGCCTCGCGGTCGTCGCGCTCCAGGAGCGGGTTCTTTTCCAGCTCAGCTTCGCAATATTCCGCCAGCTCGACATTGGAGAGCTGCAGCAACTTGATCGCCTGCTGCAACTGGGGCGTCATGACCAGCGATTGGCCTTGGCGCAGTTCTAATCTTGGACCGACCCCCGCCATGCTGCCCTATAAGGAGAATTTCTCCCCGAGATAGACGCGCCGCACATCGCGGTCGCTGACGATCTCGGCGGGGGTGCCTTCCTTCAGCACCTGGCCGTCATGGAGGATATAGGCGCGATCTATGACATCCAGTGCATCGCGGACATTGTGGTCGGTGATCAACACGCCGATGCCGCGATCCTTGAGATGCTTGACCAGGTCGCGGATTTCGCCCACCGCGATGGGATCGATGCCGGCGAAAGGCTCGTCCAGCAGGATATAGGACGGGTGTGTAGCCAGGCAGCGCGCGATCTCCACCCGGCGGCGTTCGCCACCAGACAAGGCGACGGCCGGCGTGTTGCGGATATGGGTGATGCCGAACTCCGCCAGCAGCGCTTCCACCATGCCTTCCAGCCTGGCGCCATCGGGCTCCAGCAGTTCGGCGGTGGCGCGGATATTCTGTTCGGCGGTCAGCCCCCGGAAAATCGAGGCCTCTTGCGGCAGATAGCCGATGCCCAGCCGCGCCCGGCGATACATGGGAAGCTTGGTGACGTCATGGCCGTCGACTTCGATCGAGCCCGTGTCGGTGGGGATCAGGCCGGTGATCATATAGAAGCAGGTGGTCTTGCCGGCGCCATTGGGGCCCAGAAGGCCGACCGCTTCGCCGCGCTTTAACGAAAGACTAACCGAACGCACCACCGGACGCTTGTTGAAGCTCTTGCCGATGCGCGAGACCGCCAAGCCCTTGCCGCCCTCGACCAGGCGCAGGCCGTCCTCGGCAATTTCGCCGCGGTTTTGCTGGATTTCTTTGCTATTCTCGGTCATTGGCAAAAACCATGCCTGTTTGTGTTTAAAGAACCATGAAAACTGTTCACGTCCTCATTGGGAATTGGGCATAATTACGGCCTGCACACGGCCGCCGGTCTGTCCCTGACCTTGGCCTTGGCCCTTGCCGCCCGCGCCCAGCACCGCCTGGCCGGTGGCAAGATTGACGGTGAGCTGGGTGCCGCGCATCACATCCTTGCCTTTCTTCATCACCACATTGCCCGTCATCAATATGGTGCGGGGCACGACGCTATAAACGCCATTGTCGCCGGTGACGGTGCCGGATTTGGGCGAATCCACCACCACATTGCCGCTGGCCATGATCTTGTCGGCCTTGCCGTCGACGGTGGTCATCTTCACCGTGTTGGCGCGCAGCTTGGTGTCGCCCTGGACGATGACGACATTGCCGGTATAGGTGCCCGACTTGGCATTGAGGTCGGCCTGGAAACTGTCCGATGAGATATTGATGGGCGCGTTGCTGTTGTGCTGGCCGAGAATGGGCTTGTCCGCCGCGGGCTTGGCGGGAGCAGCCGCCGGCGCCGCCGCGGATGCGCCGGTCGGAAGCAACAGAAGCGCACAGAAGATGGCCGCTTGCTTCATTTCTTGGCTCCTATGAGCGTCATGTGGACGTGACCGCTGAGGGTGAGGATGTTGGTGGCGCGGTCGGCATGGAATTCATCCGCCCGCAAGGTGCCTTGCGGCCCCTGGCCGGTGATCGGCTCATGGCCGTGGATCACGCTTTGGCGAAGATTGGCGGAGGCGCTGGCGGAGTGCAGCTCATAGCCGGTCGCGGTGAAGACATCGATGCCGTCGCGCAGTTCCAGCTGGCCGGTATTCATGTCCACCAGGCCTGTCCTGGCGCGGGCATTGACCCAATTCTGTTTGTCCAGACTCAAATCGGCTTCCAGATTTTTCAGGCTGGCGCGCTTGGGATTGTTGGCGTCCTGGACGGCGGACTCGGCGGTGATGACAAAGGGATTGCCCTTGGCGTCGGCGCCCGCCAGGCGCGGCTTGACCATGGTGAGGTCGTTTTTGATGTTGGCCAGCCGCTCATAGGACATCTGCACCTGGCGCGGCATGCGCTGGACGAAAAAGAAAGCCAGCACCGCGGCAATGATCAGGAATGCGCCCAGCGACAACAGCCGCTTCATCAGCGCCACGAAACGGGAATAGCGCAGCGCCTCCACCGTGGTGGTGCGCACCCGGGCCGACCAGTCATAGCCTTGGGTGGGAGGGGATGTGGGAGTGTCCGGCGCCGTGCTCATTGGGTTTCCATCAGGCCGGGTCCATCAAACGAGTCCCGCGCGCAGGCAGTCATGGATATGGACCACGCCCAGGGGCTTGGCCTCGCCTTCGGCCACCACGAACAGCTGGGTGATCTTTTTTTCCGTCATCAAGGCCAGGGCTTCCGCCGCAAGCTGGTCAGGGCGCGCAATCTTGGGGCCCTTGGTCATGATCTCATCCGCCTTGCGGTTTTCGATGCCGCCTTCGGCGTGGCGGCGGACATCGCCATCGGTCACGATTCCCACCAGATCGCCATGGGCATCCACGATGCCGACACAGCCCAGCATGCCCGACGCCATGGTGATCAGAACGTCACGCATGGCGTCCTTTTCCCCGGCCAGGGGTATCTCGCTTCCCCCATGCATCAAGTCGGAGACACGGATCAGGGCGCGCCCCAAGCTGCCGCCGGGATGGAAATCGCGATACTGGTCGGCGGAAAAGCCCTTGCGCTCCATCAGCGCCACCGCCAGCGCGTCGCCCAGGGCCATCATCATGGTGGTGGAGGTGGTGGGCGCCATGCCGAAGGCGCAGGATTCCGGCGCATCGGGCAACAGCAGCGCCACATCGGCGGCTTTGGCCAGGGTGGAATCGCCATCGCAGGCCATGGCGATCAGGGGGATGCCAAAACGCTTGGCATAGGTGAGAAGGTCGGACAATTCCGCCGTCTCGCCGCCCTTGGACAACAGCAGCAGCACGTCGCCCCGCGCTATCGCGCCCATATCGCCATGAGACGCTTCGGCGGGATGCACGAAATGCGCCGGCGTGCCGGTGGAAGAGAAGGTGGCGGCAATCTTGCGGGCGACGTGGCCCGACTTGCCCATGCCGCTGACGATGATCCGCCCGCCCTTGTGATTTTGACTGGCGGCCAGCATCACCCCGATGGCGCGGGAAAAATCGCCGTCCAGCGCATCGGCCAGGGCGGTCAGCGCCTCACTGGCGGTGGAAAGCACCCGCCGGGCGGCCGCCAAATCGCTGGCACCCGGGTCCAGGCTGCGCAAAGGGGCTTTGACAGATGCCATATAAACCTTTGTAGTAATTTGTATTTTTAGACATTTCCGTTTTAGCGGCGCCAGGTTACGGAGCCGTTAAGCGAATTTCGTGCCAAGTTTCGCGCGAAACGGCATCCACCGCAAGGCAGCCTAACCCCGCTGGCGACGGCCCTGGGGATCGGCGGGCGGCGCGGGCGCCGGATCGGCCGGCGGCTCGCCATTGAAATACTCGATGCTTTGGATGCGGCAGAGCCGGTTGGCGCCCACATCGCGGGAGGAATAGACGCTGTCGCCGCGCGCCAGGCAGGCAAATTGGCTGGGGTTGAAGCGGTTGAAGCCCAGATCGGGATGAACCTGCAGCGCGGCGCAGGCGGCGGTAAAATCAACCCGGTATTGGCGGCGCGATTTGTCGATCACCAGCAAAGTGCGATCGCCGGGCAAGGCGCGATATTCCGCGATATTGCCGGTTTGCAGACAGGGTGAGCCGGTGAGCGGCGGATTGTTCTGCGCCAGGGCGGGAAAGGTCAGCGCACTCCAAAGAAACAAGCAAAAGCGGAACGCCATACCGCCTCCTTGTCAATGCGCGAAGATATCCACTTCTTCCCAGCCGGCCAGGTCCAGGGCGGCCCGGCTAGGCAGGAAATCGAAACAGGCTTGCGCCAACGCGGTGCGCCCTTCCCGCGCCAGCATCTGATCCAGCGCGCTCTTGAGCTGGTGCAGATAGGCGACGTCATTGGCGGCATAGGCGAGCTGGCGCTCGCTCAATTCCGCGGCGCCCCAATCCGACGACTGCTGCTCCTTGGACAAGTCCACATTCAGCAGTTCGCGCACCAGATCCTTCAGCCCATGCTTGTCGGTATAGGTGCGCACCAGCTTTGAGGCGATCTTGGTGCAATAGACCGGCTTGCACTCCACCCCCAGATATTGCCGGAACATGGCGATGTCGAAACGGGCGAAATGAAACAGCTTGGTGACCGCCGGGTCGGCCAGGAGCGCCTTGAGATTGGGTGCCTCATACCGGCCGGCGGCGAATTGCACCGCATGGCATACCCCGTCGCCCGAGGATAATTGCGCAAGGCACAGCCGGTCGCGCTTGGGATTGAGGCCCAGGGTCTCGGTGTCGATGGCCACCAGCGGACCCAGGTTGAGGCCGCCGGGCAGGTCGCCCTGATACAGCTTGATCTTCATGGGGCTCCAATAGCGCAGCAGGCGGTTAATTAATAGAGTAACCCCATGCATCCGGAGCAGGTTTGGGATCATGCGCGGCTGAAACGGCAGGTGGGCCCCGGGGTCCTGCTGTCGCTGCTGCTGCATGGGCTGCTTTTGCTTCTGGCGCTGTGGTACCTGGCGCAACGGCCGGCTTTGACCCCGGCGCAATTGCGCGCCTTTCCGGTCGAGCTGGTGATCGGCGGCAGCATGGGCCAACAGGCCGGCACCGCGCCCGTGGCCCGGCTTCAGGTGGCGCGCCCGCATCCCGAAAGCGCGCCCCAAGCCGAAGGCGTCAGCCCCAAGGGCACCAAGGAACCGGAAGACGAACTGTCGGCCCGCTTGCGCGCGCTGGCGCAACTCAAGACGCCGGACGCCGCCTTGCCCAATGCGGATAACGCGGCGGCGCCGGGCGGCGGTGGCGAGGGCGGCGGCGAAGGCAATTATGCGCTGAAGGATTATATCCGGGCGCAAATCTTGCGCCGCTGGCTGCCCGATCTTTCCTTTCCCGGCGCCCGCGACATGCCGGTGCTGGTGCGTGTCCGGCTGCTCAAGAGCGGCGTGATCGACGACGTCACCATCGTGGATCAGCAGCGCTTCCATCTCGACAAGGCGTTCCGCAACATGGCGTTGTCGGCGCGTGACGCCGCCCTGCTCGCCTCGCCCATCCAGATTCCGGGCGTGCGCTATGAAAAGACCCTGACCCTGACCATCGATCTGGATCCGAAAGCGGTGCTGCGTTGACTTTGATAGTCAGCTTTTGACCCAAGGCGGACATTCGCCAACCGGCTATCTTTCCAGCTTCGATGGCTGCCTTTTGACAAATTGTCATCACCTGCTTGCGCTGTCACTCCTGCCGAGGACTATATTGCGTTCGCAGAGTGAAGGATGCCAGCGTGTCGGATAGTCTAAAGGCGCAGATGTTCTGGCTATTTCAGACGCTGGTTCGGACAATTCGATCTAATCAAGTATCGGTCGATAGGTCATTCCAAATCCGCGCCCTACTTGCCGGGCTAATTCTCACCGGATGTGCTTCGCCAAATTCGACACCAGAAGTGACAAAGTTGGTACCTCCCCGCGAGGATTGCGCGGTGTCGGAGGCAGTTCCTGCGACTCTAGAAGACTTCATGTCTCATCCCAATCGCTTTATCGATAAGTGCATACATGTTCGTGGGTTTGTTGCCTTTCGAGACGTCGTTCCAAGTCTTCAGTGGCTCTATGAGCATCCAAAGCTCGACGAACGAGTGGCGCTTTACGGTAGGAACCCGCCAGGTGTCGAACTTTGGGCAATGAGGAACTACGCTGACTTGGTCGGATTCGCATATTCCTGCGAACAGCTTGGGACATTCGCAGAAGCTCAGACCGAACAGAAAAATGAGGAGGCCAAGAAGAAGGGCTCGGACGTCGAGTCCATTCCGTTCATCGCGGGCAATTGCCACTATCGGGGCGGGCCGGTCCTTTGGGTATCCCTGATCACCGTCGATGAAAACAGCCCGAACCGCCTGTTTGGTCCAGCCGCCGCAAAGTTTAGCAGCCTCACGCCAATGCTTCCGAGCACAGCGCATGCCACCGAAATAGCCAATGCCATCGGGCCAATATTTGAGTTCATGCGTAAGCAAGACAAAGCAGGATTGGAGGCCCATCTGGAGAAAATAGGAGACGGTGGCGCATCGTCTCATGCGAATGACGCGGTTGATACGAACCAAAACCCGTTTTCATTCTTACTAGGAGCGCCAAAAGCGCCAGATGTGCACTATTTCGTTCCCAAGGAGCGCATCCGTGGAGCGGCTGGCAACTACGCCTCCATTGGATGTGTCTGCAAAATCGACGACTGCGACGGCAAATGGCCTATCGCGGAACTCGATGCCAGCAACAAGCCGCAGTGGCCTTATTCCTGCATTCGAGCCGCGAAGGAGGACAACATCTTGTTTGTCTACCTGTATTAACGGCCCACAACGTCCGCTGCGTCACGGCAGCGACCGCCAATTAGATCGCGGATGCCATAGCCGCATGACCGCCTTTGGCGCAAAGCGGACATTCGGAGCACGGTAGCGGTCAAGGCAAATCCCGCGCCACCCGAAATCCCGTCAGGGTGGAATAGTCATAATCCTGATCCGCGCCATCTTGCGAGGCTCCCACCCGCGCGGCGCTGCGTACAAAGATCGGCACATTGTTCCAGGCGCCGCCACGGATGGCATGCCGGATGCAGAAATTGTCGGTCCAGGCTTTTCCGTCCGCCGGGGCGCCGACATAGCTGGGATGCCAGCAATCCGCCGTCCATTCCCAGGCATTGCCCAGCATGCCTGACAGGCCGAAGGGATTGAGCGCGAAATCATCCACCGGCCCCAAAAGCTGGTTGTCCCATTTGCTGCCGCAGCCATTGCAGTTGGCCTGGCCGCCGCCCACCGCATCGCCCCACCAGCGCGCGGTGTGGGTGCCGGCGCGGGCGGCATATTCCCACTCCGCCTCGCTGGGCAAGCGGTAGGGACTGCGGTTGCCGATTTCAGGATGCGCCGCGCGGGCGCGCGTGTTGATCCAGGCGATATAGGCTTCGGCATCTTTCCAATCCAGGCACACCGCCGGCCAGCGCGGCGGTTCGACATCGGTGGGGGTGGCCGCCTGGCCGCGATGCAGTTGCCGCCAGCCCAGGCCCAGCAGCGGATTGCAGGGCTGCGGCTGATAACCGGTGACATTGAGGAAGGCGAGAAACTCCGCGCTGGTGATGGGATATTTGGCCAGCGCGAAAGCCTTCACCGTCACCGCATGCTGGGGGCCTTCGGAGTCAAACCGGCCCGGCTCATGCGCGGGACTGCCCATCAGGAATTTGCCCGAAGGTATCCCCACCATGTCGGGACATTCCGGACATTCCCGAAAATTGCGCCCTGAATCAGTATTTGGTGCGGATTGCGCCTGCAGCAGAAAAGCAAGGGCCAGGACCGTGGCGATGCGGATTATCATCATCCCATCAAAGCAGGAACCGGGGGCCATGCAACCCGTTTCGCCTTACAGGGAGGACAGATTCATGATCCGCAAGCTCAAGTCCGGCCAATACCGGCTCTATTCCCGCAAGAAAAACCCGAAAACAGGCAAGCGCCGCAATCTGGGGACGTTCGGCAGCCTCGCGGCGGCGCAAAAGCATGAACGGGACGTCCAATACTTCAAGCGCCACTAGCACGTTCTTTTACCCCCTCCGGTGCGCTATCGCGCATGAGGGGGAGGCTAGGCCTGTGGTTGCTTTTGCACTAGTGCTGGCGGCATGAACATTTTGGTCGCCTGCGACTCCTTCAAGGACGCCCTCCCCGCCGATGCGGTGTGCCGCGCCATCGCGGCGGGACTGAAGAAGACCCATCCCCAAGCCACGGTCACCGAGATGCCTCTGTCGGACGGCGGCGAAGGATTGCTGGATGTGCTGCGCGGGCCCCTGGCGCTGCACAGGATCGAGGCCCGGGTGGCCGATCCCCTGGGCCGGCCGATCACCGCGCATTACGGCCTGTCCGCCGACCGCAAGACCTGCGTGGTGGAGATGGCGGAAGCCAGCGGCCTGCAACGTCTGACTCTGGCGGAGCGTGATCCGCGCAAGACATCGACCTTCGGCACCGGCCAATTGCTGGCCGATGCCAAAATGCGCGGCGCCAAACGCGCCATCCTGGCCATTGGCGGCAGCGCCACCAATGATGCCGGCATCGGCGCGGCGGTGGCGCTGGGCTGGGGCTTTCTGGACGCGCACGGCAAGGGCCTGCCGCCGGATGGCGGCCATCTGGGCGATATCGCCAGGCTGGTGCCGGCTCATGCGCCCTTCGACAGCATGGAAGTGTTGTGCGACGTGACCAATCCGCTGTTCGGCAAAAGCGGCGCGGCCTGGGTCTATGGACGGCAAAAAGGCGGCAGCGATGCGGTGCTGGGTGAACTGGATGAAGGATTGAAACATCTGGCGTTGCTGGTGCGGGAAAAACTGGGCCGCGATGTGGCCGATCTGCCCGGCGCCGGCGCGGCCGGCGGGCTGGGCTATGGCGCGGTCGCCTTCCTGGGCGCCCAGCTTCGCCGCGGCATCGAGATCGTGCTGGACTTGACGGGATTTGACGAGGCCGCCCGCGCGACGGATGTGATCATCACCGGCGAAGGCCATCTCGACGGCCAGAGCGCGCAAGGAAAACTGATCCAGGGCTTGTGCCAGCGCGCCAACGGCAAAAAAGTGATCGCCTTGTGCGGCAAGCTTTCCGCCACTCCGGAGCAGATTAAAACCATCGGCCTCACAGCGGCGCATGGCATCAATCGCGAAGAGCGTCCGCTGGCGGAGATGCTGGCTAATACCGCCGCCAATCTGGAACGCGCCGCGGCAGAACTTTCGCTTTAAAGCGCCAACAGTGTGCTGTCTTCCAGACCGGGCGTGTGGAACGCGACATCCACCGCCATGTCCAGCACCATGGGATGATGGTCGGAAGGCCCCTTGTCCAGCACTTCCGATGCCGAACACATCAAGCCGCGCGCAATGCAGCGGTCCAGCCTCAGCGCGATGATATTGCCGGCGCGATGGGTGCGCATGCGCGGTCCGATATCGGAAAAGCCCTGGAAGCCGACGGGTCCCACGGCATTGAAATCGCCGATAATGGCGGCAGGCCCCTGCATCTGCTCCATGATGTGGCGCAGCTGGAAGCGGTTGAGGAATTGGCCGTGGCTCAAATGCACATTGGCGATGGTGATGCCGTAGAAGGAAATGATCTGCGCCAGCCGTGGCGGCACCCGTCCCGGCAGTATGGAATAAGGCAGCCGGATGGCGGTGGATTGGGGAAAGGGATGCGGGCTCCAGGCGGCCAGGCCGTAAATCCGCGCCTGCATGGGATGGCGGAAGAAATGCCCGCCCACCAGGGACGGCAGGGACGCGATATCCTCGGTGCATTCCTGCAGCAACAGCAGGTCGGGGCGATGGCTTTTGACCAGCCTGGCGACGTCCTCGACACCGGCGCCCACCCGGCGCAGCAGATTCCAGCTGATGACCCGCAAGCGGCTGTCTTGGGGCCGATTGCTCTGAGCCCAGTTGTTGCGGGTATGGTTCTGGAACGTCATGGCGGTCTTAAGGATTGAAACTGGCGAATAAGGAACTGGTTTCCGGTCAAATCACCTATAGTGCGGCGATCATAGAAAAAAATCGGGTTTAGTCCAATGTTTCCGGTCTGATGTTTCCCATCCATGTGACATGGCCGTCTCCCCTGGCGGCGGGGCTGGCGGCGGCGCTGTATGTGCTGCTGGCGGGGATTGTCACCATTGATATCCTGCTCAAGAAGAGCGATGTGCGTTCGGCCCTGGGCTGGATCGGCACGGTGTGGCTGGCGCCCATCTTCGGCTCGCTGCTCTATTACCTGTTCGGCATCAACCGGGTGACGCGGCGCGCGCTGAGGCTGGGCCGGCTGGATGACGCGCTGGCCCGTTTGCCCGGCGCGAGCGCGCTGTGTTCGGAACCCAATCTTTCGCTGCTCTGCCAAGTCAGCCAAAGCATTACCCAAAGCCCGCTGACCGGCGGCAACGCGCTGACCATGCTGGAAGGCGGCGATCACGCCTATCCGGAAATGCTGGCCGCGATCCAAAACGCGCGGCATTGCGTGGCGATGAGCTCCTATATCTTCCGCAATGACCGCGCCGGCCAGGAATTCGCCGAGGCCCTGGCGGCGGCGGCGCGGCGCGGCGTGCAGGTCCGGGTGCTGCTGGACGGATTGGGCACCGGCTATCTCTATCCCGGTATTTATTATCGCCTGAAAAAGGACGGCGTGCCGGTGGCGCGCTTCCTGCACACCTGGCTGCCCTGGCGCATGCCCTTCCTCAACATGCGCAATCACCGCAAGTTGCTGGTGGCGGATGGACACACCGCCTTCCTGGGCGGCATCAATATCGGGGTGGAGAATTGCGCGCGCTTTTCGGGAGCGCGCCAGATACGCGACGTGCATTTCAAGGTCGAAGGACCCGCCGCCGCGGTGGTGATGGAAGCCTTCGCCCGCGACTGGACCTTCACTACCGAGGAAGTGCTGGATGCCGGATTGTGGTGGCCGAAACTGGAGGCCAAGGGCTGCATTTTCGCCCGCGGCATCAGCTCGGGTCCCGACGCCGATCTCTACAAGCTGGAACTGCTGCTGGGGGCGGCGCTGGGCCTGGCGCAGAAACGCATCCGCATCGTCACGCCCTATTTCCTGCCTGACGCGCGGCTGCAATTCATGCTGCATCAGGCGGGCTTGCGCGGCGTCAAGGTGGAAATCGTGATCCCGGGCGCCAGCAACCAGCATCTGATGGATTGGGCGATGCGCGGGCATCTGCGTTTTTTCCGCCATGTGCCGGTCAGCATCATCGCCACCCCGCCGCCTTTCGACCATACCAAGCTCTGCACCGTGGACGGGGAATGGTCGCTGATTGGCAGTTCCAACTGGGACGCGCGCAGCTTCAGGCTGAATTTCGAATTCGACCTGGAAATCATCGATCCTGATTTCACCGCCGGGCTGGACAGGCTGATCGAGGCGCGCATGGCCGGCGGAAAGCCCCTGACCCCCGACATGCTGGCGGCGGAGCCGGTATGGAAGCGCCTGCGCAACGCCGCGGCGCGGCTGTTGCTGCCGTATCTTTGAGCCTGCGCGCCCGGCACCCATGCGATCCTGTCTTCTCAAGCCGCGAAAACCGGCTTGGCGAAAGCGCTTGCTTGTCCCGGTGATTTTGATGTTCCCTAGCTCCCAACAATATAAGGGGGGATGAGATGCGCATGCCGGGAGCGCGGTGGACCATGATTTTCATGGGCTGCGCCGCCAATGCCATCAACTATATCGATCGCGCCAATCTGGCGGTCGCGGCTCCCACCATCCGCCATGAACTGGGCCTCAATGCCGCGGTGATGGGCGTCGTGCTGGGCGCCTTCTTCTGGACCTATGCCGTCATGCAAATGCCGTTCGGCTGGTTCGCCGACCGGGTGGGGACGCGCATTGCGCTGGCCGCCGCGGTGGTGTGGTGGTCGATATCCACCGCCCTCACCGCCACGGCGCGCAGCCTTGGGGCACTGACGACCTGGCGGCTGTTGTTGGGCGTGGGAGAGGCGGGCGCCTATCCCTCCGGCGCCAAGCTGAATGTGACCTGGTTTCCCAGAAGCGAGCGCGCCATCGCCGCCAGCATCTTCGACAGCGGCTCGCGCATCGGCGCGGCGCTTTCTCTTCCTTTGGTCGCCTGGCTGATCGGCAGCTTTGGCTGGCGGACATCCTTTGCCGTCACCGGCCTGCTGGGCATCGCCTGGACCATCATTTGGCTGATCTTTTACCGCGATCCGGAAAACCATCCTTCCGTGACGCCGGAACAGCTCGCCTTTCTTCAGGCGGAACGCAGCGCCAAGGGTCCCGATATTCCATGGTCCTCGCTGTTCCGCTACCGCACCATCTGGGGGATGATGATCGGGTTTTTCTGCCTGAATTTCGTGATCTATTTTTTCATCACTTGGTTTCCAACCTATCTGGTCCAGGCGCGGGGCTTTTCATTGGCGCAGCTGGGGACCTTGGGCCTGTTGCCGGGCCTGATCTCGATCCCCTGCGGCTGGCTGGGCGGCTTCGCCTCCGATGCGCTCTACCGCCGCGGCTGGAGCCTGACCGCGGCGCGCAAGACCTGCCTGGTCGGCGGCATGCTGATGTCGTCGGTCATTACCTTTTCGGTTTTCGCGCCCAACGCCTATATCGCGCTGGCATTTTTTGCCGTGGCCTATGGCAGCCTGGCCTTCACCGCCGCCAGCATCTGGTCCCTGCCCGGCGATGTCGCCCCCACCCCGGCGCATGTCGCCTCCATCGGCGGCATCCAGAATTTCGCCGCCAATATCGCCGGCATCGTCACCACCACATTCACCGGGCTGATGCTGACCATCACCAGCGGCTCCTTCGTGGTGCCGCTGATGACGGCGGGAGGGTTTTGCCTGCTGGGTGCCGTGGTGTATCTGTTCGTGATAAAGGAAGTCGCCCCCCTGCCCGCGCGCCCCGCCTGAACCATGAAAATCGTCAATTTCGCCGGATTCCGGGCGCAAGCCCAACAGCGTCTGCCCCACTTCCTGTTCGAATATATCGACGGCGGCAGCTATGACGAACATACGCTGCGGCGCAATGCCGAGGACTTCAAATCCGTCGTCCTGCGTCAGCGGGTGCTGCGCGACGTCTCGAACATAAACACCGGCACGCGGCTGTTCGGGCGCGATATGGCGCTGCCCTTGGCGCTGGCGCCAATCGGGATCGCGGGCTTTTATCGCCGCCGCGGCGAGGTGCAGGCGGTGCGGGCCGCCGAAGCGGGTGGCATTCCCATCGTGCTTTCCACCATGTCCTGTTGCGCGGTGGAGGAAGTGCGCGCCGCCGCCTCACAACCCTTTTGGATGCAGCTTTACATGATCCGCGACCGCGGATTCATGAAGGACTTTCTGGCGCGCCTGGAGAAATGCGGCATCGATACCTTGTTTCTCACCGTCGATCTCGCGGTAAACGGCATACGCTATCGCGACCGGGTTGGCGGACTGGCGGGTTCTCAGAGCCTGCTGGCGCGGCCCGACCGCGTCCTCGACATCCTGTCGCATCTGGCCTGGGCGCTGGATGTGGGCGTGATGGGAAGGCCGCTCACTATCGGAAATGTCGCCCCGGCGATGCCGAACGGCGCGGGGCTCAAGCAGTTTCAGGCCTGGGTGGCGCGCAATTTCGATCCTTCCGTGACTTATAAAGACATCGACTGGCTGCGCGGCATTTGGAAAGGCAAACTGATCCTGAAGGGCATCACCGATCCCGGCGACGCCGCGCGCGCCGCCGAGGAAGGCATGGACGGGATCGTGGTTTCCAATCATGGCGGACGGCAGCTGGACGGCTCGCTGTCCACCATAGCCGCGCTTCCGGCCGTGCGTGACGCGGTCAAGGGACGGATGACCGTCATGCTGGATGGCGGCGTCCGCTCGGGACTGGATGTGTTGCGGGCGCTGGCGCTGGGCGCGGACGGGGTTCTGCTGGGCCGCGCCTGGGCCTATGCCCTGGCCGCGCAGGGCGAAACCGGCGTCGCCGCCATGCTTGGCATCATCAAGGAGGAGTTGGAAGTGGCGATGGCGCTGACCGGTCAAAGCGATGTACGCGCGCTGGACAGCGACCTTGTTGTCGCCCCCTGAACGGCGCGAAAGCCAAAAAAGCCTTTATTTTAAGGGCTAATCGTTGAACCGGACGCCGACACGATACATCCGGCCCACCACGTCATAGACCGAGTTGGCCGCCAGCTGGGCCTGGGTGTCGGGCGGCATCAAGTTGGTGACATTGTCGATGCGGGTATAAAGCTGGGTTCTGGGGGTGACATTCCAGTTGAACCCGACATCCAGATACAGCACCGCATCGACACGGTTATAGTTGATGGTCGGTGACTGGAATGTGCCCTTGGGACAGGTCCCCGGCGCGCAGACGATGGTGTTCTTGTTGGTGGATACGCCATCGGCATACCAGCGCTCGGTCAGGTTGAAGCCCCAGACATCGTCCTGATAGCTTTGAACTTCCTGCAGCTTCCAGGTCATCACCGTGCCGCCGCTTTGTGTGTAGGTCTGGCCGGACGCGGTGCCGCCCAAATTGCCCGCCAGTTCGACATTTCTCTGAACGCCCGAAATATTGCCCGGGTCCAGGATGAACTTGCTGACATGGGTCGCCAGCGAGCGCAGGTTGAATGTGCCGGGGACATCATAATCCTGCAGATCGAACTGGTAGCCCGCTTCGATATCGAAGCCGTCCGTCGTCAGGCTGGATGCGTTGAACGGCTTGGAATGGACCGCGGTGATCTGGTTGGGAACATTCGTGATGCCCTGGGCAATTTGAGCCTCCGTAGGGCCGCCCGGATTGGACAGGCTCTGATTCACCCCGTTTGCGGTGGTGATTACATCCTGTCCGCAGAAGGACGGATTGTTCGCCAGGATGCAGAGGTCTTCATAATATTGCAGGTTCGGCAAGGCGGCGATCACGCCTTGGACCCTGATGCGAAAATAGTCCATCGATATCTGGAAGCCCGGGATGGACTCCGGCTGCCACACAAGGCCGATCGACGTGGTTTGCGACCTTTCGGGTTTCAGCAGTCTGTTGCCCTCATTGATCTGCAGGCAATCTTGTTGACCGTTATAGGTCGGCGTACGGGTGACATCGTTCTGGACGCAGGCGTTCACACCCGTGACCGGCGCGAACAGTTCCGACAGGTTGGGCGCGCGGACGTCGCGGGACTGCAAGGCCCGCAAACGGACGCCGGGGACCGGCGTATCCCAGGTCAGACCCACCTTCCAGGTAATGGCATCGCCGGCTGTGCTGTAGCGGGCATAGCGGCCGCCAATGTCCAGATCGGCCTTGCCCCAGAAACTGTCATCGAGCAGCGGAACGCCGAATTCCACGAACGCCTCGTTCACATGATAGGTGCCGCGGCCGTTGTGATAGTTGCCGGCGCTGTAGGAGCCCAGACTGCCCAGGCTGCTGAAGCCGCAGTCGATCGCGGGATCGGTGCAAGGCTCGTTGACCGTGGCCGGCGTGGACCAGCTGACACCGGCGCCATAGGGATCGCCGCGCTGGCTGTAATGCTCCTCGCGATATTCATAGCCGGCAGCGACAGAAACCGGTCCCGCCCAGTCATCCATCGGCGATCCGTTGACGCTGAAGCTGAAGGCTTCCTGGCGTACCGTCTCCACCGCGCTGGGACCAATGGTGGTGCCGCCCGGCTGGTTCTGGTTGAAGATATAGGCTTGCGCCACCGGGTTGATCGGGCCCGCGCCGAAGGGATTGAAGGGCACGCAACCAAAGCTCTGGGCGACCGTGTTGCGGCAGACGATCGTGCCCTGTGGGCCACTCACCGCATCCGACGCCAGGTTCCAGCGGTTCAGGGCGGAACATTGGACGACGTTGCCGCCATGGGCCGCGGTGGCTACCGCATCGACCGGGCTTTGGGCCAGCAGCATATTCTCAATGTGCAGGCCGGCATCGGATTCGCCATGCTGGAAATACGAATCCCAGGTCCAGCTCTTGCCCAACAGGTCGAACACGCCATTGCCCCCCACCACATAGCGGCGGGTGGTGCGCAGGAAAAACACTTGCTGGTTGAGCGGGACGCTCTCGCCGCCGCTGTTCAAGGGAATGCCGTTGGGATAGTCCGCAAGACACGTGGCCGTGCTCGCATAGAGCCCGGTCTGAAGCATATAGGGATTGTCACACTTGATATTGAGCGCCTTGCCGTTGGTGCCTTGTGCCGGCGTGTTCTGGGTCCGGGCCGCGCTGTAGAGCAAGGTGGCGTAGATTTCCGTATTCGGCGTCAGGTCATAGGAAACCCGCGAATACAAAGATCCGCGCGTCAGCGGCATCACCAGCCCGGTAACGAAACCATGCTGACTCTGGTCGCCCGGATTGGAGGGCGTACCAAAGCAGGTGCCGCTGACCGTGCCCAGAATGGTGTTCGAGTTCAGAACGGCGCCGGTGTTCGGATTGACGGCGCCCTTCGGCGCGACATAGCAGTTGCCGGCCAGGTTGAACTTGTAGGGTTTGCCCTGGGCGTCAAAAGCGACACCGACCCTGGTGCCGCCCGCCACCGAGCCATAGTTGGACGAGGTCGCATTCTGAGGCAGCGGACCATAGATAGTATCCGCCAGGCCGGCCGGGGAGTTACCCGTGCCGAAACCGGCTGTACCCGACAGACGGAAGAGCTGGCGGCCTTCGAGATTTTCCGGCTGGGTGCCATAGTTCAGATTGGTGGGGTAACGCGGCAGCAAGCCGTCATTGTAGGAATATTCCCCCGCCATCTCGAAATGGCCGCGGCCGCCGGCAAAGCGGCTGCCCGCCGCCACCTGGAAGTTCACCGTGCCCATATCGCCATAGGTGGACAGGCCGGCCATGGCATTCATCCGGAAACCTTCGTATTTTTTTTCCGTGACGAAATTGATCACCCCCGCGACGGCATCCGACCCCCAGGAAGCGGAGGCGCCGCCGGTCACCACATCCACGCGCTGAATCAGCATCTGCGGTATTTCGCTGATATCGACCACGCCGTTGTAGTTGCTGGGGACCACGCGCTGGCTGTCCAACAGGGTCAAGGTCCGCAAGGCGCTTAAGCCGCGAAGATTGAACGCCGACAGGCCGATCAGGCCGTTGCTGGTGGCGCCTGTGTTGTATTGCACACCGGTGGAACCTTGCAGCTGGGGCAGATCGGTGAGGGTTTCAAAGACATTCGGCTTGGCCTTGGCTTGCAATTCGGCGGCCGTAACCACGGTGAGGGGCGTGGGCGCGTTGAATCCGCTGCTGAGGATGCGGGTGGGCGAGACCACCACCTGTTCGACGGGCAGCGAAAGATCTCGCACCTCTCGAACCGGCGCCGGTCTGGCTAGCGTCTCTCTCGGGGGCGCAACCGGCGCGATGGAAACCTGCGGCGGGCGCTCGATCAGAAAGCCGGCGCCGTCCGGCACCGCGACCAAGCCAGAGCCGCGCAGCAACTCGTCCACCGCCTGCCGCGCCGTCATCTGGCCCCGCAAGGCATGGCCACGCAGCCCCTCGACCACCGAAGGCGCGAACAGGATGCTGGCGCCGGTCTGCTGGCCGACCTGTTTTAGTGATTGGGAAAGCGCTTGCTCGGGAACGGAAAGGTCATGGGTCTGGCCGGCGGCGGGACTGGCATACACCCAAGCCAGGGCGAGAGAGCGCAAGCCCGCCCTTTTTAACCTTGCACGGTCCACATACTATCTCCCCAGGCACCTGCTCCCACAGGCTCCCTGCGATCATCCCCTTCCACTCTGCGGCGGCTCGGGGTCCCCTCATTTTTTCACGCGCGGCGGATTTACTTATCCTCCTTTTTGATGCGCCGGAAAAATCTCGATCCGCCCGTTGCCCTGGACCAATCGGATGGGCAGGAGCCGGGCAACGGAATTGGCGAAAGTGACATTGTCGCCGACCACATAAATGCCGCTGAGCCTCAGATCGGCCACCTCGGGGTCGGCGACCATCAGCTTGACATTGCTGTAGCGGTTCATCTCGGCGGCCGCCTCCGACAGGCGGCCATTCTCAAATACCATCTGCCCGGTCTGCCAGGCGATCAACGGCGTCAGCGCGGGCCGGTCGCGGCGCACCAGGCCGCCGGCATCGACAATCAGCCGGTCGCCATCCTCCAGCCTTTCCGGCTGGTTCGCGGCGCGGATGACATCGGCGGTCCCCCGGATCATCACCGCGGAAAAGCGCTCGCCATCCAGCCGGAGATCGAGGTTGGACGGCATCGCCACCACCTTGTTCTTGGCGGCATTCACCACAAAGGGGCGGGACGGATCGGATGCGACGCGGAAATTGACCCGGCCATGGTGCAACTCGCTGACGCGATGTTCGCCGCCCAGCCGCACGCTGAGACGGGTGTCGGTATCCAGGAATATCCGGGTGCCGTCGTCCAGAGAAATGTGTTTCTGCTCGCCGACATCGGTCTGATAGGTCTCGGCCCGGCTGGTCTGCCAGAAGGCGAAAGAGCCCGCTACTCCCAAGGCGGCGGCGGACCCGGCCATCACGGCGCGCCGGCTGTGCTGGGGCCGCGCCAGGGAACGCCCCCGCAAATCGCGCGGCAGGCCGCCGGTGATGTCCCAGGTGGCGCTGACCGCCTCGAAGGCGGTGGCGTGCATGGGATGGGCCGCCAGCCAGTCGCGGAACCCATTCTCTTCGTTCTGGCTGCGATTGCTGTGTTGCAGCTTGACCAGCCAGGATGCGGCTTCCGCCTGCACCTCCTCGGACGGAATGGACATCACCAGCCCTCCGACCATTTGGTCAGGAAGAACATCGCCTTGGCGATATGCTTTTCCACGGCGCTGACGCTGATGCCGATCTCGCGGGCGATCTCGCTGCACTTGAGTTCATCCAGCCGGTACATCAGGAAAATCTCTCTTGTTCTTGGGGGCAACTGGTCGAGACCCCTTTTTACTCTTTCAAGACGGGCGCGGGCAGCAAAAACCTCATCCTGCAGCGGGGAATCGTCGCGGTCTTCGCTGCTTTGCAGCACATCTTCCGCGTAGCGCGCCGAAATCTGCGCATGCCGGTAATTGTCGATCAGCAGGTTCTTGGCCGTCTGCACCAGAAACGCCTTGGGATCGTTGACCGGACGGACCGCGCTGTAGCGCTCCAACCGGAGAAAGGCGATGTTGAGAAGTTCTTCCGGATCGATGTCGCCGCGCGCCTGTCTGGCGATATTTTTCAGAGTCCGTTTCCAGAATCCTTTGTCCTTTGGATAGTCCGTCATTTCCGCTTTTGCGCCCCCCGCGCGGATAGTGCGGATATTTAGTCCTTCCCAGGGCTGGAAAGCCAATATTTCCTGAGATTTTTTCTGAGCAGCGGTGATCATGAATCGTCTCCCCACATCGCCCTTTGGCGGACGCGCAGTTAAAAAACGACAATATTTCAACGCCTTAACTGACACCCCGGCCGCCCGGTGCAAGCGGACAACACGGGTTAAAAGAAAGCCCCGCAGGGCCTAGGGGGACCTGCGGGGCCCTTATCACGCACGTCCTGGGGAGGTAATGCGCGAGAAGCTATCAAAAAACCGACTTGTCGTCCGTCAGTAGTTCCAGCGGACGCCAATGCGGTACATGCGGCCGATTACGTCATAGACCGAGTTGTTCGCGGTCTGGCTCTGTGTATCCGGCGGCAGCAGATTGGTGACGTTATCGATCCTGGTATAGAGCTGGGTCTTCTCGTTCACGTTCCAGTTGAACCCGACATCAAGGTACAGGACCGCGGGAACCAGGTTGTAGTTCTGGGTCGGCGTCTGGACAGTGCCCTTCGGACAAGCAACACCCGTCGTGGCGACACCGCACATCAGGGTATTCTTGTTGGTCGACACGCCATCGGCATACCAGCGCTCAGTCAGGTTAAAGCCCCAGACATCGTTCTGGTAGGATTGGACTTCCTGGAGCTTCCAGGTCATCACCGTGCCGCCGCTCTGGGTATAGGTCTGGCCGGAGGTACCGCCGCCCAGGTTGCCCGCCAGTTCGACGTTTCTCTGAACGCCGGCGATCGGTCCCGGATCCAGGATGAACTTGCTGACATGAGTCGCCAGCGAGCGCAGCGTGAAATTGCCGGGCACGTCATAGTCTTGCAGATCGAACTGATAGCCAGCCTCGATATCGAAGCCGTCGGTGGTCAAGCTGGCCGCGTTGAACGGCTTGGCATGGACCGCGGTGATCTGGCTGGGAACGTTCGTAATACCGGCATTGAACTGAGCTTCGCTCGGGCCGCCCGGATTGCTGACGCTCTGGTTGATCTGGTTCGCCGTCGTGATGGCGTCCTGGCCGCAATAGTTCAGGTTGTTCTGCTGAATGCAGAGGTCTTCCACCTGCTGCGGCGACAAGGAACTGATCACGCCTTGGACGCGGACCCGGAAATAGTCCACCGACATCTGGAAGCCCGGAATGAAGTCCGGTTGCCAGACAAGACCCACGGACGTGGTCTGCGACCTTTCAGGCTTCAGGAACCTGTTGCCTTCGTTGATCTGCAGGCAGTTCTGGCCGGCCGGGAAGGTGGCGGTCTGCGTAACCCGGTTGGTAATGCACGCATTCACGCCCGTGACCGGAGCAAACAGTTCCGACAGGTTGGGAGCGCGAACGTCGCGGGACTGCAGGGCCCGCAGGCGGACACCGGGGACCGGCGTATCCCAAGTCAGACCCACCTTCCAGGTGATGGCGTCGCCCGCCGTGCTGTAGCGCGCGAAACGGCCGCCAACGTCGAGGTCGGCCTTGCCCCAGAATTGGTCATTGATCACCGGAACGCCGAACTCCACGAACGCTTCGTTCACATGGTAGGTACCACGCGCGTTGTGATAGTTACCGGCGCTGTAGGAGCCCAAGCTGCCCAGGCTGCTGAAGCCGCAGTCGATGGCAGGGTCGGTGCAAGGCTCGTTGATGGTGGCGGGCGTGGACCAGCTGACGCCGGCGGCATAGGGGTCGCCGCGCTGGCTGTAATGCTCCTCGCGATATTCATAACCCGCCGCGAGCGAGACCGGACCGGCCCAGTCATCAATCGGCGAACCATTGACGATAAAGCTGAACGCCTCCTGGCGCACATTTTCCACCGCGGAGTTGCCGATGGTGGTGCCGCCCGGCTGGTTCTGGTTGAAGAGATAGGCTTGCGACACCGGGTTGAAGACGCTGCCGAAGGGATTGAAAGGCACGCAGCCAAAGGAGCGGGCCACCACATTGCGGCAAACGATCTGGTTCGAGGCGGGATCCACAATCGCATCCGACGCCATGTTCCAGCGATTGAGGGAGGCGTTGGTGACTGTCTTGCCCTGCAGCGCGGACGCCACCTGATCGACCGGGCTCTGCACCAGAAGCATGTTGTAGATGTGCAGACCGCTGTCGGATTCGCCGTGCTGGAAATAGGAGTCCCAGCTCCAGTTCTTGCCGAACAGGTCGAAGGTGCCGTTGGCGCCCACCGTGTAGCGGCGGGTGGTGCGCAGGAAGAACAGCTGCTGGCTGGCCTGCAAGCTTTCGCCATTGGTGTTGATGGGAACGCCGTTCGCATAGTCCGCCTTACAGCTGGCGGTGTCCGGATACAACCCGGTCTGAAGCAGATACGGGTTGTCGCATTGCAGGGTGAGGGACTTGCCGTTGGTGCCCTGGGCAGGCGTGTTTTGGTTACGCGCCGCGCTGTAGAGAAGGGTGGCGTAGATTTCGGTATTCGGCGTCAGGTCATAAGACAGGCGGCCATACAAGGCGCCGCGGGTCAAAGGCATGACCAGGCCGGTGGTGAAGCCGTGCTGGCTCTGGTCGCCCGGATTGGAGGGGGTGCCAAAGCAGGTGCCGCTGATCGCGCCCAAAACGGTGTTTGAGCCAAGAATGGCGCCGGTTTGCGGATTGGCCGTGCCCTTCTGCGCGACATAACAGTTGCCGGCGAGATTGAACTTGTAGGGCTTGCCCTGGGTATCAAAGGCGACGCCGACCTTGGCGCCGCTGGCGACCGAGCCATAATTGGATTGCACCGAATTCTGCGGCAGCGGAGCATAGAAGGTATCCGCAATACCGGGCGGGGCGTTACCCGTGCCATAACCGGCGGTGCCCGACAGACGGAAAAGCTGACGGCCTTCGAGATTTTCAGGCTGGGCGCCGTAGTTCAGAGTGGTGGGATAACGCGGCAGCAGGCCGTCGTTATAGGAATACTCCCCGGACATTTCGAAGTGCGCCCGTCCGCCGGCAAAGCTGGTGCCCGCCGCCATCTGGAAGGTCACGGTGCCCATGTCGCCATACTTCGACAGGCCCGCATTGGCGTTCATCTTGAAGCCTTCGAACTTCTTGTCGGTGACGAAGTTGACCACGCCCGCGATAGCGTCAGAACCCCAGGAGGCCGAGGCGCCGCCGGTCACAACGTCGACGCGCTGGATCAGCATCTGCGGCAGTTCGCTGACGTCGACCACGCCGTTATAGTTGCTGCCGACCACGCGCTGGCCGTCCAACAGGGTCAGGGTGCGCAGGGCGCTCAGACCGCGAAGGTTAAGGGCCGACAGACCGATCAGGCCGTTGCTGGTGGCGCCGGTGTTATATTGCACACCGGTGGAGCCCTGCAGGGCGGGCATGGCGGTCAGCGCTTCGAAAACGCTGGGCTTGGCCGTCGACTGAATGTCGGCGGCGCTCACCACCGTCGTCGGCGTAGGAGCATCGAAGCCCGCGGCCTGAAGGCGGGTCGAGGACACCACGACCTGCTCAACGCCCTCTTGGGCCATTGCTGTGCCTGCTGTCAGCGCCAGTAAGGCAACACCACCGCTGAGACGCGTGCGTATAGTCTTAGAACCGTGCATATCTGTAGTCCCCCGTGCTGCCGCTTTGGATTGCGGCTGTGATTTGAAGCGAACCTAGTCAATGACGAACGCAAGCGCCGCAATTTTATTTTTTCGGCGGCCTGTGAGGGTTACGCAGGGGTGCTCGTCCAGGGCGCTGTTTGCTAAGAAAAGAACAACCTTAATGGCGCAAGTGAGGAATTAACGTTTTAAATCGTCTTCGCAATCAGGCGCCATTTTCGGGTCCGCGAAAGGGAGGAATGGCGCCAAAAACGACGCTGCCGCACTCTGCGGCCCCACAAAAAGGGGTGGTCCCCGCCAAATCCCGGCCGAAAATAGAATCGGACAGCCGGTTAGCATCTGGGCGGCATGGCGGACCGGCAGATTGGTCTCAAACCGGCGGAAAACCGCCCAAACCCGGGCTTCACCTGGCGCGGCCGCGATATCCGCCGCGATACTGGGAACGCTCACATAATATATAGGAGGATGCGGAGAAAGCGCCGGCAGCGGCCGATGCCTTCCGGACCGGCCTTGTTCTCTCAGACACCGCTCGGCATCAAGGCAGGAGCGGAAGGGCATCAAAGGCGATGGTGGTTCTCGCCATGCCGCTATGGAATGCGGTCGTGCCGTGCCAGACATAGGATGGAAATAGGATCAGGCGTCCGGGGACCGGCGGGACGTAGCGGCGGACCGGGACCGCGGTACCGAGGTCAAGACTGGGTTCGCCGAACTTGATCCAGCCTTGTTTTGTCTCCTGGTCCTTCGCCTCGTCCGGCAAGCTCACATAATAGCAGGAACTGATCCATCCCTCCGGATGGATATGATTGACGTGGAAACCGCAATCGCTCAGCCGGGAGGACCAGGATCCGGCATATTGAAATGCCGGGCGGCGGCGCGACAGGAAGGGATGGCTCTCATCCTCCTTCAGCTCCGCGATATAGCGGCTGACGGCCTGGGCGATGCGCTGCTGCAGCCGCTCCACCAGATCGTGACCGGCGCCAAAAAGATGATCGGGAGTCTGGCTCCCGCCCCGCAACGATTGATGCAACGGCGCGTGTGTCTCGGTATGCAAACGCGCCAGGACATCGCCCAGCTCGGCATTGAACGTCTCGATCGAGGAAAAACCTTCCGGCGGCGGCAGGTCAAAGACGCGGATCAAGGAGTCATAGCCGCTTAATGCCTCGTCGCGCTCATCCTGCATCATGCGCAGAGCCGTGCTCATGCTGGCCAACAGCTTCTGATCGTAACGCGCTTGCGCCAGGCCTCTTTCGCAATAGGCCAACGCCCTGGGCGGATCGCCCTGCGAAATCGCGGCGTCGGCGGCGCGCTGGAGCAGTTCGGTGTCATCGCCAAATCGCGCAAGCATGCCGTCGAATATGGCGGCCGCGTCGCCATGACGCTTTTGAAGGACCAGCGCGTTGGCCTTTCCCGTCCAGGCGAGTTTATCGCCCCCATCCTTGGCAAGCAGCTGGCCATAGATCGCTTCGGCCTCGATGCCGCGCCCCTGCTGCGACAAAGAGCGGGCCTTTTCCAACTGAAGCGCCCGCGTCGCCGGAACAGTGTCATAGGATTTGAGGCCTTCCTCCGCGCGGCCCAGCCGTCCGAGCAAATCATTGTAAAGCCGGTGAAGGACCGGATTGAGCGGCTCGGCCGCCAGCGCGGCCCGGTAGGCGGCGACCGCCGCCTCATCGCGCCCGAGATTCTGCAGGCTTTCCGCGCGATGGATCTGGAGCTCGGCCAGGCCGGGGTTTAGCGCCGCCGCCTGGTCGTAATTTTCCAGCGCTTCCTGATCCTTGCGCTGACGGCGCAGCGCCAGAGCGAGATTGCAATGAAGCGCCGCCTTCAGCGCCGCGGGAGCAGGCTGTGCGAGCCCCGCCTGCAAAACCTCTTCCGCCTCCACCGGCCGCTTGGCGTCGATCAGCACCGCGCCTAGCATCAATCGGGCCGGGGCCGGCAGCGCCTCGAGCAGATCGCGAAAGACGCGTTCCGCATCGCCCAATTGCCCGGCGGCGTGCAGCGCGCAGCCCAACTCATAATTGGCTTCGACAAGATTGTTTTGCAGCCGCCCGGCATTGGCTGCCCGCGCCTGGCGGAAGAATGACTCCGCCTCGGCGAGGCGTTTCTGCTGCAGGCGGATCCTGCCCAGCAAGCACAGCGCCTGCGGATCGGCGGCGATACCGGGGCGCAAGAGAGAAACCAGCACGCTTTCCGCCCCGGCAAGGTCTCCCTTTTGCAGCAATTGCGAGGCGCGCGGGATGGTTTGGCTGGACATCTGCTTCAGGTGTTCAGGGCTTTCTGGAAGGTCCGTTGGGCGCTGTGCTGCGCCACCATGGCATTGAACTTGGCCATCCTGGCCTCGAAGTCCGCAGGTTTGCGCACCACATGATTTCCCAGGATCAGGACATCGATGGCGGAGTAAAGAAACATCACGATCGCATCTTCCGGCGTCTCGACAATGGGCATGCCGCGCCGGTTGAACGAGGTGTTCAGCAGCACGCCAATGCCGGTTTTTTCCTTGAACCGGCGCAGCAGTTCGTAAAACAGCGGATTGCTGTCGCGCGTGACGGTGTGAGTGCGCGCGGAATGATCCTTGTGGATCACGCCCGGAATCACCTCGCGCCATTGCGGCTTCACCTCCGCCGTGAGCAGCATGTGCGGGGATTCCGTCGTGCCATCGAAAAAGACGGAATAGTCCTCGGCCAGCACCGATGGCGCGAACGGACGGAAATCCTCGCGGAACTTCACCTTGCTGTTGATGCGGTCGCGGATATCGGCGATGCGCGCATCCGCGAGGATGCTGCGATTGCCCAGCGCGCGCGGGCCGAATTCCGAGCCGCCCTGAAACCAGCCGACGATTTTGCCGTCCGCCAGATGGGAAGCGGCTTCCGCCGCGGGATCGGCGCAAGCCGATGCGCCCAGCAACTCCGCATATTGCCGGAGCTTGGGCTGGATGCTGTTCGCGGCATAGTTGCGGCCGAAATAGACCGAACCCTGATGCGGCTGGCGGGATTGTTTGAGGATCTGGCTCCAGCCGTAAAAGGCGCAACCCAGCGCGATGCCATTGTCGCCAGCCGCGGGCTGGATGAAGACCCGTTCAAACGGCCCCTCGGCCAGCAGACGGCGGTTCGCCACCGCATTCAGCGCGACGCCGCCGGCATAGCAGAGGTTGCGATGCGGATGGGCGGCATGGCGCGCCCGGACGATATAGAGGATAGCGCGCTCCACTTCGCGCTGAATGTGCCAGGCGATATCGGCATAGTCCTGAAAGCGTTCCTTAAACTCCTCATGCGAGCGGGCGGGCGTGCGGAAATTCTCCATCCAGTCATAGCGGACAAAGGCCCTGCCTTCCTTGAGCTCAAAGGCTTCGAAATCAAACATGCCCGGCCGGCCATAAGGCGCCAGGCCCATCAGCTTGCCGGGGTCTTCCAATCCGCGGAACACATAGCGGCTGGCGGCGGCATAGAGCCCGCCAATGGAGTGCCGGGTGGTGGGCGGATGCATCGGATATTCCCGGATGCCCGTCCCCCAAGGCGAGAAGTCCTTGAACAGCGGCGTGATCGCGGCCCCGCGCGCCAGATAGTAGCTGTCCTTCTCATGCCAGAGATGGGCGGTGTCGCCTTGCGGCATCTCCGGTATCGCCGCGCCGTCCAGGTCGACGCAGTCATCGAAGGCGTTGCCGCAGCCGTCGATCACCAGCACGGCGCTTTCCTCGAACGGGCACAACGCAAGCGCGCTGTAGGCATGTGCGAGATGGTGGGAGATGGTGGCGACCGGGACCTCGTCCCTCAGCAGCCGGGGACCTTCCCACCAGTGATCGGCAAATTTGAGCATGCTGGTGTAGCTGTTCTGGACCACCAGCGCGAGGTCGGAAAAGCGAATGCCTTCGGCATCCAGGACATATTGGATGGCGGCGGTATCATTGCCGCCGTCATGTTTAATGCGGGTCACCCGCTCTTTCTCGATCGCCACACAGACCCGGCCATCCTTGAGCAGACAGGCGGACCCGTCATGCGAAAGCCCGGTCCCCAGCACATAAATCGGTTTCATTTCAAACTATGCGCGCCCGCCGCAGCGTGCGCCCTGCCCTGTTGGTGACAACCCTGAACCGGAAATTACGCTTAAAGACCCGCCCACCGCAAACCCGGCGCCGGCCTTGCCGGGGCGCGGAGTTTTGGCGGCGCGCGGCCACGGTCGCGGGACATTTTTCGGGCCGGCGGAATCGGGAAGCGCGCTCAGGCGGGGGCGCGAAAGCGCGAAAAAAGTTCCTCCACCACGCGCACCGCGCCCTCGGCTTCCGCGCGGTCGGGAATTTCATTGCTGTTGCCGTAGCTCTTGACGAATTGGTCCGGACCGATGGCGATCACCATCACGCCGTCGCTCTTGGAGCGGCATTCCACATTGCGGTAGGTCAGGCCGTAATTGACTTCCGGCTGCGGGATCAGCCATTCGGTCTGGCCGCGCACCGGGATCATCGCCTTGTCCTTCCACCAGTCATGCGCCGCAAAGCCGGGGCAATTGATGATCACTTTCTCCGGCAAGTGCGCCAATTCAGCGGGCGAGTGGAAGTCGCGGATCACGATCTTGCCGCCGCGCTC
>DASSGF010000014.1:0-1817 GCA_035693565.1 Rhizomicrobium sp. | reverse complement strand
ACCGGTGGCCTCGGTATGGATGCGGATGGCGTCGGCGATCTCCGCGCGCTCCTCGGCCTCCGACATGTCCTTGTGCTCGATCCACCTCAGGCTATGGCTGGCGATGTCCCAGCCGGCTTCTTTCATGGCGGCAACGACTTGCGGATTTCGTTTCAACGCGGTCGCGACACCAAACACGGTCGTGGGCAGCTTGCGCTCGGCGAAAATCCGCCATAACCGCCAGAAGCCGGCGCGCGAACCATATTCGAACATCGACTCGATATTGGGGTGGCGTTGCCCGGGCCAGGGCTTTGCACCCAGCACGTCGGACAGGAACGCTTCCGATGCGTCATCGCCGTGCAAAATGTTGCTTTCGCCGCCCTCTTCGAAATTGACCACGAACTGCACGGCTATGCGCGCGCCACCGGGCCAGCCCGGATCGGGCGGATTGCGCCCGTAGCCATGGAGATCCCGGGGGTAGCTGGCTTCAGCCATTTACGCGGCCTCGAAGCGGACTCTCTGCGCACCCTTCCACAGCACGGTCTTGCCCAGCTCGGGCAAATTCTCGAGCCCCGAGGTCAGCGTGATGAAGTGATTGCCCGCGAGCTGCCCCATCTTGCTGGCGAAGTGCACGCTGCCATAGGCCAGCAAAATCTCGGTTTCGCTGATGCCGCCGGGATAAAGGATGATCTGGCCCGGCGCGGGATAGCTGGTGTGGTTCTCGTAACTGACGCCGAAATCGAGATCGCCGAGCGGCACCCAGACCCCCTCGCCGCTCCAGCGCACATGGATGGCCTGGCTCTCGAACGGCATCACCTTGCGAAAGGCCGCACAGGTTTTTGGCGCCAGCTGTTCCTCAAAACGGGCCTGGAACGTGAAGTCGCCGGCGTGGATAATGAGTTGGCTCATTGGTGACACTCGTGATGGCTGACCAACCGTGCTTTGGCGAAATAGATTGCAGCCGAAGCTAACGGAAGCAAGGGCCATTGCTGCGCAAGGACAATTTTAGGTCCTTCGCAGCTCCCGGCAATGGCCGATCGCGCGCGGCCCGCGGGGTAAAGCGGTATTGCACAAGCCGTCACCAGCGGATGTCGCCGCAACTTCAGCCGTCAATGATAGCGACCGCCCGGGTCCAGCCAGCGGAGGCGCGTTCGATCTTCACCGGGAAACATGAGACGGTGAAACCAGTCGAGGGCAGTTGCTCGAGATTGTGCAGCTTTTCGATGTGGCAATAACCGATGTGGCGTCCGGCCTTGTGACCTTCCCAGATCAGACTGGCATCCTTGGTCTCGGCGTATTTTTTCGCCGTATAGACGAAGGGCGCATCCCAGCTCCAGCCATCGATGCCGGTCAACCGCACCCCGCGCTCGAGCAGATACATGGTCGCCTCATAGCCCATGCCGCAGCCGGAATTGACGTAATCCTGCCGGCCGTATTTGGCCCCAGCGCTGGTATTGACGACGACGATCTCCAGCGGCGCCAGCGTGTGGTCGATGCGTTTGAGCTCGCCTTCGACGTCCTTTGCCGTCACCACATAGCCATCCGGCAGATGCCGAAAATCCAGCTTCACGCCCGGCTGCAGGCACCATTCCAGCGGCACTTCGTCGATGGTCCATGAACGCTCGCCGCGGTTCATGGTGGGATGAAAGTGCCAGGGCGCATCGAGATGGGTGCCGTTGTGGGTGGAGAGCTGCACTTGCTCGACGGCCCAACCCTGCCCATCCGGCAAATCTTCCGCTCTTAACCCTTCGAAGAACTGCAGCATGCGCGGCAGGCTCTGCTGGTGATCGATGTACTGGATCGTCGGATGGCCTCCCGGCGGATCGGCCGGCACATCG
>DASSGF010000013.1:0-1623 GCA_035693565.1 Rhizomicrobium sp. | reverse complement strand
AAAAGCGACGCCAAATCGCCCGGCAACGTCGTAATCCCATTTGTTTTTGATGCTGGCGGAAGAAAGCAAGGTGCTGCCGGTGACCCCGCCAAACTGATCACTGGTAACTTTCATCCCCGACCAGAAGCCTTCACCCTCAATACCGAGCACGAGCATGCCGATCTGGTAGTTGCAGCCGATCTGGCCACCCGCGAGACCGCCGACGCCGTGCTTATCAAAAAACTGCAAACCCCCACCTTGAAATCCCTGATCAAGCAGTGCGCCGGCGCCGCCGTGCACGCCGACATAGCAACCGGTCCAGCTGAAGACAGGTGCGGGCGCAGCGTAGGGCGCCGCCTTCACAGCCATATCTGCAGCGGAGGCCGCACCGGCACATGCGATGGCACCGGCTGCCAAGGCGGCCGAAAACATTTTCAAGCTCTTCATGTCGCCCCCAGCAAAAAATGACCAGAACCGCAATTTGAGTCCTGACCTTACCCGCTGACGAAATCTCGGTCGCCAGCCCCTCGCGGGTTCGCAAGCGAATTTGTCGAAGTGTTGCAAAAAAACCGCGAAGGTTTCCCAGATGCTTTTGGGTTGTCGCGGACTGCCGGACCAGCCAAACGCAGGGCAAGATCAAGCGCGTAGGGTAGGAAGCGAAAAACAAAAAGGCCGCCGGCTCAGGCGGCCTGGGTGCCAGGCACGGTCCATATGCGATTACCGCAGCAGCGGCAGGCGAACATGCGAAAATGGTTGATCCCTGGCCAAGTTCCCCAAGGTTTGCGCCCGGCAGGCGGAGTCGGCCAGGCCCAGCCGATCAGGACCGATCCTTGGCGCCGAGCGCGGTCTGGTTTCCGGCCGATCGATCGGGCACGCTGAGGTGGACTTCATGTCCCTCTCGAATAGCCAGGGAAGCCGCTGCGACCGCAGCCTCGAACGCGCTTTCCTTGGTTGCATATCGGTTGCTGATGTTTCCGTCGTGCAGCACACCCCATTCATCGCCTTGTGCGACGATCATGTATTCAGCTAATCCCATGACTTTCTCCTGGTGCTTTTGTCGGACGCCGCCGGTCCATCTCAGCGATGGTGGCGTTTAACGATGACCGCTCGATCATGGCCTCGATGCGCGCCGCGATGGCGGCCGCGATCAACGCCGCCGTTGTCTTCGCCATATGCAAACTCCGCTCGCGCGGCACGAAAAACGCGGTCCCGATGCATGTCCCGGTCGCCGCCAACGCGAACTCCCAACTCTTCCGCTCTTGCAAGGGCTGGCGACAGCACTGCCAATGCGGCGAAAACACAAGCCAGCTTCTTCATGGCTTTCTCCTCCAGACCATAGAGCAAGCCGCTCCCTTTACTCCGAGTCAAAAGCGATAAGTTACAGTGGGAAAATAAGTTCCGGGGCCGGCGCGCTGGTCAGCGTGACCGCGGCCCCTGGCGGAGGACGCGCCGGCGCCGCGCTCGCAGCCGCGCGGCCGGGATCTTGGCGCAGCAAGCACGCCCTTAGCCGCCGGTCTGATGATCCTCGATGTTATTGGCGACGTCCTCGCAGACCGACGCCAACTCAAGCAGTTCCTGCTTGACGACAGGATCGTCGCTCTGCTCGGCAAGTTGCCGATACCTGGCCGCTTGATCCCTGAGATA
>DASSGF010000012.1:0-1623 GCA_035693565.1 Rhizomicrobium sp. | reverse complement strand
TGAACGGCCATGCTTTCTCATTGGCGATATTGGGGCGATCTTACCAATGAGCCCCGGCAAAGCGAAACGCTAGGGCGGACATCTCAGTGCGGGGAGGGCTGGCATAGCAACGGAAAAACGGTATGCTTTGGGATTCCTTCGCCAAGGGTTCCAAAGGAGACCGATGTCCGATGCTATGCCTACACGACACCATACACGACGATGATCCTGCTGTGCAACGTTTACTGAGCGCCGTCGAAGACGCCCACTCCCTGACCGCGTTAATCCTGGCCGCGTGGCAGGTGGCCCGCATGCTCACCATCCACCTCGTCGAAGCCGTGTTGGCCGAACGGAGCCAGCACCCGACACGATGGCCCCGCTGCCCGCAGTGTGGGGCGGGCTTGCGCAGTAAAGGCTTTGCAAAGCGCCAGATCACCAGCCTCTTTGGGCCAATCCAGTGGCGGCGACGAGTCGGACGGTGTCCCCACGGGTGTGAGACGCCCCAGGTGGCCCCCTTGGATGAGGCCCTGGGCGTACAGCCGCATCAGCGAAGCAGTGGGGAGTTCCAGGCTCTGGGCTGTGCTTTGGCGGTCTTTGTGCCGTTTGCGACTGCCGCCCGCTTGCTGGGCTGGTACCGTGGGAGCATTGTCAGTCCACAGGCGGTGTGGGGATGGGTGCAAGCGGCGGGTCAACAAGCGATGGAGACACTCCAGAAGCACTTGCATGCGCTCGCGCAAGGCGATCTGCCTACGCCGGAGGTGCTGGCGGCCGAGCTGGCCGCCGCCCCCTTGGTCTTAGGCGCCGATGGGGTGATGGTCCCGTTTCGCCCGACGGGTGGCCAGCCGACCGGGAAGACACGCTGGCACGAAGTCAAAGTAGGGGTATTGGCCCGCTTGGGCCAGCATCGCACGCGCACCGGCAAGGTCATCACCCGGCTGCGCCAGCGTCGGCTGGTGGCGGTCTTGGGGGATATCGAGGCGCTCAAGCCGCGTTTGTGGCTGGAAGCCGTGCGCCAGGGCCTCAGCACGGCCCCCCAGGTGGTCTGGCTCAGTGATGGCGCACGGGGCCTATGGCGGCTGTATGAGGAGCAGTTGGCGGCCGTTGCCGTGGGCATCCTGGACTTTTACCACGCTGTGCAGTACCTATGGAAGGGGGCGGCGGCCTGGCTGAACGGCCGCACCACCCGGGCACGTCGGTGGTTTGGCTGGGCACGGCACCGGTGGCGGCATGGCCAGCCGGACGGGGTCTTGGCCGACTTGGTCGAGGCCTTGGCGGTCGAGAGCTTGCCTGACTCCGCACGGGATACGTTGACGGCGTTGTATGTGTACTTGAAGAGGCACCGGGATCATATCGACTATGCGAAGTACAAAGACCTGGGCTTGCCGATGGGGAGTGGAATGGTCGAGAGTGCGTGTAAGTGGCTCGTCCAACAGCGCTTCAAGGGCGTGGGGATGCGCTGGAGTGAGGACGGATTTAATCATCTGTTACACCTCAGACTCGCCTGGGTCAACGGCTCGTTTGAGGCGTTGTTTCAGGTACAGCTCCAACCATCCCCCAACACGTAACTACGCCCTCGCTTCAGACATCCAGTTATTGGAAGTGGCATCTGAATTTCTTAAGGCTACTTTGGTCGATAGATTCGCG
>DASSGF010000011.1:0-1447 GCA_035693565.1 Rhizomicrobium sp. | reverse complement strand
GCTCGGCTCACGTGGGCACGGATGACGCAGCTGGCGGAAGACTGGCTCCCGAAACCGATCATCCTCCATCCTTGGCCAAGCAGACGCTTCGCCGTCACACACCCGAGGTGGGAGCCGTATGCGGGAAAGCCGCACGTACGGATCTGGGCGGGGGGCGTGCCATGAAACGCACGTCCCTACCGCTACTGGGGTGGATGGCCCCCTTGCGGCATCGAGATGCCAAACTGGTGTTTCTGGAGAATCACCAAAACGGAGCCATCCATGAGCGAGATTACGACAATCGGACTTGATCTAGCCAAGCATGTTTTTCAGGTTCACGGCATTGATGCACAGGGTATGACAGTTCTGCGCAAGCGACTGCGGCGCGGGCAAGTGCTGGCGTTCTTCAGCCGCATTCCACGCTGTTTGGTCGGGCTGGAAGCGTGTGCGACGGCGCACTACTGGGCTCGCGAGCTGGGCGCGCTTGGGCACGAGGTGCGGCTGATGCCGGCGCAATACGTGAAGGCGTATATCAAGCGCAACAAGCACGACGCCGCCGATGCGGAAGCGATCTGCGAGGCGGTTCAGCGGCCGACGATGCGGTTTGTGCCAGTCAAGACGGCGGAGCAGCAGGGGAGCCAGCTACTCCATCGGGGCCGCGAGCAGTTGGTGCGCCAGCGCACGATGTTGGTGAATGCGTTGCGGGCACATCTGGCGGAGTTCGGAGTGGTAGCGGCGCAGGGCTTGCGCAATGTGGGCGAGCTGATCGCCATTGTTCGCGATGATGCCGACAGGCGCCTGCCGGCTCTAGCGCGGCAAGTATTGCAGGTGCTGGCAAATCAGATCGAGCAGATCGAGGCGGCAGTTGGAGCGCTGGAGCGGCAGCTGCTGGCCTGGCATAAGACGAACGCTGTCAGTCAGCGGCTGGCCAGCATTCCTGGCATTGGCCCGATCATCGCCACGGCAATCGCCACCACGGTGGCAGACCCGACTGTCTTTCGCTCGGGACGGGAGTTCGCCGCCTGGCTAGGCTTGGTGCCGCGGCAGAATTCAACCGGCGGGAAAACCCGGCTGGGCGGGATCACAAAGCGAGGTAACCGTTATCTACGCCGGCTGCTCATCAATGGGGCAAGCGCGAATTTGTTGCGATCGAGGGCGACCAAAGCCGATCCATGGGTGATCCGGCTACGCCAGCGGCGACCGCCGCTGGTCGTCGCCGTTGCGCTGGCGAACAAGACAGCGCGTATCGCCTGGGCGGTGATGCTGCGCCAGAATGAATACCAGCCCCGGGCTGTGGCGGCTTAGTAGCCACAGCGCCAGTGCTGGAGCTTGCGAGAGAGTAATGACGCTTGATGGCACAGTCGGTCGATCCGACGCAACCGAGAGAAACCTGCCTGCTCATTGGGACATCGATCCCGCTCGAGTGATGAGGCCTCGGTTCGCGGACTCCATCAGGGCCAGCAGTCCA
>DASSGF010000010.1:0-1111 GCA_035693565.1 Rhizomicrobium sp. | reverse complement strand
CGGTGGCGTCCGTCAGCGATCCCTTGCCGTCGGCGCCGAGCGTCTCGACCCTGGCGCCAACCTTTGCTGCAATCGCGCCGATGCCTTCCGCCCTGGCGGGATCGCACACCACCAGCGACGGCTCGGCATCACCGATAAAATATTCGAGCTCGTTCAGCGTATAGGCGGTATTGAGCGGCAGATACACCGCGCCCGCCCGCACCGCGGCGAGATACAAAACCAGACCGGGGACGGACTTTTCGGTCTGCGCGGCAACGCGGTCGCCGGGCTTGACGCCGCGGGACACCAGCAGATTCGCCATCTGCCCGGCGCGGGAAATCAGCTCGCCATAACTGATGCGCTGTCCGTCCGTGGTTTCGATCGCGAGCCGGCCTGGATCGTCGAGGCGATCGAACAGACGGGAAAACAGATTGGCGTTCATGATGGTTTTCTGAGCCGCATTCATGCATCATTCCGCGGGGGCGGCGCGGTCCAGTCGGCCGCGGCAACAGTTCAATAGCAAAAGCGCCCTTCACAAAGCAACGGAGACAGTTTGCATGTCAAATAACGGGAAACGCGTGGCCTGGGTGACCGGGGGCGGCAGCGGCATCGGCGAGGCCGGCGCGGAAGCGCTGGCCGCGGATGGCTGGACGGTGGTGGTTTCCGGGCGCCGAAAGGATGCGCTGGACACGGTGGTGGCAAAGATCACCAACAGCGGCGGCAAGGCCGAAGCGATCGCGCTGGATGTCGGCAAGGCTGACGAGGTGAACAAGGCCGCCGAGCAGATTCTCAACCGTCATGGCCGCATCGATCTTCTGGTCAACAGCGCCGGCATCAACGTGCCGAAACGCAGCTGGGCCGACATGGAACTGGAAGGCTGGAACAAGCTCGTCGAAATCAATCTCAACGGCGTGTTGTATTGCATGCGGGCGGTGCTGCCGGCGATGCGGGCGCAAAAGGACGGCTGCATCATCAACGTCTCGTCATGGGCCGGCCGCCACGTGTCGAAAATGCCGGGCCCGGCTTACACCACGACCAAGCACGCGGTGCTGGCGCTGACCCATTCGTTCAACATGGATGAGTGCGTCAACGGCTTGCGGGCGTGCTGCCTGTTGCCTGGCGAGGTGGCGAC
>DASSGF010000009.1:0-259835 GCA_035693565.1 Rhizomicrobium sp. | reverse complement strand
GAAGCTGCCGGCGGGCACCGAAATGGTGATGCCGGGGGACAATGTCTCGGTGGAAGTGGAACTGATCGTTCCCATCGCCATGGAAGAGAAGCTGCGCTTCGCCATCCGTGAAGGCGGCCGCACCGTCGGCGCCGGCGTCGTCGCCAAGATCTTGAAGTAATTCGAAGCCGGGTATCGAAGGAACATCCTATGCAAAGTCAAAATATCCGCATCCGGCTCAAAGCCTTCGATCACCGGATTCTCGACAATTCGACGCGCGAGATCGTCAACACGGCCAAGCGCACCGGCGCGCAGGTGAGGGGCCCGATTCCGCTCCCCACCGGCATCGAGCGTTTCACCGTCAATCGTTCCGCGCATGTCGACAAGAAAAGCCGCGAACAGTTCGAAATCCGGACGCATAAGCGTCTGCTCGACATCATCGAGCCCACACCGCAGACCGTCGATGCTTTGATGAAGCTCGACCTGGCTGCCGGTGTGGACGTCGAAATCAAGTTGTAAGGAGCGTCAGGTGCGCACAGGCGTCATCACGCAGAAGGTGGGCATGACCCGTCTGTTTTTGGCAGACGGAACCCATGTCCCGGTCACGGTCTTGAAGCTGGACGGCTGCGCCGTCACGGCGGTCCGTACCCAGGAGAAGGACGGCTATACCGCGGTCCAGTTGGGCTCCGGCTTTGCCAAGCCCAAGAATGCCAACAAGGCGGAGCGCGGCCAGTTCGCCAAGGCCGAAATCGAGCCTCGCAAGAAGCTGGCAGAGTTTCGTGTCGATTCCGCGAACCTGCTGGAAGTGGGCGATCAGCTTCAGGCCGATCATTTCGTGGCCGGCCAGAAGGTGGACGTCACCGGCGTCACCATCGGCCGCGGTTTCACCGGCGCGATGAAGCGCTGGAACTTCCGCGGTCTGGAAGCCAGCCACGGCGTGTCGATCTCGCACCGCTCGCTGGGTGGCACCGGCGGCCGCCAGGATCCGGGCAAGACCTTCAAGAACAAGAAGATGCACGGCCATTACGGCGTCGACAACATCACCACCCAGAATCTGGAAGTGGCCAAGGTCGATGTCGAACGCGGCCTGATCATGATCCGCGGCGCGGTGCCGGGCTCCAAGGGCGGCTGGGTGATGGTGCGCGACGCCGTCAAGCGTCCGCACAAGGATGTGCCCAAGCCGGCGTCCGTGAAGAAGCGCGCTGCCGCTGCGGCTCCTGCCGAAGCCAAGGCTGAGGGCTAAACGATGAAAACCAAAGTCCTCAATCTCGACAACAAGGCGGCCGGTGACGTCGAACTCAGCGACGCCATCTTTGGCCTGGAGCCGCGCCAGGATCTGATCCAGCGCGTGGTGGTGTGGCAGTTGGCCAAGCGCCGCGCCGGCACGCACCAGCTTCTCACCCGCGGTGAAGTCAACCGCACCAAGAAGAAGATGTACAAGCAGAAGGGCACCGGTCAGGCCCGTCACGGCGCCCGTTCCGCGCCGCTGTTTGTGGGCGGCGCCAAGGCGATGGGCCCGGTCAACCATTCTCATGAGTTCGACCTGCCCAAGAAGGTCAAGGCGCTTGGTCTGCGCCACGCCCTTTCCGCCAAGGCCAAGACAGGTTCAATCGTCATTCTCGACGAAGCCAAGTCCAAGGACATCAAGACCGGCACGCTCGCCAAGCAGTTCGGCAAGATGAAAATCGGCCGCGCCTTGGTGGTGGATGGCGAGTTCGACAAGAACTTCCAGCTCTCGGCCCGCAATCTGGCCGATGTGGCCCTGCTGCCCGTCGCCGGCATCAACGTCTATGACATCATGAAGAGCGACAAGCTGGTGCTGACCACTGCCGCCGTCAAAGCGATTGAAGCGAGGCTGGCATGAGCACGAACTATGATGTGATCCTGTCGCCGGTGATCACCGAAAAAGCCACCCGCATGACCGAGTCCAACCAGGTCGTGTTCCGCGTCACCTTGGACGCCACCAAGCCCGCCATCGCCAAGGCGGTGGCCGACCTGTTCAAGGTCAAGGTCAAGGCGGTCAACACGGTGATCGTCAAGGGCAAGCGCAAGGCCTCCAGAGGCCGCGCCTATACGCGTTCCGATATCAAGAAAGCGATCGTGACCCTGGAAGAGGGCCACCAGATCGACATCACCACGGGTCTCTAAGCCATGGCTCTGAAAACCTACAAACCTGTAACCAACGGCCAGCGCCAGCTGGTCCTGGTCGACCGTTCCGGCCTGCACAAGGGCGGACCCGTCAAGTCGCTGACCGAAGGCAAGCACTCCAAGGGCGGCCGCAACAATACCGGGCGCATCGTGGTGCGCTGGCAGGGCGGCGGTCACAAGCAGCGCTATCGCCTGATCGATTTCAAGCGCGATCGGTTCAACGATCCCGCCATCGTCGAGCGGCTGGAATATGATCCCAACCGCACCGCCTTCATCGCCCTGATCAAGTACAAGGATGGCGCCCAGAGCTACATCCTGGCGCCGCAGCGCCTGTCGGTCGGTGACAGCGTTGTGTCGGGTGACCGGGTGGACGTGAAGGTGGGCAACGCCATGCCCTTGGGCGCCATGCCGGTGGGCACCATCGTTCACAATATCGAGATGAAGCCCGGCAAGGGCGGCCAGGTGGCGCGCAGCGCCGGTTCTTACGCCCAGTATTTGGGCCGCGACGGCAGCTATGCGCTGGTGCGCCTGAATTCCTCGGAAGTGCGCAAGATCCCGCTCACCTGCATGGCCACGGTGGGGGCGGTTTCCAATCCCGACCACATGAACGAGATCATCTCCAAGGCCGGCCGCAATGTCTGGAAGGGCAAGCGTCCCTCCGTGCGCGGCACCGCCATGAACCCGATCGACCATCCCCATGGCGGCGGCGAAGGCCGCACCAAGGGCGGCCGCCATCCGGTCACGCCCTGGGGCAAGCCCACCAAGGGCGCCAAGACCCGCGTCAACAAGCGCACGACCAAATTCATCGTGCGCACCCGTAAAGGCAAGGCAAGCACATGACCCGTTCGCTTTGGAAAGGCCCGTTCGTAGACGGCTATCTGCTCAAGAAGGCGGAAGCCGCGCGTGGCTCGGGACGCAAAGACGTGATCAAGACCTGGTCGCGCCGCTCCACCATCCTGCCGCAGTTCGTGGGCATCACTTTCGGCGTCTATAACGGCCACAAGCACATTCCCGTGCTGGTGACCGAGGACATGGTCGGTCACAAGCTGGGCGAATTCTCGCCCACCCGCACCTTCCACGGCCATACCGGTACCGGCGGCGGTGCCGGCGGCGACAAGAAGGCGAAGAGGGCCTAATGGGTAAGCAATCTCGCGCGCGCGTGCTGGGGGACCATCAGGCGATGGCCATCGCCCGCAATATCCGCGTCTCTCCCCGCAAGCTGAACCTGGTGGCGCAGCAGATCCGCGGCCGCAAAGTCGATCATGCCCTGAACGTGCTGACCTTCTCGGAAAAGCGCATCGCCGGCGTGGTCAAGAAGACGCTGCAATCGGCCATCGCCAATGCCGAAAACAATCACGACCTGGATGTGGACGATCTGGTGGTCAAGGAAGCCAGTGTCGGCAAGAACCTGGTGATGAAGCGCTTCCATCCCCGCGCCCGCGGCAATGCCGGCGCGATCGAGAAGTTCTTCAGCCAGATCACCATCGTGGTTGAGGAAAAGCGCGAAGAGAAGAAGGAAGAGGCCAAGCCCGCGCCGACCAAGGGCAAGGCGAAGGCCGGCGCCAAATCTTCCGCCAAGAAACCCGCGGCCAAAAAGGCCCAATCTGCGAAGAAGCCCGCCGCGAAGAAGGAAGCTGCCTAATGGGTCAGAAAGTCAATCCGACCGGACTGCGCCTCGGCGTCAACCGTACCTGGGACTCGCGCTGGTATGCGGGCAAGAAGGAATACGGCAAGCTGTTGCAGGAAGACATCAAGATCCGCGAATACCTCAGCGACAAGCTGAAGGCCGCCGGCGTCTCCCGCATCGTGATCGAGCGTCCCCACAAGAAGTGCCGCGTCACCATCCACTCGGCCCGTCCGGGCGTGGTGATCGGCAAGAAGGGCGCCGACATCGAAAAGCTCAAGAGCGACGTGCAGAAATACACCGCCGATGAAGTGCATCTGAACATCGTGGAAATCCGCAAACCGGAGATCGACGCCAAGCTGGTGGCCGAGAATATCGCCCAGCAGCTGGAACGCCGCGTCGCCTTCCGCCGTGTGATGAAGCGCTCGGTGCAGACCGCGATGCGGTTGGGCGCGCTGGGCATCCGTATCACCTGTTCGGGCCGCTTGGGCGGCGCGGAAATCGCGCGGGTGGAATGGTATCGCGAAGGCCGCGTGCCGCTGCACACGCTGCGTGCCGACATCGATTACGGCATCGCCACCGCCTTCACCACTTATGGCACCTGCGGCGTCAAGGTCTGGATCTTCAAGGGTGAGATCATGGAGCATGATCCCTTTGCCACCGAAAAGCGCCAGGCCAGCGAAGCCGAGGCCGGCAACCGTCCGCCCAGAGAACGTGACCGCGAGCGCGAACGCGCTCCCGCCGCGGAGTAAAAGAGAACCATCATGCTGTCACCCAAGCGCACAAAATTCCGCAAGCAGTTCAAGGGCCGCATCAATGGCAATGCCAAGGCCGGCACCAGCTTGAACTTCGGCGCCTATGGCCTCAAGGCGCTGGAGCCGGAACGGCTGAACGCGCGCGAGATCGAAGCCGCGCGCCGCGCCATCACCCGCGAGATGAAGCGCGCCGGCCGCGTGTGGATCCGCATCTTCCCGGACGTGCCGGTGTCCAAGAAGCCGGCGGAAGTCCGCATGGGTTCGGGCAAGGGCGCGCCGGAATTCTGGGTGGCCAAGGTCAAGCCGGGCCGCATCCTGTTCGAAATCGACGGCGTCGATCTGGCGACCGCCAAGGAAGCCATGCGGCTGGGTCAGGCGAAGCTTTCCATCGCCACCAAATTTGTCACCCGGACCGGGCTGTAAGGAAGAGAGATATGGCCAAGAAAGCCACCAAAAAAGCCGCTCCGAAAAAGGCCAAGAAGGCGACCGCCTCCAAAGCCTCGTCCAAGACCGGGGATTTCCGCGCCAAGAGCGGGGATGAACTGACCAGCCAGCTGGCCAACCTCAAGAAGGAGCAGTTCAACCTGCGCTTTCAGCGCGCCAACGGCCAGGTGGAGAACACCGGCCGCATCCGCGTGTTGCGCCGTGACATCGCGCGCATCCAGACCGTTCTCACCGAGCAGCGCCGCGCTGCCCAGGCCAAGGGTTAAGACCATGCCGAAGCGAATTCTTCAGGGCACCGTCATCAGTGACAAGAACGCCAAGACCGTGGTGGTGAAGGTGGAGCGCCGCTTCACCCATCCGGTGCTGGGCAAGACCGTGCGCCGGTCGAAGAAATATCACGCCCATGACGAGAAGGGCGAGTTCAAGATCGGCGACGTGGTTCGCATTCAGGAATGCCGGCCGCTTTCCAAGCTGAAGAGCTGGGAAGTGCTGGAACGCGTCGGCAAGTAACCGCGCGATTTGAGGAGTTGAAGTCATGATTCAGATGTCCACGGAGCTCGATGTCGCCGACAATTCCGGCGCCAAGAGCGTGATGTGCATCAAAGTTCTGGGCGGCAGCCATCGCCGCTATGCCGATGTCGGCGACATCATCGTGGTGTCGGTCAAGGAAGCCATTCCGCGCGGCCGCGTGAAGAAGGGCGAAGTGCTCAAGGCCGTGGTGGTGAGAACCGCCAAGGGCGTGCGCCGTCCCGACGGCAGCCTGATCCGCTTCGACGGCAATGCCGCGGTGCTGGTCAATGCCCAGGGCGAGCCGATCGGCACCCGCATCTTCGGACCGGTCACCCGCGAGCTGCGCAACAAGAACCAGATGAAGATCATTTCGCTCGCCCCGGAGGTTCTGTGATGAGCAATATCCGCAAGGGTGACAGCGTCGTGGTCATTTCCGGCAGCGACAAGGGCAAGAAGGGCTCGGTGCTCAAGGTGTTCCCCAAGGACGCCCGCGCCCTGGTCCAGGGCGTCAACATGGTCAAGCGCCATCAGCGCCAGACCCAGACGCAACAGGCCGGCATCGTCACCAAGGAATCGCCGGTCCATCTTTCGAATATCGCGCATGTCGATCCCAAGTCGGGCAAGGCGACGCGCATTGGGTACAAGACGCTGAGCGACGGCCGCCGGGTCCGCTTTGCCAAGAAGTCGGGTGAGGTCATCGATGTCTGATTCAGGTAGCAAGAACCCGAAGGAAGCCGCCCGGGCCGACGCCAAGGCGGCCAAGGCCAGCAAGCGCCGTGAAGTGAATGCCGGCACTCAGGTGCAGGTGGGCGAGCATGCGCGCGAAGCCGGTTACGTGCCGCGCTTCAAGAAGCGCTACAATGAGGTTATCAAGCCGGCGCTGATGCAGAAGTTCGGCTACAAGAACGCGCTGCAGGTGCCCAAGCTCAACAAGGTCGTGCTGAATATCGGCGCGGGCGAGGCGGCGTCCGACGGCAAGAAGATCACCCAGGCGCAGAACGACCTCACCGCCATCGCCGGCCAGAAGGCGGTGCAGACCCGCGCCAAGAAGGCGATCGCCACCTTCAAGATCCGCAAGGACCTGCCGATCGGTGCCAAGGTCACGCTGCGCGGCGACCAGATGTACGAGTTTGTCGACCGGCTGATCACCATGGCCCTGCCGCGGGTGCGCGACTTCCGCGGCATCAATCCCAAATCCTTCGATGGCCGCGGCAACTATGCCATGGGCATGAAGGAACATGTGGTGTTCCTGGAAATCGACTACGACAAGACCGAGACGGTGTGGGGCATGGACATCGTGTTCAATACCTCCGCCAAGACCGATGCGGAGGCCCGGGCGCTGCTCGAAGGCTTCCAGTTCCCGTTTACGAATTGAGGCGCTGACAATGGCAAAGACGAGTCAGATCAACCGCAACAAGAAGCGCGAAAAGCTGGTGGCGCTGTATGCCGCCAAGCGTGCGGCGCTGAAAGCCAAGGCCGAGGACATGAAGGTTCCGGCCGAGGAGCGGTTCGAGGCGCGCTTGAAGCTCGCCAAGCTGCCGCGCAATTCCTCCAAGGTGCGCATCCATCACCGTTGCGAGCTGTCGGGCCGCCCCAAGGGCTATTACCGCAAGGTGAAGATGTCGCGTATCGCGCTTCGCTCTCTATCGAATTTCGGCCAGATCCCCGGCATGACCAAGGCGAGCTGGTAAGGAGAAATCATGATCATCGATCCGATTGGCGATCTTCTCTCGCGCATCCGCAACGGCCAGTTGCGGCGCAAGGCCAAGATTTCCTCGCCCAATTCCCGCCTGCGCATCCGCCTGCTCGACGTACTGCAGGCCGAAGGCTTCATCCGCGGCTATGCCGAGGTCGAGGTCAAGGGCCATAAGGAGCTGGAAATCGAGCTCAAATATCATGAAGGCGAACCGGTGATCCGCGAGCTCAAGCGCATCTCCACCCCGGGCCGCCGCGTCTATTCCTCGGTTTCGGATCTCAAGCCGCATCGTCAGGGCCTGGGCGTGTCCATTCTCTCCACGCCCCAGGGCGTGATGACGGATAACGCCGCCCGTGAAAAGAATGTCGGCGGCGAAGTCCTCTGCCAGGTGTTCTAAGGAGCCGTCATGTCCCGTATTGGCAAGAAAGCAATCGCGCTGCCCAAGGGCGTCACCGCCTCGGTGGATGGCCAGACCGTCAAGGTCAAGGGCCCCAAGGGCGAGCTCAGCGTCAAGCTGGTCTCGGAAGTCACCGCCTCGGTGGACGACAAGGGCATTCATGTGACGCCGCGCAAGGAAATGGAGCGCGCGCCGCAGATGTGGGGCCTGTCGCGCACCCTGGTCAACAATCTGGTGACCGGCGTCACCCAGGGCTTCACACAGAAGCTGGAAATCCAGGGCGTCGGCTATCGCGCCGCGGTGCAGGGCAAGACCTTGAACCTGCAGCTGGGCTTTTCCCATGACGTGCCCTATCCCATCCCCGCCGGCATCACCATTGTCACCGAAAAGCCCACCATGATTTCGGTGTCAGGCATCGACAAACAGCTGGTCGGGCAGGTTGCGGCCGAGATCCGCTCCTGGCGTCCGCCGGAGCCCTATAAGGGCAAGGGCGTGCGCTATGAAGGCGAGTATGTCCGCCGCAAGGAAGGCAAGAAGAAGTAATGACCCACGACCTCTTCAAGAAGCGCCAGTCGCGCAACCGTCACCGCATCACAACCCACGGCACCCGTCCGCGGCTGACCGTGTTCCGTTCGGGCAAGCATATCTATGCCCAGGTGATCGACGACGCCCAGGCCGTCACCGTGGCGTCCGCCTCCACCAACGAGAAGGACGGCAAGTCCGCCAAGTCGTGGAATGTGGAAGCCGCCTCCAGCGTGGGCAAGAAGATCGCCGAGCGCACCATCGCCAAGGGCGTCAAGCAGGTGATGTTCGACCGTGGCGGCTACATCTATCATGGGCGCATCAAGGCGCTCGCGGAGGCTGCCCGTGAAGGCGGCCTCGAGTTCTAGAGGATAACACTATGGCAACCGAACAGCAGGGCGAACAGCAGCGCGAAGGCCGCGGCCGCGGTGAACGTGGCGAGCGCGGTGGACGCGAAGGTCGTGGCCGTGGTGAAGGCCGTGGCCGTGGCCGCGACAAGGACGATCGCGACAGCGACCTGATCGACAAGCTGGTGCACATCAACCGTGTCGCCAAGGTGGTGAAGGGCGGCCGCCGCTTCGGTTTCGCCGCCCTGGTGGTGGTGGGCGACGGCAATGGCCGGGTCGGCTATGGCCATGGCAAGGCGCGCGAAGTGCCGGAAGCCATCCGCAAGGCGACCGACGACGCCAAGAAATCGCTGATCCGCATCCCGCTCAAGGACGGCCGCACCATCCATCATGAAGTGCGCGGTCATCATGGCGCCGGCAAGGTTCTGGTGCGTCCCGCGCCGGCCGGTACCGGCATCATCGCCGGCGGTCCGATGCGCGCGGTGTTCGAGGCTTTGGGCGTGGGCGATGTGGTGTCCAAGTCGCTGGGCACCTCCAATCCCTACAACATGGTGCGCGCCACGTTCGACGCGCTCAAGAACCAGCAGAGCCCCCGCATGGTGGCGCAGCGCCGCGGCCGCAGCGTGGCGGAAATCCTGGCCCGCCGCGAAGACCAGACCGCGGAAGCCTAAACCGAATTAAGAGAGAAAAGTCATGGCCGAGAAGAAAGCAAAGCCGGGAAAGACGGTAACGGTGCGCCAGATCCGCAGCGCCAACCGCAAGCCGGAGATTCAGGCGGCGACTTTGCGCGGCCTTGGACTGGGCAAGATCCGCCGCACCCGCACCTTGGAAGACACGCCGTCGGTGCGCGGCATGATCAACGCCGTCAAGCACCTTGTCGAAGTGGTGGAAGAGAGCAAGTAAGATGAAACTCAACCAGATCGCCAACAATCCCGGCGCCCATAAGCGCAAGGACAAGCTGGGCCGCGGTTCCTCCTCCGGCCTGGGCAAGACCTCGGGGCGCGGCGTCAAGGGCGCCAAGGCGCGCACCGGCAACCAGGTGCATGGCTTTGAAGGCGGCCAGATGCCGCTGCACATGCGCATGCCCAAGCGCGGCTTCCGCAATATTTTCGCCAACGATTTTTCGGTGGTGAATCTCAACCGCATCCAGAAGGCGATTGACGACAAGCGCCTCAAGGCGGGAGAAAAGATCACCGAGGACAGCCTGCGCAAGGCCGGCCTGGCGCATAAGAGCCGCGACGGCGTGCGCCTGCTCGGCAAGGGCGCCATCACCGCCAAGATCGAAATCGAAGTGGCGGGCGCCAGCGCCTCGGCCAAGGAAGCGGTCGAAAAGGCCGGCGGCTCGGTTACCACCACCTTCCAGAAAAAAGTTTACAGCAACAAGAAGGGTCACCCGGGCAAGCGCCAGACGCGCCGCGCGGAATCGGCCAAAAAGCGGGAAGCGCGCAAGGCTTAAGCCCCCCGCTCGCAAGAGCGGGATGGCGTCCCCATATAAGATCGGCGCGTTTTCCGGGAGTAGCTGATGGCATCTGCAGCCGAACAACTGGCCGCCAATTTCAACTTTGGCTCGATTTCCAAGGCCAAGGAGCTGCGCAGCCGCATCTGGTTCACCCTGGGCGCGCTGATCGTGGCGCGCATCGGCACTTACATTCCCATGCCGGGCATCGATCCCGCGGCGCTGGCGGTGCAGATCCAGCAGACCGGCGGCGGGCTGCTGGACGTGTTCAACACCCTGACCGGCGGCGCGGTCCAGCACATGGCGGTCTTCGCCCTGGGCATCATGCCCTATATCTCCGCCTCCATCATCATTCAGCTGATGACCACGGTGTTTCCGGAACTGGAAGCGCTGAAGAAGGAAGGCGAGGCGGGCCGCAAGATCCTCAACCAATATACCCGCTATTTCACCGTCGCCTTGGCGATGATCCAGGCTTACGGCATCGCGCTGGGGCTGGAGCATTTCGGCGGCCAGGGCCGGATCGTGATCGAGCCCGGCATGTTCTTCCGTATCGGCGCGGTGATCACCTTGACCGGCGGCACCGTGTTGTTGATGTGGATCGGCGAGCAGATCACCAGCCGGGGCGTGGGCAACGGCATCTCGCTGATCATCTTCGCCGGCATCGTGGCGCGCTTTCCCACCATTATCGGCCAGACCCTGGAACAGGCGCGCACCGGCGCCGCCAATCCGCTGCTGATCATCTTTTTCGCGGCTTTCGCGGTGGCGCTGGTCGGCTTCATCGTCTTCATGGAACGGGCGCAGCGGCGCCTGTTCGTCACCTATCCCAAGCGCCAGGTGGGCAACAAGGTCTATGGCGGCGATTCCTCGCACCTGCCGTTGAAACTCAATGTTTCCGGGGTGATCCCGCCGATTTTCGCGTCTTCCATCCTGCTGTTGCCTACCACCGTGGCCAGCTTCAATGCCCAGAACCTGCCGTCCTGGCTGCAAGTCCTGGTCACCTATCTCAGCCGCGGCCAGCCGCTTTACCTGATCCTCTATGCCGCGCTGATCCTGTTCTTCTCCTTTTTCTACACCTCCATCGTTTTCAATCCGGAGGAGACGGCGGAGAATCTGAAAAAGTATGGCGGCGTCTTTCCGGGCATCCGTCCGGGCAAGAAGAGCGCCCAGTTCATCGACTACACGCTCACCCGCGTCACGGTGATCGGCGCGCTGTACCTGACCTTCGTCTGCCTGATCCCGGAATTCATGTTCTACAAATACAACCTGTCCTTCTCGCTGGGCGGCACCTCGATCCTGATCGTGGTCTCGGTCACCATGGACACGGTGGCGCAGATCCAGAGTCATCTGGTGGCGCAGCAATATGAAGGCCTGCTGAAGAAATCCAAATTGCGAGGGGCGCGGCGGTGAATCTGGTTCTGTTCGGGCCGCCGGGGGCGGGCAAGGGCACCCAATCCAAGATACTCACCGAGAAGCGGGGCCTCCCGCAGCTTTCCACCGGCGACATGCTGCGCGCCGCCATCGAGGCCGGCACCGCGCTGGGCCTGGCCTGCAAGGCGCTGATGGCCAAGGGCGAGCTGGTGCCCGACGAGACCGTGATTCGCATCATCGCCGAACGTTATGACCAGCCGGATGCCGCGAACGGCGCGGTGTTTGACGGCTTTCCCCGCACCATCCCCCAGGCCGAGGCGCTGGACAGGATGCTGGCCGAGCGGGGCAAGAAGATCGACCTGGTGCTGGAACTGAAGGTGGATGACGCGGTGCTCTTGAGCCGGGTCGAGGCCCGTATCAAGGCCGGCGGGGTGCTGCGCTCCGACGACACGCCGGAAACCCTGGCCCACCGGCTGGGGGTCTATTACAAGAACACAGCCCCGCTGATCGAATATTACAGGGGGCAGGGCAAGCTTAAGAGCGTGGACGGGATGGCCCCGGTGGAGGCCGTAACGGCCCAGATCGCGGCAATCCTGAACGGGGGTCCGGCCTAGGCCTCTGGCCCATGTGCGACAATAAATCCCAGCCGGGAGTTGACGGCAGGGGGTCACTTCCTATAATCCGCGCCCTCGCGACAGTTTTCCTGTCATTTCGGTGGTTTAGGGGCGTTTTAAAGGCCGCCCGGGCTCCGGTTTGGCCGATTTCTGGACGGACATTATTTTTTTAACTCGTTCAATGGCTTAACCGCCCTCGGAGACACTCAGTGGCACGTATCGCCGGCGTTAATATCCCGACCCAGAAGCGCGTGGAAATCGGTCTGCGCTATATCCACGGCATCGGGCCGCATATCGCCCATCAGATCATCACTCAGCTGGGCATCGATCCGGCGCGGCGCGTCAGCGATTTGACCGAATCCGAGGTGATCCAGATTCGCGAAATCATCGACCGCGATTTTCTGGTGGAAGGCGATCTGCGCCGCGACGTCGCCATGAACATCAAGCGTCTGATGGACCTGGGCTGCTATCGCGGCCTGCGCCATCGCAAGGGCCTGCCGGTCCGCGGCCAGCGCACCCACACCAACGCCCGTACCCGCAAAGGCCCCGCCAAAGCGATCGCCGGCAAGAAGAAGGTCACCAAGTAAGCCATGGCCGAAGCAGCAAACAAGGCCGCCGGCAAAGGTGCCGGCCGCGCCCGCAAGAAAGAAAAGAAGAATGTTGTGGTGGGCGTGGCGCATGTCGCCGCCACCTTCAACAACACCATCGTCACCATCACCGACGCGCAGGGCAACGCGATTTCCTGGTCGTCCGCCGGCATGATGGGCTTCAAGGGTTCGCGCAAGTCCACGCCCTATGCGGCGCAGATGGCCGCCGAGGACGCCGGCCGCAAGGCGGTCGAGCACGGCATGCGCACCTTGGAAGTGGAAGTTTCCGGCCCCGGTTCGGGGCGTGAGTCGGCGCTGCGCGCGCTGCAGGCCGTCGGCCTCGTTGTCACCTCGATCCGCGATGTGACGCCGATTCCGCACAATGGCTGCCGCCCGCCCAAGCGCCGTCGCGTATAAGAGGAGCGTCGGCGAAAGCCGGAGCGACCAAAAAAGAATTCGGACGTCTCGCTAACCCGTCGCACGTATGGGCATTGTCCGAAATGCCCGGGACACGATGAGGAAAATATGTTTCAGAAAAACTGGCAGGAACTGATCAAGCCGGGCAAGCTCAAGACCGAATCCGGTCATGACGCGGGCCGTATCGCCACCATCACCGCCGAACCGCTGGAGCGGGGCTTTGGCCTCACTTTGGGCAATTCGCTGCGCCGGGTGCTGTTGTCGTCGCTGCAAGGCGCCGCTGTCACCGCCATCTCCATCGAAGGCGTGCTGCACGAATTCTCCTCCATCCAGGGCGTGCGCGAAGACGTCACCGACATCGTGCTCAACGTGAAGATGATCGCGCTGCGCATGCATGCCGAAGGTCCCAAGCGCGTTTCCTTGCGCAAGCAGGGTCCGGGCGAGGTCAAGGCTGGCGACATCCAGACCAGCGCCGACATCGAAATCCTCAATCCGGAGCTGGTGCTCTGCACCCTGGACGAGAAGGTGGACTTCCGCATGGAGCTCACCATCGCCACCGGCAAGGGTTATGTCCCGGCCGATCGCAACCGTCCGGAAGACGCCCCCATCGGCCTGATCCCGGTGGACTCGCTGTTCTCGCCCGTGAAGAAAGTTTCCTACAAGGTCGAGAACACCCGCGAAGGCCAGATCCTGGACTATGACAAGCTGACCTTGACCGTTGAAACCAATGGCGCGGTCACGCCGGACAATGCGGTGGCCTATGCCGCCCGCATCCTGCAGGACCAGCTTCAGGTCTTCATCAATTTCGAGGAGCCGCGCGAGCGCGTCACCGAAGAGGCCAAGCCCGATCTCGCCTTCAATCCGGTGTTGCTCAAGAAGGTGGACGAGCTGGAATTGTCGGTGCGTTCCGCCAACTGTCTCAAGAACGACAACATCGTCTATATCGGCGATCTGATCCAGAAGACCGAAGCGGAGATGCTGCGCACCCCGAACTTCGGCCGCAAGTCGCTGAACGAGATCAAGGCGGTCCTGGCCGAGATGGGCCTGCACCTGGGCATGGAAGTGCCGGGCTGGCCGCCGGAGAATATCGAAGATCTCGCCAAGCGTTACGAAGACCAATACTGATTTTCTGAAAGAGAGTAGCTGTCATGCGTCACGGCAACCAAGGCCGCAAGTTCAACCGCACCGCTTCGCATCGCAAAGCGATGTGGGGCAACATGACCGCGGCGCTGATCAAGCACGAGCAGATCAAGACCACCTTGCCCAAGGCCAAGGATCTTCGTCCGGTGATCGAAAAGCTGGTGACCCTGTCGCGCCGTGGTGCGAAAGACCTGCACGCCCGCCGCCAGGCCTTGGCCCAGATCAAGGATGCCGATCAGGTGGTCAAGCTGTTTGACGTGATCGGTCCCCGCTACAAGGGCCGCCCCGGTGGTTATACCCGCGTGCTCAAGGCCGGTTTCCGGCATGGCGACAATGCCCCCATGGCGATCATCGAGTTCGTGGATCGCGATATGGACGCCAAGGGCAAGGATTCGGGGCCGGTGGAAGTGGACGCCGAGGCGGAAGCCTAGGGTTTGCCAGAATTCAAATGCGATCAGGGCGGCAGAAATGCCGCCCTTTTTCTTGTTTGCGCGTTTTGACCTGTGATTTGGAACTTACAGAAAGGTCATGACCATGCGCTCATATTGGATAGTGCCTGCCATCGCCCTTGGACTATCTGCCTGCGGCCCTAGAGACCGTTGCGAAGTGCCCGCCAAGCCGGCGCTGCTGGACGCCAAGCATCTTTCCCGTGAACAGCGGGCCAATGCCCTGGGCGTTCCGCCAGAGCGGGTGCCGCAGGAAGCGGTCACCGAAAGCCCCGAGTCGATTCAGGCTTATGAGGACTATGCCGCCCGCCACAATGACGTCGTCCAGGCGGGTTACTGTATCGACAATGAGGCGTATAAAGCGCGCAATATGAAGGACGAGATGAACTCCACCGCCCGCGCCATCATGGCGACCTGCCGGACGGGCGATGAAGGTTCCGCACTGGCGGCGGTGCTCAAATACCGCAACTGCGCGATAGGAAACAAATAGCGTTGAGACTTGTTGGAAGGCTGGGCTGGATGACGAGGATATCGATTGCCGCCGCTGTCGTGGCGCTGGCGGCGCTGGCGGTTTATGCCGTACCCGGGCTTACCACGGACAGCCGGGCCGCGGACACCAGGCCGGCAGAGGGGCGCGAACCGTTGCGGGTGGCGCCGGCGGCGCCGCGCGCCGTGCCCAGCGCGCCATCCTCGATGGGACAGGTGCAGCTCACCTTTGCCCCGGTGGTCAAGCGCGTGGCGCCCGCGGTGGTCAATGTCTATTCCAAAACCATCGTCCAGGCCCAGGCCAATCCCTTCTTCAACGATCCCTTGTTCAGCCAGCTGTTCGGAAGTCCCGAAATGCGCCAGCGGGTCCAGCAATCGCTGGGCTCCGGCGTCATCGTGCGGGCCGATGGGCTGGTCGTCACCAACAACCATGTGGTGGAAGGCGGCAATGAGATCACCGTGGCGCTGGCCGACAAGCGCGAATTCCGCGCCAAGGTGCTGCTGGCCGATCCCCGCACCGATCTGGCGGTGTTGAAGATCGATACCCGCGGCGAGCGGCTGGCGGTGGTGCCCTTCGCCGATTCCGACGCGGTGCAGGTGGGCGATCTGGTGCTGGCGATCGGCGATCCCTTCAATGTCGGCCAGACCGTCACCATGGGTATTGTTTCGGCTTTGGCGCGGACACAAATTTCGGCCAGCGATTACCAGTTCTTTATCCAGACCGATGCCGCGATCAATCCGGGCAATTCCGGCGGCGCCCTGGTCACCACCGATGGCAAGCTGGCCGGGATCAACACCGCGATCTATTCGCGCAGCGGCGGCAGTATCGGCATCGGCTTCGCCATTCCCGCCAATCTGGTGCGCCGGGTGGTGGAGGGCGTGGAAGGCGGCCTCAAGAACGGCTCGACCGGCGGGGTGCAGCTCGCCTGGGTGGGCGCCAGCGGCCAGCCAGTGACCAGCGACATCGCCGCCAGCCTGGGTTTGCCGCGCCCCGGCGGCGTGCTGATCAAGGAGGTCTATCCCGGAGGGCCTTTGTCGCGGGCCGGGATCAAGACGGGCGACGTGGTGCAATCGGTGGATGGCGCCCAGGTCGATGACATGCAATCGCTGAACTACCGCACCGCCACCCATCGCGCCGGCGATAATGTGAGGATGCACGTCGCTTCCGGCAAGACGGGGCGCGATGTCAGCGTGGCCTTGGCGCTGCCACCGGAAAATCCGCCGCGCGAAACCACCACCATTTCGGGGCGCAATCCGTTGACCGGGGCGCGGGTTGTGAATGTCTCGCCCGCCGCAGCCATCGAGCTGCAGATGGACGTGATGGCCAAGGGCGTGGCGATCGTGGCGGTGAACTCCAGCGGCATCGCCGCCAATTACGGTTTTCAGCCGGGTGACATCGTCAAGAGCGTCAATGGCATCAACATCACCCGGGTGGGCGAACTGGTGCGCGCGCTGAACGGCGCCAATCAGTGGGATCTGGTGATTGATCGCGGCGGGCGCAAGCTCTCGCTGTCGGTTCAGGGCTGAAAGTCCCGGATTTGTCCGTAGCGGGACGATCATCACCTTTGGTTTCACGCTTGTCATGAAAGCGGCAAAAGCGCGGCCGGCTTAACGCAAGCTGAACCGGCGGGAAAACTTTGTTACCGCATATTGCCCGCGATCAATTCTGGCCGCTTTGCCCGCTTGTAACGCGACGCCGCGCAAGTCTTTGCGTTAGGACCCTTGAGGCTGCGGGGCCCATGCAAAGGGTCTGATATGAAAAATCTTTTTATCGCTTGCGCCGCGACACTGTTGCTCGGGTCCGCGGCGGCCCGCGCCGATTCCTATATTTCGATTTTGGGCGGCCCGACTTTCGCGCCGGGCTTGAATGTCAACGGCACCAAGAATGCGATGGACACCGGTTTCAACGTCGGCGCGCGTTATGGCTATTACCTCGACAAGTGGAATCTACCCAACGTCTCGCTGGAAGCCGATGGCTTGTTCAGCCAGTCCAGCTATTCCAATCATGCCAATGCCCGGCTGCAGTCCAGCTCCTATATGGGCAACCTGGTCTATCATCTGCCCACCGACAGCCCGTTCCAGGTCTATGGCGGCGCGGGGCTGGGCGCGGTCAACACCAATATCGATAACGGGTTGGGCAATCACGGCGGCTCGACCGTGCTGGGCTGGCAAGTGTTGGGCGGGCTGGAATATCGCGCTTCGGAATGGGCCAGCCTGTTTGCCGAATATCGCTATCAGAACGCCCATAATGTGAATGCCGGCGGCCTGACCCAGGTCGGCAATACCGGGAACAATCTATCTTTCGGGGTGAAGTGGCATTTGGATTAAGTACCCCCATCTGTCGCAGCTCGGGTCGTCTCACGCCGACACCTCGCTGCGACATCTTCCCCCGCCAATGGCTTCGCCATGCGGGGGAAGAATGCCGGTGCTCGAAAAACCCGCGGATAACCCCGCGGGTTTTTCTTTGCTATAAGACCCCATGTCCGACCTGTTCCAATCCAGCGGCCTTGCCGACGATGCCCCTCGGCCCTTGGCCGACCGGCTGCGCCCCAAAAGCCTGGCCGAAGTGGTAGGGCAGGATCATCTATTGTCCCCGGAAGGTCCGCTTGGCCGGATGGTGGCCAATGGCAGGCCGCACTCCATCATCCTGTGGGGGCCGCCGGGCACCGGCAAAACCACCATCGCGCGGCTTTTGTCCACCGCCTTCAATCTGCATTTCGAACAGCTTTCGGCGGTGTTCTCCGGTGTCGCCGACCTGAAGAAGAGTTTCGAGGCGGCGCGCGGCCGGCGCAGCATGGGGCAGGGCACCCTGCTGTTCATCGACGAGATCCACCGCTTCAACCGCAGCCAGCAGGACAGTTTCCTTCCCGTGATGGAAGACGGCACCGTGGTCCTGGTGGGCGCCACTACGGAAAACCCGTCTTTTGAATTGAATGGCGCGCTGCTGTCCCGCGCCCAGGTGCTGGTGCTGCGCCGGCTGGACGATGCGGCGCTGGAAAGCCTGCTGCAACGCGCGGAAAGCCACTACGGTGAAAAACTGCCGCTGACCGAAGACGCCCGCGCGTCCTTGCGCGCCATGGCCGATGGCGACGGACGCTATCTGCTCAATCTGGTGGAGGAACTGGCCAGCATCAAAACCATCAAGCCGCTGGACCCGGCCGGACTGGTGGGCGCGGTGCAGCGGCGCATGCCGCTCTACGACAAAAGCCGGGAAGAGCATTACAACATCATCTCGGCCTTGCATAAATCCATCCGCGGTTCCGATCCCGATGCCGCGCTCTATTGGCTGGCGCGGATGCTGGCGGGCGGCGAGCAGCCGCTTTATATCGCCCGCCGCCTGGTGCGGGCCGCGGTGGAAGATATCGGCTTGGCCGATCCCGAAGCGGTGCATCAGGCACTGGCGGCCAAGGATGTGTTCGATTTTCTGGGCGCGCCGGAGGGCGAGCTGGCGCTGGCGCAATGCGTGCTTTATCTGGCCAGCGCCCCCAAATCTAACGCGGTCTATGCCGCTATGGGGGCGGCGCGGCGGGCGGCCCAGGAGCATGGCTCGCTGACTCCGCCAGCCCATATCCTGAACGCCCCCACCAAGCTGATGAAGCAGTTGGGCTATGGGGCGGGTTATCAATACGACCACGACGCGGAAGAAGGCTTTTCCGGCCAGAATTATTTCCCGGACGGCATGGCGCGGCAGCGTTTTTATGAGCCTAAGGAAACCGGCTTTGAACGCGAGATTGCCAAGCGGCTGGAATACTGGTCAAAACTGCGCGCGAAGCGAAGCGGGGAACCGTAGATGGGGATGTTGTTGGCCGTGGGCGTGGGTGGTGGTGTGGGCGCGCTGGCGCGCTATTACATTGCCGGGGCAATTCAGTCGGCGGCAACCGCTTTTCCCTGGGGCATCTTTATCGTCAATATCACCGGCGGCCTTCTGATGGGGTTAATCGTGGAAGCCAGCGCGCTGAAGCTGAACCTGTCGCCCGAACTGCGCAGTTTTCTCACCGTGGGCATCCTGGGTGGCTACACCACTTTTTCCACCTTCTCGCTCGACAGCGTGCTTTTGTTGCAGAAGGGCGAATATGCTCAGGCCGCATTCTATATAATCGGCTCGGTGGTGTTCTCCATCCTGGCGCTGGTCGCGGGCTTGTGGATTGTCAGAAGCTTGGCCCCATTTCTCCCTTAGCGATGAGCCGCGCTGCGTGAAAAAATGGCTGAATGGCAGGAGAAAGGCGACGAGCGTATCGGCAATACGGTCGAGCCTTTCGACGCACCAGTCAGTCATTTTTTCCGCAGCCCGGAGGGACGCGGGCCTTTTTGTCCCTGGCGGCGTCGCTCGTCGCTCATGGGCTATTCTAGCCCACATCGCTTCTCGCTTCTGGCCAGGAACAAAAATTCCTCGCGTCGCGGCCATCCTTAGGGGAGAAATGGGGCCTAATGCCTGAGCTTCGCACCATTGATCTTGACGATGACGGCATCCGGATAGACCGCTGGTTCAGGCGTCACTATCCGCAGGTCACACACGTCTTGCTGCAGAAACTGTTGCGCAAAGGCGAGGTGCGGCTGGACGGCAAGCGCGCCGACGCAGGCACGCGCGTCGCGGCGGGCCAGGCCATGCGCCTGCCGCCGCAAGTAATCCATGCAAAAGACGAGCGGCCCGAAAAGCCCAAAGCAGAGCCGCAAAAGCCCATGGGCTCTCTGTCCGACCGCATTCTCTATATGGACAAACATGTGATCGTGCTGGACAAGCCGGCGGGCCTGGCGACCCAGGGCGGCTCGGGCCTGACCAAACATGTCGACGGCATGCTGGACAGCTTGAAATATGAAAAACCCACCCGGCCCAAGCTGGTGCACCGGCTGGACCGCGATACCTCCGGGGTGTTGATCGTGGCGCGCACGGCGCAAGCCGCTTCGGGTCTGTCCGCCAGTCTGGCGCTGCGGGACACATCGAAAGTGTATTGGGCGTTGGTGCGCGGCGTTCCCAAACAGAAGCATGGCGTGGTCAAAGCGGCGCTGGCCAAGGAAGGCACACGCGGCAAAGACGAACGCATGACGGTAAGCGAGGAAGACGACGCCAAATTCGCGTTGACCGAATATGCCGTGATGGCCACCGCCGGCACGGAATTCGCCTGGGTGGCGGCGCGGCCCATCACCGGCCGCACCCATCAGATCCGGGTGCATCTGGCCAGCCTGGGCACGCCCATCGTGGGCGATTTCAAATATGGCGGCACGGACTCGCGCGGCCGTGGCGACATTGCCGACAAGCTGCATCTGCATGCCCGCAGCATCGATATCGGCCGTCCCGATGGCGGCCGCTTGCAAGTGACGGCGCCGCTTTCGCCGCACATGGTCAAAAGCTGGCAGTTGCTGGGCTTCGATCCGGACGACAAGCGCGATCCGTTTCCGCCCAAGAAGCGTTCCAGCAGCGGCGCGGCAAAAAGAACGCGCCGATGAAGCGGTTTTACAAGACTGTGTCCGTCGCACCGCGCGACGGTGGCTTCGCCCTTCTGCTGGACGGCAAGCCGGTCCGGACTCCTGCTGGCAAGGCCCTGATCCTGCCCACGGAAAAACTGGCCTTGGCCATTGCGGCGGAATGGCGGGAGCAGGGGGACGAGGTGGCCGCCATAACCATGCCGCTGCTGCGGCTGGCCAACACGGTGATCGACGGTGTTGCCGCCAATCCCGCCGGGACGGTGGCCGCCATTCTGCGCTTTGGCGAGAACGACCTTCTTTGCTATCGCGCCCACCAGCCACAGGAGCTGGCCGCCCGTCAGGGCGCCGGCTGGGACCCGCTGCTGGACTGGGCGGGCCGGAAACATGGCGCGCGGATGCGGGTGGCCGCCGGTCTGACCCATGTCGACCAGCCGGCTGGGGCATTGGAAGCCTTGCGCCAGGCCTTGGAGGGTTTCGATGCGTTCAGCCTGGGGGGACTGCATGTCATCGCTTCCATCACCGGCAGCACGGTTCTGGCGCTGGCGGTGGCGGACGGCTTTGTCTCGAGCATCGATGCCTTCAAACTGTCGCGCATTGACGAAACCTATCAAGCCGAGAAATGGGGCGAGGATGCCGAGGCCGCCAAGCGCGCCGCCGCCCTGGCCTTTGAACTGGACAAAGCGGCAGAATTGATCGCATCCGTCCGGACTTGACCGGAAGGCGGGGAGTTTTCAATCTCCCGCAGGGGTAAGGGCCATGAACAATCTGACAATCGCGCAGAAAATCTATCTCGCCGTCCTGCTAACGTTCGCGGGCCTCTGGCTGGGCCTGCAGGTCGGGCTCCCCATCTACGAATACAGTCATGGCAAAAGCGCGCTGACAGCGCTGCTCGCCAGCCTTTCGACCATATTCCTGGCGGCGGTCTTCGCCATCGTCGTCTTGGGGTGGGTATTGCAGGGCATGGGCATTCTGCCTGCAACCCGGCGCGATCCGCAGCCGGACGCTCCCTTCGGATGGAGCATGTCGCCGGTTGGGCGTTTGCGCAATCTGGCGATATGGATTGTCATCGCACTGGTATTGGTTTTCCTTTTCAATTTTTTTCAGAGCGGCGGGCCTCACAAGATGCAAAGCCCCGACCTTGCGCAAGTGCAGACTCCTGATCTGATGGGCATCTTCATCAACTGGTTTCCCATGCTGCTGATTTTCGGTGTCTGGGTTTTCTTTCTCCGGAAGATGCGGCCCGGCCAAGGCAAAGACACCGACAAGCGCAACGATCCTTGATGCAGCGAAAACAGCCTTTGCGCGCCCGGCCGACGCTGGAGAACCGGCTATGGGCGCGGCTTCGGGACATGGAAGGCTATCGCTTCCGCCGCAAGTCGCCCTTTCGCAGCTTCACCCTGGATTTTGTCGAACATGACGCGCGCTTGGTGATCGCGCTGGAGGATGGGGCGCCGGGCCGGCGGTCCCTGAAAGCGGGCGTGGGCCATATCGTCCGCGACCGGCTGCTCAGCGAACAGGGCTATGTCATCCTGCGGTTGTGGCGGGCGGAGGCCGAGCGCGATATGCCCGCCGCGCTCCAACGCATAAAAGCCGTGTTGGCAGACCTTGCGCCATAGCGGCTCGTCAGGACATGCCCAAATTCCGCGCATGGGGCCTGTCACCGGCCGGGACAAGAGGCTGGCGCGGAGGCGTTCGTCTAAGCTAGGATTTCGCGCTGACTGAGGGGGTGCGACGTGTCTACGATCTTGAAATTGTGCCAGGACATTCCGGTGCGGACGGTTGAGCCCGGAACCGTGCTGCTGGCGGAAGGAATCAAGGACGGAACCCTCTGTGTTCTGGCCGGCGGCGAAGTTGAAATCCTCAAGGGTGAATTCCAGGTCAATACCGTGTCCGAGCCGGGCGCGGTGTTCGGCGAGATGTCGCTGTTGCTCGGCAGCGCCCATACCGCCACGGTGCGCGCCCGCACCCGCTGCCGCGTCCATGTGATCGCCGAAGGCGAGGCCTTCCTGCGTTCCAATTCCGATGTCGCTTATGACCTGCTCAAAACCATGGCCGGGCGGCTCCGCGGCGTCACCAATCACTTGACGGATCTCAATCGCTACATCCACGCGATGTAGTCTTAGATATCTTCGATCACCGGCCGGGCGGCCAGCCGCGCCACCTTGCGGGCGGAATGTTCGATGTGATCCAGCCGCCGCGCCAACACCTCCATCGCGCTGTTGCCGCCCATGCCGGTCAGGCTTTCGCGCTGCGGCGCGGCCATGGCCCGGTGATCACCCGCGCTTTCCGGCTTGAGCAAGCTGACCACCCGCATTCGCGCCGCCGCGATGGAGGCATCCGCGGCCGGCGCATCCAGGTCCTGGGCGCGCAGCTTCATCAGCACCGGCATGGAAGAGAGATCCGAGGCCAACAGATAGTTGGCGCCCAGCAACTCGCCCAGCGCCGCCAGGGCGCGGCGGTTGGCGTTGGGCTCATCCCCCAGCCGCCGGATGGCGCCGGACAATTGCGCCACCGCGTCCAGCGCTTTCTTGCGGGCCAGCCGGTAGGCCTGTGACACCGGGGCGCGGTTGAGCGCGGCGTCCGCGAACGCGGCATCCGCGGCAAGCAGGCCACGCACGGTGCGGGGCAGGTCGTCGCGCTCCCAGTTGGGCAACAGATAGCTGAAGGCCCAGGAGAGCCCCGCGCCGATCAGGGTATCGATGATGCGCTCGAAGAATTGCGGATGCAGCAGCGGATCGACGAAATGCAGCAGCAGCAGGGATGACACCGACGCCCCGATTGCGGTGATGCGATACGCTACCTGGCCATAGGCATGGCTGGTGCCCACCGCCAGCACGATGAACAACAGAAGGATCGGCGCCGGCAGGGCATTGATGAAAGTGACCGCCAGGGCGCAACCGATCAGGGTGCCGGTGATGCGGTCCCAGCGACGCTGGCGGGTGACGCTGTAATTGGCGCGCATGATCAGGGCGATGGTGAGCAACACCCAGTTTGCGTGGGCGAACCGGGGAAAGACCAATGTCAGCGCCAGACCGGTGGTCATGGCCAGCGCCAGTCTTATGGCATAGCGCAAGGCGGGAGAACGCCAGCGCAACTGATTGACCAGGACGCCCGCGCCTCGCGGCGCATCCTGGCGGAACATGTCCAGGTCGAGATTGCGCGCCAGCGCGCTGGGCTCGGTGGCGCCGTCCAGCGCGACCGCCAGCGCGGCGATATAGGAATCGGCCAGCACCAGCTTGTTGGCGGTGGCGGTGAAGGCATAGGTGACAGGATCGGCGGGCGCCATCTCGCGCAACCCGGCCACCGCAGCCAGGAGCTGACGGGTTTCCTCGGCATGGCCCAAGGGCGCGGCTTGGCCATGGCGCGCGCGCAACGCCAAGGTCAGCCGCTCCACCTCCTGCGCCATCTCCAGCACAAAGCGGTTCAGCCGCCACATCAGCTCCCGCTGCGGCGTGCCGCGCAGGCTTTCATAATCGGCGTCCGACGACAGCACGGTCTCGAAAGCATCCAGCAGCGCGAGCAAGGTGTCGATGCGCTTCAACTGCATGCGGTGTTTGCGGCGGGCATAGAGGCTGTCACGCGCCGCTTGCAGCCGGTCGGCCAGCGCGGCATGGGCGTCGATCAAGGCGCGAAACGCGGCGGGACCCTCGGTGTCGGGATTGTAGAGGGCCGCCTTGGCGCGCAAATAGGCGGCGAAGGCGTGCATGGCTTCCGCCAACAGCAGGCGGCGGCTGCGATCATCAAACAAGAAAGCCACCACCACCGCATAGACGGTGTAGACCAGCGCGCCGCATACCGTCAGCATCAGGTGATCGGCGGCTTGCGACGGGCTCAGATAGCTCTGGCCCATGGCGAAGACAAAGGCCAGCACACAGGTCATGGCCAGGCTCAGCACCCATTTGCCATAGGCCGAAATCAGGCCCGTCCACAGGCCGACAAAGGCGGTGGCGGCGACAAAGGCGGGCTGGGAGAAATGCGAGAAATCCGACAGGCCGGTGAAAAATCCGGTGCACAGAAAGGCAAAACCCATGATCCATATTTTCAGGCGCAACGGATCGGTACGGTCGCTGATCGAGACGCAGACTGCGCCGCTGGCGGCGGCGATGGCGGCGGCAAAACCCAGCGCCGCACCCGCGATCAGCCCGGTGAGGCCCACCCCGATAGCCACCGCGAGCCCGTTCTCGATATGGGCGCGGAATACCGCCAAGGACACCGCGCGAAGGGAAACGGAACGGGGAGGGGTTGCCATCTTGCCGGTATGCGATAGCGGACTATGTTAGGTGCTGGAATAGGGAGAATTGCGTGAGCGAGGATATTACGTCGCTGCGGGTGCATGTGCACGGTTTTGTCCAGGGCGTGGGATTTCGCGATTTCCTGGTGATGGCGGCGCAGGCTCAGAAGCTGGACGGCTGGGTGCGCAACCGCTCCGACGGTTCGGTGGAAGCGCTGGTCTCGGGCCCCACCAAGGCGGTGGAGATTTTTGTCGGCCAGGCCACCAAGGGGCCGCGCGGCGCCCGGGTCAGTGCCGTGGACCTGCACAATAGCGAACCGCCCGGCGAGAAGGGCTTCATCCGCCGCCCCTCGCTTTAGCCCGCCGCTTGCGCACCGCCAGCTTGTCGCAAAAAGTTTCGGAATGTATCAATTTGTCGCAAGGAGATTCGACAGCCGATTCGTTGGGGGGCGTATGGGTATCGACAATGAAATGGTCGCGTTGGCCGATGTGCTGATGCACGACCATGGGGTGAATGCGGAAAGCGTGGCCGACCAGAATGCGAGGCGATGCGCCTTGCAGGGCAATGAGGAAGGCCGGCAACGCTGGGGACAAATCCGGGTTCTGGTCGTCAAGATGTCAAAGGCAAACCGCGGACCTTAAGGTGCGGGATGGACTTGTCGTACGAGGGACGGCACCATCCGTCCGCCTTCTCGAAGGGGTCCTTTTGCGCGTTCTTGTCCCGCTAGCTTTTGTGTGCGTCCTTGTGCTGCCGTTGGCCCATACTCCCGCCGGGGCGGCGTCCGCCTGCGACACCGGCGCGGCCGAACCTGCCGCGGGTGATGCGAGCTGCGCCCGCGCCTGGTTCGACGCCAATCTCCACATCAACGAGATCCAAACGGTAGGCACGGCGGAGAGCTACAAGCTCAGGCCCAGCGATTCCATGCTGTCCCTGATCCGGATGGGCTCGTCCGACGACGCCAAGGCGCTGGATTTCGCCGAACCGCCGATCGCCGAGCAATTGAAAATGGGGGCGCGGTCGCTGACCTTCGACGTCGCCTATGATCCCAAGGGCGGGCTGTACAAGATACCGGCGGGCGCTTCCATGGCGGGCGAACTCATCCCCGACGACTATATCGCCGCCATGGCGACGCCCGGCTTCAAGGTGATCCATATCCTGGACATCGACTTCAACTCCAACTGCGTCACGCTGGTCTCCTGTCTGCAGGCGGTGGCGTCCTGGTCTCGCGCCAACAAAGACCATTTGCCGATCGTGATCGCGCTCAAGAGCAATGACGATCGCACGCCCATGCCGGGCGCCACCCGGCCTGTTACGTTCGATGGTGCGGTATTCGATGCCCTGGATGCGGAAATCCGCACCGTTTTCCAGCCCGGCGACCTGATCACACCGGACCAGGTGCAGGGCACGCATGTCAGCCTGCGCGAAGCGGTGCTCGCCCATGACTGGCCAAAGCTGGCGGCGGCGCGGGGCAAGATTCTGTTTGTGCTGGACGACACGCCGCAAAAGACCGCGCTCTATCGCGGCAAGCGCGCCTCCTTGGAAGGACGCGCGATGTTCATCGTGACCGATGACAAGTCGCCGGCAGCGGCCTTTGTGACGGTGGAAAATCCCGCCAAGCAGGCCTCCGCCATTGCCGCCGACGTCAAGGCGGGATTCATGGTCCATACTTTTGCCGATGCCGACACCAAGGAGGCGCGGGCCGGCAGCACCCAGCGCCGCGACCAGGCCTTTGCCTCGGGCGCCCAGATCGTCTCCACCGATTTCCTGGTTGCCGACGCGCACATCGGAAAATATGCGGTGCGCCTGCCGGGCAATCGAGTCGCTCAATGCAGCGCCCCGGTCGCGCCGCAACACTGCCAGGGGCGGGATGTGGAAAGCGGCGCGGTTCCGGCGGCGGCGCCATGAAACCCCGCAAAAAGGCGGATTACCGGCTTTTCCGTGCCCGAGACCCGCACCTAAGGGCCGCTAAGCATATGCACAGGGAAGGGTTGGGAAGGGCGGACGCCTTGAGGTATATTGCTTTTAACGATACCTGCTCCGGCGGGAGGGAGCGTCGATGAAGCGGTTCGCCTTGTGGGGCGCCATTCTGGCTGGCTTGAACGTGGCTGTCCTGGTTGGGACCGGCGGCGCTGGCGCTCAGCCTGTGGGTCCGCCGCCCATCGTCAATCCCGGAGCAGCGATCATTGCCGAACAGCATGCCGAGATGCGGGCGGAGATTGCCGCCGCCCGGGCGCAGGCAAAGGCGGCCGGTGCATCGCGCGAACAGATACGCGCCCTGCGCGCCGCGCTGCGGGCCAAGCTGGCCGCGATGCGGCACTAGCCAAGAGCCCCGCAACACTTTCGGAGGGATATGCGGATCGGGATTTTATGCGCTGCTGCTGTTGCCGCGGCAGTGCTGCCCGCGGCTGCGCAGGATGCCGACTCCGAAGACGCGACCACCGGGGTCACGCTGTCCAGCGGGCTGGATTTTTCGTCCGGCAAATACGGCGCAGGCCAGACCACCGACATCCTGATGTCGCTCACCGACATTACCCTGCAACGGGGCGATTTCCGTTTTTCGGGCTCCCTGCCGTATCTGGACATCAAGGGCCCTGACAGCGTGATTGCCGGCTCGAATGGCGTGCCGGTCGCCATCCGGCGCGGCGTTTCCGCGATCCGCACCAAGCGCTCCGGCTGGGGCGACCTCAATCTTGCCGCGACCTGGTCCGTCCCGTCCGAGGATATCGATGACTTTCAGGTCGATCTCACCGGCCGCGTCAAGGTCGCCACCGCCAATGCCGAGAAGGGGCTCAGTTCCGGGGAAAATGATTTCGACTTCTCCGTCGATGTGGCGCGCGAGATCGGCATCTGGACGCCCTTTGTCAATTTCGGCTACCGCGTTCCGGGACGTCCTTCGGCTTATTCCCTGGTCAGCGCGCCGTCTTTTTCCGTGGGGACGACCTTGCAGATCGGCGATCAGCTTGTGGGCCAGGCCGCTTATGAATTCGACGGCACCATCAGCAACACTCTGGCGGACTCCCAGCAGCTTTTGGCGTCGCTGAGTTGGCTGTGCACCGACAAACTGACGGTCACGACCTATGTCACGCGCGGGGTCAGCGCCGGCGCGGCCCAGGTCGGAACCGGCCTGCTGGTCAGCTGGAAATTCCGCTAGCCCAGGCGCGGGCGGGTCAGTTCGCGAAACACCGAGACCGCGAATACCAGCAGGCTCAACACGGTGGCGACTTCGCCCGCGATGATGCCGGGAATATATTTGGCATCATGCGCCGGCAGGTACAGCGCCAGCGACGGGATCATCACCGCGACCCCGATGGTGGCCAGGGCAAAATTGGTCCAGGCGAGCTTCGGCTTCAGGCTGGCATGGGTGAGGGCATAGAAAGTGCCGTAGATCGCCATGGTCACCCAGCCCAAAAGATTGAGATGGGCATGGGCCGGCATCATGGTGAAATCCTCGCTTTCCCCCATATGCATGCCCCACATCATGCCCATGAAAAGATAAACGACGCCAAGTCCGAAGAAAGCGGCAGACACGCGCGGCATGGAAAGCCCCCTAGGATTGTCTGAATTGCCCCGAAATTATCCGAATACCGATTTGAAGCTTTTTTTCAGCGCCGCGTCTACATCGGCCATGGTCGCCGGTATGCCCAGATCCGCCAGGCTGGTCACGCCATGCGCCCGCACCCCGCAAGGGACAATGCCGGCGAAATGACCCAGGTTTGGCGCCACATTCAGCGCCACGCCATGCAATGTCACCCAGCGCTTGATGCGCACGCCCAAGGCGGCAATCTTGTCTTCCCGCTCATTGGAAGTGGAAGAGGGGCCGCGCCGCACCCAGATGCCGACCCGGCCTTCACGCCGCTCACCCTTGACGTGGAATTCGGCCAAGGCCTCGATCAGCCATTGCTCCAAGTCGCGCACATAAGCGCGCACATCGGGTTTGCGCTTTTTCAGATCCAGCATCACATAGGCGACGCGCTGGCCGGGGCCATGATAGGTGAATTGTCCGCCGCGCCCGGTGCGATAGACGGGAAACCGCGCCTCGATCAGGTCGGCATCCTTGGCGCTGGTGCCGGCGGTGTAGATGGGCGGATGCTCGAGCAGCCAGACCTGTTCTCCAGCCTTACCTTCGGCGATGGCCGCGGCGCGCGCCTCCATCTCCGCCAGGGCGTCGGGATAAGGGACCAGCGCCGGGCTGAGCTTCCACGCAACCTGGGATAGCGGGCTTTTGCCGGGCGGCTGTTGGACGGGAGCGTTCAAATTAAGCTTTCCGAAACCATGTTGCGGCAGGCTGGCTGGTGATCCTCTTCAATGTAAGGTGCCGGTCCATGGCCTCCAATGTCGATAATGTCAAAGTCGAAATCTCGGTGGTTTTGGGCCGCTCGGTGATCCCCATGCACCAGCTTTTGCGCATGGGCCGTGGCGCGGTGATCGAGCTGGACAGCCATCAGGACGATCCGGTGACCATCCTGGCCAATGACAAGCCGGTGGCCCGGGGAGAAATCCAGATCCAGGGCGACAAGATCGCGGTTTCGGTGGTCGACCTGCTGAAGGGCTATGAGTAACACAATATATGTTGTAGTATTTTTTATTCCCCACTCAAAACTTGCATTTTACCCGGACCGGGCCTACCTCTCTTAGCCAGAGAGGGTCCGATGCTTCCCCTTATGCTTGATCCCCTGCGCCTCAAGGTCGGCCTGGCTGGCCGTGGGGAAGGGCGTGACCGCCGGGCGGCCTTGTTGGCCGAGGCCGGGGTGGAAGCGCGCCTGCTGCCGGAGGCCGTCTCCGACGAGCTTTTAGGCGCCCTGCAAGTCCTGTTCGTGGCAGGCCTGCCCGAGGGTGAGGCCCGTGACCTGGCCAACCGGGCCAGGGCCTTGGGCGTTCTGGTCAATGTGGAAGACATGCAAGCGCTCTGCGATTTCCATGTGCCCGCCATTGTGCGGCGGGGCGAGTTGCTGCTGACCGCGTCCACCGGCGGGCAGGTTCCCGGCCTGGCGCGGGTTTTGCGCGAAGTGCTGGCCGATCAGTTCGGGCCGGAATGGAGCGCGCGGCTGAAGGAACTGGGCCTGGCGCGCGCCAAATTGCGGGCGCAAGGCCTGTCGCCGCGCGAGGTTTCACATCAGGTGCGCGAGATGATCACGCGGATGGGTTGGTTATGAGTAACGTCACCGTCATTGATGCCAAGCGCGGCTTGCGTCCGCGGCCCCAGATCGGCGATCCGTCCCCGGATGCCGAAGTGGCGGCGCGGTTGGCGGCCATGCAGGACAAGGCCAAGGCCCGTGATGCCCATGGCATTCTGGAATTGGCGCTGCGCGAGGAATTTCCGGGCAAGGCGGCGGTGGTCTCCTCCTTCGGCGCGGAATCGGTGGTGCTGCTCAAGCTGGTGGCCGACATCGACCCCAACACGCCTATCCTGTTCCTCAATACCGGCAAGCTGTTCGGCGAGACTTTGCGTTATCGCGACCGGCTGCAGGATACGCTCGGCCTGGGCGATGTGCGCTCGCTGGCGCCCACCCAGGAATCCCGCGAGCAGAATGATCCCGACGGCACTTTGTGGTCTCGCGATACCGATGCCTGCTGCAATTTCCGCAAGGTGATCCCGCTGGCCCGGGCGCTCGAGCCGTTCCAGGCCCAGATCACCGGACGCAAACGGTTCCAGACCCGTCAGCGCGCCGACATGCAGGCGGTGGAATTCTTCGAGAGTCGTTATCGCTTCAATCCGCTGTGGCAATGGGACCAGCATCAACTGGAAGCCTTTATCGAACGCAACAACCTGCCGCGTCATCCGCTGGTGGAAGACGGCTATCCCTCGATCGGCTGCATGCCCTGCACCCGGCGCGTCCAGGCGGGCGAGGATTACCGCGCCGGCCGCTGGTCTGGTTTGGACAAGGATGAGTGTGGCATCCATCTCACCGACGGCGGCGGCATCTGACGGGCTCTTTTGTCCGCCGGGTTTGTCGCTCGTCGCTCATGGGCTCCTTCGCCCACATCGCTCCTCGCTCCTGCCCGGACGGCCAAAATAGCCGCGTCAGTTCTGTCGAAGGTTTTCCCAGATTTCGATCAGGATCGGCAGGGTCGAAACCGCCAGCAACAACGCCATCGCAAGATTGAACAGGTGCAGCGTGCGTGGCGCGCGCAGCCAGTGGCGGATCCCGGCGCCGAACGCCGCCCAGGTCAGGGTCGAAAAAAAGCCCACTACCAGGGTGATCGCGGTAATGATCGCCACCTGGAGATAGAGTTGGTTGCCCGAACCCGAGGTGTAGGCCGAGATCGCGCCCACCGCCATCAACCAGGCTTTGGGATTGACCCACTGAAACGCGGCGGCCTGCAGAAACGTCATCGGCTTGCCGCGTTCCGCCGCGCCGCCCGCCGAGGCGCTACGGGCGATCTGAAAGGCAAGCCATAACAGATAAGCGCAGCTCGCGATCTTCATGCCGAGCTGGAGTTTGGCGGAAGCCAGCAGCACCGAGGCCAGGCCCGCGCCGACCAGAAACAGCATCACCGGAAAGCCGATGGTGACACCGGCCAGGTGAGGCAGGGTGCGGCGGATGCCAAAACGCGAACCCGAGGCCGCCAACATCACATTGTTGGGACCGGGGGTGAACGCCATGGCCGTGGTGAAGACCAGGACAGCGGTGAAGGTTTGCGGCGACATGCGAGCACAAGCTAAGGCAAATCGGGCCATTTGAGGCCCGGAGTCCTTGCATGCCGGCCATTTGCGCTGCTGTCGCGATTTGCCCTTCGCCCGGCAGCGGAACAGGCATTTTCCGGGGCTTTCAGGCGCGGCTTGCTCTTAGGCAGGACGCTTGCTAAACCCCCGGTCCTACCGGGATTTTTCCCTTTGGTGTGCGGTCATGGCGGAACGGTAGACGCGCTAGCTTGAGGTGCTAGTGGGGCAACCCGTGGAAGTTCGAGTCTTCTTGACCGCACCATTCATTCATGCCGCGTCGCGGCATGAATGAATGACAAGCGGCCCCGCGCGACAGCGACTTGGGGGGCCGCGCGTCAGGCGGAAACACCGGCGGATATACCGGTGCTCCTCTGGCTCTCTACCGCCCGCGGTCCGCGGGCGTTTGAATGCCAAGGCCGCCCGCGCGTCAGCGTGGCCACTACGCTGCCGCCAGGCCGCTCGGGCGGCCGCAGCGGCGCAAGCTCAGAAAAATTTTACCGGCGCAAGCAGCCGCAGACGATTGCTGGCTCCCCCTCGGCAAAAATCCTATCGTCAGGATCAACACCGCATCCATTGGGGAGAAGTCACCATGAATCTGTCCCGCCGGAATATGCTTGCCGGTTCCGCCGCCCTGACATTGGGCGCGTCCTGTCTTGGCCCTGCCTTCGCCGCCGGTGATGCCGCCCAAGGCGCCGGCGACACTGCGTTCAACAGCCTGTCCGGTGCGCTGGCGGAAGCGATACTGCAGGACAGTCCGGAAACCGCCACCTTCCTGGGCCTCGACAAGGGTGCGCGCGCCTCCCTCAAGGCGCGTCTGTCCGACCAATCCTGGGCGCATGTTTCGAACGACTCCAAGGTCTGCGCCTCCTGGCTGGGAAAATTGAACGCCATCGACTCTGGCCGGCTTTCGCCTTCCGCCCAGGTCAACAAGGCGGTGGTCGCCTATGCCTTGGCGTTGGGCCGCGATGGCGGGCGGTTCGATTTCGGCGCCAACACGCTTTATGCGGCGATGAATGAATGCGCCTCGCCCTATGTGGTGAGCCAGGAAACCGGCGGCTTTGTGAACATTCCGGAATTTCTCGACAGCCAGCACAAGGTCGAGACCAAGGCCGATGCCGACGCCTATCTGGCGCGCATGGAAGCCATGGCGGGGGTGCTGGACCAGGAAACCGAGCGGGTGAAGCGGGACGCCGGTCTTGGCGTGGCACTGCCGGATTTCCTGCTGGCGACGACGCTGGGCCAGATGGAGCGGTTTGTCCAAAGTCCGGCGGCAAGCCAGCGCATGGTGTCGTCGCTGACCGGCCGGGCGAAAGCGCATGGCATCACGGGCGACTATGCCGGTCCCGCCGCCAAGTTGATCGCGGATAAAATCTATCCCGCGCTGTCGCGCCAGATCGCGGCGCTCAAGACGGCGGGCGCCAAGGCGACGCCGGACGCGGGCGTGTGGAAACTCAAGGATGGCGAGGCCTATTACCAATGGTTGCTCAGGGTGGGAACCACCACCAACATGACCGCCAAGGAGGTCCATGAACTGGGCCTGGCCCAGACGGCGGAGATCACCGCCCGCATGGATGCGCTGTTGAAGAAACAGGGATTGACCAAGGGTAGTGTGGGCGAGCGAATGACCGCGCTGGGCCGCGATCCGCGTTTTCTCTATCCCGACGACGACAAGGGCCGCGCCCAGATCATCGCCTATTTGACGGACCGGATCGCGGCCGCGCGCCAGAAGCTGCCGGAACTCTTCCGTCTCAAATTGAAGGCCCCGGTGATCATCAAGCGGGTGCCGCCCGACATCCAGGATGGAGCGGCGCTGGGCTACATGAATCCGGGCGCCGTCGATGGCTCGCGGCCCTCGACCTATTATATCAACCTCAAAACCACCACCAATTGGCCGCGTTTCAGCCTGCCGACGCTCACCTATCATGAGACCATTCCAGGCCATGCCTGGCAGGGCGCCTATGTCACCGAGACCGGCAAGCTGCCGCTGATCCGCGTCATCCTCAACGGCTTCAATGCCTATGTCGAAGGCTGGGCGCTGTATGCCGAGCAATTGGCCGGCGAGCTGGGCTTCTATGCCGGGGATCCGTCCGGTGAGCTGGGCTATCTGCAGGCGCAGCAGTTCCGCGCCTGCCGCCTGGTCGCCGATACCGGGCTGCATGCCATGCGCTGGACCAGGGTGCAGACCATCGATTGGATGGTCAGCAATGGCGGGCGGCCGCGCGCCAGCATGCAAAGCGAGGTTGACCGCTATTGCGGCTGGCCGGGTCAGGCCTGCGGCTACAAGATCGGTCACACCGAGATCAACCGGCTGCGCGACAAGGCGAAGGCGGCATTGGGCGCCAAATTCGATCTGCGTGATTTCAACGACACGGTGGTCGAGGCCGGTGCGGTGCCGTTGACCGTGCTGTCCTCCATGGTCGATGCCCATGTCGCCGCGGCCAAAAAGGGCGCGACATGAAGCGGACGGCAAAAATCTTGGCGCCGCTGGTCTTGGCAATGGCGGGCGCCGCGATGGCGCAGGATTCCCTGCCGGTTCAACTCACGGCCTGCCTGCAAATCACCGGCCTGCTGCAAAGATTGGCCTGCTATGACCGCGTGGCGCACAGTGTCGGCCCCGTGCCGCGCAGCGCGCCCACGTCAAGACCGGCGATGCAGACAATTCCGCCGTTTGCCAGTGCCGCGCCGCCCGCCGCCTATGTCGCGCCGCCGATTGCCGCCGCGCCTCCAGCCGGTTTGGGCAGCGAAAGATTGCGCCGCGCCGCGCCGGTCAAGCGTGCCTCGGAAATGACCGCTTCTGTTGCCGGAATCAGCTACGACCCGCGCGGACGTTTCACCGTCACGCTCGACAATGGAGAGGTGTGGCGGCAGCTGGAAGGCGACACCGGCAGGTTGGACGCCCCGAAAAATTTCACCGTGCGGATCTCGCGCGGCGCGCTGGGCAGCTACGATCTCAATGTCGTGGGACGCAACGCCACCTACCGGGTGCTACGTTTGCAATAGTTTCCGGCGCCCCTTTGTTAGATTGCTGCCGAGGGAACCAAAAGCCCCTTCGTTTGTTTCGTCCCGCCTCGTAACATGTTGACCGGGGCCAAATTTCGCACAGTTGTAAGAAAGTTACACTCGTAACCAATTTTATTGCGAGCGTGATTGAATCTGTTGCGATGCGTTCTCCTGCGGACTTAGCCTTTTAGGTGAAGCGGCTAATACCGGCCGCACCAACATCCAGCCGAGTTCCCCCTGGGACAAATTCAAATGGGGGGCATCGGCTTAACAGAGGCACCTGCACCGCAGTGCCTCCTAGGGGACACTCATGCCTTTCAAACGCCATTTCCGCACGCGCTCGGCATTGCTTGTATCCGCTGCATTGTCCGCCATGGCGGTCTCGGCCCAAGCGCAACAAACTCCGGCCACCGAAACCGTGGTGGTGACCGGCTCGCGCATTCCCACCACCAACGCCACCAGCGTCAGTCCGTTGTCGACCGCGACGGCGGAGCAGATTTCCGAAACCTCCGCTTTCAATGTGGAAGACGTGCTGGTCAAGCTGACCGGTCCCGACAATACCAATGGCGTCGCCAGAACCACCAACAACGGCGGTGAAGGCTTCTCGCAGATCGGCCTGCGCAACCTCAATCCGTCCCGCACCCTGGTGCTGGTGGACGGCCAGCGCCTGATCCCCGCCACCCAGTCGGGCTTCAACTCCACCGTGCCGGACTTGAACTCCGTACCGGTCTCCATGGTGGACCGGGTGGAAGTGCTGCGCGACGGCGCCTCCTCGGTCTACGGCGCGGACGCCATCGCCGGCGTGATCAACATCATCACCAAGAAGGATTTCGAGGGCCTGCGCTTTGACGGCATGGCCGGCACCAGCCAGCATGGCGGCGCCGACACCTATCAGCTGTCCGCCACCTTGGGCGTCAATTTCGACAAGGGCAACATCACCATGTCGCTGATGAATGAGCAGCAGGGCGCGGTGACCGGCGCTGCTCGCGACTGGGTGCAGGATCCCCATATCGGCCAGGCGGGCCTGGAAGGCGGCACCAGCTATCGCACCCAGCTCAATGTGCTGCAGGACGCCGACGGCGCCAATGCGGTGTGGGTCAATGGCGTGCCAACGACCCGCAAGAATTCCGCCCTGGCGAGCCAAATTCCTTGCCTTCAATTCCTGCCGAATGTCTCGGGCGGCGTGAACAAGCTGAACGCCAATTGCGGCGCCATCCAGCCTAGCGCCACTCTGCTGGGCAGCGAGGGCCGTACCCAGGCAAGTTTCTCGGGTCACTATGACATCCTGCCGGATGTCACCTTCGTGGCCTCGGGCTTCTACACCCGCCGCAATTCCGAACAGCGCATCCGTCCGGAACCGGTGATCGGACCTTCCATCGCCTCGACCTATCTGCCCAACGGCCTGCCGGTCTATCAAGGCTTCCAGGTCCCCACCTATGCCGACTTCGGCTTTGTCGCCAATCCCAATCTGCCGGCTGGTGACATCGTGCCCTGCGGCGGCAACCTCCTGGCCGGAGGGACCGCCAACTGCATCGACGCCAACCTGACTCCCAATCAGTTCGGGGTGCGTACCTACAACCAGACCTCGAACACCTATCGCATCCGGGTCGGGCTGGAGGGTCATGCCTTCACCGATTACAATTGGGAAATCGGCTATGTGCAGCAGCGCAACGACTTCAACCAGCATGTCTACAATTCGGGCAATTTCTTCCACTTTGCCCAGGCTTCGGCGAATGTGCCCTGCCTCGACGTGCCCGGCGGCTGCACCACCACGCCGGATCCCCGCTTCGGCTATGTCATCCCGCTTCATCCGATCAATTTCTACAATCTCAGCAGCATAACGCCGGACCAGTGGGCCTATCTGAAGACCACCCTGTCCGACAGCGCATTCAACTATGAGAACTACATCTATGCCGATGTGAACGGGCCGGTGTTCGACCTGCCGGCCGGACCGGTCCAGGCCGCGGTCGGTTTCGAGCGCCGCTTCGAGTACAGCCGCACCTTCCCGGACAATCTGGGCGTGGAAGGCTATTCCGCCAGCCAGTCCTCACCCACCGCCGGCGGTTATGGCGTCTATTCCTTCTATGGCGAATTGCGCATTCCGGTGTTGAAGGACACCCCGATGTTCCAGTCGCTGACCGTCACTCCCAGCGGCCGCTACGACCACTATTCCACCTTCGGCGACGCCACCACCTACAAGCTGGGCGTCGATTGGCAGGTGGTCTCCGATCTGCGCTTCCGCGGCAGCTACAATACCGGCTTCCGCGCGCCCTCGACCGCCGAACTTTATGGCGGCCACGGCACCTCCTTCATCAGCATCTCGGGTGACCCCTGCGACAGCCGCGCCAAGGGCTTCAACGGCAACGCCAATGCTGGTTTGGGCTCGCTGGCTCCGGGATCGACTTGCGCCGCCTCTCTCGCCACCATCGGCGTGACGGGCGCGGCTCTGGCCAATTATCAGTCGCCGGAAAACAACCTGGTCAACGACCAGCGGCCCTTCATTGTCGGCGGCAATCCCACCCTGTCTCCGGAAAAATCGCATTCCTGGACGGTAGGCGGGGTTCTGACCCCGACCTTCCTGCCGGGATTCTCCGCCAATCTGGACTATTATGAGATCACCATCACCAACTCGATCCTGGTGGGCGGCATTCCGCAGAACCTGCCCAGCACCGATCAGTTCATTACCGACTGTTTCGTGGCCCAGATCGCCAGCAACTGCGCCGCGATCAGCCGCAATTCAGGCGGTATCTTCCAGGTGCAAAGCCTGAACACCAATACCGGCACCGAAACCACCAGCGGCCTGGACATGGAAGTGACCTACGACACGCGGGCGGCGGGTGTGGATCTGCCGTTCGGCATTCCAGGCTCCATCACCATCGACGGCAGTGCGGCGCATCTGATCACCCACAACCAGAACACGCTGGGCTCGATCAGCCATTTTGCCGGCGAGTATCTGGGCACCATCGGTTTCGTGCAGCCCAAGTGGAAATCGACCATATTCACCGACTATCACCTGGGCGATTTCACCTTCCACTATGACATGCAATATATCGGCGGGACGAAAGACGGATCCGGCGGCAAGGGCTATGGCTTCACGCTTCCCGATCTCGTCTATCACAACATCAGCGCCAGCTATGACCTGCCGGAATGGGGCCCGGTGAAGGGTGCGATGATCACCATGGGCATCAACAATCTGTTCGACAAGGATCCGCCCTTCACGGTGGAAGACAGCGTCGGCAAGAACAACACCATCAGCGGTCCCTATGACGAAATCGGCCGCTTCTTCTTCACCCGCCTGACCTTCAAGTTCTGATCGTCCGGTAAAAGGGGAACTTGCCAGGGCCGCGGAGGCAACTCCGCGGCCTTTTCCTTTCTGCCGCCCGGCGATTAACCAGCCGCACTTGCGGAACCTGCCTCACAGGCGTCTACTGACAGGCCCCAAGGGGAGCTTCGATGCGAAGCTTGGTCACAGTCGCCGCCTTTTGCTGTGCTGCACTGGCCGCGCCGGCGGTAGCGAGTGTGGTCGCCGAACTGCCATACCGGGTCGGCGCGGATGCGCGGGTCGCCACAGACGTGTTCGTCAACGGCCAGGGTCCGTTCCGCTTCCTGCTGGATACCGCCGCCAGCCGCAGCATGATGTTCGAGCATCTGCGTGCCAGGCTGGGCCTGGGCGGTACGGGCGGCGAGCCGCTGACGGTTTACGGCATGCAGAATGTCGGCACCGCCCTGCCGGTCAAGGCGGAAGAAGTGCGGCTGTCCAGCGAGACCATCCGCAACCTGGCGATGGGGGTGCTGCCGGATGAGTCCGACCCCGCCGACGGGCTGCTGGGCATGGACGCGCTGTCCAACTATCTGGTGGTGCTGGACCGCAAGGGCATGCGGCTGAAGCTGTTGACGCCGGGGGACGGCGAGGCCGCCGAGTTTCGGAGCTGGCCGTCCTTGTCCTTGACGCGCCGGCCGGTGAAGGACGCCGCCGCGAGTCTTTGGCTGATGCGGGCCAGTGTGGGCGGGACCTCGGTCACCAGCCTGCTCGACATGGGCTCGGGCATGACCATCCTCAATTGGAACGCGGCCGAACAGATGGGCCTCAAGCGGACCAGTTTCCCCAAGGACGGCATCCCGCAAAAATTGCGCGACGCGCTGGGAACGGTGGAGCCGGTTGTTTTCGTCAAGGGCCTGACCATCTGGCTGGGAGGCCGGGTCTTTACCGACCAGACCGTGCTGATCGCCAATGTCAATGTTTTCCGCTATTTCCATCTGGATGGAGCGCCGGCGGGCATCATCGGCTCCGGCCTGCTCAAGGACAATTCGTTGGCGATCGATTTTCAACGCCAGCTTCTCTATGTCGGGCCTCCGGTGGCGGAAGAAAGGTACGGGGCCGGTCCGACGCCTGTCGCCATTGCTCCCGGACAAGTAAAATAGCGCAAGAATATGAATTGCTTGCCCGAGCCCTTTGCCCGAGCCCTTTGCCCGAACCCTTTGTCGGGGCCGTTGGCCGGGCTTCGACGAAATGACGGCGGGCTTCGACCAGCGTGGCGCGGCATTTGAGCAACCGGGGCAGGGGATGAGCTATTGATAGAGACGATGAGCAGCTCTCCGCAGACCGCGGCAAAAGCCTCCACGCCCCATGTCGACCGCGCCGTGGCGCTGTGGTCGATCGCGGGATTCTGGGCGTTCTATTTCATCCTCAACACCGCGCGCATGGCGATTTCCGGCGCCCAGGGCCAACTGTGGATGCTGCCCCGGCGTGGCGCGGTGGTGCTGGTGGGCATCATACTGACCTTGGTGATGTACGCCATCCTGCACCGCTTCGAAGGCAAATCGATGCGGTTTCTGCTCACCACCGCGGCGCTTGTTTCCATCCCGGCCTCGTGGGTTTACGCCACGATCAATTTCACCGCCTTTTATCTGGTCTATCCGTCCGACTCCGATCTCAGGGAACTGGCCCAGTCGAAGGGGATGCATGGAATGGGGGCGATCTCCATCATCATGGAGTCGGCGTGCAGCTGGTATTTCTTCATCGCCGCCTGGGGGGTGCTCTATGTGGCGCTGTCCTATGCCGCCAAGGTTGCCCAGGCCGAACGCCAGGCCGCCGCCTACCGCTCCCAGGCGCAGGCGGCGCAGCTGCGCGCCCTGCGCTACCAGATCAATCCGCATTTCCTGTTCAACACGCTCAATTCGCTCTCCACCCTGGTGCTCAAGCAGCGCACCGAGGAAGCCGAGCGCATGATCATGAATCTGGCGACCTTTTTCCGCACCAGCCTGGCCAATGATTGCTGCTCTGACGTGCCTCTGTCCGATGAAATCCGCATGCAGCAGCTTTATCTCGACATCGAGAAAATACGCTTCCCCGACCGCCTGCTGGTGGCGGTGGATGTGCCCCAGGAATTGGAGGATGCCCAGGTCCCGGGCCTGATCCTGCAGCCCCTGGTCGAGAATGCGATCAAGCATGGCGTGGCCCGCAGCAGCAGACCGGTTGTTCTCACCATCCGGGCGCGCGCCGGCAACGGCGCCTTGCATCTGACGGTGGAGGACGACGCCGACGGCGCCGTCGAGGCCGCCCGCCGGGATGGCGTGGGCCTCAGCAATGTGCGCGAGCGCCTGGCGGCGGCTTTTGACGGCACGGCGCGTTGCAGCTATGGACCGCGCGACAGCGGCGGATTCCGCGTCGAGCTTCAATTGCCCCTGCAATACGATGCCTGAACTGCTCAGGACATTGATCGTCGATGACGAGCCGCTCGCCGTCGAGCGGCTGCAGATCCTGTGCGCGGCAATTCCCGGCGTGAGCCTGGCGGGAACCGCCAGCGACGGCGCCAGCGCGTTGCGGCTGATCGAGGCGTTGCAGCCCGACCTGGTGCTGCTGGATATTCAGATGGCGGGCATGGACGGCATCACCCTGGCCCGGGCGCTGGCGCCGCTTCCCGCCAAGCCGGCGGTGATTTTCGTCACCGCCTTCGACCATTTCGCGGTGGCGGCCTTTGATGTCGCGGCGGTGGACTATCTGTTGAAACCGGTGGAGGCGGCGCGGCTGGAGCGCGCCATCGCCCGCATCCGCCTCCGCGCCGACTCGCCAGCCTCCGCATCAGGCGGCGCGCCGACCTGGACCAGGGAATTCTGGGTCCCTCACCGCAGCGAAATCATCCGCATCCCCTGCTTGGACATCGACCTGATTGTCGCCGAGCGCGACTATATGCGGCTGCATGTGGGACCGCGCTCGTTCCTGCTTCACGAAACCATCAGCGAGCTGGAGCGCAGGCTGGATCCGTCCGAGTTCGTGCGGCTTCACCGCTCCACCCTGGCGCGGCGCGACCGGATCGTAGGGTTCAAGCATAACGGCTCGGGCGCCTGGCAGGCGCAATTGCGCGATGGCCGCTGGCTGCGTGTCGGGCGTACCTATCTGGCCAATGCCCGCGCCATGGCCAATCCGCCATAAAGCGAGACGAAAAAGGAATGGGCGAGAGGGGGGACAACCCTCCCGCCCTTCGGCGGAAGGGGGGACACCCTTGCGCCCAGATTCATCCGGAATACCACGCCGGATGAAAAACTATTTTCCTGTCTTGGCGGCGAACTGGGTGTTGCTCTGTGCCTTTGCCACCATGGCGTCATATTGCGCCGTGGCGCCGGCGCGGGCGCTCTTGCTGCAGGTGGCATAAGCCTGGGCGTCCGCGGTGTTGCGGGAATGGGCCGAACCGCAGACCTGATCGATGGCGCGGGCAATGCGGAACTGCATGGCGGTTTGCCCGGACCTGCTGGCGAGATTGAGGTCGGCGGACGGCACCGCGACGCTGCGGGTTTCGGCGCTCGCCGCTGGCGCGGACAACAAAGCCGCCGACAACAGGGTGGCACTTAAGAACTGGCGATAGTTCATTGCATTCTCCATTTTAAGGGCGAGGTCTCGGGTTAACCTTGGGGCGACCCCGGTGAAGATCGCCAATGGGCGGTGTTTCACCGGAATGAGTGTCTAAAGGCTGCCACATCCCGTGTCGCGCGCTGTTCGATCAGTGCCGGACTGGCTTCCACCAGCCGGTTTTTCCCCGACAAACGGCAGGGCGGTTTCGACGAACAACAGCCCTGGCTATGGTGGTAATGGTTTTTCCCACCGGTTTTATGACAACGCCGGCAGACGCTGACAGCTTGTCATATTAATGTCTATCAAAGCAGACCTAGGGCTTTCGCCTAATAACAACAAAAATGGGAGGCAATCATGATCCGGCACCGTCGCGATATTCTGAAATCCGTCGGCATCGGCGCGCCGCTGGTGATGGCGGGAATGGGTGCGCGCGCCGCAGCGGCCGCGCCGGGTGCGCGCGCCACCGCTCTCTCGGTCGCCGGCAACGCCTTCCATATCAATGGCCAGCCGACTTATCCGGGGCGATCCTTTCGCGGCAACAAGGTCGAAGGCTTGCTGTTCACCTCGCGGATGGTGAACTGCATCATCAACGACCAGAATCCCGAGACGCGCGGCATGTGGGCCTATCGCGATGGGCCCTGGGACCCCGAACGCAATACCAGTGAGTTCATCGCCGCGCTGCCGGCCTATAAATCCCATGGCCTGACTTCGGTGGCCTTCAATATCCAAGGCGGCAGCCCGATGGGCTATGGCTGGCATCAGCCCTGGCACACCAACGGCTATACCGCGGACGGCAATCTCCTGCCCGATTATCGCGCCCGGCTGATCCGGGTGCTGGATGCGCTGGATGCCAATGGCATGGCGGCGGTGATGGGCCTCTTCTATATCTCCGCCACGCCGGCCTTGAAGGACGAAAGCGCCCTGATCCGCGCCGCGGACCAGGTGACCGATATCCTGTGCGAGGGCGGCTATGGCAATGTGATTGTCGAAGTCGCCAATGAATCCGATCTGCCGCGCTGGCCCTATGACATCGTCAAGCCGGCGCGGGCGCATGAGCTGGTGACGCGAATTCAATCCCGCAGCCAAGGCAAGATCAAAAACCCGGCCGGGCGTCTGCTGGTCAGTACCAGCTATGTCGTGGAGGCGGCCTTGCCCGAGCGGCTGCTGCAGGTTGCCGATTGCGTGCTCTGGCACGGCAATGCTTCACCCACGCCGGAGGCGATCCATGCCCGCGCCAAATCGATGCGCGCCAGCCCCGGCTATCGCGGCCAGCCTTTGTTGAACAATGAAGACGACCATTTCGACTTCGACAAGCCGCAGAACAATTTCCTGGCGGCGGTGGAGGAATATAGCGGCTGGGGCTATTTCGATTACCGCCAGATCCGCGAGCCCTTCGAGGACGGCTATCAGAGCCTGCCGGTGGATTGGGGCATCCATTCGGCCCGCAAGAAGGGGTTCTTTGGCTTGCTGGCGCAGATCACCGGCGCGACGCCGATCTGACTGGCTTGCAATGCGGCGGCGGCTGGGGAGAATGTCCGCAACCGATCGGAGGGGCTGGATGGTCGGGTCTGTTCGAACGATTTCAAAGCGCAGGTTTCTGGAATTCGCCGCCGCCAGTCCTTGTGCGGCGGCCTTTGCCGGGTCGTTGGCCGATCTGGCGCGGGCGCAAGGCGACGCGGCGCTGATCGCGGCGCCGTCCGAAGCCTTGAACGTGTTCGACTTCGAGGAAGTGGCGCATCGCAAAGTGCAACCGGGACACTGGGCCTATATGTCCAGCGGGGTGGATAGCGATGTCACCTTGCGCGCCAACCGGGAAGGCTTCAGTCATCTGGAATTGCGGCCGCGCCGGCTGCGCGACGCCACCAAGGTCGACATGCGGGTGGAGCTGTTTGGCACGACCTATGACAGCCCCATCTTCACCTGTCCCACCGGCGGCGAGAAATCCTTTCATCCGGATGGCGAGCTGGGCGTGGCGCGGGCGGCAAAGGCGCGCGGCACTCTGCAGGTGCTGTCCACCTCGAGTTCGACCGGCGTCGAGGACGTCAACCAGGCGTTGGGACGCCCGGTCTGGTACCAGCTCTATGCCCCGTCCTCCTGGGAGGCCTGCCAGAAGATTCTGGATCGTGTCGCCAATGCCGGTTGCCGGGTGGTGATGCTGACGGTCGACAACACCACGGGACGCAACAGCGAAACCTATTTGCGAACCCGGCCCAAGGATTTGCGTCAATGCGCCGCCTGCCATCAGGGCGCCAATCCCGGCACCGCGGTCAGCGAGCGGCGGATGTATGACGGCATCGATATGACGGGGGTGAATACGCAGATCCCTCCATGGATTGGACTTTCCTGGACCGGCTGCGCAAGGCGTGGAAAGGCCAGTTGCTGATCAAGGGCATCGACACCGGTGAAGATGCCAGGCTGGCGGTGGATCACGGCTTGGATGGCATCCTGGTTTCCAATCATGGCGGGCGCTCCACCGAGACCGGGCGGGCGACCATCGAAGCCTTGCCGGAAGTGGTGGCGGCAGTGGGCGGCAAGATTCCCGTGCTCATGGATGGCGGGGTCCGCCGGGGCACCGATGTGTTCAAGGCCCTGGCGCTGGGCGCCAAGGCGGTGGGGATCGGCCGTCCCATGCTGTGGGGCCTGGGCGCTTTCGGCGAGGCCGGGGTGGAGCGGGTGCTGGCGCTTCTGCAAGCGGAATTGAGACTGACAATGGGAAATTGCGGTACACGGACGGTTGCCGACATCACCCGGTCCTATGTGACGCCTTCACCTTATCCCCTCAGGTGAAACGCGTGCCGGCGCGCTTTTCGGCTTTGCCGCCTGGCTATACAAAAAATCAAGCTGCGCGGGCCTGCTTGCATCCCGGCAGGCTTGACCGGACAATGGCGGCCGCCACCGACTGATACCAACCGCCGTGAAAATCCTGCTGATCGAAGACGATTCCGAGACCGCCGCCCATATTGTCTATGCGCTGGAAGGCGCGGGCCATGAGGTTACCGTCTGTTCCGATGGTCAAGAAGGGTTGACGGCGGCGCGGGCAGGGGGCTTTGCCGCCCTGATCGTGGACCGCATGTTGCCGGGCCTGGATGGCCTCAGCCTGGTGCGCCAGTTGCGCGCGGAGGAAAACCGGATACCGGCGCTTTTCCTCACCACCATGAGCGGATTGGATGACCGGGTGGAGGGCCTGCAGGCCGGCGGCGATGACTATCTGGTCAAGCCTTTCGCCTTTCCCGAACTGCTGGCGCGGGTCCATGCCATTGCCCGCCGCGCCGTTCCGCAGGACAGCGAGCCCGTCCGCCTGCGCGCCGCCGACCTGGAAATAGACCTGATCCGGCGCACCGTGAATCGCGGCGGCAAGCCCATCGAATTGCAGGCGCAGGAATTCCGCCTGCTGGAATATCTGATGCGCAATATGGGCCGGGTGGTCACCCGCGCCATGTTGCTGGAAAATGTGTGGGATCTGCATTTCGATCCCCGCACCAATATTGTGGAGACCCATATGAGCCGGCTGCGCGGCAAGGTGGATCGCGGCCATGGCAGCGAGCTGATCCATACCGTGCGCGGCGCGGGATATACCTTGCGTGCGGAATAGATTCCTCCGCACCGAGGGATTCCGGCTTTCGGCGCTTTATGCCGGTGTCTTCGCCCTTTCCTTTGTGATCCTGGCGGGTTTCGTGCTGGTCGCCACCAATCAGGCGCTGCGCGATCAGATATTGGCCTATTCCGCCACCGATATCGCCGCCATCCGCGACGGCTATGCCCATGAAGGCGTGCATGAGGCGCGTGAGGTCATCAACCAGCTGATGGCCGCGCCCGCCAGCTCGGGATTCTATCTGTTGCAGCAGGACGGCAGGCCGGTGGCGGGCAATCTTCCGGCCATGACGCCGCAGACCGGAACCGCGGATATCGCCTTCACCACCGGCAATCACACCCATCGGGTGCTGGGGACCGGGGCTTTGCTGGCGCCCGGCCTCTATGTCTTTTCCGGCGGCGATACCAGGCGGCTGCGCACGGTCCAGCGCCATATCCTCAATGTCATGCTGGTTCTTTTTGCCGCCGCCCTGCTGCTGGCGGTGGTCAGCGGCGCGCTGGTGTCGCGAAGCTTCCTGCGACGCACCGACGCCATGGCCAAGGCCTGCCGCGACATCATGCAGGGCAATTTCTCCATGCGCATTCCCGTGCGCGGCGCCGATGACGAACTGGACCGGCTGGCGGAAGCAATCAATGACATGCTGGCGCGCATCGCGGCGCTGATGGAAAACCTGGCGCAGGTGAGCAACGACATTGCCCATGATTTGCGCACGCCGGTCACCCATTTGCGCCACCGCCTGGAGCGGGCGCTGGCCGACAGCAAAAGCCTGGACGATCATCGCGGCGCCCTGGAGGCCGCCATCGCCAAGGCGGATGAGATATTGGGCCTGTTCTCCGCCCTGTTGCGCATCGCCCAAATCGAGGGCGGGGCGCGCCGCGCCGCTTTTGCTTCCATCGACCTTGCCGCCTTGCTGGCGCAGATGCGCGAATTGTTCGAGCCGGTCGCCGACGAGGCCGGTCATGTTCTGGAATTGACCGCGCCGGGCCCGGCAGTCATTCGCGGCGACCGCCAGCTCCTGGCGCAGCTTTTTTCCAACCTGATCGAGAATGCCATTGTCCATACCCCGCGCGGCACCCATATCCGCCTGTCGCTGTCGCAAGGCGATGGCCGCGTCGTCGCGCGGGTGAGCGATGATGGCCCCGGGGTGCCCCGCGACGAGCATGAAAAACTGTTCCGCCGCCTCTACCGCCGCGAAGCCAGCCGCACCCAGCCCGGCCATGGCCTGGGACTGTCCCTGGCGGCAGCGATCGCCGAACTGCATGGCGCCGGCATCTCTGTTGCGGCGGATGGCAAGCCCGGCCTGGCGGTGGAGATTTCCTTCCCCATGCCCGCTGATTCACCCCAAGCGGCTTAAAGCATTGGGAAAATTTATGTCCCGGCCCGGTGGCGCTTAACCAGGGGAGTTGGGATACTCGCCCGGCCTTTGGGAGGGGCAGGTCCATGGCCGTTGGCCGCAAAATACCCGTTATTGCCGCCCTGCTTGTGCTGCTGTCGGCGTGCGGCAAAAACGACAAGCCTGCCGAAGCGGAAAAGAAAGAAGCGGCGGAAAGCGCCGGCCTTACCCTCAAGGATGAGGAGATCAAAAGCCTGGGTCTGACGGTTCAGCCTGCCGTCCAGGCGGAATTCCGCGGCCGTATCGACGGCTATGGCGTGGTGACGCCGCTGGACGCCATTGCCCAGGCCGATTCCGAATTTCTCACCGCCCAGGCGGCGGCGGCGCAAAGCCAGGCTGCCGCGGCGCGCGCCCGTTCGCTTTCCACCGGCGAGGATGCCGCGATCTCGCGCGAACAGGTGGAGGTGGCCGAAAGCAAAGCCGCCGCCGATGCGGCGGCGCTGGCGCTGGCCCGGCACAAGACCGACGCCGCCTTCGGCCTCAATTCGCCATGGCGCGATGCCGCCACAAGACAGGCGGTGATGCGCCGGCTGGCCTCGGGCGAAGCGGTGCTGGTGCGGGCGACATTTCCCGCCACCGGCGGAGAGGCGCCGAGAAGCCTGATCATCAGCCGCATGGGTGCCGATGCCAAAAGCTGGACCAGCCGCACCATCTGGGACGCGCCTGCCGACGCCGCGGTGCCGGGCCGCAGCTTCTATGCCTTGGTCGAAGGCAGCGACCTGGCCCAGAATGAGCGGGTGACGGCAGCCGTTCCCACCGGCACGGCCCAGGCCGGCGCCAGGATACCGGCCAAGTCGCTGGTATTCGGTGAAAGCGAAGCCTGGGCCTATGTCCAGAAAGACGCCCACACGTTCCTGCGCACCAAGGTGGATATCAGCCGTCCCCAGGGCGACGGCTATTTCGTCACCACCATCAAGCCGGGCGAAAAGGTGGTGGTGGATGGCGCCGGCCTGCTGATGGCGCGCGAAATCAATCCCAGCACCGAGACCGAGGAATAACGCATGCGTTGGCTCGTCGGCCTGTGCGTGCGCTATGCGGGCACATTGGCCACCTTGACCTTGATCGCCTTGCTGGCGGGGCTGTGGGCGACGCGCAGCGCGCCACTGGACGTGTTTCCGGATTTTGTGCCGTCCACCGTGGACATCCAGACCGAAGCGCCGGGCTTCACCGCCCAGCAGGTGGAACAGCTGATCACCAAGCCGATCGAGAATGCCGTCAATGGCGCGCCGGGCCTGGCCACCCTGCGCTCGGAATCCATTCCCGGCCTGTCGCTGGTGACCATTCAGTTTCGCGACAATATCGATCTCTACAATGCCCGGCAGGGTATCGCCGAACGCCTGAGCGAGATGGGCAGCACCTTGCCTTCGGAAGCCGGGACACCGCGCCTGTCGCCGCTCACTTCCAGCACCATGGACCTGCTCAAGATCGGGCTGCTGTCGGATAAGCTCGATTCCTTTGAACTGCGCGACCGCGCCGAATGGGTGATGAAGCCGGCGCTGCTGGCGGTGCCCGGCGTGGCGCATGTGATCATTTTCGGCGGGGCGGTGCGCGAAATCCAGATCCAGCCCGACATCACCAAGATGGCTTCTTATGGTTTCACTTTGACCGACCTGGCCGATGCGGCGCGGGCGGCGCTGGCGTTGCGCGGCGCGGGCTTTGTCGATCTGGCGCATCAGCGGGTGCTGATCCAGTCGCCGGTGCCTGCCCCCGATCCGGCGGCGGTGCGCGGCGCGGTGCTGGCGGTGCGCGGCAAGACGCCGGTCACCATCGGCGATGTCGCCACGGTGAGCGAGGCGCGCGCCCTGCGTTCCGGCGATGCGGTGGTGATGGGAAAGCCGGGCGTGCTGTTGTCGCTGGCCAGCCAATATGGCGCCAATACCTTGGAAACCACCCGCACCTTGGAAGAGGCGCTGGCGCAATTGACTCCGGCGCTCAAGGCCGAAGGCATCACTGTCTATCCGGCGCTGCACCGGCCGGCGAATTTCATCGAACGGGCCCTGGGCTCGCTGGAACAATCCCTGGTGATCGCCGCGATCCTGATTTTGGCGGTGCTCTATCTCTTCCTGCGCGATTGGCGTTCGGCCTTGATCACCTTCCTGGCGATTCCGCTTTCCCTGTTGGCCGCCGTCGCCGTGCTGGAGCGCATGGGCCAGAGTTTGAACACCATGACCCTGGGCGGTTTTGCGGTGGCGCTGGGCGTGTTGGTGGATGACGCCATTATCGGCATCGAAAATATCCTGCGGCGCCTGGCCGAGAATGCCAAGCTGGCCAGCCCGCGCGCCCGGCTTCAGGTCATCGCCGAAGCCACCTTGGAAGTGCGTGGGCCGGTGGTTTACGCCACCCTGGTGGTGATCGCCATTTTCCTGCCCCAGCTTTTTTCCACCACGGTGGAGGGCAAGTTCGTGGGGCCTTTGGCGCTGGCCTTCATCCTGGCGGTGCTGGCCTCCCTGCTGGTGGCGCTGACCGCCGCTCCCGCTTTGTCAGCCTTGATGCTCAACGCCCGCGACACCCATGGCGACCAGAAATGGATTCTGTGGCTCAAGGAGCGTCAGCGCCGCGTCATCGGCTTTGTCTATCGGCGCTTGCGCCTTGTCGGCGCGATCCTGATTGCCGTCACGCTGGCTGCCGGCGCGGCGCTGCCTTTCCTGGGCGGCAGCTTCATGCCGGATTTTCGCGAAGGCCATTTTGTGATGCAGGTTTCCGCCTCCACCCCCGGCGCCTCGCTGGAAGAGATGATGGCGATGGGCGAGCGGGTCAGCAAGGAAGTGCTGGAACTGCCCTACGTCGCCACCATCGAGCAGCAAGTGGGCCGCGCCGCCCTGGGCGAGGACACTTGGGGGCCGCACCAGAGCGAATTCCATGTCGAATTGAAGCCGGATGCGGATGTCGATCAGGATGACGCCGAGGAAGCGTTGCGCGGCATCCTTTCGCACTATCCGGGCCTGCAAAGCGAGGTGGTCACATTCCTGGGCGACCGCATCAGCGAGAGCCTGACGGGCGAAACCGCCGACATCGCGGTGAAGGTGTTCGGCGATCAGCTCGACACTCTGGACGCCACCGGAAAGCATATCGCCGATGCCTTGCGCGGCACGCCCGGCATCGCCGACCTGCAATTCAAGCCTGAGAGTGGCACGCCCACTTTCGCGTTGCAGATCCAGCCCCAGGCGCTGGTGGCCAATGGCCTCAAGATGCAGGATGTGCTGGATGCGGTGCAAACCCAATATGCCGGCGCCACGGTGGGCCAGACCTATGCCGGCACCCGCATCGTCAATGTCACGCTGCTGCTGCCGGAGCGGGCGCGCAACCGGCCCGAGCTTTTATCCTCGCTGACCATCGCCAGTCCGTTCGGTCCGGTGCCGCTGTCGCAAGTGGCGCGGGTGGCGCCCACCGAAACGCGTTTCAAGATCACCCATGACGGGGGCCAGCGTTTCGTCTCCCTCACTTTCAATGTGGTGGGCCGCGCGCTGCAGGCGACCGAGCAGGACGCGCAGGCCCGCGTCGCCGCCTTGAAGCTGCCGCCGGGCATTTATGTCGAATTCACCGGCGCGGCGGCCGAGCAGCGCGCGGCCGAGACCCAGACCTTGCTCTACACCGCTTTCGCGGTGGCCCTGATCGGGCTGATCCTGTTCATCTGCTTCCAGTGGCGCGCCAATACCTGGCTGGTGCTGGTCAATCTGCCCTTCAGCCTGATCGGGGCGGTGGCGGGCATTGCATTGACGGGCGGCGGCTTGTCGGTAGGCGCCATGGTGGGACTGGTCACCGTGTTCGGGGTCAGCGCGCGCAATGCCATCCTGCTCTTGGCCCATTACGAACATCTGGTGGAGGCGGAAGGCGCGCCCTGGGAGGTGGAGACCATTCTGCGCGGCGCCCAGGAACGGTTGGTGCCGATCCTGATGACGGCGTCGGTCACGGCGTTGGGCCTGCTGCCGCTGGCCATCGGCATGCACCAGCCGGGCCAGGAGATCGAAGGCCCGATGGCGGTGACGGTGCTGGGCGGGTTGATCAGTTCCACCTTGCTCAATCTGGTGGTGCTGCCGGCGCTGGCGGAACGTTTTGGCGGACCCGGACATAAGGATGGGCACCAAGACAGGCGTCAGGAGATCGCGGTATGAGGCGGCTGTTCTCCTCCGCGGTCGCGCTGCTGTTGGCCGGTTGCGCCTCGACGCCGCAGCCGGGCCTGAAGACCGGCGATGTGCCGGCCGCTTTTGAACAGAAAGCACCGGCGAACGCCCCGGTCTGGCCCGCGCGCGATTGGTGGACGAATTACCACGATCCGCAACTCACCCGCCTGATGGGCGAGGCCGAAGCCAACAATCTCGACATCGCCCAGGCTTCGGCACGGCTGCGCCAAGCGGATGCGCGCGCCAAACAGGCCGGCGCGGCGCTGTTGCCCCAGTTGGGCGGCGCCGCCAATGTCTCCACTTTGTATGGCCGGGCCAATGGCGTTTCCGAACACGAAACCGATTACAGCGCCGGCCTGCAGGCCAGCTATGAGTTGGATTTCTGGGGCAAGAACCGCGACCTGGTGAATTCCGCCCAGGCCGGGGTGCGCGCCAGCCAGGCCGACCGCGCCACCGTGGCGCTGACCATCACTTCCGGCGTCGCCAACAGCTATTTCCAGCTTCTATCCTTGCGTGAGCGCATCGCGGTGTCGCGCGCCAACCTGCAATCGGCGCAAGAGATATTGGGAGTTGTGCAGCGCCGGGTGACGGCGGGCTTTTCCGCCAATGCCGATTTGATCCAGCAGCGCGCCGCGCTTGCCGCGGAGCAGGCCTTGCTGCCGGCCCTGGAGCAACAGGAATTGGAAGCGCGCAACGCCCTGGCCATCCTCTTGGGCCGCCCCCCGGAGGGTTTCACGGTCTTGGGCGACAATCTGGGCGCCTTGGCGCCGCCCGCGGTGGCGCCGGGGCTGCCCTCGGCGCTGCTCACCCGGCGTCCCGACATCCTCGCCGCCGAAGCCAATCTGGCGGCAGCGCGTGCCGACCTGGAGGCCGCGCGCAAGGCCTTCCTGCCCGATATCACGCTTACCGCCAATGGCGGCATCGCCTATCCGGCGCTGGCGGCGGCGATCGATACCTTGCCGGGCCTGGGCCTGGCGGCAGGGGCGGGCGCGACGCTGGCGCAAGTCATTTTCGACGGCGGCCGCACCGAAGGAAAGATCGAGGAAAGCCGGGCCAAGGAAGAGGAATTGCTGGCGGCCTATCGCGCCGCCGTGATTGCGGCTTTTTCCGATGTCGAGAATGCGCTGGGGAGCTTTGCCCATCTCACCGCCCAGGAGGCGGCGCTGCGCGAGCAGGTGACGCAGGCGGAGAAAGTGCTCAGTGCCGCGCGCCGCAAATATCTTGCCGGGGCCGCCGATTTCCTGGTGGTGACGGACGCGCAACGCTCTCTCTATACCGCGCGCGACCAGCTTTCCGATATCCGGCGGTCGCGGCTGGCCGCGTCGGTGGGATTGTACAAGGCGCTGGGCGGCGGTTTTGCCGCGCAAGCGCCGCCGCCGTAACGGCAAGGTTCAAATCGAAAAGCCACGCGGCTTTTTGCCGTCAAGCCACATCTCCCACATGCGCCCATAGGCGGCTTCGATCGTGCGGCGAAACAGATCGGTGTCGAACAAGGGGCAGTCGCGCGTCAGCCTGGCTTTGATCGCCGCCAGGGCGTTCGGGTCCGTTGCCAGCCGCACCGCCAGATTTTCATAGTCTTCGACGCTTTCGGTCACCAGTTCGGGCAGGCCGGCGGCGGCAAGCAGGCTGGCGGCGACACGGCCTGGAAACGCCGTGCCCCGGCGGGTCAGCAGCGGCACACCGGCCCACAATGCGTCACTGCCGGTGGTATGAGCATTGTAGGGCAGGCCGTCCAGGAACAGGTCGGCCAGACTCAATCGCGCCAGATGCTGGGCGGGCGGCCGGTCCGGCGCGAACAGGATTCTCTGCGGCGCCACGCCATGGGTGCGCGCCTGCGCCGCGATATTTTCGGCAAATGGATCGACCGCCGCCAACAGCCACAGCACGCTGTTTTCGACACGGGCGAGAATGCGCATCCAGCTCGCGAACACGTCCGGCGTCAGCTTGTAGCTCTGGTTGAAATTGCAGAACACAAAGCCTTGCTCGGGCACGCCAGCGTCCGTGCGCGACGGGCGGAGCGCGATTGCGCGCCCCCGATCGTCATTGACCTGGTAACAGCCGGGCAGGGTGACGACCTGTTCGTCATAGAAATGATGTTCCCGCGGCGGGATCACGGTCGCATCGGCGATGATGTAGTCGATATAGTTGGCGCCCAAGGTGCCGGGGAAGCCCAGATAATTCACCTGCAAAGGCGCCGGCCGGTGGGCAAAGACGTCCATGCGGTGCTTGCCGAAATAGCCGTTGAGATTGACCAGGATGTCGATTTCCGCTTCCCGGATTTTCGCCGCCGCCTGTGCGCCGGTCAGGTCACCAATATCGATCCAGCCGTCGAAGGCGCGTTTCAGCCGCGCGGTCATGGCGCTGTTGTCGGCGCTGCCATTGTCCACCGCGATCACTTCGAACCGGCTGCGGTCGTGACGTTCGTAAAGCCCGGCCATCAGGATGGCGGTGGCCTGGTCGCGGAATTCTCCCGAGACATAGCCCAGGCGGATTTTGGCGCGCGGCTTGCGGCCCTCGCGGTCATGCGGCGGCGTCTGCGGCGGCGGCGGATACTGGTCGCGGGCATAAAGACGGGCACAGGCCTGCAGGTCGCCGGGATTTTCCGCTACAGCCTGGAACATGAAAGGCCGCGCCACCCGCTTTCCGGCTCGCACGCCGTCCAGCAAGGCGGCGCGCCGCGCGCCGAATTCGCTCCAGTCGGCGGCATACATTTTCAGATGCAGCACCGCGCCCTGGCCATAGGCAAGATCGGGGGCCAGGCCCAGGCTTTGTTCCAGATCGGCAATGGCGGGCGCGTAACGCTGCTTGTTGAGCCACCACAGATAGCCGCGATTGTTGAGCGCCTCGACATGACCGGGATTGAGCGCCAAAGCGCGGTTGTAGCTGTCCATCGCCTCGTCGGCCCGGCCCAATTCGCCCAACAGGAGTCCGCGCGTGAACCAGGCCTGGACATTGTTGGGCTCCAGCGCCAGCGCGCGCTCAAAACTCGCCACCGCCTCGGCGCGGCGGTTGAGGCTTTGCAACGCATTGCCGCGATTGTTCCAGGTCCCGGCATCCGGGCTGATCGCCAGCGCCCGGTCATAGCTCGCCACCGCATCGCCGTGACGGCCCAGCAGGTTCAGCACATTGCCGTAATTGGCCCAGGCGCCGGCATCGCGCGGATTGAGCTTGAGGGCGGCGTCCATCTCGGTTTGTGCTTCGGCGAGTTTTCCCTGCTGCGCCAGCACCACGCCCAGCATATGGCGCGGCGGGAAGGCGGACGGCTCCGCCGCCACGACTCGCCGGTAAAGCGTCTCGGCTTGCGCGAGCTGGCCTTGCCGCTGCAAGGCCAGCGCCTGGGCGTACAGCTCCCGGGACGGGATGGAGGTCATGGGTTGCGCCCTTCGATCCGGCGAGCCTAAAATCGCGCTTGATGCCCGACAATAACAAAGCCGACATAACCGTGGTCGTGACATCGTGCAACCGTCATGACCTGCTGGCGCGCACCCTGGAAAGTTTTCGGGCCCATGAGACCGAAGGACGGGTGGCGCGCATCCTGGTGGCCGAGGATGGCGATGCCGATCCCTCCGGGGTCTGTGCGCGGTTCGGGGCTGAATATTTCCGCACCGGCGCGCGGGTGGGCCAGATCAAGCTGATCGACCAGGCCTATGCCCAGGTCGCCACGCCACTGATCTTTCACCTGGAGGATGACTGGGAATTCTACCGCTCCGGCTTCATGGAAAAGAGCCGGCATTTCCTGGAGCTCGATCCCAAGATCCTGCTGGTGCAATTGCGCGCCTGGAACGACACCGGCGGCCATCCCATCAGCCATGCCGCCCCCGACCGCAATTTCGGCGTGATGGCCACCGGCTATTGCGATTGCTGGCACGGTTTCACTTTCAATCCGGGCCTGAGGCGGCTGTCGGATTACCAAAAACTGGGCGGAAGTTATGAAAAACAACCGCGCACCATGTTCGTGGTGGCAAAAAAATCCACCGCCGCCCTGCCGTTCGAAGTGGAGGCGTCCGCCTTCTATCACCGCCATGGCTATCAGGCGGTGATCCTGGACGAGGGCGGTTATGTGCGCCATATCGGCGAGGACCGGCATGTGCGCCATGCGAGCGACTCCGATCCCGGCCTGATCGGTCTGCCGCGCAATGCCCCATGCCCTTGCGGCTCGGGTCGCAAGCTCAAACATTGTCACGGCGCGCTCGCCGCCTTTCAGGAGTTCGATCCCAAATGAAGAAACTGGCTTTGTTGTTTGTTCTCGTCCCTGCCGCCGCTATCGCGCAGGCGCCGGCGAGCAATCCGCTGCCCAAGCCCGAATTGACGGAAATCTGGTCGCCGGTGCCGCCCAAGGTCGAGCCGGGCGCGCGGCTGGGCGATCCGCCGTCGGACGCCATTGTCCTGTTCGGCGGCAAGGACCTGGCGGGCTGGGAAGGCGCCAAGGGCGGGCCGGCGGAATGGAATGTGGAGAATGGCGAGTTGGTCGACGTGCCCAAGGCGGGCGACATCCGCACCACACAGAAATTCGGCGACATGCAATTGCATGTGGAATGGATGGTCCCGGTGCTGCCGCCCGAGCGCAAGGGTCAGGACCGCGGCAATAGCGGCATCTATCTTCAGGGCCTGTATGAACTGCAGGTGCTGGACAGCTATGACAACCCCACCTATGTGAATGGCGAGGCGGGATCGATCTACAAGCAATCCGCGCCGCTGGTGAATGCGCTGAAGCGCGCCCCCAATTGGCAAAGCTACGATATCGTCTATTACGCGCCGCGTTTTTATGCCGACGGCACATTGGCGGAACCGGCGCGCGTCACCGTGCTTCTCAACGGCGTTCTGGTGCAGAGCAATTTCGCCATCCAGGGTTCCACCGAATATCGCGGCCTGCCGGTCTATCACCCGCATGGCGACGGGCCGATCCTGCTCCAGGCGCACAACAATGCCGTGCGCTACCGCAATATCTGGGTGCGGAAGCTGTAAAGGACACGCCGCCGGGTCGCGGCAATGTCCGCTTTTGACCGATTTTGAGCCAATCGTGAAGTCTGCTAGGCTTTTGGGGTTACCCGCCGTAACAACGTCTCACTGACGGCGTGGCCTTTCTCATTTACAGCCACATGATAATCAACTCGCAATTATGCTGCCCGCATTGCGCGCAGCAAAAGGAGAATATCCATGAAAACGCGTATGGTTTTGTTTTGCGCCGCAGCGATGGCATTTGCTGTAGTCGGTTCAAGTCCGCTTCTCGCCGCTGACGCCACGACGAAGGTCCTCGCCGAGAACGACAAGGTGCAGGTCGTCGATAATGTAGCGCCACCGGGTGCTGTTTCGCCGATAACGTCAAGATTGGGTTTGGTTGCTTACTATGTGACGGGTGGCATGTCTGAGCGCACCTATGCTGACGGCACGAAAGAGGTCGTCGAGCGTAAGACCGGGGAAACATTTATTGTCACTGAAAAGCGCCCCTACTCACTGAAAAACGTGGGAAAGACCACAATCCATGTGGTCACCGTCCGGTTGAAATAGAAGCCACTGCCGACCTGGACGTTTTTGTTCATCAAATCTGTCCACGTCACTGGCAGCATCACGTAAAAACGGGACGGCGGCCATCGTGCCGCCGTTTTCGTTTGTTCAAGCCGGTGGGAGACGAATGTCCGCTATAGGCGCAAAGCGGACATGGGAACTGATCCCTTCGAACGACCGCTTTGACCCAGTGTTAACATAGGACCTTGCGAGTCGCGCGGACACCCGCTCCAACACTAACCGTCACCGTTGTTGCACTTGCGAGCAGGTGTTGGCATTCGGTCGAAGAGTCTGGCCACTCCTCGATGGTGGAATGCCATCATTGTGGGCAGTGAATAGCCTTGATAGCATGGTCCCCGAACGAGCGGACATCACACGAAATGGGGATCGTGACCGTCTTGTGGTCACTCGCGGCAGGTGTGTCGGTCACACTGGCGGTCGCAGGTGGCTCCATCAGGATCGTAGAGCGGCGAGGCTCCGCGAGCGCGACAATCTTCTTGCTCGGCATTGCGGTGGCCGTCGCGGCATATATCGAACTCTTGATGATGCATTCCGCAACGCCGGCCGAATACGGCAGGTTTCTGCGCTGGTATCATGTCCCGGTCTTCTTCGCCATGCTCGGGCAAGCCCTCTTTGTTCACTATTATCTTGGAACCGGCAGAATGTGGCTGCTCGGCGTGATCATCGCTGCACGTCTGGTGATATTGGCCGTGGACTTCATGGCCCAGCCGGCCTTCAATTTTTCGAACATTGTCAGCCTGCAACATTTCTCACTGCTGGGAGAACAGGTATCCGCAGTCGGCGCGGCAGTGCCGCGAGCCGGATGGCAGGAATTTGCCGTTGTGACGCTGGTCTTCCTGATCGCATATTATGTAGACGCCATGGTTCAGTGCTGGCGTTCGGGCGAGAAGGACGCGAAGCGAAAAGTGCTGGCCGTCGGCCTCGGCATATCCGTTCCGTGGCTATGCACTTTTGTGTATGGTCAGGCCATCATATACGGCTTTTTCCACGCGCCCATGTCGAACGCGCCGTGGTATGTGGGGGCCCTGTGCATCGCGGCCTACGAACTTGGACGCGACTATGTCATCAGCAGAGGCGCGGTATTGGAACTGGCTGAGCTGCAGCACCAATCCATGCGGGTGCAGATGGCCAATGTCCTTGGGCAATTGTCATCCGCGCTGACACACGAGCTAAGCCAGCCGCTCGCCGCAAATGCATTAAACGCGGAGGCGGCGTTGAAATGTCTCGATACCGAAAAACCCGACCTTGAAGTACTGCGCGCCGTTCTGACCGATGTCCGCAGTGACACGCGGCGCTGCGCAGATATGATCAATCAGATGCGACGGTTGTTCGCGGCCCGATCGGTCGAAATGCGGCCGCTTAGGATAGAAGACGTGGTGCAGGATAGCTTGGCGTTGATCAGCGTTGAAGCCAGAGCCAAAAAAGTGGCGCTATCGGTCCTCATGCAGCCGGGTTTGCCGCGCGTCATCGGGAATCGTGTGCAACTATCGCAGGTTCTGATCAACCTGCTGACGAACAGCATTTACGCCGTGCAGGGTCGCCCGGTCACCGCCCGCCGTGTCGTGGTGGAGGCGCGCGCCGACAACGGGATCGGCGAAGTCGAGGTGGCGGTCACGGATACGGGGTCTGGTGTTCCGGATGACGTTGCCGACAAGCTATTTGCGCCGTTCTTTACGACAAAGGCGGAAGGCATGGGCATGGGTTTGGCGCTTTCGCTCATGATCGTCGAGGCGCATGGCGGCCGGCTGTGGACCGATCGTTCGATCGGGCAGGAAGGCGCGATCTTCCGGTTTACCTTGCAACGGGCGTAGATCGCGCCAGCGGCGTCACAAGCCAAGCCAATTACTCACGCCTCGAATGCCCACTCTTGGCGCAAAGCGGACATTCAGAACCGCAATGCACTCACTGTTACTGTTGCGGGATTCCTCAGACGCCGTTGGACGGTGCCGGCGTCAGCGAAAGCATCGCAGCAATTCGTTCGCGTCCCGAGAAACCGATTCTTAACCGGCCGCTCGCCCAAGCCCGCGGCGTCCCGGCCTCGCGGCGCGCTTGGACGCGCGCCGCTGCGGCGTTGGCTTAGCTTTTCTTAGTGAGCGGAGCGAACTTAGAAAAGCTTGCCCTATGCGAGCGCCAGCGAGCATGCGGCCCTCAAATCGGTCCATCGCCAGCGACAGCGTCGTGCGACACCGATTTGACCGGCAAAGCCGGTCGGGCCTCACCCAGCGTAATAGAGGTTCAACGGCAAATCGCTGTGCTGCACGGCATAGAAAGTCTGCAGCATCATCGCCACGATCTTGCCGGTGCCGGGCGACAGCCGGCCATGGATGGCTTCGCGCGCCACGCCGAACATGCCGGCGGTTTCCGGATCGTCCATGCAGGGGCGCTCGAAGCCCATGCTCCAGCTGGGAAAGGCGCGCACCGGAATTTCACGGTCCAGCATCAGGCGCGGGTTCCAATGCCTGCGGTCGGTGGAGACGCGGGTATAGAGTTCGCGCACGGCGCGTTCCTCGCCTTCCAGCATCTGCAGGAAACCGCCATCGATGAACAAAAGCAGGCCGGTAATGCCCATCAGCGCGTTGTTCCGGCGCGACGCGGTCAAGACATTGTCGAGGTCGCCCAGGGAAATGTCGGGAGCGGTGTTGCTGACATACAGAAGTTGGCGCATCCCGGGAGTGTCCCACTCCGGGGTTGACAGAGAATGAAACGCTGCCCAATCGACAGGCAGCGGTGCGGCCTCGATATTTTGTGGAAAAACCAGCATTTGCTCGTCCATCGGCAGTCCAGCAGGTTAAAAATGGAAAGGAAGGTTTCCGAGAGATTAAGCGGCGTCACGGCCTGTGGATATTTGGCCCTCGGACCGATTGTGTTTTTCCGCGCATCCCGCTATGGCGAAGCCATGCCCCTCCACATCATCAAGCTCTGTGTCGGCTGCGACAGTCTTGCCGATCTTGCCGACTGGCAGAGAACGCGCTTGAAGCAAAAACGCGCCAAGGGGCAGAAGCCGGAACTTGTCCATGTCACGCGCATGACCCCCAAGCGGGCTGATGAGGTCCTTGATGGCGGCTCGCTGTATTGGGTGATCAAGGGCCAGATCGCGGCGCGGCAGCGGCTGCTGGCGTTCCGCGAGGTGAAGAAGAACGGCGTTCCGCATTGCGGCCTGGTCTATGACAAGACCTTGGTGCCGGTGGTGGCCAGGCCCCGGCGCGCCTTCCAGGGCTGGCGCTATCTGGAGGCCAAGGACGCGCCGCCCGACCTGGCCAGGACCAAAGGGGCCAAGGGACTGCCGGAAAAAATGCAGCGCGAGCTGGCGGCACTGGGATTGCTTTAAGCGATTGCTTTAAACCAGTTGCTTTAAGCTTCCGGCATGGGGAATCGGTCTCTATGGGTCTGGCCTGCCTGGCTGTTGTTCGCGGTTCCGGCCCTTTGGTTTGCGCGCGCCGAGCTTGCATCCGGTTTTGGGTCGCTCGACACCGATAGCGCCATGCGGCTGGCGCAGGTGCGCGATCTTCTGGCCGGGCAGGGCTGGTTCGACACCGTTCAGCACCGCATGAACGCGCCCTATGGCTTGGCGATGCACTGGTCACGGCTGGCCGACGCGCCGCCGGCGCTGCTGTCGCTGCTGTCGGAACGGCTGGCGCTGACCGCCTGGCCGCTGCTGTTGTTCGGCGCGGCGCTGTATCTGCTGGCGCGGCTGGCCGGCAGGCTGGGCGGACACATCGCCGCCGGCGCGGTGCTGGTGCTGGCGCTGCTGTGCGCCGAGGTTTATGCCACCTTCGCCCCCGGCAATATCGATCATCACGGTCTGCAGTTGGCGCTGATGCTGGCGGCGCTGACCGGCGTGGTCGAGCGCCGGCCGCTGCTGACAGCGGTAGCGGTGGCGGTCAGCCTGGGTGTCGGGCTTGAAACCCTGCCATATGCGTTGCTTGCGATTGGCTTCTCAGTGTTCGACCGGGTGAATGCCCGGCGTTTCGGTTTAAGCTTGGCGGGAACGGCGCTGCTGCTGCTGGTTGCGACCACCGCCGATCCCTACCGTTTCCACCCGGTCTGCGACACCTATTCGCTGTTTTATGCCGTGCTGCTGGCAGCGGGCGGGATCGGCGTGGCGGCCATCGGCTTTCTGCCACGCCATCGCGGGGCGGCCTTGGCCGGTTTGGCGATCCTGTTGGCCGGCCTGTCCGTGCTGCTCAATCCCGCCTGTTTGGCGGGACCTTATGGCGGACTCGATCCCCGCCTGCAGACCCTGTTCTTTGCCCGCATCAATGAAGCCCATCCGGTCTGGCAATTTTTCCGCCTGGCCCCCAGCCAGACGATTGGCGGCTATGGCTATGCGCTTCTTGCCTTGGCGTTTTGTTTCGCCTTGCCGGCGGGCAGAGCCAAATGGGCGGTGACCGGTTTCGCAAGCCTGGCGCTGGCGGTGGCCACCCTGCAATATCGCGCCACACCCTTCGCACTGATGTTCGTGTTGCCCGGACTGGCGGCCGCCCTGGTGAGGCTGACTGAAAAGCGCAGCCCGGTCTTGCTGGCGGCGGCGCTGATCCTGGCCAATGGCGTGATGTTCACCTTGCTCGCCACCTTGGCCGAGGGCCAGGCGGCTGTCACGGCGCGCGCAAATGCTTTCGCCCGCCAAGTCGCCTGCGGCGCAGAGCCCGCCATGGCGCCGCTGAAGACCATGCCGCGCGGCCGGGTGGCGGGCTTTGTCGATCAGGGTCCCGCCATTCTGGCCTATACGCCGGATAGCGCCATCGCGGGCCCTTATCATCGCGATGCCGCCGGTATCCTCGACACTTACGAAATTTTCGCCGGCAAAAATCCCCGCGCCGTGCTGGCGCGGCGCGGAGTCGATTATCTGATGACCTGCCGTGGCGCGCCCGATTGGGGTTTCTATCGGGACAAGGGCGGCTTGGTGGCGGCGCTGGCGAAGGGACAGATGCCGGACTGGCTGACGCCGGCCGGCCGCAAGGGCGATATCGAGGTCTATCGCGTGGCGCGGTGAGCCCGGTCACACCGCCATATTGTCGATCAGCCTTGTCTTGCCGATCTTGACCGCGGCCAGGATGCGGGCAGGCTGTTCCAATGCCGCGATATGATCCAGACTTTCCGCGTCGCGGATCGCCACATAGTCGACGTGGCTGAAACCCGCTGCCCATAGGGCCTCGATGGCGGAGGCTTCCGCCGCCCGCAGATCGCCGGTGGCGCGGGCGCGGGAAGCTGCCTCTTTAAGCACCGCATTCAGCCGGCCGGCGGTTTTGCGCTCCTCCGCGCTCAGATAGGCATTGCGCGAAGACATGGCCAGGCCGTCCGCCTCGCGCAAGGTGGGGACGCCCACGATCTCCACCGGCAAGGCCAGGTCGCGCACCAGCCGCTTCACCACCAGCAATTGCTGATAGTCCTTTTCCCCGAACAGGGCGATATCGGGTGCGGCGGCCAGCAACAGCTTGGCCACAACGGTGGCCACCCCGGAAAAAAAATGGGGGCGGAAGTCGCTTTCCAGCCCGGCGCTGGGCCCGCCGACGGTAATGCCGGTGGCATAGCCGTCCGGATACATTTCCCGCGCGGTGGGCGTGAAAACCACATCGGCTTGCCCCGCAAGTTTCTCCAGATCCGCCTCCAGGGTGCGGGGATAGGCGTCGAAATCCTCATGCGGCGCGAATTGCGCGGGATTTACGAAAATACTGGCCACCACGAAATCGGCGCGGGCGCGCGCCTCGCGCACCAGCGAGACATGGCCGTCATGCAAGGCGCCCATGGTGGGAACCAGGGCGATGCGGATGCTTGCAGAGCGCGGCGCGGCCAGCGCGGCGCGCAGCGCGCTGACCGTGGCTACGGTCTCCAGACCCGGTCGGGGCATCAGCGGGTTTGTACAGCCGCGAAGCAGGTCTGGCCGCGTTGGGTCAAACGGCTGCAGACGTCGCGCGCTTCCTGTTCCGCGAACAGCCCGAAGCGGGCGCGATAAATGGTATGGCCGCGCGCCGAATGCATCGGGGCGATGATCTGGGAAGCCTTGGCCAGCACGTCCTGGGCCTTGCCGGCATAGGTCTTGAGTTGGGCCAGCGCCAGCGCTTTGTCGGCATAGGCGCCGATCTGGATGGTCCAGTTGCGGCCGGGCGAGGGCTCCAGATCGCCTTCACCGGCATCCTCCCGCAAGGTGGGGCGCATCTGAGGCTTGGGCGCGCTGACGGCGGTCTTGACCAGTTGGGCCTGCGCTGTCGCCAGATCGCCGTCGGGGCGGGCCGCCTTGGCCATGACCGCCGGTACCGCGGGCTGGGGGGCAGTCGGCCTGGCGCCCTCGGCATGGATCACAGTGAGATTCTCATCCGGGGCGCGGACCGATTCGGCGGCATCTTCATCCTCGCTCTGGACCGTCGCAGGCACCGATGAAGGCCCCGGCAAGGGCGAGAGCGCGGCGAATTGGCCGCCGGTTGCGACTTGCGGCAGGCTGAAACCGGGGGAGACCGGGGCGGCATTCTGCGCCACCTGCTGGCCCATTTGCTGCCAAGGCACGGTGGCGCGCGCCACCATGGTGGGATTGACCGCGATCTGGGCAAAGGTCTGGTCCAGCAACCGCACCATTTCCAGGTCGCGGCGCAAGGCGGTGCGCCCGCCCATCACCACCGCGATCACATGGGTGGTGCCACGTGTCACCGAACTGACCAGGTTGAATCCCGAGGCGCCGGTATAGCCGGTCTTGATGCCGTCGGCGCCGTCATAGCGGCCGATCAGATTGTCATGGGTGGGAAACCAGCTGCCTTTGTAGTTGAACCCGGCGAGCCCGAAATACGGGAAATATTGAGGATAGTCATAGGCCAGATGCCGTCCCAGAACGGCGAGATCGCTGGCGGTGGAAATCTGCAGGGGATCGGGCAGGCCCGAGGCATTGTGGTAGTTGGTTTCCCGCATGCCCAACTGACGCGCCCGCGCCGTCATCATTTCGGCGAAATGGGATTCGGTGCCGCCCAGGGCCTCGGCGATCACCACCGCCACGTCATTGGCGCTGCGGATCACGATGGCGCGGATGGCATCGTCCACCGAAATGGTCTGGCCTGGCCGCAAGCCCAGCTTGGTCGGCTTCTGGATGGAGGCGTGCCAGCTCACCGGAAACTGAGTCTGCATGGTGACCTTGCCCGCCTTCAGCGCATCGAATAGCAGGTAGAGGGTCATCATCTTGGTGAGGGAGGCGGGGTGGCGCTCCTGCGTCTCGTTGCGGGCATAGAGCACCCTGCCGGTGGCGCCATCCACCACCAGGGCGGCGTCCTTGTCGGGGTCGGTAGGACTGGCCGGCATCCGCACCAGGGCGCGGTGGCTCAGCGACACGGCTTGGCGATGATGGCGGGGAGCCGCCCAGCCCGAAGCGGTCAGGCCGGCAAAAAGCACTGCCACGGCAGCAAGCCCGGTCAGGAAGCGAGGCGGATAGGATAACGACAACAAAGACCCCATGGATCCGTTTCACCCCTGTGGTCGCCAAAAGACCAAATTGCGACACTTTCCGCAAGGACAAATCAGGAATCCATTATGCTTTACCGTCGCTTAAGAAGGTTTTAATCAAGGTTTCCAGGTTCCCCAAGTTCCGGTCGCAAAAAATTATATTGCGGCGCACAATTAACCCTTGACTGGCTGGGGGCGCTCGCTCATATAAGTCATGTTGCACTGCAACAGGCCACCGGACAACCGGTCGTGCCCTAACTCACAGAGAGGACATGACATGAGCAAAGCAAAAACGGCCGGTGAAAAGGCGACTGCCTCGGCTGAAACCGTGCTGGAAAATGGCGCCGCGGCGCTGAAGACCGGCCTGGAAAAGGCCCTGAAGGGTTATGACGCGTTTGTCGGCTACGGCAAGGAGACCGCCGATGCCGTCACCAAGTCCGCCACCGTCGCGGGCAAGGGGATCGAAAGCATCAACAGCGAGATCTATTCCTATTCCAAGCAATCCATCGAAGACGCCGTCACCGCCACCAAGGCCGTGCTGGGCTCCAAGTCGGTGCATGAGGCGTTTGAATTCCAGACCGATTTCGCCAAGTCCGCCTTCGAATCCTATGTCAGCGAACTGAGCAAGATCAGCGAACTGGCCACCGCCGCCACCAAGGACACTTTCGCGCCCTTCAAGGGCCGCGTGCAGGCCTGGCTGGACACGGTTCAGTCGGTCCGCGCCGCTTAAGTTTTTGGATTTTTCGAATTGCGACAGGGCTCCGGCTTCACCGCCGGGGCCCTTTTGTTTTTCCCCCTCCGGCCTTCGGGAGGGCGGCCGGAGTTGAATTTCCCTGTCGCGGTAACCAGATAGCTTAAGGCTACTAGGCAGAAATCCAATCCGGGTTAGGATAGGAGCGAAACGAAGCAGGACGCCGGGCGAATGAAGGACTCGGGCGACAATAATGGCGACGGCAGGAACGGTACCGGAACCGGCATCGTCACCAAAACACGCCCCAAGACCAAGAAACCCAGCCTCTACAAGGTGCTGCTTCTGAACGACGACTACACGCCGATGGAGTTCGTCGTTCACATCCTGGAAAAGATCTTCGGCAAGACCCGCGAGGAAGCGGTGGATGTGATGCTGCATGTCCATCGCCACGGCGTGGGCGTCTGCGGCATCTTCACCTTCGAGGTCGCGGAAACAAAAGTGGCCCAGGTCATTGAATTCTCGCGGAGGCATCAGCACCCTCTGCAATGCACCATGGAGAAAGAATAGATGCCGTCACTCTCCCGGAGTCTGGAACAGGCGCTGCACCATGCCATCAAGCTGGCCAGCGACCGGCATCATGAATATGCCACCCTGGAGCATCTGCTCCTGGCGCTGATCGACGATGCCGATGCCAGCCAGGTGATGAAGGCCTGCAATGTCGACATGGATGTGCTGCGCAAGTCGGTGCAGAAATATATCGACGAGGACCTCTCCACCCTGGTGATGGACGAATCCGAGGAGGCCAAGCCCACCACCGGCTTCCAGCGGGTGGTGCAACGCGCCGTGCTGCATGTGCAGAATTCCGGGCGCGACGAGGTCACCGGCGCCAATGTGTTGGTGGCGCTGTTCACCGAGCGCGAAAGCCATGCCGTCTATTTCCTGCAAGAGCAGAACATGAACCGGCTGGATGCGGTAAGCTATATCAGCCATGGCATCGCCAAGCGTCCCGGCATGAGCCAGCCCAAGCAGGTGAGGGGCACCGACGAGGAAGAGGAGAATGAAAAGCCTTCCAAGCAGGGCACCGAGGCCTTGGAGGCCTATTGCGTCAACCTCAATGAGAAGGCCAAGTCGGGCAAGGTCGATCCCCTGATCGGCCGCGCCGCCGAAGTCGAGCGCACCATCCAGATTCTCTGCCGCCGGCAGAAGAACAATCCCTTGTTCGTGGGCGATCCCGGCGTGGGCAAGACCGCGATTGCCGAAGGCCTGGCGCGCAAGATCATCCGCGGCGAAGTTCCCGATGTGCTGCGCGGCTGCACCATCTATGCCCTGGACATGGGATCCTTGATCGCCGGCACCCGCTATCGCGGCGATTTCGAGGAACGGCTGAAGACCGTGGTCAAGGAACTGGAGAGCCTCAAAGGCGCCATCCTGTTCATTGACGAGATTCACACCGTGATCGGCGCGGGCGCAACTAGCGGTGGGGCGATGGATGCCTCCAACCTGCTCAAGCCAGCCTTGGCGGCGGGCACCCTGCGCTGCATCGGCTCGACCACCTACAAGGAATACCGCCAGTATTTCGAGAAGGACCGCGCCCTGGTGCGCCGCTTCCAGAAGATCGATGTGGTGGAGCCCACCGTCGAGGATTCCATCAAGATCCTGATGGGCATCAAGAGCTATTTCGAGAACTACCACAAGCTGCGCTACACCGCCGACGCCATCAAGGCGGCGGTGGAACTGTCGGCCAAATACATCAACGACCGCAAGCTGCCCGACAAGGCGATCGATGTGATCGACGAGCTTGGCGCCTCCCAAATGCTGCTCCCCGAAAGCCGCCGCAAGAAGGTGGTGGGGGTGAAGGATGTGGAAGAGGTGATCGCCAAGATCGCCCGCATTCCCTCCAAGTCGGTCAGCAAGGATGATGCCGAGGCGCTCAAGACCCTGGAAGCCGATCTGGGCCGGGTGGTCTATGGCCAGGATGCGGCGATCCATGCCTTGTCGTCCGCCATCAAGCTGGCGCGCGCCGGCCTGCGCCAGCCGGAAAAGCCCATCGGCTCCTACCTGTTCTCAGGCCCCACCGGCGTGGGCAAGACGGAGGTGGCCAAGCAGTTGGCCCGCATCATGGGCGTGGAATTCCTGCGCTTTGACATGAGCGAATATATGGAACGCCACACCGTCAGCCGGTTGATCGGCGCGCCGCCCGGCTATGTCGGTTTCGACCAGGGCGGGTTGCTCACCGACGGCGTCGATCAGCATCCCCATTGCGTGCTGCTGCTGGATGAAATCGAGAAGGCCCATGCCGACCTGTTCAACATCCTGTTGCAGGTGATGGATCACGGCAAGCTGACGGATCACAACGGCAAGAAGATCGACTTCCGCAATGTGGTCTTGATCATGACCACCAATGCGGGCGCGTCCGATGCCGCCAAGGACGCCATCGGGTTCGGCCGGGGCAAGCGGGAAGGCGAGGACGAGGAAGCCATCAAGAAGCTGTTCACCCCCGAATTCCGCAACCGGCTGGATGCGACAATCGCCTTCGCGCCGCTGTCGCGCGCCACCATCGACAAGGTGGTGGAGAAATTCGTGCTGGAACTGGAAGCCCAATTGGCCGACCGCGACGTCACCTTCGATCTCACCCCGGAAGCCACCCGCTGGCTGGGCGAGAAAGGCTATGACGATGCCTTTGGCGCCCGTCCGCTGGCGCGGGTGATCCAGGACAATATCAAGAAGCCGCTGGCCGATGAGATTCTGTTCGGCAAGCTCAAGGGAGGCGGCACCGTGCGGGTGCTGCTGGACCGCGAGAAGGACAAGTTGGCGTTTGAATTCATCCCGGCCGCCGAAGCCAAACCTCGCCCGCCCAGGGAAAAGAAGGACGGCGACAAGGGCGGCCAAGGCAAGGGCGATAAGAAAGCGAGCGAAGACATCGAAAAGTAGCGGGTACGCTCGCTCCCTTTTCGTTTAACCGCCCGGTCATGAGGATGACCGGCTGTTGGCGGCGCTCCGCGCTAGAGCGGCGCCTTGTAATGCTCCATCGCAGGCGGGCCGGCAAAGTGCGGCCCCAGCAGGGCGCGCCATTGCGTGAAGGCCGGGGATTCCCGAAAACCCACCATATGGTCTTCCACCGTGTCCCACTCCACCAGCAGGATGAAACTGTCGGGACTCTCGATCCCGCGATGCATTTCGGCCTTGCGGCAGCCCTTGGCGCCGCGGATCAGTGGCGCGGCCTGGGCAAAGGCCTTTTCAAAATCCCCGGCTTGACCGGGCTTGATGGCAAAGATGGCGCGTTCCAGGATCACAATGCACTCCGTATTTTCGCGGCGATGGGCTCGAGTTTCGCCGCCTCTACCATGACTTTGCCGTGCGGCGCCAGACCCGCGCCTTCCCAGCGCGGCACGATATGGAAATGGACATGAAACACGCTCTGGCCCGCGGCGGCGCGATTGTACTGCTTGAGCAGGATGCCGTCAGGCTCCAGCGCCTTGTCCACGGCGCGCGCCACTTTCTGCACCGTCGCCATCATCGCGGTCATGCCGTCGGCCGACAGGTCCAGGATATTTTCGGCCGGCTCCTTGGGCACCACCAGCACATGGCCGTCGGCTTCCGGCATCACATCCATGAAGGCCAAGGTCCTGGCGTCTTCGTAAACCTTCACGCTGGGAATTTCGCCGCGCAGGATTTTGGCGAAGATGTTGCTGGGGTCGTAAGCCATCACGGGTCCTTCCTGCCTTTTTCCATTTTAAAAGGCGCATGCCGCGCCAATTCGGCAATATTCTCAGCTACCGCCGTCCGCTCGGCTGCCAGGAAATCGTCCACCGCCCGCGCCAGGCCTTTATGGGCAATGACATGGGCGCTGTAGGTTTCCACCGGCAGATAGCCGCGCAGCAATTTGTGCTCGCCTTGGGCGCCCGCTTCAACCCTTTTCAAGCCCCGCTGAATGACGAAATCGATCGCCTGGTAATAACAGGTCTCGAAATGCAGAAAAGGGACATATTCGACGGCGCCCCAGTTGCGCCCGAACAGCACGCCCTCGCCGAACAGGTTCAAGGCGCCCGCGATGGTGCGGCCGTCCCTTTTGGCCATCACCAGCAGGATCTGCTTGGACATCCCGGCGCCCAGGCGGGAAAAGAATTCGCGGTTGAGATAGGGCGTGCCCCATTTGCGTCCGCCCGTGTCCATATAGAATTTGAAAAACAGGTCCCAATGCGCTTCGGTGATGTCGCTGCCGGTCAGCCAGTCGAAGGTGACGCCTGCCTCGCGCACGCTGGCGCGTTCCTTGCGCAATGTCTTGCGCTTGGCCGATGACAGTTCGCCCAGGAATTGATCGAAATCCCCATAGCCGCGATTTTCCCAATGGAATTGCTGGCCGGTGCGCAACAGATAACCGCAGCGGCCCGCCGCCTGCCATTCTTCCCGGGTGAGAAAGGTGATGTGCAGCGACGAGGCGCCGATTTGTTTCACCGCGCTGGCCGCGGTGCGCAGCAACGTGTCACGCGCCGCATCACTGGAAGCCAGAAGCCGCGCGCCGGTCACCGGCGTGAACGGCACCGCCGCCTGCAGCTTGGGATAATAATCGCCGCCCGCACGCTCCAGCGCGTCAGCCCAGGCATGGTCGAAGACATATTCGCCATAGGAATGGCTTTTGAGATACATGGGCAACAAGCCGTCCGGCGCCAGCAGATGGGCAGGTTGCCAGCCGGTCTGGGCCGATGCCGAACCGGATTGCTCCAGCGCGGCAAAGAATTCGTAAGCCGTGAAGGGATGAGGCTGCGCCGATCCGTGCGGATTGGCGAATTGGTTCCAGCGCGCGGCGCCGATTTCCGCCGCGCTGGCGACCAGCTGGGCAGTTGGTTTTTCCGTCACTGGATTTCGAATATCGCGTCCACTTCCACCGCCACGCCGCGCGGCAGAGAGCCCATGCCTACTGCGGCGCGGGCATGTTTGCCGGATTCCCCAAACACCGCCGCGATCAGGTCGCTGGCGCCGTTGGCCACTTCCGGCTGCTTGTCATAGTCCGGCGTAGCATTGACGAAGACAGTAAGCTTCAAGCAGCGCACCACCTTGTCCAGGTCGCCTTCGCACGCCATTTTCAACACCGACAGGACATTGATGGCGCAAAGTTGCGCCGCCGCCTGGCCCATCTCGATGCTGAAATCCGCTCCCAGCTTGCCGACATATTTCATCGCTCCGCCCTGGACCGGCACCTGGCCGGAGATGAACACCAGATTGCCGCACAAGGTAAAGGGCACATAGGAAGCCACGGGCAGGGGCGGCACCGGCAGGGTGATGCCGAGTTCTTTCAGACGGGCGTCGATAATGGACATAAATACCTCGTTGACGGATAAGCCAGCCTAACTCAGTGGCGTGGCTTTTTGAAAGCGCGGCCCGTATTCACCGCTTCGCCGCCGAATTTGGCGCGGATCTTGTCCATCGCCCGTTCCGCCGCCGCGCGCTTGTCGCCTTCCGGGTCGATCAGGCTTGCCGGATCGGCATCGCCGGCGGGCGCGAGATTGGAAAGTCCCACACCCAAAAGGCGGAAACGCGTTCCATCGGCTTCGCGTTTCAAGGCGGTCTTGGCGGTGCGGAAAATGCGGTCGGCCAGCTGGGTGGGCGCCTCCAGCGAGGCCGAACGGGTGCGCAAGCGGAAATCGGCGGTCTTGAGTTTCAACACCACGGTGCGCCCGCCCAACCCCATCTTCTTGGCGCGGGCGCTGACCCGTTCGGCCTGGCGCCACAAAATGCTCTCCAGCGCCGGGTAAGAGGACAAGTCCTTGTCGAAGGTGGTTTCCGACGAAATGGTCTTCATCTCGCCTTCCGGATCGACGCGCCGGGAATCCTGGGCATTGGCCATGCGGTACAGCCAAAGCCCGGTGGCGCCATAGCGTTCGGTCAGTGTCTTGGGATCGGCATCCTGCAATTGGCCTATGGTGGTGATGCCGTCGCGCTCCAGTTTGGCCTGCAGCACCTTCCCGGCGCCGCGCATGATCCCCACCTTCTTGTCGCGCAGGAAGTTTCTGGCCTCCGCCATCCCGATCACGGCAAAGCCGCGCGGTTTGTCCAACTCGCTCGCCAGCTTGGCCAGGAACTTGTTGCCGGACAGGCCAATCGAAACCGTGATCTGGATTTCCCGCTCGATCCGCAGCGCCAGCGCCGCCATGGTCTTGGCCGGGCTCATGTGATGGATGCGTTCGGTGCCGGAAAGATCGAGATAGGCTTCATCCAGCGACAGCGGTTCCACCAGCGGTGTCAAATCCTGCATGAAGCCGCGAATCTGGCGCGCCACCTGGCTGTAATAGGAATGACGGGGTTTGAGGACCACCGCCTGCGGACAGAGCTTCTTGGCCTGAAACATGGGCATGGCCGAGCGCACGCCATACCGGCGCGCGATGTAGCAGGCGGTCGACACCACGCCGCGCACCTCGCCGCCCACGATCAAGGGCTTGTGCTGCAGCGAAGGATCGTCGCGCTTTTCGATCGCGGCATAAAAAGCGTCGCAATCCATATGGGCGATGGCCAGGCGATCAAGCTCGGGATGGGCCAGCACGCGGGTCGAGCCGCAGTTGGGGCATGGCTGGTCACCGGCTGCGTTGCTCAGGCAGTCGCGGCAGAAAGCAGGCCAATTTTCTATTCCTCCGGCCACAGCCAGGCTGCTCCACGCACTCCGCTCGAATCCCCATGCATATTTTTCACGATGCGTGGCGGCCCGCCCGGATTGAACCCATGCTTTTCCACCAGCGGCGGCAGTTCGCTGTACAAGCGCGCGATATTGGACAATCCGCCGCCCATCACAATCACATCAGGGTCCAGGATATTCACCAGGACTGCCATGGCGCGGGCGAAGCGGTCGATCAGACGGCCTATGGCGGCGCGTTCCTCTTCGCCGTCCGAGCTTGCGATATCTTCCGCATTGGCCGTGCGTCCGGTGATCCGCTTGAAATCCAAGGCGAGCCCGGGCCCGCTGCACCAGACTTCCAGACAGCCGCGCTTGCCGCAGTAACAGGGTGGCGCCGTCTCGACCTCTTCCACGCTAGGCGCGGGTAAGGGGATATGTCCCCATTCCCCGGCGATTCCATGCGCTCCATTCAGGACTTTGCCATTCACCACCACCCCGCCGCCCACGCCGGTCCCGGCAATGACCCCGAACACCGTGCCGGCGCCTTGGCCCGCGCCGTCACGGGCCTCGGACAAGGCAAAACAATTGGCGTCATTGGCCAGGCGCACGTTCCGCCCTAGCATCCGTTCCAGGTCGCGGCGCAGCGGCTTGCCGATCAGATAGGTGGTATTGGCGTTCTTGATCAGATTGGTGCCGAAGCTCTCGCTTCCCGGGATCGCCATCCCGATAGTGCCGCGCGCGCCAAGTTCGGATTCCGCTCCCGCCACCAGTTCGGCCAGCAACTCCAGCAGGCCGTTATAGGTTTTGGGCGTCTCCGCCCGCCGCCGCAGCGCCACCGCGCCGCCCGGCTTCAGCGCGATGATTTCGGTCTTGGTGCCGCCCAGGTCAATGCCAAAACGCATCACATCTCTCCGCCCAGCACATGCCGCGCCAGATGCATCTGTTTGGGCGCGACGGAAGCGCTTTCACAAAATTGCAGCAACAGCTCCTCGTTGCCCAACAGAAAATCCAACACCGCCACCCCCATCTCGCGGCTGCCCGCCGCCTGGCGCAGGGATGCGGCATCGATGCCCGATTGGTTCAGGAAGAGCTGGATAGCGTTATCCTGCCCCGCCAGCCAACCGAGCCCGTCCAGGGCGAGGGTTTCGGCGCGCTCTGGGGTCATGGGCACGCTCTTGGCACGATTGCAATGGGTACGAGTTTGGTCATGCGCGACTCTGCCTTGTATCTTTACATCTTCCTTACATCTTCTTGGGACCGATCTCGGCGGATCACGGCCCGCGGGGGTCGCAATCTTTATCGCATAGGCTATGGTCTCGGAAAATCGGAGCGGGGGACGGCGTGAAAACAGGTTTTTCGTTCGGCGCGTTACTGGTGGCGTCGCTGTTGTTGGGGTGCCAAACCGGCAATCAGACCGCCAGCCAGCCCGCAAACCCGTCTGCCACGCCGGCCCGCGCTGCGGCGTCGGCCGCGCCGTCGATCATTCCGGCGCCTGCCAGCGCCACGCCCGGGCAAGGGCATTTCACCGTCACCGCCGCGACACAGGTTCTTTGCGCCGGGAAGCAGGCCGATTGCGCCTGGGTGGCGGGCTACTTCACTGACCTGTTGAAGCGCGCGCGCGGATTGCAGTTGAACACCGGGACGGGCGAGCAGAGCGGCGCCATCTCGCTGCGCCTATCTGATGAAAAGTCGGCTGGAATCGCCCCGGAAGCCTACCGGCTGGATATCACCCCCGGCGGCGTCACAGTGACCGCATCCAGCCGCGCCGGGCTGCTCTATGGCGCGGTCAGCCTGTGGCAATTGCTGACGATGCGCGAAAGCGTGGCGTCCAGCATCGAACTGGCATCCGTGCATATCACCGATGCGCCGCGCTTTGCCATGCGCGGACTGATGGTGGACAGCTCCCGCCACTTCCAGTCGGCCGCCTTCATCAAGTCGTTCCTTGACGACATGGTGCTGCACAAGCTGAACGTCTTTCACTGGCATCTGACCGACGACCAGGGCTGGCGCATCGAGATCAAGAAATATCCCAGGCTGACCAGCATAGGCGCCTGGCGCACCCCGGACGAGGCGGGCCTCAAGGACATCGATCCGGCCACCGGCAAACCGCGTCCTTATGGCGGCTTCTATACCCAGGAGCAGATCCGCGAGATCGTCGCTTATGCCAAGGACCGCAACATCACCATCATTCCGGAAATCGAGATGCCGGGCCATGCCACCGCCGCCATATTCGCCTATCCGCAGCTGGGTTCCGGCGACGCACCGAAAGGCGTGGAGACCGGCTGGGGCATCTATCCCCAGCTCTACAATGTGGACGACTCCACTTTTGCCTTCCTTGAGGACGTTCTGACCGAAGTGATGGGACTGTTTCCCAGCGAGTACATCCATATCGGCGGCGACGAGGCCATCAAGGATCAATGGAAGGCGTCGGCGAAAATCCAGGCGCAGATCAAGGCCCTCAATGTCGCCGATGAAAAGGCGCTGCAGGGTTATTTCACCGCCCGTATCGAAAAGTTCCTGTCGGCGCATGGCCGCCGCCTGATCGGCTGGGACGAAATTCTGGAAGGCGGCGTTCCCCCTTCTGCTTCGATCACCTCCTGGCACGGCGTGGATGGCGGCGTTGTGGCGGCGAAGAGCGGCCATGACGCGGTGCTGTCGCCCGAAGATCCTCTCTATTTCGATTGGCGCCAGGCGGCCGGACCTGGCGAGGCGCCGGGTGCGGGGCGCGTGAATATGCTGCGCAAAGTCTATGCCTTCAATCCCGCGCCGGACTCGCTGACGGCGGAGCAGCAACGTCATATTGCCGGCATTCAGGCCAATATCTGGACCGAATATCTGCCGCAGGAAGAACTGGTGGCCAACGCGGCCTTCCCGCGCGCCGCGGCGCTGGCCGAACTGGCCTGGTCGCCGGCGCAGGCCAGCAAAGACTGGGACGGCTTCATGGCGCGCATCCCGGCCCAGCTTGCGCGCTATCGCGCCCTGGATATTCCCCATTCCGAAAGCGCCGTGAAAGTGAAGGTGGACAGCCACCTTCAATCCGGGCAGGCGGTGGTGACGCTCGCCAACCAGGTGAATTTCGGCGAGATCCACTATACCGTGGATGGCAGCCCGCCGACCTTATCCTCGCCGCTCTACCGGGCGCCGCTCACATTGCCGCTGCCGGCGCGAGTCTCGGCGGGCGTTTTCTATCAGGGGCGGCTGGTGACCTATCCCACCGCCAGCGACGTCACTCGGGAAAGCCTGGCCCGGCGCGACAGCCAGGAGCTGACGCTGTGCGAAAACCGCCGCGGCGCGGCGGTGCTGGATGATGCCCCCAAAACCGGCCCGCGCGCGGTATTCTGGATCAATGCCACCAATCCCTGCTGGATCTGGGAGAAAGCGGATCTGACGGGCGTCAGCGATATCACGGCCGCTGTGGGCCAGATCACGGCCTCGCGCAGGCCGGGCGCCATGCTGGCGCCCTCGACCCCGGACGGCGAATTGGAAGTGCATCTCGACAGTTGCGAAGGCGAACGGATCGCGGTGCTGCCGCTGGCCCCCGCCGTGAACAACGATGCCGTCACGGTGTTGAAAGCGGCGATGACGCCGCGCTCAGGGGTGCATGATGTCTGCCTGGCCTTCACCCGCGCCAAGCCGGATCCGGTCTGGGCCATCAACTGGGTGCAGCTGGGGCCGCCGGTTAAGCCCTAGAGATCAGACCCTGACCACAATATTCCTGCGGTCCAGCGCCCAGGCCATCAGCCAGCAGGCCAGCATGAAGCCTGTGGCGCAGAGCAGCGATCCGTTTGGTCCCGGAAGCACGGGCTGAACCACGCTCTTGCCCAGCCAGTCCCAAAAGCTTTGACCGCCCACCTGAACCAGGTTCACGGTCCGGTCCAGGATGATGGCGAAGATGTAGATGAAAATGGGATTGCGGCCGAAAATCTCGAAAAAGCGCGTCCCGAACTTGTGCTTGCCCAAATCGATCCAGGCGATCAGGCCTGACAGCACGACAAGGTCGATGCCGACCGTCAGCAGCACAAAGCTGGAGGTCCACAATTTCTTGCCGATGGGGAAGATGGGATTCCAGGCCAGGGCGGCGATCACCAGCGCGGCGCCGGCAGCAAGATAGCGGATCATAACCGTGCGGTTGGCGCCTTGGCCGCGGACATAAAGCCCCGCGAGATAGCCGAAGATGACATTGACGATGGCGGGCAGGGTGCCGGGCAGTCCTTCCGGATCGAAATCGTGATCTACATGGTAAAGGTGCTGCACGCCGAAGACATACCGGTCGACGGCGTTGCCGACATTACCCAGCTTGGTCAGGGCCTGGCCGGGCGGCTCGGTGGCAAACAACAGCGCCCAATAGCCCAGCAGCAGCGCCGCCGACAGCGCCAGCAGCCCGCGCACGTTCAAATAGCGCGCCGCGATGGCGGCAAAGCAATAACAGAGCGCGATCCGCTCCAGCACGCCGGGGATGCGAATCTGGCTCAGTTGTTTGAACACCCAGCCATGGTCGGTCAGGCGCCAGAAGGGAAACCAGTGAAACAGCACGCCCAGCCCGAAGATGATGGCGGTGCGGCGCAAGGTTTTCTTCCAGAATTCCGCCTCGCTCATGGCCTTCAGGCTGCCGAAGGCCATGGCATTTCCCACCGCGAACAGGAAGGAGGGGAAAACGATGTCCGCGGCGGTGAAGCCGAACCAGTCGGCATGATCCAGGGTGGGCCAGGGCTCCGATCCCGCGCCGGCCGTGTTAACGATGATCATCAGGCAGATCGCCATGCCCCGAAAGACGTCCAGCGACCTGAATCGCGCCCGTTCCATGCTGCCCCCGACCTCGATTTGCGCGGGACTGTTCCTCAACTGGGGCCTGGGGACAAGCGGTTGCGGGGCCGGTCAAGTGTAAGAAGCCCGCAAAAAACGCCCAAAAAGGGCGAAAAAGGACAGCGGGAAGCCGGTCAATCTCAAGGGAGCGTTAAGAGATACGCCCTAATACTAGCGAAAACGGCCGGAGCCCCGCGGGGGTTTTGGGACTGCGCTGGAGATCATTCATGGACGCCAAGACCAAGACAGTCCTGATCGTGGAGGACAATGAGCTCAACATGAAGCTCTTCCACGACCTGCTGGACGCCCATGGCTACAACATCCTGCAGACCAAGGACGGCATGGAAGCGCTGGACATTGCGCGCGAGCACCATCCCGACCTGATCCTGATGGACATCCAGCTGCCGGAAGTCAGCGGGCTGGAAGTCACCAAATGGCTCAAGGAAGACGACTCCCTGAAGGCCATTCCCGTTGTTGCGGTCACCGCCTTCGCCATGAAGGGCGACGAGGAAGTCATCCGCCAGGGCGGATGCGAGGCCTACATCTCCAAACCGATTTCGGTGACCAGCTTTCTGGATACCGTGCGCCGCTTCATTGGCTAATATTTTCATGACGGCCACAAAATGACCGCCAGAGTCCTCGTCGTCGATGACATTCTTTCCAACGTCAAGCTCTTGGAAGCCAAGCTGACGGCGGAATATTTCGAAGTCATGACCGCCTTCAACGGCCAGGAATGTCTCTCCAAAATGGAAGAGACGGTTCCCGACATCGTGCTGTTGGACGTGATGATGCCCGGCATGGACGGGTTTGAAGTCTGCCGCCGCATCAAGTCCAATCCCAAGACCGCCCATGTTCCGGTGGTGATGGTGACCGCGCTGGACCAGCCGTCCGACCGGGTTACCGGCCTGGACGCGGGCGCCGACGATTTTCTCACCAAGCCGGTGGACGACGCCGCTTTGTTCGCGCGGGTGCGCTCACTGGTGCGCCTGAAGATGATGACCGACGAGCTGCGCATGCGCGAGTCCACCGGTCAGGGCATGGGCCTGATCGATCCGGCCGAGACCTTCGCCGAGAACAACCAGTCGGGCCGCATCCTGATCATCGAGGACCGCGCCGAGTCCGTGGCCTGGTTCAGCGCCGCCTTGGCGGGCGGCCATGAAGTCGCCTCCGTCGACACGTTTGAAGAAGCGTTGGTGCGGGTGAAGGGCGGCGATTTCGACCTGATCGTGGTGTCCTTGGGCATGCGCGGCTTTGACGGCTTGCGGCTGTGCTCGCAATTGCGCTCCCTGCCGGAAGGCCGCCATGTCCCCATCCTGGTAGTGGTCAGCGACGGCGACCGCCGCAAGCTGACCCAGGCCCTGGAAATGGGGGTCAATGACTATCTGACCCGTCCGGTGGACAAGAATGAATTGGTGGCGCGGGTGCGTACTCAGTTGCGCAAGAAGCGCTATGCCGACCGCTTGCGCCACAACATGCAGCTCAGCCTGGAAATGGCGATCACCGACCAGCTCACCGGCCTGCACAATCGCCGCTATATGAGCCGCCACCTGGATACCTTGCTGGCCGGCGCCAAGAAAAGCGGCCGCCCGCTGGCTTTCGTGATCATGGACATCGACTTCTTCAAGCAGGTCAATGACACCTATGGCCACGACATCGGCGATGAAGTGCTGAAGGAATTCGCCACCCGCATCGCCGCCAATGTGCGCGGCATCGACCTGGCCTGCCGTTATGGCGGCGAGGAATTCGTGGTGGTGATGCCCGACACCGACACCGCTTTCGCCTACAGCATCGCCGAGCGTTTGCGCCAGTCGATCGAGACCACGCCGGTCAAGATCAGCCGCGAGCCGGGCGCATTGAACATCACCATTTCCATCGGCATCGCCAAGGCGGAAGGCGAGAAGGACAATGCCGAGCAGCTGTTGCACCGCGCCGATCAAGCGCTCTATCGGGCGAAGCGCTCCGGCCGCAACCGCGTGGTCGCTGACGCAGCCTGACGGCGTCTTTTGCCGCCCGAGTTCGTCGCTCGTCGCTCATGGGCTCCTTCGCCCACATCGCTCCTCGCTCCTGCTCGGACACCAAAATCCGCTCGTCAGGTATTCAAGTTTCGTCTTCTTCTTCTTCGTCTTCCGCTTCGTCGGACTGGGGCTGTCCCGCCGCCATATCCGCCACCCGGTCGATCACCGTGACCAGCAGTTCGGGCTCGCGCGCGCCGGAGACCGCCAACTTGTTGCCGAAGATCATGGCGGGCACGCCGGTGACGCCCATCTCATGGGCGATCTGGTCTTCCCGCTCCACCAGCGCGGCATCGGTATCACCTTCCAGCATCTGCGCCACTTCCACCCCGTCCATGCCGCAAAGATCGGCGATATCGGCCAGCACCCTGACATCGCCGATGTCCTCGCCATTCTCGAAATAGGCGATGAACAGCCGCTCCACCACTTCGTCCTGCACGCCGGCGGCTTCCGCCCAGCGGATCAGGCGGTGGGAATCCAAAGTGTCGGGGCGGCGCGCAATGGCGGCGAAATCGAACTCGATGCCGTCCTTGGCGCCTTCCTGGGCGATCAGCTTGTGCATCTCCACGATCTTCATGGGATCGTCGCCGAACTTGGCGCGCATATAGGCCTGGCGGTCCATGCCGCCTTTGGGGATGGTGGGATCCAGCCGGTAGGGCCGCCATTTCACATCAAAGACGATAGCGGGGCGCATCGCCATGGCGCGCGCCAGCCGGCGCTTGCCGATGAAGCACCAGGGACAGACGGTGTCGGAAATCACGTCTATCTGCATGTCAATGCAGGACCTGGCTGGTCATCTCATTCTCATCCGCCAGCACATGCACCGAAGAAGCGCGCCCTTTGACATCGACCGAGGCCGCCACCGGCACCAGACCTTCGATCACCGTCATGCCGGCGGGCGGCGGCGTGGCGAGAAATTCCACGGTGATGGTGCGGCCATCGCCATGCATCACATGCAAGCGCGGCTTCGACCAGCCGCCGCCGGGGACCGCGCCTTTGGCCTGCAGCTGAATGACGCCGTCCTTTTGCGAGGCGATCAGACTGTCGATGCGAAAGACGCGCTTTTCGCCGGCGAAGGCGGGCAGGGCGCAGAAAAAGAGGCAGGCGGCGGTCAGCGGGGCGGCTAATTTCATCGGCGGCGACTATAGCGGAGAATGGGGCGGCAAAAAGACTGCTAGATGGAAAGCTCGAGCCACACCGGCACATGATCGGACGGCTTCTCGCTGGCGCCGCGCACCTCCTTGTCGATGCCCACGCGCCTGAGCCGGTCCAGCCCCTGGGGCGAGACCAGCATATGATCGATGCGGATGCCGTTGTTGCGCTCCCAGGAGCCGAAATAGTCCCAGAAAGTATAGTGCCCGCCTTCCGGATGCAGGGCGCGGAAAGCGTCGCTATAGCCCAGATTTTCGATCCGCCGCAGCGCCGCCTTGGATTCCGGCTGGTACAGCGCGTCCTTCACCCAATTCTTGGGCTTGGCCGCGTCCTTGTCTTCCGGAATGATGTTGTAGTCGCCCATCAGCACCACCGGTTCCTCATTCTTGAGCAGCCGCTTGGCATGCAGGCGCAATCTCTCAAGCCAGGCCAGCTTGTAGTCGAATTTGGGCCCGGGCCAGGGATTGCCGTTGGGCGCATAGATGGAGGCGATGCGCACCACGCCGTGATCGCCCGTCACCAATGCTTCCAGGTAACGGGCATGGTCGTCGGCATCATTGCCATGCAGACGCGGCGTGACATCCTCCATGGGCCGCTTGGACAAGAGCGCCACGCCGTTGTAGCTTTTTTGTCCGTGTACGGCGCAATTATAGCCCAGCGCCTCGAACGCCTCGCGCGGGAAATTCTCGTCCACCGTCTTGATTTCCTGCAACGCCACCACATCGGGATCGGCCTGTTTCAGCCAGGCCAAAGCAGGCTCCAGCCGCGCCTTGATGGAGTTGACGTTCCAGCTTGCGATCTTCATCAGACGGTAAAGCTCGTGCCGCAGCCACAGGAGGCGGTGGCATTGGGATTGTTGACCTTGAAGGCCTGGCCGATCAGGTCATCGGTGAAATCGATTTCCGCCCCGGCCAGAAAATCCAGCGACACGGGATCGATCAGCACCTTAGCGCCGTTCTTTTCCACCACCGTGTCTTCGTCCAATTGGGCGTCGTCCAGGGCGAAATTATACTGAAAGCCGGAACAGCCCCCGCCGGTCACCGCCAGCCTGAGCGCGGCGGGCCCCGCCTCGGCCTTGAGGATTTCGGCGATCCGCCGGGCGGCGCGGTCGGACAGGGTGACGGGCATGGCGGTCATGTGACGGCACTTGTAGTCTGTGGCATACCCTCTATGTAGTCCCGGCAATGGCCGAAACCAACCCTTCCAGCCTTGCGGGCAGCCCGGCGGGGCGGCTTTTGGGCACGATTATCAGCCCGCCCGGCGCGCATGCCTCGTATGCGACACGGCCTGAGGCCAGCCGCGGGCGGTTTTATCCGGAACCGGAAAGCGCCACCCGTTCCTGCTATTCCCGCGACCGCGACCGCATCATCCATTCCAGCGCCTTCCGCCGCCTCAAGCACAAGACCCAGGTCTTTGTGCAGCATGAGGGCGATTATTACCGCACCCGGCTGACCCATTCCCTGGAAGTGGCGCAGCTGGCGCGCAGCCTGGCGCGCACGCTTGAGGCCGATGAAGACCTGGCCGAGACGGTGGCGCTGGCGCATGACCTGGGCCACACCCCGTTCGGCCATGCCGGCGAGGAAGCGCTGGATGCGGTGACCAAGGATATCGGCGGTTTCGACCACAATGCCCATGCGCTCCGGCTGGTCACCAAGCTGGAGCATCGCTATGCCGATTTCGACGGATTGAATCTCACTTGGGAAACGCTGGAAGGACTGGTCAAACATAATGGCCCGCTGAAAGAACCATTGCCTGGCCCCATCGCCAGTTTCGACAAACGCTGGCCGCTGGAGCTTTCCAGTTGGCCCGGACTCGAAGCCCAGCTCGCCGCGTTAGCCGACGACATTGCCTATGTCAGCCATGACATCGACGACGGCCTGCGCGCCGGTCTTTTCACCATGGCCGAGCTGACCCATGCGCCGCTGGCGGGCGGTCATGTCCAGGGCGTGCTGGAGCGCCATGGCGAGCTGGAATTGTCGCGCTTCATCGGCGAATTGATCCGTACCCTGATGAGTGAGCTGCTGGAGGATGTGCTGCTCACCACCCGCGCCAATCTTCAGGGTTTGCGGAGCGCTGCCCAGGTCCGCCAGGCGGGCAGGGCGGTGGCGGGTTTTTCTCCGCCTCTCCTGGAGCGGCTCAAGGCGCTCAAGGCTTTCCAGATGCAGCACATGTACCGCCACCCCCGGATAACGGCGTCCATGACCCGGGCGCAAGCCGTGGTGACCGACCTGTACGAGGGTTTTGTCGCCGATCCCGGCCTGTTGCCGCCCGATTGGGCCCGGGCAGCGGCCGAAGCGGTCCCCGGCACGGTGGCGCGGGACTATATTGCCGGCATGACCGACCGCTATGCTTTGGCGGAATATGGCCGTGTCTTCAAAACCGAAATTATCTTGTGACCCCCTCCGGTTTCAGCTTTCGCTCGGCGGCTAGAGCCGCCTTCGCCCGCTGAAACCACCTCCCCCTTGGGCGTGCTTACGCACGCAAAGGGGGAGGCGGGCCTGTGCCGGGTTCCGCGAAAATCGGCGCGATGATTCGACGCTGCGGCAGTGCTAATATTGCCGGCAATAGATTCGGGGCATACCACCTTGGCCAATTTCGAACGCGGCGTTTATGAACCCCGGGATGATGCCCCCAGAGATGGATTCAGCGATGGATTCAGGGACGGATTGAAAGTGTTCGACGGTTCCGAAGACGAAGACGATGTGGAAGGCTCGCGCCTGCCGCTGCTGATTGTGCTGGCGCTTCTGGTGCTGGCCATGTTCGGCGGCGTGGTATGGCTGGCCTATACCCAGGGCGTGGCGCGCGGCAGGGGTGAGACGCCGATCCTGGCCGCCGCCAGCGGGCCCGAGCGGGTGGCGCCGCAGGAGGCGGGCGGCAATACCGTTCCCTATCAGGGCTTCAAGATTTACGAACAGCCGGCGCCGCCGGATGACAGCGCCGAGGCCGCGCCCGCGGCCCAGCCGAAACCGGCCCCCGCCGCTCTCAAGCCTGCGGTCGCGCCGCCGCCTGCGCCGGCAAAGACAGCCGCCGCCACGCCGCCCGCTGCCAAGCCGCTGCCGTCCGCGGCAAAACCAGCCGTGGCAGCGCCGCAAATCAAAACCGGGACCGGGCCCGCGCCCAAATCCATGGCGGCGCTGATCCAGCAGGCCAATTCAGAGCCCGCCAAGCCGATGGCTAAGACTCCGCCGCCTGCAGCCAAGCCTGCCGCCGCCGCTCCGGTTGTGGCAAGCCAAGCCACCGGCGCGCCCCGTTCGCTGGTGACGCCGCCAGCATCCGCCGCGCCGGTTGCCGCGAAACCAGCCGCGCCCGCCTCGGCCGGCACCTATCTGCTGCAGATCGGCTCCTACAAGTCGCAAGCCGATGCCGAGGCCGCCTGGAAGACCTATCAGGCCAAACATGCCGCGCTGCTGACCGGCTATTCCGACAATGTCCAGCAGGCCGACCTGGGCGAGAAGGGCACCTGGTACCGGCTGCGGATCGGTGGCCTGGCCGACAAGGAAGTGGCCGTTGCCCTGTGCGATCGGCTGAAGGCCGACGGCGGCGCGTGCATCCTGGGTAGGTAATCATGCGGAGCCGAGCCATTTATGGCTGTGCCGGCTTGACCCTGTCGGCGCAGGAGCAGGATTTCTTCCGCCAGACCCGTCCCTGGGGCTTTATCCTGTTCGCGCGTAACATTAGCGACTCGGGCCAAGTGCACGCTTTGGTTGATCAATTGCGCGGCACGGTAGATGACGCCAAGGCGCCGGTCCTGATCGACCAGGAAGGCGGCAGGGTGGCCAGGCTCACGCCGCCGCATTGGCGCGAACGCCCGCCCGCGGCGCGATTCGGTCAGCTGTACACGGACAATGCCGAAGCCGCCCGCGAAGCCAGCTATCTCAACGCAAGGCTGATCGCCCATGATCTGGCCAACCTGGGAATCAATGTGGATTGCCTGCCGGTGCTGGATGTGCCGGTTCCAGGCAGCCACGACATTATCGGCGACCGCGCTTTCGCGCACGATCCCGCCACCGTGATCGCGCTGGGCAGGGCCCAGATCGAAGGCTTGCTGGATGGCGGCGTGCTTCCCGTTATGAAACACATTCCCGGCCATGGCCGGGCGGGCGCCGACAGCCATCTGGCGCGGCCGCGGGTTTCGGCGCGCAAGGAAGAGCTTTCGGCCAGCGATTTTGTGACCTTTCGCAGTCTTGACCAATGCCCGATCGCCATGACTGCGCATGTCGTCTATGAGTCGATTGATCCACAGCGTCCTGCGACCACCAGCCCCAAAGTTATTCGGGATGTGATACGCGGTGAGATAGGATTTGACGGGCTTTTGATGTCGGACGACCTTTCCATGAAGGCGCTCGACGGGCCTTTGTCGGTGCGCGCCAGCAAGGCCCAATTCGCGGGCTGCGACCTGGTGCTTCACTGCAATGGCGATATGGAGGAAATGCGCAGCGTGGCATCGGAGGTAAAGCCCCTGGAGGGAACGGCGCTCAAGCGCAGCGAACAGGCATTGGCGCAACTGTCGGCGCCCAGTCCGTTCGATCCCGCCGCCGCCGAAGCCCGCCTGGCCACGCTGTTGGGAGGCTCCGCATGACCGCCGCGGAACAGATGGAACATTTCGACGAATTCGAATCCACCGCGATCTTCTCCGACGATCAGGCGCTGCGGGTGGCGGTGGACGGGTTCGAAGGACCGTTGGACCTGTTGCTGACTCTGGCCCGCAACCAGAAGGTCGATATCGCCAAGATTTCGATCCTCAAGCTGGCCGAGCAGTATCTGGAGTTCATCGAAAGCGCCAAGAAACTCAATCTGGAGCTGGCGGCCGATTATCTGGTGATGGCGGCCTGGCTGGCCTATCTGAAGTCGCGCCTGATCCTGCCGCAGGAAAAAGGCCCCGACGGCGAACCCACCGCCGATGAAATGGCCACAAGATTGCGCTGGCGCCTGCAGCGGCTGGACGCCATGCGCGCCGCTTCCACCAGGCTGATGGGACGCGAGCGGCTGGACCGCGATGTGTTCGGCCGGGGCGATCCCGAACCCGTCAATGTGATCAAGCTGCGGACGTACAAGGATACGATGTACGACCTGCTGACGGCCTATGCCACCGACCGGGTGCGTCGGCTGGGCGGCAAGACCTACCGGCCGCAGATGGCGCCCGTGCTCCACATCGAAGAGGCGCGGGAACGGCTGGAACGGATGCTGGGCCGGATTTCCGACTGGAGCGCCTTGGACCGGCTGTTGCCGTTCGAATGGTCGGGCGGGGCGCGGCGGCGCTCGGCGGTGGCGTCCACTCTGTTGGCCTGCCTGGAGCTGGCGCGGGACGGCAAGGTGGAGATCCAGCAGGCCGCACCCTTTGCCGAGATTTATGTGCGGGACCGGGACCAGACTCCAAATCCGATTTTGGACACCGGGACGGCTTCACCCAACTAGGGCAGCGAGACATGAGCAGCGTAGCCAAGATGATCGAGACCATAGAAACCGAGATGGACGCCCAAAGCCCCGGAGCAAATCCCGAACACCTCCGCATGGTCGAGGCGCTGCTGTTCGCGGCGTCCGAGCCCCTGGACCTCAAGGCGCTGTCAACATCCCTGCCGGAAGGGGCGGATGTGCCCGGCCTGCTGAAGTCGCTTCAAGAGATTTATGAGAAGCGCGGTGTAAACCTCTGTTGTGTCGCCGGAAAATACCAATTCCGCACCGCCAGCGATCTGGCCTTTCTGCTGCGCAAGGAGCAGCCGGAACAGAAGCGCCTGTCCAAGGCCGCCATCGAGACCTTGGCCATCATCGCCTATCACCAGCCCGTCACCCGGGCCGAGATCGAGGACATTCGCGGCGTCGCCATGTCCAAGGGCACGATCGACATGCTGATGGAGATCGGCTGGATCAAGATCCGGGGCAGAAAGCGCACCCCTGGCCGTCCGGTGACCTATGGCACCGCCGAGGCGTTCCTGGTCCAGTTCGGGCTGGAGAGCGTGGCGCACCTGCCCGGCCTGGATGAGCTCAAGGCGGCCGGCTTCCTGGAAGCCATTCCGCCGTCCGGCTTCGATGTGCCGAACCCGTCGGACGAGTTGGGGCCGGACGAGGATCCCTATACCGGCGAAGAACCAGAGGATTTGGCTACCGGGTCCGTCAATTTGGACGAGGCCTAGGCGCGGGTCTTTTGGCCCCCGAGTGCGTCGCGCCATCGCTCATGGGCTCCTTCGCCCACATCGCTCGGCGCTCCTGCTCGGATGACCAAAATCCCTCGCGCCTACGATCTCGCTCCCGCGAGAAGCATGGCGACAGCGATTATTATGGCTGCCGCTGAACCCAATTGTCCCATCATCATAAGCGGCCTGGAAGCGGCAATACGCTTGCCCCATTCAAACCTTCCATACACTGCGAGAAAAATCCTTCGCGGCCAGAGAAGGCCCAGCGTCCCCAATGCGATCATCAAAATGGGAAAAGAGGAGATGCCCATTTAAGGAGCGTTTGCGGCTGCCGCCATCTTGTCCACCGCCGCCTGGAAGCGGACCTTGCGGCCCTCATAGGCGTCCGTGCGCGCCTTCGGATCGGGCAGTCCGGCCTGGTTCCAGATCAGGGTATAGACCAGCTTGGAATGGGTGGCGTCCACCGGCTCCACGGCCAGGGTGCCGTGATAGAAGATGGGCGTGAAGGGCTGGGCGTAGGTGTAGGAATGCGCCGTGCGGGCCACCACATTCTCCACCACCGTGGCGGTGGGGGTGATGATGGTGCGCACCGATCCCACCTCGCCTTTGCCCGATGTGATGGTGCAGCCTTTCACATCCAGGAATTTGGCGATGCCGCACCAGTCGTCGCCGCCGATACGATGCCAGGCGATATCCGCCGGCTTGTTGAGATCGGCGGTGAAGGTGAGGGTGGTCCAATCGGCCGGCTGCGGCGTCTGAGCTTGCGCAGCCGTGATGCCCAGCGCCAGCACTGTGGCGGCAGCGAAAATCCTTTTCATGTTTCCTCCTCTGACTCCAGTTCCACAACCACAGCCTCGCCATTTTCCAGGGCGATTGCCAGTTCGCCTTTTCTCAGCGCCACGGCATCCTTGCCGAATACTTCCAGCCGCCAGCCATGCAGGGCGGCGACGCCATCATCCTCATAGGCGGCCAGCCGTTCAATATCCTCGGCATTGGCGATCAGCCTGGGCGCGACATGGGCGGTTTCGGCCCTGAGCCGGAGCAGGGTCTTGAGCAGGTCGATCACCGCGGGCGAGGGCTCGCGGCGGCGGCGCTGGCGGTTTTCCGTCAGGGCGTCTTCCGGCGCGGAGCCGGCAAGTCCCTGGCCAAGGGCCTCCAGCAGGCCTTTGCCCAGCTTGGAATTACCGAAACCCTTGGGGACGGCGCGGATGCGGTCCAGCCCTTCCGTCGTCTCCGGCGGATGGGCGGCGATTTCGGTCAGGGCCTCGTCCTTGAGGACGCGGCCGCGGGGAATATCACGCGCCTGAGCTTCGCGTTCGCGCCAGGCGGCCAGGGCCGCCAGCACCGCCAGGAAGCGCTTGTTGGTGGTGCGCGGCTTGAGGCGCTTCCAAGCCTGTTCCGGGTCCAGCCGGTAGAGGGCGGGGTCCTGCAACGCCGCCACTTCCTCCGCCACCCAGGATTGCCGCCCCGTCTTCTCCAGCCGGGCTTTCATCCACTCATAGATCACCCTGAGATGGGTGACATCGGCCAGGGCATATTCCAGCTGCCGCTTGCTCAGGGGCCGGTGGCTCCAATCCGTGAAGCGGGCCGATTTGTCGATTTCCACATGGGCGATCTTGCGCGCCAGGGTCTCATAGGACGCCGCATCGCCAAAGCCGCAAACCATGGCGGCGATCTGGGTGTCGAACAGGGGCTCGGGCAAAACCCCGCCTTGCAGGAAAAAGATTTCAATGTCCTGGCGCGACGCGTGCAGCACTTTCACAATGTCGCCGCGGCGGATCAGGTCATAAAAGGGCGCCAGGTCCACCCCATGGGCCAGGGGATCGATGATGCCGGCCACGCCCGGCGCCGCCACCTGCAGCAGGCAGAGCTTGGGATAGTAGGTCTGGTCGCGCAGGAATTCGGTGTCCAGCGCCAGATAGGGGGCGCTCGCCAGTTCGGCGACAAAGGCTTCCAGCTCCTGGTTGGTGTCAACAATGCGCATTACAGGGTGATAACGGGATTCGCGGCTTTTGGGTGGCTTTGTGACAGTCAGGGCGGAACCAGCCCAACCGCCCGGCCGGCAAAGCCGGCGGCGTCGAAATAGCGCTGCTCGCCCACTTGCTGGAAATTCAGGATGGTCCGGGCGCCATTTGTCGCCGGCGCGGACTGGATGGTCCGCCGCTCCGTCCTGACTTCGCTGCCGCCCGTCAGCGCTTCGCGGATGACCCGCCCCTTGAGCTTGCCTTTGGCGGGGAGGGTGATGCCCGACGCCTGCGCCAGGGTGGGGGCGATATCGGCATTGGATACGGGCGCCGGGTCGGCATAGCCCGCCTTGAAGTCGGGGCCGATGGCGGCCATGAAATTGCGGGTCTCGGCGCGGGACAGCGAGCCATGGCTGCCCTGGCCGGTCGCCAGAGGGGTGTCGTGGACGCCTACCGCGCATTGCAGCTTGTTTTCACAGTCCCCGGCAAAGCTGCGGAAACTGACATAGATCGAAGGCGCCGGCGTTGCGGCCGATCCCATCAGGTTGATGTCGCTCATCGCAAGCGCGCCGGGAAACTTGCCCAGCCGGTCATTGACGAAGATGGCGCCCACATAGTCCTGGGTGGCGAGGAATTTGACGATCGAGCCCGCCAGCTTTGGCGCGTTCGCCTTGGGCAGATAGATCAGGTCGGCGCCACCATTGGCCGCCACCACCACTTCGGGGTCCTTGGGATCGCCCAGCAGGCCAGAGCCGCCGCCCAGCTTGGCGCCGCCGCCAAAATCCACACTGGCAAAGCCGCGCGCCGGATCGAACAGTTTCATGTCAAGCGCGCTCGCCAGATCCACCGCCAGGAAACCGGAGGCTGTTTCGGTGGAAGGCGCGCCGAATTTCGCCGACGGGCTGGTGGCGCTGGCATGGCTGATGCTGAGAAAGCCATGATCGGCGGTGACGAAAATATCGGTGTTCTTGTCCAGCCCCCGTTGCTTGAGCGCCGCCAGCAGCTCGCCCAGCATGGTGTCGGCGTCGCGGGCGCCCGCCAGCCCGCTGGGCCCGTTGATGCCGGGCTGGGTTTCGCCCACGCTGTCCTTGGTGTTGTGCTGGCTCATGTCGGGATCGCGCGACCAGAACAGCAGCGCGAACGGTTTTCCGGCCGCCGCAAAATGCGGCAGCACGATGCGGGTGGTGGCCTTCATCAGCCACACTTGCTGCGGGATGTTGGGCACCTGGGAGGCCGGCGCGGCGCCGGTGACAAACGCAGTCTTCATGTCGCGCGTGAACCAGGCGGGCAGGCCGAAGCCGTCCTCATGGCCGCTGGTGTCGTCCAGGATCAGGGTCTGGCTGCCATCGGGCGCGGCGGTGGAATCCTGGATGCGGGCGGGCCCCAGCTTGCCGATCACAGCGGTGGAAAAGCCCTGGGCGCGGGCGCGGGCGATCAAACTCTCTTCGTTCAAATAATTGCCGCCGAATTTCTGGTTCATCTCGGCCAGCACTTGATTGTTTTCCAGCCCCGCGATCGGCGAGCCATTGCCGCTGAGCATGGGCGCGGCGGCATAGAGCGTGTTGCCGAAATCGCCGGTGTCGCCGATATAATGGCCGGTGGCGATGGCCGACGCATTGACGGTGGTGATGGTGGGAAACAGCGAATGGCTGTTGGTGAAATCCACGCCTTGGGTCTTGAGCTTGGCCATGTTGGGCATGTTGCCCGGCTCCACGCTGCCATAGCGCAACCCGTCAGCCACGAAGATGACGATGTTGCGGGGTGCGGGTTGAGCCAGGGCCGGGGCGGAGAGCAACGCAAGGCAGAACAGAGGCGCGAATTTCATGACGAATCCCCGGAAGAAAGGCACCCTAACCGGGCTTGTTGACAGGCAAAACCCGCCAAATCAGCACGGGGCCAGGGTCCGGCAGCCGCCCTTGACCAACCCCCCATAAACCGCCAAAACCCCGCCTTTCCTGACAGATTTGAGCGAAAATCCCATGCACGCCTATCGCACCCATACCTGCGGCCAGCTTCGCAAATCCGATGTCGGCCAGACGGTGCGGCTGTCGGGTTGGGTCAACCGCCGCCGCGATCATGGCGGGCTGATCTTCATCGACCTGCGCGACCATTACGGCATCACCCAATGCGTGATCGAGCCGGATGCGGCGGCCTTTACCCTGGTGGATTCGGCGCGCTCGGAATGGGTCCTGACCTTGACCGGGAAAATGGTGGCGCGAACCCCGGAGACGGTGAATCCCGACTTGCCCACCGGCGAGGTGGAATTGCGCATCGAGAGTTGCGCGATCCAGGGGAGGGCCCAGGAATTGCCCATGCCGGTGTTCGGCGATCATGACTATCCGGAAGAGACCCGGCTGACCTACCGCTTTCTCGACCTGCGCCGCGAGCGGCTGCACAAGAACATCATGCTGCGGGCCAACATCATCACTTCGATCCGCAGGAGGATGATTGAACAGGGCTTTACCGAATTCCAGACGCCCATTCTGACGGCGTCGTCGCCGGAAGGGGCGCGCGACTTCCTGGTGCCGTCGCGCCGCTATCCCGGCCAGTTCTATGCCCTGCCGCAGGCCCCCCAGCAGTTCAAGCAGTTGATCATGGTGTCGGGCTTTGACCGCTATTTCCAGATCGCGCCCTGTTTCCGCGACGAGGACGGCCGCGCCGACCGTTCGCCGGGCGAGTTCTACCAACTCGATCTGGAAATGAGCTTCGTCACCCAGGATGACGTCTTCGCCGCCGTCGCGCCGGTGCTGGCGGGGGTGTTCGAGGAATTTGCCAACGGCAAGAAGGTGACGCCGCCCGATCAGTTCCCCCGTATTCCCTTTGCCGAGGCGATGCTGAAATACGGCACCGACAAGCCGGACCTGCGCAATCCGATTGAGATTGTGGACGTGTCGGAGATTTTTGGCCGCGCCGCCGTCGAGTTCAAGGCCTTCAAGAACAAGACGGTGCGGGCGATCCCCGCGCCCGGCGCCGCATCGCAGCCGCGCAGCTTCTTCGACAAGCTGAATGAATGGGCGCGCGGCGAAGGCGCCGCGGGCCTGGGCTATATCCAGTTCGAAGCGGAGAGCGGCGCACTGGTGGGCAAAGGCCCCATCGCCAAATTCATTCCCACCGCGGAGCTGGCCGACATGGCCAAGGTGGCCAAGGTCAAGGCGGGTGATGCGCTGTTCTTCTCAGCCGATGCCAAGGCCGACCGCGCCGCCAACCTGGCGGGCATGGCGCGCACCCGGATCGGGCGCGAGCTGAACCTGATCCCCGATACGGAATACAAGTTCTGCTGGATCGTGGATTTTCCCATGTATGAGTGGAACGAGGACGAGAAGAAGATCGACTTCTCCCACAATCCCTTTTCCATGCCGCAGATGGATCGCGAAAAATTCCTCGCCCTGGATAAAAACGACAACGAAACCATCCTGGGGCTCAAGGCCTATCAGTACGACATCGTCTGCAACGGCTATGAACTTTCGTCAGGCGCCATCCGCAATCACGATCCCGACGTGATGCTGAAAGCCTTCGAGATCGCCGGCTATGCGCGCGAGGAAACTGAAGAAAAGTTCAAGGGCATGCTGAATGCCTTCCGCTATGGCGCTCCGCCCCATGGCGGCACCGCGCCCGGCATCGACCGCATTGTGATGCTGCTGGCGGGCGAAGAGAATCTGCGCGAGGTCACCATGTTCCCCATGACCCAGCAGGCGCAGGACCTGCTGATGAACGCGCCCAGTCCCGCCAATCCCAAGCAGCTCAAGGAGCTGCATCTGCGCGTGGTGTATCCTGAGAAATAGTCAGTGCGAAAAGCTTGAGCCGCGTTGGTAAACGGCGGGCCCCATAAAAAAGGGACTTTTTTGCAGCCGAATCCCCGATAGACTGGCGCCGGGAACGCGGCTCGAACGGGCCGCCAGTCGGGCTGGGACCATGAAAATTCGCCGCGCGCTCGGGATAAGTATCCCGTTGGTATTTTGCGTAGGGCTGGGAGTGGCCGCTCAGGAAGGGCAAAAAAACGCTCCCTCCGTGACCGTCCGGTTGCTGACGACCGACTTTCAGGTTGCCGCCGATGGCAGCAATACGCAGACCATACATACCGAGGTGCTGGCCGGAAATGACGCCGGAGCGCTGCGCCTTAGCCAGACCAGCATTTCCTATGATTCCGCCGCGCAAGAGATATCGGTCATCGACGCTCACACCCTCAAGGCGGACGGCAAAACCCTGCCGGTCGATGGCACGGCCATCTATGATCAGCCGCCTCCCGGACTGGACCCTTCGATGGTCACTAGTCTGCGCGCCAAACTGATCGTCTTTCCACAATTCACGGCCGGCGATATCGCCGTCTACACCGTCCAAATAAAAACCAAGCGCCCCAATTTCGAAAATCAGTTTTTCTACGGAGACGTGTTTCCCCGGACCGGGGCCTATGAGGACGTGCGCGAAACCGTCACCGCACCGAAGACATTTCCTCTCTATGTCGAAAGTCATGACGTGGATTTCAGGCAGCGGGATGATGGCGCCAATGTGACCTACAGCTGGCATTATTCCGCGCCCAAGCCCATCGCGGAAGAGCCCGTCACACTGTCCCCGCTGGATCACACGCCCCGCTTCTTTGCTTCCAGTTTCAAGGATTATGCCCAATTGGGCCGCGCCTATGCCGCGCTGACTGAACCGAGGCGGGTGGTGACGCCGAAAATTCGCGCCCTAGCCGATGAAGTCACCGCCGGGACGAGCGATCAGAAAGCCCAGGCGCAGAAGCTGTATGAATGGGTCATCAGCCATATCCGCTATGTCGCGATCGAATTGGGCACCGGCTCGTTTGTTCCCCACGACGTGGATGCCATCATCGCCAACGGTTATGGGGATTGCAAAGATCACGACATTCTTTTGCAGACCTTGTTGAAAGCAAAGGGAATCGAGGCGGAGAGCATCCTGGTTAATGGCAGTGGCCTCTATGCGATGACGAGCGTTCCGACTTTCACGATCCTCGATCATGTCATCACCTTTGTGCCGCAGTTCAATCTCTATCTCGACAGCAGCATTGCGGTGGCGCCGTTCGGAATCCTGCCGATGCAGGAATATGGCAAGTCTATGGTCGTGGCTTCCGCAGCATCGCCGGGTCTTGGCAAAATGCCTCTGCTGCAGCCCGGCGTGGCCAAGGTCACCGTCAAGACAGTTTCGATCCTGGACAAGGATGGAACGCTTTCCGGTACGACGACGACCACCGCCAGCGGTCCATACGCCATTACGCTGCGGCAGGTCGGCCTGGGAATTCAGGCGGTGGGGCCGACCGCGGCGACCCGTGTGCTGGAATCGTTGGGCTATACGCAACCCAGCGGCAGCTTCATCCAGGAATCCCCCAAGAGCTTTACGCCGGAATACACGATTTCTTCGACGTTCAAGACCTTAGGGTGGGAGGACAATCTGGCCGGCAAGAGCAGATTTTCCATGCCCGGCGGTCTGCGGCTGTTCGCGTTGACCGGCGACAATGTGATGGGGCCGTTTGATCCGGGAAACATGAAGCCGGGGGAGCCGACCGCGTGTTTCAGCGCCAGCCAGAGCGAAGATTTGTCCTTGAAAGCTCCGCCTGGGCACCAGTTTCTGGGACTGCCCAACAATGTGCGCGTCGAGACGCCCAATATCCTGTTTACCGCACAGTGGTCTCTGGTGGGCGATACCTTGAGCGTCCACCGCGATTTTAGCAGCAAGATCGATCAACCTTTGTGCAGCGGAATAGTTCGTACCCAGTCTGCCGCAGCGCTTAAAGAGATCTCCGACAGTTACAATGTCTCGATCGCCTTCGCAAAACGGGACCGGGATGGCGGTGATGCTGTCGCGAACGCCGCGTTGCCTTTTTTTAACAACGGCTTTTCTCATTTAAACGCGGGCCGCTACGAACTCGCGATCGCTGATTTCGATAAAGCAATTGCGCTGAAGCCTGACGATTTTTACTCCTATGACGCTCGCGGCGATGCCTATGCCAAGCTTGGACAATATGTCCAAGCCATCGAGAATTTCGATCAAGCTATTAAGCTGAAAAAAGACCTGCCAGCTACCTATAGTTCGCGCGGGTTCGCTCACGAAGCATTAGGGCAGCATGATCTGGCGATTGCCGATTTCAGCCGCGCCATTGCATTGAAGCCGGACGATGCCCGGTTCTATGGCGGCCGGGCCGAAGCCTATCGTGTGTCGGGACAACAAGCAGCTTCTCTCGCCGACTTTGAAAAGGTGATCGCGCTGGACCCAAATGGACCAGCCGCCGCTAGTGCCTTTTACTTTCACGGCTTGGCGCAGGCCGAGAGCCGACCAGAGTTGGCGATCGCGGATCTCGACAAGTCGATTGCCTTGAAACCGGACGCGGCCATTTCTTACCAGGTACGCGGTACAGCGAAGGCATATCTGCGCCAATATCCTGGCGCTCTGGCCGATTTCGACAAGGCGCTGGCGTTGAAACCCGATGACATTGATACCCTGAGTAACCGCGGGGGCGTCAATTTCGCAGCGAAAAACTACAAACAGGCGATCGCTGACTACGACAGGGTCATTGCGCAAAAGCCGGACTCATCCTGGGCGCTGTTTTATCGGGGCGGGGCGAAGAACAAGCTCGGCCAGAAGAAAGAGGGCGAGGCCGATATCGCCGCAGCCATCAAGCTCAATCCGTCTTTAGGGAAGTGATCGCGAATGCCGGAAGGGCGCCAGGAAAAAGAAACGCAACTGTTGACGCCCCTGCTTTAAAGTTCCCGGCGCGGCAATAAACGCTTGCTCCGCCTTTTCTTTCTGTCATGATCGCGCCGATTGGGGATGGGGGGCTTGAACAGGGCTGTTCATGCTGACTTTGACCCGGCGATTGGAGGTCCAGCGCCCGGACCCCGGTCCCGTGCACGGGGAAATTGAGGCGCCTCCCTCTTTCATCGGTCCCGGTGTCGGGATCTCCGGTGTGCTGGAGATTGATGGCGAGCTGGTGGTTTCCGGCCTGATAAGAGGCCGGATCGCGGCGCTCAAGCTGGTGATTGCCGCCGGCGGCCTTGTCGAAGGCGACATTGTCGCGCGCGAGGTGGTGATCGCGGGACGGCTGAATGGCCGGGTTTTCGCGCCCAATGTCACGATAGAGGCCAGCGCCGAGGTCGAGGGCCGCCTGTTCCATACCACCATCAGCGTCGCGCGCGGCGCGCGCATGAACGGCCGTACACCCTGGCGGCCCGTCAGTTACTTTGACACTCTCGATCAACTTCCGGAGAACCGTGCATGATATTCAATCGCGACAAGTCCGGCGACAGCCAACAGTCACAGGCCACGAAGCCGCAAGCGGCCCCGGCGCCACAGCACAAACCGGAACTGGCCGCCAAGCCGGCCGAGACGCCGCGTCCAGCCGCGGCAACCCCTCCATCCTCAACCACAACCAAAACAGGAGCATCCATGGCATCGGTCATCAGCAAGTCGCTCAAGATCACCGGCGAACTCGAAAGCACCGAGGACATCCAGATCGACGGCCAGATCGAGGGCGATGTGCGCGGCGTGGGCGTAAAGATCGGCCAGAATGCCAAGGTCAAGGGCACGGTCTATGCCGATGAGGTCGAACTTGCCGGAACCATCGATGGCAAGATCGAATCCAAGAAAGTCATCCTCACCGGCACCGCGCGGATGACCGGCGATGTCTGGCACCAGGAGATCAAGGTCGAAGCGGGCGCCTATATCAACGGCAACCTCAAGCCGGAACTGGGCAAGACGGAAGCCAAGCCGGCGCCAAAGCCGGTTGCGGTCGCGACCTCCAACGCTTCACCCCTGAATCCAGCCGCCGCGACGGCCGGCGCGCATCACTGACGGGACGGGGATAACCTCGTCAAACGGTTAAGCTTGCGGCGTCCCGGCCTCGCGGCGCGCTTGAATGCGCGCCGCTGCGGCGTTCGTCACTCGAAACGGTCCACAGGACCGTTTCGTTTGCCTTCGGCAAACCGTTCCTCACCCATAGCGTTCCCGTTCCAGCACCTCGCGCATGGCGTTGCGGGTGGCGGTGCGAACGCATTCACGGTCGGCGCTGCGATCTCCGCGCAACTCCGGAACCTCCGCGTCCAATTGGAAGCAGAGATCGCGCGCCGTGGCGCGCACCCGGTCGCGCAGTTCCAGATAGTCGGCATCGCGTGTCAGATCCAGGTCGGAAAAACTCACCGGACGCGAAATCGAGAATTCTGTCGGATTCACTTCGCCATTGATGTGCCCGAACAGCTGCCGTTTCTGGACCTCATCATAATCGGGGCGGACGATCACGGTTTCTACGCCATTATCATAGACGCGGTCATAGCGGTCGGGAGCATAATATTGCGCTCGTGCCGCGCCGCCGGCACACAACAATGCCGCCGCAGCGGCGCCCAACAGGGCGATTCTGGTCCTGGTCATGGCCTGCTCCACTCTCTTGAATCTTGCCCGGATTCAATGAGCAAAGCAGTGTCTTCGTTCCGGAAGGTTCCTCCCGGAACCGTGACGGCCAATCGGAACGATTTGCGATTCTCTAATTGAGCTTTTCGCCCAGACCCTTGATGCTGTCTGCGATCAGGCCTTTGGAGCGCGCGTCATCCAGGCGCTCGGCGATCAGCTTGCTGGCGGCATTCACCGCGGTATCGGCGGCCAGGCTGCGAATCTCGTTCAACGCCTGGGCCTCGGCCTGGGCGATCTTGTCCTGGGCGGCCGCGGCGCGACGCGCGATCTGGGCTTCCAGCGCTGCGCGGGATTCCTTCTGGAACGCGGCGGCTTCCGCCGTGGCGGCGGAGATAATGCTTTGCGCTTCGGCTTCCGCGCCCTTGGCGCGCTGCTGATAGTCGGCCAGCAAGGCGGCGGCTTCGGCGCGCAGCCGCTTGGCCTCTTCCAGTTCGGCGGCGATCACCTGGGCGCGCTGGTCCAGCATCTTGCCTATCATGGCCGGCACGCCCTTCCACAACAGAAGCGCGATTACCAGGACGAAGCCGACGGCAACCCAGAATTCCGGTTCGTGCAGCAATTCCATCTCAGCTTCCCAATGCTTTGGCGGCTTCTTCGGGCGAGACCTTGTCGCCGGTCAGCCGCTCGACAATGGCGATGGCGGCATCCCGCGCCGCCGCCGTCACCGCCGTCTTGGCCGCCTCGCGGCTCTGGGCGATGCGGGCATCCGCCGCCGCCATGGCGTCATGCGCGCGTGCATCGGCTTCCGCCTTGGCCTTGGCGATCTCCGCATTGAGCCTGTTGCGGGTGTCCTCCGCCAGGGCATTGGCGCGGGCCCGCGCCGCGGCCAAGGCATTCTCATAGGCCGCCTGGGCGGCTTCGGCATCGGCGCGCGCCTGGCCGGCTTGCGCGATGGCGCCGTTGATAACGCCGCGGCGGTTGGTGATGGCGCCGTTGATCTTGGGGCCCGCCACCCGCCACAGCACCGTGAACAGAAACGCGAAGCTCACCACCAGCCAGAAAAACTGGCTGGGGAAGGTGGTGGTGTCGAACGGCGGAAAGCCCCCTTCCTTCTTGGGCGCTTCCGTCGTCGCGGTGTGGGCGGTTTCGCCGGCCATCTTAGGTGAACAGGATGATCAGCGCGATCACCAGGCCGAACAGGCCGGTGGCTTCGCACAGCGCGAAACCCAAGAGCAGGTTGGTGGTCTGGCTGGCGGCGGCGCCCGGATTGCGCAGCGCGCCCGACAGATAGGAGCCGAACACATTGCCGATGCCGATACCGGCGCCGACCAGGGCGATACAGGCAATGCCCGCGCCGATCATTTTTGCAGCTGCAACTTCCATTGTAGTTCCCTTCTGGTTTTCAGTGATTAGTGATGGTCGTGGAGATGAAGTGCTTCGTTGAGGTAGATGCAGGTGAGGATGGCGAAGACATAGGCCTGCAGGAAGGCGACCAGCAGTTCCAGCAGCATGATCGCGACGATCAGGAGCAGGGGGGCCAGCGCCACGCCCATGTAAATTCCGCCCGCCGCGCCCAGCGAGACGACGAAGCCGGCGAACACCGCCAGCATGGTATGGCCCGCCAGCATGTTGGCGAACAAACGAACCGAGAGGCTGATCGGGCGGGTGAGGAAGGAAATCACTTCGATCGGGATCAGCAGGACCAACAGATACCAGGGCGCATGCGGCACGAACAGTTTCAGGAAACCGATGCCGTGCTTCATGAAGCCGGTGACAATCACCAGCCCGATCACCAGGCAGGCCAGGGCCAGGGTGACGGCGATCTGGCTGGTGACGGTGAAGCTGCCCGGCACCATGCCGAAGAAGTTGCTGCACAGGACGAAGATGAAAAGGGTGAAGACAAAGGGGAAGAATTTCAGCCCGTCTTCGCCGGTCGCCGAATGGATCATGTTGGCGACGAACTCGTAGGACAGTTCCGCCATGGACTGGGTGCGGTTGGGCACCAGCCGGTTGGGCTTCACCGCCAGGCTGAGAAACAGCGATGAAACCACCGCCACGATGATCATCAGCAGCGCCTGGTTGGTGAAATAGATCGGATGACCGGCGATGTGCAGCACCGGCTCGGCGATGAGCGGCTTGATGGCGAACTGCTCCATCGGGTTCATGGCCACGGACTATTTCTCCTCGGGCTTCGACGCGGACTTGGCCGCGATCTCGGCGTTAATCTCGGCCGCCGCGCGCATCACATTGCGGATACCCGCGGCTGCGCCCAGCACAAAAAACACAATCAGGAAGACCGGGCGGGTGTGAAAACCGAAATGGCCGCACAGCCAGTCGATGCACCATCCCAGTCCGCCTCCCACGACCAGCGCCGCCACCAGTTCGGTCGCGAAACGGCCCGCGATTCCCGCTTGCGACGGCGGCGGGCGTTTCGCTCCTGCCGCTTGCCGCTGTTGGGCTTCGTCCAGCCGCTTGCCCAGATCTGTCAGCCTGTCGGGGTCTGGAGCCGTCAAAACCGTCTCCCAAATGTCCGAAAAACCAACTGAAACCGGCCTTCGCGGCTTGGTTCGAAGGCGGGCGGACCATAGGTTCGGCTATTTTGGGTGTCAAGAAAGACAGGTGGCTGCAACGGCTTGATTTTGTTGGCGAAAATGGCCGCCGCGCATTATGTCGCGCGGATTCGGGCAAACGGCGCGATGGGTTGCGCCGAATCTGTCCCGCCAACAACTATTCGGCTGCGATTTTTTCCGCTTCAGCCAAGCTGACCGACACCAGCTGCGACACGCCGCGCTCCGCCATGGTGACGCCGAACAGCCGGTCCATCCGGCTCATGGTCAAGGCATGGTGGGTGATGACCAGGAAGCGGGTGCCCGACATCTCGGTCATCTGGTTCAGCATGTTGCAGAAACGCTCGACATTGGCGTCGTCCAGCGGCGCGTCCACTTCGTCCAGCACGCAGACCGGGGCGGGGTTGACCAGGAACACCGCGAAGATCAGCGCCATGGCGGTCAAGGCTTGCTCGCCGCCTGACAGCAGGGCGAGCGATTGCAGCCGCTTGCCGGGCGGACGGGCGAAGATTTCCAGCCCCGCTTCCAGCGGGTCCTCGGATTCGGTGAAGGTAAGCTTGGCTTCGCCGCCTTCGAACAGCTTGGTGAAAAGCTGTTTGAAATTCTCATTCACCTTTTCGAACGAGGCCAGCAGCCGCTCGCGGCCTTCGCGATTGAGGCTTTGGATGCCGCGCCGCAGCCGGTCGATGGCGCCCACCAGATCGTCCCGGTCGGCCACCAGGGTGGCCATACGGGTTTCCTGTTCGGCGGCCTCTTCCTCGGCGCGCAGATTGACGCCGCCCAGCTGTTCGCGTTCCTGCTTCAGCCGCTCGACGCGTTTTTCCGCCTGTTCCAGCGGCGGCAATTCCTCGCCGTCCTTGATCTCGGCGCGTTCGGCCAGTTCGGAGGGTGCGCATTCCAACTCGTCGTGAATGCGGGTCTTCAATTCCTCGATCCGCTGGCTGGCGGCTTCCGACAAGGCCTGGGCGCGGGCGCGTTCTTCGCGCGCCGCCGAGAGCGTGGCGTCGGCCGTCTTGGCATGGCGGTCGGCCTCGCTCAGCACATTCTCCGCTTCCTGGCGGGTGTCGGAGGCCTGGTTGCGCGCCGTCTCGGCCAGCGCGATGGCGTCCAAGAGGGCGCTGCGCTTCTGCGCGATCTGTTCGGGCACCTGTTCGGCCTTCGCCAATTCGCCGCTCAGTTCCTCGCGGCGGCGGATCAGTTCGGCGACATGGCTTTGCGCGTCGGTCTTGCGCGTGTTCCAGCGCGCCTGGTCATCGCCGATCGCGGCCAGCCGCGTGCGGCGGGCCTCGCCTTCGCGGCGCTTCACTTCCAGCGCGCCGCGCGCTTCGCCGGCCTGAGTGCGGGCTTCGGCGGTTTTGCCGCGCACATCAGCGACATTCTGGTTGAGCACAACGCCGTCACCCAGTTCTTCCAAACCGGACGCGGCGGAGGCGCGGGATTCTTCGGCCGCTTCGACCGACTGGGTCAGGCGGCGGATTTCCGCTTCCAGCGACGCCAGTTGCGACACCCGTTCGGCAGCGGCGCGGGCGGTGCGGGTGGCCTTGTCCTGGCTGCCGATCAAGGTCTGCTCGGCGGCGCGTTCCTGTGCTTCTGCCGTGCGCAATTCTTCCCGGGCCGTTTCGCGGGCTTCCTTGGCGGCGGAATAGTCGGCGAACTTGGCGGCGCGCAGGTCGCGGGCTTTTTCCACTTCCCCTTCCAGAGCGGTGAGCTTGTTGCGCTGGGCCAGACGCTGGGCGGCAAGCGAAGGCGCGTCGGCGCTGGCGACAAAGCCGTCCCAGCGCCAGACATCGCCCCGGGCCGAAACCAAACGCTGGCCGGGCTTGAGTTGCGCCTGCAGGGCCGCGCCCTGGTCGGGGAATACCAGGCCGGTCATCGCCAGACGGCGCGCCAGAGCGGCGGGCGCCTTGACGAAGTTGCTGAGCGGCGCGGCGCCATTGGGCAGCACCGGATCAAAATCAAATGCCCCCAAGTCGCGCCAGTGATGCGGCGAGGAATCATCCAGCGGCGCCTGCAAGTCGTCACCCAGCGCAGCCGCCAGGGCGGCTTCATAGCCGGACTGCACCTTGACCGCGTCCACCAAAGGCGGGAACAGGCCTTCGCCCTCGGGATGCAGCAGGTCGCTGAGCGCGCGCACTTCGGCCGACAGGCGTTGCACTTCGTGTTCGGCATCTTCCAGCGGTCCGCGCGCGGATGCCTCGGCGGTCTCAGCGTCCTGGAAGCGGATGCGGGCCTGGTCGGCGGTGACATGCGCCGCGTCGGAGGCGTCGCGAGCGCGTTCGGTTTCGCTGTCCGCGCCATGAACGTCGGGCGCGTCCTTGGCGCTTTCCAGGGCGGTGTTCAAGCGCGCCTGGGCGTCCGCCAACTGGCTCTTGCTGCTTTCCAGCAAGGCGACGGCAAGATTTTGGCCGCGTTCCAGGCTGGTCTTGCGCGCATTCCAGTCCGCCAGTTCAGCCGTCAGCCGTTCCAGCAGCCTTTCGGTCTCCGCCAGCGTCTCGGTCATTTCCGCGGCGAGTTGCTCGGTGGCGGCCAGATCGGCATCGGCGCTTTCGGCGGCGGCGTGCAGGCCGCCGGCTTCCCGGTCCAGATCGGCCAGGGCGCTGTCGGCGTCATGTTCCAGCAACTGCTCGCGCTCGGTGTCGGTCTCGGCTTGCGCCATCAATTGCCGCACGCGCTGGGCGGCTTCGCGGGCGCGCTGTTCTTCCGCATCCAGCTGCTCGCGCTGGGCGATCAGGCGGTGATGGGCTGCTCCGCGCTCAGCTTCAGCCTGGCGCAGCGGGGGCAGGGCGGAGGCCGCATCGCTTTGCACCGTGGAGGCGCGCGCCGCCGCATCGGTGGCGCTGGCGACCTGGGCGGCGGCGGCGGCGAGTTCCTCGGCGGCGACAGCGGAACGTGCTTCCGCCGCGGTCCAGCGCAGATAATGCGCCAGGGCTTCGGCCTTGCGGATATGGCCGGAAAGATTGCGGTAACGCGAGGCCTGGCGTGCCTGGCGCTTGAGATTGGCGAGCTGGCCTTCCACCTCGCGGATCACGTCTTCCAGCCGCGACAGGTTGGTTTCGGCGGCGCGCAGCCGCAATTCCGCTTCATGGCGGCGCTGGTGCAATCCGCCAATGCCGGCGGCTTCCTCCAGGATGGCGCGGCGCGCCAAGGGCTTTTGCGAGATCAGCAGCCCGATCTGGCCCTGGCGGACAAAGGCGGTGGACCCAGCCCCCGACGAGGCGTCGGCGAAGAAGATCTGCACATCGCGCTGGCGCACGTCGCGGCCATTGATGCGATAGACGCTGCCGGCATCGCGCTCGATACGGCGGGAGACTTCGATGGTCTCGAAATCATTGTAGGGCGCGCCCGCGGTGCGGTCGCTATTGTCGATCAACAGGGTGACTTCGGCCACGTTGCGGGCCGGACGCCCCGACGAGCCGGAGAAGATCACATCGTCCATCTCGCTGCCGCGAATGGAGGAGGGGCGCGTCTCTCCCATCACCCAGCGCATGGCGTCGAACAGGTTGGATTTGCCGCAGCCATTGGGGCCGATCACGGCGGTGAGGCCGGGCTCGACGAACAGCTCCGTCGGTTCGACGAAGGATTTGAAACCGGAAAGCCTGAGACGTGTGAACTTCAACTGTTATGTCCTTGGTCTGGTGCTGTTTGGGTCTAGTGCTGTTTGGCGAGCTCCGCGTCCAGCAGCTTCGCAATGTTGGCGAAGGGAATGTTGCCCGATCCGATGCTGGTGCCGTTGAGGATGAAAGTGGGCGTGCCTGTGATGCTGTAGCGGGACTCCGCCTCCGTCGCCACCTTGTTGATCCGCGCGTCCTGCGTCTTGTCCTCCATGCATTGATCGACCTGTTCCCGGCTCATCCCCGCGATGCGCCCCAAAAGGACCAGCCCGTCATGAACCCCCTGCGGCGAGGCAAGGGCGGGATTCTCCTGGCTGTATTCGACGTCCCATTTGCTTTGATTCTTGAACAGGAGGTCAATGAAGGAGAAGTACTTATCCTCAGGCAGGCAGCGGGCGATTTTCTCGGCATAGCCATCGTCGGCGCGCAACGGGAACATGCGGAACACGTAGAAAATCTTGCCGGTATCGATGTATTGGGTCTTGAGCAGGGGAAAGTTCTGGGCGTTGAACATGGCGCAGATCGGACAGCTGGGCGCGGCATATTCAATCAGAACCACCTTGGCCTTGGGGTTGCCCAAGGTCTTGTCGGTGGGCACGATTTCATAGCCCTGTCCACTTCCGGCCGTCGCTCCACCAGAGTCGCCGAGGAAATAATAACCGATTCCCGCCGCCGCGATCAGAACGACCACGCCAAGCACGATCAGAAGCGTTTTGCGCGACACGAGAATCTCCACCCAGGCTGCACCCCTGTTTTGGCAGAGATTCCGTCTGCGGTCTATTCTATTAAGTTATTGAAAATGCAGTATTATTTCGCAAGCGCCCGGTCGATGCGCGCAGCGAGGTCCGTCCACAAGGCTTCCGCCTCGCCATTGACCACAAAGGTGGGCGTGCCGTTGATGGCATATTTGGCGACCCCGTCCTCGCCCACCTTGCTGATGGCGGCTTCGTCGGCGGCGGAGGCGATGCAGCGGTCGGCGTCGGCGGCGCTCATTCCCGCTTCCCCGGCAAGTTGCACCAGCGCGGCGTGCACGCCTTCGGGCGAGGGGATGCCGAATTCATAATCCCAGCGCGACTGGTTGTGGAACAGCATGTCGTTAAAGGTGAGGTATTTGTCCTTGGGCATGCAGCGGGCGAGTTTCTCCGCCACCGCGTCGTCGGGACCGCGCAGGAAGGTGCGGTAGACGTAAAAGATCTTGCCGGTATCGATATAGTCGCTTTTGAACTTGGGATAGTAGTTGATCATGAAGTTGGCGCAGACCGGGCAGGTGGGCGAGGCATATTCGATCACCGTGACCTTGGCCTTGGGATTGCCGTAGGTGTGATCGGTGGGAAGCGGCTCATAGACCACGCCGGATGCCTGGCCCGTGCTCACCGGCTGCATGTCGCCGTCGCCGCTCAGGAAATACCAGGCGCCGGCGGCCGCGATCAGCACGACGGCCACGCCCAGGATGATCCAAGTTTTGCGCGCCATCGCCACCCCTTTTTGGGGCGGTCCGGCTCACGCCTGACACCCCCTTCGCCTTTGCCGCGCTTTCCTGCCAGACTTATTTGCGCCGGGCAATTCTGATCGGCGCTACGGCCCCCGCCTTCGCGCCGTTTTTGTTGGGCGCTACGGCTCCCGCCTACGCGCCTTTTTAGTGGGCGCTACGGCTCCCGCCTACGCGCCAGGGCCTGCAGCGCCCTGGCCAGGCCTTCCGGGCCCTGATAGCGGCGGCTGGGATCAGCGGGCGGCAGGGGACCGGGCTTTCTTTCACTTTTTGTGAAAACGGGGCGCGGCAAGAGCGCGCCCTGGCTGAATTTCACCTGGCTGACGGCGGGCCGTCCCAGATAGGCATTGATGCGCTCGCACAGGGCGCGCTTTTCATGGGAGAGGAACAGGGCGGCGCCGGGCACGGCGCGCAAGGTGAGGACGCCTCCGCCAGGGCCGTCTGAAAGTTTCAGCGGCTGGGCCAGGCGGGCGACTTCCGGGCCGGCGATCTCGCTCCAGCGCAGCACCAGGCTTGGATCGCTGAACCCGGCGCGCAGGAACGCCGTCACCCCTGTGCGGCCGGCATCGCTGCCGATAGCTGTGGGGCGGTTGTGCCGCGCCGGCGGCGCGTCTTGAGCATCCTTGGATATCCGGGTCATGGTCCCACTATGCCGCCGAAAACCAAAAAGCCCAAAGCGGACCCCGGAGCGAACCTCAGCGAAAGATTGCTCGCCTGGTACGATATCCACCGCCGGGTCTTGCCCTGGCGCGCGCCGCGCGGAAAGCGCGCCGATCCCTATCGCGTCTGGCTGTCGGAAATCATGCTGCAGCAGACCACGGTGCAGGCGGTGGCGGGCTATTACCGCAAGTTCCTGGCGCGCTGGCCGGATGTGCAAGCCCTGGCCGCCGCCAAGCAGGACGACGTGCTGGCGGCCTGGGCCGGGCTTGGCTATTACGCCCGCGCCCGCAATCTGCATGCCGCCGCGCAGCAAGTGGCGCGGGAAATGGGCGGCCGGTTTCCCGCCACCGCCGAAGGCTTGCGGGCGCTGCCCGGCGTGGGCGGCTACACCTCCGCGGCAATAGCCGCCATCGCTTACGACGAAAAACAGGCGGCGATGGATGCCAATGCCGAGCGGGTGATCGCGCGCTTCTATGCCGTGCAAACGCCGATGCCCAAGGCCAAGGCGCAACTGCACGAACTGTGTTCCGCCCTGGTGCCCCAGCGGGCGGGGGATTTCGCGCAAGGCTTGATGGATCTGGGCTCGGCGATTTGCACCCCCAAGCGCCCGGCCTGCGGCAATTGTCCGTGGACGGAAGATTGCACGGCGCGGCGGCGCGGCATCCAGGAAAGCCTGCCGGTCAAGGCGCCCAAAATCGCGCGGCCCTTGAAACGCGGCGCCGCCTTTGTGGCGCGCGACAGAAGCGGCGCGGTGCTGCTGGTCAAGCGGCCTGAAAAGGGCCTGTTGGCGTCCATGCTGGAACCGCCGCTGGGGCCATGGACGGAAAACTTTCCCTCACCGGCCAAAGCGATGAAACAGGCGCCTTTCCCGGCCAAGTGGATCAAGCGGCCCGGCATTGTGCGCCATGGCTTCACCCATTTTGAACTGGAAACCGAAGTCTATGTCGCGGAGGTTTCCAAGCGGCCCAAATTCAAGGGCGATTGGATTGCGGTGGAAAAGCTGCGCCAGGTCGCGCTGCCCACGGTGATGCGCAAGATGGTGGAGCATGGCCTTGATGAAGGCGGTCCACTATTTGTCTTACGAAAGCCCCGCCCTTAGCTGCTGGCGCAGCACATCGATCGGCACCAGGGTGCCGTTGAGTTCGAACTGCCAGAAGGTCCAGCCATTGCAGGCATCCAGCCCCTGCACATGCGCGCCCATCTGGTGGATGGAGCCGCTAGCATTGGCGCAAACCAAAGTGCCGTCGGCCCGCACCTTCGCCGTCTGGTGCTTGCGCGGTCCGCGCAGGACGGTGCCCACCGGCAGCAGGCCGCGTTCCACCACCCAGCCGAAGGGAATGCGCGGCTCGGCGCGTTTGGATTTGGTGACTTCCAGGACTTCACTGGCGGCAGGAATGATTTCGGCGATACGGGCGCGCGCCACGCCGGCATAGGTTTTTTCCCGCTCGATGCCGATGAAATGCCGCCCCAGCCTCTTGGCCACCGCGCCCGTGGTGCCCGAACCGAAGAACGGATCCAGGATCACATCGCCCGGCTTGGTCGAAGACACGATCACCCGGTGCAGCAAGGCTTCCGGCTTTTGGGTGGAATGCGCTTTCTGGCCATCGGCGTCCTTGAGGCGCTCGCCGCCGGCGCAAATCGGCAAGGTCCAGTCCGAGCGCATCTGCAGCTCGTCGTTCAGGGCCTTCATCGCCTCATAGTTGAAGGTGTATTTCTGTTCGGGATTTTTGGTCGCCCAGATCAGGGTCTCATGCGCATTGGTGAAGCGGCGGCCCTTGAAATTGGGCATGGGATTGGACTTGCGCCACACCACGTCGTTCAAGATCCAGAAGCCCAGGTCCTGCAGGATGGTGCCGACCCGGAAAATATTGTGATAGGAGCCGATCACCCACAGCGCGCCGTTATCCTTCAGGCAGCGCCGCGCCGCGCCCAGCCATTCGCGGGTGAAACGGTCATACGCCTCGAATGAGCTGAACTGATCCCAATGGTCGTCGACCGCATCCACCTTGGACTGGTCGGGGCGGCGCAATTCGCCGCGCAGCTGCATGTTGTAAGGCGGGTCGGCGAAGATCAGGTCGGCGAAGCCTTCGGGGAGGGCCTTCATGCGTTCCACGCAATCGCCCTCGATAACCTGATCCAGCTTCAACTCGCCCATGGCCCGCCCAAAATCTGTCAACAGGAATCACCCTGATTCGGCGGAGTCGTCAGGTCAAGAGTCTTGTGGAATCAAAGTGTTATAATTGAGTCCCCGGATTCACCCCCATACCAGATATTGTGGTTGTGGAGGGTTTGACCGCGGCTATGGCAGGCAGAGCCCCCGCGCCGGCGCGGGCCGCCAGAGACCCGGAATCTGTGCATTTGCTGCGCCGCACCTATCACTCGCGCTTGAAACCCCCGGAAAACATGGTTAATTCGGGAACTATCGTCCGTGGAAGGACTATTCATGGCTGAGTATTCCGAGAATAGAACCACAGTTTATGGCATCGACAGCGCGATCGTGATCGTGGTGTTCGCCTCCGCCCTGTTCTGGATATCGGTCGGCGTGGCGGTTTGGCTGTTGTTCTAGCCGGCCTTTTTAAAAACAAAACCAAAGATAAAACAAATAGTTGCCCCGCCGCGCACCGGGCGGACGCTAACTCTCTCTTCACCTATTTGGAGGAAGTTCCCATCTCGAAATCCTTCCCTGTCCGATCATGCGCCTGTTGTCCTTGTCCGCCTCCGTCATCGCGGCGCTGTTGATCGGCGCCACGCCGGTATCGTCCTTGGATAGCCGCCCCTCCCGCCAGGGGACTTGCCACCTGTCGGAAGCGCGCGCAATTTCGCTGATCACATCCCGGCCCGTTTCCGGGGGCACATTCGGCATAGCCCTGATTTCACCCGCCCACTGCATCAGCTAGCGCGATCTTTTCCCCGGGGAGAAGGACCATGGCGGCACCGATAGGACGGCCAATAGGACAGACGGCCGCCGTTTTTCTTGTTCTCATCTGCTCAAGCCTTTTTGCCGCCGCCGAGCCAACCGGCGACCGGCAAGCCATCTGCCAGGCCAATTGGGAGAATTGCCTGGGCACGGCGGAAGGAAAAAACTGGAAACTGTCCTATGACCGCTGCCTCAAGATGCGCTCGGCTTGCTTGAAGGGGCAGGCTTTCACGCCCGAACCTTCTCCCAATCCCGCTGGCGGTTTTCTGCTGCAAGCGCAAGCCGGCGATGGCGGCAATGACACGGCCAATGCCGATCCAGCCACTCGCGCCGCGCGTTGCGACAATGGTCCGCGCGGCGAACGCGCGGTCTGCACCTTGGCGCCGGCAGGCGAGGGTTATGGCCAAAGTTTCAGCCTGCTGGGTCCGGGCGTGCCGCTGTCGCGCATGCAGCGCGCCAGTTCGGTGGTGAAATGCGCCGGCGGCAGAGTGGCGGGTTTCTATCCCAATGGGCGCATCGAATCTTGCACCCTGGATAATGACGGCGGCCTGGCGCTCACCGATACGTCAGGTCACGTGACGCTTTGCGGCGCCCATTCCGTCACGCGTTTCGATCCCGAGGGCCGTCTTCTGTCGTGTGACCGGCCTTGAACGGTTCATAGCGTCCCACGAATTTGAACCGCCGCGCTTCCTGGTAATTGCAGTTGCTGGCCAGGCACACTCGCTTTCTTTCGCCGGTGAAGAAAGTGAGAAAGGTCCCCACATAATAAAGTGCGCTGCCACAACGGGGACAGCGGCTGCGCGAGCGGATGGGTGAGTTGCCGGAAGCCATGGTTGGATCGTTAACGCCCATCTGGCCGAATTTGTGACCGGGAAAATGGATTCCACGATGACGCATGCCCATGGAACTTGCGTGACAGTGCCACGTTGTGCCGGTCACGGAAAAAGCGCTGCCAGTGTCTGCATCGCGGCAAGTCAATCCATGGGCTGGATCGCCGGCATGGCGCTCGACGGAGCGGCAGGCTCGTCCCTGGGATCAAACCCGTGCAGGATATTGTGAATGGGCGCGAAACTCCTGCGGTGATGGATGGTGACGCCATGAAGCCGCAAGCCGGAATAATGATCCGGCGTGCCGTAACCTTTGTTGCTGCGCCAGTTGTAGCCCGGATGTTCCTCATGCAGGCGCACCATCAACCGGTCGCGGGTTACCTTGGCGATGATGGAGGCGGCTGCGATGGAAAGGCTGCGCCCGTCGCCCTTGACAAGTGTGTCGCATTTGCAAGGCAGCGCCGGGGCATCATTGCCGTCCACCAGCGCGAATTCCGCCGCCACCGTCAGCGCCCGCACCGCCCGCGCCATCGCCAGGTGCGTGGCCTGGCGGATGTTGACGAGGTCAATCTCGCCGACACTGGCCTCGCCCACGCCCACGGCAATCGCCATGTCCAGGATGCGGGGGAAAAGTTCCTCGCGCCTGTCCTCATCCAGTTGCTTGGAGTCGTTGAGCCCCTTGGGAATGCGGCCGCGATCCAGGATCACCGCCGCCGCCACCACCGGCCCGGCCAAAGGCCCGCGCCCGGCTTCGTCCACACCGCAAACGGGACCGGCCAGGGTCTTCAGCAGGCGGGACTCGTAGATGTAATGCGGCATGCGCTCTTTTAGAAAAGAGCGAGCTGATCTCCAAGCCGGGCAGGGCGCTTGAACTTGTGGACGGCGAGCGGGGCGGTGGATTGATTAAGCCCCAGCTTCTTCACAGCCATGTGGAACCGCCGCGCCATCATCTCGGCATAGGGGCCGGTTCCCTTCATGCGGCTGTTCCAGGCGCTGTCATAATCCTTGCCGCCACGCATGGAACGCACCAGCGCCATCACATGCCGGGCGCGGCCCGGCACATTGGCTTCCAGCCATTCGCGGAACAGATCCTTGATCTCCAGCGGCAGGCGCAGCAGCACATAACCGGCGGAACGCGCGCCATGATCGGCGGCGGCGCTCAAGACCGCTTCCATTTCGTGATCGTTGAGGGCGGGAATGGCGGGGGCGAACATCACGCCCACCGGAATCCCGGCATCGCTGAGACCCTGGATCGCCTGCAAGCGGCGGGCGGGCGTGCCGGCGCGCGGCTCCATCACCCGCGCCAGCTTGCGGTCCAAGGTGGTGACCGACAGCGCCGCCTTGGCCAGGCCCATGCTGGCCATGTCGGAAAGGATGTCGATGTCGCGCAGGATCAAGGGCGACTTGGTGACAATGCCGACGGGATGGCGGAAGTCGCGCAGCACTTCCAGGATGGAGCGGGTGATGCGCAGCTTCTTTTCCAAGGGCTGATAGGGATCGGTGTTGGTGCCCATGGCGATGGTCTTGGGCACATAGCCGGGCGCGGAAAGCTCCTTGGCCAGCAGTTCGGCGGCATTGGGCTTGGCGAACAGGCGGGATTCGAAATCCACACCGGGCGACATGCCCAAATAGGCGTGGGTGGGCCTGGCAAAGCAATAGATGCAGCCATGCTCACAGCCGCGATAGGGATTGATCGACTGGTCAAAGCTGATGTCCGGCGACTTGTTGCTGGTGATGATGCTGCGGGTGGCGTCGTGGATCACCTCGGTCTTAAGAGGGGGCGGGGCGTCGTCGTCCGACCGCCAGCCATCGTCCCAACCATCATCCAGCAGGACGCGGGTCTGTTTCTCATAGCGCCCCACGGCGTTGGAAACGGCGCCCCGGCCATGCAGGACTTCCGGCCGGATAGTGGTGTTAAGGACTACAGTCATAAATAGGACTGTACGCCCTTATGAGAACAAAACAAGCACAAAATGGTTAGAGGCGATTATGCCTCTCTTGACACCTAAAATCCCATTTTGGTGTCAGGTACTTAGCCTTATAGGGGCTATTTTCCTATTTTCTACCGCTGGCTGTATCTGGGCCGGTCAGGCGAGGGCGTCAGTTGAAAGAAGCCGTATTGCCCGCTTGGGCGAATTTGAAGGCGGTCTCAACGGGAGGCCACAGTGGTCCCTTCTGGTTCTGATAGGTGGTGAGAAACATCTCATACCCGGTCCAGTCCAGGTAGCAATTGAACGTAGCAAACTGCGGGTCGCTAAAAGCATCCTTGTACTCAACAACTCCGAAAGCTCGGATGACAACGGTCCCGGCTTTCAGACTTGCAATGTCATCGTCCGAAAGTTTGACGGTCTCCACGGAGCTATGTGGGCGGCCTGGGTAAAGAACAAATGTTGGGATCGGATCGTTTTGGGGGTTGGAAAATCTGAAATTGATACCTTTGGTGCCGGGCGGTTCCCCCACTTTCAAGGTCCACAGGCAGCTAGTTTCAAATGCGGGAGTGTTTCCCGAATTTTCCACCCGACAAATCGCACAGAACTCCCCATTTTTAATGAAAGCCTTTCCTGGCACAGCAGAAACATAGGCCCGCAATTCGCGTTGGCTCGCAATTCTAGCGTCATCGATAGAGATTTGAGTCAACCGACCTTGATCGCGGCTCACGCGCCACAGAGTCCAAGTGAAGAGGGCAATTACAATAGTGGCAAGGGCGGTTATCGCCTCGCCGGATTGGTGAAGGAAATACCCAGTGCACCCACGTAGGACGCCTCCCGCAACAAGGAATTGGGAAATACCTTCATAAAAGGCCTTTTCTGCATCTGCGTTCTGTTTGGTCTGAATGCAGCTTTGAAAAGACTCTGATGACCAAATCAGCCACAGACACGCAAAAACGGCTGCGCCACCTACAATTGTCGCGCGATCTTTCTTTAGCCATTTCATTCGCTAGCCCCCGCCCTTGCCACTGGCATTTTTACGAAGTTGAAGCACACGCCAGTAATTGCCGTGCTTCAGAGACCTGCTATGGCAAGCCCGAAAATATCCTTGTTATGCCGGTTGTTATAACGGAATTGGGCAATTATGCCCTACTCGACACCTAAAATCCCCTTGGAATTTCAGCCGGTTATAAAGCCGCATGGCATGTTATAAGGGGCATCGAGAGGTGCCGCATGAAACGACTGTTTTTGATCGCCATGATGGGAATGGTTGCCCCCGCCTTCGCGGACACTCCGTCGCCTGCGCCGACCCAGCCCAGCGCCCCGGTCAGCAAAAGCGCCAAGACAGATTTCACCAAGCCATTTGTCGATGACAGGCTGGTGGCGCAGCGATTACCGGCTGAACCCGACCACCCTACTGTCGAACTGAAGGCTGGGCCTGGAGCCAGATAAACGCCTGAAGGACAGCGCCACCGCGCGCCACCCAGCCGGTGCCACAGGCGCCGCCAGCATGGTCGCCATAAGATCGCGACCGGCGAAATCGATCAGATGCGCATGACGGCTGGATTGACTGACGCGCGAAGACGAAAAATAGCTTAGCGACCACGCGGCGACTGCCGCTCAAACAGGCAAATATTACCAGAGCTTAATTATCCACGTCAGCTCACTGCGACCGAAATCTCTTTGGCGCATCGCAGCATTTGCGTCATGATGCTGTCATGATTTCGGTCGTCATCCCCACCAGCAATTCCGAGCGCCTGTTGCCGCGCTGCTTCGACAGCCTGATCACGGCGGCGGTGCGGGGCGTGGTGCGCGAGGTGATTGTCAGCGACGCGGGCTCCAGCGACGGCACCTTGACCATCGCCGATGCCGCCGGCGCTCATGTCGTCCACGCCCGCAAGGGCCGCGGCGCCCAACTCAGCCAGGGCGCGGCCAACGCCAAAAGCGACTGGCTGTTGTTTTTGCATCCCGAAACCGCGCTGGAGCAGGGTTGGGAGGCGGAAGCGGAATCCTACATCCACCAGGCGATGATGGAGCGGCCGCGCGCGGCGGCTTTCCGTTTCGCGCTGGAAGATTTCGGCGGCGAGGCGCGGCGCGCCGAAGCCAAGGCGGCGCTGCGCACCATGCTGTTCGCGCTGCCTTATGGCGACCAGGGATTGCTGATCCCCAAGCGGCTGTATCAGAAACTGGGCGGCTATCGCGCCTTGCGCGACATGGAAGATGCCGATCTGGTGCGCCGCATCGGCCGCCGCCGCTTGGTGAGCTTGCGCTCGCGCGCCATCAATGTGGCGCGTCCGCCCAAAAGCGCGCTGCGCGGCATGGCGCTGACCCTGCTGCATGCGCTGCGGGTGCCGTCGCGCCTGTTGTCCAATCTCTAGATCGTCCGCCAAGGCGCCGCGCACTGTCGCACGCAAGGCGCGTGCGCGGTAGAAAATTGGACTGGACTTAGGCCCAATCGAAAGCCTTGACGCCGCTCTCTAGTTTAAGCCGCATCAATTTTGTCGGCATAGATCAAGTGACCAGGGCCAAGACGCGCGAAAACTTCTTCCAGACTTCCGGTGGAAAGCGCAAGACAGCCCTCGCTGCGGCCCAAGGCGCCGCGGGACGCCATCTCCTGGCTGACATACCAGGCGCCATGCACGACGATGCCGCGCTCCAGCGCGTTGCTGTTGCTGGCGTCCAGTCCGTTCAGGCGCAGGGAACGGCCATGCGCGCCATTGTAGAAATCACCGGTGGAATAGGCGCCCGAGGAGGTCGCGTTCGATCCGAAACCGTTGGAAAACCGTTCCAGCCAGCCGGTGTGCCTGGGATCGGAACCGCGGCCATGCGCCACCAAATGCGAGCTGATGCGTCCGGACACTGTATCCACCAGATGTAAGCGCGGTGAACGGGACGGCGCCGAGAAATCGGCCACCCCGACGACATCGCGATGGGAAATTTGATGGCGGTCCAACGCAGCCATGGCGCGCGCTAGCAATCCTGCTGAAACTGCGGGCGCCGCCGCGAGGGCGGGGCGTATGACCAAGCTTGCTCCGGCCGCAGTTGCAGCGGCCAGCACCTTGCGGCGTGACAACAACACGATGACCTCCCGGGGATCCTGGCGGCGGAAAAAATCCGCCGCGGTCCACATGCGTGAATCCATACGGCGGCGTGGCGCCAGGCGGCAATGGCAATCGGTGCCAATCTTCCGACAGTTCCGCTCCTGTTGCGGGAACTGCCGGCTTCTCTTTGCGAAAAGTAGCGGAAGGCCGTTCCATGCGTAATTTGATTGCCGCGCTTGTCCTCACCTGCGCGGCGGTTCCCGCCCAGGCGCGGAATTCGGATGAAAATCTATCCACGACGTTGGAATCTGACGCCGGGAAGTTGAAGCCCGGCCAGTTTGTCTGGTCGCCCGAGCTCTCGCCGTCAGGCCCGATGACCATCGTGGTGGACCTCGCGGCGCAACGCGCCCATATCTATCGCAATGGCGAGCAGATCGGGGTGACGACCATCTCCTCGGGACGGCGGGGTTATGAAACCCCCACCGGAGTCTTCACCATCCTGCAAAAAGCCAAAGAACACCGTTCCCGCAAATACGACAATGCGCCCATGCCTTACATGGAGCGGCTGACCTGGGGCGGCATCGCCTTGCATGGCGGCCATGTGCACAGCCGTCCGGCGTCCCATGGCTGCGTGCGGCTGCCGATGGATTTCTCGAAGATCCTGTACCAGGAGACCAATATCGGCATGACGGTGATCATCACCGAAGGCAGCCCATCGGCGGAAGCCATTGCCGAGCAGGCGCTGCCAACCGGAAGCGCAGATTTCCGCTGGCAGCCGGAATTGTCTCCCACCGGTCCGGTGACCGTGCTGGTCAATCTCAGGAACCAGCAAGTCCTGATCCTGCGCGACGGCCTGATGATCGGCCGCTCGCAGGCGGAAATTCCCAAAAACATCACCGGCGATCCCCGCGCGCTGCAGATCGTGGCGGCGGGGCAACCGGAAACGCAATGGTTTCATGCCGGACCGTTCAACCATGATGCGGGCCAGGCCATGCAGGTTCGCGTGCCGCCGGAATTCCTCGCCAAATTGCGCGAGGCCGCGACACCAGGCTCGACCATGCTGGTGGTGGAAAACGCCGTCATCGGCGGCGACATGCCGCTCACCGTGATGGTCAGCGGCTGACCGCTTCCATGAAATTCAGGGCTTGGCGCTGATCTTCAGGCCATAGGCCAAGGCGCCCGCGCCGCCATCGCCGGTTGCTGGTGAATCTGTAACGCTTAAATCGCGAGCGCCCGGCAGGCTGCCGGGTCACCTCGGTTCACCCATCAACGATTTATGGGATCGCCCATGACGCTCATCCCTTATGTTTGGCGTCGGCTTGCTGAAACCCAAGGTCGCGAAGCAACCTCAAAAAGTCCGAATTCTCACGGATCGGATCGAGCAGGGGGTCCTGACCGGCCAAAAACAGGCCCGGGTCACGCGCCGTCCAGGCTTGGTTCAGTGCGGCGACAGCGCCTTGCTCGTCCCCCCATTGCGCCAGAACCTCGGCCTGCTGGTACAAGCCGTTGTCTCCAAGTTCGGCGACAAGACGTTCGAAGGCTTGGCGGGCGTCCGGCTCGTTTCCGCGCCGCTTGGCAACCATGGCCAGGCCAGGCAGCCGGGTTAGCGGGCCGGTCTCTTCGCCGAATGCTGCCCCGGCCTCGTCCAACTTGCCCATCATCAAGAAAGAGTAACCACGGTAGCCATTCACATTGGCCATCCGGGGATTGAGCTTCAGCGCATGATCCATCGCGGAAATGGCTTCGGCGTAATGCCGCGCCACGAACTGAATGGAGCCGATATTCCGATAAGTCGGGGCGTTCAGGGGATCGAGCTCTCTCGCCTGATGAATTGCCACTTCGGCATCGTACAGCCGTCCGGTATGCGCGCAATAAAGCGCATAGCGGCCCAGCACATCAGGGTCGCCCCGGCCCAGCGCATAGGATTGTTCGTAAGGGTCGCGCGCGCCGCGGATGTCAAGACGGCCGCTGACCAGGGCGTATGCCAAGGCAGAATGGGCGTCGGCCAGTTCAGGCGCCAGAACAATGGACTGTCTGGCGGCTGCGATCGCCTCATCGCAGAGAAGCTGCCGTTTCTCTCCCGCCGCCAATTGATTGGCGATTGCGATCAAGGTCCTTGCCCGCGCCGCATAGGCGGCGCCGAAATTTGGATCGCGAGCGATCGCCTCCTCGAAATAGGCAAGGGCGGCGTTATCTGAGTCCGCGCCGGCTGCCAGCGCGAAGTCGGCGCGGCCGCGAAGATAGGCGTCGAACGCCGCGAAGTCCGTGGTTCCTGCCGCTTGCATAATTGAGGTCGTCTTGGCGGCTTCGCCGGTCAGCGCAGCACCTGGGTTCACAGGATTATCCTGTTCACCGCTTCTCTCGCCTGTGCCTTGAGTGCCCATGGCGCCCAAACCTACGCGTGAAGCGATAGCCTACTTGAACCCCAGATTGTGAAGCAACCTCAAAAAGTCCGAATTCGTACGAATCGGGTCGAGCAGGGGGTCCTGACCGGCCAAAAACAGGCCCGGATCACGCGCCGCCCAGGCCCGGTTCAGTGCGGCGATGGCGCCTTGCTCGTCCTTCCATTGCGCCAGAACCTCTGCCTGCTGATACAAGCCGTTGTCTCCGAGTTCGGCGACAAGGCGGTCGAAGGCTTGGCGGGCCTCCGGCGCGTTTCCGCGCCGCTTGGCAACCATGGCCAGGCCAGGCAGCCGGGTCAGCGGGCCAGTCTCCTCGCGGAATGCTGCCTCGGCCTTATCCAACTCACCCATCATCAAGAAACAGTAGCCACGGTAGCCGTCCACGTTGGCCATCCGGGGATTGAGTGCCAGCGCATGATCCATCGCGGAAATGGCGTCGCTGTAGTGCCGCGCCACAAACTTAATGGAGCCGATATCCCAATAAGTCCGGGAGTTCAGGGGATCGAGATCTTTCGCCCGATCGATGGCTGCTTCGGCATCGCGCAGCCGTCCGGTATGTGCGCAATAAAGCGCATAGCGGCCCACCACGTCCGGGTCGCCCCGGCCGAGCGCATAGGACTGTTCGTAAGGGGCGCGGGCGCCACGGATGTCAAGACGGCCGCTGACCAGGGCGTATGCCAAGGCAGAGTGGGCGTCGGCCAGTTCAGGCGCCAGAGTGACGGATTGCCTGGCGGTTTCGATCGCCTCATCGCAGAGAAGCTGCCGTTTTTCTCCCGCCGCCAACTGGTTGGCGATTGCGATCAAGGTCCTTGCCCGCGCCGCATAGGCGGCGCCGAAATTTGGATCGTAAGCGATCGCCTCCTCGAAGTGGGCAAGGGCGGAGTGATCTGTGTCCGTGCCGGCTGCCAGCGCGAAGTCGGCGCGGCCGCGAAGATAGGCGTCGAACGCCGCGACGTTCGTGGTTTCTCCCGCTTGCTTAACCGGGGTTGTCTTGGCCACCTCGCGGGTGAGCGCCGAGGTGACAGCGGCCGCGATCTCGGTCTGCACGGAAAAAATATCGTCGAGGGTGCGATCAAAAATCTGCGCCCAGCGGCTGAAACCCGAACGTCCTTGGATCAACTCGGCACTTACCCGGACGCGGTTTGCGGCCAGCCGGACCGTACCATCGAGGAGAAACGCGACGCCCAGTCTCCTGGCGATCGTCTCTGCATCTTCGCGCCTCGACTTGAACATATCGGAAGAGGTCTGTCCGACGACATGCAGCAAGACATTGCGCGCCAAGGCCGCGCGCACCTCGGCTGACAGACCATCGGCAAAATAGTCCTGGGCGGAAGTGCCGCTGATATTGGCGAAAGGCAATACGGCGACTGTATTGGGCGGGGCTTCGCCCGGAGCGAAAAGTCCGGCTCGCCAACCTATGGCTGCCGCCGCCGCCAATCCCGCCGCTGCGCCGCTCGCCAGGATGACCGGGCGTCGCCCAATTCCCAATACGCGCGGGCTTGGCGGCGGAAGCGGCCGCTCGTGCAGCGCCGCCACGGCCTCAATGAGCTGCCGCATTTCGCGGCTACCGACCTGGCGGCCGCCCCGGGAAAGATTGATCGTCTGATATTGCCGAAGGCCCAGGGGCGGCAGGCTGCCGTCCAGGCTTAGCGGGACAAGGCAATGCCGGTCGTGGCCTTCGGCGGCTTCATCATGAACCCAGTCGGATTGGATCGATGTCTTGGACCAAAGCACGACAATGGCACGCGCACTGGCCAGCGCGGTGGCTGTCTTCTGCGAGAAGTGTTCGCCGCCGGTAAGAAGACCGTCCCACCAGACCGTATAGCCCGCCTGTTGCAGCGCATTGATGATGGGTCGGGCTTGCTTCTGATCTTCGTGGGAATAGCTGAAAAAGACGGTGGGGGTCGCCGTCCGTAAGGATCTTGCTTCGTCGCCTTCGTCCATCTGACTGCCCACTTCCCCAGCTCGGGATCACTCCTTGTCGGCCGGTTGTGTTCGCCTCTGAAGGGCGCGCCACCGTGTCATCGAACTATCCCGGCCAGTTCACGCTTGTGAGAGCCTTTTGACCACCCTGTGAAGTCAAATAAATCAGATGGTAACAGTCAACATCGGGTCTCTCTGGCGCCGACGTTGCCGCGGTGTTCAACCCATTGATTTTGCGCCCTCTCCCGGGAAGGCTACTGCACGCTCAGCTTCAGGCCGAAACCGCTGGGGGCGGAGGTGACGGTCACGGGCGGATGGTAGGTGGGCCATTGGCCGGATGCGGTTTCCTGCAGGCTCTGGGCGTCCTGGCCGAAGCGGCGGCGGTAAAGCCAGTGATAAAGCAGCAGCCGCTTCACATAAGAGCGGGTTTCCGCCACCGGAATGCTTTCCACAAACAGCAGCGGATCATTGCCGCCGGCCTTGGTCGTGCGCCAGCGGTCCACCGCGCCCGGACCTGCGTTATAGGCGCCGCCCAACTCCATCAGATTGCCGTCCAGCCGGTCCAGCAATTGCACGATATAGCGCTGGCCCACCGCCAGCGAGGTGCCGGGATCGTACAGCGTGTCGGGATCGCTGACGCCAAGGCGCATCGCGGTGTTGGGCATCAACTGCATCAAGCCGCGCGCGCCGACCGGTGAGGTCGCTCCCGTGGAGAAACGGCTTTCGATGCGGGCAAAAGCCAGCACCAGGGAGGAGTCGATCTGATAGCCGCCATCGGGATTGTAAGGCGGCACCGGAAACAATCCGGTCAGCATGATGCCGCGCGCCGCGCTGGCCTCGCTGGCGCGCAACTCGATATTGGGCACGCCGATGGCGCGGCCCAGCGCCGCCATGGCGGGATCCAGCCGCTCGTTGTTGTTGACAAAAGCGCGGTTGAGCTCGGGGCCGACAAATTCCTGCTCGCCGATCTGCCACAGCGCCACCGCGCGCCGCGCCGAAGGCGCGGCCATCAAGTCGTGGAAATCGGCCTGGTTGAGAATGGCGTCGGCGAAACCGGTCTGGGTGTCGATCCCCAGCATGCGCTCGGCGATCAAGCCATAGAAGCTGGGCTCCTTTTCGGCGGCGAAATTGAGCAGGGTCACCACTTTTTGCGGATCGCCCGACTGCATATGGGCGCGCGCCGCCCAGAAAGCGCCCTGGGCGCGCAGGCTGTTCTGGGCGTTGGGCGTTTCCGCCAGCTTTTCCAGCCACATTTCGGCATTGGCCCAGTCGCCCAGGCGATAGGCGGCAAAGCCCGCATCCCACATCAGTTGCGGCACGTTCAACAGCGCCTGGGGATCGGTCACCGAAATCGCCAGCCGGTAGGCGTCGGCATCACGGCCCTCGGCGCGATAGGAGGAAGCGATGCGATGCGCCAACACCGCCATGTCGGCGGGGGTGCAGGTGGCCGCGACCTGTTGCATCAGCGCCAGCGCCTGATCCGGCTGGCCGTTCTTGATGGCCGCCAGGATGGCGGGTGTCACGCCGCGCCCGGCATCCGAGAAAGGCACCGGCTCCGGCAATTCCAGGTCTTCATAACCGCCGGTGCGTTTGCCCACGCCGGCGGGGGCGGGAATATTGGTCACCACCGCGACGGTGATGATCTTGCGGCGATGGCGGACCTTTTTGGTCGAATGCGCCACCGCCAGGCGATAGATGCGGTCGGCCACCGCCAGCTCGCGGTTCTCAGACAGCCACTCCACCAGCGGCTTGACGGTGACGCGCCTGGCGGAAAGCAAGTGCTCGGCTTCCGCATAGGGCATCAGCGACGGGTCATTGAGCTTGACGGAGAGTTTGCTGGCGCGCGCGGCATCACCTTTGCGTTCCGCCGCCATGATGTCCTTGTACAGGGCGACGTCTGCTGCGCTCAGCACTTGTGGCGCGGCGGGGGGCGAGGCCGGTGCGGGCGCCGGTGGAACTTCGGGAACAGCCGGTTGCGCGCGCGCCACCTGCGTGGCGAGCAACAGCCCGGCTAGGATGAGCAATGCGCGAATATTCAGGCCCTACGAAGCAGCGTCAGTTAGTTAGCGCGCGACACGGTCTGCGGCAAGTTCAATGTACGCATCTTATCCTTTACCGCCTGTAAATCCCGCCACGCCAATTTTTTATGCGCCGGCTGGCGCAGCAGATAAGCGGGATGCAAGGTCGGCATCAGAGGCACCACGCGTTCGCCTACGCGGTATTCCAGCCAGCGGCCGCGCAATTTCATGATGCCGTCGGAAATCCCCACCACATGCCGCGCCGCCACCGCGCCCAGCAAGATGATCAGGCCGGGATCTGCCAGTTCGATATGGCGGCGCAGGAAGGGCAGGCATTGGGCGGCTTCCTCCGGCGAAGGATCGCGATTGTCGGGAGGGCGCCAGTTGATCACATTGGTAATGTACGCATTGGCACTGCGATCCAGTCCGATGGAGGCCAGCATCTTGTCCAGCAACTGACCGGCGCGGCCGACAAAGGGCTTGCCGATGCGGTCTTCGTCGCGGCCGGGCGCTTCGCCAATCAGCATGATCCGTCCCTCCGCCACGCCATCGGCGAACACGGTGTTGGTGGCGGTGCGTTTCAAGGCGCAGCCGTCGAACGCTTCCATGGCGGCTTTGAGTTCCGCCAGGCTGGCGGCGGCGCCGGCCGCCTGCATGGCGCCGCCAATGGCGTCACCCGCCGGCGGCGCCGGCGCGGATGCAGGCCGCGCCGTTGCGGGGCGCGGCGTTGGAACGGCAGATGCCACCGGCTGAGACGGCTTGGCCGCCAGCCGGTTCACCGGCTCGGCGGCAATGGCCTCGTCGGCGCCGGCTTCCACCAGCCAGTTCAGGGTTGAGAGCGGGTCCTTCACCACCGCATCTTAGGCTTTCGGCTGTGCCCGAGGCCAGCTAGAAAAGACCCCAATCACAGGGCGATTCATGTCGGCAGAGCAATCCAATACCCGTGAAAGCATGACGTACGATGTCGTCATTGTCGGCGGCGGTCCGGCCGGGCTGGCGGCGGCGATCCGGCTCAAGCAGCTATCGTCCGGGATCAGCGTCTGTCTGCTGGAGAAAGGCTCGGAGATCGGCGCCCATATCCTGTCGGGGGCGGTGATCGATCCCAAGGCGCTCAACGAGTTGATACCCGACTGGAAGGACAAGGGCGCGCCGCTGGAGACGGAAGTCCGCGAGGATCGCTTCTGTTTTTTTACCCAAACCGGCGCCATCAGCATTCCGCATCTCCTGTTTCCGCCGCTGATGAGCAATCGCGGCAACTACATCATCAGTCTTTCCAATCTGTGCAAATGGCTGGGCCAGCAGGCCGAAAGCCTTGGCGTGGAAATCTATCCCGGCTTTCCGGCGCACGACCTGATCGTCGAAGACGGCGTGGTCAAGGGCGTGCTCACCGGCGATCTGGGAGTGGCGAAGGATGGCGATCACAAGGACAGCTACACACCGGGCATGGAGCTGCGCGCCAAATACACCTTGTTCGCGGAAGGGGCGCGCGGCTCGCTGTCAAAACAACTGGGCGCGAAGTTCGGGCTGCAGCAAGGACGCGAACCGCAGAAATTCGGCATCGGGTTGAAAGAACTTTGGGAATTGCCGCCCGCGCAACACCAAAAGGGCCTGGTGCTGCACGGCATGGGCTGGCCGCTGACCAACGACACCGGCGGCGGCTTGTTTCTCTATCACTGGGGCGAGAATTTTTGTTCGGTGGGTTTTGTCGTCCATCTCAACTACAAAAATCCTTGGCTGGATCCCTTCGCCGAATTTCAGCGCGCCAAGACCCACCCGGCTATCGCCAAGATTCTGTCCGGCGGCAAGCGCATCGGCTATGGCGCGCGGGCCATCACCGAAGGCGGCTATCAATCCGTGCCCAGGCTGTCCTTTCCCGGCGGCGCCTTGATCGGCTGCGCCGCGGGCTTTGTGAACCTGCCGCGCATCAAGGGCAGCCACAACGCCATGAAGACCGGCATGTTGGCGGCGGAAGCGGCCGCCGCGGCGCTTCAGGCGGGCAGGGAAGGCGACACGCTGGCGGACTATGACGCCGCCTATGCCAAAAGCTGGGTGGCCAAGGACCTTTATCTGGTCCGTAACGCAAAGCCCTTATGGTCCCGGCTGGGCAGCCTGTTGGCGCTGCCGTTTATCGGTCTGGACCTTTGGATGAACCAGCTGTTGGGCATTTCCCTGTTCGGAACCCTGAAACATGGGGAACCCGATTACGCCACCCTCAAACCGGCGGCCGGGTGCGTTAAAATCGCCTATCCCAAGCCTGACGGCCGGTTAACCTTCGACCGCTTGTCGAGCGTGTTTCTTTCAGGCACCAATCATGAGGAAGATCAGCCGGTCCATCTTCAGTTGCGGGATCCGGCCATTCCCATTTCGGTCAATTTGCCCGAGTATGGCGAACCGGCGCAGCGCTACTGTCCGGCGGGCGTTTACGAAGTGATCGAAGACAGCACCGGATCTCGGTTCCAGATCAACGCCCAGAATTGCGTGCATTGTAAAACCTGCGACATCAAGGACCCGTCGCAGAACATCACCTGGGTCACGCCGGAAGGCGGCGGCGGCCCCAACTATACAAATATGTAGGAGACGCATGCGCCGCCTGTTGCCCCTGATGGCTTTGTTCCTGGCCGGTTGCGCCCAGCAGGCCAGCACGCCCGCCGTATCGCCGGCCGATCCCCAGTCGGTGGCTTTTTCCACCTATCTGTCGGCGCGTTTCGCCGCCGGCGAGCACGACCTGCCGCAAGCGGCGCGCTATTACGGCCGCGCCCTTGCCAATGACCCCAACAATGTGTCGCTGCTCTCTTTGTCCTTTTTCTACGCCATCACCTCGGGTGATTTCGACGCGGCCGGCAAATATGCCCAGGCGACGATAGCCGCCAGTCCCGACGAGCGCTCGGCGCGGCTGGCGCTGGCGGTGATCGATTTCAAGCGGCGGGATTATGCCGAAGTCCGCAAGCAATTGTCGCTGTCGGCCAAGGGTCCCTTCACCATTCTGACCTTGTCCTTGCTGGATGCCTGGGCGGCGGCGGCGCAGCATGACGAAGCCGGCATGCAGAAGGACCTGGTGACTTTGAACGCGCAGAACGGCGCGGAGAATATCGCCGCTTTCCATGCCGCATTGCTGCAGGACTATCTGGGCAATGTCGCGGGCGCCGACGCGGCCTACAAAAAGGCCCTGGGCTCGGGCGCGCCGACGCCGAGGGTGCTGGAAGCCTATGGCCGCTTCCTGGAACGCAATGGCCGCGGCGAGGATGCCGCCAACCTCTATCACGCCCATATCAACGAAGGCGGGCTGGCCAGCATCACGGGTACCGGCCTGATGCGGATCGGCAAGCGTGAAAAACCGGAAAGCCTGGTCCGCAATCCGGCCGAAGGCGCGGCGGAGACCCTGTTCGGCATCGCCGCCTCTCTCACCGACGCGCAGAGCGCCGATGTCTCGATCCTGTATTTGCGCATGGCGCTGTATTTGCGCCCGGACCTGGCGCTGGCGCAGGTGCTGCTGGCGGACCGTTTCGAGACCCTGCGCAAGTTCGACTCCGCCATCCTGGTCTATCGCGCCATCGATCCGTCCTCGCCCTATTACCGTATGGCGCAGGTGCAGGCGGCGCTGGACGAGCAGCGGCTGGGCCAGACCGACCAGGCCGTGGCGGGTCTCAAGAAACTGGTGGCCAGCGATCCCAATGACAGCGAAAGCTGGGTGGCGCTGGGCGACACCTATCGCTCCGCCAACAAATTCGCGGAAAGCGTGGACGCCTATGATCATGCCGAAAAGGCGATCCCCCATCCCGCCCGGCGCGACTGGCCAATGTTCTATGCCCGCGCCATGGCCAAGGAGAAGCTCAAGCAGTTGGACAGTTCCGAAGCCGACATCCAGACGGCGCTGAAGCTGTCGCCGGACCAGCCGGAATTGCTGAACTATCTGGGCTATAGCTGGGTGGACCGCGGCCGCAATATTCCGCGCGCACTTACCATGCTGGAAAAAGCGCGGAGCCTGCGGCCCTATGACGGTTATATCGTGGACAGCGTGGGCTGGGCCTATTTCCAGCTGGGCCGCTATGAAGACGCGGCCAAGACCCTGGAGGCGGCGGTGCTGCTGGTGCCCGGCGATCCCACCATCAACGACCATCTGGGCGATGCCTTGTGGCGGGCCGGGCGGCGTATCGATGCCCGCTTCCAGTGGAACCATGCGCTGACCTTCAGCGACAATGACACCGACCGGGCGGCGATCGAGAAAAAGCTCAAAACGGGGTTGAGCGAGAAGCCTGCCTGACGTGATCACTGAGCAAGCGCCCGCCAAGATCAATCTGTTTCTCCATGTCGGCGACAAGCGTGCCGATGGCTTCCATCCGGTGCAAAGCCTGGCGGTATTCACCGAGCTGGGCGACATGCTGGCGATGGAGGATGCGATCGGCCAGTCGCTTGTCATCGAGGGACCTTTCGCCAAGGGCCTGGAAGGCGAAAGCGACAATCTGGTGCTGCGGGCGGCGCGGGCGCTGGGATGGGGAAATGCCAAACTCACCCTGACCAAGAACCTGCCGCTGGCCTCCGGGATCGGCGGCGGTTCGGCGGATGCGGCGGCGGCGCTCAGGGGCTTGCGTCAATTGTGGGCTGTGAAAAAAGACGAGGCCTCGATGCGCGACATCGCCGCCGGCCTGGGCTCCGACATTCCCGCCTGCCTGTTGTCGCAGCCCTGTTTCATGGAAGGGCGGGGCGAGATATTGCGCGCCGCCGAAGCCATGCCGCGCGTGCCGCTGTTGCTGGTCAATCCCGGCGTGCCGGTGCCGACAAAAGACGTCTTCGCGGCGCTGCAGAACCGCAGCGGCGTCGAGATGGCGCTGCCGCGTGGCCGCTTCGCCGACACCGCCGACCTGCTGCGCTTTCTGGAGACCACCCGCAACGATCTGGAAGAACCGGCGCGGCGCATCCAGCCGGTGATCGGCGAAGTCCTTGCCGCCATCGCGGCGTTGCCGGGGGCGCTGCTTGCCCGCATGTCCGGCTCGGGCGCCACCTGTTTCGGGATTTTCGCCGATGACGATTGTGCGGCGCGGGCGGCGGAAATGCTGAGACAGTCTCATGGCGATTGGTGGATCGCGCCCACCTTCGTGCCGGAAACCGGCATCGTGCATGAAGCGGCCGGCCAGGATATTGGGCCGACGCCGGAAGGGCTTTAGGCGATGAACTGCGGCGCGGTCCTTTTGCGTCGTGAGGTGAGCCGCGTCATGCGAAGCATGTGAGCAGGTCCAGTGGACCTGCGAAAGCGGCGAACGCCGCGAGCTTAGGCGAGCGGCCGTGTCATCCAGATATAGAACCGTTTGCCCGGCGCGTCGCTTGCGCTCCGCGCGTTCGGCCCTCGAAATGGTCCCCCGACCATTTCGTTCGCGCGAATCGCGCGAACTGGGCCTCACCCTGCTCACGCCGCAAAATTCCTCGCGCCCGTTCGGAATTGCTTCTAGTAAGCGCGTTCCACGCAGAAATCAGCGATGTCCGCCAGCGCCCGCTTGATATCGCTGTTCGGCATCACGGTCAGCGCCGCCTTGGCGACATCGGCATAGGCGCGCGCCCGCTTCATGGTTTCCTGCATGGCGCCGGTCTGCTCGATCAGGGTGATGGCGCGGTCCAGATCGCTTTCGGTCTGGTTGCCGGTTTCGATGACCCGTTTCCAGAACGGGCGGTCTTCGTCGCGCGACCGGGCATAGGCCAAAATCAAGGGCAAGGTCATCTTGGCTTCGCGGAAGTCGTCGCCCACCGTCTTGCCCATCAGCGCCTGGCGCCCCGAATAATCCAAGGCGTCATCCACCAGCTGGAAGGCGATGCCCAGATTCTCGCCATAGGCGCGCAGACCCCCGACGAACTCATCGCCACGTCCCGACAGCAGCGCGCCGGACTCCGCCGCCGCCGCGAACAGCGCCGCGGTCTTGGCCGATACCACATTCAAGTAATGCTCTTCCGTCACCGACAGGTTGTTGGATGATTTGAGCTGCATCACTTCGCCTTCGGCGATCACCGCCGCGGCGCCCGCCAGGATATCCAGCACCGCCAGATTGTCGGTTTCCACCATCAGCTGGAAGGCGCGGGAAAACAGGAAATCGCCCACCAGCACTGACGGCTTGTTGCCCCACATCAGATTGGCGGAAACCTTGCCCCGGCGCAGCGCGCTTTCATCCACCACATCGTCATGGAGCAGGGTGGCGGTATGGATGAATTCCACCGCGGCCGCCAGCCGCACATGATGGCCGCCGCCATAACCGCCGGCCTGGGCGGCGGCCAGGGTCAGCATGGGACGAAGCCGCTTGCCGCCGGAATCGATCAGATGGCGGGCGAGATCGGGGATCAGCGCCACCCCTGACGTCATGCGGGCATGGATCAGCTTGTCGGTGGCCGCCATGTCGGCGGCGATCAAGGCGTGCAGCTGCTCGACCGGCGATATATCGGTCTTGTGAATATGATCCCTGACGTCGGTTGACCCCGCCATATTGGGCAGAATACCGGACCCTTGGGGGGGAGCCAAGCGGCCTGTGGTGGCGACAGAAGGGCGCGGTTTGACTATAAAAGTCCCGATGCGCGCGGTCCTGAAAAGCCTCGATCCGGTGGTCCTCAACTATGCGGCAAATGTCCTGTCGCAGGAGGGGATCGAGTCGGTGGTATTCGACACCCATGCCAGTGTCATGGATGGCAGCATGGGCTTTCTGCCGCGCCGGCTGATGGTGCGGGACGACGATTTCTCCCGCGCCGAAAAGCTGCTGCGCGATGCCGTGCCGGACGCGATGTGAGCGATCTCCCCCGCATGCGAAGCATAGGCGGGGGAGATACCCGTAGCAGCGCTCGCGCTGCGAAGGGAGAGGGGCAATGGAAACCTTTCTGAATGGACGCGTGAAAGTCACCCAGCCGGAAACCGGATTCCGTTCCGGCCTGGATGCGGTGATGCTGGCGGCCGCGGTGCCCGCGGCGAACGGCCAGAGCGCGCTGGAGTTGGGGGCAGGCGCCGGGACCGCCAGCCTGTGTCTGGCGGCGCGGGTTCCGGGGCTGGAGCTGACCGGGGTGGAACAGGATGAGGCACTGGTGGCGCTGGCGCGCGCCAATGCCGAGGCGAATCAATTCCAATGCCGCTTTGCCGCCGCCGATATCTTCGACATGCCGCAGGATTTGAAGCGCGACTTCGACCAGGTTTTCGCCAATCCGCCCTTTCATGGCGAGGGCCAGGTTTCACCTGATGAAAAGCGGGTCGCGGCTTTGAGGGATGAAGGCCGGTTGGGCGACTGGTTGAAGCTGGGCCTGCAACGCACCGTTTCGGGCGGATTTTTCACCGCCATCCTGCGCGCCGACCGGCTGAATGAGGCCCTGGCGGCGCTTCCGGAGAAGGGTGTATGCGCTTTTCCGCTATGGCCCCACCAAAATGAGGCGCCCAAGCGGGTGATCGTGCAGGTCCGCAAAGCTTCGCGCGCACCGTTCAGCCTGCAGCCGGGACTGGTATTGCATACAGCGGACGGTTCCTGGACCCCGGAAGCCGAGGCCGTGCTGCGGCGCGGCACCGCGCTTGCCCTGCAGGGGGTGCCTCTGTAGGTTCCGCCCCATTCAGCCGGGCAAGAATCGTGGCCAAAGCCAGCACCTTTCAGGACCTTATTCTCACCCTGCAGAACTACTGGGCGGCCCAGGGCTGCCTGATCCTGCAGCCCTATGACGACCAGATGGGGGCGGGGACTTTCCATCCCGCCACCACCTTGCGGGCGCTGGGGCCGCGCCCCTGGAACGCCGCCTTTGTCCAGCCGTCGCGGCGGCCGTCGGACGGGCGCTATGGCGAAAATCCCAACCGGCTGCAGCACTATTACCAGTATCAGGTGATCCTGAAGCCGGCGCCCGAGAATGTGCAGGAACTGTATCTGGGTTCGGTGCGCGCCATCGGGCTGGATCCCGAGCTGCACGACATCCGCTTTGTCGAGGACGATTGGGAAAGCCCCACGCTTGGCGCGGCGGGCTTGGGCTGGGAAGTGTGGTGCGACGGGATGGAGATCACCCAGTTCACTTATTTCCAGCAGGTGGGCGGCATCGAGTGCGATCCGGTCTGCGCCGAGATCACCTACGGCCTGGAACGCCTGGCCATGTATGTGCAGGACGTCGAGTTCGTCTATGACCTGAAATTCAACGACCAGTTCCGCTATGGCGAGGTGTTTCACCAGGCTGAGCGGGAATTCAGCGCCTATAATTTCGAGCGCGCCGATACCGAAATCCTGTTCCGGCATTTTGCCGACGCCGAGAAACAGTGCCGTGAACTTCTTACCGGGAAAAAATTGGCGCTGCCGGCTTACGACCAGTGCATCAAGGCCAGCCATGCTTTCAATCTGCTGGATGCGCGCGGGGTGATCAGCGTCACCGAACGCGCCGCCTATATCGGGCGGGTGCGGGCGCTGGCCCAGGCCTGCTGCGAAGCCTGGCTGGAAACCGAAATGGGCGCCTACAAGCCGAGGTTTGGCTGATGCGCCCCCAACCTTGTCATCCCGGCCAAGCGGAGCGCAGCGACGCGCGAGCCGGGATCCATCTTTCTTTTCGCCTGGATCCCGGGTCTGCAGCGCACCGTTTCACGCTGCGCTGCGCCCGGGATGACAATTTTGGTTTGGATGGTCGCTGTGCCTGACCTTCTCCTTGAATTATTCTCCGAGGAAATTCCCGCCCGCATGCAGGCGGGCGCGGCGCGCGATCTGGAACGGTTGATGGTAGGTGCGCTGACCGACCGCGGCTATCTGTTCGAAGGCATCAAGGCGTTCGCTGGGCCGCGCCGGTTGACCCTGGCGATCGCGGGCCTTCCCGCCAAACAGAATGACGTGCGCGAGGAATTGAAGGGCCCCAAGATCGACGCGCCGCAGGCGGCGCTGGATGGCTTTCTCAAAAAGACCGGCCTGACCAAGGACCAGCTCAAAGTCGAAAAGACTCCCAAGGGCGAGGTGTATATCGCGGTGATCGAACGGGCGGGCCGCGAAACCCCGCATGTGCTGGCCGAGATCATTCCCGAAGTGATGGCCAAGCTGCCCTGGCCCAAATCCATGCGCTGGAAGCCGGGTCTGCCGGTGCGTTGGGTGCGGCCGCTGCATTCCATCCTGTGCACCTTCGATGGCGAGTTGGTGCCGTTCAGGTTCGCGGGCATTTCCAGCGGCCTGCACACGCGCGGCCACCGCTTCCTGTCGGAAGGAAAGATCGAAGCCAAACGCTTTGACGATTACGCCCAGAAGCTGAAAGCCGCCCATGTGGTGCTGGAAGCCGAGGAGCGCGCCGCGATCATCTTTGAAGGCGTCAAGCAGGCGGCCTTTGTGCATGGATTGGAAATGATCCCGGACGAGGGGTTGCTGGCGGAAGTGTCCGGCCTGGCGGAATGGCCGGTGGTCACTGTCGGCACCATTCCGCAAGAATTCATGGATGTGCCGGCGGAGATTTTGCAGACCTCCATGCGCACGCATCAAAAATACTTTTCGCTGCGTGATCCGAAGACCGGCAAGATGGCCAATCGTTTTGCCTTGGTCTCCAACATGATCGCCAAGGACGGCGGCAAGGAGATCGTGGCGGGCAATGAGCGGGTGCTGCGGGCGCGGCTGTCCGACGCCAAATTCTTCTGGGATGAGGATCGCAAGCACTCCCTGGAAAGCCGGGTCGAGAAGCTCAAGGGCATTGTATTTCACGCCAAGCTGGGGACGCAGTTTGAGCGCGTCGAGCGTATCGAGAGATTGGCGGGCGACATCGCCGCCAAGATTGGCGCCGATGTCGAGAAGGCCAAACGCGCCGCGAAACTCGCCAAAGCGGATTTGACCACGGGTGTGGTGGGTGAATTCCCTGAGCTGCAAGGCGTGATGGGTCGTTACTACGCCTTACATGACAAGGAAGATCCGTCGGTCGCTGATGCCGCGCGCGATCACTACAGGCCGGTGGGCCCGTCCGACGCCGTACCAACCAGCAAGATCGCCATTGCCGCCGCATTGGCAGACAAGTTGGATGCGTTGACGGGTTTCTTTGCGGCAGGCGAAAAGCCGACGGGCTCTGGCGATCCCTTCGCGTTGCGCCGGGCCGCACTGGGTGTCATCCGCATTCTGCTGGAAAACAAGCTGCGGTTTCGGTTGAAGGTGTCTGACGAACTTCTTTCCTTCTTTGCTGACCGCTTGAAGGTCGCGTTGAAGGAAAAAGGTGTTCGCCACGACCTGATCGATGCCGTGTTCTCCAACGGTCATGAAGACGATCTCGTGCGGCTGGTGGCGCGGGTCGAGGCGCTGCAGAGCTTCCTCAAAAGTGACGACGGCGCCAACCTGCTGGCCGGCTACAAGCGCGCCGCCAATATCCTGAAAGCCGAGGAAAAGAAGGACGGCAAGACTTTCTCCGGCGAGGTCACGGAAAAGTTGCTGTCCGAACCTGCCGAGAAGGCGCTATTCGCGGCCTTGACTCAGGCCAAAGGCAAAATCGCCACGGCGCTGGAAAAAGAAGATTTCGCCGCCGCCATGCAGCAGATGGCGGGTTTGCGCCCTCCGGTGGATGCATTTTTCGAGGCAGTAAAAGTGAATGCCGATGACAAAGCGGTGCGCGAGAACCGGCTGAACCTTTTGGCCTCTCTGCGCGCCACGCTGCATCAGGTGGCGGATTTTTCGAAGATCGAGGGTTGAGTAATGTCGAAGTGGGTCTACGCATTCGGTGACGGCAAGGCGGAAGGCAAAGCCGAGATGCGCAACCTGCTGGGCGGCAAGGGCGCCAACCTGGCGGAGATGTCCAACCTGGGCCTGCCGGTTCCGCCCGGCCTTACCGTCACCACCGAAGTCTGCACCTATTACTATGCCAACAATCAAAGCTATCCGCCGGACCTGAAGGACCAGGTGGGCTCCGCGCTGCGCGAGGTCGGCTATCAGGCCAAGGGCAATTTCGGCGATCCCGACAAGCCGCTGCTGCTCAGTGTGCGTTCCGGCGCGCGCGTCTCCATGCCCGGCATGATGGATACGGTGCTGAATCTTGGCCTCAACGCCGTCACCACCGCCGGCCTGGCAAAACTGACCGGCGACGAGCGCTTCGCCTATGACAGCTATCGCCGCTTCATTCAGATGTATTCCGATGTCGTGCTGGGTGTCGATCACGCCGTGTTCGAGGAAATCCTGCATGACGAAAAGGACCAGAAGAATGTCGAACTCGACACCGAACTGGATGCCAATGACCAGAAGCGTGTCGCCGAACGCTACAAGGCGCGGGTGCAGGAGGAATTGGGCAAGCCCTTTCCGGAAGATGTGCAGGAACAGTTGTGGGGCGCCATCGGCGCAGTGTTCGGTTCCTGGCACAGCCCGCGCGCCAACACCTACCGCAAGCTCAACAATATCCCGGAAGACTGGGGCACCGCCGTCACGGTACAGGCCATGGTGTTCGGCAATCGCGGCGAGACCTCCGCCACCGGCGTCGCCTTCACCCGCGATCCCGCCACCGGCGAAAAGCTGCTCTATGGCGAATTCCTGATCAACGCCCAGGGCGAAGACGTGGTGGCGGGCATCCGCACCCCGCAGCCCATCTCCAAAGTCGTGCGCGAACGCCAGGGCTCCAAACGCCCCAGCATGGAAGAGGCGATGCCGCAAGCGTACGCCGAACTCAAAGCCATCGGCGAGCGGCTGGAACAACATTATCGCGACATGCAGGACGTGGAATTCACGGTGCAGGAAGGCAAGCTCTTCATGCTCCAGACCCGCGCCGGCAAGCGCACCGCGGACGCCGCCCTGAAAGCCGCGGTGGACATGGTGGGCGAGGGGCTGATCGACAAGAAGATCGCGGTCACCAGGGTCGAGCCGGAAGCCTTGAACCAGCTTTTGCATCCCACGCTCGATCCCAACGCCCCGCGCGAGCAGATCGCCATCGGCCTGGGCGCCTCGCCGGGCGCGGCCACCGGCGAAGTCGCCTTCACCGCCGAGGAAGCCGAGAAAATGGCGGCCGATCACAAGGACGTGATCCTGGTGCGCACCGAAACCAGCCCGGAAGACATCCATGGCATGCACGCGGCGCGCGGCATCCTGACGGCGCGCGGCGGCATGACCAGCCACGCCGCGGTCGTAGCGCGCGGCATGGGCCGGCCCTGCGTTTCCGGCGCCGGCATGCTCAAGATCGATGCGGCGCGCGGCGAAATGGTGGCGGGCAATGTCACCATCACGCGCGGCGACATTATCACCATCGACGGTGCCTCCGGCCAGGTGTTCAAGGGCAAGGTGGGGCTGCGCCAGCCGGAGCTGACCGGCGACTTCGGCATCTTGATGCAATGGGCCGATGAAGTGCGCCAGTTGAAGGTGCGCACCAATGCCGACACGCCGGGTGACGCCGCCACTGCGCGCAAATTCGGCGCCGAAGGCATCGGGCTGTGCCGCACCGAACACATGTTCTTCGAGGCCGACCGCATCATCGCGGTGCGCCAGATGATCCTGGCCGACGCCGAAGCCGAGCGCAAAACCGCGCTGGCGAAATTGCTCCCCATGCAGCGCGGCGATTTTGAAGCCATCTTTCAGGAGATGGCGGGATTGCCGGTCACCATCCGGTTGCTCGACCCGCCGCTGCACGAATTTCTTCCCCACAAGGAGGAGGAATTCGAGGAAGTGGCGCGCGCCGCCGGCACCAATGCCAAGAAATTGCGCGCCCGCGCCATCGCGCTGCATGAAGCCAATCCCATGCTGGGTCATCGCGGCTGCCGCTTGGGCATCACCTATCCGGAAATTTACGAGATGCAGGCGCGCGCCATTCTGGAAGCGGCGCTGAATGTCGAGGAAAAGGGCGGCAAGCCGGTGCAGCTGGAAATCATGATCCCGCTGGTGGCGTTCAAGTCCGAGCTGGACCGGCTGGCCGCGCGCATCCAGACCGTCGCGGACACCATCCGCGCCGAGCGCGGAAAAGTGCCGGATTATATGATCGGAACCATGATCGAACTGCCGCGCGCCGCGCTGCGCGCCGGGGAAATCGCCGAAACCGCGCAGTTCTTTTCCTTCGGCACCAACGATCTCACCCAGACCACTTTGGGCGTGTCACGCGACGATGCCGGCATGTTCCTGAATGACTATCTCAACAAGGGCGTGATCGCGCGCGACCCCTTTGTTTCACTGGATACCGAAGGCGTCGGCGAGCTGGTAAGGATTGCGGCGGAACGGGGGCGCAAGACCCGCGACACGCTCAAATTGGGGATTTGCGGCGAGCATGGCGGCGATCCGGACTCCATCCGTTTCTGTCACGACTCGGGCCTGGACTATGTTTCCTGCTCGCCCTTCCGGGTTCCCGTTGCGCGGCTGGCGGCGGCGCAGGCCGCCCTGCAAAAAATACGTGGGGATATTTAACGGTCGCAGGCCCACGGAAATCATTGGCTTTTTCACGACTCGCTGTGGCGTTCCGTCACGGCAATGAAAAAATTTATTTGACGATTCGTTTTTCCGGGAGGCATAAGCGAGCCTCCCGCTGATGGGAACTGTTCGGAACTTTTGAAGGACGCGCGCAATCGACACAGCCTGATTGAAATAGCAACTGCGATTAGTGGTCCGCGAAGGGGCGGAAGTGAACGCAAGGGCGAAATAGACCAAGCCAAATTGACCAAGCGAATACTACAGCCGAAACGAGTTACCCAATGTCCATGAAAACCAATGACGCGATTTCGCGTTCCGACCGCGTGCTTGTTGCCGCGCTGGCGATCATTCTCGCCACCGCCAGCGCCGCCATCGGCGCCTCGCTGACCTATCATCCGTCCACGGACAAAACCCCGGTGGTCAAGCTGGTGGTGCAGGCGGTGGAAGCGCCCAGGCCCGCCACTGATGCGGTGATGACCGGGCTGCTCGCCGAGCACAAATGCCTGTCGGAAGTGCTGTATTACGAGGCCCGCGGCGAGGGCGCCGGCGGCCAGAAGGCGGTGGCGGAAGTGGTGTTTCACCGCATGAATCACGGGCAATACGGCCATTCCATTTGCGCCGTGGTCTATGAAGGCAAGGACAAGCCCGGCTGCCAGTTCTCCTTCACCTGCCACGCCAATGTGATGAACCACACCAAGCGTCCCGAGGAATGGCGTCAGGCCGAACTGATGGCGGCGCAGATCCTGACCGGCCAGGTGGCGCTGAAGAATTCCACCGGCGGCGCGCTGAACTATCACGCCGTGTCGGTGGCGCCGGATTGGGCCGAGACCATGGACAAGACCACCCAGATCGGCAACCACATCTTCTATCGCGGCGCTCCGCACACGCGGGATTCCTAAGCCGGACTAGAAATCCAATCCGATATCCAGATTGGGCGCCGAGTGGGTGATCGCGCCTGAACTGATGGTGTCCACGCCCGTCTCGGCGATGGCGCGCACCGTCTGAAGCGTGACATTGCCGGATGCCTCCAGCACCGCCTTGCCGTTCGCCAGCGCCACGGCGCGGCGCATGTCCTCGAGGGACATATTGTCGAGCAGGATGGTGTCGGCGCCGTTGGCCAGGGCTTCTTCCAATTGCTCCAGCCGGTCCACTTCCACTTCGATCTTGACCATATGCCCAAGCCCGGCGCGCAGCCGCGCCAGCGCCGGCGCGATGCCACCGGCCGCCTGAATGTGATTGTCCTTGATCATGGCGGCGTCATCCAGCCCGAACCGGTGATTGAAGCCGCCGCCGCAACGCACGGCATATTTTTGCAAGACGCGCAGTCCCGGCAGGGTCTTGCGGGTGCAGACGATGCGGGCCTTGGTGCCTTCCACCGCCTTGACCAGTTGGGCGGTGAGAGAGGCGGTGCCCGACAGCGGCCCCAGAAAATTCAGCGCCACCCGTTCGGCGGTGAGGATGCTGCGCGCAGGCCCCGATATGGCCGCCAGCACGTTCCCCGCGGCGGCGTCCGAACCATCGGGCAAGGCCACATCGAATTTCACTGATGGTTCAAGCAGCCGGAACGCGGCTTCCGCGCAGATCAGTCCTGCGATACGGCCGGGTTTGCGGGCCACAAGACGGGCCGTCGCCTGTTTTCCGGCGGCAATGGTGAGATCGCTGGTGATGTCGCCGGCCCGGCCCAGATCTTCGTTCAGCGCGGCGCGGACCTGCGGCTCGATCAGCAGCGGTGATGGCGCCCTGGTGAACGCCAAGGACAAGTCCGTTATTGCCGTCATTGGCTGGCGCGGCGCGGCTGGGCTTCGGCGGCGGCGGCGATGCGTTCAGCATCGGCCAGGGTCATGAAGGTGCGGGTGCCGGTTTTTTCCGTGTGGGCATAGTCCGTGCGCCAATGACCGCCGCGCGACTCCTGGCGCGCCAAGGCCGCCGCCGTCACCAGCTTGGCCGCCGCCGCCATGTTCAGCAGCGCCGGCTCGTTGGTGATGGTTTCCAGCCGCGCGATGACGCCCAATGCCGCGCCAAGACCTTGCGCCTCGCGCTCCAGCGCCACATCGCGGCTCATCGCCTGACGCAGGATATGCGGCGGCGCGGGCGAGGCGAAACGCTGCGGCGCGGGCGGAAGGCCGCGCATGGCGCCCGCCATCAATTGTCCGCGCACGTCGTCGGCCACCCGGGCCCCGAAGATCAGGCCTTCCAGCAGCGAATTGGACGCCAGCCGGTTGGCGCCATGCAGCCCGGTGGAGGCGCATTCGCCCACCGCCCACAGGCCGGGCAGGGACGAGCGGCCCTGAACATCGGTGGCGATGCCGCCCATGTGATAATGCGCCGCCGGCGCCACCGGGATAAGCGCGCGCACCGGATCGATCCCGGCCGACATGCAGGCGGCATGGACGGTGGGGAAATGATGGGGGAATTCCGCGCCGATGGCCTCACGGCAATCCAGAAAGACTTTGCCGCCCGCCGCGATCTGGTGATGGATGGCGCGGGCCACGATGTCGCGCGGCGCCAGTTCGGCATCCTTGTGCAGACCGGTCATGAACCGCTCGCCGCTTTCATTGACCAGCACCGCGCCTTCGCCGCGCAAGGCTTCGGTCGCCAGGGGCGCGGGATCGCGGCCGATGGCGATGGCGGTGGGATGGAATTGCACGAATTCCGGATCGGCGATCACGGCGCCGGCGCGCGCCGCCATGCCCAAGCCTTCGCCGCGCGCTTCCAGCGGATTGGTGGTGACGCCATAAAGCGCGCCCAGGCCGCCGGTGGCCAGGATCACGGCGCGGGCGCGGAACAGGATCAGCCGCGCGTCGCGGCCCAGGCCGGAGCGGGCAAAGATGCCGGTGACCCGGCCATTCTCCATCGCCAGTTCGACGGCGTGAAAGCCTTCCAGCAGGGTGATGCAGCTGGTTTCCGCGGCGCGCGCCGCCAAAGTGGCGGAAATCGCCGCGCCCGCGCCATCGCCCTTCACATGCACGATGCGGGGCAGGGAATGGGCGGCTTCCCGGCCCAAGGCCAGCGAGCCGTCGGCATTGCGGTCGAAAGGCGCGCCATACATGACCAGGTCGCGGATGCGGTCGGGCGCTTCCCATGCCACCAGATTGACCACGGCGGGATCGCACAGGCCCGCGCCCGCCGCGATGGTGTCCTGGGCATGCGACTGCCAGCTATCGCCTTCGCCCAGCGAAGCCGCGATGCCGCCCTGCGCCCAGGCGCTGGAGCCCGACAGGCCGGGCCGGGTGCCCGCCAGCACAATCGACGGCATGGGCGCGAGCTTCAGCGCCGTGAACAAGCCGGCGATACCGGCGCCCAGAATAAGCGCGCCGTCGGTTTCGATGATGTTGTCGATGCGCGAATTCATTTTATCGCCAGCATGCGGTCAATGGGAGCCTTCGCCCGCGCCGCGATTTCGGCCGGCACGATCACTTCATGGGTCATGGTCTGCAACGAATGCAGGATGCCGTCGAGCGTGATGCGCTTCATATGCGGGCAGAGATTACAGGGCCGCACGAATTCCACATCGGGATGCTCCACCGCGACATTGTCGCTCATCGAGCATTCGGTGATCATCACCACCCGTCTTGGTTTCTTGTCGCCGACATAGTTGATCATGGCAGCGGTCGATCCCGCGAAATCGGCTTCCGCCACCACTTCCGGCGGGCATTCCGGATGCGCCAGCACCGTGATGCCGGGATGGGCTGAGCGATACTCGCGGATTTCCTGCGCCGTAAAGCGCTCATGCACTTCGCAGGCGCCTTCCCAGGTGATCACTTTCACCCCGGTCTTGGCCGCAACATTGCGGGCAAGATACTTGTCCGGGATCATGATCACGGTGTCGCTGCCGAAATCCCGCGCGATGGTTTCCACCACCTTCACTGCATTGCCGCTGGTGCAGCAGATGTCGCTCTCCGCCTTCACATCGGCGCTGGTGTTCACATAGGTCACCACCGGCAGGCCGGGATATTTCTGCTTCAACAGCCGCACATCCGCGCCGGTGATGGAGGAGGCGAGGCTGCAGCCCGCTTTCATGCTGGGGATCAGCACGGTCTTTTCGGGTGAGAGAATTTTCGAGGTCTCCGCCATGAAATGCACCCCGGCCTGCACGATCACTTTGGCGTCCGTGCGCGCCGCCTCGCGGGCAAGGGCGAGCGAGTCGCCCATGAAGTCACCCACGCCATGGAAGATTTCCGGGGTCATGTAATTGTGCGCCAGGATGACGGCGTCTTTTTCCCGCTTCAGCCGGTTGATCTCGGCGATCAGCGGGGCATGGGCAACCCATTCCGCCTTGGGAATGAAGTTGGCCACCTTGGCGTAGAGGCCTTCGGTGGCGCGTGCGACGGCGTCGGTATAGGCCAGCTCGACACCCATTTTCCGTTCTCCATCACCATTTATACTCATTTCGAGTATAAATATGGGGCAAAAAACCCGGCCTTCAAGGGGAGCCGGTTGGGGCTTTATGCTACACGGGAGCATTAAGGGGTCAAGAGTCGGTAACGCGACAATCAGGCCCTTGTTGCGGGCTTATGACAGTTTTGGCCCCTACAGGGCCCAAAAACGCCGCTCAGGCCGGTTTCGTCCGCCGTCCCTGCCGCACCCCCAGCCTGACCCCGGGCGCCGGCCGCTCGCGCCATACCTCCCGGCGGAACCGGAATAGTTCCGCCGGACGCCCCCGCGCCGAGGGGGAGAATTTGCCGGTGCCTTCCACCAATCCCTGTTCCGCCACCAGGCGGCGGAAATTCTGCTTGTGCAGCCGCAACCCCGCCAGGGCTTCCACCGCGCGTTGCAGTTCCAGCAGGGTGAAGGCGGGCGCCATCAGTTCAAACACCACCGGGCGGTATTTGATCTTGCCGCGCAGCCGGGCGATGGCGGTGGCGAGAATGCGGCGATGGTCGAACAGCATGGCGGTGCCCAGGCCCTGGCTTCTGGCGGCGGTCTTTTTCATGTCCTGGCCGCTGTCGCGATAAAATTCCTCCACCAGCCCCGCTTCGTAGAGCAGCTCATAGCGCTCCAGCACGCGCTCTTCGTCCCAGCCTTCGCCGAAACAGACATTCATCCGTTCACGGCGCAACTCCGCGCTTTCGCTGTCGGGCGCCTCCTTGACGAATTTCCGCAGCGCCGGAAGGATCACCTGGTCGATCATGGCGGGCTTTTCCTCGCGCCAATCTTCCCAGGGAAAATAATGATACCAGCCGCGCCATTGGTTGTGGGGCGCTTCGATCGCCTGGCGCGTCAGTGCCAGATAGCCCACCGAAACGACGCGGTTGCTAGTATCGGCGCCGGCGCGGCCCTTGTCGCCGCCCGCCGGCGTATGCCGGCCCTTGTCCCCAAACGTGTACAGCTGCTCGGTGTAACCCAGATCGAACTTGGTCTGCTCGCCCACCCATTTGCGCAGGCCCGATTCCAAGGTGCGATGCTGCGCCGGATCGAAGGGACCGAAAGGCAGCGCGTCTTCGCTGCCTTGATGCGCCACCACCAGCACTGAAGGATGCTCGCCTTCCACCGCCAGGATGGCGGCCGACAGGCCGATGGAGACCGCCTCTTTCACAATTCCTCCAAGGGAAAGCTGGTGGTGACCCCTTCTTCCACCGCCAAAGCCGGCCCCATGCTTTCCAATGCTTCCAGCATCTTGCCGCCGCGCGCCAGCGCCTCATCGGCATGACGCACCAACAGCCGGTTGGGCTGGGCATGGGGCGCGCGCATCCGCATGGCGCGGGCAATCTCCATCTCGCGCCCGGGCCCCAATCGGTCGCAAAGAATGGTGAAGGCGCAGGCCATGGAGCGCGAAATTCCCGCCCAGCAATGGATCAGCAGCGGCTGCTCGGCATTCCAGCCGCGGGCGAAGGCCAGCAATGTCTCCAGATGCTCGCGGCTAGGCGGGGCGGTGCCCATGGCGGGATCGATGATGTCATTGACGCCCAGCTTCAGGTGCATGGCCTGGGGAAAACCGGGCGGGGTTTCGATCATATGTTCGGGCGACAGCAGGCTCACCAGATGCGACGGCTGATGCGCTTTCAGGGCGCCGGCAAGGCTCGACAGGGGGCTGACCAGAAGGCGGGACATGAGGCGGCTTTTAGTGATTTGCGCCCCTATTGGGAATCATACAACCGATTAAATCTGGCCAGGAACTGGGTCTGGGCTTCGGCGGTGCTCAAGGGTGTCAGCCGGGGCGTTTTCAGCCCGGCGGGGGGCTTTCCGAACAAGCGGCGGGCTTCGGCCTCGTCGAACCCTGCCAGCTGGGTGGCCTCGTAATAGGCCGAGAGATGATCGGCCCGCTTGAACAGGACCTTCAGGGTGGCGGGAATCTGCGCCGGCAGCCCGAACCGCAGATGAATTGCTGTCTGAAGTCTTTCTTCCAAGGCCTTGTAATTCAAGCCGACCGCGGCCTTGAACGGGCTGATGAGGTCGCCGACAACATATTCCGGACTATCATGCAGGAGGGCCATCAGCCGGGCCTCCCGCGCCAGCCTGGGCGAAAGCTCCGACACCAGCCGTTCCACCAGCACGCTGTGCTGGGCGACCGAGAAGGCGTGCGGACCCTTGGTCTGGCCGTTCCAGCGCGCCACCCGCGCCAGGCCATGGGCGATGTCCGCAATCTCGATGTCCAAAGGGCTGGGCTCTAGCAGGTCCAGCCGCCGGCCGCTCAACATCCTCTGCCAGGCCCGGGGCGGAAGGCCGGTCCGGTCAGGCACTGAGCAGCCTGACGGCGACCACCATCAGGGTGACGGCCAGCACAATGCGGAGGGCAAAATCGGGCAGGCGAGGGGCAAAAAGGCTGGCCAGCATGATGCCGGGCAGCGAACCGCACAGCAGAGACACCAGCACGGTGGTATTCACGCCGCCGGTCATCAAATGTCCCATCCCCGCCACCAGGGTGAGAGGCACGGCATGGGCGATGTCGGAGCCGGCGATCTTGACCACCGGCAATTCCGGATACAGCAGCAGCAGGGCGGTCACGCCCAAGGCGCCGGCGCCCACCGAGGAGATGGTGACCAGAACACCCAGCACCACACCGGTGAGAATGGTGTAGCTGCGGGTTTGCTCCTCGGTGAGAATGCCGATCCGCTGGGAATAGGTCGCCAGCAGCCGCTTGCGAAACACCAAGGCCGCGGCGGTCGCCAGCAGCGCCACGCCCAGAATCTTGGTGACCAGCGCGCTATACGCGCCCTGATCGATCTTGAGCGCCCAGAAAAAACTCATGGTCAGGACGGACGCGGGAAGGCTGCCCAAGGCCAGCCGCCGCACGATGCGCCAATCGATGGTGCGGTTGAGACCATGCACCAGGCTGCCGCCGGTCTTGGTGACGCTGGCATAAATCAGATCGGTGCCCACCGCGGTCACCGGATGGACGTGGAACAGCAGGATCAAGAGCGGCGTCATCAGCGAGCCGCCGCCTACCCCTGTCATCCCGACCAGGAAGCCGACCGCGAAACCGGAAAGCACGAACAAGGGTTGGATGGTCGCGAACAGGGCCATTTTTTTGCGGAAATTATTTTTGGAAATGCGGGCCGGTGCAATCAAACACAAAGCCCGCCCCGGAACAATCAGGGCGGTATCGGGGCCTTTCCCGCCGGTTGCGCGGTTGTTGGGCAGCCCGGGCCGCTTCACAGCCCGTTTTTGCGGCATAATTGCGCGTCCGGCGCGCGGATTTAACCCTGCTGTCACCAAGATTGCGAAAACCCTAACCGCCGGACGTGATGACGCAGCCTGGCGGGCCCGTAAACTCAATAGCCCATTTAGATTTTTCCGCTACCAAGGCGATACCGCCAACACCGGAAGCCCATGCCGCCCCTTAAAGACCCGATGGAGAATCCCGGGCAAAGCCGTTCGCCGGCTCTTGCCGCCTCGCTCGCCGTCTTTGCCGCCGGGCTGGTGGTGGGCATGGGGGTGGTGAGCGATTTGGGGGGCCAGTTCATTGCCGGCCTGATCATTTTCGCCCTGTTGAGCGCGGTTCTGGCGCTGCTGCAACGGGTGGCGGCGAACACCCGCAAACGCGTCACCGCCGGCGAGGCCAGCTACCGCGCCTTTTTCGATCACGCGGTGGAAGGAATTTTCCGCACCACGGCGGATGGCCGCTATCTCGCCGTCAACCAGGCGCTGGCCGACATCTACGGCTATCCCACCCCGGAAGCCTTGATCATCGGCCTCACCGACATCAGCGCGCAGCTCTATGCCGATCCCAAGCGGCGCGACGAATTCCGCGCCCTGATGCAGGCGCATGACGTGGTGACCAATTTCGTGTCGGAAATTCATCACCGCTCCGGCCGCCGCATCTGGATCTCGGAAAATGCCCGCGCGGTGCGGGATTGGGCAGGCGAGCTTCTTTGTTATGAAGGCACGGTCGAGGATGTCACCGAAAAATTCGAGCAGGAACGCACCTTGCGCGCCGCGCTGCGCCAGGCCGAAATCGCCAACAAGATGAAGGCCGCCTTCCTGGCGGCGATGAGCCATGAATTGAAAACGCCCTTGAACGCGGTGCTGGGCTTTTCCGAGATCATCCGCGACGAAATGCTGGGCCCGGTGGGCAGCGCCAGCTATCGCGACTATGCCGCCGACATCCACCAGAGCGGCGCCCGGCTTCTGGCGGTGATCAACGACGTGCTGGACGTGTCACGGCTGGAAGGCGGGCTTCTCACCATCGAGGCCCGGCCGGAGAATATTTTCGACCTGGCGGATGCCGCCATCAAGCTGGCGCGCACCATCACCCTGGACCAGCGCAAGATCGAGATTGACGTGCCCCAGGATGCGCCGCCTTTGCTGGCGGACCCGCGCCGGCTGGCCCAGGCCCTGGGCAACCTGCTTGCCAATGCGCTGAAATTCACGCCTTCCAACGGCACGGTGCGTTTCGCCGCGCGGCCGCAAGCCGATGGCGGCATGCATCTGATGGTGGAAGACAGCGGCATTGGCATGGCGGAGGAAACCATTGCCGCGGCGCTGGAACCCTTCCGCCAGCTGGACGGCACGCTGTCGCGGCGTTTCGAAGGCGCCGGGCTGGGCCTTTCCATCGCCAAGGCCCTGGCCGAATTGCACGGCGGCGCGCTCAAGATCCAAAGCGCGGTGGGCGAGGGCACCATCGTCACGGTGGCGCTGCCTCCCGCTTGCGTGGGCATGCGCTCGGCGAAGGTCGCGTGATCTTTCATTTTGGGCCAAAGACGCGGTAAACACCGCGCCATGTCTGCAAGTTCCGCGCAATTCGCACTGGTGCTGTTCTCCGGCGGCCAGGATTCCACCGTTTGCCTGGCCTGGGCGCTGTCGCGCTTTGCGCGGGTGGAAACCGTGGGTTTTGACTATGGCCAGCGCCATGCCGCGGAACTGGCGGCGCGGCCGTGCATTCTGGCAAAGCTGAGAGAGCGCTTTCCCGATTGGCGCGCGCGGCTGGGAGAAGATCACCTCTTGCCGCTGGATGTGCTCAAGGCGATCGGCGGCAGCGCTTTGACCGACGATGTCAAAATCGAAATGGGCGCGGGTGGCCTGCCCACCACCTTCGTGCCGGGCCGCAATGTGATGTTTCTCACCGCCGCGGCGGCTTTGGGCTACCGGCGCGGCATTGCCGATCTGGTGGGCGGCATGTGCGAGACGGACTTCTCGGGTTATCCGGATTGCCGCGACGAAACCGTGCAGGCAACAGCCAGGGCGCTGTCGCTGGGTCTGGCGCAGCCGGTGCGCGTGCACACCCCCTTGATGTGGATCGACAAGGCCGCGACCTGGCAAATGGCGGAGGAACTTGGCGGCTTGGCCCTGGTCGATCTGATCGTGGAGGACAGTGTCACCTGCTATGAAGGCGACCGAAAACAACGCCATGACTGGGGTTATGGCTGCGGCAAATGTCCCGCCTGCCAATTGCGCGCCAGCGGTTATACTCGCTATCGCGCGGGCCGCCCTTAAATGACTTACAGCGTCAAGGAGATCTACTACACCCTGCAAGGCGAGGGCGCCCAGAGCGGGCGCGCCGCCGTGTTCCTGCGCTTTGCCGGCTGCAATCTTTGGAGCGGGCTGGAGAAAGACCGCCAGGACGCGGTCTGCCGTTTCTGCGACACCGAATTTGTCGGCACCGACGGACCGGGCGGCGGCAAATTCGCCGATGCACGGTCCTTGGCGCGCGCCGTGTTCCGCCAGTGGCCGGAGCATGCGAAAGGAAAGCCCTATGTGGTTTGCACCGGGGGCGAGCCTCTTTTGCAGCTGGACAAGGGGCTGGTGATCGCCCTGCATGATGAAGGCTTCGAGATCGGGATCGAGACCAACGGCACTCTGCTGCCGCCATCCGGCATCGACTGGGTTTGCGTCAGCCCCAAGGCGGATGCCGAGCAGAAGCTGAAACATGGCGACGAGCTGAAACTGATTTTTCCGCAAACCGGCGCGCCGCCGGAGCGCTATGCCGGCCAGGACTTCCGCAATTTTTTCCTGCAGCCGATGGACAATCAGGATCGCGCCGCCAACACCGACGCCGCCATCCGTTATTGCCTGCAACATCCCCAGTGGCGGCTTTCCCTGCAAACCCACAAATTGACGGGGATCCGCTAGACGCCTCGGGGTGGGGACAGCCCCGCGTCCGGCGCATGTTGAACCGGACCGTTCGATATCCATCTAACAACCCTCTTTGGAGGGTTTTGTGGATTCCTGGCCGCTGGTCATCAGCTTTTCCGCCGCCGCCGCGGCGATCTTCGCCTACAGTTTCCTGTTCGCCGTCTGAGGCAGGCCTGCGCCAAAGGCCGCGCCCATATGCTTTTTTCGGCGCAAATCGGCCTTTGACGGGTTTTGAAATTCTACAAACTTTCGTGGTAAAAGCTGGCCTTCAGGACCGCCCCGATAGGCAAAAATGGCAAGCCCGCGCGAAAAAGTCACCGCCGTAGACCCGATCTGGACCGCCTTGCGCCAGCAGGCGGAAGCCATGGCCGGGCGCGAGCCCACCTTGGCCGGCTTTGTCCATGCCACCATCCTGCAGCATGATCGGCTGGAACAGGCCTTGTCCTATCACTTGGCGCGAAAGTTGGGGAACGAGGACATAGGTCCCCTGGCGATCCGCGAAATGTTCGATGACGCGCTGGCCGCCGAAGCCGGCATCGGTCCGTCGGTGCGCGCCGATCTGTCGGCGGTGTTCGAGCGTGATCCCGCCTGTCATTCCTATCTGGACGCCTTTCTTTTCTACAAGGGCGTTCATGCCCTGGAGAGCTATCGCGTCGCGCATTGGCTGTGGAACGAGGGCAGGAAGGCGATGGCTTTGTTCCTGCAAAGCCGCATCTCCCAGAAATTCGCGGTGGACGTCCATCCCGCCGCCAAGATCGGGCGCGGCATCATGTTCGACCATGCCACCGGCATCGTGATCGGCGAGACCGCGGTGGTGGAAGACGATGTTTCCATCATGCAGGACGTCACCTTGGGCGGTACCGGCAAGGAAAGCGGCGACCGCCATCCCAAGATCCGGCGCGGGGTGCTGTTGTCACTGGGCGCCAAGATTTTGGGCAATATCGAGGTCGGGGAATACAGCCGGGTGGGCGCCGGCTCGGTGGTCCTGAAATCCATCCCGCCCCACTGCACCGCGGTCGGCGTTCCCGCCAAGCTGGTCAATTGCGACTGCGGCGAAAACCCGTCGCAGACCATGGACCACTATATCGAAGAGCTTCCAGACGGCACTGGGTGAGGAGTGTCCCGCGAAGCGGGCGAGCAGGTCCAGTGGACCTGCGAGAGCGACGAACGCCGCAGCGGCGCGCGTCCAGGCGCGACGCGAGGCGGGGACAGGTTCAAGCGCAGTTTTGCCGGTAAACCTTGACGCTGGAGTTGGGGCATGCGACTTCAATCCGCCCAATCCATGAGGAACCAGCCTTGACCCGCAGTGAAATCTGGCGCCTGGAAAAGTATCTGCGCAACCTGTTCCGCCTCGATACCATCACGATTGTCGAGCGCCCCAAGCAGCCGGACTCGGTGGAAGTCCAGGTCAATGGCGAGTTCGTCGGCGTCCTGTTCAAGGACGAGGAAGACGGCGAAATCTCCTACGCCTTCAACATGGCGATTTTGGAGATGGATTTGCCGCCGGCCCCCGCCTCCCGGACCTAGCGCCGCGATCTTTTGCGCCGTGAGGTGAGCCGCGCCATGCGAAGCATGTGAGCAGGTCCAGTGGACCTGCGAAAGCGGCGAACGCCGCGAGCTTGGGCGAGCGGCCGCGCGGCAACCGTGCTGCGCGCGTCGCTTTTGCTCCGCGCGTTCGGCCCTCGAAATGGCCTGTCGACCATTTCGTTCGCCTTCGGCGAAACGGTCCTCACCCTGCTCACGTCCCAAAATCTCTACGGCGCTGGCGCCGGTGGAATTGGCGGTTAGGCGTTCCGCGCCGTTACAGCACCGTCAACATGGACGCCACCAGCGGGTGGCGCACGATGTCGCCTTCCGCCAGCCGCACCACCGGGATTTCCGGCACTTGCTCCAGCCGGGCGGCGATATCCGACAGCCCGGAAATGCCCGGCAGCAAGTCGGTCTGGTCGGGGTCGCCGGTCAACACCATGGTCGAGCGCCAGCCCAGCCGCGTCAGCAGCATCTTGATCTGGGTATAGGTGCAATTCTGCGCCTCATCGATCACCACGAAACATTCGCTCAAGGTGCGGCCGCGCATATAGGCCACCGGCGCGATCTCGATGATGCCGTCGGCCAGCATCTGTTTCAGCCGCTTGGTGCCCAGCCTTTCGGTCAAGGCGTCATAGAGCGGGCGCAGATAGGGCGCCAGTTTTTCGGTCAGGTCGCCCGGCAGAAAGCCCAGGCTCTCGCCGGCTTCGACCGCCGGGCGCGACAGCACGATGCGCTGGACTTTGCCGGCTTCCAGCGCTTCCACCGCCTTGGCGATGGCCAGATAAGTCTTGCCGGTGCCGGCCGGGCCCAGAGCCAGGACCACGCTTTGCGCGTCGATGGCATCCATGAATTGCTGCTGGGCCGGGCTCATCGCCCGGACATTTTTTACGTATTTTCGGTCCCGGAATTGGCCATCGGGGTCATGCGGCGTCCACTGGTGATTGGAGCGTCCGGGGAAAAGCGGATGCACATTCTCTTGGGCTGCATAGGAAGGGGCACGCGACTTGGAACGCAAAGAGCGTTTGGCCATGAATACTCCCGATGTGTGAGACTGATGTTGTGAGGTGTGAACGAAGGGGAGGGTCTTTCGGCCCGCACGCTGGCGCTATGGGCACCAGCCCTGGATATTCTCGGCGAACGCAGTGCGAGATGCACCAGTGCCTTTTCCCCCGTGATACAGGCGAATCACTCCGCCTGTGTTCAGGGTATCGTTTTTTGCCCCCGGGTGTGTGAATTTCTCGCGACGGAAACAGCGCGGAACGAAAAACGATGCCGATTTATGAATTGGACGGCGCAAGGCCCGAAATCGCCGCGGATTGCTGGATTGCACCCGACGCGGTCTTGATCGGAAAAGTGCGGCTGCTTCCGGGCGCGAGCATCTGGTTCGGCGCGGTGCTGCGCGGCGACAATGAGTGGATCACAATCGGGCCAGACTCCAATGTCCAGGATCATAGCATCATTCACGCCGATCCGGGACAGCCGGTCAGTGTGGGCCGTGGCGTCACCATCGGTCATCGGGTGATTGTTCACAGCGCGATGGTGGGCGACCATTCCTTGATCGGCATGGGCGCGATCCTGCTCAACCGCGCCCGTATCGGCAGCCGCTCGCTGGTCGGCGCGGGCGCGCTGGTGACAGAGGACAAACAATTTGAGGACGGAAAGATGATCCTGGGCGCGCCGGCCAAGGCGGTGCGCGAGCTGAGCGCTGAACAAATGGCGGGACTGGAAAAATCGGCGCAGATCTATGTCGCCAATGCCCGGCGCTATCGCTTGAATCTTAAGTCCGGCTGAGGATGCGTTTTTCCGGTCCTTGGTAATCGCTGGGCCGGCTCCACATCTTGCGGATGCGGGTATCGGCTTCCGGTCCGAAATTGAACCAGGCCGCCTTGTCATGCGTGGCATCGACGATGAACAGCGTGTCAAGCTTGCCCAGCTTCTGCACCAGGGCCATCCGCACGATGTTGATCGAGGCCTCGCTGGAAAGCACCCACGCCTGGGCCCCGAAACGGTGCGCCGGACCCAGGGAGAAAATCGCGTCTTCCAACCCGGTGATGGAACGCGATTTCATGTCGGCGACGATCACAAAATGTCCCGGTATCCCGTCCGTCTCCACTTCCTGGCGTTGGCCAAAGCGCGGCGCCGGTTCTGGCGCGGATGTGGCCTGGCTGTCCGCCGCGGCGAACAGCGGCGCAAGTTCAGGGTCTTCGGCGGCGGGCTGAAACTGTTCCTGACCGGCACGCGCGATCAGGGAATGGCCCGCCAGACGCTTTTCGGCTTGGAAAGCCTGCATCTGCTCCAGACTGTAGGGGCCATAGACCCGCCCCCCGACGCTGATGGTCCAGCTTTCGGCCATGATGACTGCGGTAAGTTTGCAAGTTTCAATCTAATATCAAACGGTTACCCAAAAGTTGCCTACTGAAAAGGCAACTTTGTACGGGATTGCACGCCGGCGGGGATTCTAGCGGTAAACAAAAAATGAATGGGGACAATCGCGGCCGTGGAGAAAGAGCGCGCTCAGATGAATTCCCATTCCCCGTTTCGCCGTAGACAGCGGAGCATCAGCCAGGCGAGCGCCAGCGAGCCGCAGGCTGTGCGACCATTAAAAAAAGGCCTGTCGTCAGCCGGCTATATGAATTCCCATTCGCCGTTTCGCCGCAAACAGGCCGTTCCCTGGCGGTCGAATTCGCGGCCGCGGCGATAAACGACTTGGGTGAAATCGCGGCACAGGCGCGGGCCCCGGTAATATTCCCGGTTGGTGACGATATAGCCGTGATTGGGACCCCGGCTCCATTCGGAGCGCCGTCCCACCGGCCCGCGAAAACTCTCATCATAGGAGCGCGCCGCATAGGGACGGTCCTCGCAATCCATGTCGCGGGAGATGGCGTTGCCCGCCAGCCCGCCCAAAAGCGCCCCGCCCACGATGCCCACGCCATTGCCTTTGGTGAGCACGCCGCCCAGCACCCCGCCCAACACGCCCCCGGCGATGGTGCCGGTGGTGTGATCGCGTCCGCTGCAGGCATCGGCCAAGGCGCCCGTTGTGCTGATGCACAAAGCCAGCGCGGCTGCGGCAAAAGTCGGCTTCATGGAAATCTCCCCGGGGAACGCGCGAATATCGAATACCAAAACACGGGCTGAAACAATTGGTTCCTGAGGGGCCATGGCAGGCTCAGGCATTCTCCCCCCGCGGCGCGCTAGCGCATCGCGGGGGGAGATGTCGCAGCGAAAGTGTCGGCGCAGCCGACCTGAGCTGTGACAGAGGGGGGCGACAACTAACTAGTCAAACCGCCAATGGCCGTTGCCGGTATCGCGGCAGGCAATGCCGGAGCGGGTGAAGTTCTGGCCGCCGCGCCAGCTGGTCTCGGTGAATTCACGGCACATCTGGCCGCCACGGCGGAATTCGCGGGTGGAGGTGAACGTGCCGCGATTGCCGCGATCGCTATGCCATTCATAAGGACGTCCGATGTCGCCATTCAAGCTGTCGGCATAGACGCGATAGGCCCGGGGCTGGTCTTCGCAATCGATATCACGGCCGATCACATTGCCCAGAACGCCGCCCACCACCACGCCGCCGACAGTGGCGCCCGCATTGCCGTGGCTGGCAAGCCCGCCGATCAGTCCGCCGGCCAGGGCGCCGAAGATGGTGCCGTTGACGGCGCTGCCGCGGTGGCAGCTTTCTTCATAGCGGCCCGGTTCGTAATAGGCCGCGGGAGCCGGAGGCGGTCCATAAGCGGGCGCGGGCGGCGGCGGACCATAATCGCGGTCGTAACGGCCGCGGTCGCGAAAACGGATGCGATGATAGTGGCCATCACGGTCATAATAGCCGTCATGGTCGGCGTCGCTGTAATAGCCGTTGGGATCGTTGCCCGGGGGCACCCATCCCGGCTGCGCGACCGCCGCGCCGGATACCAGTGTTGCCGCGGCGCAAGCCGCGAGCAGAGCTTTCTTGATGGACATGACTCTCTCCCTTTTGAACCCTTCGGCGCACAGGCCGTGATGCCAAGCCTTGTTCGCGGCGGCTGAACCCCGTCTGAACGGATTGCGGCGGCTTTGCGGCTGGATGCCGCAAAAGCCCACTTTCGTCAATCCACGGAATAATCCGTCACCGACCAGCTGCCATTCTCGAACGCCAGGGTCACCGTCTCCACCGCCGCCGCCTTGCGGGCGAAGGCTGTATCATAACGGATCACGCAGACATTGTTGCGGCTGAGGTCGATGGATTTGAGGGCGCGATTGGCGACCGCGCCCAGTGGCGCGCGGCGTTCGCCCTCCTCCTTGGCCCAGACATCCGCTTTCTGCTTGGCCTGGAAGGCTTTGGCTGCCTCGCTCCAACTCTGGGAATAATTCTTGTCGTCCACCAGCACCAGCCACTCGCGGGCGCGGTCGTCCGGCGCCGGCGTGACGGCGGTGACCGTGGACGGCTTGGCGGGGGAGGCTTGCGCCAAGGCCGGCGTCGCGGCGGCGCAAAAAAGAAAAGCGGCAAATATCGAGCGGAGAATCATGGCGGCCTCGAAATGGAATCTCGCCCCAGTATAACGCCTTCTGGCGCCAAGGGTTCAGCCCCCGAACAGCACATGGTGCATCAGCCGCCCCGGAAGCAGGGCGAATGAGCCCGCGATCAACAAGCCGCCGATATAGACCCCCAGCATGGAGCGCTTGTGCAGCTTGATATTGTGGCTCCAGGCGCCGTGCAGCGCTCCCACCACGCCGAACAGGGTGACGAAGGAAAAAATATGGATGGGGCCGAACCCATGGAAAATGTCGATGGCGGGAATCTGGTGGATGAACAGGGCGGTGACGGCGGTGATGGTCATCAAGGTCAGATAGACATAGCCGAGCTTGCGATGCCAGGGCGCGCCCTTACGGCTGAAGAAGATCATCCAGGTGCCTAAGAAGAACGCCGGCACCACGGTGAAAACGTGCAGCTTGATGACGAAAGGCGCAGCGAGGAGTGGCGCAAAGTGCATTGGAAAGCCAATCTGTTAATTCACGCGCACTCATAATCCAGCACAAGCGGATCGCCGCCAGATGCGGGCGACGCCGTGATTGTTATCCAATCGAACAAGTCCGCTGCCGATACGCCGACATCATTTGCCGACTCTTCCAGTTCCGACAGTTCGCTGTTGTATGCTAGCGACACTGTCACACGATAGTTGCCGGTAGCAGGTTTTTCACCGTCACTGCCGGTTTCATAACCGCAAAATCCGCATGCCACGGCGTCATAGCCATCCGTACGGGGATCAAATATGGGCGCACCGGAACCGCAAGCCGTACAGGTTAATTTGTGGGGTGGGCGGAATATCGTTTCGCCCGGTGTCCGGCCAAAAAAACCATCCGTATCCCGCACAATTCTGGGAAACGAAAAGACTTGGAAAAAATCCTTTCCACAAGATTTGCAACTGAGCACGTAGTCGACGATGTAGCCTTCGCTTCTACTCGCCGTAAAGGTGAAATTAGCCAGCACCCGCGGAACACCCTCGGGAACATGATTCAAGGCTGTCACTGTCACCTCTTCAGTACGTCCGCGCCTTGGGCGCGATATATTCCACGTCATTGCTCAGCGTGTAGGTATGCACCGGGCGGTAATCGATGCGCGTCTCGCCGGTGTCGGTATTCAGCCAGGCCAGAGTGTGTTTCATCCAATTCTTGTCGTCGCGCTGGGGATGATCCTCCCGCGCATGGGCGCCGCGGCTTTCCAGCCGGTTGACCGCGCCCGCCACCGTCACCACCGCCTGCTGGATCAGATTGTCGAACTCCAAGGTCTCCACCAGGTCGGTGTTCCAGATCAGCGAGCGGTCCTGGATGCCGATATCGCCGCGTTGGGCGTAGACCTCCTCGATGCGTTTCAGGCCCTGGGCAAGCGTTTCGCCGGTGCGGAACACCGCGGCGTCTTCCTGCATCGCTTTCTGCATGGCGGCGCGCATCACCGCCGTGGGGGTTGAGCCCTTGGCGTTGCGGAAGCGGTCGAAACGCGCCAGCGCCTCGTCGCCCGCCCCCTTGGGCAATTCCTGATGGCTGGTGACGCCTTCCAGCGCCTTGGCGGCTTCCAGGCCGGCAGCCTTGCCGAACACCACCAGATCGATCAGCGAATTCGATCCCAGCCGGTTGGCGCCGTGCACGCTGACGCAAGCGGCTTCGCCCACCGCCATCAAGCCATGAACCGAAGTGTCGGGATTGCCGCCCGCCAAGGTCAATGCCTCGCCGGTATAGGCGCAAGGAATGCCGCCCATATTGTAATGCACCGTGGGCAAGACCGGGATCGGCTCCTTGGTTACGTCGACGCCGGCGAAGATGCGCGCCGACTCCGAGATGCCGGGCAGGCGTTCGTGGATGATCTTGGGGTCCAGATGCGACAGATGCAGATGGATGTGGTCCTTGCCGGGGCCCACGCCGCGCCCCTCCCGGATCTCGATGGTCATGGCGCGGGAGACCACATCGCGCGAGGCCAGGTCCTTGGCATTGGGGGCATAGCGCTCCATGAAGCGCTCGCCTTGCGAATTGGTGAGATAACCGCCTTCGCCGCGCACCCCTTCGGTGATCAGCACGCCGGCGCCGAAAATGCCGGTGGGATGGAATTGCACGAATTCCATGTCCTGCAAGGGCAGGCCGGCGCGCAGCACCATGGCGTTGCCGTCGCCGGTCTGGGTGTGGGCGCCGGTGCAGCTTTGATAGGCGCGGCCATAGCCGCCGGTGGCCAGGATCACTTTGTGGGCGCGGAAGCGGTGGATCGAGCCGTCATCCAGGTTCCAGGCCATCACGCCGCGGCAGGCGCCGTCATCCATGATCAGGTCAAGCGCGAAATATTCGATGAAGAAATTCACTTCATGCTTGACGCACTGGCCGTAGAGAGTGTGCAGCATGGCATGGCCGGTGCGGTCGGCCGCCGCGCAGGTGCGCTGCACGATGCCCTGGCCGTAATTGCTGGTCATGCCGCCGAAGGCGCGCTGGTAGATCTTGCCTTCCTCGGTGCGGGAGAAGGGCATGCCGAAATGCTCCAGCTCGTACACCGCTTCCGGCGCGTTGCGGCAGAGATATTCGATGGCGTCCTGGTCGCCCAGCCAGTCCGAGCCCTTGACGGTGTCGTACATGTGCCAGCGCCAATTGTCCTCGCCCATATTGCCCAAGGACGCGGCGACGCCGCCTTGCGCCGCCACCGTATGGCTGCGGGTGGGAAACACCTTGGTGATGCAGGCGGTCTTCAAGCCGCGCAGGGCGCATTCCAATGTGGCGCGTAAACCGGCGCCGCCGGCGCCGACAACCACCACGTCAAAACTATGGTCCACGATATTGTAGGCGGGCATCCGGGGGTCCTATAGCGCGGCGATGCGCACGATGGCGAACAGGCAGGTGGCGCCGGTGGCGATGACGGAAAAACGGATCAGCAGGAACAGGAATATCTTGGCGCCGGCGGTGTGGATATAGTCATCCACCACCACTTGCAGGCCCAGATAGGTGTGCCAGAGCGAGAAACAGACAAAGGCGCCCATCAGCAGCGCGTTCCAGGGGTGGGCGAGGAACTGCAAGGCGGTGACTTCGCTGGTGCCGCTGAGGCCCAGCATCGCATAGAGGAACCAAAGCGACAGCGGGATCAGCGCCACCGCGGTGACGCGCTCATGCCAGAAATGGCCGGTGCCGGAATGAGACGAGCCCAGGCCCTTGACCTTGTGCAGGGGAGTTTGCGCCGTGCTCATTGCAAATAGCCTCCATGCCCGGTCCAGGCGGCGGCGAATATCGCCAGCGCGCCGATCACCGACAACGCAAAGACGATCACGCTGTTGCGCTCCGCCACACGCTTGTCGAAGCCATAGCCCAGGTCCCAGGCCAGATGCCGGATGCCATTGAGAAAATGATAGACCAGCGACCAGGTGAGGCCGAACAGCACCAGCAGGCCCAGCACATTGTCCCACACCGCATGAAAGCTCTGCCAGCCTTCCGGGCCGTTGGAGATGCAGATCAGCCACCAGGCCAAAATCACCGCGCCCATCGCCAGCCCCACGCCGGTAAAGCGATGGGTGATGGAGGTCATCATGGTGACCGGCCAGCGGTAGATGGTCATATGCGGGGAAAGCGGGCGCGTGGCTGCCACGGGTCTTTGCGGATTGTCCGCCATAAAAGTCCCTTTGATCGGAAGGTTATTCAGGTCTTATGCAATTCCGGCCGGAGTTTAGGGGGGCCCCCGTTCCAGTCAACCGCGCATTGGCGGGAAGCTGTTATCAGCGCTCGCTTTGGAACGGGGCTTGCGGCAAATTCGCGCGCGCTGGTGTCCTGATTCCGCCTCGAAAGCACGACATCTGCGCCGTGGCACTGGGAGAAATGTCCGAATCACCGACAAGCACGGGCGTTTGGGGGCTGGCGGCGAAGCCGGTGCGGGGAGGCTTGGTTTCCGCGCTGGGCATCGTCCTACTCAGCCTGATGTTCCTGTCGGTGGCGGTGTGGAACGGTTTCCCGCTGATCTTCTACGACACCGGCGCCTATGTCCTGGAAGGGCTGGGCCACGTCTTTCTGGTGGAGCGCGCGCCGGTCTATGCCGAGCTGCTGTTCCTGGCGGGCGCCCGCTTCAGCCTGTGGCCCATCGTCATCCTTCAAGCGCTGATGACCAGCGCCATGATCCTGGACGTGGCGCGCATCGAGGTTCCGGACTTGCGCTTGCGGGGCTTGGCGGGGATCGGGGCCGCCTTGAGCCTGTTCACCGGCATCGCCTGGTATGTCGGTCAGGTCGAGCCGGATATTTTCACGCCCATGGTGATCCTGGGCGGCTGGCTGCTGTTGTTCCGCGCCCGCCGGCTCGGCAAAACCGGCCTGCATCGCGTGACCGGCCTCACCGCCTTGGCGGTCGCCTGCCATCCGTCGCATCTGGGGCTTTTGGGCGGCTTGGTGATAGCGGCGATGTTGTTGAAGCTGATCCGGCGTTGGAAACCGGATTTGCCCGATGCCAACTTGAAGCGCGGCCTGATCGGGCTGGCGGCGGCGCTGGCCCTGATCGTGGCGGGCAATTTCGTGCTCACCGGCAAGCTCTTTCTCAGCAAGTCCGGTTCGGTGTTCCTGTTCGCCCGCCTGATGCAGGACGGCATTGTGCAGCGGCTGATGAATGACACCTGCCCCCCGGCAGGCGATGAGACGTGGAAATTATGCGCCTTCAAGAACCGCCTGCCCAAAAACGCCAATGCCTGGCTATGGGGGGAGGGCAGCGGTTTTCACGCCCTGGGCGGGTTCGCCAATGAGGCACAGCAGGAAGAAGACCGCCGGGTGATCGTGGAAAGCCTCAAGCGCTATCCGGTGATGCATGTCAGGACCGCATTGTCCGACTCGGTGGCGCAGTTCCTGGAGTTCAAGACCGGTGACGGCATCGAACCGCAGTTGCGGATCCTGGAGCCCAATTTCAAACGCACCATTCCGGACCAGGTGCCGGCCTATCTGAAGGCGCGTCAGCAGCGCGGCTTGATCCGTTTCAAGACCCTGAACCTGATCCATGTGCCGGTGGGGGTGATGACGGTTTTGGGGCTGCTGCTGCTGATCCAGCATGCGGTGGTGCGCCGGGCCTGGGAAAGTGCCAGCCTGCCGGCGCTGGTGTTGTTGGGATTGATCGGCAATGCGGTCATTTGCGGCACTTTTTCCAATCCCCATGACCGCTATCAATCCCGGATCATCTGGCTGCCGGGGCTGGTGCTGCTTCTGGCTGTGGCAAAGGACCGGCGCGCCTTGCAGCCGGTATCAGAATCCGGCACTTAACGATATGGCCCAGCCAGTTCTCATCGCGCCGTCGATTCTCTCCGCCGATTTTTCCCGGCTGGGGGCTGAAATCGAGGCTGTCGAGGCCGCTGGCGCGGATTGGATTCATGTCGATGTGATGGACGGACATTTTGTTCCCAACATCACCATCGGACCGCAGGTGGTGAAGGCGCTGCGTCCCCACGCCAAAAAGCCCTTCGACGTCCACCTGATGATATCGCCGGTGGATCCCTATCTGGAGGCGTTCGCCGCTGCCGGCGCCGACGGCCTCACCGTGCATCCCGAAGCCGGGCCGCATATCCATCGCACGCTTCAGCACATCAAAAAGCTGGGCAAGCGGGCGGGCGTGGTGCTCAATCCCGGCACGCCGATTGATGCGCTGGACAATGTGATGGGGCTGGTGGACCTGATCCTGATCATGAGCGTCAATCCCGGTTTCGGCGGCCAGAGTTTCATTGAAGGCCAGCTTGAGAAGATCGAAGCCGCGCGCAAGCGCATCGACGCGCAGAAAAAAATTGACGGCCGCGATATCGCGCTGGAAGTGGATGGCGGCATCACGCCCGAGACCGCCCGGCGCGCTGTGGCCGCCGGCGCCACGGTGCTGGTGGCGGGCACCTCGGTGTTCCAAGGCGGGCCGTCGAAATACGCGGCGAATATCGCGGCCTTGAGGGGCTAGGATGCCCGTGGAACAATTCCTGCCGCTCCTGCCTGAGATGTTGCGGGCGGGCTTGCGCCGGCTGGTCGCGCCTTTGCGGATATGGTGGCGCAGCAACTGGCTCTACCGGCGCAGCTTGCGCGGCCCGCTGGCGGATCACTTCGTGTTTCATCCCTGGGACGCCGCGCCCCGTCGGCTGGAAGAGGCCGATGCCTTGTTGCGCGGGCGGTTCCGCTTTTATGGCGTGCATGTCGATGTGCCGGATGGCGTGTCGGTATTCGATCTGCCGCCGCCCAGCGCCGATTGGCTGGAGGCGCTGCATGGGTTTCACTGGCTGCCGCCGCTCTCCAATGCCGGCGGCGACAATGCGCGGCGGCTGGCGACCAACCTGATCGGGCAGTGGATCAAGCGCTATGGCGTCTATTCCGAACCGGCCTGGTCGCCGCATGTGATGGCCGAGCGCCTGGCGGCGATCTTCAGCCATGGCCGGCTGGTGATCCAGAATTCCGACATGATGTGGCGCTCGCGCCTGTTCGTCTCCCTGCGCGAGCAATGCCGGATGCTGGAGCGCATATCCCGCGAAGCGCCCGACGGTCTGCCGCGGCTGGAGACGGCGGCGGTGCTGGCGCTGTCCGGCCTGTGCCTGGACGACAGCCCCAAGCGGCGCGTCACGGGCCTGGCGCGGCTGGATGAGGAGTTGGAGCGGCAGATCCTGCCGGATGGCGGTCACGCCAGCCGCTCGCCCGAAGCCTTGCTCTCAGCCTACCGTCATGTGGTGACGGTGATGGAAGCTTTAAATGCGCTGGGCGAGGAGCCGCCGCATATCCTGCGCAACGCCCATGACCGCATGGCGCCGATGCTGCGCTTCTTCCGTCATGGCGACGGCGCGCTGGCGCTGTTTCATGGCGGCGGCGAAGCCGATGCCCGCATGCTGGCAAGCCTGATGGCGCGCGATGAACTGCGCGGCCAGCCTTTCCATCATGCCCGCCATAGCGGCTATCAGCGCCTGGCGGCGGGCCGCACCATCTGCTTGCTGGATTCAGGGCGCACGCCGGAAGGCGCCTTCGCGCTGGACGCCCATGCCGGCTTCAATGCCATGGAATTGTCCTCCGGCCCTGACCGTATTGTGGTCAATTGCGGAACCGGCGGCCGGTTGAATCAAGGCTGGAATTGGGCGCTGCGGGCGACGGCGGCGCATTCCACCGTCACGGTGGCGGATACTTCCAGCGCGCAGATCCTGCCGCCCGGCATCGCCTGTATGTTGCTGGGGCCGCGCCTGACCGGCGGCCCGAAAGAGGCATCGTCACGGCGGGTGGAAACCGCCCAGGGCTGGACGGTGGAGGCGGTGCAGGATGCCTATGCCGCGCCGTTCGGCATCCGCCATGAACGCCAGGTCACCATGTCGCCGCAAGGCTTGATGGTGACTGGCCGCGATCGTCTGGTGCCGCTCCATCAGGGACCGGGCGTGAACTTCACGGTGCGATTCCACATCCATCCCGATGTGCGGGTGTCGCGGCTGGATGGCGGCGGCATCCTGCTCAAATTGCCGGGCGGGGAGGGCTGGCGCTTCCGCAGTGGCGGCGGCACCTTGGAGGTGGAGGAAAGCGTTTATCTGGGCGGCCCGGTGGTGCGGCGGGCCGAACAGCTGGTGGTGAGCGGAACCGTCAAAAGCGCCCCTGCCGAAATTGCATGGGTCTTCGAACAAATAGTCGCGTAGGGCAGGGTTGTTAGAAGCCCCCTGCGCTGGGTATCTTTGCGACAAATCACCCGTCAGGAGTCGTTATGGTCGAAATCATGCTGCCCAAGAACAGCCGGGTGAAAAAGGGCAAGGTTTGGCCGGCCGACAAGGCCGCCAATGGCAAGAAGCCCAAGCGCACCAAGGAATTCAAGGTCTATCGCTACAATCCCGATGAGGGCGCAAATCCCAGTGTCGACACCTATACGGTGGATCTGGACAGCTGCGGCCCGATGGTGTTGGACGCGCTGATCAAGATCAAGAACGAGATCGATCCCACCCTGGCGTTCCGCCGCTCCTGCCGTGAAGGGGTGTGCGGTTCCTGCGCCATGAATATCGCGGGCGGCAACACGCTGGCCTGCACCAAGGCGATCAACGACTGTTCCGGCGCGGTGAGCATCTATCCCTTGCCGCACATGCCGGTGGTGAAGGATTTGGTGCCGGACCTGACCAACTTCTATGCCCAATATGCGTCCATCCAGCCGTTCCTGAAAACCAAGACGGCGGAGCCGGAAAAGGAATGGAAACAATCGCCGGAAGACCGCGCCAAGCTGGACGGGCTGTATGAGTGCATCCTCTGCGCCAGTTGTTCGACGGCGTGCCCCAGCTATTGGTGGAATTCCGAGCGCTATCTGGGCCCGGCGGCGCTGCTGCAATCCTATCGCTGGCTGATCGACAGCCGCGACGAGGAAACCGGCGAGCGGCTGGACGATCTGGAGGATCCCTTCCGCCTCTATCGCTGCCACACCATCATGAATTGCGCCAATACCTGTCCCAAGGGCTTGAACCCGGCACAGGCGATCGGCGAGATCAAGCAGATGATGGTCAAGCGGAAGGCCTAGGAGCGACCGCGAACCCGAAGCGAAGCGTAGGGCCCCGCGGCGCGACCATCAAAAAAGAAGCGAGCGATGTTCCCGGAGAGACTGACCAAAGGCTATCGCAGCTTCCTGGGCGGGCGGTTCGCGTCCGAGCGCGCCCGCTACCAGGATCTGGCGGCGTCAGGCCAAAGCCCGTCCATCATGGTGATCGGCTGTGTCGACAGCCGGGTGTCGCCGGAAGTGATTTTCGACGCCGCGCCGGGTGAGCTGTTGGTGGCGCGCAATGTCGCCAATCTGGTGCCGCGCTATGAGCCCGAAGGCACCCAGCAGCACGGCACCAGCGCGGCGCTGGAATTCGCGGTGCGGGCGTTGCGCGTGCGTCATATCGTGGTCCTGGGCCATGCCTTTTGCGGCGGCATCAAGGCCTTTGCCTCGGATGACGCGCCGCTCACCACCAGCGATTTCATCGGCCGTTGGATGCGCCAGATCGCGCCGGCGGCGGATGCCATCGGCCCCAAGAATGGCGAGGGCGAGGATTCCTATCTGCGCAAGCTGGAATTCGCCTCGGTCGAGCTCAGTCTCAAAAACCTGATGACCTTCCCGTTTGTGAAGTCTGCGGTGGAAAAGGGCGAACTAGGCTTGCATGGCGCCTATTTCGGCGTCGCGTCGGGGCGGCTGCTGGTGCGTGACGCGAAGACGGGAAGTTTCGACCCGGTCTAGGCGCTCTTGGCCGATAGCCGCCGCCACAGAACTGCGCCAGCCAGGTTGGCGAACCAGCCGTGCGGATTGGCGCCCACCGCCTTGATCACCATCTGCACCAGCTTCTGGATGTGATGGCGGTGATAGACCGACATACTGGCCTGGCTGGCAAGGTGGGAATATTTCCTGCGGTCATAAGGATTTGCGGCTTCTTCCTCACACGGAACATTAGCGCAGTAATAGGAATAGGCCAGTTCGTCATCGTCGCTTTCGCGCACCCGTCCCACCGCGATCCACAGCTTGCGCCACAGGCTCAATTCCGGCTCGGACTGGGCGTGCAGCGTGTCATAGAACAGCTTGTAGTGACGGTATTCGTCGGCGGCGATGCGGCCGGCAATCTCTTTCAGCACCGGTTCCTCGGTGGCGTCGCGGATGGCCGAGTAATAGGAGGAGGTGCCCGATTCGACCACACAGCGGGCGATCATCTCGCCCCGGCGGGAGCCGCGTACCGAGTCCGCGCCGCTGTCATCGAAATGGGCCGGGGTATAGCCCTTGCGGAAGCGCACAAAGGCCTCTTCCAGCTTGAAGGAGGGATCGGCGATCTCCGCCCAGCGGCCCAGGGCGCGGCCATGCTGCGCCTCTTCGCGGCCCCATTGGTCGATATCCGCCAGGGTTTTCTCGCCCGCATTGGCGAATATCCGCTTCAAATAGATGACATAATCGGGGGCGTTGTATTCCACCAGGGCGGCGGCTTTGACCGCGGCAAGCAGTCTGGGTTCGACCTGGGACGGGTCGAACAGGGACCAATGGATGTCATCCATGGTCCAGCCCTGCTTGTAGACGGGTGCGACCGTCATGTTGCGGTTCCCCATTCCGTGAAACGCCTTATATCAAACCCTGCCCCAGGGGCGAAGTGCCCTGTCAGGACAGCGGCTTAGCCTTCCCGGGCACGTCTGTCCATTGGACCGGTTGCAATAATATGACGTTTGGTATACATCGTATACCATGCACGGAACCACCCAAGCCCGCATCTTTGCCGCCGCCCGGGAATTGTTCGATCAAGGCGGAGCGGAAGGCGTCTCCATGCGCCGGATCGCCGAAAAAGTGGGGATCACCCCCATGGCGATCTACAAGCATTATCCCGACAAGGATGCGCTGCTGAACGCGCTGATGCTGGACGGTTTTGCCGCCTGGGAAGGACGGGTGGCGGCACTTACAGCCGCCGAGCCGCTCGCCTGGGCGCTGGCGATGGGGGAAGCCTTCCTGGATTTCGCGCTCAAAGAACCGCGCCGCTATGAGGCGGCCTTTCTGCTCAAGGCCAACGCCGCGCGCCGCTATCCCGGCGATTTCGTGGCGGGCCGCTCGCCCGTCATCTCCAAAATGATGGCGCATATCGACCAGGCCAAGGCCCAGGGTCTGGTCGCCGATATTCCCACCATCGATATTGTCATCAGCTTTACCGCGCTGACTCAGGGCCTGGTGGACATGTATCGCGCCGGCCGTTTCAGCGATGAAACGGATTTCCGCGCCGCTTACCGCAAAGCGCTGGTCCATTGCGTCCAATCCTTCGGAAAGAAAAAATCATGATCGCGTTGCTCTGCGCCCTTTTGAGTGGCGCGATGTTCTATCTTTCCCAAGGTCTGGACGATGTCTGGTGGCTGGCCTGGCTGGCGCCCGTGCCGTTGTTATGGCTGGCCTATGGCGAGGCCAGGCCCTGGCATGTTTTTGCCGCCTCGGTTGGCGCCTTTGCCTGCGGCCAGATCTATATGATGCAGGCTTATCTGGGCATCTTACCGCCGCTGGGGCTGTTTCTGATGATGTTCGGAATGGGATCGCTGTTCGCGGCCACGGTGCGGTTCGCGCAGCGTTGCCGGCGGAAACTGCCGCCGCTCGCCGTTCTGGTCGCCTTTCCCGCCGCCTGGACCGCGGCCGAATTCATCGTCAGCTTGATATCACCGCATGGCAGTTGGGGCGCGCTGGGTTATTCCCAGGTCTCTTTCCCGCCCGTCCTCCAGATTGCGTCGCTGTTTGGCTTGTATGCGATCACCTTCACGCTTTGCCTGTTCGCCAATGCGCTGGCGTTGACGGCGCGCGGGGCATGGAAAGCGGCGATACCCGGTTTGGCCGCCTGCGCCTTGGCGCTGGTTTTCGGCCTCATTCATCTCGGCCAACCGCAGGGCGTGACGATGCGCGTGACGATGCTTTCGGACCGGGACGGCTGGCTCAAGACCATCAGGAAACTGGATTTCGCGGCGTCGCGGGCCATGTCCGAGCGCTATGCGGCGGCGGCACGCGAGGAAACGAAAAAAGGCGCCCGCTTTATTGTCATCCCCGAAACCGCTGTGGCGGCCGACCCCGCCTGGCGCGACCAGGCATTGGCGCCGCTGGCGGCCGTGGCGCGCGAGAGTAAAGCCACTATTGTCACCGGCGTGGTTCTGGTGAAGCCCTGGCGCAACGCGGCCTTTTCTTTTTTGCCGGATGGGTCGCAGCGCAGCTACGACAAGCGCCATTTGCTGCCGCCGGGCGAGGACAAATTCAAGCCCGGCCCTGGTCCTGGTCTTTTGGGCCATGAACAGGCGATCGCCATCTGCAAGGACTTGGATTTTCCGCGCACCCTGCGCGCAGATGCGCTGAATGCAGATGGGGCAGGAATCCGGCTGATGGCGGTGCCCGCCAACGACTTCGTCAAGGACGATTGGATCCATGCCCGCATGGCAGTGATGCGCGGGGTCGAGAATGGTTTTGTGGTGGTGCGTTCAGCCTTCAACGGGCTTGAGACCGCTTCGGACGCGCGAGGACACGTGCTGGCGCGCGCCAGCACGATGCAGGCGGGCATGGTGCGGCTGTCGGCGGACGTGCCGCTGGGACCGGGTCCCACGCAGTATACCCGGATGGGAGACGTGTTTGCCTGGGCCTGTGTCGCGCTGACGCTGGGCCTGGCGGCGCTATTACTTAGAAAGCCGCGCGCACAAGTTTGAGATCGTCCAACAGTTGTGCCGCATTTTGCCGTTCGGCATCGCTCTTGGCGGCGATTTCGTCTTCCTGGGCGTCCTTGATGCGCTGGTCCAGCACCGCCAGGTCCAGCTCGGTCATGGGCAGGGCTTCCTCGGCCAGGATGGTGATCTTGGCGGGGCTGATCTCGGCAAAGCCGCCGCGAATGAAATACCGGTCATCCTTGCCGTCGATCTCCACATCGACCATGCCGGCGCGCAGGGTGGAGACCAGGGGCGCATGGCCCGCCATCACTCCCATATAGCCTTCCGCACCCGGCACGGTGACCATGTCGGCATGGCAGGAGAGCAACAGCCGCTCCGGCGAGACCAGGTCGAAGGCGATCTTCTGGGCGGCCATCAGGCGGCCTTGGCGGTTTCGGCGGCCATCTTCTGGGCCTTGGCGGCGACTTCTTCGATCGCGCCCACCATGTAGAAAGCCTGCTCCGGATACTGGTCGCACTCGCCATCCACGATCGCCTTGAAGCTGCGGATGGTGTCGGCCAGCTCGACGAACTTGCCGGGCGAGTTGGTGAACTGCTCGGCCACGAAGAAGGGCTGAGACAGGAAGCGGGTGATCTTGCGCGCGCGCGCCACCACCAGCTTGTCCTCTTCCGATAGCTCGTCCATGCCCAGGATGGCGATGATGTCCTTCAGCGCTTTGTACTGCTGCAGCACGGCCTGCACCCGGCGGGCGACATTGTAATGCTCTTCGCCGATCACTTGCGGGTCGAGAATGCGCGAGGTCGAGTCCAGCGGGTCCACCGCCGGGAAGATGCCCAGCGAGGCGATGTCGCGCGACAGCACGGTGGTGGCGTCCAAGTGGGCAAAGGAGGTGGCGGGCGCCGGGTCGGTCAGGTCGTCGGCCGGCACGTAGATCGCCTGCACCGAGGTGATCGAACCCTTGTTGGTGGAGGTGATGCGCTCCTGCAGGTTGCCCATCTCGGTGGCGAGCGTCGGCTGATAGCCCACGGCGCTGGGAATGCGGCCCAGCAGCGCCGACACTTCCGAACCCGCCTGGGTGAAGCGGAAGATGTTGTCGATGAAGAGCAGCACGTCCTTGCCTTCCTGGTCGCGGAAATATTCCGCCACCGACAGGCCGGTCAGCGCCACGCGCGCGCGCGCGCCCGGCGGCTCATTCATCTGGCCATAGACCAGGGCGCATTTGGAGCCCGCCGCCGAGCCCGCCTTCTTGGGGTCCACGTTCACATTGGACTCGATCATTTCGTGATAGAGGTCGTTGCCTTCGCGGGTGCGTTCGCCCACGCCGGCCAGCACCGAATAACCGCCATAGGCCTTGGCGATATTGTTGATCAGCTCCTGCATGGTGACGGTCTTGCCCACGCCGGCGCCGCCGAACAAGCCGATCTTGCCGCCCTTGGTATAGGGGCAGAGCAGGTCGATGACCTTGATGCCGGTGACCAGCACTTCCGCCGCGCCCGCCTGTTCCGCGAAGGTGGGCGCCTCGCGGTGGATGGACGCGGTATGTTCCAGGCTGATGGGGCCGGCCTCGTCAATCGGTTCTCCGATCACATTCATGATGCGGCCCAAAGTGGCGGGACCGACCGGCACGCGGATGGGACCGCCGGTGTCGACCACTTCCTGGCCGCGCACCAGGCCTTCGGTGGTGTCCATGGCGATGGCGCGCACCGCATTCTCACCCAGATGCTGGGCGACTTCGAACACCAGCCGGACTTCCTTGCCGGTCTTGGCGTCCTTGTTCTTGGTCTCCAGCGCATTGAGGATGGCCGGCAGTTCGCCATTCTCGAAGGCGACGTCGACGACGGCGCCGATCACCTGGAGGAGTTTGCCCTTGGCATTGGTCTTGGTGGTCATGGTGGTGTCTTTCCTTTAGACGGCAGAGGCGCCGGAGATGATTTCGATCAGCTCCTTGGTGATTTGCGCCTGGCGGGTACGGTTCATCTGGATGGTGAGGGCCTTGATCATGTCGCCGGCATTGCGGGTGGCATTGTCCATCGCCGTCATCTGGGAGGCGAAGAAGCCGGCCTGGTTTTCCAGCATGGCGGTGAGAAGCTGGACGGAAATATTCTGCGGCAGCAGCGCCTGCAGGATGGTGTCCTCATCCGGCTCATAGTCGTAGAAAGGCGCCGGCCCGCTGGTGGCCTCCACTTGCGCCGGGATCAGCTGCAAGACGCGCGGCGTCTGGGTCACCACCGATTTGAAGGAAGAATGGACCAGGGTGACCACGTCGAATTCGCCATTGCTATAGGCGTCCAGCACCCGTTGGGCGATGGGTTTGACCAGGGCCAGGCTCGGGGCCTTGATCCCCACTTCATAAGTGTCCAGCAGGCGGTTGCCATAGGCGCGGCGCAATCCGTCACGCGCCTTGCGGCCGATGGCGATGATCTTGACGTCCTTGCCCTCGGTGATCAGGGCGGCGATCTTTTCCCGCGCGGCGCGGACGATGGAGGAATTGAAACCGCCCGCCAGGCCGCGATCGGAAGTGGCGACAATGACCAGATGGCGCTTGTCACTGCCGGTGCCCGCCAGCAGCAGCGGCGCCGACGGGCCGGAAACGCCCGCCGCCAGATTGGCGATCACATTGGCCATGCCGCGGGCATAGGGCCGCGCCGCTTCCGCGGCCTGCTGGGCGCGGCGCAGCTTCGCCGCCGCCACCATCTGCAGCGCCTTGGTGATCTTCTGCGTGGACTTCACGCTTCCGATCCGTGTGCGCATTTCCTTGACGGATGCCATTGCCCAAAACTTCCCTTAGAAAACCGGCCTTACTTGAAGCTCTTGGTGACGTCTTCCAGCGCCTTCTTCAGCGTGGCTTCCAGGTCTGGCGTCAGCGCCTTTTCCTTGCGGATGCCTTCCAGGAATTGCGGATAGGTGGAGCGCAGCTTGGCGAGCAAGGCTTCCTGGAACGCCTGCACCCGGTTGGTGGGGAAGGGGTCGAGATAGCCGCGGGTGCCGGCATAGATCGCCGCCACCTGTTCTTCCACCGCAAACGGCTTGTACTGGGGCTGCTTCAACAGTTCGGTGAGGCGCTCGCCGCGCGCCAGCATCTTTTGGGTGGAGGCGTCGAGGTCGGAACCGAATTTGGCGAAGGCCGCCATCTCGCGATACTGCGCGAGTTCGCCCTTAATCGGACCGGCGACGGTCTTCATCGCCTTGATCTGGGCGGAGGAACCCACGCGCGAAACCGAGATACCCACGTTCACCGCGGGACGAATGCCCTGGTAGAACAGGTCGGTTTCCAAAAAGATCTGGCCGTCGGTGATCGAGATCACGTTGGTCGGGATATAGGCCGACACGTCGTTGGCCTGGGTTTCGATCACGGGCAGGGCGGTCAGCGAACCCGCGCCATTGTCTTCGTTGAGCTTGGCGGCGCGTTCCAGCAGGCGGGAATGCAGATAGAACACGTCGCCCGGATAGGCTTCGCGGCCCGGCGGCCGGCGCAGCAACAGCGACATCTGGCGATAGGCCACGGCCTGCTTGGAAAGATCATCATAGATGATCAGGGCATGCATGCCGTTGTCGCGGAACCATTCGCCCATGGCGCAGCCGGCGAACGGCGCCAGGAATTGCAGCGGCGCCGGTTCGGACGCGGTGGCGGTGACCACGATGGTGTATTCCAGCGCGCCGGCATCGGCCAGGGTCTTGACGATCTGCGCCACGGTGGAGCGCTTCTGCCCGATGGCGACATAGATGCAGTAAAGCTTGGCCTTCTCGTCGGTGCCGGCGTTCACGGCCTTCTGGTTGATGATGGTGTCGATGGCGACGGCGGTCTTGCCGGTCTGGCGGTCGCCGATGATCAGCTCGCGCTGGCCGCGGCCGATGGGGATCAGGGTGTCGATGGCCTTGAGGCCCGTCTGCACCGGCTCATGCACCGACTTGCGCGGAATGATGCCGGGCGCCTTGACGTCGACGCGGCGGCGTTCGGCGACCCCGGTCAGTTCGCCCTTGCCGTCGATCGGGTTGCCAAGCGGATCGACCACGCGGCCGAGCAGACCCTTGCCGACCGGCACTTCCACGATGGCGCCGGTGCGCTTGACGGTGTCGCCTTCCTTGATGGTGGCGTCGGAACCGAAAATCACGCAGCCGACATTGTCGGTTTCCAGGTTCAGCGCCATACCCTTGATGCCGCCGGGAAACTCGACCATCTCACCGGCTTGCACATTATCCAGGCCGTGCACGCGGGCGATGCCGTCGCCGACGCTGAGCACTTCGCCGACTTCGCTGACCTGCGCCTCGGCGCCGAAATTCTGGATCTCGCGCTTGAGAATGGCGGAGATTTCGGCGGGTTGGATATCCATCTTGCTTACCTTTCTAGTGGGCTTTCATCACCGCACGCAGGCCATCAAGCTTGGTGCGGAGAGAAGAGTCGATCATGCGCGAGCCGACTTTCACGATCAGGCCGCCCAGCAGGGTCGGGTCGACACGCGATTGCAAGCGCGGTTCCTTGCCCAGCTTGGACTTGAGCACGGACTTGAGTTCGGCGATTTCGTCGTCGTTGAGATGGCGGGCGGCGGTGACTTCCGCCTCGGTCTCGCCGCGCGACTTGGCGACCCGGCTTTCGTAAGCCGAGATGATCTGGTTGAGCACAAACAGCCGGCGCTTTTGCGCCAAAAGCAGCACGAATTTCGTGGTCAGCGGATGGGCGCCCATCTTTTCCAGCACCGCCTTCAGCGCCCTGGCCTGGTCCTCGGCGCTGAACACCGGCGAACGCACCAGGCGGGCAAGGTCTGGGCTGGTTTCGGTCGCCCGGCGCAGCCCCGCTAGGTCGGCGCTCACGGCGTCTATCGCCTTGTGATCCTGGGCCAGTTCGAACACGGCATTGGCGTAACGCCCCGCCAGTCCGCCTTCCGCCTTTTCGCTCGCCACTTTGGTCCTTTGCGGCCGTGGCGCGCACCCGCGCCAAGCAACCGTCTATTGCTGTACTAAGCTATTGAATTCATTATTGTATTATGCAGCCGCGCGAGTCACCCCGCACATGCGGCAGCCAGTTAGCATGGGGGATAACGGCGACGCAACAATCAGCCTCAAGCCACGCTGTCACAGGGGTTTTTGCTTAGATCAGGCGCAGGAACCGTGACAGGCGGAACTGCCCCAGCCAGGCCACCAGGCCGTGGGCATTGCGGTAGTCATAAGAGCCCAGCATCACGTCCGCCCGCGCCACCAGATTCTCCGCCGGGATGAAGCCAACCCCGCCATCTTCCGGCGCCACCCGGCTGTCGGAGGAATTGTCGCGATTGTCGCCCATGGCGAAGATGTGATGGGGTGGCACGACAAAGACCTGGGTGTCATCCAACGGTCCGTCCCAGCGGGCCTTGAAGATGGTGTGCTTCACCCCGCCGGGCAGGGTTTCGGTGAATTTGCCGATGGCGTGCTGATAACCGTCTTCCTCTTCGACCAGGCCGGTGCCGGCGGCCTCCAGCGGCGCGATCCGGCCATTGATCACCAGGCGGCCATGCACCATCTGCACCCGGTCGCCCGGCAGGCCGATAACCCGTTTGATCAAGGTCGAGTTGGTGTCGCGTGGCAGGCGGAAGATCACGATGTCGCCCCGCTTGGGCAACTGGCCCAGCAGCCGCGTTTTGGACGCCGGACCCAGGCCATAGGGCAGCGACCAGCGGCTATAGCCATAGGCGAACTTGGTTCCCAGCAGGGCATCGCCGATCTGCAGGGTCGGCTCCATGGAACCGGAAGGGATGTAGAAAGGTTGGGCAATGGCGGTGGTGGCGCACACCACCAGGAGGACAGCCACCAAAGGCTCGATCAGCCAGCCGGCCAGGGCGCGGACAAGGGGGGTCTTGGTCATGGCCCTATTGTCGCCAGTTCGGGCGCTCAGACAATGGGCTTGATGTTAATGCTCAAACACCCATCAGCTGGCGGGCCGCGGCGTGCCAGAACGGCGTGTTCCAGACCGTATAGATCAACGCGTCGAGCGGTAAAAAGAACGCCGCCCAGATCAGATAGGCCCGGTGCAAGCCGCGGTTGCGGATCAGGTCCCAAATCAACATGGGCGTGAAAGCAAGCAGGGTATAGAGGTCCGGCGCCAGCGCGCTGTTGGGCATGGTGTTCGGCAGCCAGACAAGGCGGTCGATCGCCGCCGCAAGCACAGTCGTGACCGCCAGAAAGACCATGCGCTTGTGGAGCCCGGCATCCCGCGTTCTTGCGCGCAGGGCAATCCACATGAAGAGAGGAAAGAGAAGCGCCGCCCGAAGCTGCAGCAACAGGATGTCGTCCATGCCTTGCAGGCGAAGTTGCAACGGTTGTTTTGCCGCTGCCGGCGCGGCCTGGGCCGCATTCCAGACGGCATGATACATTGTCGGAACAAGAATAATTCCCGAGATGACGATTGCGGGAACCAACACCACCGCGGCAATGCCAAGCCGCATATGCCAATTGCGTCTGCCGGTGGCCATCAGCACCGTCTGCCCCAGAAGCAGCAAAATAAAGCTGCCCATCAGGGTGGCGTGGACATGCAAAATCAGCGGGAAGGGCGGACGCTCGCCTGCTTGGACCGCTGCGATCTTGGTAAGCGAGTCCGGGACAAATCCCGCCAGGACAATCGCCAACAGGCTGGCCGCAGTGAACACATAGATCCAGCGGTCGATCACATGGACGCGCGAGGTCCCCGACAGCCGGTCTGGTGCGAATGCAGTCTCTACAGATGCGTCCGTGGCAATCGCCATATCCGGTGTCCCCCTTTAACCCGGTCTCATGCTAGCAAAATCGGCACGATGCGAAAGGGCAGCAAGGCAGCCACCCCTCATCTGACTCCTTCACGAAAAACCGAGCAAATTCAAACAGAGCCGCCCGGCCCTTGATCCGGTCCTTGACCTGGGGCCCCCAAAGCCCGATATGCCCGCCACCAGCTGCCGGCACCCAAGGTCCATGATCGAGATTTCGCAGGAATTCGGCTTTGACGCGGCCCATTATCTGGGCAATGGCGCGGCGGAAAACCGCCGCCTGCACGGCCATTCCTTTTATGCCGAGGTGACATTGCGCGGCGAGCCTGATCCCGGCACCGGCTTCCTGCGCGATTTCGGTGAGGTGAACCGGGCGCTGCAGGCGATCCGCGAAAACCTGGATCACCGGCTGCTGAACGAGATCGAGGGCCTGGGAACGCCCACTCTGGAGAACCTGGCCAAGTATATTTTTATCAGCGCGAAAAAAACGTTGCCCGAAGTGGTGCGGGTAAAGCTGCGCCGTCCGTCTTACGGCCAGACCTGTATCTATGAGAAATAATCCGATGGCCAAACAGAAACTCCAACTCGGCCGCGCCGTAAAGCTTCCCGCTTCGCCGGAAGACGCCGTGCTGGACGCGGTGGCCAATCCCCATCGTGACAGCGATTATCTGGTGCGCTTCACCGCGCCGGAATTCACCACCCTGTGCCCCATCACCGGCCAGCCGGATTTCGCCCATTTCGTGATCGACTATGCGCCGTCGGGCAAGATCGTGGAATCCAAGTCTCTGAAGCTTTTCCTGCACAGTTTTCGCAACGCCAGCGGCTTTCACGAGGACACCACCGTCACGATCGGCAAGCGCATCCAACAGGCGATCAAGCCCAAATTCATCCGCGTGGCGGGCTACTGGTATCCGCGCGGCGGCATGCCGATCGACGTGTTCTGGCAGTCGGGAAAACTGCCCTCCGGCGTTTGGCTGCCCGGGACTGGGATGCCGTCCTACAGGGGACGCGGCTGATCAGCCGGCTTAGTTTTTCAAAGAATACTGAACTCTTCCGTGTCCAGCGTACATTCGGGCAGTAGCGCCAATTTGCGGCCGCGGCCTGTGCGGTTTTGGCCTCCGGGCCTTTGTCTTGACGTCATCTGTGCTAGCGTCAGGAGGAGCCCGGGAATACCCGGCTGAGTCGGATCCGGGGGGTTCCTGATGTCACAGCATGATCTATACCTGCTCGCCATTGCGCTGGTCGTCATTCTGGCGATGGTGGTGGCGATCGCGCGTTTCCGGGTTCACCCCTTTCCGGCGCTGATGCTGGGCTCGTTGGCGCTGGGCCTGTGGGCGGGCGCCTCCACCGATCAGGTGTTGAAAAGTTTTCGGCTCGGCTTTGGCGGCACGCTCGCCGATGTCGGCATCATCCTGGCATTGGGCGCGATGTTCGGAGAGCTGTTGGCCAGTTCGGGCGGGGCGGAGCGCGTGTCCAACGCGCTGCTCAAGGCCGGCGGCATCAGGGCGGTTCCCTGGACCATGTGCGCCGTGTCGATGATTTTGGGACTGCCGCTTTTTTTCGAGGCGGGCGTGGTGCTGATGATGCCCATCATCCTCAATGTCGGTAACAGGCTTGCCAGCAATCCCTCCGGTTTCAAGGGCAATCCCTATCTGCTGGCGGGACTGCCGGTATTCGCCGGCATTTCGGTTCTGCATGCCCTGGTGCCGCCCCATCCGGGCCCCATGATCGCGATCAGCGCCATGAAAGCCGATCTGGGCGTGACGCTGATACTGGGCCTGTTGATGTCCGTCCCCATCGCGGTGGTGGCGGGGCCGCTTTACACCTATTGGATCGCGTCGCGCGCCAGCGCCCAGCCGCCGGTGGACTTGGTGGGCCGTCTCACTCACAAGGACGACCAGTTTCGCTCTCCCGGCCTCGCCGCCACCATCCTCACCATTCTATTCCCCATCCTTTTGATGCTGGGCAAGGCGGCGGGAGCCTTGGCGTTGCCGGCGGGCAGTCCGGCGCGGAAGCTGGCGGAATTTATCGGCGATCCGCTGGTGGCGCTGCTCTTGTCGGTGATACTGGCGGCCTTCACCTTCGGCTTTTTCATCGGCAAGGACACCAAGGCGGTGGGCAAGGTGCTGGGTGACGCCCTGCCGCCGGTTTCCGCCATCATGCTGATCATCGGCGCAGGCGGGGCGCTGAAACAGACCTTGATCGATGTCGGGCTGGGGGCGGTGATCGCGCATGCCTCGCAGCTGGTGAATCTTTCGCCGCTGCTGCTGGCCTGGTTCACCGCGGTGATCCTGCGGCTTGCCACCGGTTCGGCGACCGTGGCGATCGTGACCGCGTCCGGCCTGATGGCGGCGACGGTGGCCGCCAATCCGGGCTTGAGTCCCGCCTTGATGGCGCTGTCGATCGGCTCCGGCTCGGTGTTCTTCTCCCACATCAATGACGCGGGGTTCTGGCTGGTGAAGGAATATATGGGCATGAACCTGCCCAACATGTTCAAGACCTGGTCGGTGATCGAGACCATTATCGCGGTGCTGGGCCTGGCCCTGTGCCTGGCTCTGCAGCTGGTGATCTGACTATCTTACCGGACAGGTCTTCATCAAAGTCTCGCGCTGGCCGGAGAGATCGCCCAAGGTGAACGCGTCTTCGCCCACGATATTGGAGCCGTTGGAGAAGCGCACCGCCACGTGATGGGCGCGCGACAGCGCGGCTTGCAGGCGGCCGCTGTCATGCAAGGTCACCACATCGGTCACATCGTCGCCAAAGGCATCGCCGGTCATGGTCACCGGCTTGGCGCCGTCAATCGTCAGGCTGATCTGGCCGGGCCCTTCCGGCATCAGGGCGCGATGGGGCAGAAACATCACCCGAAAACCGTTTTCGGTGTCGCAGTAAAGCTCCATCCGCGCCGGTCCTTTGTCGGCATCGGCCCAGGCTTCCATCATCACCCGGTCGATGAAACGGTCGGGCTGGTGACTGACCACCCAGTCTTGGTGGGCCGGCGCCGCTTGGGCGGCGGCGGAGGCCAGAACAAAAGCCATCACGGAAATGCGCGTCATGCAGGTTTTCTAGCCTAGCGAAGCGGATGACGATAGTGTCGCCATCGGAGACCGCTATCATGTCCCAATCTTCGCATTTGCAGCGCCGCAATGTCCTTAAGCTGATGGGCGCGGTTCCCGCCGCGGAGATCACGCCATCCTGGGCGCAAGGCCAAGCCGTTTCGCTGCTGGATCAGTCCGGCGCGGCGCCGGTGCGGCTGGCGGCGGAAAAATTGAAGTCGGCGCTCAAGGCGCATGGAATCGGGCTCGATACTGTCTCCGATCCCGCCCAGGCAAAAGAAGGCCTGGTGATCATCGCCGCCGGGCCAGGCTCGCCGCTGGCGGGCCGGTTCGCGCCGGCCGCGGCGAACTGGGCATCGCCGGATTGTCTGCGGCTGGTGCCGGGCGAAGTGGACGGTCATCCGGCGCTGCTGGTCTCAGCCATCAATGCGCGCGGCTTTGTCTATGGCTTGCATGAACTGGCGGAGCGGGTGGAGTTCGGCGGACCTGTGGCGCTGTATCTCAAGGAGAAGGTCGAGGAGACGTCGCCCAACCGGGTGCGCAGCGTGGCGCGTCCCTTCCTGAGCGAGATTGAGGACAAGGCGTGGTTCTATGACCGGGCGGGCTGGCGCGATTATCTCGACATGCTGGTCGCGGCGCGCTTCAACCGTTTCAATTTTGCCCTGGGCTTCGGCTACGACTTTCCCAAGGGCGTCACCGGCGATTATCTGCATTTTCCCTATCCCTATCTGGTGGAGGTGCCGGGCTATGACGTCAGCATCACCCCGGCTTTGGCGGCGGGCGAACGCCGGAAAAATCTCGAGACGTTGAAATTCATCGCCCGGGAAACCGGCGCGCGCGGATTGGAATTCCAGTTGGGACTCTGGACCCATGCCTGGCAATGGACCGACAGTCCCAAGTCCGATCACGTGATCCACGGCTTGAGCCCGGGCGGCCAGCCGGATTGGGCGCTGGGCGCGCGCTACAGCCGCGATGCGCTTGCGATATTGCTGAAGGAATGTCCGGAGATCAGCGGCGTCACTCTGAGGGTGCATGGCGAAAGCGGCGTGCCGGAAGGCAGCTATCCGTTCTGGCAGACCCTGTTCGAAGCCATCGCAAGGTGCGGCCGCCGGATCGAGATCGACATGCATGCCAAGGGCATCAACCAGATCATGATCGACATGGCCGCCAAGACCGGCCAGCCGGTGAAGGTGGGCCCCAAATTCTCCGCCGAGCATCAAAGCCTGGCCTATCATCAGGCCGATATCCGCGAACTGGAAATTCCCAATCCCGACCGCATGGAGCAGGGCGTGTTCGCGGTCTCCAATGGTGAGCGGCGTTTCACCCGCTACGGCTATGCCGACCTGTACCAGGAAGGCCGCGGCTTCGACATTCTGTATCGGCTTTGGCCGGGCACGCAGAAGCACCTGCTGTCGGCCGATCCGGCCTGGGCCGCAGCTCTGGGCCGTGCGGCGCATTTCTGCGGCGCGGCGGGATTGGAGATTTGCGAGCCTTTGACGTTCAAGGGCCGCGAAGGCTCCGGCCATCCCGGCGGGCGCAATGCCTGTGCGACAGCGGATACCGCCAAGGATTGGCGCAAATTCGCCGACAGTTACTTGTTGTGGGGGCGGCTGCTCTACAATCCCGATGCCACGCCGGATGTGTGGCGGCGCGGTCTCAAGCGCAAGTTCGGCGCAGGCGCAGCGGCGGCGGAACACGCCTTGTCGTCCGCCAGCCGGATATTGCCGCTGATCACCAGCGCCCATATGGCCTCGGCATCCAATCATGCCTATTGGCCGGAAATGTATTCCAACCAGCCGATCGTGGATGCCACGAGTTATGTGCCCTACACCGACACGCCCCAGCCGCGCGTCTTCGCCAATGTCAGTCCGCTGGACCCGCAGCTTTTTTCCACCATCAGCGAGCATGCCGATGATCTGTTGGCAAACCGCGCCAATGCCAAATATTCCCCCGCCGAGGTAGCGCAATGGCTGGAGAGTCTGTCACGGGAATCGCGGCAGGCCCTGGCACAGATGGGAGCGCCAACGGGTGCGAACGGGAAAAGGCTTGCGGATGATGTCATGATCCTGTGCGGCATTGCCGATTTCTTCGCCGCCAAGCTGCGGAGCGCGATCCTGTTCGCGGTATGGCGAAAGGATCCCGTTCCCGCCACGGGTGCGACCGCGGTGCATCACTACCAAACTGCGCGCGCCGCTTGGGCGGCGATGGCCGACCACGCCAAATCGGTTTACGCCGCCGATGTCTCCTATGGCGAGATCCCGCAGCGGCGCGGTCATTGGGCCGACCGGCTGGCGGCGATGGATGCCGATCTTGCCGCCATGACCAAGGCCGTGGGTGCGAGCGTTGTCGATATGGAATTTCCCACCACCCCCTCGACCACGCCCTTGATGCGTCCTGTCACCGCCATGCGTCATTTGGTTCCGGAGCGCTTCTTGCCCGGCGCGGATTTGCCGATTGTGTTGAAAGGGGCAGGGAATGTTTCGGCCCAGCTTTTCTACCGCCATGTCAATCACGGCGAGCGCTGGCGCTCCGTGGCCATGAACCAGTCCGGCGACGATATGCGCAGCGCCATTCCGGGCGACTACACGCGCTCCCCCTTTCCGCTGCAATATTATTTTGTGTTGCAGCAGGAAAAGCAGGCCTGGATGTATCCGGGCTTCAATGCGAGTTTTTCCAACCAGCCTTATTTCGCGGTCTGGAAAAGGGGCTAGTCATTCAAGAGCGAGTTTTTTCAGCACCGGCAACAGCGGACGTTCGCTTTTGGCATAGTCCGTCCACGCCTTGCTTTTGGCCAGTAGCGCGGGCGCGCTGCGTACGGTAAAGCGTTTGGGGTCGAGTCCCTTTTTCACCGCGCTCCATTCCAGCGGCATCGAGACGGTGGCGCCAGGCCGCGCCCGGGGCGACAAAGGCGCCACCGCCGTGGCCATCCGGTCGTTGCGCAGATAGTCCAGAAAGATTTTTCCCGCCCGCTTGGCCTTGGACATGTTGACCAGATATTTGTCCGGGCTGTCGGCCGCCATGCGGGCGCAAATCTCCCGCGCGATTGTCTTGGCTTGCGGCCAGGAAATTTGAGTTTTTGGGGATTTTCCCGCATCAAATGGCGTCACCACATGCAAGCCCTTGCCGCCGGTGGTCTTGGCGAAAGTGACAAGGCCTAGTGTTTCCAGCCGCTCCTTCAATTCCCTGGCGGCGGCGGTCACCGCGCTGAAATCCAGGTCCGGTGAGGGATCGAGGTCGAATACAAAACGCCCCGGCATATCGGGTTTGCCCGGCGCGCAATTCCAGGGATGGAGTTCCAATCCGCCTGCCTGCGCCACTGCCGCCAGCGCTTCCACCCGGTCGATCTGCAGATAGGGCTTGCGGTCGCCGGAGACTTCCACCTGGCTGAACAGGTTGGACTGGCCTTGACCGGCATGGCGCTGGAAGAAACGCTGCTCGCCTTCAATGCCGTCGGGCGCGCGCACCAGGGAGCAGGGGCGCCCCTTGATATGGGGCATGATCCAGTCGCCCACCGTTTCGAAATAACGCGCCAGGTCCAGCTTGGTCACCGGTTCGCCTTCGCCCGCATCCGGCCACAGCGCCTTGCCGGGATGGGAGATGGGGACAGTCATCACCACCGCGCCGGTATCGCCGCTTTTGCGCGGCGCTTTTTTTGCCTTGGCTGGCAGTTTGGGTTTGGCGAGTTGTTTGGCCATTGTGGGTGTCTCGGCTTGCACATCTTGCGCGGGTTTGTCGGCGCGCAGGCCCTTGAACGAAGCCTGGCGCACATTGCCATCGCCGGTCCAGCCGGCAAATTCGATTTCCGCCACCAGCTGGGGTTTCAGCCAGTGGACCCCCGGCTCAGGACGCGGTGTGGTCTTGCCGCTGAAGGGCGAAGTCTGGGAGGCCATCGCTTTCAGCCGCGGCATCAGGCGCTTGACCTTACCGGCGGAATAGCCGGTGCCGACCCGCCCGACATAGGCCAGGTGATTGCCGCGGTTGACGCCCACCAGCAGGGAGCGGAATTTCCCACTGGTGGTGGACCATCCCCCCAGCACCACTTCATGGCCGGCGCGGCATTTGGCTTTGGTCCAACTGTCGCCGCGTCCCGACGCATAGGGCGCATCCAGCCTTTTGGAGACAATACCTTCCAGATTCATCCGGCAGGCCGATTGCAGCACGGCGTCGCCGTCCTTGCGGAAATGCTCGACAAAGCGCAGATGCGCGTCGATCCTGGTTTTGCGCAACAGCGCCTCCAGCCGCTTCTTGCGGGCGGACAAGGGCAGGGGGCGCAAATCTTCTTTACCCTCGAACAACAGATCGAAGACAAAGAAGATCAGGGCTTGCGACTGGCCGTCTGACAAGGCGGCCTGCAAGGCGGCGAAATCCGGCGCGCCTTTGTGGTCCAGGGCGCAGACTTCCCCGTCGATGATGCAGTCGGGCAGCTTGGCCGCTGTCTTGGCGATGGCCGGGAATTTCCCGGTCCAGTCCAGGCCCTTGCGGGTGAGCAACCTGGCCTTGCCGTCCTCGACCCGCAGCTGCATGCGATAGCCGTCGAACTTGACTTCGTGTCCCCAATTCCCACCCGACGGGGGCCGGTCCACCAGGCGGCAAAGCTGCGGTTCGACAAAGGCTGGCATGCGAGAAATCTGATTTGCTTGTTCGCCGCGCGAACCGCGGCTCACCCATATGGCATCCGCTCGAAAAGCCTTCGCCCGCATGAAGGGCTTGGGCTTCTTGCCGGTACCCGCCGCAATCGCCTCCATGCCGCGCCCGGACGCCACGGAATGATCCTTCTCCAGCACAGCTTCGCCTTTGCTCTCTTTCGCATATTTGTCGTGATGCTTGATCAACAGCCAGTTGGTGCGCTTGCCGCCGAACTTGTCACCCCGCATCCTGACCAACACCCATCTGCCATGCAGCTTCTCGCCGTCGAGCGAGAATTTGAGATCGCCCTTGGCCAGCATCTTGTCGGGATCGCCCTGGGGTTCCCAAAAGCCGCGATCCCACAGCATCACCGTGCCGCCGCCATATTGGCCTTTGGGAATGGTGCCTTCGAAATCGCCATAGTCCAGCGGATGGTCCTCCACCTCCACCGCCAGCCGCTTGTCAGCGGGGTTCAGCGAGGGTCCGCGCGTCACAGCCCAGGAGCGGAAGGTGCCGTTCAGTTCCAGCCGGAAATCGTAATGCAACCTGGTCGCGGCATGTTTCTGGATCACAAAGCGCAGCCTGTTACCCTTGGCAACGGGGCGGGCGCCGCTGGGCTCCGCCGTGACGTTGAAATCCCGCATCGAGCGGTATTTTTCCAATGCGCTGGAGGAGGTTTTGCGCACCGTCTTTCGGGCGGCTTTGCGGATTTTCTCGACGGACTTCCGGCCGGTCTTCCGGTTGGGGGCCATGACTTTCTCGCGCCTCTCGGAAACATAGTTCCCACCGGGCGTTTCCGTTCCGAGTTTCCAGGATAAACACGCATGGCTGCCCGCAAAAAGACCAAGGCCCCTCACAAGACCAATCATCGGGCCGCCGCCACCCGCGGCCATCACAAGCCCGCCAATTCCAATGAACCGAGCCTGTCCTCGCGCCCGGTCTGGCAGGGCAGCCTGCGCCTGTCGCTGGTGTCCTGTCCGGTGGCTTTGTACGGCGCCACCAGCCGCACCGCCGACATCTCATTCCATCTGTTGAATCCCGAAACCAACAACCGCATCCGCATGATCCCCACCGATCCCGACACCGGGCCAGTGGAGCGCAGCGATCTGGTCAAGGGCTATGAGATTTCCAAGAACCATTATGTGATCCTGAGCAATGACGAACTTCAGTCGGTCCGGCTGGAAACCACCCGGACCATCGATATCGAGCGCTTTGTCGATGAAAAGGACATCGACCGGCTGTATTGGAACGATCCCTATTACCTCCTGCCTAACGACAAGAGCGGGGTGGAAGCCTATACCGTGATCCGCGAAGCGCTGGCGGAGACCGGCCGCATTGCGCTGGGCCGGGTGGTGATGCACACCCGCGAGCGGCTGGTGGCGCTGGAGCCGCGCGACAAGGGCATCGTCGTCTATACCTTGCGCATGGGTGATGAAGTGATCCAGCCCAAGGAGGCCTTTGCCGACATTCCCGCCTCCCGTCCCGGCAAGCAGATGATCGAGATCGCCCGCAAGATCATCGAGCAGCAGGAAGGCCCGTTCGAGCCGGAAAAATTCGAGGACCGTTACGAGACTGCGTTGCGCGACCTGATCCGCCGCAAGGAGCGGGGCGAAAAACTGGTCACTGCAGAGCCGGTGGAGGAAAGCAACGTGATCGACCTGATGGAAGCGTTGAAGAAAAGTCTCAAATCCAAGAGCCGCGCCGCGCCGGCGGCCAAACGCAAGACGCGGTGATCATCGCAAGGCTTGAGATTTCGTGTTGAAATCCCGTCACGAGGCCTCTGGCGTAATTGTGAGCCCCCAACTACATTCCCCGCGACCACCTGGGGAGACCGGTCAATAAAGGCATTCTTCCGGGGGGACCATGCGGCGCTGCGTTTTCAGTCTGCTTTTTCTTGCTCTTTTCCTCCCGCCGCGGCTTGCGCAGGCACAGGGTACCGTTCCCACCTTCCAGATCACCGCCGGTCCGGCGACTTACACCGTTGCCGGCATGGCGCCCGCGGCGGCGACCACGACCATTCCGACCTTGCTGGTGCCGGTCATCCTGACATTCGAGTCGGGGAAAGCCGGCAAACCTTTTGTGATGGACGCGACGGCGGATGTGCCGGCCATCCTGCGTTCGCCGGTCTTTTCCAACTTCGCTTTCCCAACCGGCGGCAAGACCCAATATGCCGACGCGCTGATGCGCACCACATTTGCAGGCCCGCCGGGCTGGCACACGCTGTTGGGCAAGCCGCAAGTGAAAGCCATCCGGATCAGCGTGCCCGCCGGTTACGGCTACGTCATGACCTCCAAGGCGACCGGCCGTTCGGTCGCGGTCGCCGATATGAGTTTTGTGCAGAAGGAAATCTTCAAGCAGATCCCCAACCAGCCGGGCAGGTTGGTGATCGCGGTGACCCACAATGTCAGCTATTACCCCTTTGGCGACGCCACCGAGTGCTGCGCCTGGGGAACCCATGGCGTCAATTCCGCCACCGGAAATTCCTTTGTGCTGGCGTCCTATCTGCACGACGCGCCGTCGGTGGTCGAGGACCAGGATGTGCAGGGACTGACGCAGCAACTGGCGCAGTTCTTCAAGGACCCCTTGTTCGATCCCCTGGCGCATGGCCGGGGCGTGGTCGTGCCGGGCAATAGCGTGCCGCCCTGGCTGCGGCTGGCCTGGCAGGTGGCGGGCGATGAAGGCCCTTGTGGGGGAGTGCGCGTCGCCACCAATCTTTTTCTGCTCGAGCCGACCGACACCAATCCCAAGAATAATTTTCCCGCGTCCAAGGCCTTCATCGCCAGATCAGAAGACCGCGCCTATCACTTGCAGAATGTGGCGCTGCTGCCTTGGTACACCGACCCTTTCGAAGGCTGGGGCGGCGCCTGGAGCTTTCCCGACGCGCAGGCCTTGACGCAGCATGCGCTGCCTTGCCCGCCGCGGATGAACCGTGACACCCCGCCCATGCCGGCTGTTTCGGCCAGGCCGCTGCCCGCGACGCCCAACGGCCACAAGCTGATCGGCTATTGGACCGGTTATGGCCCGGCCACCTCGCATATCCCGCTGCCCGAAGTTTCACCGCAATGGGACATCATCATCGTCGCCTTCGCCACCGTGGACCCTGCTGCGCCCGAAGGCACGATGCAGTTTCACGTGCCCATCGGGATGGAAGCGGCGCAGTTCAAAGCCGACATCGCCAATATGAAAGCGCGGGGCGGCAAGGTGATGCTGGCGCTGGGCGGCGGCGGCGCGCATTTCGCCCTGCAAGACCAGCGCAGCGTTCCCAATTTTGTGGAGTCCGTCGGCCGCATTGTCGGCGACTATGGTTTTGACGGGGTGGACATCGACTTCGAGACCCCGGCTCTCAGCCTGGACCCGGGCGATCGGGATTTCCGGCATCCCACCACGCCATCGACGGTGAATCTGATCGCGGCGCTGCGCCAGCTGCATGACCGCTTCGGACCCGGCTTCATGATCAGCCTGGTGCCGGAAGGAACCCAGATTCCCTCCGGCTATCCCAGCTATGGCGGCCAGTTCGGTTCCTATCTGCCGATCGCCTGGGGCCTGCGCGATATTCTCACCTTCATGGACACCCAGCACTACAACACTCCGCCGCTGCAGGGCCTGGACGGGGAAATCTACCAGCCGGGCACGGTGGACTATCACGCCGCGATGACCGAGCTGGTGCTGCGGGGCTTTCCCACTGGCGGCGATCACGCTCATTTCTATCCGCCGGTGCCGGCGGACAAATATGCGGTGGGTTTTCTCACCAGCGACACCATTCCGATGGTCGTCAGCCAGGCGATGGAATACCTGATCACCGGAAAAGCGCCGCCTGGCGCCAAATACAAGCTGCGCAATCCCAAAGGCTATCCGAACCTGATCGGCGCCATGTTCTGGAACATGAACAGCGACCGCTATGCCGGATACAATTTCTCCAACTTGGTCGGCCCGCAATTGCACGGCTATCCGGCGGGGCACTAGCGCCACAACAAAAACAGGAGCACGGAATGGAACACGCCAAGATATCCCGCCGTCTCGCCATCGCGGGCACCGCGTTAAGCGCCACGCCCCTGTGCGCAGCCATCACATCGCGGCCGCGCGCGCTGGCCTTGATCGGCGATCGCGCCCACAATCCTGACTATATTCGCATCAGCCTGGACAAGGTGTTCCGGGAATTGAACGTGCCGATCGACTACACCATCGATTACACCGCCTTGTCCGCCTCCTTGCTCAAACCCTATCAACTGCTTCTGATCATGCGCGAAGGCGTTGTCTGGCCGGACGGATATACCGGCGCGGATTTCTATGCGGGATATGAAAGAAATCTGGAGAATGAAAGCGACTTTCCCGCCGCCAAGGCGGTCCCCTGGATGACCGAGGAACAGGGTTTGGCGGTCAAGAATTTCGTCGCGGGCGGCGGCGGCTTCTATGCCTTGCATGACGCCAGCCATATTTCCGTGTTCTGCAAAAATTATCGCGATGTGATGGGCGGGGCTTTTGTGGGCCATCCGCCCTTGCGGCCCTTCGAGGTCCACGCCACGCCAAACGCCCATCCCATAACCGCGGGAATGCAGACATTCGTGGTCAACGACGAACAGCACTTTGTCGCCTATGACAAAGACCCGCGCTATGTCATCCTGGAATCGGAAAATCGCGACGGGCTGACGTTTCAGAAATACGGCACCAAATCGCCGTCCGGCTGGGCCTATGACTATGAAAAGGGCCGGGTGGTTTTCACCGCCGTCGGCCACACCAACCATGCGATGTGGAATCCGCAATATCTTGAATTGCAGAAACGCTCGGTGCGCTGGCTGTTGCGGGATATTTGAACCGGCCGGTATTTCCTGCCTACCGGCAGAACGGCTCCGCGCCCATGACGGATTTTATGCCGCCCACAATCATCTTTCTGAAGGCGACGGAACCATCATAGGTTTTGTCGTCGTTGGCGAAGATCCGCGCGTCATGCCCCATCGAGGTGACCCAGGCTTTGCCGCCATCGAAATATTGGCACCAGGCCACCGGATGAAACGATCCATGTCCCGGCATGCGCCCGATCACCGAGGGATTGGTCGTATTGCGATTTTCCGGAGGGCGCGCGGGCCAGGATTTTTCATCCACCGTGGCCAAAAAGCGGACATGGGTGGGGAAGGGAACAAGATTGTACCACTCGTCCTGGAAATGCCAGCGCTTGGGCAAATCCCGAGTGGAAACATCCGTGCCATTGACCGTCACCACTTCGCCTTCGCGAACCGGATCGTGGGAATAGAAGCTCGCATTTCCCAGAAGGCCTTGATAGTAGGTCCAGCCATAGAGGCTCGCCAGCGCGGAGTGGATGGCGACAAATCCGCCGCCGCCCTCCATGTAATGCCGCAGCGCGTTTTTCGCGGCATCGTCCAGGACTTCGCGGGAGGTGCTGAAGAATATGATGGCGTTGTAACTGTCCAGATTTTCGCCCGAGGCGCCGGGGTCCGGGGTAAGTCCGGCGATTTTGTTCATCGCCGAAACGTCTTCGGTATAGTCCAGGTGCCAGCCATTCTCCGCCGCGATCCTAAGCATCTCCTGGTGCACGACATTTTGCGGCGTCAGCGGCGGATTCAGGCCGCGCGCCAAAGGCGGTCCCAGATTGGCGTGCCGGTATCCCCCGTTTGTCCGGGTGAACAACAGAATGCGAAATTGCTTTGCCGGGACCCGGGGCCAATCATGAAAACATTTGGGATCGGTGCCCCGGCAAACCCCATAGTCCATGTCGCCCAGATAGTCGTTGATCGGCCCGCCGGGGTTTCCGGTTTGCGCGCCGGCAGCGAGCGTCGCCAGACCGAACACCAGGGCAGTCACGGCAAATCTGCGAAGCGGCATGCATCCCCCTAGAATTCTTTGGCGTAGGCTATCGGCTGCGGCCCCGTCCGCGCAATTGCGCAAGCGGCCAAATTCCGGCTGGCCAGTATCAACCAGCAAGTGCGCCGCCGCAAAATCCGCTATAGTCGCCTTGTCACCGATTCCGCATATTTCGGAGTGTCGCTGATGTCCGCAGTACCCCGTACCCCAAAATTCAAGGCTTTTGTCGATCGGATTTCCGCGCGAATGGATGCACAAGGCGCGGAAGTACCGGGCTGGGTCAAACGGGTGGCGATCCTGACCGGGCTGCTGGCGGCCATTTCCGGTTTTCTGGCGGTGCGCTCCACCATCCTCACCAATGACGCGGTCTATGCCAGCGGCCAGGCGATCCTGGCGCAGACCCAGTCCTCGGATGATTGGGCCGAGTACCAGGCCGACAGCGTCAAGGCGCGGATCGTCGAAACCGCGCTTCTCACCAGCACCACAAACCATGACGCTCTGGCCAAACAGGCGGCAGACCTGCGGCAGCGCCAGCCGCCGCTCAAGGCCGCGGCCATCAGCAAGGCGGCCGACCGCGACCGCTTCCTGGCGCACAGCACCCATATCCTGGCGGAGCGCGACTGGCTGGGCTATGCCAACTTCATCGCCCAGATCGGCATCGCGCTGGCCTCGGTGGCGGCCTTGCTGAAGGAGCGGCGGATTTTCATTGCCGGCGCGGTGGCGGGGGCGGCCGCTTCCGTCATCGTGGTCTATGCCTATGTGCTGCACTTCGGCACGGCGCCCTAGGCCGGGCTAGGGATGCCGTCCCGACACCGACTTCACGTCCTGCACCATCTGGTCGGTGCAATCGGTGAGCATGTTGGCATTGCAGGATTGCGCGCTTTCGCCCAGCTTGGTGCCGTCGCGGGTGAAGGCGACGCTGAAGCCGAAGGTGGTGCCGCTGACCGGCCAATGCGCCACGTCAACCTTGCCATCGACCGTCACCACCACCACGCCGGGAAAAGGCTTGGCGGCGAGCTGCAGCGGCGGCTGGGAAAAGGCCGTCTGGATCGCCTTGGTGAGCAGGTCCAGATCGGCACTCCCCTTCACGGGCTCGAAATAGACATTGATGATGGGATCGGCCGCCTGCGCCTGGGCAAACGCGGGCCACAACAGCAAGGCGAACAGGGCGGCATACCGGATCATGAGACTCGCAAGGTTTGGGTGAGAGGAATTGGGCCAGACTTGCCCTTTCTGTCCAGCGACATTTTTGTCATCCTCGCCAAAGCGGCGTATCCGGTTGCGGTTGGGAACGGGTTGAACGCGGCCGCCATTCCATTCTCTGCCACACCACAAGGCCCAAGAGCCCGATCAGGATATCGCGGGCCCGCCGGCCCAGGGAAAACGCCACCGCCGCTGCGGGCGTAAGCCCGAACAGGGCGCAAACCAGGACATAGCCTGCTTCCTGCACACCCAGTGAAGCGGGCAGCAGAAATCCCAGGCTGCGAAAGGCGGTGGCCAGACTGTCGATCACAAAGGCCTGGCCGCCGCTCACCGCCAGGCCCATCAGCCGCAACATGATCCAGGCTTCCACGGCGCCGAACAGCCAGCAGATCAGATGCAGGACAAAGCTCGGGAGAATGCCCCAGGATGTGAAGACATCGGCCACATCCAGGCCGCCGGAAGGCACGGCGATGAATTTGCGCGCCGCGCGCGCCGCGAAATTCTGCAGCGCGAGTTTGAAGCGCCCATAAAACAAAACCGCCGCCGCGAATGCGGCGCCGGCCGCCGCCAAGGCGATGCCAAAGGGCCGGATCAGTCCGGCGCCGGGAAGAATCCAGGCCAGCACGGCCAGACCCAGCAGGGTGTAAACCAGCTTGGCGGCAAATTCCGCGATCAAATCTGCGAACAGGGACGAGGCGGCGCGCGGCGCAGGCGTACCGGCCAAAGTCAGAAGCCGTGCTCCCGCCAGGAAACCGCCGATCTGCGACAACGGCATGACTTCCGCCACCGCGTCGCGTCCCAGCCGCGCGGCAACAAAAGCGCCAAGCCGGGCATGGCCACGGCCGATGCACCACCAAGCCAATCCCATCGCCAAAATCACCGGCAGATGCATCACGGTGATCACCGCGAGGCCGAGAGCGCCCAGCGCCGCGAGAGCGTGCGTCACCGGACCGATTCCGGCATAGGCGGCTATGCCGGCGAGGAGCAGAAGGCCGATGGAGATCAACGCGGCGCCCCGGCTCCGGCTGGGAAGGCCCCTTTCAGGGGGCATGGGCCGCGCGCTCCGCATCAATGGCGAAGGCTTTGGTATAAGGCGCGAACAACTCGCTCAGGGATCCCTTCTCCAGCCCGAATTCGGCCAGGCCGTAGCGGTGTTTGGATCGCATCGCCGGACGCGCCAGGAAAGCCTGCATGCGCCGTTCCGCTTCGGGGCTGAGCTCCCGGCCGCAATACTGATAAAGCTTTCTCACCGCCGCCATGGGCGCCCCCACCAACTCGCGATATTGGAAATGCAGGATGGAATCGTCGCGCGATGCGGCCTTCACCATGCGGTCCGTGGCTTCCACCAGCCGGTTGCACGTGTGATGGCCGATTTCGGCGCGGTCGATGTGGCGGGCAAAGGGGCGGCGCAACAGTTCGTCCAGCTTGGCGCAGGATGCCACCACGCTCAGCGGATCGCGGTGCAGAAACACGATCTTGGCATCGGGATAGACGGTGCGGATCGCATCCAGGGCAAAAACATGATCGGGTGATTTAAGGACCCAGCGTCCCGGATGCTGGGTCGCGAGATGCTGGAGAAAGCGGCGGTGGAAGCGGAAGGCCGCGTCATGACCATGGCTGTCCAGCCAGTTCTGATAGGAGGGAATATGATGGGTGGTGTCGAAACGCAGGCTTTGGAAAACATGCGCGGTGATGTCCGTGCATTCCTGGGGCATGTCGGCGGTCAAGGGATGAAGCCCGCCAAGGCCGGGCGTCAGGCAGCGAAATAGCGCAAGCTGCAACTCCACGCCCATCTTGCAGAAAAAGGCGGCCAGCGCCCGCTGGGGCGGATAGGGATGGATCAATTGCCAGCAGCGTGGCACGGCATTGTCCGGGTCCAGCGCCAGCAGGCTATGGAAAAAAGTGGTGGCGCTGCGCGGCAGGCCGGTGATGAAAACCGGCTGCTCGATGGCGGCGGCGCGGATCGCGGGATTTTCCTCCTCGGCCGCGTCCAACCGCAGCAGATTGGCAAGACAGCGCAGGATGTCGAAACGCGTGGCGACCCGCCCCATCGGACTGAGATCGGCTTCCTGTTCGTAGGACTGCAACAGCCGCTCCAATGCCGTCGCGAAGGACGGATCGGAAAAGGCGCGGCGGCCGGCGCGTTTGAGCGCCATTGCCATCAGGGTCGCGGCGTCAGGCAGCGCCCTGTCGGGGGTGGTGTCTGCGATTTTGGGCGATCGGTATCGCGATTTTGTTACGCAATAATCGGACACACTATTCCTGGTAATAAGCTACGGAGCCGCCGGTAAATTCCCAGCGCCTCAAAAGTCCAACGGGTAAAACGGGGAGGCGTTCCGCGCCCAAGCCGGGAAACATCGCCGCAGCCGGTAGGCACTGTCACCATCTGGCTGAACTTAGGCGGTCGATGCGCCAAGCCTGATCAGGGCTCCGCGGATTCCAAAGTAAGATCGCGCCACACTTGGGTGAAAATCGCCATCAGCGCGGGGCCGACAAACAATCCCACCAGCCCCAGCGACGACAAGCCTCCCAGAATTCCCAGCAGCACCAGCAGGAACGGAATGCGCGTGGCGCCGCCGATCACGAAGGGACGCACGAAATGATCGACGATGAACACGATCAGGAATCCGAACACCGCCACGCCGATGCCGGCCAACACTTTGCCGGTGCTCGCCAGCAGCAACGCCGCCAGACAGAAGACCAGCGGCGCGCCGAACGGTATCGCCGCGACAATGGCGGTGGCGATGGCAAAGGCGATGGAATGGGGAACGCCGGTCACCACATAACCCACGCCGATCACCAGGCCTTCCGCGAAGCCCACCAGCACCAGCCCGTCCACCGTGCCATGAATGGCGTCGATCACATGATGGGCGATGGGCCGGCTGCGGCTGCCAAAAGCTTTTTCCGCGATGGGCATGGCCCGGTGCCACAAATCCTCGCCGTCCCGGAACAGGAAGAACAAGGTCAACAGGGTGATGGCGAAAAGCAATGCGCGGTGAAAAACCTCCGGTCCCAGATTGCGGGTGAGGCCCAACAGGCTTCGGGGACTAATACCAGCGAAGAAATCTGACGCCGCATCCGCGGAGGAGAGATTGGTTTGCCACCAGGACGAGGCGTAGCTGCCGATCCAGGGCAGATCGGCGATGGCCGCCGGCATGGGCACACCATGTATGCGCGCTTCATTGATCCAGGCCAGGAAGGCGTTGGTTTCCCGCACCGTCTCGATGGCGGCCAGGCCCAGGGGCGCGGCCACCAATATCCCGACCAACAGCGTCAAGGCGGCGGGAGCGCCGATCCGGTGCCAGCCGCGCGATCGCCTCCATTTTTTGATGCGCTGAAAAGACGGCCATAAGGCAATGGCCAGCACAAAGGACCATAGAATGGCGGGCAGGATGCGGGACATCACAAAGGCGGCGCACAGCGCCAAAGCGCCCGCCGCCGCGACCGTGGCGTTGATCTGAAAGATCGTCAGCCGTTTTTTTGGCTCATCCACCTTATAGGCCCCCGATTGGTCCTTTCCGGGGCGGAGCACCGGCTTCCCCACGGGCTGTGCAGCAAGTTATTGGAAAAAATGGCTCCCCGGGCAAGATTCGAACTTGCGGCCAACCGGTTAACAGCCGGTTGCTCTACCACTGAGCTACCGAGGAACACGCGCCGGAGGCGCGGTATTAGCGCGTCCCCGACCCCAAACCAAGCGGGAAATTCGATTACCTGAGCCCTTGGGATTCCTGCGCTTTTTTGAGGAGCGCGCCGCCCTGGGCTGGATTGTCGGGCGACTGCTTTTCCCAAGAAAAATGAGGCCGGGAGGTTATCCCGGCCCCAAGGCGTTGGGTAATGGTGGGGTGTCTTCAAGGAAGACGCGGGAACACTAGGCTGTGGACAGTTAATAAGCCCTTAACTTTGAAGGCCGGAATACGAAAAAGTTCCGCTCCAGCCCGAATCAGGCCTCCCCCAGCGTGCGCGAAGCGCACTTGCGAAGGGGGAGGCGGCCGTAGCAACGCCGTGGCGCGCGGGGTGAGCTCGTGCCGGAGCCAATTGAAAACCGCGCGCCACGGCAAAGTTGCGAAGGCCGGAGGGGCTACTTCGGGAGAGGGACCGACAGGATCTGGCCGGCCCCACGATTGGCGATCCACAGCTCGCCGCGGCCCGCTTCCATGGCAGTTGGCTGGTTCAAGCCGTCTTTCAGCACCGTGACATGAGCGCGGTCGCCATCCATCAGGGTGAGCATATGGACCTTGCCCGAGCCGTTCTCGGCCTGGACCAGCTTGCCGTTGGCGACGCGCAAGCCATCGATGCCCTTCACGGGCGCGTCCATCCAGATCTGCACCGGCGTGCCCGCCTTGCCGCTGGCGTCCACCGGCACGCGATAGAGGTTATTGAAGAACACGCTGTTGTAATACAGCGTGCCGTCAAAGAAGGTGAGGCCGTCGATGCCGGTGACCAGGCGGTTCTCCAGCCACAGTTCGGCGCTCTGCGCGCCTGGCGCCAGGCGGAAAATCTTGGCGTTGCCGGTGTCGGAGATATAGAGCGCCTTATCGGGACCAACCGCCATGTCATTGCAGACGGTGTTGTCGCCGGGGAGGGTCCAGCGGAGTTTACGCGCGCCGGTGCGCAGGTCGGTGCCGATCAACGAGGAATGACGCTGGGCCGGGCTGGTGTTGGCCACCGGCGTCAGCACGCAGCTCCACACCGTGCCGCCATCGACCATCTGGCCAAGGAAGAAGGTGCCGGGACCTTCGGCGCTGGCATCAATGAAGACCTCCGGGGTCGTGGAGCCGGGCCGGATTTTGTAGACATAGGGGGTCGAGGCGCTGCCCACGATCAGGGTGCCATCTGGCGCAGCCGCCAGGCTTTCCGGCTGGGATTTTTCGTCCTTGATCAGGATCTCGGTGGCCATGGCCGGAACCGAAACCGCCAAAAGGGCGGCCAAACTGACGGCAAATTTGGAAAAACGGTACATACACACTCCCCTGTTAAGCCCTTAGGCGTTATTCCCGGGCATTCATAACCAGAATTGCGCCGGAATTGGGGAAGATATTTGAAGAGTTTTGTGGAGGCCACGCCCGGAATTGAACCGGGGTTCACGGATTTGCAATCCGCTGCGTCACCACTCCGCCACGTGGCCTCACTTTTTGGTCGCCCCAGCTCTCGCTGACGCTCCAGATGCGCGGGCGGCTGCCCGTTGAGCGGCTGGCGGCTATAGCAGACGGGTACTGGCGGGGACAAGGACCGGCCAAAGGGGTGAAAAGTCAACTTGTTGTCCCGGGCAGGGCAGAGCGCCTATAAGCGGACTAGTTTTCAGGGGTTGTTTGTATGTCCGAGTCCGCGCGCTTCAACATGGTCGAGGCCCAGATCCGCCCTTCCCATGTCACCGACGACCGCATTCTGGCGGCGATGGGGGCGGTGGCGCGGGAAAAGTTCGTGCCGGGCTCCGTCCAGGCCTTGGCCTATGCCGATGTCCCGGTGCCGGTGGCGCCCGGCCGCACGCTGCTGGACCCCCGGAATTTCGCCAAGCTGATCCAGTTGGCGGACATCCAAAGCAGCGACCGCGTGCTGGATGTAGGCTGTGCCACCGGCTATTCCTCGGCGGTGCTGGCGCGGCTGGCGGCCGAAGTGGTGGCGCTGGAGCAGGATGCCGATTTGGTGCGCGCTGCCAGCCAGTTATTGGCCAATGTTGTGGGAAAAGTTGAAGTGGTGCAGGGCGCCCTGGTCGAAGGCGCCCGGGGCATGGGCCAGTTCGATGTGATCGTGATCAATGGCGCCATCGAGCAGGTGCCTGACACCTTGCTGGCCCAGTTGGCCGAAGGCGGGCGGCTGGTAGCTGTGCTCAAGGACGGCCAAAGCCGGGCTTGGCTTTATCTCAAGGAGAATGGCCAGGTCGGCCGCCGTCCCGATTTCGATGCCGATGTTCCGCTGCTGGCGGGGTTCAAGAAGGCAATGGGGTTTATTTTTTGATGACCCCCTCCGGTTTCAGCTTTCGCTCGGTCGCTCCGCTACCCTCGCACGCTGAAACCACCTCCCCCTTGGGCGTGCTTGCGCACGCATAGGGGGAGGCGGACCTGTGCTGGTTCCGCTGTTAACTTTATCTTTGCCGTAAGTCCCCCACTGTCCTAGGCTGAAATTCCCCCGCCAAGGCGTTTGGCGGCCTCTCGGAGCTGCCGATGTCCAACCCCCAGCACGAACCCACCATGGAGGAAATCCTGGCCTCCATACGCAAGATTATTTCCGAGGACGCGCCCGAGGGTGGCGCTCCGGCTGCCGCGCCCGAGCCCGCGCCGGCCCCTGCCGCTCCCCCGCCGGCCGCCGCCCCGGCCCCCCAGCCGGTCCATGATGATGTGCTGGAACTGACCCAGGAAGCCGAGGTAGCGCCCGCGCCGCCCCCCGCACCCACGCCAGCCCCCGCCGAGGATATTGTGTTCGAGAACGTCGCCCCCGCCGCCCATTCCGATATCTTTTCCGATCAGACCCGCAAAGCCATGGAAGACACTTTCGCCGCGATTCCCGCCGAACAGCCCGAACCGGCGCCGCCGGCCCGCGGTCCCGCTCCGCTTGCGCCGGTGGACGGCGCCAGTGTGGAAAATGTGTTCGAACGGGCGGTGCGCGAGAGTTTCGAGCCGGTGCTGCAAAAGTATCTGAAGGACAATTCCGCCGCCGTCATCGAGGGCATGAAGCCTTTGATCCGCGAATGGATGGACGAGCATTTCCCCGCTTTGCTGGAAGGGGCGGTTCGGGCGGAAGTGGAGCGGGTGGTCAAGGCGCGGGGTTCAAAGCGCTAACGCTCTTGACCTGAGCGCAGGTTCTAAAGCATTTGCGCTGCCATGCTCGATAAGACCTTCAGCCCCGCGGACGTGGAAAAGCGCATTTCGGCCGTATGGGAGGCGTCAGGCGCTTTCCGCTGCGGCACCCGCCCCGGGGCCGAGCCTTTTTCCATTGTCATTCCGCCGCCCAATGTCACCGGGCGTCTGCATATCGGTCACGCCCTCAACAACACGCTGCAAGACATATTGGCCCGCTTCGAGCGCATGCGCGGCAAGGACGTGTTGTGGCAGCCGGGCACCGACCATGCCGGCATCGCGACCCAGCTGATCGTCGAGCGTCAACTGGCCGAGCGGCAAATGTCGCGTCTGGGCCTGGGCCGCGAAAAATTCCTGGAAGAAGTGTGGAAGTGGAAGGCCGAATCCGGCGGCGCCATTGTCGAACAGCAGCACCGGCTGGGCGCATCCGCCGACTGGGGCCGCGAACGCTTCACCATGGATGAAGGCCTGTCGCGCGCCGTCACCAAGGTGTTTGTCGAGCTCTACAAGCAGGGCCTGATCTACAAGGACAAGCGCCTGGTCAATTGGGATACGCGCCTGCAGACCGCGGTGTCGGATCTGGAAGTCGAGAATCTCGAGATCAGGGGGCATCTCTGGCACATCCGGTATCCCATCGAGGACAGCGGCGAGTTCATCACCGTGGCGACAACCCGGCCCGAGACCATGCTGGGCGACACGGCGGTGGCGGTGCATCCGGACGATGAACGCTACAAGGCGCTGGTGGGGAAAATGGCGGTGCTGCCGCTGACCGGGCGGCTGATCCCCATCATCGCGGACGACCATTCCGATCCGGAAAAAGGCACCGGCGCGGTCAAGATCACGCCCGGCCATGACTTCAATGACTTCGAGGTGGGCAAGCGCCACAAGCTGCCTTTGATCAACATCCTCAACAAGGACGGCACCTTCAACAATGACGTGCCGGCGCCCTATCGCGGCCTGTCGCGCGAGGCGGCGCGCAAGAAGGTGCTGGCTGATCTGGAAGCCGCCGGCCTTTTGGAAAAAAGCGAGCCCATCACGCATGCCGTGCCGCATGACGAAAAGACCAAGACGGTGGTGCTGGAGCCGTTCCTGACCGAGCAATGGTACCTGAATGTCCAACCCTTGGCCGACAAGGCGATTGCCGCGGTGGAAAAGGGCGAGACACGTTTTTTTCCGGAGAACTGGACGAACGTTTATTATTCCTGGATGCACAACATCCGTCCCTGGTGCATTTCGCGCCAGCTGTGGTGGGGGCACCAGATTCCGGTCTGGTATGATGCGGACGGCAAGGTCTATTGCGCCGAGACCGAAGAAGCGGCCGTCAAGCTGGCCGGCGGCAAAAAACTGACGCGCGACGAAGACGTGCTGGACACCTGGTTCTCCTCGGCGCTGTGGCCGTTCTCCACCTTGGGCTGGCCGGATCAGACCACAGAGTTGGATCGCTACTATCCCACCAATGTGCTGGTGACCGGATTTGACATCATTTTCTTCTGGGTGGCCCGGATGATGATGATGGGCATCCATTTCATGGGCAAAGTGCCGTTCGAGACGGTGTTGATCCACAATCGCGTGCTGGACGAGCAGGGCGCGAAAATGTCCAAGACCAAGGGCAATGTGGTGGACCCCATCACTTTGATCGACGAATTCGGCGCCGATGCCTTGCGGTTCACTTTGGCGCTGGCGGCGGGGCAAAGCCGCGACATGCGCATCGGTCCGACCCGGGTGGAGTCGGGGCGCAACTTCGCCACCAAATTGTGGAACACGTCGCGCTTTTGCGAAATGAATGGCTGCGTCACCGTGCCGGGTTTCGATCCGGCCGGCGTGTCCGAGACCGTCAATCAATGGATCGTGGCGGAAACCGCCGGCGCGGTTTTGGATGTGACGGCGGCGATCGAAGCCTTGCGCTTCAATGATGCGGCCAACGCCGCCTATCATTTCGTCTATGACATTTTCTGCGACTGGTATGTCGAAATCACCAAGCCGATCTTCCAGTCCGGCAGTGAGTCCGCAAGGAGCGAGACGCGCGCCACCACCGCCTGGGCGCGCGATCAGATTTTGAAACTGCTGCATCCTTTCATGCCCTTCATCACCGAGGAATTGTGGGCGGCCACCGCTCCAACGCCGCGCGACAGCCTGCTGGTGGTGGCCGAATGGCCGTCGATCCGGTCGCAGGGCGCGCAAGCCGCCAGCGCGGAAATGAATTGGGTGATCGACCTGATCAAGGGCGTGCGTTCGGTGCGCGCCGAGATGAACGTCCCGGCCGGCGCCAAAATCCCGCTGGTGTTGACCGGCGCCTCGGCAGAGAGCGCGGCGCGATTGGCCCGCCATATTGATGTGATTTCCACCCTGGCGCGGCTCACCAGCGCCGAATCCGGCCCGGCTATTCCCAAAGGCTCGGCGCAATTCGTGCTGGGCGAAGCGGTCGTGGCTTTGCCCTTGGGCGATGTGATCGATTTCGCCAAGGAGCGGGCGCGACTGGAAAAGGACCTCAAAAAGACCCAGGACGAGATCGCCCGCTTTGACGCCAAGCTGTCCAATGAACAGTTTGTCGCCAAGGCGCCGGAAGAGGTGCTCACCGAACAACGGGAAAAGCGCGCCGAGGCCCAGGCCCTGGCGGCGCGGCTGAGTGACGCGATTGGGCGGCTTGCTTAAAAACCCTGCCGCCGTCGCGGTTGCAGCGGGGCAGGGCGATACCTAACTCTTCGACAGCTGTCGAAATGCCAGAGGTTTCATGCCCACCCTGTTCGATCCCCTGAAGCTGGGCGCGCTCCAGTTGCCCAACCGCATCATCATGGCGCCTTTGACCCGCAGCCGCGCCACTCCCGATGGCCGGGTGCCGACGGAATTGCAGCGCGACTATTATGTGCAGCGGGCGAGCGCCGGACTGATTATCTCGGAAGCCACCTCGGTCTCGCCCATGGGTGTGGGCTATGCCGCCACGCCGGGCATCTGGTCGGACGAGCAGACGCAAGGCTGGAAGAAGATCACCAAGGCGGTGCACGAGGCCGGCGGCCGCATGGTGTTGCAACTCTGGCATGTGGGGCGGATTTCCCATCCCCTGTTCTTGAATGGCGCCTTGCCGGAGTCAGCCAGCGCCGTGAAGCCCAAAGGCAATGTGTCCCTGGCCAGGCCGCCGACCGAATATGTTACCCCGCGCGCCCTGGAGACCCGCGAAATCCCCGGCATCATCGCCGCTTTCAAGCGCGGCGCGGAGAATGCGCAGAAAGCCGGTTTCGACGGCGTGCATATTCATGGCGCCAATGGCTATCTGCTGGACCAGTTTCTGCAGGATTCCACCAACCGGCGCAGCGACGATTACGGCGGATCGCTTCAGGGCCGCGCCCGGCTGATGCTGGACGTGGCACAGGCTTGCATCGAGGTGTGGGGCGGCGATCGCGTAGGCATGCATCTGGCGCCACGCATGGACAGCCATGACATGGGCGACAGCGACCGTTTGGGCACCTTCACCCATGTCGCGCGGGCATTGGGCGAACTGGGCCTGGGCTGGATCGCGGCGCGCGAAGCCCAGATCGGCCCCGATACCAAATTGGTCGACAGCCAGGGCAATCCGCGTGAAATCAAGAACCGGGAGAGCATCGGGCCGGCGCTGAAACAAGCCTTTGGCGGGCCCTTTATCGCCAATGAAGGATTCACCTTCGAAAGCGCGCAGAAAGCGCTGACGGATGGCGCTGCCGATGCCGTGGCCTTCGGTAAATTGTTCATCGCCAATCCCGATCTGGTGCAGCGATTCGCGACTCACGCGCCGTTAAACAGTTGGGACACGGCGACTTTTTATTCGCCCGGACCTCAGGGCTATATCGATTATCCGGTGCTGCAATCTCACCTTGCGGATGCCGCAATCATGCCTTGATCCTCGCGGAACCTTTCATTCGACCGGTACGTTTTTGATCGGGTCGGAAGGACCCCGGAAAGAGGAGATTTGCCATGACCCGTTTTACCAAGATTGCCGCCGCCGCCGTGATCGCGCTGGGCGCGGGCACAGTTTCGGCCAGTGCGGCTTGCGATGGTGACGCTTCCACCGAGACCGTGTTGGGTGCCGGTTCCGGCGCCTTGGTCGGCGGCCTGGCTTCTCACAGCATCGTCGGCGCTGCGGTAGGCGGCGTGGCCGGCGGCTTGATCGGCAACTCCATCGGCCATTCCAACAACCGCGCGGATTGCCGCCGCGCCGCCCGGGCGCGCGCTTATCATCACGAGCATGATGCCTACTACACCGACCGCTACGGCCGCCGTCACTATTATTGACCGCAGTTAGCTGGATTTTCTTGAAACGGCCCCGGATCGCATCGGTCCGGGGCTTTTTTCATATCCTGACGAAAATCTTGCGGCGGTACAGTCCCAGCGCCACCAGCCAGCACAGCAGCATGTAGAGAATGGCGGTGAATAGCGAGCCCAGCGGTCCGGGCGTCAGCGCCTGCATCACGCTGCGCCCAAACCAGTTCCACAAGCCATGGGGACCGGCAAAGCGCATATAGCTCATGATCATTTCCAGCCAGTCGGCGACGCAATAGAGAAGGATGGCGTTGCACCCGAATATCTCGAAAAAGCGTACCCCGAATTTGTGCTTGCCGATGTCGATCCAGCGCATCAGGCCTGCCAGCACAACCAGATCGATACCGACCGTCAGCAAGACGAAGCTGGAGGTCCATAATTTCTTGCCGATGGGGAAGACGGTGTTCCACAACAGCGCCGCCAGGATCAGCGCCGCGCCAACCGCCAGGAAGCGCGTCACGGTTTGAGCAGTCGCGCCCTTGCGCCTGATATAAAGCCCGGCCAGATAGCCCAGGATCACATTGACCGCGGCGGGAAGGGTGCCCAGCAAACCTTCGGGTTCGAAGCCCTCATCGCCGCGATAGATGTGCGGCCTGCCGACCACCGCCAGATCGATGGCGTTGCCGATATTTCCCGCCTTGCTGAGAGCGGTGGCGGTATCGGGCGCGCCCGCCAGCAGAATGCCCCAATATCCCAGCAGCAGCACCGCCGACAGCGCCAGCAATCCCTTCACCCCCAGATAGCGCGCGGCGATAGCGGCGATGAAATAGCACAGCGCGATGCGTTCCAGGACGCCGAGAATGCGCACTTCGGAAAACGGCTTGTACACCCAGCCGTGATCGGTCAGGCGAAAGAAGGGAAACCAATGCAGCAGCACACCCAGCCCAAAGATGATCGCCGTGCGCCGCAGCGTCTTGCGCCAGAACTCGGACTCGCCGGTTTTGCCGCCGAACGCCATGGCATTGCCCACCGCGAACAGAAAGGAAGGAAACACGATGTCGGCGATGGTGAAGCCAAACCAGGGCGCATGGTCCAGGATGGGATAGGGCTCCGAACCCGCGCCCGGCGTGTTGACGACAATCATCAGGCACAGCGCCATGCCCCGAAAAACATCCAGCGACAGAAAACGCGCGCGCTCCATCCCCACCCCCTATTTTGAAGAGAGCCTCACGCAAAGAGTGGTGCCTGGCAAGCGGCTGATCCGCGTCCTGGCGGGTTGGCATGTTTGCCGGGCGCGAATGGCAGCCATTCGGCCCGACACGGTCTTTTTCTTTGCCAGTTCGCCGCCTGTCCATTAGAACCGGCGGACGTTTCGCGCCAGGTTTTCCCCATGTCAAAAATCGACAAGCCCAAATTCGACAAGTCCAAGCTCCCCAGCCGCCATGTCACCGAAGGGCCGGAGCGGGCGCCGCACCGTTCCTACTACTATGCCATGGGCCTGACGGAGGCCGAGATTCACCAGCCTTTTGTGGGCGTTGCCAGCTGCTGGAATGAGGCGGCGCCCTGCAACATCGCGCTGATGCGCCAGGCCCAGTCCACCAAGAAGGGCGTGAAACAGGCCGGCGGCACGCCGCGCGAATTCTGCACCATCACCGTCACCGACGGCATCGCCATGGGTCATGAGGGAATGCGGTCCTCGCTCGTCTCCCGCGAGGTGATCGCGGACTCGGTGGAATTGACCATGCGCGGCCACTGCTATGACGCGCTGGTGGGAATCGCCGGCTGCGACAAGTCGCTGCCGGGCATGATGATGGCCATGCTGCGGCTCAACGTGCCGTCGGTGTTTCTCTATGGCGGCTCGATCATGCCGGGAAAATTCCACGGCCAGGATGTCACCGTGGTGGACGTGTTCGAGGGTGTCGGCAAGCATTCCGCCGGCAAGATGAATGACGCCGATCTGGTTGAACTGGAAAAAGTGGCATGCCCCGGCGCCGGCGCCTGCGGCGGTCAGTTCACCGCCAACACCATGGCCTGTGTCGCCGAGGCCATTGGCTTGGCGTTGCCCTATTCGTCGGGCCCGCCTGCGGAACTGTTGTCGCGCGATGACTTTGCCCTGAAGGCCGGCGAAACGGTGATGGACCTGGTGGCGAAGAATTTGCGCCCGCGCGACATCTGCACCCGCAAGGCGTTCGAGAATGCCGCCATGGTGGTGGCCGCCAGCGGCGGCTCGACCAACGCGGGCCTGCACCTGCCGGCAATGGCGAACGAGGCAGGCATCAAGTTCGATCTGTTCGACGTGGCGGAGATTTTCAAAAAGACGCCCTATGTCGCCTCGCTGAAACCGGGCGGCAAATATGTCGCCAAGGACATGTGGGAAGCGGGCGGCGTGCCCATGCTGATGCGGATTCTCCTGGATGCCGGCCTGCTGCATGGCGACTGCATCACCGTCACCGGCAAGACGGTGGCGGAGAATCTCAAGGACGTGAAATTCAATCCCGACCAAAAGGTGATGGTGGAGGCCAAGAACGCCCTGGCGCCCACCGGCGGCGTGGTCGGGTTGAAAGGCTCGCTGGCTCCGGAAGGCGCGATCGTCAAGATCGCGGGCCTCAAGCACGTCAAGCATCGCGGGCCGGCGCGGGTGTTCGATTGCGAGGAGGACTGCTTCGCGGCGGTGGAGCGGCGCGATTACAAGGAAGGCGATGTGCTGGTGATCCGCTGGGAGGGCCCCAAGGGCGGTCCCGGCATGCGCGAGATGTTGTCAACCACGGCGGCGATCTACGGGCAGGGGGTGGAGAATATCGCCCTGGTGACCGACGGGCGTTTCTCGGGCGCCACGCGCGGGCTCTGTGTCGGTCATGTCGGGCCGGAAGCCGCCGACATGGGACCGATCGGTCTGATCAAGGATGGCGACATCATCGTGATCGATGCCGAAAAAGGCACCATCGATGTGGAGGTGTCCGAAGCAGAACTGGCGGAGCGCAAGAAGAGCTTCAAGCCCAAGCCGCCCGGTTTCAAGACCGGCGCCTTGGCGCGCTATGCCAAGAATGTGGGACCGGCGCGGACCGGCGCCTTGACGACACCGGGCGCCGACCAGGAAGTACGCTGCTACGCGGACATCTGAGCGTCAGAGCGCCAATGCCTTGACGCCATCGGCGACATACTGCACCGCCAGCGCCGCCAGCAGCACGCCCAACAGCCGTCCCAGCAAGGCTTCGCCTTGGGGACCCAGCAGCCGTTCCAGTTTTGTGGCGCTCAAAAATACCAGATAGGACGCCACGATCATCACGCCCATGATGGCGATCAAGGCGGCAAGCGCCACCGGCTCGCGTCCCAACTTTCCCGCAAGCAGGATCATGGCGGTCAGGGCTCCCGGGCCGGCCATCAAGGGTATGGCCAAGGGAAAGGCGGCAATGGCGCTGCCCGGCGGCCCGCTCTTACCGGTTTCGCGTTCGACACGGCGCTGGAAGACCATCTCAAAAGCGATCGCGAACAACAAAAGCCCGCCAGCGATGCGGAAAGCGGACAAGGAGATGCCGAGCTGGCCCAGCAACCAGTCGCCCGCCAGTGTGGTTCCAGTCAGCACGCAGAAGGCTATGACGCTGGCTTCCAAAGCTATCTTGCGCCGCGTTGTTTCATCCAGCCCGCCGGTGAGGCCGATGAAAATAGGCCCCAGCCCGATGGGATCGATCACCACCAGCAAGGTGACGAAGGCGGAGATCAACTGCTCCGTCATGCCGGACCTTCAGGCGGTTTTCCTGGCCTCATGCGCCGCTTGTAGCACACGCAAGGCGTTCCCGCCCCAGAAAGCGGCAAGCTGGCTTTCGCCATAGCCCAGCTTCACCAGCCGCTCGGTGATTTTGGGGATCGCGGCCACATCCTCCATGCCGGCAACGCCGCCGCCGCCATCCCAGTCGCAGCCCACGCCCACATGTTCGGGGCCCACCAGGTCGAGGGCATGGGTGACATGCTTCATGTACATGTCGAAAGTGGCGCGCGGCTCGGGATAGCGCGCCTGAATTTCCTGCATGCCTTTTGCCATCTCGCGGCGGGCGGCTTCGGTTTCGGCGGGGGCGGCGGGATTTCGCAGCCTTTGGCGCAGCGCCGCCACCGCCTTGTCGCGCTCGGGATTGGGCGGCACTTCGATCAGATAGGAATTGTAGGAATTGATCTGGATGGTGCCGCCCTTTGCCGCCAGCCTCTTGATGCGGTCGTCATCGATGTTGCGGGGATGGTCGTGCACGGCGCGGCAGCCGGAATGCGACAGGATGATGGGCGCGCGGGACAGTTCCATCATCTGGTCAAACACAGCATCGGAGGCGTGGCTGGCATCCAGCACCATGCCAAGGTCATTGCCCAGCGCCGCCAGCTCGCGGCCCTTGGGCGAAAGACCGTTCCACTCGGGCTTGTCGGTGGCGGAATCGCCGAACTGGTTGTTCTTGAAATGGATGAAGCCGACCATCCGCACGCCCAATTTATAAAAGACGCGCAGCAGACTGACGTCATCGCCCAGCGGGTAGGCGTTCTCGATGCTTTGATAGACGATGCGCTTGCCCGATGCGGCGATGCGCGCGGCATCCTGTGCCAGGAAGGCCAATTCAAATTGGCCGGGATGCGCCGCCGCCAATTCGCGGATTTCCATGGCGCGCAGAAAAGCGGCGTCGCGCGCCGCCAGCATTCCTTCCGGCGTCAGCGGTCCCTGCGGGGTATAAATGGCGAAGAAACCGCCATCCAGCCCGCCTTCCACCATGCGGGGATAGTCAACCTGGGTGAGATCCAGATCGCGGGTGTGACGCCGCATCATGTCCCAGCCGGGACGCGCCAGGCTGGCGGGCGTGTCGAGATGGGTATCAAGGCAGAGCAGGCGTTGGTGCAAGCTGCCGCCGGTCCTGGCCGCAAGCGGCGGGGCCAGCGGCAGAGCCGCCAGCGCCGTCATCATCGCCCGTCGCGAAATCGTCATGCCCAACCCCGGTTCCGGGGAAAATCCCAGAGAAAATCTAAGGGAGGGCCTGATGCACTGCAAACCGCCGGCCTGGGCGATGAATCTGTTGCGGGCCTGGGCTGCCCGGGCTTACCTTGCCGAAAAGACATAAATTCGCCGCCAGCCTCGCCCAGGCTTTGGCAAAATAACTAGGGAGGCCGTCTTGCGCACCATTCTGTTGGCTATGGCCCTGACCGGACTTGTCGCCGGCGCGCCGCTTTCCGCTTTTGCCGCCGATGCCAAGCTGGCCGCGGCCATCGCCTCGCCCGCCCGCGAAAAAAGCAATTCCGTCCGCGACGGCGCGCGCCACCCCCAAGCCAGCTTGGAATTCTGGGGGCTGAAGCCGGGCCAGACCGTGATCGAGGTGGCGCCCGGCGGCGGCTATTGGAGCGAGATCCTGGCGCCTTATGCGAAGAATACCGGCGGCCAATACTTCGCCGCCATGGGCAAACCCGGCCTGACACTGCCCGCCAAATTCAGCGACAAGGCGGTTTATGGCGACGTCCATTATACCGTCTTCAGCAATTCCTCCGGTCCGATGGGGCCGGCCAATTCCGCCGATCTGGTGCTGACAGCCCGTAACATCCATGACTGGCTGTGGACGCCCGGCATGGCGGAAAAAAGCATGCGCGACTTTTATGCCGTGCTGAAGCCGGGCGGCATCCTGGCGGTGGAAGACCATCGCGCCGATCCCAGGCCGCAGAAGGGTGACGCCCGTGACGGCTATGTCGCCACCGCCACCATTGTAGGCCTGGCGGAAAAGGCCGGTTTCAAGCTGGAAGCCAAATCCGAAATCAACGCCAATCCCAAGGACACCAAGGATCATCCCTTTGGCGTCTGGACCCTGCCGCCCAGCCGTCAAAGCGCGGCGTCGGGCGATGATCCCAAATTCGATCACAGCAAGTATGACGCGATCGGCGAAAGCGACCGCATGACCTTGCGCTTCCGCAAGCCCGCCTAGTTGTTCATGCTGGGTTTGTGAGGGGTCTGGGATTCGTCATCGCTATCGTGGCCGGCACGCTGTTCGGCGTGGGCGGCACATTCGCGCAATTTCTTTTCCAGCAGCGCGGAGTCGATATCGGCTGGCTGGTGACCATGCGGCTGCTGTTTGGCGGGGCCATGCTGCTGCTGATTTCCGCGGCGGTCCAACATAGAGCCATGTTGACGATCTGGCGGCAGGATTGGGCGGCGCTGTTGCTGTTCGGCCTGATCGGCATGATGCCGGTGCAATACACCTACATGGCGGCGATCGGCGCATCCAACACCGCGACCGCCACGGTCCTGCAATTCACCTCGCCCGCGATGGTCGCGCTATGGCTGGCGGCGACCCGGCAGAAGCGATCGAACGTCCGCGATGTGGCCGCCGTGGCGTTGGCCATGCTGGGGACCTTTTTCCTGGTGGCGCATGGCCGGTTCGGCGCGCTTTCCATATCGTTGGCCGCCTTGTTCTGGGGCCTGGCCAGCGCGGTCGCGGCGGCGTTCAATTCGCTTCAGCCTGCCGGTCTGCTGAAACGCCATGGCGCAGCGATGGTGGCGGGTTGGGGCATGTTGATCGGCGGCGTGGCGCTGTCATTCCTGCACGCGCCCTGGAAGGTGCAGGGGTTGTGGGATGGCCGCGCTTACGGCTTCTTCGCTTTTGTCCTGATATTCGGCACCTTGCTGGCCTTTTATCTTTTCAACATGGCGTTGCGCATGATCGGGCCGCAAAAGACCATCCTGCTGACCTGCGCCGAACCGCTTTCGGCGGCGGTGCTGTCGGTATGGTGGCTGGGTCTGTCCTGGGGCGTGATGGATTGGCTGGGCACGCTTTGCATCCTGATCACCATCGCGCTGCTGGCCGGGGAACAGTCAGAGGAAAGCCAGGCGGAAAAGGTCACCTGAGCGGGAACACTGACAAGGATGTAATGCGGGCTCCGCAACAGGCGGCCTAGACTGAATCCCGTGGGGCGAGACAACCACGAGGAACGCGACAATGACAATCAAGACAGTATGGCTGGCCGCCGCTCTGATGACCCTGGCGGGTTCGGCCTTTGCGCAAGCCCCGCCCGGCGCCCCTCAAGGCGGCGGAGGCGGCATGGCGGCCTGCCGCGAGGACGCGCAGAAATTCTGCGCCGACAAAACCGGGCCTGACCGCCGCGCCTGCATGGAGGAAAACAAGGACAAGCTGTCGGACGCCTGCAAGGCCGCGCGCGCGGCCAGGAGTCAGGGTCAATAAGGGTCCACGACTGGTAGCGCAAACGTCTGGAAATAGCGGGGCGGGAACCCCGCTATTTTCATTGCCGGTCGAGTCTCCTAGATTGCCTTGCAGATTTGACGTGTTGCCAATGGCATCACGGGAGGAATGGATATGTCATTCTTGGACCGGCGCGGCCTGCTGACAGGCGCCAGCGCGCTTCTGGGCGCGGAACTTGTGGCGCCTCTCGCCAAGGCCCTGGCGGCGGAAATCTCCCCGGAGAGAGTGGCGGGTTTCGCAGCCTCGCATCCCGCCCTGACCCCCGACCGGCGCCTCCTGGTCGCCGCCATCAGCGAACGCATCATCCCCACCACCGACACGCCGGGCGCCATCGAAGCCGGGGTTCCCGACTTCATCGAAATGATGCTGGCCGATTGGTATGAGAACAACGACCGCAACGACTTCATGGATGGCTTGGGCATTCTGGAAGGCCATTCCTGGATTCACTTCGAAAAGCCTTTCGCCGGTATCGCGCCGGAGGAACAGGATCTGGTTCTCACCCAGGCGATGACCGGCAGGATCGCCGGCCTGTCTCCCTCCTTCTTCCAGCATTGCCGCCAGTTGACCATCCTGGGCTATTACAGCTCGGAGATCGGCTGCAAGCAGGAACGCGTCTATGTGCCGGTGCCGGGCCATTATGACGGCAAATATCCTTACGCGCAGGTCAAGCGCGTTTTCTCTTCGTAAAATCCGGAATCTCTCATGGCCACTTACGACTTCGACGCCATCGTCATCGGATCGGGCATCAGCGGCGGCTGGGCCGCCAAGGAATTGTGCGAAAAGGGCATGAAAGTGCTGATGCTGGATCGCGGCCGCATGGTCGAGCATCGCAAGGACTACATCACCGAAGGCAAGGGGCCCTGGCAGTTGCCCTATCGCGGCAATCTTCCGCCCGCCGAGGTGGAGCGCGATTATGTGATGGCCAAATGGGGCGGCGCCAACCTGACCGCCCAGACCCATTACTATAACAATGACCGGCTCAACCCCATCGACTTCGAGAACAGCAAGCCGTTCCGCTGGGTGCGTCCCAACCAGGTGGGCGGAAAATCGCTGATCTGGGGCCGGGTGGCGCTGCGCTGGAGCCATATCGACTTCGAGGCCAACAAGCGCGATGGCCATGGCAATCCCTGGCCGGTGACCTATGACGAGATCGCGCCTTGGTATTCCTATGTCGAGAAATATGCCGGCATAGCGGGCTCCAAGGAGGGCCTGCCGCAACTGCCGGACGGCGAATACCAGCCGCCGCATCCCATGAATGTGGCGGAGATCTGGGTCAAGGAGCGGCTGGAAAAGGCCATGCCCGACCGCAAGCTGATTTCCACCCGCACCGCCAACCTGACCGAAGACAAGCCGGAACAGGGCAGGGCGCGCTGCCAGAGCCGTTCCATGTGCGCGCGCGGCTGTTCCTTCGGCGCCTATTTCTCCACCCAGTCCGTCACCCTGCCGGCGGCGCGCAAGACCAACAATCTCACCCTGCTGTCCGACCAGGTGGTGACCAACCTGGAATATGATCCCAAGACCAGGCGCGTCACCGGTGTGCGGGTGGTGGATGCCAATACCAAGGCGGCGCGGGTCTATACCTCCCGCATCGTGTTCCTCTGCGCCTCGGCGATGGCCTCGACCCAGATATTGCTGAATTCGCGCATGCCCGGCAGCGACCGCAGCTTCGCCGACTCCAGCGGCATGCTGGGCCATTACATCATGGATCATGCCTTCCGCACCCAATTCTGGGGTTCGGTTCCCGATGGCGAGCTCAGTCCCTATATCGCCTATGGCCGGCGTCCCAATGGCGTCTATATCCCGCGCTTCCGTAACCTGAACGGCCAGGATAGCGATGCCGATTTTGTGCGCGGCTATGGCTTGCAGGGCGGGGCGGGACGCGGGGCGGTGAGCGCGCCGGGTTTCGGCAAAGCGATGAAGGAGGCGATGCGCCAATATGGTCCCTGGACCATCCGCTTCACCGCTTTCGGGGAATGCCTGCCCTATAAGGACAATACGCTGACGTTGAACCCCAACAAGCTGGACCGTTTCGGCGTGCCGCTGGCGGTGTTCAATGTCACTTTCCGCGACAATGAGATGCGGATGATGCGGGACGCGGCGCTGCAGGGCGAAGCCATGATGCGGGCGGCGGGGCTGGTCGATGTGGGCTCGATGAGCGAGGAGCATGTCCCGGGCGACGCTATCCATGAGATGGGCGGCGCCTGCATGGGCGCCGATCCGCGGAGCTCGGTGGTCAATCGCTGGAGCCAGGCGCATGACGCCGCCAACCTGTTCATCACAGACGGTTCGCAGATGGCCTCCACCGCTTGCGTCAATCCGTCGATGACCTTCATGGCGTTCACGGCGCGCGCCGCCGATCATGCTGTCAAGCTGGTGAAGGCGGGGACGATTTAGGGCAAGTCTGCTGTCGGTTTCCGAAACGTTTACCCCGGCGTGCCGGAAGGCAACCGGAAACCTTCGACCCTGCGAGGCGCATGCAATTTTGACTAAGCGCAAGCAGCTGAGCTAGTTTTTGCCGGGCTCACTGGGGGGCGTGGTGCGGACAGTCTATACCGTTCTGGTCTGTATTTGTTTGTCGGGCGCTCTTTGCGGTCAAGCGAGCGCCATTCCAGGCGAGCCCACGGCCAACATCGAACAGCAAGGCAAGGTCCGTGTTTTCTCCGAATACATGACGGTATTCCGAAAGGCATGGCTGAAGTCGCGCGACGAATTGCTCTCATCTGATGAAATTCCCTATGACAGGAACGCTCTCGAAGGAGCCACCGCGGAATATGACCGGCAGATGGCGCTTTGCAAATCCCGCAGAGAGGAGCTGAAGACTGAGGAAAAATATGCCGCCTGTGTGATCGCGGCGAAACGCCTCTTCGCCTCGGCGATTTCCCTGAGAGACTTGGGATTGATCGAGGCTATGGCAAGTACATTGACTCAAGTTGCCGGCGACACAGATGCAGGCAGGTTGACGAGGGACCAGGCGCGCGATGTCTATGCGGAATTCGAGGAGATGTATAAGCAGCTTTTTGGCCTGCTGTCGGCGTTCTACGACGATCAACTTGGGGTACGCCTGGCGGCCAGCTACAAGGATCGTTTTCTAAAGTCCTATCAGCAACTTGTCCCGCCCACGTCACAGAGTGCTGACCGGCCGCCATTGGACGACGCTGCCGAAGGGCCTGCGGCCGAGATACTGACCGAGGCACGCGGGGCTTGTGATTCTGTTCGATCGAGTCAGGTGAAAGTTTATGCCGATTGCATTTTGGCGGCCGAGAAGCATTTTTCCGACGTCGTGAAACTGCGCGACCGTAAATTGTACGAGGCATTTGAAACGACCCTGCGTGCCGCCGCCGCCGATTTGGATTCAAAACGGCTAACGCCAGTACAATTCAATACCGTGGCGGCGTGGTTGATCGATGCCTACACCGAAAACATCCACCAACAACAGTACAAGTACCACGTCTTGGCGGCCAGACTCGTGGCCGAAGGTTACGTGATCCGCTTTGGAGCCGCCTATGCGGCGGTGTCCGGCGAATGGCTCAACGACACGATCATGCCGTATGAAGCCAGTGCGATGGATCAAGCCGTGCGTGGCCAGCAGGAGGCGGTAGCCGGCTGTCAGACCAAATACAACGCTGCCGCATCGGAAGCAGTCAATCTTGAATGCAATATCTCTGCCTATCGTGGGTTTGCACAGGCCATCAAATTGCGCGACAAAAATCTGCTTGAGACATACATCTCCGCCTTGCGGGGAGCCGCCGCCGACACGGATGCGGGACGCCTTACAAAATGGCAGAAGGACGTCGTCTATGAAGCGCTTTCGAGATATTTCTATAGCGTCTATTCAAGCGCAGCCGATGCCTATCTGGCCAAATTCTACCGGGTCGTGGCGAAACCATATTTGTTGCGTTTCGACAATGCCTTTATCGCCGCCCGGGGCACGGAAACGGACGAAGATAGCGCGCCGCCATGGGACGTGGATGCGGTGCCATTGGCTCAAAGAGCCTACGACCAGTCCATCAGGTCATGCTACGAGCGGCGCACCGAGCTGAAGACACACCTCGCTTATTGGGAATGCCGCACGGCGGCGGAAAAAGCGCTCGCAGTCTCGATTCACAGGCGCGACATGACAGTTCTGGAAACCGCTTCGGCGGCACTAAGCCAAGCTGCCGCCGACGCTGATGCCGGCAAAATCTCCGCCGACCAACTGACGGGAATAGTCGCGGCTTTGACCGGTGCCTACTATCGTATCAATGAAGATGCGTGGCGTGTCTGGCATATCAAACAGCAGAGACTGGAGACGGTCCGATGAGATGGTTCACCATAGCCCTTTGTTTTATGCTGCCCACGTTTTCACATGCCCGCGCCCAGGACGTGTCTTGCGTGCCGAATACGAGCCGGCCTGTCTTGCGCCCCATCATGGCCACGCACACTCTTCCTCCCTATCCTGCCTTATCAACAAAGCTGGAGGAGGAAGGCACTACTCTGCTCAGGGTCGCAATCGGCCTGGATGGTACGCCTACCGAAGTCATCGTGGACAATTCCAGCGGTTCTGTTCGGCTCGATAGCGCGGCCGCTGCCTATGTGAAGACGGTATGGAGGTGGCAGCCCACCCTAGGCCCGGATTGCACCCCGATGAAGATAGTGACACGGGTTTCGATCAATTGGGCATTGCGTGACCGGCCGTCGCCCGATGCGGTACGGTACACGCAATTGAATATGGCTCAGGCTGACTATCCCCCTGGTGCCATGGAGCGCAAGGAACAGGGTTTTGTCACCGTCGCCATAACAGTCCCCCCGGATGGGGCGACGCCCGGTTTTGCCGTCAGTTCCACCAGCGGCTATCCCGATCTCGACGACAAGGCACTCGATATCCTCAAGACACGCTATCGCTGGAAAGCGGGAGAAATGAACGGCAAACCGGTTTTGACCACTCTTGGAATAATCGCGATCTGGACCTTGCCCTTGCCTGCCAAAGAATAGGGCGCGGTGGAATTCGGCAATGATCTAGCGTTCTTCGATAACCCGTCCCGAGCCCATGATCGAACGCTGAATCTGGGCGGGATGGGTCGTGAGGTGCACATCGCCCGAGCCCATGATGTCGACTTTGAGGTCCTGGCTGGGCGCCACCGTGGCTTCCCCGCTTCCCATCACCGACACCGATACCGAGCGTGCCGCCAGTTTTCCCAGATTGGCGTGACCGGAGCCCATCACATTGACCGTCAGGCGATCCACCTTGCCATTGGCGGTGAGCGAACCCGACGCCGCGATGGTGACGGTCAAGGACTCGCGCTCGACATGGCCGAGATCGACGTCCTTATAGTCACGCAAGGTCACGTTGCCGGTTTTGAGGTCGATGGAGGCCTGCGCCAGTCCCTGGGCGATGCCCTCGCGCACATGCCGGTCGATGTCGGCGTTGGCGATGCCGGCGCGCGCGGCTTGCGCGGCGATCTCGCCGATCCTGTTGTCGCCCAGGCTGGCGCGGATGGCCTCGTTCGCCGCCTCGGATGCGATGCGGGACACTTCAACCGATTTGAGCGCGGCTTGCGCCGCGGCTCCCGAAAGCTGGTTGACGTCCCCGCTGCCGATGATGGTCTGGCGCAACTCCGCCGGCTTGGTGAGGAGATGAAGGTCGCCGCTGCCGGCGATGAACAGTTTGACCCGGCCTAGCGGCGACAGTGTCGCGTCACCGCTGCCCAGAATGGAAACCCTGGCATCACCCAATACCATAAGCCCGCCCAGCTTGGCCTCGCCGGGTCCGGAAATGGTGAGGTTCAACTGATCCACCTTGCCGCGGCCGCTCACCGTGCCGCCACCATTGAGATGCAGGTCCAGATTCTGCTGGTTAATTTCGCCCAGGTCGAGATTTTCCCCGCCATTGACCACGAATTTGCGGATCGGCGCGCCGCTGACGATGGCCTCGACCTTCTTGCCGCTGGCGCGGGTGACGCTGGTGTCGGCGGTGATGCGGCCGTCGCTGACCTTGACGTGCTGCAACAGTTCGGCCGGACCAACCAGCGAAACTTGCGCTATGCCCGAAGACAGTGCTTGCGGCTGGTAGCGGATATTGATGGGCGCATCCAGCGCCAGGCTATCGCCGCCATTCCAGCGCCAGCTCTTGTGGCTGGCGAGATCGATCAACGGTTTCATCTCGCCCAGGGCGCGGGCGTCGTGGAAGACATCATCGCCGCCGATCGCCCGAGCCAGTCCCAGGAACAGGGCGCACAGTACCAAACCGGTGATGGAAGAGATCATCAAGCGTCTGGACATGGTCTTACTCCTCGTCCGTCTCGCCCGGCTTCAGCAGGCGGTAGTTGAGGCGCATGTAGCGGCCGAGCGAGCGCAGGCCAGCATCCAGCAGCAGGGCAAGCAGGCTGGCAACGCCCACCACCCCGCAGACAAGACCCGCGCCCACCAAGGCGGGGACCAGCACATTGCCGTTGCCCGACAACAGGCCGGCCAGAAGATGCAGTCCGGTGATGCCCACCAGATAGAGCACATAGGCCGCGATGCCGGCGCAGATCAGCAGCGCCAGGATCACCGGCAACAGGATGACGATGTTGAAGGCCTGCAATCCCGCCAGGCCCAGTCCCGCCTGGACGAAATTGCGCGGATTGCGTCTTTCTTCCCAGCGCCGGAACATGGTTTCGGCGCGCAACTCATTGCCCAGCTGCAAGGGATCGCCCAGCGAGGCGGCGACATCGATCTCATTGCGGCCGTCGGCGATGGCGTCGTTGAAATGGGCTTCGTAGTCGGTGACGATCTCGCCGATTTGCTCCGGCGAAAGCCCCTTGAGCCCCTGGCGCAGGCGGGTGATGAAAAGCGCCCGGCTCATGGCGCGTCTCCAAGCATTTTTTCCACCGAGGCCATGAAGCTTTTCCATTCTTCCCGCTGGGCTTTCAAGGTGGCGCGTCCGGCCTCCGTCATCCGGTAATATTTGCGCGGCGGTCCCCCCGGGGCTTCCACCAGATAGGTGCTGACCAGGCCGTCGTCCTGCATCCGCCGCATCAGAGGATAGATCGTGCCTTCCCCCATCCCCACATCCTGCATCAGCCGGCTGGCGATCTCGTAGCCATAGCCGTCGGCCCGCGACAGCAGCGTCAGCACGCACAATTCCAGAACGCCCTTGCGCAACTGTGTCTGGATGCTCTCCGCCAAGCCAATGTCTTCCGTTAAAGGCGCTGAAGCTGAGGACCATGTTTCCTCCCGCAAGCTATCGTTCGACAAGTTCCGCCGCAATGCGAAGCCGGATTTCGGAATCGGGCCGGACTTCTGAATCGAATCGTGATTCGCGACTCAATTTCCGGCGATCTTGACCCCGCCCGAGCCGGTGACGGACTGGTTGAGACGCACCGGCATGGCGCTCATGCGCACCCGGCCCGAACCGGCGACATGCACATTGGCCTCTTCCTTGGGGGTCACCGCGACATCGCCGCTGCCGGCGATATTGATATTGGCGCGCTGGACGGTTGCCTGCGCCATGCCGATATTGCCCGCGCCGGAAATGGAGGCGTCAAGCCGGTCCACCCGGCCGCTGGCGTCGATCTCGCCTGTGCCGGCCAGCGCCAGGCGGAGCAGGTCCTGATCCAGAGGGCCCAGCTGGATATTCACATCGGCGCCGCTCAGGGCGACATTGTGGAGCGTTACGCCGGTGACGGTGACATCGAGTCCCTTGATTGCCTGGCAATCATGGCACCAGCGGACTTGCCCCTGGCCCACGCGCACCCGCTCCAACGCGGCGTCGGGGCCGGTGATCACGATGCGGGCAGGGCCCGTGGGATGATAATGCACCGTGGCGCCGACCAGGCCGATGCCCAGCCCGTCGCGGCCATCCCAGTCCCATTCCCAATGGCCCGCTTGTTTTAGCGACGGCTCGCGCGGGGTGAAGCCGTAATCGTCCCAATCCCTGGCGCCCGCCGAGACCGCAAAGAGAGAAACAAGACAGAACGCCATTCCGGTTTTCGCGACACGAGTCATTTCGATCTCCTCAATTTGCAGCGGACGCGGCTTGTATAGCCCTATGTATCATGTTATGCAAGGTATAATGTTGTACATGCTATACGGTTATGCAAGGAACGAGGCAGAGTTTTGAAAAAGTCAGTCTTTCTAGTGGTTTATCTCTGCATCACGCCCGCCTGGGCCCAGCCGGGCCAGGGGATTTCGACCTATCCGCCCAGCTATTTCGCCGATTCCCGGCCAACCACGGCCTATGACATGGTCACGCGCCTGCCTGGTTTTGCCTTCGACAATGGCTCGTCGGCGCGCGGCTTTGCCGGGACGGCCGGCAATGTCCTGGTGGATGGGGCGCGGCCCACCGCCAAGACCGATGACCTCAACAGCATTCTGAGCCGCATACCCGCCGCCAATGTCGAGCGCATCGAAGTCATTCGCGGCGGCGCGCCGGGAATCGACATGCAGGGCCAGACCGTGGTGGCCAATGTCGTCACCCGCAAGGACGCGGCCGACCAGACCATTCTGTCGGCATCTCTCACTTACACCGCAGCCGGGCAATGGGCGCCGGCCGAGGGCCTGGAATATCACGGCCAGAGCGGTTCGCTGCGCTACGAGGCGGCGCTCTCCCGCACCGCGCAGGTCTGGGACGATTCACCGGGCAACGGCTATCGCGTGGTCACCACGCCCGGCGGTGCGCCGGCCTATGACCGGGCGGTGCGCACCGGAATCATGCGTTACGGCTATAGCGCGCATGGCGGATTGATCGCGCCTTTGTTGGGCGGCGAGTGGAACAACAACTTCACCCTGCAGACCACCGATTATCCCTATGGAATCCGCTACTATGGCGGCGGCGGCTCGCGCTTCGACTCCATCACGCGCCAGCGCAACGGCGAATTCGGCAGCCATTGGCAAGGTCCGCTGGGCGGGGTGAGCCTGGAGGCGCTGCTGCTGCAGCGCATTGGGGGGCAGGATTTCAGCAATACCAGCGCGGCGCCGGGTTCGAGCCAGATTTTCCTGTCCAGCAACAATACCGGAGAAAGCATCGGGCGCGTCACCGCACGCTACAGTTTCTCGCCGGAACTGAGCCTGGAGGCGGGCGGGGAGGGGGCTTATAATTTTTCCAACAGCCGCTCCAGTTTCGTCTCCAACGGCGCGACCGTAACCGTTCCCAATGCCAATGTTTCGGTGAATGAAATACGCGGCGAGGTTTTCGCCAGCGCCACCTGGAAGATCACGCGGGAACTCACCCTGGAAGGCGGCGCGCGGATGGAATTTTCCACCATCTCGGCCAGAGGCGACGGCTATAACAGCAACAGTTTCTTTTATCCCAAGCCGCGGCTGCTGATTTCCTGGTCGCCGGACGACAAGAGCCAGCTTCGCCTGCGGGTGGAGAAAAAGCTGGGTCAGCTCAACTTCAACGATTTCGCCGCCACCGCCAACCTGGCCGGTAACGGCGTCTCCCCCGGCACGTTGAATTTGCGTCCCGAGCAACGCTGGCAATTCGAAGGCGCCATCGAGCAGCATTTCTGGGAGCGCGGCGGGCTGGTGCTGAGCGTGCTGCACGAGGAGATCACCGACCTGCAGGACTATGTTCCGGTGGGTGGCGGCCTGGACGCCGCGGGCAATATTCCGCACGCCACCAGCGAGAAACTTTCCATCACCGGCCAGGTGCCGCTGGATTTCCTGGGGCTCAAGAATGCGCTGTTCAAACCCAATCTCTACTGGGCCACCGGCAGCCTGATCGATCCGGTGACCGGCGAGCGCCGGCGCATCTCCAACCTGCGCAATATCAATTCCTATTACGACATCACCCAGGATATCGACTCGCTGAAATCAACCTGGGATTTCAGCTGGGGCACCAGTTTCGCCCGCACCACCTGGCGCATTTCCCAGATCAGCCGGGTCGCCATCCATAACAGCCCCTATTTGAATTTCAGCTGGGCCTATAAACCCACCCCGGATTGGAAGATCACGGTCGGCGCGGACAATTTCGTGGGCTACCGCTTCGAACTGGAACAAATCAATTTCATCGGCCCCCGCAATCTGGGGCCGCCATCCTCGGTCCAGGACGAGTTCATCCGCACCCAGCCGCGCATCTATCTCAACCTGCGCAAGACGTTCTGAGGTAACGCGTATTCATCCACCGAAAATGAGGCCAAACATGCAGCGCAATCGTCAAGCCCCGGTGATCTATAATATTCTCTGTTCTGTTCTGACGGCCGGGACGATGTTTCTGTTCGCGGCACCATCTCTGGCGGAAGGTCTGGCCAGCACAAATCCTCCGCCGATCCCGCGCCTGCCGCAGGAAGAGGCCATCGCGGCCGCGCCTCTGCCCTATCGCGAGGAGCCGGTCGTCTTTGATAATCCGGCAGCCTCGGGCGTCCGGCTGGCCGGGACTTTGACATTGCCGAACGGTAATGGGCCGTTTGCAGCTGTCCTTTTGATCGCCGGTTCGGGACGGAATACGCGAGACGAACCGATACATAAGAGCGATGGAACGGAATCGGGTCATAAACCCATGCTGGTGCTGGCGGATGCCCTGGCTCGGCAAGGTTATGCGGTCCTGCGCTACGACAAGCGCGGGGCGGGCAAGTCCAGCGGCAACTATGACGCGGCGACGATGATGGATTTCCTTTCTGATGCGCGGGCGGCGCTTGCCTGGCTTGGGAGCCGGCCGGAGATCGACAAAGCAAGGCTTGCGATAGTCGGTCATTCGGAGGGCGCGGAAATTGGCGCGCTCATGGCCGCCGACGATCCCGCGATTACCGGCGTGGTCATGATGGCTGGATTCGCCGAACCGGAAAATCTGCTGGTGGCCGAGCAAATCAGGCGCATGGACATTGCAAACGGCAAACCTCCAGCGGAGGCGGCCCAAACCTACGCGTTGAACCTGAAGCTTTTCGACGCGATTGCGACCGCCAAGGACCAAGCGGAAGGCGAGGCGCGGGTGGTGAAAATCCTGGCCACCGCCAACCCGCCGCCCGATAATGCGGAGATTCATCAAACATTGTTATTTGCACGGCTGCCGATGATGCGATTCCTTCTTGGCTACAACCCCGAGGAGACCTTGGAGAAAATTCGTGTGCCGGTGCTCGCCCTCGGCGGGACCAAGGATTTGATAGCCCTGACGGACATCAACCAGCCCGCCTTGCGCAAGGCGTTGGCGCGCGATGCGGATGTGACAATCGTGGAAATGCCCGGTCTCAATCATTTCTTCCAGCATGCACAGACCGGGCTGCCCAGCGAAATGTCGGGCATCGAGGAAACCTTGGCGCCGGAGGTAATGGCCACAATCATCCCGTGGCTGGCAAAGCACATGGTTCCCGAAGCCCGGACGTCGAGATGACAATGCAAGCGCTCATCCGAGGCTGTTGATGACCTTGGGGCGCCCGCCGCGCTAGGGTTTCTCCTGTCGAAATCGGGGGAGGGCGGGATGAAGCTCTGGATAGCGGGACTGGCCTGTATGCTGTTGGCGGCACCGGTGCTGGCGGCTGAGCCGCGGCAGCCGGGAGAATATCCGCCGACCGCGGATTCCCTGGCGCAGCCGGGCGTGCCCAAGGGCAAGCTGATCGGCCCCTTGGAATTCCATTCCAAGATCATCGAAAACACCGTGCGGCGCTATTGGATCTATGTCCCCGCCAATTATGACGCCAAGAACCCGCCCAATCTTCTGGTGTTCCAGGATGGCCAGCGCGCCGTCGCTCCGCAGGAGCCGTTGAAAATTCCGGTGGTGCTGGACAATCTGATCGCCAAGGGCGACATCCCGCCCACCCTGGGCGTTTTCATCACCCCCGGAAATCTGGGCACCGAACATTATCCCGAACATCTGGCACGGTCGGGGTGCGTGGGTGAGGCCTGTAATTGCACCGGCCTTGCCTGCATCGGAAATCCCAATCACCGGGCACAGGAATATGACTCCCTTAGCGACACCTATACCCGCTTCCTGATCGAGGAAATGCTGCCCGAAGTGGCCAAGAGCTACAAATTCACCGACGATCCCAAGAGGCGCGCGATCGGCGGCACGTCATCAGGCGCGATCTGCGCTTGGACGGTGGCCTGGCACCGGCCCGACGCCTTCGGCAACGTGATCAGCATGATCGGGAGCTACACCTCCATCGGCTATCATCCGGCGACCGCCACCCAACCCATGACGCCGGGCGGCGACACCTATCCCGGCTTGATCCGCAAGAATCCGATCCGTCCCATCCGAATTTTTCTGCAGGACGGCACCGGTGATCTCAACAACGAGCATGGCAACTGGCATCTGGCCAACGAGCAGATGTTGTCGTCGCTGCAATGGGCCAACGCCAATGCCGACGAGCTGAAGATTCCAGGCCCGCGCTATGACGTGCGCTATGAATGGGGCGATGGCGCCCATTCCGACGTGCATGGCGGCTGGCTGTTGCCAAGCATCCTGCGCTGGATGTTCGGCAAGTGAGTCGGGAACCTCCGGCTCCTAGTCCGGTGTTTCCGGGCAGCTGAAAATGTCAGACTGTCTGTTGCACCGCAACATGTCGCAAGTTTTCGCTGTCAAGCTGGTGGCGAAACCATGTCCAAAAGCCGCAGTTCACTTTACTGTTCGGATCAGGGATACAGGGCCAGACTCGGCCGCCAGCAGAGCGGCCGGGAGGGAGCAAACTCGAATATGTCGCGTAACACCAGGCAAGCCTTTTTCCTGGCAGGCATTTTTGCCGCCGCGGGGCTTGCGGCTTTTCAGCTTTATGGCAGCGCCGCCGCCCAAACCGCCCCGGCTTCCCAGCTGGCGGCCAACGCCCCCGCGACCGCGCCGGTAACGACCGCGTCCGAGCCCCTGACCACCTCGGACCGCAAGCACATGCTGATGCAGTACTGCACGGCCTGTCACAACGACAAGCTCAAGACCGCGGGCATGTCGGTGGTGCCGCTGGATGCCGACAATCTTCAGGCCAACCAAGGGACTTGGGAAAAAATCCTGCGCCGCTTGAGCCTGGGCGAGATGCCGCCGCGCGGCATGCCGCGCCCGCCCAAGGAACAGATCACCGATTTCACCCATTGGCTGTCCACCACCCTGGACAGCCAGGCCGCCGCCAATCCCAATCCCGGCCGCGCCACGGTGCGGCGCATGAACCGCACCGAATATGCCAATGCAGTGCGCGACCTGTTGGGCCTGGACGTGGATTTCAGCAAGGAGATGCCGCCGGACGATACCGGCTATGGCTTCGACAACATCGCCGATGTGCTGACGGTCTCGCCCACCCTGATGGACCGCTACATCAATGTGGCGGGCAAGATCAGCCGCATGGCGACTGGGCAATCCTCGCGCAAGGTGATCACCACCGACTACAAGCTGCCCAAGGACCTGTTCATCAACGGGTTCGGCGTCGCCTCTTACAATGAACGCGCCAGCGACGACTTGCCTTTGGATTCGCGCGGCGGCGGCGCCTTCAAATTCTATGCGCCTTATGACGCGACCTATACGATCCAGGTGTTCCTGAATGCCAACACCTCGGAAGAGGGCGAGATCCAGGTCAGCAATCGTTACGAGGTCAAGACGCAGCTCAAGGCGGGCCTGCGCACCATCGGCGCCTCCTTCCCCAAGAATCTGGCGCTGGATGAGCGCATTGTCCCCAAGTCGGTGCTGGGACCGCGCGAGCCCGCAGCGGCGCCGGTTCCGATCCCACTGGACGTGTCGGTGGACGGCGCCCGCGTCGAACGGCTTTCGGTGCCTTCCGTGGCCACCGGACCCAATGTCTCCCAATCCTTCTATTTGCGCGACGTGATGCAGATTTCGGTGGTGGGGCCTTATGACATCCAGGGCGCGGGCGACACGCCCTCGCGCGCCAAGATTTTCATTTGCCGTCCGTCCAAGTCGCTTGGGGAGGAGTCCTGCGCCAGCAAGATCCTCACCAACCTGGCGCGCCATGCCTATCGCCGGCCGGTGGGCGCGGCGGACATCGCGCCATTGATGAAGATTTACAATCAGGGCCGCAAAGGCACGGATTTCGAACACGGCATCGAGGCCTCGCTGGAAGCGATATTGGTATCGCCCGACTTCCTGTTCATGCGCGAGAGTGATCCGCATCTGAGCAAGCCGGGCACGGTGCACCGCATCAGCGATCTGGAACTGGCGACACGGCTGTCCTTCTTCCTGTGGAGCAGCAGCCCGGACGAGCAACTGCTGGCGGTGGCGCAAAAGAGCCAGCTGCACGATCCGGCGGTGCTGAAGGCCCAGGTGGCGCGCATGCTGGCCGATCCGCGCGCCAAGGCGCTGACCGAGAATTTCGCCGGACAATGGCTCTATCTGCGCCGGCTGGAATATCAAAAGCCCGACCGGCGGGCCTATCCCGATTTCGACGAGCGCCTGCGCAATGCGATGCAGACGGAAACCGAAATGTTCTTCGACGGGGTGGTGCGGGAAAACCGCAGCGCGCTGGATTTCCTGGACGCCAATTACACCTATCTCAACCAGCGCCTGGCCGAGCATTACGGCATTCCCGGCGTCTATGGCACCACCTTCCGCAAAGTGCAGCTCGATCCCGCGACCCATCGCGGCGGGCTGCTGGGGCAGGGCGCTGTGTTGACCGTCACCTCCTACAACAACCGCACCTCGGTGGTGCTGCGCGGCAAGTGGATTCTGGAAAACCTTCTGGCGGCCGCGCCGCCGCCGCCGCCACCGCTTGTCCCCTCGCTGGACGACGCCAAGAACGGCAAGACCATGACGGTGCGCGAGCAGATGGAGCTGCACCGCAAGAATCCGGTCTGCGCCTCCTGTCACACCAAGATGGACCCGCTGGGGTTCAGCCTGGAGAATTTCGATGCGGTGGGCGGCTGGCGCACCGGCTATGCCGGCCAGCTGGTGGACGCTTCGGCGGTAATGCCGGACGGCACCAAGTTCGACGGCCCCACCGGCGCGAGCGGCCTGCAAGGCATCCTGCTCAGCCGCAAGGACCAGTTTGTCGAGGCGCTGACCGAGCGGCTGATGACCTATGCCTTGGCGCGCGGGCTGGAATCCTATGACATGCCGGCGGTGCGCCAGGTGCGCTACCAGGCGGCCAAAGACGATTACCGCATGCAGTCGATTATTCTTGGCATTGTTCAGAGTGTGCCTTTTTCGATGAGAAGGACTCCCGAGACATGATGATCACGCGCAAACCGATTGGCCGCCGCACCCTGTTGCGCGGCATGGGCACCACCCTGGCGCTGCCGCTGCTGGAAGCGATGCTTCCCAGTGCCTCCCAGGCGGCGGAAGAAGCGCTGGCTTCGCGCAAGCGCCTGCAGACGATCTACACGCCCAACGGCATGATGATGGAGAACTGGACGCCGGCCACCACCGGCGAAAATTTCGCCTTTTCGCCCATCCTCAAGCCGCTGGAGCCCTATCGCAACAAGCTAACCGTCTTTACCGGCTTGTCGCATGTCCAGGCCGAGGCGCTGGGCGACGGCGCCGGCGACCATGGCCGCTGCTGCGGCGGTTATCTGACCGGCACCCATGTCAAGAAGACCGAAGGCGCCGACATCACCGCGGGCGTCTCGATGGATCAGGTGGTCGCCAAGCAGTTCGGCGACCAGACGCAGATCCCGTCCCTGGAAGTGGGCCTTGAGCCTCCCAGCCTGGTGGGCAGCTGCGACTCCGGCTACAGCTGCGCCTATACCAACACGCTGTCCTGGAGCAGCGCCTCGACGCCGCTGCCCGTCACCATCAATCCGCGCGAAGTGTTCGAGCGCATGTTCGGCGATGGCGACAGTCTGGATGCCAAGAGCCGGCTGGCCCAGCTGAGGCGCCAGGCCTCGATCCTGGATTTCGTCGCCCAGGACGCCAAGCGCCTGTCGCACAGCATGAGCGCCAACGACAAGAAGAAGCTGGACGAATATCTCACTTCGGTGCGCGACATCGAAAAGCGCATCCAGAAGGTCGAAAAGGGCGGCGCGGAAACCGCGTCCTTGCCGGCCTATGCCCGCCCGTCCGGAGTGCCCGACGGTTTCGAGGATTACGCCCATATGATGATCGACCTGCAGGTGCTGGCGATGCAGGCTGACATCACCCGGGTTTGCAGCTTCATGATTGGCCGCGAAGTCAGCGGCCGGTCTTATCCGGAAATCGGCGTGCCCGACGCGCACCATCCGCTCAGCCATCATGGCAACGACAAGGAAAAGATCGCCAAGCTGACCAAGATCAACACCTTCCATATGGAACAGGTGGCCTATTACCTGAAGCGCATGAGCGAGACCAAGGAAGCGGGCGGCAGCCTGTTGGATCATACCCTGGTCCTGGCCGGCGCCAGCCTGGCCGATCCCAACAAGCATGATCATCGCGGCCTGCCTGTGATCGTCGCCGGCGGCCTGATCAAGGGCAACCGTCATGTGCAAGTTGAGATGGACACGCCCATGACCAACATGATGCTGTCGATGATGGACACGCTGGGTGTGCATGCCGACAAGATCGGCGACTCGACGGGCCGGCTTTCGGTTTTTGCCGCTTGATCGGAATTGGTTTTGGGGCGATGAAAAAACAGATTGCATTGTGTTTTTGCTTGAGCGGCGCGTTGCCGGCCATGGCCAGCGACTCGGACGGCCGCCTGGCGCAGGCGGTGCGCGACAGCGACCATGCGGCAATCACCAGCCTGTTGGCGGCGCATGCCGATGTGAATGCGCCATTGCCCGACAAGACCACTGTTCTTGCCTGGGCGGTCGATCGTCAGGACACAGAGTCCGTGCACCTGCTTCTGGCCGGCGGCGCCAAGCCCAATATTGTCGGCGTCGACGGCGCCTCGCCCCTCACGCTCGCCTGCGAACGGGGAGGGACGGAGATCATCTCCGATCTGCTCAAGGCCGGCGCCGACGCCAAGGCGATGCGCGCCGACGGAATCGCGGCCCTGGAACTGTGCGCGGGTAACGCCACGCCCGAAATATTGGGCCAGTTGATTGCCAAGGGCGCCGAGGTCAATGCCGCCGATCCATCGGGGCAGACCCCCGTAATGTGGGCCGCGGCCAAGGGGCGGACCGAAAACATCTCTTTCCTGATCGCGCATGGCGCCAATGTGAACGCCGTGTCCCGGCATGGTTTCACGCCGCTCTTCTTCGCTCTGCGCAGCAAGGCGCCGTCGGCGTCCATGGCGCTGCTGGACGCGGGCGCCGACAGCAAGACCGCCTTGCCGGACGGCACCTCGGTGGTGGCGGCGGCGCTGGCCAACGACAATGTCCCCTTCGCCATGACGGTGGTGTCGCGCGGCACCGATTTGACCCAGCGCGACGGCAAGGGACGGCAATTGCTGCATGTCGCCGCCGCCAGCGGCAAGGCCGAGCTGGTCAAGATGGTGCTGTCCAAGGGCGTCGATCCCAACGCTTTGTCCGAACCGCCGACTCCGCCCGCGCCGCGACCGCCGGTCCAGGTTGCGAGCGGCGGCCAAAAGCTTGCCGTCGCCGATGGCACCAGGCCGCCGCCGCCGCCCGCCGTGGCCACGCCACCTTTGGTGTTCGCGGCAGCAGCCGGTTCGGCGCCCGCCATGAAGGCGCTGGTGGATGGCGGCGCCAAGGTCAACGTCAAGTCCCAGGACGGCACCACCGTGGCGCTGGCCGCCGCCGGCAGCGGAAATCTGGACGCGGTGAAATATGCGCTGCAGCTTGATCCGGACCTGACGGCGATCGGGCCGGAAGGCAAGAGCATCATGCATTTCGCCATCGCCAACAAGAATCCCGACCTGGCGATCCCGGTGCTGCAATATCTGGCGGACAAGGGCGCCAAGCTGGATGTCCCCAACACCAAGGGTGATACGCCGGGCGATTTCATCAACCGTGGCGGTCAGCAGGATATCCGCATCTTCTACATCCAGCTGCTGAAGGATCACGGCATCGTGAGCCACCACGACCACTGATACCGGGAGCCCATACTTTAGGGCCAGACTTGCGCACGCAGATTGGGGGATACGCCATGGCTCTGAAACGGCTCGCGGCAATTTTCGCGGTGCTCTGCGCGGGTGCCGCCGCGCAAGCCCAAACGCCTCCTTCCAATAGCTCTGGCGGCTTGCCGCCCGCGCCCAAGGTCAGCGATGTGCGGCTCTATGTGCTGGACTGCGGCACCATCATCTCGCATGAGCCGGAGCGCTTTGGCTTGACCCGCCAGGAGGTGCCCGATCCGGATTTTTCCGATCCCTGCTTCCTGGTGGTGCATCCCAAGGGGATGCTGCTGTTCGACACCGGCCTCACCGACGCGCAAGTCGGCCGCCCCATCTACGAAAACAAGATGGGCTATGAAGGCCAGCTCAAGACCGTCAGCCTGAAGGGTCAGCTGGCCAATATCGGCGTCACCGCGCCGATGATCACCTATCTCGCCATCTCCCATTCCCATTGGGACCATGTCGGCAATGCCAATGACTATGCCGGCTCGACCTGGCTGGCCCGCAAGGCCGAATATGATGTGATGTTCGGGCCCAACGCCAACGCCACGGTGAAGAAGTGGTATGACGGACTGGCGCGGGCGAAGATCCAATATATCGACGGCGACTATGACGTATTCGGCGACGGCAAGGTGGTGCTGCTGTCCACGCCTGGGCACACCCCCGGACATCAGTCGTTGTATGTCAAGCTGGCGCGCACCGGCGGGGTGGTGGTTTCCGGCGATCTTTATCACTACACCGCCGAGCGCACGACAGGACGCATGCCGCCGCGCGAACAGTCCTTGGAAACACCCGCCTCGCGCAAGAAAGTGGAAGAGTTTCTCGCCCGGACGCATTCTCAGCTTTTCATGGGCCATGCGATCGATTGGTACCAGAACGCCGTGAAGGCGCCGGGCTGGTACGACTGACTTGCAGATACGCCTGGATCAGGCGGTGGCGTTGCCCTAGCATGGTTTGAAATAAAAGAGTCCCAGGATGCCTAAACACAAAGCCGCCGCGCAGTTCGAACCCGATGTCGTGATCGTGGGCTCTGGCGCGGCCGGCGGCATGGCGGCCTATGTGCTGACCAAGGCCGGGGTCAAGACCCTGATCCTGGAAGCGGGCCGCGACTATGACCCGGTGGCGGAATCCGCCATGTTCAAATGGAATCATGAAGCGCCGTTGCGCGCCTCCTCCACCACCGACAAGCATTTCGGTTTTTATGACGCCACCGCCAATGGCGGATGGGAGGTGCCGGGCGAGCCCTATACCAACGCGCCGGGTTCGACCTTCCGCTGGTGGCGGTCGCGCATGCTGGGCGGGCGCACCAATCATTGGGGCCGGCATGTGCCGCGCTTCGGGCCCTATGACTTCAAGTCCAAAAGCCGCGACGGGCTGGGGATGGACTGGCCGATCTCCTATGACGATGTCGCGCCCTATTACGACCGCACCGAAAAACTGGTCGGGGTGAGCGGCGCCAATGCGGGGTTGGAGAACCATCCCGACTCCTCGCCGGGCATCCTGCATCCGCCGGCCACGCCGCGCATTCCCGAATTGACCATTAAGGCAGGGGCCAATGCCTTAGGCATTCCTTGCGTGCCGGCGCGCCAAGCGATCATCACCAAGCCGATCGACCATCCTCATGCCCCGCGCCAGGCCTGTTTCTATGCCACGCCTTGCGGCCGCGGTTGCGCCATCGGCGCGGCGTTCCAGTCCACCACCTCGCTGCTGCCCATGGCGATGGGCACCGGCAAGGCGCGCATCATCACCAATGCCATGGTGTCGCGCATCGTTACCGGCGCCGACGGCAAGGCCAGGGGCGTGGAATATTTCGGCAAGGACGGCCGCAGCCATTTCGTCAAGGCCCGCGCCGTGGTGCTGGCGGCCAGCGCCTGCGAAAGCGCGCGGCTGCTGCTCAATTCCAAGGAAGGCGGCCTGGCCAATTCCAGCGGCCAGGTGGGCAAGAATCTGATGGACACCACCGGCACCAACATCGCCGGACATATTCCCGCGCTGGAAAACCGCCCCCGCTACAATGAAGACGGGATGGAGGTGGCGCATCTCTATATTCCCTGGTGGCTGTACAAGGAGCAGGCGGCGGGCAAGCTCGATTTCCCCCGCGGCTATCATTACGAGATCGGCGGGCGCTTTGGTGCGCCGGGTGCGGGCATTTCCATGGGCGGGATGGAAGATGGTTACGGCCTTCAACTGAAGGACGACGCGCGGCGCTATTATGGCGCGCAGTTGGGTTTCACCGTGCGTGGCGAGATGATCCCCAATTCCGATTCCTATTGCGAGCTGGACAGCCAGGTGAAGGACAAGTTCGGCCTGCCGGTGCTGCGGTTCCATTGGAAATGGTCCGACCATGAAATCCGCCAGATCGCCCATGGCATGCAAACCGCCAAGGACATCATCGAACGGCTGGGCGGCCGGGTGATCGGCCGCATCCCGCGCCCGGAACAGGCGATCGCGGTGGGCGGCTGGATCATCCATGAAGTGGGCACTACCCGCATGGGCGCGAGTGCGGCGGATTCGGTGACCGACGGTTACGGCCGGACCTGGGACGTGGACAATCTGGTGGTGGTGGATGGCGGCGTGTTTACCTCCAACGCCCATAAGAATCCCACCCTGACCATCATGGCGCTGGCCTGGCGCAGCATGGATCATCTGGCGGACCGCCTGCGCAAAGGGGAGGTCTGACGATGGAGATTTCACGCCGCGTCACGCTTGCCTGGGTCGCAGCGGCATCGGCCAGTCCCTGGGTGGTTGCTCCGGTTGAGCCGGCGCAAGCCCAGACGCAGCCGACAGGGTTGTGGCAGGATGTCGACGTCCCGCCCATTACCATGCTCGGCTATGGCTCCGATCCCAATCTGGTGAAGCCCAGCGTGCCCTGGCCGCTGAGCTTGACGGACGATCAACGCGCCCTGTTGCGGATCGCGGCCGATTTGATCCTGCCAGCGGACGCACATTCGCCCTCAGCCGGAAGCCTGCCGGTCGATGCCTTTATCGATGAGTGGGTCAGCGCGCCCTATCAGCAGCAGCAGCGCGACCGGGTGACCATTCTGTCGGGCTTGGCCTGGCTGGATGCGGAGAGCGGCGCCCGTTTCAATCATGGCTTCGCGCAAGCCAGCGATGCCGAGCGCCGCTCAATCTTCGACAGCATCGCCTTTCGCGCCAAGGTGAAGCCGGGTTACGAGCGTCCGGCTTTTTTCTTCGCGCGGCTGCGCGGATTGGTGCTGGGTGGCTTCTATTCCCTGCCGGAGGGCATGAAGGACATCGGCTATATCGGCAATGCGCCGATGACCGGCGCCTATCCTGGCCCAACGCCGGAAGCGCTGGCGCATCTCAATGCCGCGCTGGCCAAGCTGGATATCAAGACGGTTTGAGATTGGCTTAGATTGTCTCCCAGATTATCCATGGGCCGCCGGAGTGCGGCCATCCAGCGGGTTGAGCGAGATGCGCAAAATCTTCCCGACGGAATCTTTGGGGGGCGCATGATGAGAGGTGCTTATCTTAGCATAAATAACGAACACAGCGATGGTTGGACCGGCATAATTGCGGCCATATCAATCTGATTTGGTAGCTCCATCATCTTGAGAGCATGGGGCAGGCCAGTGAATACAAAAATCTTCATTTCGTCCAAAATGGCCTTTCCCTTGGCTCCCCCAGCTTCTTCAGCATCTCTGGGCAAGAAGTCGTTTTTGCAAAAAGCAAGCACGGCGCCGGAGTGCGGGCTGCTATCGTTCCCGCGTCCCCGACTCCAGCTGATCGTTTCTCCGGTTCGTGCATTGACCATAATCAGATCGTACATAGCAATCGCAACTATATCCGAATGCGGATGGAAAAGATCGGATCCGTCCCTTAGTGACAGTCCTGGAAAAAATGGAATGGAGAAAGATGCGAACAGGGAACCACCAAACAGCGTAACCGTGTAGTCTGGAATCTTGTCGGGCACGACCACAAGATATGCATCCACATCCTGTGGCGGGATTGATTGGATAAATTTACCAAGGCGACCAACGCCGCCGTCAGAAAACGATTTTTGCAGTTCGCTCTGATCCAGCGAAACCGCCTTCACTGAGAAATGATCTTTAAGCGCGGTGGAAACGAGCGTGGTGACATCCGCATTGATATCCCAGTCCAGCGGCATCGGGCCTTTTGGAGTAACAACCGCAGGCATGAGATTCGAAAAAATGCCGATAGAGTGTATATTATCATAGGCATGGCTGTCGGTTTGCGCTTGCGAAGCGTTGCCAAAGGATAGGAAGGCAAACACTATCAAAAGGATTGCCAGACCCCGCATTTGATGTGTCCCCAAAAAATCTAGAGCCGCTACTTCGTCAATCTTTTAATCCAGATATTGCGGAAGGAAACATGGCTGTCGGGATTGCCATGATCCTGCAGCGCCAGCGGCAGTTCGGCTGCATGCGGCGCATAGACACCAACCTTGCCATGCACCGTCGCCCCGATCAGGGCGACATTGTCCTGCACCGGCACGCCATTCAATTTCACCGTCATCCGCGCCGGCTGTGTCACGGCATCGCCGGAGAAGTGCGGCGCATGAAAGGTGATGTCATAGCATTGCCACACGCCCGCGGGCCGCGCCGCATTCACCAGCGGCGGGAATTGGGAATAGATGCTGCCCACCATGCCGTCGGGATAGGTCTGGTTTTTATAATTGTCCAGAATCTGGACTTCGTAGAGGCCCATGGGAAAGACGCCGCTATTGCCCCAAAATTGCGGATTGACCGGCGGATGCGGCTGTTCGGGCTCCAGGAATTCGACGTGAATCTGCGCGTCGCCGAAGGATTCCTTGGTCTTGAGGAAATTGTAGACCCGCGCCCCGGTGGTGACGATGCCGTCATGCAGGGTCCATTCCTCGAAATGATCGCCGGTCCATTTGGAGAGGTCCTTGCCGTCGAACAGCACTTCGGCATCACGGGGCATCCTGGTGGCGCAGGCGGTGCCGGTATTGACATGGCGCGGCTGCGGCCGGCGGATGTCATCCACATTATAGGGCGAGCCGGGCATTTTCGGCCCCGCCAGGGTCAGCTGGGCCAGCTTGGGATCGGACAGCCACACCGCCCAGTCCGGATGCTCGGTCATCAGCCGCTTCAACTCGGCCTGGTCGACACCCGTCTCCTGCGCCAGGACGGGGAGCCCCAACAGCGCCATGCCCGCCAAAACCATCGCCCCTGATTTTTTCATCGTTTCGTCCCTCGCTTTTGCCGTCAGGTTAACCCGGCTTGCGCGATTGCGCCAACTGGCGTCCTCAAGGGGTGGCGGCTATAAAGCCCCCTCTGTATACGGAAAATGAGTGGGATATGAGCAAGAAGGGGATCGCGAAAGGTCTGACCAACTATGGCGACCAGGATTTTTCGCTTTACTTGCGCCGTTCTTTTGCCCGCTCCATGGGCCTGTCCGACCGGCTGCTGGCTGCGCCGGTAATCGGCATCGCGGCGGCGGAATCCGGTTTCAACAACTGCCATCGCGCTATGCCCGAACTGGTCGAAGCGGTGTCGCGCGGCGTGCTGGCGGCGGGCGGGCTGCCGCGGGTTTTTCCCACCATCTCGCTGGGCGAAGTGTTTCTCAACCCGACCAGCATGATGTTCCGCAATCTGATGGCGATGGATACCGAGGAAATGATCCGGGCCCAGCCGATGGATGCGGTGGTGCTGATCGGCGGCTGTGACAAAACGGTGCCGGCGCAGTTGATGGGCGCGCTATCGGCAAACCTGCCGGCCGTGCAGCTGGTCACCGGCCCGATGTCCACCGGACGCCACAAGGGCGAGCGGCTGGGAGCCTGCACCGACTGCCGCCGTTTTTGGGGAAAATATCGCGGCGGTGAAATCGAGCAGGATGAAATCCAGACCATCGAGGGCCGGCTGGCGGTGACCGCCGGGACCTGCGCGGTGATGGGGACTGCCAGCACCATGGCCTGTATCGCGGAAACGCTTGGCATCGCCTTGCCGGGATCGGCCGCCATTCCGGCGGTGCATTCCGCGCGATTGCTGGCGGCGGAAGCGTCGGGGCGCGCCGCCATGGCGCTGGTGGAGAAGCCTATCGCCCCCCGTCAATTGATCACCGAGAACGCGATCGACAACGCGCTGCACCTGTTGATGGCCATCGGCGGTTCGACCAATGCCATTGTCCATCTGGCGGCCGTCGCCGGGCGGGCAGGGATCAGAATCTCCTATGACCGGTTGAACCGGATTTCCGACACCACGCCGGTGCTGGTGGACCTCAAGCCGGTGGGCGAAGGTTATATGGAGGATTTCTTCGCCGCGGGCGGGGTGCGTGCGGTGCTGCGGGAACTCAAGCCGCTGTTGCATCTGGACACGCTGGATGTGGAAGGCCGCAGTCTTGGCGAAAGGCTTGAGGAGAAATCCGATTGGGTGGATCGCAAGGTGGTCCGGGAGTTCGCCAATCCCATCTCGAAGGCAGGCGGCTTGATCGCCCTGAGCGGCAGCCTGGCGCCGGACGGCGCCATCTTCAAACGCGCCGCCGCCACCGAGGCGCTGTTCGAGCATGAAGGCCGCGCCGTGGTGTTCGAGAGTCTCGAAGACCTGGCCAACCGGATCGACGATCCTGCCTTGGATGTGACGGCCGACGACGTGCTGGTGTTGAAAAATGCGGGCCCCAAGGCGGCGGGCATGCCGGAAGCCGGGTATCTGCCTATTCCCAAAAAGCTGGCGCAAAAGGGCGTCAAGGACATGGTGCGGATTTCCGATGCCCGAATGTCCGGTACCGCTTTCGGCACCGTGGTGCTGCATGTGGCGCCGGAAGCCGCCATGGGCGGGCCTTTGGCGGCGGTGAAGAATGGCGATCGCATCCGGCTGTCGGTCGCCAATAAGCGCATCGATCTGCTGGTGGACAAGGAAGAAATCGCCCGGCGGTTGGCAAACCATGTTCCGCCATCCGTGCCGGAGCGGGGTTATGCCGCGCTCTACCATCGCAGCGTGACACAGGCGCCGCTGGGTTGCGATTTCGATTTTCTGGCCGGCAGATGAGCTCCACCAAGGCCCTGTTGGACACGCCGGCGCTGCTGGCCGATCTGGATGTGCTGGAAGCCAACATCGCCCATATCGCCGCGAGCTGCCGCGCGCATGCGATAGCATGGCGGCCGCATTTCAAGGGCCACAAGACCCTGGAAATCGCACAGATGCAGATTTCGGCAGGCGCCATCGGCATTACCTGCGCCAAGCTGGGGGAAGCCGAGATTCTGGCCGCCAACGGCATCAAGGATATTTTGATCGCCAACCAGATCGTGGGCCCGCTCAAGATTGCGCGGCTGATGGAATTGCTGGACATGGCGGATGTCATCGTCGCCGTGGACGGCGCGGAGAATGTCGGGGAATTGGCGGCGGCAGCCGGGAAGGCCGGCAAGGTCTTGCGGGTGGTGATCGAGGTCAATACCGGCACCGATCGCGCCGGTGTCGAGCCTGGCGCGCCGGTCGTGGCGCTTGGGGCGGAGATCGCGCGGCATCCCGGTTTGCGCCTGGCGGGCGTGATGGGTTGGGAGGCGCATACCACGGCTATCGCCGATCCGAGGGAAAAGGAGGCGGCGGTGGCCGCCGCTATCGGTCTTTTGACCGCCAGCGCCGATGCCTTGCGCCGGGCCGGTCATGACATCCGGATTGTCAGCTGCGGCGGCACCGGCACTTTGCTTTATTGCGTCAAGCAGCCGGGGGTGACCGAGGTCCAGGTGGGGGGCGGGGTGATGAATGACCAGCACTATCGCTGGCACCACAATATCGACCTGCCATTTGCCTTGACGGTGCTTGCCACCGTCACCAGCCGGCCGGCGCCGACGCGGGTGATCCTGGATGCCGGACGCAAATCCATGAGCATCGAAACGGCGGTGCCAAAGCCATTAGGGGTTCCCGGCGTCAAGGATGTGCGGCTCTATGCCGAACATGCCCAACTGGAATTAGAGGCGCCCAGCGACAAGCCCAAAGTGGGTGACCGGGTGGAATTCATTCCCGGCTATACCGACAGCACCATCCATCTGCATGAAGAGATCATCGCCCTGCGCGGCGAAAAGATCGAAGCGGTGTGGAAAGTGGTGGCCAGAGGAAAAATAAAATAAGGAAAAATCAAATAGCTTCGGCCAGAGGCCCCCGGCAGGCCGCCAGGTCGGCAGGGGTATTGATATTGGCCAGCGCGCCGAACATCACCTCCGCGACGCGGAACTGACCGCTCCAATCCCGCATGGCGCGGATGTTGGTCTCCATCAGGTCCTGCTCCAGCCGTTCCGCCAAGTCCACCGGCCACAGCCCGATGGTGGGGTGAAGACCTTCCGCGCAGCGCGCCATGGCGATATCCGCTTTTTGCTCTGCCAGGGCCTGTGCCAGCCGCGCCACCAGGTCCTTCGGCAGGAAGGGGACATCGCCCGCGACACTCAGGATATGGGCCTGGCGGGGATGGCGCCGCCGCGACCACAGCATGCCGGTCAACAATCCCGCCAGCGGTCCCTGAAAGCCGGGAATGACGTCTGCCAGCACCGGCAGGCCGAATTTGAGATAGGGCCCCGGATCGCTGTTGGCATTGATCAATATGTCATGGGTCTGTGGTTCAAGTGCCGTGAGAATATGTCCAACCAACGGCTTGTTCCACAACGGTAAAAGACATTTGTCTCCACCGCCCATGCGCGATGAGCGCCCGCCCGCCAAGATGACCGCCGGCGGCCTCATGCGCGCCCCTTCCAGGCGTCGCAGATGGCATTGATCATCGGCTTCAGGTGAAAACTGCTGGCGGGATGGATGGCGCTGGAAAGGCCATGCGCCGCCAGCGCCTGTTCCATCACCGGGCCAATGGCGGCGATGGGAGTCTTGGCCAGACCCTGGGTCAATTCCAGCATCAGCCCGAATTCCTTGGCCACGGCGAACAGCCGCTCGATCTGGGGCGAGGAGGTGAAAGCGATCATGCCGATCTTGCCGGCCGCCAGATCCTTGATGGTGGCGGCGACCTGCCGGGATTCGGTCTGGGTGACATAGCGATAGGGCGTGACGGCGAACACTTCCGCGCCGCGCCCACGCAACGCCTCGACCAGCGGCAAACCGCCGTCACCGGGGTAAAGCTGAACCCCGATACGGCGTCCCTCCAGGCTTTCCTTGGCCAGGCTTTCCAACACGCCTTGGGAGGTGGGGATCGCCGCCGCCAGGCCGGGCGTCAACCCGATTTCGCGCAGCGCCCGCGCCGGTTTCGGCCCACGGGTGACGGTACGGCTTTTTCCCAAGGCGGCGATGAAGGCATCCTGGCGCGCGCCGCACAGCGGCAACAAGCGGCGCAAGCCCTCGCCGGTAAGAAGAATAGTGAAATCGAAGGGCGCCGCGATCATCCGCGCGATCCAGGTTTGCGCTTCGCTGTCATCGTCCAGATCGGCAATCCCGACCAGCGGGCAGCGCCAGGCGCGCGCCCCTTGCGCCTCCAGCATGCCGGCGAACAGGTCCAGCTCGCGGCTTTCCGGCACCAGGATTGTCAATCCGTCCAAGGCACCACCCATGTCACTCCGCCGCGTTCAAAGCGGGAAGAGGTTGCAACAATTTCTTCAGTTCGGGAATGCAGGAACCGCAATTGGTTCCCGCCTTGAGTCTGGCGCCGATCTGGGCGGTGTTGGTCAGGCCATCGGCCGTGACCGCCGCCCGGATCGTGTCTTCGCTGACCCCGAAACAGGAGCAGATGATCTTGCCGGCCGCTTTGGCGGCCTTGCCGCCGGCCAGCAGCGCGATGCGATCCAGCGGCGATATCTCCTTGCCCAAAAGCGCCTTGGCCTGTTCCACGCCGGCGAACTCCGCCGCCGCCGGTCCGAAGAACACACAGGCGGCAAGCTGGCCGTGCAGAATGCCGGCATAACGGAACATGGCCTTGCGGGGGTCGGAATAGGACACCAGCTCCGCCTCCGCGGGAATGCGCAGCAGGCGCCGCAGCACGCCTTCGGAATGAATTTCCTGCCGCAGGAGATGCCAGCCCGCCATCTCGAAGGCAAAGCCGCCGGCAATGGGAGCCTTGGACCACCATAACGCATCACTGAGTTCGGGTTCGCCGCCGGTGAGACGCAAAAGATGTCCGCGCCAGCATTCGGTCACCGCGCTGACCCGGACCTTGGTGCCCTTGAGGTCGGGCTGGCCGGAGATGGGATCGGTTGCGGCGTGCACCAGCCGGCCAATGGGCCCGGAAGAGGTGAACTGGTCGGTCCAATGCATGGCGGCGAAGGCATCGCCGGGCCGTACGCCTTCGTCCAACAGGACACGCATCACCACCGATCCATGATCGTTCTCGATGCGCGCCAGGCCGTTTTGGGGAATGCCGCGTGCCGCCGCCTCGCGCGGATGCATTGCCAGGCTGGGCGCGGCGTCATGGGTCATCAAATGCGCCACCCGTCCGGTGCGGGTCATGGTGTGCCACTGATCGCGGATGCGGCCGGTGTTGAGGGTCAGGGACGATTCTGCCGCCGCTTCCTGCATCGGCAATGCCAGCGGCACCATGCGCGCCTTGCGGTCGGAGGTGGAAAAACCGCCACGGGCGAACAGGCGAGGGCCTGTCACGCCGCAGCCGGGTTTGGGGACAGGCCATTGCATCGGCGGCATGTCGTCATAGCCCGTGTCGCTGATATCGGCCAAGCCGCCCAAGTTGAACACGCGCGCGCCGTCATTCTCGAAGGCGGACAAAGCGGCGTGTTCGCGGAAAATATCGGCGGGGTCCTGCCAGGCGAAGGCATTTTCCCATCCCATGCGGCGGCCCACTTCCGCGAACATCCACCAATCGGGACGGGCCTGGCCTGGCGCGGCGCGAAAGGCCCGCTGGCGGGAAATGCAGCGCTCCGAATTGGTGACGGTGCCGTCCTTTTCCGCCCAGCTGGCGGCGGGCAGAACAATATGGGCCAGTGACGTCGTGTCGGTGGGCCAGGCATCGGCCACGATCACCAGCGGGCACTTTTTCAAGGCTTCACGCACCTTGCCGGCGCGGGGCATGGAGTCCGCCGGGTTGGTGGCGGCGATCCACACCGCCTTGACGCGGCCGTCATCTACCGCATCGAACAGCTCGACCGCTTTGAGGCCGGGCGTCTTGGCCATGCCGGGCGTCTGCCAGAAGCGCCCCACTCTGTCCACCTCCTGCGGCGTGAAGCCCATATGCGCCGCCAATTGGTTGGCCAATCCGCCCACTTCCCGTCCGCCCATGGCATTGGGCTGGCCGGTGAGGGAGAAGGGCCCCATGCCGGGACGGCCGATCCGCGCCGTGGCCAAATGGCAGTTCAGAATCGCGTTGACCTTGTCGGTGCCGCTGGACGACTGGTTGACGCCTTGGGAATAGAGCGTCACCACCCGTTCGGTAGCGGCGAACATTTCATAAAAGGCGCGGACATCGTCCGGTTTCAGGCCGCATCCCGCCGCGACAAAGGCGATAGACGGTGCGGCAGCCCGCGCCGCTTCCAGCGTTTCCTCAAAACCCGAGACATGACGGGCGATCCAGTCCTTGTCGAGCGCCTGCTGATTGGCGAGATAAACCAGCAACCCGCTCCACAGCATCACATCGGCGCCGGGCGCCAGCCCCAGATGCAAATCCGCTGTCTCGGCGGTGGCGGTGCGGCGGGGATCGATGCAGATGATTTTGGTGCCGCGCTTGTCGCGGGCCGCCATCAACCGTTGATACAGAACCGGATGGCACCAGGCCATGTTGCTGCCCACCTGGACCACCAGGTCGGCTTCCTCCAGATCATCATAACAGCCCGGCACCACATCTTCGCCGAAAGCCCGAACATGCCCGGCCACAGACGACGACATGCACAGCCGCGAATTGGTGTCGATATTGCCGGCGCCAATGAAGCCCTTCATCAGCTTGTTGGCGGCGTAATAGTCTTCGGTGAGGAACTGCCCGGAAACATAGAAAGCGATGGCCTCGGGACCGTGTTCGGCGCGGATGCGGGAAAATTCCGCCGCGATATGGCCCAGCGCTTCATCCCAACTCGCCTCGCGGGCGTTGATCATCGGCACGGTCAGCCGGTCGGGCAGGGTCAGGGTATCCTTCAGCGCCGCGCCTTTGGAGCATAGCCGCCCGAAATTGGCGGGGTGTGCGGCATCGCCCTTGGGAATACCGTCCACTACGGCAACTCCACAACCGACACCGCAATAAGGACAGGTGGTGCGCGTCACGCTGCTTATGCCCGCTCCATAACAAGACCGACATAAAGCTCGCCATTCTCCAGCTTGAGGGGAATGGTCTGGGTGCTGCCGACATCGGGTTCCTGGGCGGCGCCCGTATCGAGGCCGATCACCCAATTGTGCAAGGGGCAGGTGACGCTGTTGCCGGAGACAATCCCTTCCGACAGCGGGCCCTTTTTGTGCGGGCACTCATCCACAAGGGCGAAGAACTTGTCCTCGCCTGTGCGGAATACCGCGATGGGCTTGCCGCCCATGCCGAAACACAGCCGGCGCGCCCCGCGCACCGGAATGTTGGCCAGCGGCCCGATTTTCTTCCACACCATGTCGCCGCGCTCGTCAGGCATCGGCCAGCTCCGGCAGCTTGGTGAATTCGTGACGGTCCATGCCGGCGGCGCGTTCCGCCCAGGGATCGTCCTGGACGAATTTCTGGGAATACAAAAAGCGCGCATGGAGGCGGCGGCGGTTTTCCGCATCCTCCACCACATGCTTCTTCACATAATCGATGCCGACCCGCGCCACCCAGGGCGCAGTGCGCTCGAGATAGTGGGCTTCCTCGCGGTAGATCTGCATGAAGGCGCCGCTATATTCCAGCACATCGTCTTCCGTCGCCACCCGGGCCAGGGGGTCGGTGACCCGGACATCCACGCCGCCATTGCCGCCCACCACAATGTCATAACCGGCTTCGACACAGACAATGCCGATGTCCTTGATGGTGGCTTCGGCACAGTTGCGCGGACATCCCGACACCGCCAGCTTGACCTTGTGCGGCGTCCAGGAGCCCCACATCATCTTTTCCAGCTTGATCCCCAGCCCGGTGGAGTCCTGGGTGCCGAAACGGCACCACTCGCTGCCCACACAGGTCTTCACCGTGCGCAGGCCCTTGGCATAGGCATGGCCGGAGACCAGCCCCGCCTTGTTGAGGTCGCCCCACACTGCCGGCAGGTCTTCTTTCTTTACTCCCAACAGGTCGATGCGCTGGCCGCCGGTGACTTTGACGGTGGGGATATTGAACTTCTCCGCCACTTCCGCGATGGCGCGCAGTTCCGACGGCGTGGTGACGCCGCCCCACATGCGCGGCACCACGCTATAGGTGCCGTCTTTCTGGATATTGGCGTGAACGCGCTCATTAATGAAACGCGAGCGGGAGTCGTCGATATATTCGCCCGGCCAGGCGCACAGCAGGTAGTAATTCAGCGCCGGGCGGCATTTGTGACAGCCTTCCGGTTTCTTCCAGCCGAAGGCCGCGCGCACCGCGCCCATGGTTTTCAAACTCTGCACCAGGATGGCCTTGCGTACTTCGTCATGACCCACATCGGTGCAATCGCAAATCGACGGCGCCTTCCTTTCCACCGCCCCGCCCAGCGTGTCGGCCAGAATGGCTTCAACCAATCCCGTGCACTGGCCGCAGGAGGCCGAGGCCTTGGTATGGGCGCGCACCTGGGACAGGGACGCCAGGCCCTTGTCCTTGATGGCGCAAACGATGGAGCCTTTGGAAACGCCATTGCAGCCGCAGATCTGGGTGTCGTCGGACATGGCGGCCACGTCCGGTCCCTTTCCGGCGGGAAGGTTCTCCGCAAAAGCGCGGCCGAACACCAGCCGGTCGCGCATTTCCGAAATATCGGTCTTGTCGCGCATCAGGCCCAGATACCATTGGCCGTCCACGACATCGCCATAGAGCACCGCGCCCACCAGCTTGCCGTCGCGCAGCACCACCTTCTTGTAAAGGCCGCGATTGTCGTCGCGCAGGGTGATCTCGTCGTCATTCTCGCTTTCCGCCATCAGGGCGCCGGCCGAGAACACGTCCACGCCGGTGATCTTGAGACTGGTGGCCAGCGCCTTGCTGGTGAACAGGGCATGATCCAAGCCTGCCAGGCGCGAGGCGCACACCTTGGCCTGGTCCCAGATCGGGGCCACCAGGCCGAATACCGCACCGCGATGTTCGACGCATTCGCCCACCGCGAAAATATCGGAGTCGCTGGTGCGCATGTCGTCGGTGACCACGATGCCGCGATTGACTTCCAGCTCGGCCGCTCGGGCCAAATCGATATTGGGCCGGATGCCGATCGCCAGCACCACCAGGTCGGCGGGGATAAAGCGGCCATCGGCCAGCTGCACGCCTTCGGCGCGTTCGGTGCCGGTGATTTCCTCGGTCTGGCCGTCGGTGAAAAAGGCGATGCCGCGCCGGTCCAGGTCGCGTTGCAGCATCTGGCCGGCGGCGGCGTCCAACTGGCGTTCCATTAAGGTGGGCATCAGATGCACCAGCGCCACCGACATGCCGCGCTGCTTCAGGCCCCAGGCTGCTTCCAGGCCCAGCAAACCGCCGCCGATCACCACCGCGCGCTTGTGGGTCTTGGCCGCAGCCAGCATCTTGTCGACATCGGCGATATCGCGGAAAGCGCAAGTGCCGGGCAGGCCCAGGCCGGGAATGGGCGGGGCCAGCGGCCGCGAGCCGGTGGCGATCAGGATCTTGTCGTAATGCACCGTCACGCCGGCGGCCGAAATCACCATGCGCTGATCCCGGTCGATCTTTTTCACCGCGTCGCCGGTGATCAGGGTGATGTCATTCTCGGCATACCATTCACGGCTGTTGATGACGATTTCGTCGATCTCCTTGTCGCCCGCCAGCACGCTGGACAGCATGATGCGGTTGTAATTGACATGCGGTTCGGCGCCGAACACCGTAATGCGGTAACGCTTGCCGCCCGGCAACTTCAGCAATTCCTCGACCGTGCGCATCCCGGCCATGCCGTTGCCGATCACCACCAGATGTTCGCGGGGATCCGTCATCATGTTCATGGGATCGCCTCTCAGATACGGGCCGCGGCCAGGGCGCCGCTTTCACGCCGCCAGCGCGGCCTGACCGAGGTGATGCCGGCAAAGGCCACCAGCGCCATGCCCGCGAACACCATGAAGCCGAAGCCATAGCTGCCGGTATATTGCTGGGCATAGCCGAGGGATGCGGCGAGATAGAAACCGCCGACACCGCCAGTCATGCCCACCAATCCGGTCATCAACCCGACATCCTGGCGGAAGCGCTGCGGCACCAGCTGAAACACCGCGCCATTGCCCATGCCCAGTGCCGCCATGGCGAGGATGAACAGCATCAGGGTGGTTTCCGCTGGGATGGCGCCGCGCGCGACGGTGAACAGAATTCCCGCCACGATCAGATAGACGAAAGACAGCGAGCGGGTGCCGCCGATACGATCGGCCAGCGCGCCGCCAAAGGGCCGGGCGAAGGAACCGGCGAAGACGCAGGCGGCGGTGAAATAACCCGCCTTGATGGGCGAGAGGGTGAACTGGTCGTGGAAATAGATCGGCAGGAAGGAGGACAGGCCGACAAAACCGCCGAAGCTGATGGCATAGAAGAACATCAGCAGCCAGGCATCTTTTGATTTCAGGATCCGGCTGTAATCGGCCAGACTCTTGCGCGGCGGGCATTGCGGGCTGTTCTTGGCGGCAAAGAGGAACAGCACGAACACCAGCATCAGCGGCAAGGCCGCCAGGCCCAGCACGTTGTGCCAGCCCAAAGTGACCGCCAGCACGGGCACAAACAGCGACGCCAGCACGGTGCCGGAATTGCCCGCGCCCGCCAGGCCTAGCGCCATGCCTTGATGCTCCGGCGGATACCAGTAAGAGACCATGGGCAGGGCGATGGCGAAGGAGGCGCCGGCCACGCCCAGCACCACGCCCAGCAACAAAATCTGCTGGAAGGTGTGAATGCCGATCATCCAGGCGCCGATCAGCCCGACGATGACGATCAATTGCATGACCAGACCGGTCAGGCGGGGATGAAACTGCCCCACCAGCACGCCATTGACGATCCGCAGGATGGCGCCCGCCAGCACCGGCACCGCCACCATCAAGCCCTTTTGGCCGGCGCTGAGGTGCAGGTCACGGGCGATTAGCACCGCCATCGGCCCCAGCAGCACCCAGACCATGAAGCTGAGATCGAAATAGAGGAAGCAGGCGATCAGGGTGGGAAGATGCCCGGCTTTGAGAAATGCGCTTTTCATCCATGGCTCGCTTGGGCGCTGCCGCGCCGCATGCGAACCGCCATTGGCCCGCGGGTGGTTGACCATCGCTTGCGAGCCACATCCGTCCTTGAACGCAACCCGGCTGGCTTCGAAAAGCCTGCGCTTAACCATTCGCAAAAAGCGGGCCAGTTTTTTGCGGGTGCAAAATGCCGGAAAACCGGGAAATTATCAGCGAATCAGAAGGGCTTGCTGCTCAAAGCAGGGGCCAATGGGTCAAAATTTGTGCAGTGCACTTTAGGTGCCTAAAAACTAGCCGGCGCCGGGGAGACCTCGAAAACCGCGCCATCGCAGAAGCTGTCCGGCTCCATGGCGATGGGGCTGGGCGCGGCTTCCAGCCGCCACGGCATGCTGTGCGCGCCTTCGTTTTTGCCATCCGCCAGCGGCACGCTGATGCCCAACGGCGCCACGGCCGCGCGGTAGAGATCGGGGCGATAGACCCGCGCCGCCAGAGCGTCCCTGTCGACGGCGCCGATCAGGTCCCAGCGTGTCATTTGCCGCAGGAACCACAAGGCATGGCTGCGCCAGGGAAAGGTAGCGGCGCCGCGCCAGAACCAGGATTGATTGTCGGGCGCGATGGCGCCGCCGGGCAGCGACGAGAGAATGGCATGGCTGTCGACGCCCAGATATTTCTGCCGCGACAAAAGCGAGCCGGTATAGGAGGCGTTTTCCGGCGCATCGCAGAATTGCGCCGCCCGCACCAGGGCCCGCACCGCGCCTTTCACGCCTTCCGGATTCTCTTCAGCCCAGGAGGCGCGGACCGCGAAGGCCTTTTCGGGGGCCGCCCGCCAGATGTCATCGGAGGCCGCCACATTCAGGCCGGCGCCGGCGCGAACCGCGATTTCGCCCCAAGGGGCGCCGGCGCAAAAACCGGCGATGGCTCCGGATTGCAGGGCCTCCACCGCACGCGCCGGCGGCACCACGCTAAGCCGCACGTCGCGGCCGGCCTCCAATCCCGCAGTCGCCAGCCAATAGCGCAGCAGCAGATTGTGTGTGGAATAGGCATGCACCACGCCCAACGGCAAAGGCTGATCGCGGGTTTTCAGGCACGCCGCCAAAGCCTGGGCGGTCGAAAGCCCATTGTCATGCGCGCTATCGCACACCTGCCGCGCCAGCGCGCGCGACAGGGTGATGGTGTTGCCGCCCATGCTGACATTGCAGGGAATGACCAGCTTCTGGCTGACGCCGCGCAGGCCCAGCTCAATGGCGAAAGCCAGCGGCGGTACGATCACCGCCGCATCCAGAAAGCCATAAGCCAGCTTGTCGGCGATATTGGCCCAGGACGGCTCCTCGAACAGGTCGGCATCGACGCCTTCCTCGGCGAAATAACCGAATTCCTGAGCCACAATGGCGGGCGCGGAGTCGGTCAGGCGCAGGAAACCGATGCGCAGCCTGGGTCCGGAGCGCGGCTGTTTCAGGGAAACGACTTCGCTCATGCTTTGGTCTCCCGCTGGGCGTTTTCCTCGCCGGCGACGAAGTCGGCGACAACCTCCGCCAGCTTGCGGCTTTCATTCATCGCCTTCTTCTGCAGCCAGCGATAGGCCTCCGGTTCCGACATCTTGCGGTTCTTCATCAGCAGGGCCTTGGCGCGCTCGATCAGGCGGCGCTCGTTCAACAGCGCCTTGGCGGCGGCCAGTTCGATCTCGACGTGGCGGTAACGCTGAAACAGGGCAATGGCCGAGGCCAGGATGGGACGGACGTCCTGCAGCGCCACGCCGGACAGGTTGTAGGAGCACACGCCCGCGGCAATGGCTTCCTGGGCGAAAGCGGGATCGTCGGTGCCGGCAAACATCACCACCGGGCTGGCGGCGGAAACGGTGCGGATGTCTTCCAGCGCGTCGCGGTCTGGCAGGGCCATGTCGATGATCACCAGGTCGGGCCTGGCGGCCTCGACCGCGGCGGCAAGGTCTGTGTCGACAGCCCGCACAACCCGCGCAAAACCGGACTGCGACAACTTTTCTTCCAGCGCGCGGGCGCGTTCCGCGTCGGTATCGATCAGTAGAATGGTGAGCGCCATGACGGCATTATAAATACATGCCGCGCTTTTTTCGCCAAGCACCTTCGTTTATGGTTCATGCCCATACCCGCACAGATAAAACATGGAACGGAGGAGCGGTGGTCCGCCTGGTGTTTTTGGGCAAGTTCGGCGATGTCGCGCCGGCCGGTCTGGCCGAGATCGCGCTGCCGGGCGATGTGCGGACCTTGAGCGATCTCAAACAATGGGTGGCGCGCCAGGAACCCCGGCTGGGCCAGGCGATGGAAGCGACCCGTACCCGGCTGATCGTCAATCAATGCGTGGCGCACGATCTTACGGCGCCGGTGTCCGACGGCGATGAAGTCGCCTTCCTGCCGCCGATGAGCGGAGGCTGAGATGCGCATCTGCATCGCCGGACAAGCCTTCGATCCGCAAGCGGAAATCGCCGCCTTCACCCAGGGGCGCGACGATGTGGGGGCGCTGGCCAGTTTTGTCGGCTATTGCCGGGCGGCGACGGATGGGGTGGCCGTCAGCGAGTTGCGCATCGACCACTATCCGGGCTTTACCGAAAATGAGATCACCCGGCTGGCGGAAGAAACCGTGCGCCGCTTTGACTGTCCCGATCTGCTGGTGATCCACCGGGTGGGCGTCATCCGTCCGGGCGAGGCGATTGTGCTGGTGGCGGCACTTTCCATCCACCGCGCCAGCGCTTTTGACGCGGTCAAGGTGCTGATGGATTATCTCAAGACCGATGCGCCCCTGTGGAAAAAGGAAACAGGACCGGACGGCGCGCGCTGGATCGAACCCAGGCCTGAAGATCACAAGAGACGCCAAAAAGCGGAAGAGGGATGACATGAGCGAGCAAGTCCCCGGCGGAGGACGGCTGGACCCGGACAAGACCTTCCAGCCCTTGCGGGTGGCGGTGCTGACGATTTCGGACACGCGCGACGAAAGCAACGATACTTCGGGCAAGCTCTTGGCCGAGCGGGTGACGCGCGATGGTCATGTGCTGGCAGCGCACGCCATCGTCAAAGACAGCGTCTCCGAGATCCAGGCGAAGCTGAAAAGCTGGATCGCCGATCCGCAGGTCGATGTGGTGATTTCCACCGGCGGCACCGGGCTGACGGGGCGCGATGTGACGCCGGAAGCGGTGCGGCCTTTGTTCGACAAGACGATCGAGGGCTTTGAAACCGTCTGGCACATGACCAGCTTCCAGTCGGTGGGACTTTCCACCATGCAGAGCCGCGCCTGTGCCGGCCTGGCCAAGGGCACCTTGATCTTCGCGCTGCCGGGCTCCAATGGCGCCTGCAAGGATGGCTGGGATAGGCTGATCCGCTGGCAACTCGACAACCGGCTCAAGCCTTGCAATCTGGCAGAGCTGATCCCGCGCTTCACGGAGGCCTAGTGTCGTGGTTTTGAAGTTCGCAATTCATTGATATAAAGCTGTAGGCGAACTTCAAAACCAAAACGACACTAGGAATCAATAAATTGCTAGTGTCCTGCGATTCCGAAATTCGCCTAGAGCCTGATATAGAGATCATGCGAATTTCGGAATCGGGACACTAGCTAATGAGCAAGCTCACGCACCTCGATAACAAGGGGCAGGCCCGCATGGTGGATGTGGGCGACAAGCCCGCCACAGCCCGCGAGGCGGTGGCGCAGGGCCGGGTGGTGATGAACGCCAGGACCTTCAAGAAGGCGCTGAAAGGGGATTCCAAAAAAGGCAGTGTGCGGGCGGCGGCCGAATTTGCCGGCGTCATGGCGGCCAAGCGCACCGCCGAACTGATCCCGCTTTGTCACCAGATCGCGCTCAGCAAGATCAAGGTGGATATCGCGCCCGACAAGAAGACGAACGCCCTGGTGGTGACGGCGCGCGCCAAGACGGTGGGCCAGACCGGGGTGGAGATGGAGGCTTTGACAGCGGTGTCGGTCGCCTGTCTCACCATCTACGACATGCTGAAGGCATCCGATCGCGGCATGGTGATCGAAGGCATCACGCTTCTGGAAAAAAGCGGCGGCGCGTCCGGCGATTACAAAAAACCTAGCGGACGCTGAATCCGGTCTGCTCAAAAATCGCACGCGCCTCTTTGCCGGCCAGGAAATCCAGGAACGCTTTGGCGCCCGGCGAAGCCGTTTTGGTCAAGGCCGCGGGATAGACAATGGGCGCATGGCTGGTTTCGGGAAACACGCCCGCCACCTTCACGCCAGGCGCGACTTTGGCATCGGTGGCATAGACGATGCCGTAAGGCGCTTCGCCGCGCGCCACATATTCCAGCGCGACGCGCACATTTTCCGCCGGGGCCAGCTTGGACGCGACGCTGTCCCAGACACCTAACGCGGTGAGCGCCGCCTTGGCATATTTTCCCGCCGGCACGGAAGCAGGATCGGCCAGCGCCAGCCGGCTGTCGCCCAGCGCCCCCGCCAGGTCGAAGTGCGGCGCGATTTTTGGCGCGGGCTTGGCATTAGGGCCGGCGACCAGCACCAATTGATTGCCCAGAAGGTCTTTGCGGCTGCCGTCCGCGATCCGGCTCTTGCTCTGCAGATAGTCCATCCAGTCGCTGTCGGCAGACAGAAAGATGTCAGCCTGGGCGCCTTGTTCGATCTGCCGCGCCAGGGTGGAGGAGGCGCCAAAGGACAGGGCCACCGTGACCCCGGTCCTGGCCTTGTAAGCGTCCGCTACTGCTTTCAAACTGTCGGTGAGGGATGCGGCGGCAAAGACCGTGACGGACGGGCCCGTTGGCGCGGCCGGCTGGGCGGCGGCCGCAAGGGGTAGAAGACAAGCAACAGCCGCGAAAAGCGCGGCGCGGCGATTGATGGACAAGCGGGCTCCTGCGGCTTAGCGTTTCCGGCAAGCGCTAGATATTAACGGGAATAACGTGTCAGGCAATCCTGCCAAGCCGGTTTCGGCCCGTCTTTTGTCGGTCGCGGAAGCGCGCGCCGCCATGCTGGCCACCGCTGCTCCGCTGGCGGCGGAAACCGTGCCCTTGGAGCAGGCGCTGGGCCGGATTCTGGCGGACGCAGTGATCGCCGGGCGCGACCAACCACCTTTCGCGGTTTCCGCCATGGACGGTTATGCGGTGCGCAGCGCCGACACGCCGGGGAACTTGAGGCTGGGCGGAGAATCGGCGGCAGGCCATGGCTTTGAAGGCCTGTGTCAGCCAGGCATGGCCATTCGAATCTCCACCGGCGCGGCCATTCCCGACGGCGCCGACAGCGTGGTGATCCAGGAGGAGGTAGAGCGCCAAGGAGATGCCATCACCGTGCCTGCGGCGAAGCCCGGCGCAAATCTGCGCCCGCGCGGCGGCGACTTTGCCGCCGGAGCCATTCTTCTTCCTGCCGGGCGCCGCCTTGACGGCGTCGCCTTGTCATTGGTTGCCGCGAGCGGCGCGGCGCAGGTCAAGGTGATCCGTTCCCCGCGCATCACCATTCTGAGCAGCGGCGATGAATTGGCCGCGCCCGGAACCGCGCCCGGCAAATTCCAGATTTTCGATTCCGTGACGTTCGGCATTGCAGGCCTGGTTCGCGCCTGGGGCGGGACAGCCCAGCGCCTGGCGGTGGAGAAAGACGATGCCGGCGCCATCGCTCGCGCCGCGGAGAAAGGCTTGCGCGACAGCGATCTTCTGCTGGTGTTGGGCGGCGCTTCGGTGGGAGACCATGACCATGCGCGCCCCGCGCTGATGCGTCTTGGCCTGGAGCTGCTGGTGGGAAAAATCGCCGTGCGTCCGGGCAAGCCCACCTGGTTCGGCAAGGTTCAGCAAGGCCTGGTGCTGGGACTGCCGGGCAATCCCGCTTCGGCGCTGGCCTGTGCCCGGCTTTTCCTGCGGCCGCTGATCGACAAGATGCTGGGATGCGACCCGCAGACCGGGACCGCCTTGCACCGCGCCAGGCTCAAGCAGGCGCTACCCGCCAATGGCCCGCGCGAGCATTATTTGCGCGCCCTGTTGGAAGTGGATCAGGAAGGCCAGCAATGGGTGCGCGCCCACGAGGATCAGGATTCCTCCCTGATTTCGGTTTTCGCCTCCGCCAACGCCCTGATCCGGCAGCCGGCGGATTGCCCCGCGCTTAATGCCGGCACCCCGGTCGATATTCTGCCGCTGGAGGGGGCGTAATGCTGTCGGCCATGGAGCTTGAAGTCCTGGGCACCAGCTTCAGCGTGGCTTTGCTGGCGCTGATCTGGTCGCTGCCGCTGGCCATCGCCTGCGCCTTTCTGTTGTCGCGCCGCTTTCCGGGCCGCTTCACCTTGGACGGCTTGGTGCATCTGCCCATCATTCTGCCGCCGGTTTTGACGGGCTTTCTATTGTTGCTGCTGTTCGGGCGACAAGGTCCCATCGGCCGCTGGCTGGAGCAGTCGTTCGGCATCCATCTGGCTTTCACCCGGCAAGGCGCGGCCCTGGCCACGGCGGTGATGACCTTTCCCATCCTGGTGCGCGCCATCCGCATCGCGTTCGAGGCGATGGATGCCAAGCTGTTTGAAGCTGCCTCGGTCTTGCGCGCCGGCCCGTGGGACCGCTTTGCCACCATCGCGCTGCCTTTGGCGGGGCCGGGCATTCTCGCCGGCGCGGTCACCGCTTTTGCGGCCGGCATGGGCGAATTCGGCGCGGTGATCACCTTCGCCGCCAATATTCCCGGCCAGACTCAAACCTTGCCGTTGGCGATCTATGCGGTGTTACAGCAGCCAAACGGCGAGGGCGAGGCGCTAAGGCTGGCCGGCCTGTCTTTCACCTTGGCGATGTCGGGACTGATCGGCGCCGAACTTTTGCAGCGCTGGATGCTGAGGCGGCTCAAGGGATGAAGGGGCTTGATGTCGATATCCGCCTGTCACGCGGCAATTTTGAACTGGCCGCGAAATTCACCGCGCCCGCGGACGGCATCACCGTCTTGTTCGGTCCGTCCGGCAGCGGCAAGTCCAGCCTGCTGGCGGCGATTGCCGGGCTGACCCCGGCCGAGGGACACATCAAGCTTGGCAAGCATGCCTTGAGCGACAGCGGCAAGGGCCTCGAACTGCCGCCGCACCGGCGCGGCATCGGCATGGTGTTTCAGGATGCGCGGCTGTTTCCCCATCTCACGGTGCGCGACAATATCGCTTATGCCTGGAAGCGGGCGCCGGCGGACAAGCGGCCCGCCCAAGATGCGCTGGCGCGGTTCTTCGATATCCAGTCCTTGCTGGAGCGGCCGGTCGGCAATCTCTCCGGCGGCGAAAAGAGCAGGGTGGCGCTGGCGCGCGCCTTGGCCGCGGCGCCGGATTTCCTCCTGCTGGACGAGCCCTTTGCCGCCTTGGACGGCGTGCGCCGCCGCGCCTTCATCCGCGTGTTGCTGGAGATGCACAAGAACTTTCATCTGCCCATGCTGGCGGTGACGCATAATATCGATGACGCGGCGGCGATGGCGTCGAGCCTGGTGGCGCTCCAGGACGGCAAGGTGGTCGCGGCCGGACCGTTTGACCAGGCGGTGCGCGACCCAGCTTTTGCGGGTTTGCTGGATCCGCAGGACAGTGGCGCGGCGATTTCCGCGCTTCTGCTGCACAGCGGCCGTGACCAGGCGCAAAGATTTTTATGGCTGCGCGCCGATCATATCGTGCTGGCGACGGAACCGCCCAAGGCGGTTTCCGCCCGCAATATCCTGGAAGGCGAAATCACCCAGGTGCGGCGCGAAAACGATGGCAGCCGGATCGTCGAATTGCTGACCCCGGCCGGGCCGCTTTTGTCGCGGGTGACGGCGGAAGCGGTGGAGGAACTGGGCCTGCGGCAAGGCCGCCGCGCCTGGGCGCTGGTGAAGGTCCATGCGCTGCAAAGTTAGATTGTGATATCGATATCAGCGACTTATAAGGGCCCCCCGGCCAGGCTGGGGAATCCGGGAATTTTCTGACAAAATGCCGGAACAATAAATTTAACAAGAAAAATCTGGGGGGTAGCGTTGAAGGGGTTGAGCAGCGACGAGCGTCAGCGGCTGGAAGATATCGGGTTCATGACCTGCATGACCCTGGTGCTTCTGGGCAATTATGCACAGACAGGCCATTTCGGCGGGCCGCTGGCTTACACGCCTTTCAATGTCGCGATGCATTTGGTCGGACCGGAGCGCGGCGGCCTGGCCTACGACTATCGCCGTCCCAAACATCCCTTCGGCGACAAGTTCATGATGGCGGCGGGCCACAGCGTGCCGACCTGTTATGCGCTGTACATGATTTTGGGCCAGGCGCTGGAGCGCAAGTTCAAGCTTACCGGCGACAAGCGTTATCAGGTAGATCCGCATGTCGCCATCCTGCCGATCGACGCCCTGGGTTTCCGCCGGGGTGCGGGCGCGCTCAAGACATTGCTGCAAGACAATGGCCTGGCCGACCATCCGCTGTTCGAACAAGCCAAGGCGCGCGGCATCAAGGCGCTGTCGGGTCATGCGGAGAGCATCGACGTCACCAATGACGTGAATGGCGGGCCGTCCGGCGTGGGCATCGCCACCGCCGCGGGCAAGGCGGCCTTTTGGGACATGGCGGGGGCGAAAGACACGCCCAAGATCATGGCGCTGGAAGGCGAGTTCGCCATGACCGAGGGCCATGCCCAGGAACTCAAGACCCAGGCGCTGGCGCTGAAGGCCGGCAAGCGGCTGCGCGTGATCCTGTCGGACAACAATGCCGGCATCGATGATGTGCTGTTGGGCGGCGTCATCCCGAAGAATTTCACCGGCTACAATCTGGTGGAGCAGTGGGCGTCCTATGGCTGGACCGTGATGACGGTTGACGACGGCGGCGACTATGGCCAGGTCGTTGCGGGTCTGGAGCGGATGGAAGCGGTCGATCCGGCCGACAAGCGGCCCTTGATCACCATCGCCAAGACCACCAAAGGCTATTGGCCCGCCGCGTCGAACGGGCAACTCACGCCGGCCGTCAAACAGATCGTGAGCTATCAAAGCCATCCCTATGGCTACAAAATGAATTCCGATTATTTCGTGGCGCTGGCCAGCACCTTTGAGGAGCGCTACGGCATCGAATTCGAAGGCATCCGCAAGGGCCCCGTCACCAACGAGCGCGAACGCCTGGTCCAGTTCAAGACCAATATCGACAAGGTCATGTCGGTGTTCGAGCAAAAAGGCCTTGGCGACTGGCTGGCCGGCCGGCTGGTCGAACTGGGCGACGGCATCAAGGATGACCGCGATGTCTATTTCACTAAGCAAGGCGATCCCTTCCTGGATGACAGGCTTCTGCCCGCCAATCTTCCGCGCGAACCGCTCAAGGTGACGGTCTCCAACCGCATCTCGGGCGCCAGCAAGGAAGTATCCGTCGCCCTGTTCCGCAAGGCGGGCGAGGCGGCGGGCGGGCGGCGCGCCATCTCCGAGATCATCAAATGGATGAATTATGTCACCGACAGCCGCTTCGTGACCCTGGCGGCGGACCTGTCGGAATCCATCAATGTCGAGCATGGCAGTCTTTGGGGCCACTATGATTCCGAAACCAATCCCATGGGCACGCGCGTGAAGGCGGCCATTCAAGAGGCGGGCAATGTCGCCAGCGCCATCGGCCTGGTGAGCCAGAGCGCCAGCATCGATCCGGAACAATTCAAAGGCGTGTGGGCGCTCAGCGGCACCTATGGCGCCTTCACGCCCTTGATGTACACGCCGGCGCGCGTCTGGAGCCAGCAGAACCAGGACAGCCGCTTCCGCATGGGCGTGTTGCACATTCTTGTGGGACATTCGGGACCGGAAACGGCGGCCGATGGGCGCACGCATTTTGGCATCTTCGCGCCCCAGGTCTGGCGGCTGTTTCCCCGCGGCCAGGTGATCCACTTGAATTTCTGGGATTACAACGACGTCGCGCCGGGCTATTTCGCGGCCGCCGAGATCGCGGCGCGCGATCCCAAGGTCGGAATCATCATCATCGAGGTGGCGCGTCCCGACAATCCGGTAGCCGATCGCAGCGCGTTCGCGGACAAGGATCCGCTGGCGGCGGCGAAGGGGCTTTACGTGATCCGCGATTTCACTCCGGGCAAGCCCAGGCACGGGCATGTGATCGCGCAAGGCGCCAGCTCCACCGTCAATCTGGTGAAAATCCTGCCGCGGCTGGAACAGGCGGGCATCAATGTGAAGATCATTTCCGCCATCAGCGAGGAATTGTTCGACCGCCAGCCGCAGGCCTATCGCGACTCCGTGCTGCCGCCGGAAGCGCTGGTGGACGCCATGGTGGTGAGCACCGGTACCCGCCGGGTGATGCCGGTGCGCAATCTGGGGCCGCTGACCGATGCCTATTCGCTGACATCGGATTGGGACAATCAATGGCTGACGGGCGGCCTCGAAGCCGATGTGATCACCGAAGCGCATCTTGATCCGGAGCACATCTTCAAGGGCATCGAACGCTTCGCGGCTGATCGCGCCAAGCGCATTGCCACGCAGGCAGCCGCGCTGAGTTAGACCAACTTCTGTGCAAAGCCTGCCGGTTTGTTGATCCTGCTGCCCACCTATTGTGCAGCGCGGGAGAAAATATCATTTATCTTTCAAGTAGCTATTGCAACGCAGCAAATGCTTCGGCAAGGATCATGAAACGGAAGCGAGTCTGCTTCCACCAAAGTGATTGTGAGGGTCAAGGGCGACCCACGTAAAATTCAGTTGGGAGCTTTCCGGCTCCTGTTTCGGACAAAGGCGTCTGATCGGCGAGGAATCGCCGGTGAGGCGCCTTTTCTTTTTGGCCCGTCGGGGTCGCAGAAGGGGGATGTGAATGCGTTTTTTATCCAAACAGGGCGCTTCGATAAGCGTTCTGGCTTTTCTTTATTCCACGGCCGCGGCGCAGGCCGAATTGCCGCTGGCGGGCATCATTGCCCAGGGCAGGGCGGTGATCGACCTTCGGGCGCGGTATGAAACCGTCACCGACGCCAGCAAGGGGTTCGACGCCAACGCCAACACGCTGCGCGCGCGCTTAGGCTATGACACCGGCTATTGGAACAATTTCCAGCTGGGCTTTGACTTCGATCAGATATGGACGATCGGCGGAGCAACTTACAACAGCACCCGCAACGGCAAGACCGCCTATCCCACTGTCGCCGATCCCTCCATGACGGCGTTGAACCGGCTGACCCTGACTTACGCCTCGGATTTCGACACCAAAATCACCATCGGCCGCCAACGTCTGCTGATTGGCAACCAGCGTTTTGTCGGCAATGCGGGCTGGCGGCAGCACGAACAGACCTATGACTCGCTATCGGCGGTCAACACATCCATCACCGACCTGACCTTCACCTATGCCTATCTCTATCGCGTCAACCGGGTGTATGGCCCCGCCATTCCCGTGCCGTCCAATACCAATCCGGCGGCGACCGGCCAGGCCAATTACTTCAAGAGCGACAGCCATGTGATGGATGCGGTCTATATCGGCGTCGATAATCTGCGGCTGGAGGGTTACACCTATCTGCTCGACCTTCGGGCGCCGTCTTACGCCACCCTGGCGGCGCAGCAGACGGCGGCGTTGAAGCTCTCCACCGCAACCTATGGCGCGCGCGCGGACTATAATTTTCCCATCATGGAGAATGCCAGCGGCAAGCTGACCGGAGAATTCGCCCATCAGACCAACTATGCCAACAATCCACTGTCCTTCAGCCTGAATTATTGGCTGGGCGAAGGCAGCGTCAGTTATGCCGGGGCCACCGGCCTGGTCGGCTATGAAGTGCTGGAGGGCAACGGGGCCATCGGTTTCGCCACGCCGCTGGCCACTTTGCACATTTTCAACGGCTGGGCGGACATGTTCCTCACCACGCCCACCAACGGCCTCAAGGATCTCTACTTCAAGGCCAGCTACGTCATCCCCGCCGATTTTGTCGAGATGAGGAGCCTGACGGGGATCGTCACCTATCACGATTACACCACCGACAATCTCAGCGCCGGCATCGGCAGCGAATGGGATGCGAGCCTGGAGCTGGCGGTCGATGCCAATGCCTCGGTGCTGGCGAAATACGCCAACTATCAAGGCTCGGGCGTGGCCTTCGGCGGCTTCCCCGACAAGTCCATCTTCTGGCTGCAGCTTGCCTACAAATATTGAGTGGAGAGAGTCATGAAACACAGCACTCGCAGAACCATCCTCAAGGGCGCCGGCAGCGCCGCATTGTTTACCGCGGCGCGCAGCCTGGTGCCGGGCGGCGCCTGGGCGGCCACCGCCGACGCGCCGGAAACCACCACCGCGACCCTGGGCTTCATCGCGCTGACCGACTCCTCGCCGCTGATCATCGCCAAGGAAAAAGGCTTCTTCGCCAAATACGGCATGGCCGATGTGAAGCTGGCCAAGCAGGCATCTTGGGGCACCACTCGCGACAATGTCGAGCTGGGCGGCGCGCATGGCGGCATTGACGGGGCGCACATCCTGACGCCGCTGCCCTATCTGATTTCGGCCGGCAAGGTGACCAAGAGCGGCAAGTTGCCGATGAACATCCTGGCGCGGCTCAACACCAACGGCCAGGCGATTTCGGTCTCCAAATATTACGAGAGCATGGGCGTGGGACTGGATTCCTCCAAGATGAAGGCCGCCTTCGCCAAGCTGCGCCAGAATGGCGGCGATCCCAAGGTAGCGGTGACTTTTCCCGGCGGCACCCATGATTTGTGGATGCGCTATTGGCTGGCGGCCGGCGGCATCGATCCCGACAAGGACGTGTCCACCATCGTGGTGCCGCCGCCGCAAATGGTGGCCAATATGAAGGTCAAGACCATGGAGGCCTTTTGCGTCGGCGAACCCTGGAACGCCCAGCTGGTCAACCAGGGCATCGGCTTCACCGCGCTGACCACGGGCGAGCTATGGCACGACCATCCGGAAAAAAGCTTCGCCATGCGCGGCGACTGGGTGGAGAAGAATCCCAAGGCCGCCAGGGCGCTGACCATGGCGGTGATCGAGGCACAGCGCTGGTGCGATACGCCGGCAAACCGCAAGGAGCTGTGCGAGATCGTGGCGCGGCGCGAATATTTCAAGGTGCCGGAGGAAGACATTGTCGGCCGCACTTCGGGTTCGATCGACTATGGCAACGGCAAGAAAGTCGACAATTTTCCCTATCTGATGAAGTTCTGGAAGGACTTCGCGTCTTATCCATATCAGAGCCACGATGCCTGGTTCCTCACCGAAGACATGCGCTGGGGCTTCATGCCTCCTGACACTGACATCAATGGCCTGGTGAAGGCGGTCAACCGCGAGGACATCTGGCGGGCCGCCGCCAAGACGGTGGGAGTCAAGGACGAGGAAATCCCCAAATCGACCTCGCGTGGCGTGGAGAAATTCTTCGACGGCAAGAGTTTCGACCCCGCCAATCCCAAAGCCTATCTCGCCAGTCTCAAGATCAAACGCATTTGAGGGAGGACGTCGTGACGATGACCGGAATCCTCCGTGACGTGGAGCGCAAGCCGCGATTCAAGCCCTGGCTGGCATCCTTCAAGCCGCTGGACAAAATGCGCCAGGCCGCCGCGGTACTGTTGCCGCCGCTGATCACCATCACTTTTTTGCTTTTGCTGTGGCAGATCCTGTGCGGCCATGAAGGCTCGTCCCTGCCGCCGCCCAGCAAAGTGCTCAAGGACACTTGGGACCTGATCCGCGATCCCTTTTTCGACAATGGCGGCACCGATGTGGGCTTGTTCTGGCAGATTCTGGCCAGCCTGAAGCGTGTCGGCATCGGCTTCAGCCTGGCCGCGGTCTGCGGCGTGGCGCTGGGCGTGTTGATCGGCCAAAGCACCTTTGCCTATCGCGGTTTGGACCCGATCTTCCAGGTGCTGCGCACCGTGCCGCCGCTGGCCTGGCTGCCGATTTCCCTGGCCGCATTCAAGGATTCCAATCCGTCCGCGATCTTTGTGATCTTCATCACCGCCATCTGGCCGATCATCCTCAACACCGCGGTCGGGGTGCGCCAGATTCCGCAGGACTATCGCAATATCGCGCGCGTGCTGCGGCTGAACGGGTTCGAGTATTTCTTCAAAATCGTGCTGCCTGCCAGCGTGCCTTATATGTTCACCGGTCTGCGCATCGGAGTGGGGCTCTCCTGGCTCGCCATTGTCGCCGCCGAAATGCTGGTGGGCGGGGTGGGCATCGGCTTCTTCATCTGGGATGGCTGGAACTCGTCGCTGCTCAGCGAGATCATCCTGGCGCTGATCTATGTCGGCATCATCGGCTTTCTGCTGGACCGCGTCATCGGCTTCATCGGCCGGTTGATCGCCGGCCGCCCGATCTAGGAGACCATCCATGCGCGGCTATTTGACCATCGAGCAAGTCCAAAAGACATTCGATACGGCCGGCGGGCGCTTCACCGCCTTGTCGGATGTTTCACTGGCAATCGAAAAAGGCGAGTTCGTCTCCATCATCGGCCATTCCGGCTGCGGCAAGTCCACCTTGCTCAATATTGTGGCCGGCCTCTACCAGCCCAGCAGCGGGGCGGTGCTGCTGGACGGCCAGGTGGTGGATGAGCCGGGTCCCGACCGGGCGGTGGTGTTCCAGAACCACAGCCTGCTGCCCTGGCTTACCGCTTACGCCAATGTGCGGCTGGCGGTGGACAAGGTGTTTGGCAAAGCCAAATCCTCAGCCGAGCGCGATCAATGGACCAGGCACAATCTGGCGCTGGTGCATATGGACCATGCCCTGACGAAAAAGCCGGACGAACTCTCCGGCGGCATGCGCCAGCGGGTGGGCATCGCCCGCGCCTTGGCCATGCAGCCCAAGATATTGCTGCTGGACGAGCCCTTCGGCGCGCTGGACGCGCTGACTCGCGCCCATCTCCAGGACACGGTGATGGAGATTCACCGGGAAACCGGCAGCACCATCATCATGATCACCCATGATGTGGACGAGGCGGTGCTGCTGTCGGACCGCATTGTGATGATGACCAACGGACCCGCCGCGACCATCGGCGAAATCTGCGACGTCAGGCTGGAGCGCCCGCGCCGCCGCCTGGAGGCCGCCGACACGGTGGAATATGCCCGTTGCCGCAAACAGGTGCTGCAGTTCCTCTATGAGCGGCACGCCAAGGCCGCGTGACAAGGTGCGTGATCATGCCTCGATTGTCGCCCGCTTCGGATTTGCTACAGTCGGCCAGGGCAAGGGGCATGGCGCGTTTTCATGATGGATCAGGCGAGCATTCTGATCATCGATGAAAACCAGGCGCGGGCCGCGATCATCCAGGAAGGCCTGCGGGAGGCCGGCCATCTCGATGTGCGGTGGCTGAATGAGACCAGCAACCTGCTCAAGCGCATCGCCGACATCGATCCCGACGTCATCATCATCGATTTGGAAAGCCCCAACCGCGACGTGCTGGAGCAGATGTTCCAGGTCAGCCGCCTGGTCAAACGGCCGGTCGCCATGTTCGTGGACCAGAGCGACAGTGCCGCCATGCAGGACGCCATGGTGGCGGGGGTTTCCGCCTATGTCGTGGACGGGCTGAGAAAGGACCGGGTCAAGCACATTTTGGACATGTGCATTCTCAGGTTCAACGTCTTTTCCCGCCTGCAGGAAGAGCTGCAGGAGGCCAAGACGGCATTGGCCGACCGCAAGCTGATCGAGCGCGCCAAGGGCATCTTGATGGCGGCGAAATCCCTGAGCGAACAGGATGCCTATGCCCTGATGCGCAAGACGGCGATGGACCAGAAACGGCGGCTGACCGAAATCGCCCGCGCCATCGTGACGGCGGAGGGCATGCTGAAATGAGGCGGACAGGCATGAAGGTCGGCTTTATTCCCCTGATCGATGCCGCCATCCCGATCGCGGCGGTGGAGTGCGGCTTCGCCGAACGCGAGGGCCTGGAAATCACCCTGGTGCGGGATACGTCCTGGGCCAATATGCGCGACAAGCTGGTGCATGGCCTGTTCGATGCGTCGCACATGCTGGCGCCGCTGGCGGTCGCCACCAGCCTGGGGATCAGCAATGCCAAGGTGCCTCTGGCGGTTCCTTTCGGCCTGAATGCCAATGGCAATTGCATCACCCTGGCGTCCCGTCTCTACCGCGCGCTGGAAGAGGTGCTGGGCCAGCCGCCGCAGGATCCCCGTCAAGCGGCGCAGGCGCTGAAGCGGATCATCGAGAAGCGCAAGCTTGCGGGTGAACCGCCCATCACCTTCGGTGTGGTGTTTCCCTTCTCGGTGCATGCCATCATCGTCCGCCATTGGCTGAGGCTGGGCGGCATCGATCCCGACAGCGACGTCCAGTTCCAGGTGGTGCCGCCGCCCTTCATGGTGGCCAACCTGTCGGAAGGGGTGATCGAGGGCTGTTGCGTGGGCGAGCCCTGGAACAGCCGTGCGGTGGAAAGCGGGGTGGGAAGCATCGTGGTATTCGGCGCCGAGATCTCGCGCACGGCGCCGGACAAGGTGCTGGCCCTGCGCGACGAGACGGTGTCGCAAGAGCCCGATGCGATCCATCGCCTGCTGAGGACCTACGGCCTGGCGGCGCGCTGGTGCCAGGACGCCGGCAACCATGCCAACCTGGCCCACATGCTGGCGCAACCGCAATATCTCAACGTGGCGCCCAAAACCGTGATGAACGCGCTGTCGGGAACGCTGGCGACCAGCCGCACCGAAAGCCGCGCCATGACGGATTTTCTCTCTTTCGAGGGCGCCGGCATCAACCGGCCCGATCCGCGCAAGGCGCGTTGGCTTTATGCGGAAATCGCCGCCGGCCTGCGCCAGCCCTTGGATGAATCCCAGGCGCGCCTTTCCGCCCAGGTTTTTCGCCCCGATTTGTTCGATGCCGCGACAGGCAACAATGCTCTGCCCGAGACGCCGGACCCGATCGGTTTGAAATTCGGGCCGGCATTCGATGCCAGCGATCTGCAGGGCTATCTCGACGCGCTGAAGCGCTGAGACGGCGAAAGGTCAGGCGCCGCGCAGGCTGACAAAAATGCTGAGGATCATCAGGCCCATCGCGAATGACCAGTAGCCGGAAAGCGCCAGCGCCAGGGCATAGGCGCCCTTGGAGCATTGCTTTTCCCGGAACGACTGGGTGCTGTTTCCCGCCAGCACCACCGGTCCGGCCACCACCATCACCGCATAGTGAATGAAGGTGGTGAGTTTGTTGCGCGGCTCGCCCCCGACCAGGCGATAGATGTTGGCCGCCAGTCCCGAAGCGGTCGTGCCGGCGCCCATGGCGAAGAAAAATATGATGAAATCATGCATCTGCGTGCCAAATCGGATCACTGGACCGTTTCCGGAAGGTCCCTCGCAAGAAATGGGCAAGCAGCGGATTTAACCATCAGGCCATCACAGCCAGACGAAATTTCCCCGGGCGGGGGTGGCTCTGGGCCGGCGCGGCCGCAGAATGATCTGGAAGCGCAGGCCGAGATCGTCGGACGTCAGGTTCAGCGCCGCGCCGATCTTTTGCAGCGCGTGGCGCACCGACACCATGCCGTTGCCGGCATCGCGCCATTCGGCGAAATCGGGCGGCAGGCCGACGCCGTCATCGCCGATATCGATCACGATCTCCCCGGTCTTGGTGATGCTGCATTCCATGGTGACTTCGACCGAGGCGCCTTCGGGATGGGAATAGCGATAGGCGTTGGAGACGATTTCATCGACCACCATGCCCAGCGTGACCGCTTCCGGCATTGTGATGGAAAAACCGGGCCCGAGCTTGGCGCTGAGGCTCAAGGTGATGCCGGGAGCGATCTGCCGGCGGCAATGTTCCACCAATTCGATCAGCACGACGCCGAGATCGGCTTCTTCGCGATTTTTGGCCCGCGAAAAGGGGATCACATGGCCGTGCTTCTCTAGTTCCTCAACATTTCGACGCGGCACCGCGTTTCTCCACCCAACCCATGTGGAATGCGCGACACCATGCGGCGGAACTTCCCCCTTGAACAGCGGCATGCGGCACGTTCTCCACAGGTGATTGCAAAGTCGCCACGGTTTAAACGGGCCGGGAAAGCCGGGGTTCCGGATGGAACCGGCGGGGAATATTTACGAGCCCTATTTCGGGCATGGAACTCAACTTTGACTATTGATCCGTCGCACTGAACCGATACTGTCAAATTGTCAGTAACCCGCTCGCCATTAACAGCCGGTCGTAAGAACCGGTGTGCAAGCAGGGACAGGCGCTCGGGCAATGGGGGATCGCGAAAAAAGGAGCGACTGCGTGCAAGCCAAGATTTTGCCGCGAGGGCCTATCGTTGCATAGCCCCTCCGGAAGTGCCGCCCTGCACAACAAGTATGACGAAAACCTGGTGGACCGTTTCGACGCCTATTTTGAATTGGTGTCAGCCAACACGCGGGAATTGATCGATACGGCCTTTGCGCTGCGCTACCAGGTCTATTGCCTCGAACGCCAGTTCGAAGACCCGGCCCAGCAGCGCGACGGCCTTGAGAGCGATCAATATGACAGTCATGCGGTGCACTGCCTGCTGCTGCACCGGCCGCAAGCCGCCGCGATCGGGACCGCGCGGCTGATCCTGCCCCAGGCGCGCCCCAACAGCCTCCCGATTCAGCAGCTTCTGAAAAAGAACGGACTCAATTCCCGCGAGCATTTCTCCAGCGAGACTGTCGCCGAGATTTCCCGCTTTGCCATCTCCAAGGAATTCCGGCGGCGCGTCGACTCCTTGTCCGGCGCGGACACCAGGCGCGACCGTCTCGGCAATCTGCCCTTTCTGGGATTGCTTCAGATCTTGCTGCGGCAAAGCGTCGAACTGGGCGTGGATTACTGGGCCGCGGTCATGGAGCCGACCTTGCTGAGGATGCTGGCGGCGATGGGCGTGCGCTTCCATGCCATTGGGCCGCTGGTCTCCTATCATGGGCTCCGGCAGCCGAGTTACTGCTATCTGCCCCAGATGCTGCGAAACCTGGCGCTCACCCGTCCCGAATGCTGGGCGGTGGTGACCAATAATGGCGAACTGATGTGCGAGCCGGCGGCGGGCGATCTCAGGCGCGTCGCCTGACGGCCGGCCGATCGCTGCCTCAAGCGGCGCGGCCGACTTCCTTCACATATTGGATGGCGATGCCGTCCTGATGATGGCGCACCACCCGGCCGCGCGCCCGTCCGAGATTGACGATTTCGCCCACCGGCGGACGCACCTTGGTTCTCAGCGACACCCCGTCAAGCGAGATGTCCAGCACATCGCACATGATCTGCTCACCATTCTCGCGGGTGATGCTGCCGCTGACCAGGGAGGGAACGCGGGCATGCTTGCGCACTTCGGTGACGCCGGCGACACCGCTTGCCGTGAAGGACTGAAGCATTTCCTTCAGCCGTCCCCGCTTGGCTTCGCCGATGGAAAATTCCAGCGCCAGCTGGCCGTCGCCATGGACAATGGTGCGCCCTTCGAAACGGCCGAAATTCTCGATGTAGAGCACCAGCGAAAGGCCCGCCGGAAAGGTCGCTTCGCATTGTACCGCGGCGCCGCCGGCCGACAGGTTCAGCACCTTGCAGGGCGAGGATTGCTCGTTGAGCGGATTGAAAAGCTGGCCCGGCAGAAACAGCTGTATGCGTTCAAATTTGCGGTTTTCCGGGCTCGAAGCCGGGGTTGAATCCATGACGCGCCTCCATCGCGGTGAGTGTGCTCCGCAACGGATTAGAGGCTGGTTTTATGAACGGATAAAATTCGGGAAGGGCGGTTAACGTATCGTCCCGAACACCGTCTCCCGGACAGCGTTGGGGGGCACGGATTTTTGCCGTCGGCGCCAACCGGTTGCGGCTGTCCCAGAGCGGGACAGGCGGATCCAGGGCAAACAAGAAAGCTTAACGATCCCCGGGGATTAACATTGGGCGGCATCGAAATTGCTTCTCTGTCAGACATGACCAAGAAGCGGTTCAAATTGGGTTTGATGGCCCTGGCCCTGATGATGGGCTTCTGCATGTTGCTGATGGCGCTGCTGCTTGCTCCCACCAGCGCGTCTCCCGACAGCCATTCCGGATCCCACAACGGCGACAAGGGCGACGGCGGCCATGGCGGCAGCGGCATCAATCCCATTTATTGGGAGAACCCGATCGATCACAGCAATGGCCCCGGCAATGGTCAAGGCAACGGCCAACATGACAATGGCCAGAACAATCCTGGCGGCAATGGCGACGGCTGTTCCGGCCAGGACTGCAACACCGGCGGCTGGCATGGCGACAGCCATAATAATGACAATGGTAATGGTTCTTCGGGAGGCTCGGGCGGAGACCATTCGCATGGCGGACCGGATGGCGGTTCCAATCCGTCTTATTCAGGTGGCGGCAACGGCGGCAATGGCGGCGGCGGTGGATCAGGCCAGTTCGCGGGCGACAATTCCGGCGATCACGACGGCAAGGGCCATGACGACGGTCCCAATGGCGGTCCCGACGGCAACCAGGACAATCACGGTACGGACGGTGGCAAGGACGGCAAAGGCGATCCGGGTCCAGGTGATCCCGATCAACAGCTATGGCCCTTCGACTATTGCGGCAGCGGGGACGGCGGCGATCTCGTTTGCCCTAATCATCCGTCTGATGGTCCGCCCAATGACCCGCCGCCGAATGGTCCGCCCGATGGTCCGCCAAACACCCCTCATTTCAATAGCTCCGTCAGCGTGCCCGAGCCCATGACCCTCTCGCTTTTCGCGGCTGGCTTGGCGGGCGCGGGGGCGCTGCGGCGCCGGCGCAAGACGCGCTGAGTCAGTGACGCTGTTTCACGTACGGCCGGTCGGACAGAACTTGTTCAGGTAAGACAAAAAGACCGTCAACCGCTCCTCAGCGCACTCTGCGGTCAGATTCCCTGGGCTTTCAAACCGTCCCACCGCACATTGAGCGCGATAAAAGGCGTCTTGCGGTCATTCAAGAAGGCCTAAGACTGCTCCGGGGCCTCGCTGGGGAAGAACGTCATGCGGGCCTGCGCCAAATTGCGATAAGCGTTCGCTATCTCGCGCCATTGTCCCCTCAGCGACGTGTCCCTGGTTGTGGCCGCCAAGCCCTCGGCGTCCAGCGCCAGCTGGACATATTGTTCCGTAAGTTGATCCCGGCCCATCGCGCAACCCTTGCTACACGAGCAGAGTGGCAGCGTTGCCAATCAAAAGTTAGTCAGTAACCGGATGGTCCGTTCTTTTTCTTGTCAGAAGCGATCCTTTTGACACAACCATTACAAGGCTAGGATTATTTACCCAATATTATACTTGACGTACCCAAAAACCGGCTTATATTAGCTCCCATAAGGAGTTAAATCCCATGTCGGTCCTTGATAAGAAGCATTTCCACAGTGAAACAGCCGCCTATGCCTTTGTTGAGGCTCTTGTTTGGCCGGATGGGCGGGTATGCCCTCATTGCGGTGTCCTGGGCGAAAGCGGCCCGCTGAAAGGCAAGTCCACCAGGATCGGCGTGTACAAGTGCTACGCCTGCCGCAAGCCCTTTACCGTCAAGGTGGGGACCATCTTTGAAAGCAGCCATGTGAAGTTGCATCTGTGGCTGCAGGCCATCTTTTTGCTCTCCAGCAGCAAGAAGGGCATCAGCTCCAATCAACTTCACCGCACCCTTGGGATCACTCTCAAGAGCGCGTGGTTCCTGGCCCATCGCATCAGGGAGGCGATGCGCGATGGTGTTCTGGGGCCTCTGGGCGGGGCGGGGCAGATTGTGGAGGCCGACGAGACTTATATCGGCAAGAAGTCCGGCGTCCGCACCAAAACCACCAGTGGCAGGCCCTTTACCAAGAGTGGCAGAACCGGCGTCGGTGAAAAACGCGCCATCGTGAGCCTTGTGCAACGCGGTGGCCACGTTCGCTCTTTCCATGTTGAGCGGGCCGATAAGGTGACTGTTGCCGGTATCGTGATGCAGAACGTGGCTCGCGAAAGCCGTCTGCACACCGATGAAAGCAAGCTCTATAAGGGCGCGGATGCCCATGTCACGGAGCATCACACCGTCCACCACGCCAGCAAGGAATATGCGCGCGGCATTGTCCACACCAATACGATTGAAGGCTTTTTCAGCATTTTTAAGCGCGGCATGAAGGGCATCTACCAGCATTGCAGCGAGAAGCACCTGCACCGCTATCTCAGCGAGTATGATTTCCGCTATAATGAGCGCGAAGCGTTAGGCGTGAACGACGAGGCCCGCGCCGTGAAGGCGATCAAGGGTGTGGTTGGCAAGCGTCTGACATATCGAACGACTGGTGCAGCGCATGGCGGACAAAAAGCCCAAGCTTAAGAAGCCCAAGGGCTATGGCAGGCTATCTCAAAAAGAAAAGTTCATCGCTGCTGCAAAGGCGGCTGATGCCGACGAGACGGGCGAGACGTTCGCTGCCGCGATAAAAAAAATCGTGAAATCCCCGCAAAAACGGGGCTAAACAGCAATTCCAAATTCGCTACGCATCTTGATGCGCCACTTCACCATCATTTTCCTGATTGCATCACCGTCTAGGATGGCGAACAGGGTGTTTTGACGGGCTGTGAAATCTTCAAAATGCGCGCTTGTTGGATGCTTTTTCGGGTCTTTGAGATGCAGACCATGGCGATATGCTTCGCCCGCAACAATGTCGGCGGCTTGAAGTCCGGTTAGGGACGCGACAGCAGAAAATGTCACGGACACTTTCTCGTTAAACTCAGGATGAGTGCTCCCCCAGGCGTACAAGATTGCCTTTGCATCAAGTCCCTGCTGTCCTGCGTCAAAATAAAGTCCCACATGCTCGTTTTCACCAACGGCATATTTTGTCATGTCCTGAAGCAAACTCTTGAAGCAGATATTTTGGGCCTTCCCCATATATTCCTTGTCTCGTGCGGTCAGTATCTGCTCCCAGTCCTCCGCGTAGACGATGTATGCCAGCGCAGCGACATCAGTCTCGATGATCGCTTCGCGGAACCGGCGGCGAACAAGGTCTCTATCAGCCTGGTTATAGGAGCTAAACTCGCCCTCTCCATTAATGCACTTGGCCAGGCTGAACTTTTTTAGCGGCGGCTTGCCTTCAAGCGGACGAGCCAACAGCGCGCGCCAGCGACGATCTAGCTGATCAAAATTCTCTGAGGGACCAATTAACCCACCCCAGACAGCGATACGGGAACCATCGTGGGTTCCGCTATCGTCAAAATACCCTTGAAACATGACCTGTAGGCCCCTTTGGCCAACCCAAAGGAACGGCGCGATTAGCTCTCTGGGGGAAACGTAGGTCATATCTGATTCCGGGTCAGGGTACGGGAACTATAATACTAGGATTATTTACCCAGAGCCGCTTCGGGAACCTCGTTCCATTCCAGGCGTTTGAGCCATGGGGGAAAAGTTCCATGGGGGCTTGCTTTGTCTGACATTCAGAAGTGTGACACCGTCATCTTCGCGTATGGCGGCGGGTTGGTTCGCGTACGCGGAGGTCTGCAATGAGTGAAGCCCATAGCCCCGCGGCCCCCAAGCGAAACGGCGCCCGCACGCCTGTGACTTTGGAAATCGGCGCCCGTCCCGATCAAGGCGCTTCGGCCTCCGATCTGGAAGCCTTGCTCACCGCGTTGCAGGCCATGCAGAACGGCGACTTCACGGTCCGGCTGTCAGGCAGCCGCACCGGCATCATCGGCAAAATCGCCGACACCTTCAACGACATCGTCTTCACCAACCAGAAAATGGCGCAGCAGCTCGACCATGTCGGCGATGTGGTGGGTAAGCAGGGCAAGACCCGGCATCGCGTGAAGCTGGGCCTTACCGATGGCGCCTGGGGCGAGATGGAGGCCTCGGTCAATACATTGATCGACGATCTGTTGTGGCCGACGGTGGAAGTGACCCGCGCCATTTCGGCGGTGGCCAAGGGCGACCTGTTGCAGACCGTCAATCTGGATGTGGAAGGCCGCCCCTTGAAGGGCGAATTCCTGCGCGCCGCCAATATCGTCAACACCATGATCAAGCAGCTCAGCGTGTTCACTTCGGAAGTGACGCGCGTGGCGCGCGAAGTGGGCACCGAAGGCAAGCTGGGCGGCCAGGCCCAGGTCAGCGAAGTGACCGGCGTGTGGAAGGATTTGACCGAAAGCGTCAACTCCATGGCGTCCAACCTGACCGGCCAGGTGCGCTCGATCGCCGAAGTGACCATCGCGGTGGCCAATGGCGATCTGTCGAAAAAGATCACCGTCGACGTGCGCGGCGAAATTCTGCAGCTCAAGGAAGCCATCAACACCATGGTGGACCAGCTGCGCTCCTTTGCCTCCGAAGTGACGCGCGTGGCGCGCGAAGTGGGCACCGAAGGCAAGCTGGGCGGCCAGGCGCTGGTGCCCGGCGTGGCCGGGACGTGGAAGGACTTGACCGACTCGGTCAACGCCATGTGCGGTAATCTGACCGACCAGGTGCGCAATATCGCGCAAGTCACCACCGCCGTGGCGCGCGGCGACCTGTCGCGCAAGATCACGGTGGACGTGAAGGGCGAAATCCTGGAGCTGAAAAACACCATCAATACCATGGTGGACCAGCTCAACTCCTTTGCTTCGGAAGTGACCCGCGTGGCGAAGGAAGTGGGCACCGAAGGCAAGCTGGGCGGCCAGGCGCAGGTGCCTGGCGTGGCGGGTACCTGGAAGGACCTCACCGACAACGTCAACTTCATGGCGTCCAACCTGACGGCCCAGGTGCGCAATATCGCGGAAGTGGCCACCGCTATCGCCGGCGGCGACCTGTCGAAAAAGGTCACCGTCAATGTCTCGGGCGAAATCCTGCAGTTGAAGGAAACCATCAACACGATGGTGGACCAGCTCAACGCTTTTGCTTCGGAAGTGACGCGTGTGGCGCGTGAAGTGGGTACCGAAGGCCGGCTGGGCGGTCAGGCCAATGTGTTGGGCGTGGCCGGCACCTGGAAGGATTTGACCGACTCGGTGAACTCCATGGCGTCCAACCTGACGGCCCAGGTGCGCAATATCGCGGAAGTGTCCACCGCCATTGCCAATGGCGACCTGTCCAAGAAGATCACGGTGGACGTGAAGGGCGAAATCCTCAAGCTCAAGGAAACCATCAACACCACGGTCGACCAGCTCAACGCCTTCGCCTCGGAAGTGACGCGCGTGGCGCGCGAAGTGGGCACCGACGGCAAGCTGGGCGGCCAGGCGGTGGTGCGCGGCGTGGCCGGAACCTGGAACGACTTGACCGACTCTGTGAATTCGATGGCGTCGAACCTGACCAATCAGGTGCGCAACATCGCCGAAGTGGCGACCGCGGTGGCGCAGGGCGACCTGTCCAAGAAGATCACCGTCAACGTGTCTGGCGAAATCCTGCAGCTGAAGGAAACCATCAACACGATGGTGGACCAGCTCAACTCCTTCGCCTCGGAAGTGACGCGCGTGGCCCGCGAAGTGGGCACCGACGGCAAGCTGGGCGGCCAGGCCGAAGTGCCCGGCGTGGCGGGCACCTGGAAGGATTTGCCCGACTCGGTCAATTCCATGGCCGGCAACCTGACCGCGCAAGTGCGCAACATCGCGGAAGTGGCCACGGCAATCGCCGGCGGCGACCTGTCGCGCAAGATCACCGTGGACGTGCGCGGCGAAATCCTTCAGCTGAAGGAAACCCTCAACACCATGGTCGACCAGCTCAACCGTTTCGCGGGCGAAGTGACCCGCGTGGCGCGCGAAGTGGGCACCGAAGGCCGGTTGGGCGGCCAGGCCAACGTGCCGGGCGTGGCCGGCACCTGGAAAGACCTCACCGACAACGTCAACCTGCTGGCGGCGAACCTGACCACGCAGGTGCGCAATATTGCCGAAGTCACCACCGCGGTGGCGCGCGGCGACCTGTCGCGCAAGATCACCGTGGACGTGAAGGGCGAAATCCTGGAGCTCAAGAACACCATCAACACCATGGTGGACCAGCTCAACGCCTTTGCCGCCGAAGTGACGCGTGTGGCGCGCGAGGTCGGCACCGAAGGCAAGCTCGGCGGTCAGGCCCAGGTGCCCGGCGTCGCCGGTACCTGGAAGGATCTTACCGACACCGTGAACTTCATGGCCGCCAACCTGACCGAACAGGTGCGCGGCATCGTCAAGGTGGTGACGGCGGTTGCGAACGGCGATCTCAAGCAGAATCTCACCGTCCAGTCCAAGGGCGAAGTCGCCGCGTTGGCCGAGACCATCAACAATATGACCAACACACTGGCGACGTTCGCCGATCAGGTGACAACAGTGGCGCGCGAAGTGGGCGTGGAAGGGCGACTGGGTGGCCAGGCCAACGTGCCGGGCGTCGCCGGGACCTGGAAGGA
>DASSGF010000008.1:0-2616 GCA_035693565.1 Rhizomicrobium sp. | reverse complement strand
GGGATCTGTTTGGCGGCCGTGCTGGAGATTTTGGGCGGCGGCTGCGGCGGCAGGGTGAGCTTCATCTGCTTGAGCAGGAGTAGCAGTTCCGGCTCCGGCTGGGTGTAGCGGGTCAGGATCAGCTCGCGCCCATCGGCGGTTGGCAGGTGGACATCGATCATCTGAACAGCGGCGAATTTCTCGATGGCGCTGCGCGCTGTAAGGCCAGGCGCCAAGGCATGGAGGCGGCGCTGCAAGGTAACATATAAGCAGTAAGCCAGGAACGAGATGAAGATATGCGCCTCGATCCGGTGCTCTTCCTTATGGAAGATCGGTCGCAGCGCGAGATCGTCCTTCAGATGCTTGAACGCCTCTTCAACGGCGGTAAGCTGCGTGTAATATTGCCAAAGCCGCGCCGGGTTTTCTTCTGCGAGGGTGGTCCTGAGCAGATACCGGCCCTCGCGCCGGCGGACCTTCCGCAGCTTTTTGCGGTTCAGGCTGAAGGTAAAGCTGGCGCTGTCCTTGGCCATGACGATATCGGCCAGCCGCCAGGCGGCCGGCGCCTTGGCGCGCGCCGCGCCCAGCTTCATCAGCATTTCTTCGCGGGAGACGTCCATGGCGGCAAGCTGGCCAAGCCGCTTCCAGAGCCATTTCATCTGCCGCCTTCGCATCGCGCGCTCTTTGGCAACGCGGTCATCGCTCTTAGCGAAGACGTAAAGCTCGCCCTCTCCGGCCAAAAGCTTGACTTGCACCCCCTGGCGGGCCTCCTGCCAGGGCTTGGCGGTGAGCTGCTGTTCCAAGCGGGTCAGGCGCCCCTTCGGCGTGCCAACCAGATATTGCACCGGCGGATCGCTCTGGCGCATCTCCGCCAGCACCTCTTCGGTTGGAATGCCGCGGTCCATCACCCAGACGCGGCGCGCCTTGCCGTACTGCGCTTCGATGTTGCCAAGGAAGCTCCGCAACGTCTTGCAGTCGCTCGTGTTGCCCGCCAGGACCTCGTAGGCCAGCGGCAGCCCGTCCGGTGTAACAACCAAGGCGATCACCACCTGCGGGCAGTCCGGGCGCTTGTCCCGGCTGTAGCCGTGGCGGCGCTTGTCTCCTTCCGGCACGGCCGCCGCATCGATCTCGAAATAGGTGCTGGTCAGATCGTACAGCAGCACATCGAAGCTGGCGTTGAACATGTCCCGCCAACGGCCGGTCAGGTGGCTGAACAGTTCCTGCTTATACTGCAAGAGCCGGTCGTGACAGGCATAAAGCTTGTGCGGCTCAGCCAGGCCGAAGTCCGCCCCCAGCAGGTCCGCCATGGCGCTTTTGCCGAACCAGTCCCGGTGCAGCCTCCATTCGCTGCCGGGTGCAATCAGCCGGTAAGACACCAGCACCTGCAGGACCTGGTCCCATCGCGTGCCTTTGCGGCTGCGCGGCAGACGCTCCGCCCAAAACTCATCGAGCTTGAGACCGTGCCACACCTGCCCGGCCAGCCAGCAAGCGCCCCATTGGCGCGGCCGGCACAGCCGCATCTCAGACAGGCGCACCTCCACCGCCGTGGCGCCGGCTGGCGCCACATTCCGGTCCTCGGGGAAAAGCGCAAGCGTCCGCTGTTCCCCGTTGGCCTCATCGATCACGCCGATAGAGCGCCGCCAAGCATCGAGCTGAGATGAATTGATCTCGCCTAAATAAAGAACCTGGCGCTGTACCACCCGGCCATCGCTGAGACGCTTGTTCTCAACGACGTTCCAATAGACATGCGTCTTGCCATTCTTCTTCCGCTTGGACGATCGTAGAAACATGATGGCTCCCCATCATGCACAGTTCGCCGCCGCCGAAAACAGACTAGTTCTAGAAATCAGGGCGGCGTTTCAAAACGACTTGAAACGCCGCCCTTTGTGACCCGGCTCAGCGCTGCAGCGACATGAAGGCCCGGTACAACACCATCGGGTTGTGGTGGCCCTTGTAAACCGCATGGGGCGCGCGATCGAGCTGCAGGAGAGAATAAACCGCCGCCTGCGCTGACCGGACGGAATATTCGACGGTGAACACCGTGTCGTCCGCAAGCTCGCAGAACTGGCCCGCGAAGGCGAGGTTCCACCAACCCTTCGGGATCACATGGGGGCGATCTCCGGGCGAGCGCGTCAGAAATTCGCTCATCACATAGGGCATCATGCGCGGGAGAACGATCGCATTTTCAAGAACGGCGCTCGCCTGATCCTGCGCGCCAAGGTGGCCCAGAACTTCGGTCATGATCTCACGTCCGGTGCAGGCTCCCATCGGCTTCTTCACAAAGTCGCCGGGGTTGTCGATGGAAAGGCCATAACCCCAAAAGACATCGATGTCCTCGGGCTGACCTATAAAGTGCGGCTGCTGCGGCAGCGTAATCGAAAGGAGCCAACCCGAGTCCGCAAAGGTGACGAGGCCGCCTTCGCCGGGGACATTGCCGGTGAATTTCTTGACGATGCTGAAGAAGAGCGGATCGCGAAGCGTGCCGGTGAACGACACCCATTTCGACTGATCGGGACGGCCGTCGAAGGCCGAGGGCTTCCCGAATTCCGGCCGGCCCGCCGAGATTTTCTCCCAAAGATGCCACCCGGCGCCTTTAATCTCCGGCTTGTAGGGCGGAGCCGCATCCATCGTCCCAAGGGT
>DASSGF010000007.1:0-1188 GCA_035693565.1 Rhizomicrobium sp. | reverse complement strand
CTTTTTGTGGATCGCGCATCAGGATAAGTCGGTGCGGGAAATCCGCGCCAACGCCAAAATCACAGCCGCTTAACCGACGTCACTGGTCCGGCGGCTTTCTCAATGCGTGCAATCGCGTCCGCCAGCGGCTCGATCGCCACTACCATGTGAAAGGCGTTGGCATGCAGCAGCCGCTTCTCGTCCAGCATCACGCCCATATGGCCTTTCCAAAAAATCAGATCGCCGCGCCGGACATCTGATAGCGGCACAGCATCGCCCAAGGCTTTTTCCATCATGTCGGTGTCGCGCGGCGCGGCTTTGCCCACCGCTTGCAGCGCGGTTTGAATCAGCCCGGAACAATCCAGGCCTGCCGCCGTCTTGCCGCCCCAGACATAGGGTGCGCCCAGAAAGCGTTCCGCCACAGCGACAAAGTCTTTCTCTATTTCCGCCGCTAGATGACGCTGATGGAGATAATGGCCATCGGCGATCTTCACATAGTCACCCTCTCGCGCCTTGAGCGGCACGGCGGCATTCAAAGGCAACAGCTCCCGCACCGGAGTCTTGAGATCGGCGGCGGAAAACACCGGCGCCAGCAAGGCACCGATCTTGGCCTGAGTGGCGAAGGGCGCGGCCAACGCTTCTTCGGCGACATAACCGACATACAGATCATTGACCGCCTGGCCCCAGGCCCAGCCGCCGCTGCGGTCATAAACCGTGAAGACTTCGCCAAACAGCAACTCGCTGTCCTGCGCCGCGTCGGCGCTTGGACGAACCCGCAGACTGGTGCGGCCCACGCCTATGGAAAACTTCTCGCCATCGGCATACCGCGGCGCGTCCACCGCGCCTTTGAGATGCGCCGCCGCGAGATCGGGCCGTGCTGGCGTGACACGCTTATCGGCCATAACGCTCTTTCAGCAGCGCATACAGCGCCCGCGCGCCATTACCTTCACCGCCGATAGGCCGGCCGGGCTTGGCGCGATCGATCCAGGCGGGAATATCCAGATGTGCCCAGCTTTTCGCCTGTTTGACAAAGCGGTTGAGAAATAAAGCGGCGGTGATCGCGCCGGCATAATTATAGGCGGGATTGTTGTTGAGGTCCGCGACCCGGCTGCTCAGCGTATCCTCATAGCCGCGCCACAAAGGCAAGCGCCACAAAGGATCCTGGACCGCTGAACCGATGCGCATCAGATCGGCGGCGAGCGCTTCGTC
>DASSGF010000006.1:0-2065 GCA_035693565.1 Rhizomicrobium sp. | reverse complement strand
CTTGGCGAGGGCTATGCCAGCTCGTTCCGCGAGCTCATGGAGGAAACCGACTGGGACAGCTACGGAACCGGCCGCTATGAGAAATGCGCCAACTGCATGGCCCATTGCGGCTACGAGCCGACGGCGGCGATGGATGCCCTGGCCCACCCGCTCAAGGCCGTGATGGTTGGTCTCAGGGGTCCGCAGGTCGTGGGCCCGATGGCGCCCGAAATCGACATGACGCATCAGCGCAAGGCCGATTACGGGCTGCATGAGCGGCACGTCGCACAGGTGCTGGCCGAGATTCACGCCCCCGTCCAGCGCGAGGCGGCGGAATAGGCGAGGGCGTCTGGAGCATAACAACGATTTCCCCATCCCTCATGGCCGGGCTTGATGGGGTGGATGGCCCCCTTGCGGCATCGATGTGCCAAAGTTGGAGATTGTGAACCAACTGACGGGGACCATCCATGGACCAGATTAGCATTGTCGGGATCGATTTGGCGAAGAGCGTGATGCAGGTACACGGGGTTGACGCGGCCGGCGCGGTGGTGGTTCAGCGCCGGTTGCGACGGGGGCAGGTGATGGGATTTTTCGCCCGCTTGCCACGCTGCGTGATCGGCCTTGAGGCGTGTGCGACGGCGCATTACTGGGGACGCGAGCTCAAGGCTCTCGGTCATGAGGTGCGGTTGATTCCGCCGGCTTACGTCAAGGCCTATGTGCGGCGGAACAAGAACGACGCCGCCGATGCGGCGGCGATCTGCGAGGCGGTGAGCCGGCCATCGATGCGGTTTGTGGTGCTGAAGACGGCGGCGCAACAGGCGGCGGGCGGCCTTCACAAGGTGCGCGAGCTGCTGGTCAAACAGCGCACCATGACCATCAATACGCTGCGTGGCCTGATGGCCGAGTTCGGCATCGTTGTTCCACAAGGGCCGCACCATGTCGGTCCGCTTAAGGCGAAGCTCGCCGATGGCGCTGGGCTTGACATTCCGGCGCCGCTCCCGGCCGGACTTCTCGCGCTCGCCACAAACCTCGAAAGCCTCGAGCAGCAGCTGGCGGCGGTCGAGAAGGAGATCGTTGCCTGGGGTCGCGCCAGCAAGACCTGCCGGCATCTGATCACCGCCCCCGGCTTTGGTCCGATCCTGGCGAGCGCGATGGCGGCAATGGTCGCCGATCCGAGGCAATTCCGCAGCGGCCGCGACTTTGCCGCCTCGCTGGGGCTTGTGCCACGCCAGGAAGGCACCGGCGGCAAGGTGCGCCTGGGGCCGATCAGCAAACGCGGCAACGGCTATTTGCGGCGGTTGTTGGTCAATGGCGCCATGGCGGTGATGATCAGTCAACGAGGCCGCCGCGATCCCTGGCTGATGAAGCTTGTGGCGCGCAAGCGGCCCAAGGTGGTGGCGGTCGCCCTGGCCAACAAGATGGCGCGCATCGCCTGGGCACTGATGATGCGCCAGGAGGATTTCCGGGCCGCGCCGGCGCAACCCTGAAAGGGCGGCGCCGGGGAGGGCCGGGCGATCTTGCGAGGGTGAAGGAGGATGATGGCATCGTCGGTCGAACGACGGATCGAGGACACCCTTCGTCGGGTCAAGGGGCATCACGACCCCGCGGGCTTGATCAGGCCTCGATCCACGGTTCCCATCAAGGCCTGCGGCTATCCAGCCGCGCAACCAGGCCGGACACATGACCGCAAGCGACCGTTTCGCTGTCACAGTCACAAAACCCTTGCAAGGAGGGGGCCATCCACACATGACCCGGCCATCCAGTCTTTTCTGCACCATCCGCTGGATGGCCGGCTCGGGGGCCGGCCATGAGGGATGAAAGGATGGCATGCATCAACCTCAGTTCATCGTACCCTAGGGGCGCTCGTCGAGCAGCCGGCGGGCGATGACCTGGGCCTGAATCTCGGCGGCGCCCTCGAAAATATTGAGGATGCGGGCATCGCACAGCACCCGGCTGACCTGATATTCAAGGGCAAAGCCGTTGCCGCCATGGATCTGGAGCGCATTGTCGGCCGAGCTCCAGGCGATTCGAGCCGCCAGCAGCTTGGCCATACCCGCCTCGAGATCGCACCGCCGCCCGGCATCCT
>DASSGF010000005.1:0-1253 GCA_035693565.1 Rhizomicrobium sp. | reverse complement strand
CTGGACTGCACCCCGTAAGTGAGACACGGTAATTTCTGTGACAGGGTGTTTCATTGTGGGTTTAGGGCTAGCGCGAAGTTGGTTTCGAATTCAAGTGGCGGGCAGTAACCGAGGGCGGAGTGGAGGCGCTCGGTGTTGTAGACGGTGTCGATGAAGACGGCGATGGAGCGCCTTGCAGTTTCGATATCCTTGAAGCGGCGCCCATCGACCTCTTCGGTTTTGAGGGTCTTCATGAAGCTTTCGGCTTTGGCATTGTCGTAGGGATTGCCGGGCCTGCTCATGCTGACGGTGATGTCGTGACCGGCGAGGCGCTGGCGATATTCGGTCGAGGCGTATTGCACGCCGCGATCTGAATGATGAATGAGACTGGCAGGCTTGGGCTTGCGATCGGCAAGCGCGCGGTCCAGCGCTTCGACTGCGAGCGAGGCGTCCAGATCGGGAGCTAAAGCCCAGCCCACCACCTTACGCGAGAATCCGTCGAGAATGACGGCGAGATAGGCGAAGGCTTCGCGCAGGCGAATGTAAGTGATGTCGGCCACCCAGATCTGATCCAGCCCGGAAGGCACCAGGCCACGCAACAGATTCGGCACGATGAGAAAGCCGTGACGGCTGTCCGAGGTGGGGGGTGCGAAAGGCTTGCGGCGCAGGGCGATCAGGTTGTCCTCGCGCATAAGCCGCTGAACCCGCTTGGCATTTACAACCAGGCCCGAACGCCTGAGCACGGCCGTGATACGCCTGTAACCGTAGAACCGGTGGCGCAGGCTGAGCAACTGGATATGGCTTGTCAGTTCGACATCGGCTTCGCGCGGGGCATGAGCCTCGAAGCGGCGATAATAACTCGCGCGGGAAACGCCGGCGAGTTTGCAGAGATGTTGAACGTCAACGTTGCCGGCGCCAGATGCGATCATGGCTTCGATGACTTCCGTGAGGCGGGCGCGATGGAGCCTTGCCGATCCGCCGCGTCCAAGGCGCGCAAGGCTTTGTGAAAAAAATCGATATCGAGCGCCTGTTGTCCGATCTTGCGTTCAAGTTCGGCAATCTTCGCGCGCGCCTGGGCCAATTCGCCGCCACTGCCCTTTGCCGCTGGTTCGGCCAACGGGCGTAACTTGCGGGGGCCCGGTTTGGGCCCGCGCTTGCGGTTCAATCCCGCCGGCCCATGCAGCTTCCAAGCTTTGCGCCAGTCATGCAGAAGCTTGCGCGAAACGCCCAGCTTCCGGGCCAAAGGCAACACCGCTTCTCCCGCCTCAAGCCGC
>DASSGF010000004.1:0-2694 GCA_035693565.1 Rhizomicrobium sp. | reverse complement strand
AGCGTCCCCGCATAACGTTCCGCGAATGAGTTCGCCCTGGGGGAGCGGACCGGAGTCTTGATGATCCGCATACCGCTGCCAGCGAACACTTCATCGAACACGGAGGTGAACTTGCGGTCGCGGTCGCGGATCAGGAATCTGTTGCGACACGAGGTCGCACGTTGTGAGTGAGCTTGTCGAGGAGGTCGGCTTGATGCCGGTGATATAGCTACAGGTCTGTGTTCGACCTGTCCCCGCCGTGACGTGCGTGGCCGGTTCCTGATCGGCTGGGTGCGGAGCTCACGGGAAAGCCCAAGGGCCGCCGTCCCAGCCATGGCGGTCACAGGTGAGGGGAAGGACCGGAACAGGGCGACTGTCAGGGAACCCTTGCTGATGCTTCGTCACTGATACATCCCGGGTTGGGTCGTTGTACCGGGGTGCTAGGGGCCGGCCGTTGAGAGGCGGCAGGCGGCGGCCGCGGACAGGTCGACGGCCAGCGAACACCGCCGTCCCCGGGGTATAGAGGGCGCCCGGCCCGGTCCGGGTCTCATGCGTGCGGAACGTGGAAACCTCGCCAGGGTCCGCCCGGCAGGCACGGGTAGGTGCAGGCCGGTCGGTAGGCCGATCGTAAGAGGGGCGGAAGCCCCTGGCGGGACAGGGTGCCCAGGAAGCGAATGCCGGCGGCCGAAAGGCAGCAGGAAGGCGGGTGCCGCAGGGCCGGGTCTCCTCCCGGACGGTGCCCCGTATAACTGGCCGGATAGCGAGCTTGATGCTCGGGCCCGCAAGGGCGCTGACGTGGGCAGGTGAGCCTTTGAGACGAAGCGAGCGTAAATGCCGGAACTGACGGGCAAGTTGGACACTTCGGTGAACGGACCTGAGGGCCTGCCCTCGTTCGATGGTGGCGCCTGGGATTGTGTGGACTGGCGGTTCCATGAGGAGCAGGTACGGCGGCTGCGCGGGCGGGTTTTCAAGGCGGTGCAGGCGGGTGACTGGCCGCTGGCCAGGAACCTGCAGAAGCTCGCGCTGCGGAGCTGGAGCAACACGCTAGTCAGCGTGCGGCAGGTGACGCAGCGTAACACGGGCCGCAGGACCGCGGGAATCGACGGGCGGGTCGCGCTGACCAGCCAGGCCAGGGCCGAGATGGCGGTGCGCGTGCACGCCAGCATCGGCTCGCACCGGCCGTCCCCGGTCCGGCGGGTGTATGTACCGAAAGCCAGTGATAAGGCAAAAATGCGGCCGCTCGGAATTCCGGTTCTTTCGGATCGGTGCCATCAGGCGCGGGTACGTAATGCGCTGGAGCCCGAGTGGGAGGCCCGGTTCGAGCCCAGGTCTTATGGGTTCCGGCCGGGCCGCGGCTGCCATGACGCGATAGAGTCGTTGTTCAGCACCTTGTGCGGGAAATCCAGGCGGGTGTGGATTCTTGATGCTGATCTGGCAGGCGCGTTCGACAGGATCAGTCACGGGCACTTGCTGGAAATGCTCGGCGGTTTCCCCGCGAGGGATATGATCGCCGGGTGGCTGAAGGCAGGGATCTTCGAGGCTGGGAAAGGGTTCGCGCCGACCGGGGAGGGAACTCCCCAGGGCGGTATTATTTCGCCTTTGCTGTTGAATATCGCATTGCACGGGCTGGAGGAGGCCGCAGGCGTCCGATACCGGGGCGGCATTCATGCCGGAACGGTAAAGGACGGCTGCCCGGCGCTTATCAGGTACGCCGATGACCTGGTCGTATGCTGTCATTCCAGGCAGCAGGCCGAGCAGGTCCGGGCACGGCTGGCCGAGTGGCTGGAGCCGAGAGGGCTGGCTTTTAACGAAGCCAAAACCCGGATCGTCCCCGTTACTGAGGGGTTTGATTTCCTCGGATTCAATCTCCGCCTCTACCACAACGGCAAGCTGCTGATCAAACCGAGCGCCACGGCCATCAAGAGGTTCCGGGAGAGGCTTGCGAAGGAGTTCCGTGCGCTCCGCGGGGCCAACATCGCAGCGGTACTGGCGAAGATTGTCCCGATCACACGGGGCTGGGTCGCCTACTACCGGACCGTGGTGTCGGCCAGGGTGTTCGCTGCCCTGACCGATTACCTGTGGAAACTCACCTACAAGTGGGCGTGCTGGAGCCACCCGAACAAGCCGAAACGCTGGATTACCGGCCGGTACTTCGGGAAGTTCAATAAGTTCAGGAACGACCGATGGGTATTCGGCGACCGGGACACCGGCGCCTACCTGCCGAAACCAGCCTGGACCGACATCGTGCGGCACACCCTGGTCAAAAGCGGGGCATCACCCGATGACCCCGCCCAGGCCAGATACTGGGCGCAACGCCGCCAGAAGGTGAAACCCCCGCTGGACTCCTACACCGTGCGCCTGCTGTCCAGGCAGGACGGGCGGTGCAGCCTATGCGGGGAGAACCTGCTGACCCGCGACCAGCCTCCGCAGTCCCCTGAGGGCTGGGAACGCTGGTTCCTTCAGGTCACCAGGAAGGCGATCAAGGCGGACTACCTGGTCCACCACGACACGCCCAGCGCCGCGCGCAGCAACCGAACACACCTCGTACACGACACCTGCCACCGGAGCAGAAACCAGCCCCGGACGGCGAGAAACACCGTAATGCAGCAGACCAACTGAACCGCCCTAGCGGCTTGCCTGGGCCGCGTGCGCGGGAACGTGCATGCGCGGTCCTGAGGGGGCCTCGGTGCAGCAATGCACCGAGGCTACCCGGCA
>DASSGF010000003.1:0-1550 GCA_035693565.1 Rhizomicrobium sp. | reverse complement strand
TTAGGTCGGGCCAACAATTCGTGGCCTGCTTCGGAGAGAGACCTCAATCCGGCGATTGGCTACCAGCCGGCTGGTGTCTGTCAATTGGTGGAAAAGCATTTAGCATCAGGACACGGCGATTGAGCGGTTTAGTGTTAGTTCCCTATGCGGCCTGTGCCCGCGAGTTGCTATTATCGATATCGCGCCAGCCGACCAGACGGCGCAGGGTGACCTGGCCGCTGCGCAGTAGTCCGAAGAGCAGGAAGAGGACCGCCTCTTCGCTGGGAAGCGAAGCCTGGGTTTTGGTTCGCCGGCGAAATTCCTCGTTGATGCGCTCCAGCGCGTTGGTGGTGCGCAGCGCCTTCCACTGCGAGATCGGGAAAGTGGTGAAAGTGAAGAGTTCGTCGCCGGCCTCCTCGAAGCTGGCAAAAACCGCCTGCGAGCGTAGCTTCCACTTACGCACAAATCCCGCGCGAGCCTTCTCTACCGCCTGGTGGCTGTCCGCATAGATCATGCGCCGGTAGTCCTCGGCCAACTCTTCGCGCAAATGGGCGGGCGCCTTGGCCAGCAGGTTCCACAGTTTGTGATTAGTGCAGCGCTGAATCGCGATCCCCGGCCATTGCATTTTAAGCGCCGCTCTCAAGCCCGGATTGCCGTCAATCACCGCCAACTCCGGGGTCCCCAGGTTGCGCCCGGCCAGCGCCCGCACCGCGTCCAGCCAGGCCTGCTCGCTCTCCACCCCCGACAACCGCAGATCGAGCACCACGCGTTGACCATTGGCGCACACGCCCAGCGTGACCAGCACCGGCACGCGCACCCGCTTCTTCCCGATCCGCACCCGCGGATACCACCCATCCAGGAAGATATACCGGACCTTCAGCTCGCTCAGGTCGCGTTGGGCCCACGCTGCGAAATCTTCCCGCAGCCGCCCCACCAGGCGTGATACCGCGTCCTTGGATAATGGCGCTCCGCGCAGCAAGGGCGACAGTGCGCCGCGCAGCCGGCGGGTGTTGGTCCCGCTCAGGTACACCCCCAGGATCGCTTCATCCACCCGCTCGGTCCGCCGCTGGTAGCGCGGAATCATCCGGCTGCGCCATTCCCGGCTCTTTCCGTCAGCGTCCTCCAACCGTGCCCGCGGCATTGCAATCGTCGTCGCTCCCAGGCTGGTGCTCAGCGTTCGCTCCCGCTTCCCGTGCCGATAACCCGCGCGCACCGAGCCCACCCGCGCCGATCGCCCCGCGCCCAACGCAGCCTCCAACTCCTCATCCACGATCGCCTCAATGGTGGCCCGGATGCGCTCCCGCATCAGTTCCTCCAGTGCACCTTTTCCTGCCTCTCCACTCCTGCTATCCATCTCCATGGCGTCATCCTCCGGCACCCGCTTCCATGCGGGCTTGAGTTGTGGCTCAACTCGCCGGATCTTGACGCTTTTCCGCTTTTTCCACCACCTTCACGACACTACCGTCAATCCTACTCCAGCCAGAAAAGCGGCCTCATGGAAGCCCCGACTCCCAATTTTCTTGCTCATCTTTAGCAGTTGGTCCAGTGGGTTGACTGTCCGCCGGCTTGTG
>DASSGF010000002.1:0-1985 GCA_035693565.1 Rhizomicrobium sp. | reverse complement strand
CGCCAGCGTTTGGCGAGCATGTATTCCTGCTGGGGTTCCAGCATCGGAAATTTGCGGATCTCGGCGAGGTATCGGGAAAGGCCGGATTCTCCGTTGAGAACCGGCAAGGTAGCTGTACGGGCCATTAAGCGCCCTCCAGTGGTTCAGGCCCCCGATAGCGGCGGGCCCGGCAGACGGCCGCTTTGTTAAAGCCAGTCGAGCTGCGATGTTCCGCGTTGGACATTCAACGCAGGTGCAACATACACTAAATCGAGGGGCATTTGGAAGGATAGCGAGCGTCACGTCCCCGTGTGGCTGGCATAACATATTGGCATAGCAGCGCTTTTCCAAATTCCCTGCGTCATTGCGTCGCCCGGAGGCTATCCCTTAGTAGGGTGAGATCGGCGGGCAAATCCGAAATCCACTGCAAAATCGCTCCGGTTTTGGGGTGTTTTAGCGCCAGGAGATATGCGTGCAGCGCTTGGCGCCCGAGGGCGGCGAGTGCTTTCTGGCTCCGGGGGCCGAGATGGCTGGCCTTGGTTTTGAAGTGCGGGCCATAGACGGCATCCCCCATCAGGGGGTGGCCGATATGGGCCAGATGCACCCGGATCTGGTGGGTGCGCCCGGTCTCGAGCTGACAGGCCAAAAGCGCCGCGGCCGGCTTGCCGTCGCGGCCGGTGAAGGATTCCTGGATCTCCCAGTGGGTAACCGCCTCGCGGCCGGAATCGCGTACCGCCATTTTCTCGCGGGCATGGGGATGCCGGTCGATCGGCGCGTCCACGGTGCCGCGCTGGCGGTTGGGCACGCCCCAGACGAAGGCCAGATAGCCACGCCGCAGGTCTCCGGTGCGGCCGTGGTCGGCGAATTGCTCGGTCAGCGATTGATGGGCGCGGTCGTTTTTCGCCGCCACCATCAGCCCGGTGGTGTCCTTGTCGAGCCGGTGCACGATGCCCGGGCGCTTGACGCCGCCGATCCCCGAAAGGCTTGCGCCGCAATGAGCGATCAGCGCGTTGACCAGCGTGCCGGTCTCGTGGCCCGCGGCCGGATGGACCACCAGGCCCTTGGGCTTGTCGATGACGATGATGTCGTCATCCTCATAGACGATATCGAGCGCGATATTTTCACCGGTGGGCTCGGCGGCGGCCGCTTCCGGCACGTCGATTGTGATCGTATCGCCGGCGGCGACATGATAAGCGGGGTCGCGGATGGGGGCGCCCTTGATGCTGACCTGGCCGGCAAGGATCAACGCTTTCAGCCGCGAGCGCGACAGCTCCGCAACGCGCAGCGCAAGGACGCGGTCGAGCCGGATCGATCCCTCATCGCCCGCAACGGTGACCTGAAGCCTCTGAGCGCCATTTGAAGATGAGCCGTGTTGCAAAGATGAGCCTTGTTCTCAATGCCTGTTCCGCAAACTGAATAGCGGTTTTGCCAATAGAATACGCGCAAATTATTGAGTGCCTTGCATGACCGAAACCGTTGCACCCGAACCTACCCAAGAGCAGGCAGCATTGCTGGCGCGGGTGCGGCGCATGATGCTGATTGCCGGCCTCACTACCGCGCTGGCGATCGCTGCGGTTCTGATTGCCGTCGGCTATCGTCTGTTCCGCACCGAGGGAAGCGCTGCTGTCACCGATATCACTTTGATGCTGCCGAAAGGCGCCCGCATCGTCTCCACCGGAGTAGCCGGCGACCGGCTGGTGGTGACACTGGACGTGGGCGGTGTAACCGAAATCCGCACCTTCGACGCTCATACGCTAAAGCCCAGCGGCCGGCTGAAATTCGTTAGCGAGCCCTGACCAAACCCGGCTTGCAGCCAGCGGATTTCAAGGCTATTGCCTGAGCCCACGCTCCCTTCGTCTAGCGGTTAGGACGCGGCCCTCTCAAGGCTGAAACAGGGGTTCGATTCCCCTAGGGAGCGCCAGTGATCTTCCCTTCATTTTGATTTCCTTTCGATTTTTGACAGTTTCCCCAAATCGACAGAAGTGGTTTGGGGAGTTCTGTTCGCC
>DASSGF010000001.1:0-7573 GCA_035693565.1 Rhizomicrobium sp. | reverse complement strand
GAACATCACGGGGTTCATGTTCATGGAGTTCTCGGTCGGCGGGAAATTTGTCGAGTTGCTGAAGGAAACCGCCCCGAACACGAAACGGGTGGCAGTATTTGAGGATCCGTCGAATGTCACTAGTCCACAATGGTGGCGATCGATTGAGGGCGCGGCGCGCGACCACGGGATCGCGCCGCAACAAGCATTGGTTCGCAACGAAGCGGAGATCGATGCCGCAATCGAAGTCATCGCGCGAGCTTCCAATGGCAGCATTATCGTTCCGCCTCAAGCGCTCTTTACGGTCCATCGGTCACATCTTATCGCATCGGCCGCGCGAGAGCGGTTACCTGTCGTGTACAACAATGCATTTTTCGTCAGGGAGGGCGGGCTCCTGTCATATGGACCCGATTTAGCTGATCAATATGCCCGGGCCGCCTCCTACATTGACCGCATCCTCAGAGGCGCCAAACCAAACGATCTTCCGGTTCAGGCACCGACCAAATTCGAGTTTGCGATCAACCTCAAGACCGCCAAGATACTCGGCCTCTCTGTGCCGGCAACGTTACTTGCCCGCGCCGATGTAGTGATTGAATAAGGGTCCGAAGGGTGCGGAGGCGGGTGGCGAAGCGCGGTTAGGCCGGCGCCGCAACGTCCAGTGTGCATTGCGAGAGCCACCGCGACTGACCCTGGCTGTGTGAAAACTCAAAAATCGAAACGCGACAAAGAATGATATTTTTCAGTTCGATCTCCAAGTTGAATCCGCTTGCGCGTTGGGCGACTAAAACGGTCTTGGACGAATAACTTCTTCTATCGCGATTGAGCGTCTTCGCGTTTTCACACAGCCAAGACCCAGAACCGACATGTTGGACGGAAGCGTGTTTGCTGATCGTGAGAGGCCTTATGGTTGACGGCTTCGGCAATTCTTGATCCTCTGGGGCAAAAAACAGCCCGGGGGAAAACCATGTTCAAGATACATCTGTTGCCGCTCGCTGCACTTGCGGCAGTCTTGAGTTATGCGGCGCCGTCGACTGCCGAGACCATCATCGATGAATGGGCAAGCGTAAAGGCGCCATCACCGCCAGAGCTCAAAAGTGCTACACTTGATCCGAAGACCGCCGCTGTTCTTGTGGTTGACATGATCAAGCAGACTTGCAACGAGCAGAGACGTCCGCGTTGTGTCGCCGCCATTCCGAACATTGAAAAATTGCTCGCCGCTGCACGCGCGAGCGGTGCCACCGTGATCTACAGCCTGTTCCCCAGTCCATCACCGGCGACTTTCCCCAATCCGGTCATTGCTGATTACGTTCCAGCGCTTGCGCCGAAAGGTGACGAGCCGGTTGTGACGGCTTTTGTCGACAAGTTCATGGTCGGCGATAAGGATACCGGCCTGCAAAAGATCCTGAAGGACAAGGGGATCACGACCCTCGTTGTGGTTGGCACCACGCCGCATAACGGCGTCCTCTTCACGTCTGTCCTGGCCGCTTTGCGTGGTTTTAACGTAGTCGTGCCGGTAAACGGAATGGCGGGAAATAACGCCTATGAGGATCAGATTGCAGCTTACACTTTGGCGAATTCGATCGTTTACAAGGTCACGCTGACCAGCACTGATATGATCAAGTTTCAATGATCGGGACAGTTCATCTGTTGTCCGGCGCCGACCGGATTGAGTTTTGGAAAGCCCGCCGTCAGGCGGTCGCTTTCTGCATGCCTTCATGGGTTCCTCCGAAGGAACCAATCCGGCTATCGCGGCTTATCGCGCATGCCTCACAAAGCAGGAGATTGCCATGAAAATCGCAACGATCATTCTGGCTGGCACTGCGGCCCTCACCGCCATCGGCTCGGCGGCTTTGGCCCAACAAGCGCTTACGGGAACGCTTACCAAAGTTGACCGCATCAATCGCACCCTCGCGATTCGACAGACGCAAGATGGTACAGTTGGAGCGAATACCGGCGGGGCTGCCGAAGAGTTCAAGGCCCAGGACGGCCTGTCATTGGACACCTGGCATGCTGGCGACAAGGTCAGCTTTTCCGTTAACGAAACGGGCGGGGTCAAAACGATCACGAAACTTCAGAAACAGTAATTCTTCAGGAGCCGCAATTTTTGACGGTGCGGTATATATCACCAATCACGTGATCGGCGCATAAATCCTTTCGCGTTCGACCCGACTGCCGCGCGCTGTGGCTGGTCAGTTACAGCATTTCACGCCACTTCGTTGCATACTGCCCCGCATCATCACGCGGGGGCGCGATCATGCGGAAATTCCTTCTCGGAACAGCCGTGCTGATGACGCTGGTGTCACCGGCGGCCGCGGCCGACATGCGAGCTCCGCTCCATAAGGTGCTGCCGCCGGCCGTCCCGGTCTGGAGCTGGACCGGCTGCTACGTCGGCGGCCATGCGGGCAGCCTGTGGGCCAGGCAGAAGGACTGGATTGTCCGGACGCCCGGCGGCGATTTTTTCGGCCAGTCGCTCGGCGGACATGAGGCGAATAGCTGGCTTGGCGGCGTGCAGGCCGGTTGCGATTATCAATTTGCCGGCGGCTTTGTGATCGGTATCCAGGGCGACTATGCCTGGACCGATGCCGAGGGCAGCCATGACAGCGCCCGCGAGGTCGGCGTGGCCTATCACAGCAAGGTCAAGTCGCTGGCGACCGCCACCGGTCGCATCGGCTACGCCTGGGATCGCTGGCTCGGCTACGTCAAGGGCGGCGGCGCCTGGGAGCGCGACGATTATTGGGCGACGACCATCGTCATCGGGACCGCCTATACGGCGCGGGAGACGCGGTCGGGATGGACCATCGGTGTCGGCGGTGAGTATGCCTTCACCAACCTCCTGTCCGGCTTCGTCGAATATAATTATTACGATTTCGGCACGCGCCAGATTGGCTTCACGCCGCAACTGGCCGGGTTGGGCCCGGCATTCGTCGATATCAAGGAGACCAAGAGCGTGGTGCGCGCCGGCCTCAACTTCCGTTTCGGCGGGTTTCCATAGGGCGGTCGCCGCCAGAGGCCCCATACTTTCCATGGCACAGCCTTGCTTTGGTCAAACCGGTATGAAGTGTGGGCAGGACGTTGCCGACCGAATCATTGATCCGATTAGATTGAATCGGATCATGATCTCATCTCTTTGTTTGAGCATGATCTTTTCGGAAAACCGGTTCCCACTTTTCCAGATCATGCTCTGGCGTAAATCCGCGGGGCCGTCCTGATGCAGGACTTTGGATTGGGTGGGGAGCGCTAATGGATACCACGCTGAACCCGAAACAAGCCGATCCGCCTAACGTCCTGGTCGCGCGCGCGGACCAAGAGCTCGCGCACGCTTACGACCAGATCACGCGCGCCGGTGAAGAGATCGCGCGCGCCGAGGAACAGCTTTCCAAGCTGGAGCAGGCCGCGCGCCGTGCTGTCCCGCGCAAGCGGCCGTCGCTGGGCGGGCGGGCGGTACGCGGCTTCATCGGCTTCACGCTGGCGGCGTGCATCGGCGTCGCCGCCATCGCCTGGCACTCGCCCTATGGCGATGCGGCCAGGCAGATCATCCCCAACTGGGCGCCGCAGCTCGTTCTGATTTCATCGCTGCCGCTGCAAAAACCGGAGCTTCCCGTAGAGCCGGGCCGACCTGCCGTTCAGGCTGCCGCGGCGCAGGCCGCACCTCCACAACCGGCACCGATGGCTCAGACCGCACCGGAAGGCGCCGCGCCGACCGTCGCCGCGCTGCCACCCGACTTGACGCAATTGCTCCAGTCGATGGCGCGCGATCTCGCAACCCTGGGGCAAGCAATCGAGCAGCTCAAGGCCAGCCAGGAACGAATGGCCCGCGACCATGTGAACGCTGTCGATCTGCTCAGGGTGAGTCAGGAACAAATGGCGCGCACCATTGCCAAGACTTCCGAGGCCAAGACTTCCGAGGTCAAGGCTTCTGAGCCGAACCTGCGGCCCAGGACACCAGCGCCTCCGCCACGGCCGGCTGCAGCGCCGCCGCCGCGGCCGACGGCCACCACCCCGACGCGCAAGCCGGTGCCGACGCTCTGATGATCCCGGCTTTGGCCGTCTCGCCGCGCTGGCCTGCCCGCTACCTCTGTCGGTCCGCGCTGACGGGCAACACACTTCACGGTTATCTGAGACTCGTCAAAGAGCGTTAGTGCTAGCTTGGGTCGAGGCAGGCTCTCCGTGTTGGGCGTTCCAGGAGCATGTTCGACAAACCGAAAAAGCTGGGCATCTTTTCCGAAAGCGGCCTGCTGATTGCGCTGGCGGTCGCGGCGGGGATGTTGCTCGGCCTTGTCGGACCCAGCTCGGCGCAGTTCTTCAATTACGGCGGATACCAGCAGCGGCCGCAGCCGCAACGCGGTGGCGGCTGGGGCGGTGGCAGCTGGGGCGGTGGCGGCTGGGGGGGCGGCGGCTGGGGCGGCGGTGGCGGCTGGTTTGGCAATGACAATTTTGGCCCGCAACAGGCGCCCCAGCCTCGTTTCGAGCGGCGGCGGCAAGCGGCACCGCCCGAGCGCGAGGATTTTTCAAAGGCACCGCCACCCGAGAAACGCGAGACCGCAACCGAGCGCCGCATTCTCGTGCTCGGCGATGCCATGGCGGACTGGCTCGCCTATGGTCTTGAAGACGCCTATGCCGAACAACCCGACATCGGCGTGATCCGCAGGCACAAGACCGTCTCGGGCCTGATCAAATATCAACCCAAGGGCGATCCGGCCGACTGGGCCGCCGCCGCCAAAGGCATTCTTGCTGCCGAGAAAGCCGACGCCATCGTCGTCATGCTCGGGCTCGACGACCGTGTCGCGATCCGCGAGCCGGTGGTCGAGAAAGCCGACACTAAATCGGCGGACAAGAAGAGCGACAAGAAGGACGCCAAGGCCAAACCGGATGGCAAGCCTGCGGATGCAAAATCCGCCGCCAGGCCCGACGGCGCAACCGATACCGCCGCAAAGCCGGATGACAAGGCGGCAGATGCCGAATTGTCGCCGGGCGATGCCAACAGCAGCGATGCGCCACCGGCCATCACGCCGGGGAAGAGCGTGCGCTCGCCGGGGGGCCTCTATGAGTTTCGCGAGGAACGCTGGGTCGAGCTCTACAGGAAGAAGATCGACGAGATGGTCGGCGTCCTGAAATCCAAGGGCGTACCCGTGCTGTGGGTCGGTCTGCCGGTGGTACGTGGCCCCAAGGCGACCGCCGACACGCTGTTTTTGAATTCGCTCTATCGCGATGCCGCCGGCAAGGCCGGCATCAGCTATGTCGATGTATGGGACGGCTTTGTCGATGAAGCCGGCCGCTTTCTGCAGCAAGGTCCCGATTTCGAAGGCCAGACCCGCCGGCTGCGCTCTTACGACGGCGTGTACTTCACCAGGGCCGGCGCGCGCAAGCTTGCACACTATGTCGAACGCGAGATCAACCGGTTATTGGCTGCGCGTTCCGCGCCGATTGCGCTGCCGACCGAACCGGCAACGCCCGACACCAATGCGCGGCCGGGTCAGCCGGCGCCGCGTCCGCTGGCGGGACCGATCGTGCCGCTGGTGGCATCCTCGGCCGGCACCGATCAACTGGTCGGCGGTGCGGGGTCGCGGCCGGCGGCGAGCGATCCGCTGGCCGCGCGGGTTATGGTCAAAGGTGAGCCTTTGTCGGCGCCGGCCGGTCGCGCCGATGATTTTGCCTGGCCGCGCCGCGAAGTCAGGCAGGAACGGGTTACGGGTGAGGCGCCGGTGGCATCGGCGTCGGCCGGTGGCAGCGCCCCGGCAACGGCGCAGGCGGCATCGCCAAAGCCGAAAAAGCATACCGGCCAAAGTTGGCAGCGGGCTTTAGCGCGCGGCAATCGATAGCGAGGGGCCTGCGTTCTCAAGCATTACGGCGGTCCTGAGGCTCGCTGTTTGCCGGCGGAAGCCACGTTTGCATTTGGGCGATTGCGGATTACCCTTGATGATCGCTTTCCAACCATTCGGGAGGGGTGTCCATGACCACGATACAACCTGACCGGCGACCCGCAATTGGCCTCGGGTCGGCCATGGTGCATGCGCTGGCTAAAAAACTGGTGGTTGCTGTTGTTGCGCGGCATCGCGGCGATCATCTTCGGTGTGCTCGCCTTTGCTTGGCCTGGCGTAACGCTTTTGACGTTAATTCTGTTCTACGGCGCGTTTGCGCTGGTTGACGGTGTGCTCGCAATCATTGCTGCCATTACCGGTGGCGCGCCGGGGCCACGCTGGTGGCTGGCTATTGTCGGTCTGCTTGGGATCGCGGCAGGGCTGCTGACGTTCCTGATGCCTGGCCTCAGCGCGCTCGTGCTTCTGTTTTTCATTGCCGGCTGGGCGATCGCGACGGGGGTGTTTCAGATCATCGGCGCGATCCAGTTGCGCAAGGAGATCGACAACGAGTGGCTGCTGATTCTGGGTGGCATAATATCGGTGCTGTTTGGTATCGGCGTGATGGTGGCTCCGGGTGCCGGCGCGCTGGCGCTGATCTGGGTAATCGGCACCTATGCCATAATCATAGGCGTGCTGCTCGTCGCGCTGGCGTTTCGGTTGAAGAAACACGTTCATTCGTGATGTGAATGCGCGGAGCACACCACGCTCCATGACGCTACAGTCCCGCTCTGCCTCGATAGCGCACAGGATGGGTGGAGCGACTTGTCCGCCCTTCTTAACGAGAAGGCGGGAGCGAAACCCATCATTGTGCCCGAAGGTCGTAGGGCGAATTGCCGGAAGCGCAATCCGCCCGACTGATTTGCCCGCCATGGCAAATCAAATCCGCCCATTTCGGCTGCGGCAAATCAACGCGACGGGCAAATCACTTCGGATTATCAGAAATCGTGTCAAGCCCCTTTTGCAAAAATATTTCTGTTTTCGCCCAACCCAAATCAGAGGCATATCCAGGGTGTCCCGTGCCCACAAGAGGGGCGTTTCGCGATCGTCACGGACGTTGGGTGCGGGATGCGATGGACGCGGCAGCGTCAGAGGTGAGCAATAGCAAGCCCGACGAATGATGCTGATGCGTACGGCCAAGTCGTGTCGTTCTGACGCCCCAGGGTTGGCGTCAAGTCTGCGAGAAGAAGCGCAGGCGACGGTGGCAACAAAGCCTGGTCACCGGGGAGAGCGCGAAGTAAGCCGTAAAACCATTGCGCAGGGAAGGCCGGGTCTACTCCGGTGTACCTGTGGTGACTACGCTCGTGTGCTTTGTTTAATTTCGCACGCGAGGCTGCGGGTGCGTTGGGCACCCGGCTTTCCCTGCGCCCTCTGTTCTCAGAGAGGCAAACGAACTTGCAAAACTCGGGCGATCCGCGCCGCGGGATAGCGGAGGCATGCTTGAAGAGCGACGTCATTTGCATTTGGAAATTGATATTGATCAACTCGTTCCCTCTCGCAGCCCTCATCGGTTCCGCCGCCAGCAAACGGGATCACAGGATTTCCGGGAACCTTCGTCACTCCCTGCGATTGATAGGGTCGCAGGGCGAAGGAGGACGTTATGAATGGTTTGATCTATCTCATTGGCCTGATCGTCGTGATCATGGCCATCCTTTCGTTTTTCGGCCTTCGGTAAGGGCCGGCAAAATGACCGTAGAACTCGTGACAAGCCCCGAACTGGATGATCTGGATACAGAGCC